>NZ_BDBC01000001.1 GCF_001612785.1 Nocardia beijingensis NBRC 16342
ACGCGGACGCTGCTCGGGATCAGCGATCACCAACACCGCCGTCCGCAACTCGACCGGAGCCGCCGCGACAGCCTCACGGACAGCACCGGTCGGTTGCATCTCCGAGCCGCGTACGGCGATCGACCGCAGCCACCAGAACGCCGACGCGCCGGTGCACATACCGCTGGCGAGCATGACCGTTCCCGCGACACTCATCAGAACCCCCCACCTTCCCGGCCACGCTCCAACTCGCAGAACAACCGGCACCCCTCCGGCACCGGAGAAGCCGGAACCATCTCGAACTCCGACCGACCCGGCGCGGAGTCCTCGCAGAACATCACGCACCCACGAGGAGCCACAGCCGGAGCCGGGCTGGCGGGCGCTACCGCCGAGGAAGACGCAGCGGCCGGGACAACCGAGGCCGGAGCATCCGAAGGCCGGTCCACCAGCACCCCGACACCGGCCAACACAGTGACCAGCGCGGACACGCCCGTGGCCACAGCAGGAACAAAAGCAGTCATCACAGACCCCCAACAGGAACAGCGATCGGCAGCATGGTTTGCTGCGGTCGCGAAGAACGAACAGGAATGTGGACCGGCGCATCAGGCACCGGGCGAAGCTCAGCCACCCGCACCGGGTCAGGCACCGGCACCACAGGCACGGGATCGGACTTTGGATCGGGGACCGACACCGGTTCCGCCTCACGCTCGGGCTCGGCCGGGACCTGCTCGACGGCAGGCTCGACCACGGGCGGAGCGGGTTCGGGTGCCGAATCTCGTTGTGCCGCACGGATCAACAGCGCCAACCCGTGCGTGTCGGCCAGCAGGGAAATCGGGGCGATCGCAGCCACCAGCGCCGACGCCCACCACGGCAACTCCCGCCCGGCCGCGACCGCGTGCAGCGAGTTACCCGCCACCGACACCACCGAGCCGATGACCAGAACGGTGACGAAGAACCGGCGCTCCGGAGCATTGGCGAGCACCAGCACTCCGAAGGTGGCGAGCAGGATGGTGCCGTCCACGATCAGCGGGAACAGCCACGCATCCGACGCCGGAATGTGCGCCAGGACCGCGAGATCCTTCAGCGTGGCGAACGACAACCGGAACGCCGCCGCCCCGACCGCGATGATGATGACCACGGCGGACCAGCGCGCAAGACGCATCCCCGCCGACCGATCCGCCGTATTCATCGTCAGGCCGCCTTGTCCGACGACGCCGCAGCCTCGACCGCATCGTGCTCGGCCAACACCACGGGCAACTGAGCCAGCAGCGACCGGGCATCGGCGATGCTCAAGCTCAAATACCCATTCGCATTCAACAACTCGATGAACACCGTCGCCGGGAGCACACCGCCGCTGTATGCGGCCTCACGCTCGGCGTGGTACTCGGCGGTGATCCCGTCATGACCGGAAACGGAGGTGTTGAAGAACGACATGATCACGCCGCCTTCGCAGCCGACTTGGCACCGGAGTTGTCGCCCTTGATCCCGGTCGCGCGGATCGTCCAGCCGATCGACTTGAACTCACCCTGACCAGCGATCTTCGGCTTGACCTGCAACCCCTCCAGCTCCACCGGACGCATACCCCGCGCGATCTCCGGAGCCACCGGAACCGGCTGCACATCCGCGACGAACACCACGTCGAAACTCGCCTGCTTCGCGTTCGCCGCGGCCGGGTCGGTGACCGTGCCCTTCCACAGCCGCTTGCCCGTGCCGTTGCCTTCCGCGTCCAAGTCCAGCCGCTGACGCTTCGGCGCGTTGCGGTCGGAGCTGAACTCCGTCACCGGCGCAATCTCCCCCAACAGGAACAAACCCATCGGGAACGCGTCCTCGAACGCCGGGGTGAACCAAACATCCTTCAGTGCCATTGCTCAATCTCCTTGCTGCTGCGTACTTCCCAGCTGACTCGACTCGCACAACCTTTGTGCATACACAACAGCGTATACACAGCTGCGTATACGCACAAGGGTTTTGTGTATACGCAGTTGCAAGGCAGGTTGACAACTCAAGTCGTCACAACGCGGACCGGTGCGTATACGCAGTTGCGTATCATCAGCACAGACCGCGACGAAGAGGAGTGAGCACATGAGTGAGCCCGCGTACGTTTCCATCGCAGGGGAGATCGCACGGGACATCCGCAGTGGCGCCCTGCCTGCCCGGACGCAGCTACCGAGCTACTCCGAACTGGCGAAACAACACAGCGTGTCCGAGATTGTCATCCGGAAGGTCATCGACCTGTTGTTGCGCCAGGGACTCGTCTACACCATCGAACGCCGAGGAACTTTCGTCGCGGCCCGCCCGACACTGGTGCGCGTTTCTCCGGAACGGCAGATGGAAGACCCCGAGGTCACCTTCGGCAACGAGGCAGCAGGAAGCGAGGAAGAGGTGCGGATCGAACGCGAATCATCGACGGCGCCCGCGGACGAAGAACTCGCCGCGCTGCTCGGGATCACCCCAGGCGACGATGTTGAGCACGTCATCACGATGGCGTCGGAGAAAGGACGGCCCATCTCGATCTCCGACAGCTACCAACGGCCGGGCACGGACGTAGCCGCCGCCGCCATCCTTGAGGAGACTCTTGCCGACCGGCCGCCGGTGCCGACACACGCCGTATGGCTCGAGGTGCCGTCAGGCGAACTCGTTAAGTCGGTCCATCAGCGCTTCCTTGCGGCCGATGGTGAAGTACTGATGATCTCGGAGGTTTCATACCCACGAGACCGCTACGACTCGTTCGTCTTCCGGATGGTGCTCGACACGCAGTCCTAACTCAACGCAATGCAAGCGTGGCCCGATCGCACCATCGATCGGGCCACACTTCGTTCCGAACCCAACTAACCGCGGCGGACCCAACCCTGCGCCACGTCAGCGAGGTTCCACCAGGAGACAAACTCTGTGTCCCACGAGTCCAACGTCCAGCGATCCGACAGCCGGTCGAAGAAGGCGTCGTCACCAGTCTTGCCGCCCTTCGGTTCGCCCACGTAGATCAGGCGGCTACCTCCGCGTGCCTCGAACAGTTCCAACGCTTCCGACGCCATCGGGTTACCCCAACCGGGCGGCCAGCACAGGAAGAGCACTGAATCACCATTCAGCTCAGTGCTGAATTCTTCGAGGCCGCCGACTGGATACCAGGCGTCGCGTTGACCTTCCGACGTCGGAAATGACGGATTCGACGCCTTGTCCGGCGGTTCGGAGTCGAAGGCACGTACGTCTACCTCACCATTGGCGAGCAGTCGTGCCCAGTAGCCACGGCCTGCCCCCAGCTCGACAACCGTATGCCCTACGCTGAAGGTCTTCACCCACTTGAGAGTCTCCGGTGACGGGATCGCATAGGCGTAGACGCTCTGCAAGATCGTCTGGACGAAGCCCAGTCGGACGCTTCCCTTCGCACTTCCACCGTTGACGACTCGCCGTTCCCCGTCCACTCCGACCGAAGGACCCACGATGTCCCAGTACGGGTTGCCCGAAGACTGCCCGCCGGTCATGTAGTGCACGAACCTCAGGTCGAACGCTGCATCAGCCTCCGCATCACCGGTTCCCGACAGCATCGGCGCAGTGTCCAAGTACTCAGCCACCCGTGGATACTCGGCCTTCAGCCGCGACTCGTTGCCGAGCAGTTCGGCCAGTTCCGTTCGACGCTCCGGCGTCAGCGCGAGACCAGTCATACGCTCGATTCTCCTGACGCGCCTTGGCTTTTGCGAGTCGTTGCCGAATTTCGCCATACAGCAACAAGAGCGCCCCGGCGGCGCTTCGCGCCGCCGCCGCGCTGCGACACGCAGCGCGGCTGATGGGGCGTCGCTCGCGGCGCGTCGAGCGCGTCGGCGCCACTCGGCCGCCGGGGCGCACCGGAGTTCCTGTCTGGTCACTTTCTGCATCAATCGAAGCAGTGCTGGGCACGCCGGGAGCCGTACCCGACTTACCTCCCGCAGCCGAGCACGAATCGGCCGGCACTCTGCCCGGTCCACCGGCTGTGGTCACCACCAGGAACTCGGCGGAGTCGAAATCGGTCGCGGACGGTCACCAGCAGAAGTGGCCGTGGCCGAAGTCGCCGTGGCTGAGTTGCCGCCGATGTCACGTCCGTAGATGGTCTGTGCCGCCGATCCAGTCTCGGCCGCCAGCGTCCTTCCGGGTCGAGGCGGTCTGGCTTATCCGAGGACTATCACTGCCCTGATGGGCATCAAGGGCGCCTACGGCGTCACTCCGTGATGGCTACCGCCACCCTTGACACCCACCAGGGCAGTGATCGAGGCGTCCTCAGCCAGACCACCACGACCCGGAAGGACTCACCCCATGGCTAAGAACTGGACCGGCGGCACACACCACTACTCCTGCGACATCTGCTTCGACGCGGCCACCGTTCTCGACTCCGACCACGGCCACTTCTGCCAGCGGTGCGCCGACAGCTACGACTTCAACTCCGCCGAGTTCCTGGAACTGCTCGACCGCATCGACAACTACTGCTGACCAGCCGGGGGCTTCGGCCCCCCTCTCCCAATTGCCGAACTACTGAGCGTCCTTCGGCCGCTTGGCCCTGCTGTGTGGTGGCCTGCATTGTGTTCACGCGCCCCTCCAGCGTCAAGAGCGCCTACGGCGTCACTACGTGATCGGCATCCGCCGACTCTTGACCCCGGAGCCTCTACGCGCGAAAGGCAGGCCGATAAGGGGCAGGCGCAGCCAGCCCGCCTCTGGGTGCAACCCACCACCCAACAGGGCCATAAGCCGCGACCGGCGCAAGATCGTCAGGCCAGGTGTACAGCTAGCCAGGCCGCAATATCATCCACTCCGAAGTGACAAACGACGAGAGCCTCTACGAAATCCGCGGCCTCGTTCTCCGGTATCTCTTGCAGCCGTGAATTGAACGCGTTCAGGTAGATGTTGCACGAGAGCCAAGCGGTCCGCTTGTTCGCATCTATGAACGCATGGGCCGCAGCCAAGCCTCCAAGCAGGGCAGCACCGCGTTGGAGAGCTGTGGGATAGAGCGGTTGCCCGAACCCAGTTGCGAGCGGCCGGGCCAGTGCGCTCTCCAGCTTGCCTCGGTCGATGACGTTGTAGGAAGTCCCGGTAAGTCGCCGATTGGTGGCGATGACACCATCAACCGGAAGGGCAAATGGTGTCACCGCTCAGCCAGCAGCCGAAGCGTTGCCTCCCATCGAGCGATCTCCGCGTCCACAGCCTTCTCATACTCCGGAGAGTCGAGGACCCCGGCGGGCTGGATGTTGGGTTGAGCAGGAATGTCCTTCTCCCCTCTGAGAACCTTCGCCGTGTACCAGCGCTTCATGTCACTCTCGGACAGCTCGTTGCTGCACTTTGCACCACTTGGAAGGTCCCCTCGGGCGCGCTGCCAAGGAAGCTCATGGCTCAGCTCCACCAAAGCGTCTTTCCCGAGGCGGGCGTAGTGCTCAAGCACGGCATCAACGATAACTCTCGTTGCGGGCGACAGAGCATCAGGATTGGCACCGGGCAGCACAGTGGAGCCCCAGTCGGAGCGCTCATACTTGTTCACCTGGTACACCGTCGGTTGCACAGGACCGTCCGGCCACGCCTGAAACTTGTCCTCAAACAGAGGCCGACCGTCCCAGGTCAAGTGCCATGCCTGTGCGAAGTAGATCAGCTTCTCCAGCTTCCAGGCGTCTACCCATCCCCGCTGCCGGTAGACGTATCCGGCAACGTCCAGAGCGGTAACCATCGAGCGCTCCCTTCCGCTACCTATCCCCAGGATACCAGGAGTTATCCACACTTATTTCACAACGTACTCAACATGGTATAAAATAGCCGGTTCGCTTCGTTACATGTGGTGATTCCAGTTACAAGGTGAGTCGCCCTCGCAGCAGTCCGTTATCAGAGCTTCCTCGACCACTACGCCCGAGCCGTCGTCGGGAGCACCGACCGCAGGAAGCGGAAAGGTAGCGGACGACCCGATCTCCGTCGGAACTGGACGAGACTTGACGGCATATCAGAGCAGCTCACTGACACTGTTCGATCGCCCCGAGGACATGGGAGCAACGTTCGGGACGAAGAGGTCGCCGACACCGCTGCTGACGACAAGGCTGACGACAACGACGACGACAGCCACGGCCTAGAACCACATCGTCAACAGAGGAACCCATCTGCGGCCCGCCTAGTCCCGGTGGCAGCCTGTGCCTCGTAATGAAAAGGTCGGGGGTTCGATTCCCCCAGGCGGCTCAAAGACCATCAGCCGTACCGGTCACACCGCGACCCTGACCGCTCGTCGCGGGCTCCATCGAACTGGGGCTCATGGACCTGCGTGCGCGTCGGAGAGCTCGGTAGCTAGGCGGCGATCAGCTCGGCGGGCATGGAGCGGTAGGCGTGCAGATTTCGCAGGGGATGGGGGGTCGGCGGGCCGTCCAGGCGAAGCTTCGGATAGCGCTCGAAGAGGATTCGCAGCCCGACGGCGCCCTCCAGCCGGGCCAGCCTGGCCCCTAGGCACCCGTGGATCCCGCTGCTGAACGCGAGATGTTCCGCGGCGTTTTCCCTGGTCACATCGAATCTTTGGGGATCGGGGAAGACCGTGGGGTCGTTGTTGGCGCCCGCCAACGACAGCAGGACCAGGGAACCCGATTTGATGTGCTGGCCATCGATGTCGACGTCACACCTCGCGACCCGGCCGGTCATCCGCACGGGACCGTCGTAGCGGAGGATTTCCTCCACCGCGTTCGGCCATAGCTCCGGCTGCGCGGCCAGCAGCTCCAACTGGTCCGGATGGCTTGTCAGGAGGACGATTCCGTTGCCGAGCATGTTCACTGTCGTCAAGAATCCGGCGTCCAGTAACAGGGCCGCGTTGGCCACCTGCTCGCGGCGGGTGAGCTCGCCACCTGTCACCAGCATGCTGAGTACGCGGTTGTCCGGTTCGGCGGTGAGCCGGTCGAAGTAGTGGTCGAAGTACTGTTCGACCTCGACCAGGTCTTCCATGGCGTGGCGGTAGGTGGTCCAGGCCAGGCCGCGCTCGAGCAGTGGCGCGCCGGTGTCTCCCCATCTCAGCAAGGTCGAATGCATGTCGGCGGGCAACCCGAGCATTTCGGCGATGATCGTTACGGGCAGTTGTGCGGAGAAGTCGTTGATCAGATCCGGGCGAGGCTTCGATTCCATGCGGTGGAGCAGGTCTTCGGTGACTTCGGTTACCCGCTCCTCCAGCACGGCGATGGCTTTCGGGCCGAATGCCTGCCGGACCGAGCGTCGGTACCGAGTGTGATCCGGCGGATCGGCCACCAGCATCGAGGGCGGTTCCGCGAGGTTGGGAAGTCCCAGATCCGTCTTTCCCATCATCCAGCGGATCGGCTTCGGCAGCGCTGGATGGATCGGCGTGACCACACCGAAGCGCCGGTCTCGGAGGATGAGTCGGCACAGTTCGTGGTCCGCCGTCACGTGTACGCCCGACATACCGGGAATGCGCCCCCGCCGCCGGATCTCCTCGATGTACGGCGAGGAGCCGAGCAACCGATCCTGACCGATGGCGATTTGCCCGAGAGGATCGCCCCGACGCGCCGCCCACTGGAGATAGGTTCGTAGCACGCCATGAGTGAGTAGCCACCGGATCCACGCGCGAGTCAACATCGACATCTCCTCACTCCCGACCCACTGCTCATAATAGGAGTAGCTGCGACATAGCGCTGCTGTTGGTTCTGTCGACTTTCGCCCCCATGATGCGGTGGTCTACCGGGACGGGAAGGTAGTACGCATGGTTGTCACGTTTGGTTGCTGGAGGTGACGGCACGACGGTTGGATCGGGCCGGAGGCCCAATGGACCGGCGTCGTTTCGTCAAGAGTGCCGCGACGATGCTGAGTCTGGCGGGTGTAGGTACGGCCGCGTCCGCGGCATGGGCGGACAACTACATCCCGAGCCCGAGAACGGCGATGTATCGCATGCTGGTGCCGGAGATCTTCGCCCCGCTGCCGGATCCGGCCGACCATGTTCCTGCCATCGTCGTCGGATCGGGCTTCGGGGCATCGGTCACCGCGCTGCGCCTGGCGCAGTCGGGGATCGAGGTCGCGGTGCTCGAGCGCGGGTCCCGATGGCCGAATGATCCATGGCGTGACATCTTCGCCACCGATACGATCCCGGATGGCCGCGGTTTCTGGTACCGCACCACCTTCACCGGGGTGAACCGGATCCCGCTGGCGATCGATCCGTTCGGCGGGGTCCTCGATGTCACGAGTTACCCGGGCATGGACGTGTGGCGCGGTGCGTGTGTGGGCGGTGGCTCGGTGGTGTTCACCGGGGTGATGATCGAGCCGGAGCAGCGGTTCTTCGAGCATGTTTTCCGCGGCGTGGTCGACTACCACGAGATGCACGACGTCTACTACCCCAAGGTACGGAATGTCCTGCGCCCCAGTGTTATTCCGGAGGACATCTACAGCTCTTTCGCGTTCGCGCACTCGCGGGCCTGGGACGAACAGGTTCGTGTGGCAGGCTACGCGCCGCAGCGTATCGACGGCACATGGAACTGGGACGTCATCCGCGATGAGCTGGCTTTGCGATCGAGGCCGTCGGCGACGGTCGGCAATTCGAACCTCGGCAATTCCAACGGCGCGAAGTTCGACCTCAACCAGAACTACCTCCGCTATGCCGAGCAGACCGGCCGCGCCCGGATCTATCCCGGCCATCGCGTGGACGCCATCGCGAAGGAACCGGGAGCGTCGGGCCGCTATACCGTCGACGTGACCAAACTCGCCCCGACCGGTGATGTGCTGCGCACTCGGACGTTGACCTGCGACATGCTGTTCCTGGGCGCGGGCTCCATCGGCACCTCCGAGTTGTTGGTGCGTGCGCGGGAGACCGGTGCGCTGCCGAACCTGAACGAGCACGTCGGCGAAGGCTGGGGCAGCAACGGCGATGTGGCCTTGGCCCGGCCGCTCAGCACGTTCCAGGTGGGCACGCAGGGCACGCCGTCCGCGAGCCGGATCCTCGACGAGGCGGGCGTACCCGTGGCGCTGGAGAGCTGGTATATCCCCGGCACGACGCCGTTCGACGTCACCCTTCTCGCGTCGTTGGGCATCGTGCTCGACGACACCCGTGGCCGGTTCGTCTGTGACCCGTCCGACGGGCGCGTGGTCCTGGACTGGCCGGACGGCGGCGCCGCGGGCTATCTCGAGCGAGCGCGGGAAGTGAACGACAACGCGGCCTGCAACTGTCGGCCCATCTCCAGGCCTGCCGTCGACGCGGATGCCTCGTTCACCTCCCATCCGCTGGGCGGCGCGGTGCTCGGGCTCGCGACCGACGGCTACGGCCGGGTGCGTGGTTACCGAAACCTCTACGTCATGGACGGGGCGGCAGTGCCAGGTAGCACCGGAACGGTGAACCCCTCACTGACGATCAGCGCGCTGGCCGAGCGCAATATCGAACAGATCATCCGAGAACTATGAACGGGAATCCGGCCACGAATCGTGGACGGTCGCTCGCCGAACGGCTGGCGATCCGGCTGATGTATCCGACGTTTCAGCCCACCGAGGAATCATTGCGCGCGGCTGTCGCAGGCAAGGTGGTGCTGGTGACCGGAGCCTCGCACGGTATCGGCAAGGCCAGTGCCAGAAAGCTGGCCGGGGCGGGGGCGGTGGTGGCGCTGGTCGCCCGTTCCCATCCTGAACTGGAACAGCTGGCCGCCGACATCGCCGCCGAGGGCGGCGCAGCCCACGCCTACCCGACCGACCTGACCGACATGGATGCCGTCGACCTGCTCGGCCGGACGCTGCTGGCCGAGTACGGGCACATCGATGTCGTGATCAGCAACGCGGGAAAGTCGATCCGGCGGCCCATTGCCGAGTCCTACGACCGCTTCCACGATTTCACCCGCACCATCGACGTCAATTATCTGGGCCCGGTGCGGTTGCTGCTCGATCTGTTACCCAATATGCGTGCGCGCAAGCAGGGACATATCGTCAACGTCTCCACCTGGGGCGTGCTCATGCCGCCGGGTCCGCGCTGGTCGGCTTACTTCGCCTCGAAAGCGGCCTTCGATGTCTGGCTGCGCAGCGTCGCCCTCGAGATCGCCTGCGACGATGTCACCACCACCTCCGTCTACATGCCACTGGTCCACACCAGAATGAGCGCCCCGACCGACTTCAGCCGCATCCCCGGTCTGACCGTCGACGAAGCCTCCGACCTCATCTCGCACGCGGTCACCGTCAAACCCCGTGACATCGCCCCATGGTGGGCGGTCCGGGTGCAAGCCTGGTCCTCCGTCCACCGCGACCGAGCCCGGCGAATCCTGGAGCGTAGGTACCGTCGTTGATCCTGGGCCGCGGAGCGATCAAGGGTGGGCGTTCGCGGGATCTTCTGCGAAGTTCGTGACTTCACCGTCGTCCTGTTCGACGACGTGGGCGCGGGCGCTCGGATCTCTCGGGATGTACCCCTCCCCGTATTCCGGGATGGACGGTTACGTCGAGGATGTGCTGGCGCTGCTGCTGGGGCCGGTGGTCTTCGTGGGCACTCGCTCAGCGCGACGATGGCCGTGCTCGCCGCCGTGCTGGGGTGTCGACGTCCTTTACGCGGCGACGCCCAGACCCAGCGCGATCGCGACCGGGATCAGGTACAGCATCGGAAACGCCACGGTCTTGTACGAGCGGGCCCGCAGCACGATGATCACCGCGCCCGCGAAGTACAGGATCAGGCCGATGGCCGCGGCGACTCCGATCGCGGGAACGAAGAGGCCGACGATCAGCCCGAGCGCTCCAGCGGCCTTGGCCAACCCCAGTGGAGTCCACCAGGATTGCGGCACACCGTATTCCACCAGTGGCTCCACGACGAACGCTGCCCGCCGCAGCAGCGAGAACGCCGAGAAGCCGACCCAGGCGGCAGCGGCGATGGTGACGACGACATATGCGGTGCTCATGGCGATTCCCGATTTCTCTGGTGATTCGGATGGGTTCGCCTCGATGACGACGCAGCACGTCGGGGTGTGACATCGAACGGTCGATGATCTCGGCTCAGATGGGCCGGAATCCGGCGCCTATGTCGTTGCGAGCGTCGATGTCGCTGAGGATGGCGTTGATGTCGGTTCCCACTTCGGGTCCGAGACAACCCATGCCCAAGTAGGCGTTGACCATCCCGACCAGGGTCGAACCGATCACCACCGGCGCGCCGGAGTCGCCTTTGAGCACACACATCTGGGTCCAGGTGTCCCGGCTGTCGCCCATCATGTCGCCCCAGGCGACACCGCAGGTCTGGCCGGTGGTCCGGCCCTTCTTGCAGACGATGTCGGGGAACTGCGCGGGAGCGCCGAGATTCTCGATGCGGAACCCACCGACGTCCCGGGCCGGAGCCACCCGTGTGGCGTCGAAGTCGATGACCGCGTAGTCCAGTTCGTGATCGGCGTAGACGAACCGCCCGAGCACCCCGTAGCTGGGATAGGTGACAGACGTGACGCGCGCTCCAGGTTCACCGCAATGGCCCGCGGTCAGACCTACCAATCGGCCTGCCGCGTCGTAGCCGATGGTGGTGAGTGTGCATTCGGCTTCGTCATCGATCGCGATTCCCGATCCACCGCCTATCGGCGGCGGCGGTAACTGCGGAACACCGGCCGCCGTGCCTGCACCCACCGAGAGCGGGCCGCAAGCCAGGGCCGCCGCGGCGACAACCTTCATCCACGCACCAGCCATCGTTCCTCCCATCGGGTCGAGCCCAGTTCCGGCGACACGACTCCAGCCGTACCGGACGAACTCGGCACCGCATTGTCATCGATCGCGAAACTCCGGCGGCAACAAGGGGTTCCGCGCGTCGCTTGTTCGGGCTACCCACGCCTACGAAAGGGAAACCGGGGGCCGATGAGAAAGCCGTCGGCAGCCGAACCGAAGGGGTCGTGCGGCGATATCACTGGGAGGGGAGGATTTTCGACGTCGCCGAGATCGCCGCGCCCAGCAACACTGTCGCCGCGGCGGCGGTTCCGGCGGAGCCGGTGAGGACGGTGATGCCAACGGAGAGGACCAAGCAGGTGAACAGGGCCAGGACTGCGGTACCCCACTCCGCCCCTGCGATTCGGGTTGGCCGGTTTCGCATCGCTGTCATAACTGACAGCTACCCGCCAGCATCCATCTGAAACCGGCGCGGGCCGTCACCGTGGCAGGTTGTTCCGGCCCGGTCGGATAAGTCGCAGCGGTTATCGCTCGAGTTGGGACAGGCTGAACGCGGTGAGGAATCCCGCCACCGTGATCAGTCCGACCCACAGATGGGCGTTTTCGAATGCTTCGGGGATCATGGTGTCGGCGATCATGGACAGGATCGCGCCGCCGGCCAGGGCGGTGATCGCGGCAAGCACGGCAGGCTGGGCGCCGCCGAGCAGTCCGTAACCCGACATCGCCGCCACTGCGCTGATGATCGCGATCCCACTCCAGAGCGTGAACACGTAGCGGCGGGAGCGGCCTCCTCGGCGCATTCCCGCCGCGCTGGACAGGCCTTCGGGGATATTGCTGATGAACACCGCGGCTACGGTCACCATGCTGACGGCTCCGCCGCCGAGCAGGCTGGTGCCGATGACGATGGACTCGGGGACGCCGTCGAGCAACGCGCCCAAGGCGATGGCCGTCCCGGAGCCGGATTGTTCGGATTCGCTGGGCTGCTGATCTCCGGAGCGTTTGCGGTGCCTGGCGCCGCGGTGCGCCAAAGCGAGGTTCGCCAGGGTGTAGCTCACCGCGCCGGTCACCGCGCCGAGTGCCGTAGGTGCCAGTCCGGCGCGTTCGTGAGCTTCGGCTATCAGTTCGAACGACACCGCCGACAACAGCACTCCGCTACCGAAACCCATGATGCTGGCGATGATCTTCGTCGGGATGCGCGCGAAATAGCCGACCAAAGCTCCTGCCAGCAAGGCGGATCCGGCCAGAAGCCCCCATCCACCCGCAGCCCACAACCCTGACACCGAAGATCCCTCTCCTCTGCCGCCCAACACCCAACCGATGCCGACGAGCGCGCTGTTACCTCTGTCGGAGCTACCCGCACCGGCGAGTCGGAAACGAGACGCCGATCCAGGCTCTGGTGTACACGGCGGCCCGATGAACGAGGACTCGGGGAGGATGGGCTGCGCTGGAGTTTGTCTCTCGAGGTGGGGTTCAATTCGTCGCGGCGAAGCCACTTCTCGGCGTCATGTGTCGAATCACGACTGGCAGCGCCGGGCCGGGACAGCCAGCGGATGCGCCGATCTGATGCGTTCCCCCCCTTGGACGAGCCGACAAGCGGTCTCATCCGCAGTGCGCCGGATGAGACGACACGAGTCTCAGGCAAATCGCTGGAGTGTGCGTCGGCCACTTCCAGCCGTCCGCTGTCGCGGGTGGGCGCATGCCTGTGGCCGGGCGTCTCAGTTCCGTCGGCAAACCTCGAGGCATGTCGGCGGGTGCCCGGTGTGACGCCGGGTAGGTAGCGGCTCTCGGTGCAACGGCCTCGGCATCTGTTGTCACCGGAGGCTCCGCGTCGATGGCGCTCGCCGGGCGGAGCTGCCCGGGGTGGGCGTTCGGGCGAATTTTCTGCGAAGGTGTCTGTGTGGACGTATTGAGCAGGAACCATGTGAGCGTGCGAGGCAAGATCGGCGCGCCTGTGGTCGTGCTCGCCCACGGATTCGGCTGTGACCAGCACATGTGGCGGCTGGTCGTGCCGGTACTGGAGCGTGACTTCACCGTCGTCCTGTTCGACCACGTGGGCGCGGGCCGCTCGGATCTCTCGGCGTGGAGCCCGTCCCGGTATTCCAGTATGGACGGTTACGTCGAGGATGTGCTGGCGCTGCTGCACGGGCTGGAGCTAGGGCCGGTGGTCTTCGTGGGGCACTCGGTCAGCGCGACGATGGCCGTGCTCGCCGCCGCACGCGAACCCGCGGCATTCGCCGGACTGGTCCTGGTCACGCCCTCGCCGTGCTTCATCGATGATCCGGTGACCGGGTACCGGGGCGGTTTCAGCGCCGCCGACATCGAGGAGCTCCTCGAAGCGCTCGACGCGAACTATCTGGGCTGGTCGGGTGCGATGGCGCCGGTCATCATGGGCAACCCGGACCGTCCCGAGCTGGGCGAGGAACTCACCAATAGTTTCTGTCGCACCGACCCGGAGATCGCGCGCGTGTTCGCCCGCGTCACGTTCCTGTCCGACAACCGGGACGATCTGGACGCGGTGGGCGTACCCACGCTGATCTTGCAATGCTCCGCCGACGCCATCGCCCCACCCGAAGTCGGGGCGTTCGTCCACGAACGGATCAGGGGCAGCAGGCTGGTCACGCTCACCGCGACCGGACACTGTCCCCAGCTCAGTTCTCCCGCCGAGACCGCCGCCGCCATCGCCGCCTTCGCCGCCGAGACCGGATGACGGACGAGGCGGGCGACCGAGAGGGCGGCAGTGCTCTCGGAGCGGGGACGGATGACGAGGCGGTGTTCGCCGCGTTACTGGAGGACAGCCCCGAGGACCTCTACGAAAACGCTCCCTGCGGATATCTCTCCACCTCGTTGGACGGCCGCATCGCCAAAGTGAACGCCACGCTGCTGGACTGGCTCGGCTGGCGGCGCGACGAACTGGTCGGCCGCAAATACTTCTCCGACCTGCTCACCGTGGGTGGTCGCCTCTATCACGAAACTCATTTCGCCCCCCTGCTCCGGATGCAGGGCGACATCAGTGGCATCGCCCTGGAGATGAAGACCGCCGACGGTCGCCGACTACCCGTACTGGTCAGCTCGCACGTCAAAACCGGCGGGGAGGGGCAACCGCTACTGATCCGCACCACCGTCTTCGACGCCCGCGAGCGCCGCGCCTATGAGACGGAGCTGCTGCGGGCACGGCACGAAGCCGAGCGGGAGCGCGAACGCCTCCAGCGTCTGAACGCCACTTTGCAGACCACTCTGCTGCCGCCCGAGCTGCCCGAGGTTCCCGGCCTCGAGGTCGCCGCGTACTACCACATCGCCTCAGCCGACGAGGTCGGCGGCGACTTCTACGATCTGTTCCCCATCGCTACCGACAGCTGGGGAATGTTCCTCGGCGACGTGTGCGGCAAGGGAGCTCCGGCCGCCGCACTCACTTCACTGGCCCGGTACACACTGCGTACGGCCACCGCCTACACCCACGACCCGGCCGCGATACTCGACATGCTCAACACCACGCTCACCGAGCGATACCACGGGCACAGACCCCGTTTCTGCACGATCATCTTCGGACTCATCCGGCCAACAGCCGATCGAGGAGGTTGTGACATCACCTTGGCCGGCGGCGGGCACCCGCCCGCACTGCTCCTGCGTGCCGACGGCGACGTGGAGGAGATGCACACGTGGGGTGGTCAGCTGATCGGGGCCATCCCGCACGCCAACATCGTCACCAGGAGTTTCCGGCTCGAAGCCGGGGACACGCTGCTCCTCTATAGCGACGGGCTCACCGAAGCTCGCGTCACGGAGAACGGCGGCCGTTACGGCGACCAGGCTCTCGCCGAATTCGCTCGTGCATTGGCGCCCGTCACGGCCTCCGGCGGCATCGAAGCCCTTCGGGAATTGCTCGACTCCTTCGGGCCGGGAGTGGAGGACGACACCGCCCTTCTGGCCCTGCACGCGCTACCTCCGCCCGGAGGCGCGACGCGCTGACCCGCGGCGAGCGAAGCGGCCGTGCCAGAATGACGGGCCAGTCATCACCGACCGAAGGAGTTTTCTCGGGTGGAGCTGCCCGTCGAACTCGTCGAGGCCCTCGACCGGGCCTGCGCGGGCGTTCCTCAACGGCAGCTCGCCGCCTCGGTCGAACGGCTGATCTCGCGCTACCGGGACCCGCGCCCGGCAGCGTCGCCGATTCTCGCTTCGACCGCCGACGTCACCGCCTACGCCGCTTATCGCATGCCCGCGACGTGGGCCGCTGTGCACAGCGCGCTAGAGCGGTTCGCCGACCGGGCGCCCGGCTTTCGACCCGGGACGATGCTCGACATCGGCGGTGGCACCGGCGCGGCGCTGTGGGCCGCGGCCGAACTGTTCCCCTCCTTGGCGGAGGTGACCATTTTCGATCAAGTAGAGGAAGCGTTGCGGCTCGGGCGCGAACTCGCGGCCGGCGCTACCGCCGCGGCGATGCGGTCCGCCGCGTGGCGGCGTACCTCGTTCGCCGCTCGGGAACCATTCGGCGCGGCGGATCTCGTCACCGTCTCTTACGTGCTGAGCGAACTTTCCGCGGCAGACCAAGCCGACCTGGTAGCCCGGTCGGCCGAGGGGGCGGAAGTGGTCGCGATCATCGAGCCGGGGACTCCGGACGGTCACCGCAGAATCCTGGCCGCCCGCGACGTCTTGATCGAGGCCGGTCTGACTGTCGTGGCCCCCTGTCCGCATCAGCACGTGTGCCCGCTGGCCGCGGGGACGGACTGGTGCCATTTCAGCACGCGAATCAACCGGACCTCCCTGCACCGGCGGTTGAAGGGCGGCGAACTCGGCCATGAGGACGAGAAGTTCTGCTACGTGATCGCGTCCCGGACCGCCCATGCCCCCGCGCCGGGCCGCATCCTGCGGCATCCGCTCAAACGCAAGGGCTTGGTCACGCTGCAGGTCTGCACGGCCGACGACGGCATGCGGCAAGCTCTCGTCTCCAAACGACAGGGCGAGGCGTATCGCGGGGCAAGGGACGTGGCATGGGGCGACGCCTGGAACTGGACCGGGCTGCCGCCAGAAGACCACAGGCCGCACTGATCCGGCGCCGGCCTCGGCGGCTGTCGAGGTCCCGACGCCCGATCGCCATGGCATTCAACGTGTTCCGCGTGGTGTCAACAGTGGGAAGACTGACGTCGGACTTTAATGAGCCGCCAGTTAGTGGCACAATTCACAACGATCCAATATCTATGTAAATCGGGCGTAACCATGGTCGGCTCAGGCCGTTGAGGAGCGATACCAGTGCGGATGTCGAGAGGCGATTGCGGCTCACGACGGCGCTGTGCTGGGGTTTCCGCGTCCCGGGCGCAGGGTTCGGCCCCATTGGTCGAGGTCGCGATGGGGCGAGGTGATGCCCGGCTGCGTTCGGCCGGGGGTGTCGCGCAGGTTCCGCGGCGGTCCGGCCTTCTTCTGAAATCGAGGTGATCCGTCAAGTGCTGGAAACACAAACCAAGGTCGTGCGAAGTCTGGTTCCCGCCCGGATGGACCGGCTTCCGTGGACCAAGTTCCACTGGCTCATCGTCGTCGGGCTGGGAGTCTCCTGGATCCTGGACGGAATCGAGATCCAGATCGTCAGCAGCATGGGCGGGCCGCTGCAAGACGTCGAGGCGCTGCATCTGACGTCCGGGCAGGTCGGTGCGATGGCGTCGTGGTATCTGGCCGGTCAGGTCGTCGGCGCACTGGTGTTCGGCAGGCTCACCGACCGGCTCGGTCGCAAGAAGCTGTTCATCCTGACCCTGGCGATCTACCTGATCGGCAGCGGATTGGCCGGTTTCTCGTGGAACGCGTGGTCGTTGTATCTGTTCCGCTTCATCGCGGGCACCGGAATCGGTGGCGAATACACGGCGATCAATTCGGCGATCGACGAGATCATGCCGTCCAGATATCGGGGCAGGGTGGATATCGCGATCAACGGCACCTACTGGGGCGGCGCGGCATTGGGGGCGGCGGCGAGCCTGATCTTGTTCAACGAGAATTTCGTCCCGACCGGCTGGGGATGGCGGATCGGATTCTTCATCGGGCCCGTCCTCGGCCTCATCATCATCTTCCTGCGCAGGCACATCCCGGAGAGCCCGCGCTGGCTGCTCACCCACGGGCGGGCCGAGGAAGCGGAGCGGACCGTCGATGAGATCGAAGCGCAGGTGCGCGGGCAAGGAATCGAACTTCCTCCGGTCGACGAGAGCAAAGCTCTGGACATCGTGGACGCGGATCGGCTGTCCTACCTGCAGATGGCCCGGATCTTCTTCGGCCGGTACCCATCGCGTTCGTTCCTCGGCTTCACGATGATGGCCACGCAAGCATTTCTCTACAACGCCATATTTTTCACCGTCGGCTTGGTGCTGATCAATTTCTATCACGTGCCGTCGGATCACACCGGATACTATTTCTTCCCGTTCGCCGTCGGTAATCTGATCGGTCCTTTGGTGCTCGGCCCGCTCTTCGACAGCATCGGCCGCCGTAAAATGATCTGCGCTACCTATCTCGGCTCGGGTCTCCTGCTTTTCGTTTCGGCATGGGCGTTCAACGCGGGCATTCTCAACGCCGCCACCCAGACGCTCTTCTGGTGTGTCATCTTCTTCTTCGCCTCCGCGGGGGCATCGTCTGCCTATCTCACGGTGAGCGAGATCTTCCCGCTGGAATTGCGTGGTCAAGCCATCTCGTTCTTCTTCGCCATCGCGCAGGGCGCGGGCGGGGTCGTCGCACCGTTCCTCTTCGGCCACCTGGTCGGCGGCGCCGACAATCCGAGTCCCGACCGGTTCCCGCTCACGGTGGGGTACCTCATCGGCGCCGGGTTCATGATCTTCGGTGGCCTGGTCGCCTGGTTCTTCGGAGTGAATGCCGAAGGTCAGTCCCTGGAAGACATCGCGGATCCGCTGTCGGTGGCGAAACCACCGGCGACGACTCCCGGCGTGGCCGTCGACGGCACCGCTTACCGGCCACCGGCCGCACCGCAGCCCGCCTCCGTAGGTAGCGAGCCGTTGTCTGACGGCACACCATGTACCGATCTGGTCAAGGGGGACTAGCGAGATGGTGCAGCCAACTCCTTGGCGAGCGAGTCGCGACCGGCAGCAACAGACAGCCTCGACGAGCCGCTCGCCGGGCGATACTCGAAAACGCCGGATCGAGGTCGCCGCACTCCGGGCGCGGCTGCCGAAATTGCGGGCCGGGATGCCGCGACTCCGCGCCAAGGCGCCGCACCTCCGGACGGTGCTGCGACCGCTGGCTCTACTGCTCCGGGACAACTGGGGTTATCTGGGGGCAGCGGTCGGGAGCGTCATCACGTTCACCCTCCTGTTCAAACCGTGGCTCGCCACCGGAGGGCCGGACGGCACCATCTGGAGCAATGCCTTCGGGCAAACCCATATCACCACGACGCTCGTCGGCCTCTGGTCGAAGAACCCACCTGCTCACTCCAATCTGAGCGGCAAGTGGGCCGTTCTCGCCACGATCGCGATCTTCTTGACCGTCCTGGCCGCGTTGGCCAATCTCTGGGCCCGCACCGAGGCGCTGGCTCGGTTGACGACCGGTTCGGCGGTGGCGGTGGCGCTCTTCGTCGCTTTCACGCTGATCTATCTCAACGGGGCCGGGCCGGAGTTGCGCTCCATGATCGGCTCCGGCCCGCCCACCGACCTGGGGACTCAGGTCGGCTACGTGATCCGATGGGCCTCGGGTAACGGGCAATACCCGCTGCCAGGTCTGCGAAAGGTCGAATTCTCGACCGCCAAACTCACCGGCACCGCGCTGCTGGCGGGAGCGACGGCGATGTTCTCGGCGGTCGCGGCCCTCGCGCAGTGGGTCCGGAGCATGAAAGCGCGCCGCACTGCGGGACCGGCAGCGTCAGGCGGCCCAGGGGCCGATGCCGCCGACCTGGTCGATCCGAATCCGAGTGCGTAACCAGGCGGGGCATTCACAGGCGCAGAGACTCAGAGTCGGCCCAGGTCTTGCCGAGTTTCGTGAGCACGTCGGTCGGACAGCGACGCGTACCCGGGGCGCGGACCGCGGTCTACGTCGCGACGAAGACTCCCTTTCCTGGAACGTGGGGGGAGTCGGTCGCGATCAGAACTTCCACGCGGCCCAGACCGGAGGGGATGGACACCGGCACCCACGCGCCCGCGACGTTCTCCTCCACCGGTGTGTTGTCATCGAGCCGGATCGGCGGCATGGTGCCGAACACCCCGGTGTCGGAATTCCGCCAGGAGACCGTGACCGTCACGCCGCAGGAGCCGCCGGGCCGGTCGGGCGCGAAGACGAATTCCGGGCGGATCCACAGCGTGGGGTCGCCGGAGTAGTTGCGGTCGGGGTCGTAGTAGGCGGCGATCATGCCGATGCCCGTGCCGCCACCGGCGCAGAGCGTTCGCGCCGGGGGGACCCCGAGGGGAAGCGCGGATGCCGCCGGGGCGGTCACACCGAGTGCTCCGATGGACAGAGCTAGGACCGCCATACCATGCCGGACATTCACCCGCTGCTCCCTTCGTCGGACCGAAACTGTCTGTCTGCTGTGTCGACAGAAGTTCGCCAAGTGTTAACGGGAGCCTATGGAGAGTTGCGGTGAGCGGCCCTGATCCGGCATCGGCGCGCCCGGAAACTCGAGGCGCGGTTTCGGTGACGGAGCGGGAAGGGGATCGCCGATCGCGCTCGAAAAACGCTGCTCCTGGCTGGTTGTCGCCCCAGGAGCAGCGTCTGTGGAATCAGCCTGCGGCGGCGTCGCGCAGGTGCGCGCTCTCGGCGATGGCGGCCAATTCCGCGTTGAAGCGATCGGCGGCTTCGATGTTGCCCAAGTGGCCGGTGGGCCAGACATGGTAGGCGGCCAGGTGACCGGTTTCCGCCAGCGCATCGGCGATGCGGCGCGACATGCGTTCGGGCAGCAAGCGGTCGTGGGCGCCGGCGATCACCGTGGTGGGCACGGTGAGGGAGGCGGCGGCTTCGGCGAGATCCATGTCGGCGAGTGCGGCGGCGTGCCTGCCGCGGGTGAGCGGCCTACACGAGCGCACGATGCCGAGGGCGAACTCCACCTGGTCCGCGGTCGCGTGCGGCGTCATCACCCGCGCTTTGAGCAGCGCGCTGGTCGGCCAGCCGCCCGGCAGCGGGACCGGGGCGGTGAGCAACGTCTCGGCGAAAATCATGGGCATCCGCACGCTGGCGCCGAAGAGGGTGAGCGGGCGGTCGGCCAACGTCAACGGCTTGTTGAGCAGCGGAAGCAGATCCGTGTCGTAGCGGATGTTGCCCGACGTGCTGTTCAGCAGGACGGCGGCCGCGGCCCGCTTGCGGACCTGCTCCGGATAGCGAGCGGCCCACGCCTGCACGGTGATACCGCCCATGCTGTGGCCCACCAGCACGGCCCGCTGTCCGGGACGCAGCGTCGCGTCCAGCACGGCCGAGAGGTCGTCGGCCAGCGACTCTTTGCTGGGCAGGGACTTGCCCGGCTCGCTCGCGCCGTGGCCGCGCTGGTCGTAGCAGACCACCCGGTACCGGTCGGCGAACGCGTTGATCTGCGGGTTCCAGTACTCGATGCTGCAGCTCCAGCCGTGGATCAGCACGATGACATCGCCATCGGCCGGACCGTACGCGTGCACCCGCAGGCGAGCGCCGTCTTTGGTGGTGACCGGAATGACCGCGTGGCGGGCGGTGGGTGCGTTCAACGACGCGGTCCGGAAGGTGCGGGACCGCAGTCCGGCACGGTAGTCGGCGGTGAGCGCACCGTTGTACGCGTCCGCCAGCGTCTTCATCGACTTCACCAGCATCAGGCACTCCTTTGTGTCCACCGTCACCGTACAGTGCAAGCAACGGTGCTTGCTAGTGTTAGCGCTGCACGCCGGTGTACGTGGTGTATATCGGGGAGTACCCCCGGATCCGTACGGCAAAAGATCATTTCGGCAGAAAAAGTCGTGCGTGCTTTTTCCGAGGTTGTCGGACCTCGATGCCAAGATCGCGGCATGGCCGCCATCGAGTTCGCCGCCCCCATACCCGTCCTGCGTATGTTCGATGTCGCGCGGACCTATGAGTTCTACCGGGACTACCTGGGCTTCACGGTGGACTGGGAGCACCGGTTCGGCTCCGAGTTCCCCCTCTACGCGCAGGTCTCTCGGGCCGAGGCGACGCTTCATCTCAGCGAGCACCACGGGGACGGCACTCCGGGCAGCGTCGTGTGGATCGCCGTCGGCGACGTGTTCGCCTGGCATGGCGAACTCGCCGCGAAGAGTTATCGCTACGCCGTACCCGGTCGTCCGGCGGACGGTCCGGCCGGGCCGGGATTCCAGCTCGCCGACCCCTCGGGCAATGTGCTCCGGTTCGCGCAGCCGGAGTCGGCGCCGTAGCGGCGCACGTCACCGCCCGGTTACCGTTGACTCGTGGACATCGCGCATTCCCCGGTGACGGACGAGGGCACCGAGCCGAAGACCGGGTGGCGCGGGGCGGCGCTCCCGCTGCTGGTCGCGGGGGTCGGCGTGGGCGTCGCCGTGCTGCTGCACGTGCGCGATCCGCACGTCGAAGGCTCCTACGGCACCTGTCCGGTCTACGCGCTCACCGGCTGGTATTGCCCCGGCTGCGGCGGCATGCGCGCGGTGCACAACCTCACCGACGGGCATGTCATCGATGCGCTGCACAGCAACCTGCTCGCGCTGCCGCTGGTTCTCGCGTTCACGGTCTGGGTGCTGGACTGGACGGCGCAAGCGTGGCGTGGCCGGAAGATGCGGCTGCCGTCGATCAGCCGGACCACCATGTGGACCTTCTTCGCATTACTGGCGATCTACACCGTCCTACGCAATACACCCTGGGGAACCCTGTTCACACCCGTGTAACACGCGCGGGCGCGGGCAGCCCCCAGATATGAACGATTCGCTGAAGACCCGGGTGCGGGAGAAGTTGCTGCGCCAGCTCATCGAGGATCCGCGGGACGGCGAGCGCGACGACCCACGCCAGATCGCCGTGGCGACCGACCTGGACGCACTGGCCAACGTGCCGGAGGACCATCCACTGGTCGAGGAACTCGCCGCGCGATATCTGGTGTTCTGATCAGGCCGTCGAAGCGCCGCCGTAGGGCGGCAGCTGCGGTAGTCGCTCGGCGAGCAGCCAGCTGTCCCAGAGTGGGCGCAGCGACACCAGGCTGTAGTGCCCGGCCAGGTCGGTGAATTCCTCCGTGGTCACCGACGAGTGACGGTAGCGAATGGTCCATTCCCGGAGCAGGTCGAAGAAGGTCGAGTCGCCGAATTCCAGGCGCAGCGCGTGCAGGGTGAGCGCACCCCGTTTGTAGACGCGATCGTCGAACATGCGTTGCGGTCCCGGATCGCCGATGACGATGTCCTGGGGCTCGCGTGCCAGGTTGTGCCGCGCGGCGCGGGCCAGCTGGTCGGCGGTCGGCCCGCCCGCCGCCTCCGACCAGATCCATTCCGCGTAGCAGGCGAAGCCTTCGTGCAGCCAGATGTCCCGCCACTGCCGGATGGTCAGGCTGTTGCCGAACCACTGGTGCGCGAGCTCGTGGGCGACCAGCCGTTCCGCGCCGCGTCGGCCGTCGCAGTGGTTGGCGCCGAAGATGGAGATGCCCTGGGCTTCGATCGGGATCTCCAGCTCGTCGTCGGTGACGACCACGGTGTAGTCGGCGAACGGGTAGGGACCGAATTTCTCGCTGAAGACTTCGAGCATCCTCGGCTGACGAGCGAAGTCGTGATCGAAGTCGGCGCGCAGCCGCGGCGGCAGGATCGCGTGCATCGGCACCGGGGAGTGCGAAGAACCGATGCGGTGCTTGCGATAGTGACCGATCTGGATGGTGGCCAGGTAGCTCGACATCGGCTCGACCTGCTCGTACACCCAGGTGGTCTGGCTGGACTTGGTCTGCTTGCGCAGCAGGATCCCGTTGGCCACCGCGTAGTACGGCGAATCGGTCGTGATCGAGATCCGGTAGCTGGCTTTGGAACTCGGGTGATCGTCACACGGGAACCAGGACGCGGCGCCGTTGGGCTGGCTGGCCACGATCGCGCCTTCGGTGAGCTCTTCCCAGCCCACCTCGCCCCAGGGCCCGCGCACCGGTCTCGGCGTGCCGCCGTACTGCACCACGAGCGCGAGCACGCCGCCGGCCGGAATCCGCTGTGCCGGCGTGACGACGAGCTTGCCGTGCTGGTGGGCGAACTTCGCGGCCTTGATCCCGTTGACCGACACTTTCGACACGCTCAGCGCCTGGCCGAGATCGAGCGCGAACCGGGTGCGCGCCTCGGTGGTCACGGCGGTGATCGCGGCGCGCCCGGTGAGCCGGTTGGCGGACACCCGGTAGGTCAGCTCCAGTTCGTACCGGGAAACCCGGTACCCCCGGTTGCCGTTCTGCGGGAGGTACTCGTCGATGGGGGCTTCGTAGAACTTGCCCGCCATCAGCGCGCCCCGGGATCGCCCGTGAACCAAGGCGCGATCGGGTTGCCCCACCAGCGCGTCGAGGCCGGCACCGCGTCACCGCGCATCACCAGGGAAGCCGGGCCGATGGTCGCGCCGTCGCCGAGCGTCGACGCGGGCAAGGCCACGCAGTGCGGACCGAGGGTGGCGCCCGCGCCGAGGGTGACGGTGTCCATGGCCATGATCCGGTCGTGGAACAGGTGGGTCTGCACCACACACCCGCGTTCCACGGTCGCGCCGTCGCCGAGAGTCACCAGATCCGCCTCCGGTAGCCAGTAGGACTCGCACCATACCCCGCTGCCGATCTCGGCGCCGAGCCCGCGAAGCCAGAGGTTCAGCACGGGCGTCCCGGTCGCCGCGCGTGCGAACCACGGCGCGGCAACCGTTTCCACGAAGGTGTCGGAGACCTCGTTGCGCCAGACGAACGAACTCCACAGCGGATGCTCCTCGGCGCGGATGCGGCCGACCAGCAACCATTTGGCGGCCACCGAACTCGCCCCCGCTACGGCGCCGGCCGCCAGCAGCACCAGCCCACTGAGCAGCGCGGCGGCCAGGTGGCCGAAGGTTTGCGCGAGCCAGGCGAGGACGCACAGCACACCGAGACCGATCGCGAAGGTCACCAGAACGGGGATCAAGCGGCAGGTCTCAACGACGCCGCGGGCGACGCGCAGGCGGGCGGGCGGATCGAAGGTGCGCGCCGTGTCGGCGTTCTCCGCGGCGCGGCGCAGCCGGACCGGCGGGCTGCCAAGCCAGGACGAACCCGGCTTCGCTTTGGACGGCGCCGCCGACAACACCGCGACCAACCCGTTCTTCGGCACCCGCCGCCCGGGGGCGGTCATACCGGAGTTGCCGAGGAAGGCGCGCTTGCCGACCTTCGCCGCACCGATGTGCAGCCAGCCGCCGCCGAGTTCGTAGCCGGCGATCATGGTGTCGTCGGCCAGGAACGCACCGTCGGCGACGGTGGTGAACTTCGGCAGCAGCAGCACCGTGGACGCCTCGACGCTCTTGCCGACCTTCGCGCCGAGCAAACGCAGCCACACCGGGGTGAGCAGGCTGGCGTACAGCGGGAACAGGAAGGTCCGCGCGGAATCCAGCAGGCGCTCGGTGGCCCATGCCTGCCAGCCGACCCGGCTGCGCACCGGATGGTAACCCTCGGTCAGGCCGATGCTCAGCAGCCGGACCGCGACGATGGTCGCCGCGGCGTAGACGCCGAGACTCAGCAGGGTCGCGAAGGGAAGTACGGCGAACCCCCGCGCGACGCCGTCCGCGAGCGTGCCGGTGTCGCGAACGCACCAGGCGAGGAACGCGCCACCGGCGCCGATACCGAGAATCGGCATGGCGGCCAGAGCCATCGACGTGATGCCGAATACGCCGACCCAGCGCCGGGCTCTCGCTGGCGTGTGCGCGGGCCAGCGGTGCTGGGCTTTGCCCACCTTCACCGCGGGCGAACCGGCCCACTCCTGCTCCGCTTTCACCTTGCCCGCCACCGCCGAGCCGGGCGCCACCTCGGCGTTCCTGCCGATCCTCGTGCCGGGCATGAGGATCGAGCGCGATCCGACCACCGCGCCGGGGCCGATGCTGATCGGGCCGACATGCACCACGTCGCCGTCGATCCAGTAGCCGGACAGATCGACCTCCGGCTCGACGCTGCACCCGTCGCCGAGTTCGAGCATGCCCGTGACCGGCGGGAGGCTGTGCAGGTCGACGCCCTTGCCGATCTTCGCGCCGAGCGCGCGGGCGAACGGCACCATCCACGGGGCGCCGGACAGGTTCTCCGCGCCGCTGGCCTCGGACAGGCGCACGGCCGCCCACAACCGCAGATGCACCGAGCCGCCGCGGGGGTAGCGCCCCGGACGGACGCCGCGCAGCAGCAACCGCGCGCCCGCCACGCAGATCGCCATGCGGCCGAGCGGCGAGATGAACAGCAGGAACGCGACCAGCGTCCACCACCAGGACAGCCGAGGCAGCCACGGCAGCGAGCCGGACCAAGCCGCGATATTGCCGACGATCGCCAGCCAGGTGAACCACTGCAGTCCGGTGAGCGTGGTGAGCGGGATGGTGGCGAGCACCTGCGCGGCTTGCGCGAGCCGCGGCGTCGGCCGCACCGTCCGGTCGGCGACGGCCACGGCGGGCGTGGTCTGCTCCAGCAGTTCGGCGAGCGCGCCGAGGCGGGGGTGATCGTAGACGTCGGCGACGGCGATCTGCGGATACCGTTCGCGCAGTGCGGTGACCAACTGCGCCGCCGCGAGCGAGCCACCGCCCAGGTCGAAGAAATCCGCGTCGAGATCGCCGACCTCGGCGCCGAGGATGGCATCCCAGAGCCCGGCGATCCACAGGGCCGTGCCGGTCAGCTCGTTGTCGTCGTCGTCATCGGCGGCGTTGGGCAGCGGCCATGGCAGCGCGTCGCGGTCGACTTTGCCGGAGGTGCGGGTGGGCAACTCACCGACCACGGCGAGCCGGGGCACCAGCGGCGCGGGAAGCCGACCGGCGAGGACGGCGCGCGCGGCCTTGGCGTCGAAATCCGGTCCAGGCCCGGTCAGATAGCCGACCAGAAGCTTGTTGCCCGCTTTGGTGGTCCGGATGGCCGCCGCGGCGCCGGTGACGCCGGGCAGGTGCTGCAGAGCGTTGTCGATCTCGCCGAGTTCGATGCGCCGCCCGCCCAGCTTGATCTGATCGTCGGCGCGGCCGAGGAAGACCAGACCGGCGCTGTCGTTGCGCACCAGGTCGCCGCTGCGGTACGCGCGCTCCCAGCCGACGGAGGCCAGCGGCGCGTACTTCTGCGCGTCCTTGACCGGATCGAGGTAGCGGGCGAGTCCGACGCCGCCGATCACCAATTCGCCGGATTCCCCCTCGGCCACCGGGTTACCCGCCGCGTCCACGACGACCAGGTCCCAGCCGTTGAGCGGCAATCCGATTCGGATCGGCCATCGACCGTCCAAGCGCGCGGCGCACGCGACGACGGTGGCTTCGGTGGGGCCGTAGGTGTTCCACACCTCACGCGTCGCATCGCTGTTTCCGGCGAGCCGCTCGGCGAGTTCCGGCGGAACGGCCTCACCGCCGAAGATGAGCAGGCGCACCGCCTCCAGCGCCTCGACCGGCCAGGTCGCCGCCAGCGTCGGGACGGTCGAGACCACGGTGATCCGCCGCCGCACCAGCCAGGGGCCGAGATCGGCGCCGGTGCGCACCAGCTCGCGCGGCGCCGGCACCAGGCAGGCTCCGTTGCGCCAGGCCAGCCACATCTCCTCGCAGGACGCGTCGAAGGCGACCGACAGACCGGCGAGCACCCGGTCGCCGGGACCGAGCGGGGCGTCCTGGCAGAACAGCTCGGCTTCCGCGTCGACGAAGGCGGCCGCGTTGCGGTGAGTGACGGCAACGCCTTTCGGCGTTCCGGTGGAGCCGGAGGTGAAGATGATCCAGGCGTCGTCGCCGGGAGTGGGCAGCGTCGACCAGCTTTCCGCACGCTCCCGCTCCGCCGCGCGGATGCCCGCGGCCGTGGTCTCGATGCCGTCCGCGGTCACGATCGCGGTGACCTGCGCCTCGCCGAAGACCAGTCGAGCGCGCTCGTCGGGATCGTCGGCGTCGACCGGAACGTAGGCTGCCCCGGAGTACAGGACGGCGAGAATGGTCACGTAGAGCCCGCGGGTGCCCGACGGGATGCGCACGCCGACCCGATCGCCCGGCCGCACACCCGCGGTGGCGAGACGGGCCATGGTCTTCTCGATCTCGACGACCAGCTCCAGGTAGGACAGCACCACGTGGCCGTCGTCGATGGCGGGAGCTTCGGGATGGGCGAGCGCCGTCGCGGTCAGGATGTCGACCAGCGTCCTGGCCTGCGGCGCGCGGTCGCCGCGTGACAGCGGGCGCGCCTGCGCGTCGACGTCTGTCTCGAGCATGGTGCTCCGCGCACCTCCCATCGACTTGCCCCACACTTTCGCGTTGTTTGTGTCATAGCTGGGTTACCAAAGGGCAAACGCCGCGATGGCCAATCGTCCACGGTACCCGGGCTTGTCGTCGTCCGTTGTTCACCTGACCCGACGACGGACCGACCGGCGCGGTGCGCGTTGTTGCAGGTGGGACGGATATTCGCCGTCGCGGCACGGCAATTGCTGGTCGGCGGGACGCCGTTCGGTTCGCCGGAAGATCGCTGTTTCGGGGATGTGATTCCGCTCATCGAAGCGGTGCGGATCCGCGATGGGCACGCCGGACCGAGGATCGCTCCGGTCCGCCATGGCCGCGGCAGGCCGACGCGGTTCGCGACGACGCTCGAGGCCGGACGGCAGGCCGGTGCGGGGGACATTCGGGAAGCGATATCCGCGTGAAAGCTGGTGCGGTACAGAATCGCCTTCGACTCCCTCCGGCCTGCCGGTAACCGCCGAGCGAACCGCGGAGGACCGGTCGCGTCGCGGGGCCGCGGCCGCGCGCGCCAGTTGCGGAGGGACCTGCGGAAACCCCGAGGTGGACGCGGCTCGCGTGTTGTCGTGGGGGTGCTTGTAATGGCTCGCGTGCGGTGGTTATCTCCACGCGGTGCTCGTGGGGACTCGGGGTCGAGCGTGGTTGACAGCGCCGGGGCGCTTCTGCCACCCTCGGGTCAGGTCATGAGTGCCAGCGCGAAGCCCCGGCTTGCTGGCCGGCAACCCTCCTCCGCGGTGGGGTGCTCCGGGTGACGACCCGGCCGCCGCCCATCCGGGCGCGGCAAGCGCGGACTCGACGAATCATTTCGATTGCGGGTCCCTGAGCCGACGGGATTCACGTGATGACTACGACTGTCGACAACACCTGTGCCGCTCTCGCCCGGGTCTCCGGCGACGAACTGCGTGTGCCGCTGGTGCAAGGCGGAACGGCCACCTACGCCAACTTCGACTACGCGGCGAGCGCTCCGGCATTGGCCCAGGTCACCGACCGGGTGCAGCAGTTGCTGCCGTACTACGCGAGCGTGCACCGAGGTGCGGGCTACGCCTCGCGGATCTCCACCGAGTGCTACGAGGCCGCCCGCGGTTCGGTCGCCCGGTTCCTCGACGCCGCCGACGACCAGGTGGTGGTGTTCACCCGCAACACCACCGACTCGCTGAACCTGCTCGCGTCCTGCGTCCCGGGTGACACCGTGGTGCTCGACATCGAGCACCACGCCAACTTCCTGCCGTGGACCAGGCGGGGCAGGCGCGTCGTGCGGGCCGCCGGCACGGTCGAGGAGACCATCGGCAGGCTGGTCGCCGAACTGTGCAGCAGGCCGGCGGCATTGCTCGCGGTGACCGGCGCGTCGAACGTGACCGGGGAGGTGCTGCCGCTGGAGCGGCTGGCCACCGTCGCGCATCAGTGCGGTGCCCGGATCCTGGTAGATGCGGCCCAGCTGGCTCCGCACCGGCGAATCAGCTTGCGGGCGTGCGGTATCGACTACCTGGCGTTCTCCGGGCACAAGCTCTACGCGCCGTTCGGCGCTGGTGTGCTCGTCGGCAGGCGGGATTGGCTCGACGCGGCCGGGCCCTACCTCGCCGGCGGCGGCGCGGTGCGTGAAGTGAGCACCGACGCGGCCGAGTGGGCGCCCGCTCCGCAGCGGCACGAAGCCGGGTCGCCGAACGTGCTCGGCGCCGCCGCGCTGGCCGCCGCCTGTGACGCGCTCTGTGCCATCGACGCCGAAACCCTTGCCGCGCACGAACACCGGCTCGCCGACCGTCTCCGCGACGGCTTGGCCGCGATTCCCGGCGTCCGGCTGGTGCGCATCTGGACCGACAGTCCCGACGCCGTCGGCATCGTCGCCTTCACCCTGGACGATTTCGCCCCCGGCCAGGTCGCCTCCTATCTCTCCGCCGAACACGGCATCGGCGTGCGCGACGGACGCTTCTGCGCCCACCCGCTGCTCACCCGGCTCGGCTTGGACGGCGCACTGCGCGCCAGCATCGGCCTCGGCACCACTTCCACCGATGTGGACCGCCTGATCGACGCGATCGCCGCCCTGGTCGAAACCGGCCCTGCCTGGAACTACACCGCCGAGAACGGCGTGTGGAACCCCACCCCCGAAACCCGCCCCTTCACCTCGACCGCCCCCACCGGCGCGGCCCCCTGCCTCGTCGGCTGAAGCCGCGTTTGCCCCTCGGATTCATCGAAGAGGGCACTTCAGCTGCCACGCGTTATAGCATTCATGCTATGGGCTGGGGTATTGTGGAGTTGGAACCGGAGGTACGCGATTGGGTGGAAAGGCTCCCCGCGGTCGCATTCGCCCGGGTGGCTTTCTACATCGATTTGCTCGAGGACAAGGGACCGTTGCTCGGCGAGCCGTATACCCGGCAGCTAGACGGTAAGCTGCGGGAACTGCGGTTCTTTTGGACAGTTTCGCGGTTCGGCTCACCTACTGGATTGCGCCTGGGCGTCGGATCGTGATGCTGACCGTATTCGTCAAGACGAGGATGCGGGAGCATGCCGAGGTCGAGCGAGCGCGACGAGCGCTCGACCGCTGCATCGCGGAGCGGCATACGGCCGAGGAGGATGAGATCAATGGCTGAGCGTGGTGATTGGGCGGAAATCAGGAACCGCCGCATGAAGGAGCCCGGCGCCGCGGAAGCATACGAGGCGGCTCGGTTGGCTTATGAACTGGGGCGGACGATCCGGCGGCTGCGCGAGGAACGAGGCTGGAGTCAGACCGGACTGGCCGACGCCGCGGGTATGACCCAGTCCGCGGTCGCCAGGTTCGAGGCGGGTGGGACGGTGCCCAGCCTTCCTGTGCTGGAGCGGCTGGCTCGTGCGCTCGACGCCGAGTTGGTGGTGCAGGTGCGGCCGAGAGTGGCGTAGCGGAACTCCGGGTCAGTCGCCGAGCGGGGTCGGTCGGTAGTAGCGCCCGTTGTAGTACAGCAGTGGTGCGGCCGACGGCTTCTCGTCGGTGTCGTCGTGGACTCGGGTGACCAGCCCGACGACGAAGGTGTGGTCGCCGATGGGGATCAGTTGGTGCACCGTGGCGCGCAGCCAGATGGGGGTGCCGTGCAGGACCGGTTCGCCGGTCTCGAGGGTGGTCCACAGGGATCGGTCGCTGAAGCGCTCCTGCGCGGTGCGGGAGAACCGGTGGGCCAGGTGCTGCTGGTGTTCGCCGAGGAAGTGGATGACGACGGACTCGGCGTCCAGCATGCCGGCCAGGCTGGAGGAGGTGTGCGCGATGTTGAACGACACCAGCGGCGGGTCCAGCGACAGCGAGGCGAAGGAGGTCGCGGTGAAGCCAACCGGCCCCTGCGGCGATCGCAGCGTGACGACGGTGACGCCGGCCGGATAGTGGCGCATGGACGCGCGATATTGCTCCGCGGTGATGCCGCTCAGATCATCCGGGACTCGTAGGTCCGTTTCCGGCCGTGGTGCGTCGGTCACCACACGAAACTACGCCCAGTTTCCCCGCCCACGACGGTGGCGTGCGTCGCACCCGGCCGGTGACCTGGGCGCCCCGGCGGCGTGACGTGCGCTTTTCGAGACGCTCGCACCGGTCAATCGACGTCGATCGGCAGCCCCGCGGTGATCCGCAGCAGTTCCGGGAACGACGTGCGGAAGACGGTGTTCGGATGCCCGCCCGCGGCCCACAGCTCGCGATGGCGAGCCAGCGCGTTGTCCACCCAGGTGGGCAGGTTGGTCGGGTGGCCGACCGGTGCGACGCCGCCGATGGGCTGGCCGGTCACCTCGCGCACCATGGTCGCGGGGGCGCGGGTCAGCGTTCCTTCCAGGCGCGCGCCGGTCTTCGCCAGATCGACCTGGTGCGCCCCCGAGACCAGCAGGAGCACCGGGTCGTCGTCGAGCAGGAACACCAGCGACTTCGTGATCGCGCCCACGTCGACGCCCAGTGCCCGCGCGGCGTCGGCGGCGGTGTGGGTCGGCTCCGGCTGGGCGACGATGAGACCGTGATGGCCGCGGGAGATGAGGGTGTCGGCGACCCGGCAGGCGACCGGTGGCAATGACGACCTGCGCATCCCATCAGGGTAGAGCGATAGCGGACCAGACGCCGGGCAAGTCGCGCTGTCGGTTCAGTATTCCGGGTAGCCCTCGGCCGGACCGAGCATCCCGTCGATCCGCGCGCGGGTGATCCGCGCCAGCTCGGTCACGTCGTGCGCCGAGACCGGCTCGTGCGCAACTCCTTCGAAGGCGCGCTCCACATCCTGCTGCGAGAGCGCGAGCAGTTCGAGATCGGCCTTGCTCAGCAACGCGTTCCGGTCGGGATAGGGACGGGCGTCGGCCAGTGTCGCCGCCCACGTGACGTTGCAGCAGCACTCGTACAGCGCGTGCACCGCGCGGCCGCGGGGCAGTTCGTTGAAGCGGTCGAGACCGATCCCGCGATGCATCAGCATGAGATCCTCCGAAGCCGGTGAACGAGGTTTGCTGACTTGCTCATGATCCGCTGTTCTTGGCACCGGCACCCAGTACACCATCGCGAATTAGCACAGGCTTTACACGCGGCGGTTCCGCTTTCCGAGTCGCGTGGCACCGGGTCGGGACACGGGCGTCGATTTGTCTCGATACGCTGTACAAATGACAGATTGGCAGGCTTTCACCGTCGAAACCAAGGATCACGTCGCGCAGGTGACGTTGATCGGCCCCGGCAAGGGGAACGCGATGGGTCCCGACTTCTGGCGCGAGCTGCCGGAAGTGTTCCAGGCGCTGGACGCCGATCCGGACGTGCGCGCGATCGTGCTGACCGGCTCCGGCAAACACTTCTCCTACGGTCTGGACCTGCCCGCCATGAGCGGCACGTTCGGACCGTTGCTGGCCGATCGCGCGCTGGCCGCGCCGCGCACCGACTTCCTCGTCGACGTGCGCAGGCTGCAGGCCGCGATCACGGCCGTGGCGGATTGCCGCAAGCCGGTGATCGCGGCGGTGTCCGGTTGGTGCATCGGCGGCGGGCTGGATCTCATCGCGGCGGCCGACATCCGCTATGCCAGCGCGGAGGCCAAGTTCAGCCTGCGGGAGGCCAAGGTCGCGATCGTCGCCGACGTGGGCTCGCTGCAGCGGCTGCCCGGCATCATCGGTGAGGGCCACCTGCGCGAACTCGCCTACACCGCAAAGGACATCGACGCCGCGCGCGCGGAGAAGATCGGCCTGGTGAACGACGTCTTCCCGGACCAGGAGGCGGTCCTGGACGCGGCGCACGCCACCGCCCGCGAGATCGCCGCGAACCCGCCGCTGGTGGTGCAGGGCGTCAAAGACGTGCTCGAGCAGCGGCGCAAGGACGAAATCGCCGCCGGCCTGCGTTACGTCTCCGCGTGGAACGCCGCGTTCCTGCCCTCGGAGGACCTCACCGAGGCGGTCAAGGCCGTCTTCGAGAAGCGCGCGCCCGAATTCCGCGGCCAGTGAGGCCTGCGGCGCGCTCGCACCGCGGGCGGGCGCGCCGTTGCCGGACCCCAAGGGTGGGTATCAAGGGTGGGCAAGGTGATTCGCCTCAGGGTTGCGTTGCCCTCACCCTAGGGGTGGCTGTGCGAGGTGCCGATCGCCCATATCGTTTGAGGCGTCGAAAATTTCATCTCGCATTCAGGAGCAACAACAATGCGTATCAAGTCCTTCTTCGCCGCTGGTCTGCTGGCCACCGCCGCCGTCGCCGGGGTGTCGACGGCCGCTTCGGCCTCGGCCGCACCGGTTTACCAGGAGGTCGCCTACGGCGGCACCTACGTCGGCACGTACGCCACGCTGAGCGCGTGCCGGGCCGACGGCGAGTCGCCGAGCACCGGCGGCTACTACTGGGAGTGCATCGAGACCTGGGACGGCTACGACCTGTACATCTACTACTGAGCCACCTGTCACAGAGAAGGGGCATCCGGAATCCGGATGTCCCTTTTCGCTTTTCGTGACGACGGACACGAAAGCGGGGAGCCCGTCACCGGACTCCCCGCTTTCGTTGTGCCCGAGGGCTCAGTGGCCGCCCTGGTCCTTCAGCCGCTGGATGGACGCCTGCACCTCGGCCTCGGCCTCGGCCCGTCCGACCCACTCCGAGCCCTTGACGAACTTGCCCGGCTCCAGATCCTTGTAGCGCTCGAAAAAGTGCTTGATCGCGGACAGTTCGAACTCGGGGACGTCCTTCAGATCCTGGATGTGGTCCCAGCGCGGATCGCCCGCGGGCACGCACAGGATCTTGTCGTCGCCGCCTGCCTCGTCGGTCATCTTGTACATCGCGACCGGCCTGGCCTCGACGATCACGCCGGGGAACACCGAATCGGGGAGCAGGACCAGCGCGTCCAGCGGGTCACCGTCCTCGCCGAGGGTGTTCTCGATGTAGCCGTAGTCGGCGGGATAGACCATGGACGTGTACAGGAACCGGTCGAGCCGGACCCGGCCGGTCTCGTGATCGACCTCGTACTTGTTCCGGGAACCCTTGGGGATCTCAATGGTGACGTCGAACTCCACGCCATCTCCTTCGTGCATCGGTGCCGAGCACGGACGACTCGGCTTCTTTTCGGCGACTGCCGACTCGGCCGCTGCGGAGTGCGCCGACTCGCCAGGTTGTTCAGGGGAACGGTTGCGCAACGAGGATAGTGTGGTCGTCGGGGACATGGGTGCGGCAGGCGGCTGCTGCGGGAATCGGTCAGGAGAGCGGCGGCGACGTGTTTGGTGGGAACGAGAACATCGGTGGGCTGGCCGCCCGGCGGCGCCGCAACAGATGGCTGTTGATCTCGGCCGTGCTGGTCGTGCTCGTCGTGGCCGCCGCGGTGGCACTGCTCGCGGTGCGGCCGTGGACCGACGAGTTCCGGCACGGTGGCCTGACCATCGCCGCCCCGCCCGCGCCGGTCGAGCCGTCTCCCCAGGTCGGCCCGGCCCGGCCCACCGGATCCGCGCCGAGTCCCGCAGGGGTCGCCGCCGCGCTGGCCCCGGTGATCGCCAATCCGGACCTCGGCGCGTTCGCGGGCCAGGTGACCGACGCCGACAGCGGGACGGTGCTGTGGAGCGGCGACGCGAACCGGCCGATGATCCCGTCGTCCACCGCGAAGATCCTCACCACCGCGGCCGCGCTGCTCACGCTGCCCGCCGAGCACCGGGTGATCACGAAGGTGGTCGCCGGTGCGTCGCCGAACGAATTGGTGCTGGTCGGCGGCGGCGATCCGACGCTCACCGCGCAGCAGGACGGCAAGGGGTACTACCCGAACGGGCCGCGTCTGTCCGAGCTGGTCACCCAGATCAAGGCGGCGGGCCGCGCGGTGGACACGATCGTCGTCGACCTCTCCGCCTACACCGGCCCGACGATGGCCCAGGGCTGGGACCCGATCGACATTCCCGAGGGTTCCATCGCCCCGATCGAGCCGGTGATGATCGACGGCGGCCGGTTGCAGCCGCTGGTCGAGTACTCGCCGCGCACCACGACGCCCGCTCTGGACGCGGGACGGCGGCTGGCCACCGAACTCGGCCTCGACCCCGCGCGGGTGCGGGCCGGCGTCGCGCCCGCGGGCGCGACCGAGGTCGCCTCCGTGCGTTCGGCGCCGCTGCGCGACCGGCTGCGCGACATGATGGTCTACTCCGACAACGTGCTCGCCGAGGCGATCGGACGGGAGATCGCGACGGCCACCGGCGGCGAGGCCTCGTTCACCGGCGGGGTCACCGCGGTGCGCACGGCGCTGAGCAAGGCCGGTTTCGATCTGTCCGGCCTGGATATGCACGACAGCAGCGGGCTTTCGGTGGACGACCGGATTCCCGCGCGATTGCTCGACCGGGTCGTGGCGACCGCGGCCGAACCCACGGCCGCCACGGCGGTGCAGCCCGCGGGCGCCAAAGCCAAATCCGAGAACGGGCGGGTGGCGGCCACCTTGGCGCCGATGCTGGACGACCTGCCGGTCGCGGGCGCGACGGGCTCACTGACCAGCCGCTACGTCACCCGGGATCGTCAGGCCGCCGGCTGGGTGCGAGCCAAGACCGGAACTCTGTCGGTCTCCAGCGCGTTGGTCGGGTATGTGCTCGACGCCGATGGGCGGGTGCTGACCTTCGCGCTGATGTCGAACGATCGACCGCCGGAGGTGAGCAGGCCCGCGTTGGACGCGATCGCAGGCACGCTGCGAAACTGTGGATGCTCGTGACGGGTGGTTGATCATGACCCAGCAAGGTTCCGAGACAGCCGGACTCGGCTCCGCCGGTACGGTCGAGCGGCGCAAGCTCCGCTCGGGCCTGTCGGGCGTGGTCGATTGGCGCCTGGCCGCGCGGACCGGCTCCGCCCTGGTGCCCGCCGGTCCGCGCACGTCGCGCTATTCGGCCGAGCAGGTGGTCGCCGAACTCGCCGATTCCTCCGTGCGGGCCGAGGCGCCGGTGCGCGAGGTCAGCGGATTGCTGGACGACCGGCCGGTCCCGGCGGCCAGGATCGTCGACCGGCCGGGGTGGATCACGGCCGCCGCCGACTCGATGGCCCAGCTCACCGGGGCGGGTGAGGCGCAGGCCGACCGCAAGTTCCTCGCGGGCAAACCCGCGGGGGTCCAGGCAGGAGCCATGCTCGCCTTCCTGTCCACCGCGATCCTCGGTCAATACGACCCGTTCACGGGCGCGGATGGCACCTTGCTGCTGGTCGCGCCGAACATCGTCGCGGTCGAGCGGGCGCTCGGGGTGTCGCCGAGCGATTTCCGGCTGTGGGTGTGCCTGCACGAGGTGACCCACCGTGTGCAGTTCTCCTCCGCGCCCTGGCTCGGCGAATACATGCGCGCGAACGTCGAGGTGCTCGGCGAGGTCGGTGACGAGCCGATGAGCGAGATGCTGTCCCGGCTGGTGGAAGAGGTGCGCGACCGTCGGCGCGGCGGCGCTCCCGATGATCCGGCCGCGCGCGGTGTGGTCAGCCTGCTGCGCGCTACGCAGGCTCCGCCGCAGCGTGCGGCGCTGGACCGCCTGCTCATGCTCGGCACCCTGCTGGAAGGGCACGCCGATCACGTCATGGACGCGGTCGGCCCCGCGGTGGTGCCGTCGGTCGAGCAGATCCGCACCGCGTTCGACCAGCGGCGCAGGCGTCCGGCCAACCCGGTGCAGCGCCTCCTGCGCGCCCTGCTCGGCGTGGACGCGAAGGTCGCCCAGTACGTGCGCGGCAAGAAGTTCGTCGACGAGGTGGTCGGCAGCGTCGGGATGGCCCGGTTCAACACGGTGTGGACCGAAGCCGACACGCTGCCGCGCACCGATGAGATCGAGCATCCGCAGCGCTGGATCGACCGAGTGCTGGCCTGAGCGAGCACGCCGGTTCCCGGCCCGGCCGCGGCTCACCGAGTGCGGCGGGCCGGTAGGCTGCGCCCATGGGGCGTGCGCCAGGAACGACACCCGGGCGCTTCGGGTCGGAGAGCGGGTCATCCGGTGCGGGGCGGCCGCCGGGAAGCGTCCGGCGATTGCCCGAGACCGCCGCCGTGCTCGCCGTCCGCAGGGCGGTCCGCGATTGGCTGAGCAGGTTCGGGCCGCGCGAGTCCGAGGAGCGTGCGGTCGCGGTGGCGTTGTCCGGCGGCGCGGATTCGCTGGCCCTCACCGCGGCGGCGGTGGTCGAGACGGACGCGGTCGACGCATTGGTGGTGGATCATCGTCTGCAACCGGGCTCCGGCGCCGTCGCGGCCGAGGCCGCGGCACAGGCGCTCGCCCTCGGCTGCCGGTCCGCGCGCGTGCTCGCGGTCGAGGTCGGCGCCGAGGGCGGTGTGGAAGCCGCCGCGCGGCGGGCGCGCTACGCCGCGCTGGACTCCGCGCGTCACGGCCTCGCGGTGCTGCTCGGGCACACCCTCGACGACCAAGCCGAAACGGTGCTGCTCGGCCTCGCGCGCGGCTCGGGCGGGCGCTCGATCCAAGGGATGTCCGCCTGCGCCGAACCGTGGGGGCGGCCGTTGCTCGGCGTGCGCAGGGAAACCACCCGGCGCGTGTGCGCCGATCTCGGCGTGACACCGCACGACGACCCGCACAACGCGGCGCCGGAGTTCACCAGGGTCCGGCTGCGCACCGAGGCGTTGCCGCTGTTGGAGCAGATCCTCGGCGGCGGGGTGGCCCCGGCGCTGGCGCGCACCGCCGAGCAGCTGCGGGAGGACGGCGCGGTCCTGGACGCGCTCGCCGCCGAACTGCGGCACACCGCGAGTGATGGCCGGACGCTGATGATCGAGACCCTTGCCACTGCGCCCGCCGCCCTGCGCAAACGGGCAATTCGGGCATGGCTGCTCGACAACGGGGCGAAAGCCCTGACCACCAAGCATTTACAGGCAGTCGACGAACTGGTGACGACTTGGCGCGGGCAGGGCGGCGTCGCGGTCGGCGGCGGTACCGCGGGTAGCAGGTTGGTCGCCGGGCGCGAACATGGCAGGCTGACACTGCGGCTGGACGAGGACGGCATCGGACCGATGACGCAGACCGAACCGGCCGGACGGGCTCACCACCACGGAAGGGAATCCAGCTGACGTGTACGGGGATGACATCGCGTCGGTGCTGATCACCGCCGACCAGATCGCCGCCAAGACCCAGGAGCTGGCCGATCTCATCGCCAAGCGGTATCCGCCGGACGCACCCGAGGGCGATCTGCTGCTGGTGGGCGTGCTCAAGGGCGCGATCTTCTTCATGACCGACCTCGCCAAGGCCCTGCCGATCCCGACCCAGATGGAGTTCATGGCGGTCTCGTCCTACGGGTCGTCGACCTCGTCCTCCGGCGTGGTGCGCATCATGAAGGACCTGGACAAGGACATCGCGGGCCGCAACGTGCTGATCGTGGAGGACATCATCGACTCCGGGCTCACGCTGTCGTGGCTCAAGCGCAACCTGTCCACCCGTAACCCGGCTTCGCTCGAGGTGGTCACCCTGCTGCGCAAGCCCGACGCGCTCCGCACGCCCGTCGAGGTCGCGCACGTCGGCTTCGACATCCCGAACGAATTCGTCGTCGGCTACGGTCTCGACTACGCGGAGCGCTACCGCGACCTGCCCTACATCGGCACCCTCAACCCGAAGGTATACGGCGGCTGAGCCGTCAGCCGGGCAGGATGCCGAAAATCGTTGCGGGCCCGCCGGAACCGCCACGGTAGAGCGGTCCGCCCACCAGCACCCACGCCCCGGTGGCGGGTAGCGCCACCAGGTTCGCCAGGCATTCCAAGCTGATCCGGTGCTCGCCGTAGAGCAGCTTGGACACCGCGTAGGTCTCGTCGGCGCCCACGTCAGGGCCGAACGTGTCGATGCCGAGCGCGCCACGGCGGCCGAGCCTGCCGCTGCGCAGCAGCCATTCCACCGTGGGCGCCGCGAAACCCGGTTGCCTGCCCGCTGATCCGCCCGTGCCGATGAACTCCGGCGTGCCCCATTTGGCGTCCCATCCGGTCCAGGCGATCACCGCGGCGCCGTCCGGGATCCGGCCGTGCTCGGCTTCCCATCGCTCCAGATCCTCGATTGTGATCGCGTAGTCGCGATCGCTCGCGCAGCGGCTCCGGAGGTCGATCTTCACGGCGGGCAGCAGCAGGTCGTCGAGGTCCAGTTCGTCGGCGGCCAATCCGTCCGCGCGGAAGTGAATCGGCGCGCCCCAATGGGTTCCGGTGTGCTCGCCCTGCTGGATGTAGCGCAGGAGGTAGCCGTCGTCCGCGATCGTGGCCACGATATCGGTGCGGAATTCCGGATCGTCCGGATACAGCGGCGTGGTGAGCGGGTCGTGGACGTGCGACAGGTTCACCATCCGCCCGAGCGGGCGCGGTGTGGTCATCGCGTCCGCTGGGGGATCGCCCTGGCCAGAGCGAGCAGATCGGCTTCAAGGAGCCGGAACAGTCGATAGGTCAGCACGAACGCCAGGATGCCACCCACGCTCAGCACGCGCACCGGAACGATCACCAGCTCCAGGTCGGTGGCCTCGACGAAGGTCGCGCTGGCCACGCCGAGCAGCGGAACCGACGCCGCCACACCCAGATAGAAACTGCCGCGCTTGGCCAGCGCGCGCAGCTGGCGTTCGTCGTCGGGGCCGATGCCGCCGCGCACCAGAAGCTGTGGATAGATCGCTCGCACCGAGTAGACCATGATCGGAAAGAACGGGTAGGCCAGCGCGATCGCCGCGCACACCACCTGCGCGGCGAAGAAGTGCACGAAGGTGCCGCGCGGCAGGTCGACGCCGGAAAAGGCCAGCCCAAGCGGCCAGATGATGCCCGCGACCAGCCAGAAGCCGAAGGGTATCCACACCGCCCAGTCACCCATCAGCAAGGTGTCGCGGCGGGCTTGGGCGAGGGTGTGCGCGGAGTACCCGTCGCCACGGCCGAGGCGATGGGAGATGGTGAGTGGACGCCGGGTCATGAACACCAGCAGCAGCGCGGCGACCGGGAACGCGATCAGGTTGTTGATCAAACCGACCGCCGCGAACTTCTCCTGGTCGGCGACCGACATCCGGTCGATGATCAGGCTCTGGTTCAGCTGGATGTTGTAGAAGCTGGCCAGCAGGTTCGGCACGCCGACGCACAGAGCCGCGACCGGCAGCAGCCACCCGCGGGCACGGTGGGCGAGGCTGCGGGGCGGGGGATCGACCAGGTCGCGCGCGCGGGCATCCAGGCACAGGTCGAGTTGTCCCGCGAGTTCGGCGCCGCCGCGCCAGCGCCGCTCCGGATCCTCGTGCAGGCAGTCCAGCAGTACGCGGCGCAGCGCGGCCGGGGTGCCCTCCGGCACGCGCGCGAGCGCTGCGGCCGGGACGCCGCCGCGGCGCACCGCGAGCATCCGCGCGTACGTCTCGGCGTCGGGGCCGTTCTCGTCCAGTGGCGGATCGTCGAACGGGGTTGCGCCCGTGAGCATTTCCCAGAGCAGCACACCGAGGGAGTAGACATCGCTCGCGTCGCCGGGGGCGGGTGCGTCGGGAACGAGATAGCGGGTCAGCTGCTCCGGGGAACGGTAGACCAGCGCGTCGGTCGCGCCGACGCCGTGGGGCGTGGTGCGACCCGACGTCTCACCGAGGGCGAAGTCGGCGAGTTTGGGGATGCCCTCCGCGGTGAACAGCACGTTCGCCGGTTTGATGTCGTGGTGCAGCACGCCGTGGTGCGCGGCGTAGTCCAGCGCGTCGGCCAGCCGCCTGCCCACCCAGGCCACGGTCTCCGGCCAGTCCAGCCGCGCGATCTCGGCGCGGACGCTGGAATCCGCCGGGCGGATCTCGCCTTTGGCCTCCATAGCGGTGTCCACCGCGCGCAGCAGCAACGCGCCGCCGTCGGTGACGGGGCCGCGACGGCGTTGCTCGAGTAGGCCGACCGCCGTGCCGCCCGGGAGATACTGCATGTAGACCAGGCGTGGGAGGACTGCCGTCCCGCGTTGGGGTGCGATGGGCGGTGGGGTGGCAGCGGACGCGGTGTCCTCCGGTGCGGCGGCGACGGTCGCGTCCGGATCGGTCGCTCGCTCGGTCGCCGCGTCCGGGTACGCCAGCACCGTGGCGCTGTCACGGGATTCGGCCGAGCGTCCGGGATCGGCGAACAGAGCGCGGCGTGGGTGGACCGGAGCAGGCGTGTGTGGCTCGCCGCCGACGGTTTCGTCGTCCTCGGATTCCGGTGTGTCCCCCGCATCGGTGAAAGGATCGGTGACGCGCGGAGAGCGCCTTCTGCCGCCGGGCGTGCGCGGTTCGTCGTCGCCTGGGTGGCTCACCGTTTGGGGTGGGTGTGCTGCGATGGTTTCGTCGTCGGTGGTGCGGTTCACCGTCCGGGGTGGGTGCGCTGTGATGGTTTCGTCGTCGGTGGTGCGGCTCACTGCCTGGGGTGGGTGTGCCGCGATGGTTTCCTCGTCGCCGGGGCGGCTCGTCCGGGTGGGTGGAGCGGCCGCGAGGGTGGCGTCGAGTTCGAACGGGTCGGCGATCGTGGTGTCCGGCTGTGGCGCGGCGATCGTGGCCTTCGCCGCGGTGGCGCCGCCGTTCGCGGGAGAACCGGCGACCGTCAGGGTCTGAGCGGCGTCGGCGCTGAGCACTCGCTGGTCGAAGACCCGCACGATGTGGGCATGATCGAGCTGGGCCATCGTGTGCGCCGCGCCCGCCCGGCCCGCCGAGAACCTGACGGCGACCAGCCGTTGCATGGAATGCTGCCTGGCCAGGAAGACGCGGCCGAGCAGCCCGGCGCCCAGGTCCGTGAGCAGGTCGAAGTCATCGATCCGCTGGCCGGGGGCGAGGTCGGCCAGCGCGGCGACGACTTCGTTCGACTCGGCGTCCGGTTGGTCGTCGTCGGCGAAATCGGCGAGGTGCTCCCGGACCGCGCCGGCCAGTTCCGGGTACTCGGTCAGGAAATCGTCCAGCGCCAGCGGTCCGCGGCCGCGGCGCGCCAGAAATTCCTCGCACACTAGATCGACCAACTCCGGGCTGGTCTCCACTTCGGGAAATTCCTCGCGATAGTCGGCGACCCGTCTACCGGGGCCGCCGTACTCCCACCGCCGGCGCAGATCCACCCGGATCAGCTCGACGAGGACCGCCAAGCGAACCTGCGTGCCGTCGGGCACGTAGTCGCGGATCTGCGGCGGCAATCGATCACCATGGAGACTGCGCTGCCAGTCGGCGGAGAACCGGGCGACGGCATCGGTGCGGGACAAGCTCACGTGCTGGTCTCCGCGGCGGTCGTGGTCGCTCGGGCCGCCCGGCCTTCGGCGCCGCCCGTCTCGGCGGATTCCGGATCGACCACCCGCTCCAGCGCCCGCAGATCCGCTTCCAGCGCACGGAACAGCAGATAGGTGCCCACGAACGCGATTATGCCGCCGACGCACAACAGCCGGACCGCGACGATGACCGACGGGATGTCGGACGGGGGCAGGAAGGTCACTCCGGCGACCGCCAGCAGCGGCACCGAGGCCGCCACCGCGAGGTAGCCGTTGCAGCGCCGGTCCAAGCCGCGCAGCCACACCGCGTCCTCGGGACTGATGTCGCCGTGCCGGAGGAACAGCGGATAGACGCACCGCACCATGTAGAAGGTCAGCAGGAAGAAGGGATAGGCCACCGCGATCGCGCCGCACACCACCAGCGAGGAGAAGAAGTGCACGACCGAGCGCGTCGATATCTCTCCGGTGGACACCTGCAGCGCGATCAGGAAGCACGGCGCGGCCAGCACCCACAGCGAGAAGGCCACCGCCACGGCCCGGTCGCCCATCAGCAGCGCGTCGCGTCTGGCACGTCGTAGCGTTCCGGAGTCGTATCGTCGCCCTTTGCGCAGGCCGCGCGGCACGATCAGCACATATCTCGCCAGATACAGCACGAGCGCGATGCCGACCGGGAAGAAGATCGCGTTCACGATGCCGGTGATGATGAGGAAGGTCTGCTGGGCGTCCGCGGTCATCCGGTCGATGATCAGATGCTGGTTGTGCTGGATGTTGTACAGCGAGGCCAGCACGTTCGGCAGCGCCATCGCCACCAGCGCCACCGGCACGATGTACGGGCGCAACCGCCGCCGCCAGCTGTTCGGCGCCGGGTCGACCAGCTCCCGCGCCCGCGCGTCCAGGCACATCTCCAGCTGCCTGGCCAGGATCGCGCCGCTGGACCAGCGATCGGCTCGCTCGGGAGCCAGACAGGTCAGCAGGATGCGGCACAGCGCGGCGGGACAGTCGGCCGGGACCCGCGACAGCGCGATGTCGTCCACGCCCGAGCTGCGCCGCTCCAGCATGGCCTCCAGCGTGGTGTCGTCGCTTCGGTCACCCGCCCCCGCGGTCCGGTCGTCGAACGGTTTCGCGCCGGTGAGCAACTCCCACAGCACGACACCGAGTGAATAGATGTCGGCACGGGTGTCCAGATCGGCGGCGCTGCGGCCGAAGCCGGGGTGGCAGGCCTCCAGCTGTTCCGGCGACATGTAGGCCAGTGAGCCGCCGAAGTAGGCCACCGGGCTGGTGCCCTCCACGTTACGGCTGAAGCTGATGTTGAAATCGGCGAGTTTCGGTACCCCCTCGGCGGTGAGCAGGACGTTGGCCGGTTTGACGTCGCGGTGCAGCACGCCGTGCGATGAGGCGTAGTCCAGCGCCTCGGCCAGCCTGCGGCCCAGCCAGGCCACCGTCTCCGGCCAGCTCAGCGCCGCGATCTCGGCTCGAACGCTGGAATCGGTCGGCCGGATCTCGCCCTTCTCCTCCATGGCCGCGTCGACGGCGTCCAGCAGGAGCCTGCCGCTGCGTTCGGCAGGCGGGGTCGCGCGTGCCCAGCGCAGCACGCCCAGCAGCGTGCCGCCGGGCAGGAACTGCATGTAGAGCAGCCGTAGCCGGCGCGCTGCGCCCTCGGTGTCGTCCAGCAGCCGCTGGTCGAAGACCCGCACGATGTAGTCGTGGTCGAGTTGGGCCAGCGTCTGCGGCTCGGTGCCGTGGTCGGAGGAGATCTTGACCGCGACCAGCCGTTGCAGCGAGCGCTGCCGGGCGAGGAAGACCCGGGCGAACGCGCCGCTGCCGAGACCGGTCAGCAGATCGAAGTCATCGATCCGCTGACCGATCTCGATCCGGTCGAGCGGGTCGGAGCGGCCCGGCCCGGTGCCGATCGTCGTGGGCGCGGCGGTGGCCGTACCCGTCAGGTCGGCGGCGGTCGTTCTGGTCACCTCGGAACCACGAGCAGACTCAGCGGTTCGGTTCAATGCGGTGTCGGCGAAAATCCCGTCGCCGTCCGCGACGACGGTCCGGGTGGACTCCTCCGGGGTCGCACGGCGGGTGCTCTGGTCGATCTCGTCGGCGTTCAACAACTCGCGCAGTTCTTCCGCCTGCCGCGGGTATTCGCGCAGGCATTCGCGCGGATCGACCCGCTCGCCGCTCTGGCGGCGGATGACGAACTCCTCGTACACCAGACCGGCCGGAATATCGTCGGAGGCGAGTTCGGAGAATTCGGCGCAGTAATCGGTCAGGCGCATGCGCGCGGCCGGATCCGGCGCGGTCCCCGTGTGCCTGCCGCGGCGAAGCAGCCAGCGGTGACGCAGGTCGACGCGGATCAGCTCCAGCAATGCCTCACGGCGCAAGGTGCTGGCATCGGGCAGATATTCGGCGATCGGGGGTGGGCGGCGGGTGGATTCCCACGCCGCGGCGAACGCCGCCACCGCCTCGGATTCGGCATGCGACAGGTCGCCACTCCTCGGCCGGGTGGAAACACCCGTGTCGGGGTCGGAACTTCTCTCAGAGTTCGCACTCATGCTCGGACCTAGTGGCTCGGCGGACACCGCGGAATCCGCACCGGTTGTTGTCCGATGTGCCGAAAATTTCCGCCACACCCAACACCATCATCCCCCGCGCCGTATTCGAAATGATAACTTGCGGCTCGACAGTGGATCACCCGATTTCGACAACGACCGGACGGGGGATGACCAGCACATGTCCGACGAGGCCGCAATCATGGCGGACGGCTCGATCTCGGCGGGAAATTCCGCCCCGCCCCTGACATTCTCGAATGCGAAGACCGGCGTAGCCCGACCGCTGGGAGCCGCCGACGTGCGACCAGCCGAAGCCGGGGCCGCACTCGAACGCGGACCGGCCGCGACGATCGCCGCGTGCGTGCGTGACGGCCTGCTGCATCCGGGCCAAGTGGCGGCGGATGCCGGGACGCGGATCGCGGCGGCGGACCGCAAACTCGACGCCTTCAGCGTTCTGCGCGACGAACAGGTGACGGTCGAATCGGTCGGCCTGATGGAACGCGACGACCTCGACGTGCTGCCCATGGCCGGTGTCCCGGTCGTGGTCGAGCACGGCGTTCCCCTCGCGGGCGAGCCGGTGCCGTGGGGGCCGGTGGCCGCCGCGGATCATCCGGTGGTGGCCAGGCTGCGCGCGGCAGGCGCGGTGGTCATGGGCCTGGTCGCGGCCCCCGAGCTGAGTCGATGGGTGACCGGCGCCGGCGCCGAGCGGGTCATCCGCAATCCGTGGAATCCCGCGCGCAACGCGGGAAGCGCGGCCGGCGCCGCGATCGCGGCCGGGCTGGTTCCGGTGGCGCACGGCTGCGACGGTTTGGGCGCGGTGCGGGTGGCGGCCGCGTGCTGTGGAGTGTTCGGGATCAAGCCGGGGCAGTACACGGTCCCCGGGACGGGCCCGTGGTCGAATCTGGTCGAGAACGGTGTTCTGGCGACGAGCGTGGACGATGCCGCGCTGGCGCTGTCGGTCCTGGCGGCGCGACCGGACCTAGCCGAGGTGGATCCACCGGGCCGACTACGCGTCGGACTGGCGGTGGATCCACCTTCTCGCCTGCTGCGCGTCGACCGGCACTGGACGGCCGCGGCCCGCACAGCGGCCTCGGTGGCCGCGGCGGCGGGCCATTCGGTGCAACCGACCGCGCTACCGTATGGAAACGCCCTGCTCGCGGCCTCGCTACGCTGGCTGGCCCTCGGCGCCCGCGACGCTCGGGCACTGCCTGATCCCGGCCGACTATCGCGGACAGCTCGGCGCCACCTGGCCTTGGGCCGGACGGTGCAGCGGTTACGACTCGCGCGTCCCGCCCAGATCGACCGGGTGGAGGCGCGACTACTGGAGTTCTTCGAGCACTACGACGTGGTGATCACACCCACGCTCGCCGCCCCGCCGCCGACGGCGCGGGCCTGGCACTTCCGCGACCGCCCCGCCACGCTGCTCACCAGCGCGCGATTCGCCCCCTTCACTCCGCTGTGGAATCTGGTCGGCTGGCCCGCCGTCTCCGTCCCCATGGGCATGCATCCCGGGTCGGGTACGCCGGTGGCGGCTCAACTCGCGGGACCACCCGGCAGCGAATCCACTCTGCTGCGGCTGTCGGCGCAGTTGGAGGCCCTCCGTCCGTGGCAGCGCACCGCTCCCGAGGCCCCGCCGCGCCGGTTCAGACGCTGACCGGCGACTGCTGCGCGGCGAACCCGCCTTCGACGGCGCGTCCGGCGAACTCCAGGATGGTCGGCCGGTTGTCGTCGGCCCGCCAGGCCACGGCGAGTTCGCACGGCGCCAGCCCCGACACCGGGCGCGCGGTCAACCCGGGCCAGCGGTACATCGGCACGTTGTTCTCCGCGAGCAGGCATACGCCGAGTCCGAGGCTCACCGCTTCCAGCTTGTCCTCGGCGGTGGCGGCTTCGGCGCCGATCTTCGGCGGACGGCCGCCGCGTCCGTCGTTGCCGAGCCAGAAGTCGCGCACGGCGCCGGCTTCGGTGGGCAGCGCGACGAACGGCTCGTCGAGCAGATCGGTGAACTCGATGGTCTCCGACACGGCCAGCGGGTGGTTCTCCGGGAGCAGCACCCAGCGCGGTTCGGTGCGCAGCACCTGCCACCGGTAGCGGCTCTGGTCCGGCAGCGGAAGCCAGACCAGCGCCAGATCGGCCTGACGGCCCGCGAGCCCGCTGGACGGATCGGTCCAGGACGCCGCGTGCAGCGCGAGGCGATGTCCGCTCGCGCTCTCCAGATCGCTGAGCAGACCGCGGCCGAGCGTGGATTGGATGCCGACGCGCAGCACCTCGCCCGCCTCCTGCAGCGAGACGTTGGTGACCTCCCACAGCTCCAGGATCTTGCGGGCGCCTTCGAGCAGCTCCTTGCCCGCGACGGTCAGCGCGACGCTGCGCTGGTTGCGGTCGAACAGGACCACGTCGAGCTGGCGTTCCAGCTGACGGATCTGACGCGACAGGGTGGGTTGAGCGATGTGCAGCCGCTGAGCGGCGTTGGTGAAATGCAGTTCCTCAGCGACGGCGACGAAATACCGCAGGTCGCGCAAATGCGGGTCCATAGCCCCTTGCTATCAGAATCAGTCCGGAATTTCCAGCCTTATCAGGCCGGAAAGTTCGGATACGGGTGCCGAAACAGTCGGCAGGTTTGTTAGGAACAGCATATTGCCTGTGATGGTGCTGCGCATCAGGCGGTTGGCGAATTCTTGGCATGCTCTGCGCATTTACCGTCGAGGTGTCCGATTTGGGCGCTTGACCAGCACGAACGAGACTTCCCCTGAAGTCTCCATGGCGGATTGTGGACGCCTTCGCGGGCGCCGAGTGCGGGCTGGGAATTTGCCGCTGACCGGCTATGCGATGTAACCGACAGCTCGCGTGATTTTCATCACAAGGCCTTTCGCGTGTGTCGCCCCCATGTGCCCCGAATGCGGCGAGGCGCCGCGGCCGAGACGAATCCCGGCCGCGGCGCCCCGGCTCCGCGCCGCGCTCACACGCCGCGAGCGCGCTCCTCATAGGCCTTGCGCTTGTCGGCGTCGACGTCGTCGAGGAACGCGCGGCCGGACCCGAGGGCGCGGCCGATACCGTCCCCGAGCGCTTCCGGCAGCAGGCCGACGAACTGGGAGATGAACCCCGCCACCGCGGTCACCCTGACCTTCGACTTCGGCGCGACGATCAGCTTCGCGACGGCGGCGGCGATCTCCTCCGGCTCGGCGGCCCGCAGCAGCTTGGGCGCGGTGACGCCCGACCCGAGTTCGGTGTTGGTCAGCGTCGGCAGCACCGAGGAGAAGCGCACGCCGGTGCCGCGGTACTCCTCCCGCAGCGTGTCGGTGAAGCCGAGCACCGCGTGCTTGCTGGCGTTGTAGGTGGCCAGGCCGGGGATGTGGGTCTCGCCGGCCAGCGAGGCGATATTGATGATGTGCCCGCCGCCGCGCGGCAGCATCCGCCGCAGCGCCAGCTTGGACCCGAGGATCACGCCGTAGACGTTGATGTCCAGGATCCGGCGGGTCAGCGGGTCCGGCTCGTCCACCACCCTGCCGGTCGGCATGATGCCCGCGTTGTTGATCAGCACATCGATCGGGCCGAGGGTGCGCTCCACCTCGTCGAGAAAGCCGTCGAACGAATCGTGATCGGTCACGTCGAGCTTGCCGTAGAACTCGAAACCGCGCGCCGTGCCCGACTCCTTGACCGTGGTCTCGTCGATGTCGCCGATCGCGATCTGCGCGCCGAGGGCCTGCAGCGTGGTCGCGGTGGCGAGCCCGATGCCGCGGGCGCCGCCGGTGATCACCACGACCTTGCCGCGGATCTGCTTCGCTTCGGTCACTTGTCGTTCCCCTTCAGCTTCAGCAGGGCGGGCAGGTCGAGGCGGCGCAGGCCGCGAGCGCCAGCGGCGCGCATGGCGCCGAGCGCGAACAACAGCTTCGGCATCGAGTACGGGTACCAGAACAATTCCTTCTGCTGCGTCGGCAGGATCGGCGTGGTGATCGCCTGCTGCCGGCAGTATTTGCGCACGCCGTTCGCGCCGCCCCAGCGCGCGCCGACGCCGGAGAGCCCCCAGCCGCCCATGGGCAGCGCGTAGCTGAACAGGTTGGCGAAGACGTCGTTGATGTTGACCGCGCCCGCGTTCAACTGCCGGGCGATCCGTTCGCCCCGCTCCTTGTCGCCGGTCCACACCGAGGCCGACAGGCCGTACACCGAGTCGTTGGCCAGCCGGATCGCCTCGGACTCGTCGGCCACTTTCATCACCGGCAGCGTCGGACCGAAGGTCTCCTCGGTGATGCAGGACATGGTGTGGTCGACGTCAACCAGGACGGTCGGCTCGAATGCGGTGCCGAATCCGGCCCGCTTGCCGCCGGTGAGCACCTTCGCGCCCGCCGCGACGGCCTCGTCGACATGGCGCTGCACGATGGCCGCCTGGTTCTCGTTGGCCAGCGCGCCCACGTCGTGCTTCGACTCGCGCCCGTCGAGACCCTGGCGCAGCGCCTTGACATTGGCGGTGAGCTTGGCGACGAATTCGTCGTAGACCGGCGCTTCGACGTACACCCGCTCCACCGAGATGCAGACCTGGCCGGAGTTGAACATGCCGCCGAAGGCGATGCCGTGCGCGGCGCGATCGAGGTCGGCGTCGGCCAAGACGATGGCCGGGTCCTTGCCGCCGAGTTCCAGACTGTAGGGCACCATCCGCTCCACACAGGCGGCGGCGATCTTGCGGCCGGTCGCGGTGGAGCCGGTGAACTGGATGTAGTCCGCGTTGCCGACCACGGCCGCTCCGGTCGCGCCCGCACCGGTGACCACCGCGAAGACCGGCGGCGCGCCGATCTCGGCCCAGCCCTTGGCCAGCTCGATCGCCGAGAGCGGGGTGACCTCGGACGGCTTGAGAATCACGGCCGCACCGGCGGCGAGCGCGGGGAATACGTCCATCACCGGCATGGCCAGCGGGAAATTCCACGGCGTGATGACGCCGACCACCGGATAGGGCCGATAAACCGTGGTCAGTCGCTTGACCCTGGCCAGCGGGCTGTGCGGCGACGGGTGGTCGTCGGCGAGGAACTTGGCCGCGCGGCGTGCGTAGTAGCCGATCAGATCGGTCGCGAAACCGGGATCGATCAGGGCGTCGACCCTGGGCTTCGCGGTCTCCGACTGCAGCACCGTGGCCAGGCGATCGGTGTTGTCGATCAGCCAGTCCTGGAACTTCAGCAGCCAGACCTTGCGTCCTTCGGGGCCGATCGCCTCCCACTCCGGCTGGTACAGCCGCAGTTCGCGGACCTTGGCCGCGACCACGTCCGCGGTCTCGTCCGGCACCGTGCCGACGACCTCGCCCGTGCCGGGATTGCGCACCTCGATGACGGCGGGGCCGTCGCTCTTCGCGGTCGTTTCGCGTGCCCGCGCCTGCTCGGCCGCTGGCGCTGGTTCGGTGTTGGTCACTGATGTTCTCCCACTGACGTTGTGTTGAACCGCGGTCTGCGACTGCTGTGAGGCAGGCCACTGAACTATGATCGTGACACAATCCGAACAGAGTTTCTTGGCCCGAATTGTCAAGGAAAACGTGCGATTTTGTTTCGTTGAGACAAAATCGCCGATCCGAAGGAGCAGGCGATGACGATGGGGCCCTCGCCGGGCGCGCCGGTCCGGCCGAACCCGCCTCCCGACGAAGTGCGCGACTGGCTCGCCGAGTACGTCTACGAGACGACGCGCGCGGAGGGGCTGGAGCGCATCGTCACCCGGCTGGACGACGTGATCATCGCGCGCATCCCCGAACTCGCCGATCGCGATATGCGGCGCGACCTCGCGGCCAGTACCAGGGCGCACGCCAGGATCGTGCTCAGCAGACTGGCCACCGACACCTTCGAGTACTCGCTCCCGGAGGAAGCGCACGCGTTCGCGCGCAGCGTGGCACGGCGCGGGTTCGAGCTGCGATTGCTGCTGCGGGTCTATCACGTGGGCATGGAAGCGGTGCTGGACTACATGACCGAGGTTGTCGAGCAGCGGCGGACCACGCCGGAACTCGAGCGCGTGTTGCTGCTGCGGTTGTTCGAGCGGGCCACCAAGTGGATCAGCACCTCGGTCGAATTGCTCACCGACACCTACATGGAGGAGCGCGAGCAGGTGCTGCGCGCCGCCATCAACCGGCGCGCCGAGACCGTCCGCGCCCTGCTCGACGGCGACGACGTGGACGTCGACCAGGCATCGGTGCGCCTCGGCTACCGGCTCTCCCAGCGACACCTGGCCTTCGTGTTGTGGACCGACGAGCCGACCGGGGAGCCCGCCGGCGCGGAGGCGGACGCGACCGGACTGCTGGACCGGGTGGCGGTGCGACTGGCCGCGGCGCTCGGCAGCACCCGGGTGCTCACCGTTCCCTCCGGCGCCAGCGCGATGTGGGCGTGGGCCGGTTCGGACGACGGGGAACACGGCGCGGAACTCGCGGCGCCCGGCGAAGTGGAACGGCTGGCCGCCGCGCAGGTCGAGGCGCCGGTGCGGGTGGCGTTCGGTGTGCCCGCCTGGGGGATCGCCGGATTTCGCCGCAGCCATCGTGAGGCGGTCGCCGCACGGCAGGTCGCCGAGCGCGCACCCGCGGGCGGGCGGCGGGTCACCGGGTATCGGACGGTGGAGATCGCCTATCTGGCCGGTGCGGACGAAGCGGCCATGCGGGGACTGGTCGAACGGGAACTGGGCGCGCTGGCCGGGCGGGACGCGAACGCCGCACGGCTGCGCGAGACGCTGCACGCCTATCTGCGCAGCCAGCGCAGCCCGGAGGCCACGGCGAAGGTGCTCGGGGTACACAAGAACACGGTCCGCTACCGCGTGCAGCGGATCGAACAGCTATTGGGACATCCGATCGAAGAGCGCGGGCTGCCGCTGGAGATCGCGCTGGTGTGCGTCGCCGTCTACGGCGCCGACGCCCTGCCTTGAACCGGTCGCGCCTATTCTCCCGCCGCGGCCTCCCGCGCGGCGATGCGGCGCAGCGGCGGTTCGGTGGTCGGCGCCACCCTGCGGTCGGGTAATTCGGCGAGCAAGGTGGTGGTCGCGTTCGCGATGGCCGCGACGGCCTTGTCGACGGCCGGTTTGGTGGTCGAGCTCAGGCCGGACACGCCACCGACCTTGCGCACGTACTGCAGTGCGGCGGCATAGATTTCCTGCTCGGTTGCGGCAGGCTCCAGACCACGCAGGACGGTGATGTTTCTACACATGCGAGCACACTAGCCCCACATCACGACATGCGTCAGGGCAAGAAGCAACCGAGGCCGAAATCGATTCGCCCGACGGACGCGTCCGCGGGGACGAATGTGCGCCCATCCGTGAATCCCGCGCGTGCGCCGCGCGGCATGGGGAACAATCGGGGCATGTCTTCGCGCGGCGTACCCACCTTGACGACTTTTCCGTACGCGGAGCTGGACGAGCGGGAGGAAGACCATTGGTCCGGCGCCGCGGTATCCGACGACGAGTTGCGGGCGCTGGCGCTCGGCGCCTTCTATTCGGCGCGCTGGGACGCGTTCCACGACGCGCTGCTGCTCGGCCCCGAACGCGCGCATCCGCTCGGTGACCGGCGTGAACTGGCCATCGACACGCTCACCGGCGCGTGGGGCATCACCGACGGCACCGAGGCGCAGGCATCGATGGAGCAATTGCTCGACGGCATGCACGCCCCGCTGTACGCGCTGGTGCACCCACTGGTGACGGCGTCGGTCAACGCCAGCGAACGCGATCGTTTCGGTGAGCGCGCCGATCGGCACCGGGCGTTCCTGCGGCAGGTCGGCGCGTTCCGGGGGATGGACAATCCGGAGGCGCTGGTCCGCGATTACGACATCTGGTCGCAGGCGATCAAGATCGGATTCACCGATCACCTGGCCCGGCCGCTGCCGAGCGACATCCACGCCTGGGATCTGGCCAGGGTGGTCGCGGTGGCCAGGATGGCCTACACGGCCGGTTACCTCGACGCCGACGTGGCCTGGAGTTATATGGCGCGCGCCCTGCCGCTGGCGCAGAGCAAGTACCGCAACTGGCGCCAGTTCGGCGACGCCTACCTCACCGGCTGGACCTACTGGCAGGCCTGCGAGGACCTGGCCGAGCTGAAGAACGGCGGCGTCGACCGCCGCAAGGAGTTGCTGCGGCTGTGGCTGCGTCCGACCAGCCCGTGGCGGCGGATCGCGCTGAACTCAGCTCCCGTCGGGGAGTGAACGCAGGATCCCGCGACCGTAGCGCTGGAACTGCGCGTCGTCGACCATGCCCAGGGAGTGCCGCTCGACCAGCAGCTCCCATTCCGAGTACAGCTGCGCCACGCCGGGGTCGGCCGACCCGGCGGCGCCGTCGGCGGATTCCCGGCGCACCGCGAAGTTCACCGCGCAGCTGACCCGTTCGGTGTCGGCGCGGTCGGCGCCGGAGAAATGCAGCGTCCGGCTCCCGTCGTGCACCTCCATGCCGGTGGCGCCGCGTCCGGGACCGATCTCACCGCGCCCCGCGGTGGGGGTGTCGGTGACGCGCGCCCACAAGACCACCGGAATCGGGAGTTCGTGCGCGTACCGGCCGTCGCCGATGGCGATGAACAGCAGCCGGGTCGTGGTCGCGGCCAGCAGGCCGGAGCCGTTGCCCGCGGGCGGGTGCGCGACCGCGACGGCGGTCTCCAGGACGTACTCGTCCGGCGTCACGTAACGATGCAGAGCCGCTATCGCCTGCTTCGCCTCCCGGCGCGGTGACATCCTGCGCGTCGCCCGTTCCACGTCCGCCCGGGTGGGACCGCCGCGACCCCAGACGGGGGCGGGCGGGCGCAGGTCCGGCGCCGCCACGTCGATGCGCTGGGTGGCCAGGATGTGCGCGTTGATGCGGTCCACGATCTCGGTGGCCGCGGGCACGTCGTGCTCGGCGATGATGACCGGAAGGGGGGTGCGGTCCGCGGGGACGCCGGTGAGCACGGGCGTGGGGTAGCGCAGATAGATCTCGATGACGACGGCGTCGTCCGCGCGCCGGTTCAGCCGGACTTTCAGCAGGTCGGAGACCGGGACATCGAGCACGCGCTCGCCGTCGGATCCGGGTCGCAAGACGATCAACCTGCCGCGGCCGTGACGCAGTATCGCTGTTGGTGTCCGTAACTCGACTATGTCCATACCCCCTGCGCTCGTGTCTGGTCTGCGGCGCTCCCGGGGCCCTTCGTGGTGTGCGAGCTACCGCCTGGGTGGCCCGTCGCTCGCGCCGCGATGTTGTGTCGTCGCTCACGATAGGCCGAACATGCCATGATTGTTGCCACTTGGAGGAAGCCGAACCGGAGACGTCGGGAACCACCGTCGGTCTCCGGCCGTTTACCTCTTTAACTGCACCTGCAGCCGAACTGTGCGATGTATCGAGTAGACCGTACGCGGTAACGTGGCTTGTCCGCATCCGAACCCCCCGCGGAACCGGACGCGCCAGACGCATCGCTAGGCAAGAACCGGAGACACCGGAAAGGACTGGCCGCCCCGGCCGACGCTCTATGAACCGCAAGACTGTGTTTCGCACCCTGGCCATAGTCTCGGGCATCTTGCTCGTGATCTATGCGTTCAGCTACTTCGGCAACGACACGCGGGGCTGGAAGAGCGTCGATACCTCGGTTGCCCTCAGCCAGCTCGAGAACAAGAGCAACGTCCATAACGTCCAGATCGATGACCGCGAGCAGCAGCTGCGCATCGAGTTGAAGGACGGCAACGACGCCACCGGCGGACAGACCAAGATCATCGCGAAGTATCCGGGCGGCAGCGAGACCTCCGCGCAGATCTTCTCGGCTGTGAAGAACTCCGGTGCGCCCTACAACACCGTGGTCAAGCAGGAGAGCTGGTTCACCCAGATCCTGCTGTTCGTGCTGCCGATGGTGATCCTGCTGGGTCTGTTCATCTTCGTGATGGCCCGCATGCAGGGCGGCGGCCGCGGCGGCATGATGGGCTTCGGCAAGTCGAAGGCCAAGCAGCTGTCCAAGGACATGCCCAAGACCACGTTCGCCGACGTGGCCGGAGCCGACGAGGCGGTCGAGGAACTCTACGAGATCAAGGACTTCCTGCAGAATCCGGTCCGCTACCAGGCCCTCGGCGCCAAGATCCCCAAGGGTGTCCTGCTCTACGGCCCGCCCGGCACCGGTAAGACCCTGCTGGCCCGCGCCGTCGCAGGCGAGGCCGGTGTGCCGTTCTTCACCATCTCCGGTTCGGACTTCGTGGAGATGTTCGTCGGCGTCGGCGCCTCCCGCGTGCGCGACCTGTTCGAGCAGGCCAAGCAGAACAGCCCCTGCATCATCTTCGTAGACGAGATCGACGCGGTCGGCCGCCAGCGCGGCGCCGGCCTCGGCGGCGGTCACGACGAGCGCGAGCAGACCCTCAACCAGCTGCTGGTGGAGATGGACGGCTTCGGCGACCGCACCGGCATCATCCTGATCGCCGCGACCAACCGCCCCGACATCCTCGACCCGGCGCTGCTGCGTCCCGGCCGGTTCGACCGGCAGATCCCGGTCGGCAACCCCGACCTCGCCGGTCGCCGCGCCATCCTGCGCGTGCATTCGCAGGGCAAGCCGATCTCGCCCGACGCCGACCTGGACGGCCTGGCCAAGCGCACCGTCGGCATGTCCGGCGCCGACCTGGCCAACGTGATCAACGAGGCCGCGCTGCTCACCGCCAGGGAGAACGGCGCGGTGATCACCGGCGAATCGCTGGAGGAGTCGGTCGATCGGGTGATCGGCGGCCCGCGCCGCAAGAGCCGGATCATCAGCGAGCACGAGAAGAAGATCACCGCCTATCACGAGGGCGGCCACACCCTGGCCGCCTGGGCGATGCCGGACATCGAGCCGGTCTACAAGGTCACCATCCTGGCGCGCGGCCGCACCGGCGGCCACGCCATGACGGTGCCCGAGGACGACAAGGGCCTGATGACCCGCTCGGAGATGATCGCCCGCCTGGTCATGGCGATGGGCGGCCGCGCGGCCGAGGAACTGGTGTTCCACGAGCCGACCACCGGCGCGTCCTCCGATATCGACCAGGCCACCAAGATCGCGCGCGCGATGGTCACCGAATACGGCATGAGCGCGCGGCTCGGCGCGGTCCGTTACGGCCAGGAGCAGGGCGACCCGTTCCTCGGCCGCTCGATGGGCATGGGTTCGGACTATTCGCACGAGGTGGCGGGCGCGATCGATGAGGAGGTGCGCAACCTGATCGAGGCCGCGCACACCGAGGCGTGGGCGATCCTGAACGAGTACCGCGACGTGCTCGACGACCTGGCCACCGCGCTGCTCGAGCGCGAGACGCTGCACCGCAAGGATCTGGAACAGATCCTCGCCTCGGTGCAGAAGCGCCCGCGGATCACCGCGTTCAACGATTTCGGTGAGCGCGTCCCCTCGGACAAGCCGCCGGTGAAGACGCCGGGCGAGCTGGCCGCCGAGCGCGGCGAGTCGTGGCCGCCGGAGCCGGTGGTGAAGCCGGTGGCGGCCTCCGCCCAGCGCGAGCCGCAGCCCGCCAACGGGTATCCGCCGCACGGCAGCGGTTACGGCGCTCCGCCGCAGTACCCCCGCCCGTCCGCGCCCGGATACCCGCTGCCGGAGGCTCCGTCCTATCCGCGGCAGGGCACGCATGGGTCGCGACCGGACTACGGCGCTCCGGCGGGTTGGTCGGCTCCGGGATGGCCGCCCCGCGACGAGCCGCAGCAGGGTCAGCCCGGCTGGGGCGAGCCGCAGCAGCCGCGGCACGGCTACCAGCAGTGGGGTCCGCAGGATTCGGCGGAAGGCGGCTACGACCGGGACGGTTACGGCGACCGCGGCGGCTATGACGAGCCGCGCCGGACGAATCCGAACGGCGAGGGCGACGGCGATTGGGATGGACCGAACGGTCGTCACTGATCAGTGACGATTAGGCTCGACCATCTGGGGTGCCGAGAGATTGCGGGCGCCCGGGGAGTTTGGAGGTGTCCTCGATTGTCGGCCAACGAGCATGGCGGTGGTCACACCCTCGCCGAAGCGGAACACGACGGTGTCGACATCGGCGTGCCGGAGCCGGGCCTTGTGGCACTGGAAACGGGCAGATCGTTCGATCAGGCGCGAGCCGAAGCGGCGGTGCGGGAATTGCTGATCGCCGTCGGCGAGGACCCGGACCGGCCAGGACTGCTCGAGACGCCCGCCCGGGTCGCGCGCGCCTACCGGGAGACGTTCGCCGGGCTCTACGTGGAACCGGATTCGGTGCTCAACACCACGTTCGACGAGGGGCACCAGGAACTGGTTCTGGTCAGGGACATCCCGATGTACTCCACGTGTGAGCACCACTTGGTGTCCTTCCACGGGGTCGCCCATGTGGGTTACATCCCCGGCCCGCACGGCCGGGTCACCGGCCTGTCCAAACTCGCCCGCCTGGTCGACCTCTACGCCAAGCGCCCGCAGGTGCAGGAGCGGCTGACCAGCCAGATCGCCGACGCCATCATGCGGAAGCTGGACCCGCGCGGCGCGATCGTCGTGGTCGAGGCCGAGCACCTGTGCATGGCGATGCGCGGGATCCGCAAGCCTGGCGCGAGCACTACCACCTCCGCGGTGCGCGGACTGTTGCAGTCCAACGCCGCCTCGCGCGCCGAGGCGCTCGATCTGATCCTGCGGAAGTGAGCGGGCCCCCGGTGTCCGAACCGAGGCGCGTCGACAGCCTCGGCGCCCGCGACGGGCGCTCCTGTGTGGTGATGGGCGTGGTGAACGTCACCAGCGATTCGTTCTCCGACGGCGGGCGATACCTCGACCCCGAACTGGCCGTGGCGCACGGTGTCCGGCTGCACGCCGCCGGCGCGGACATCATCGACGTCGGCGGCGAGTCGACCAGGCCCGGCGCGGTTCGCATCGACGCGGCGACCGAGACCGCGCGGGTGACGCCGGTCATCCGCGGTCTGGTCGCGGCGGGCGTGCCGACCAGCGTGGACACCATGCGCGCCGCCGTCGCCGAAGCGGCGATCGAAGCCGGGGTTTCGGTGGTCAACGACGTCTCCGGCGGCCGTGCCGACGCCGACATGGTGCATGTGGTCGCCGCCGCCCGCGTTCCGTGGATCCTCATGCACTGGCGGGCGGGCGCCGACTACCGGCACACCGGACCGGCCGACCACTACGACGACGTGGTCGCGGAGGTGGTCGCCGAGTTGGACGCGCAGGTGGACTCTGCCGTCGCCGCGGGCGTCGAGCCGTCGCGGCTGATCCTCGACCCCGGCCTCGGCTTCGCGAAGAACGCCGAGCACAACTGGGCACTGCTCGGCGCGCTGCCGGAATTGGTCGCGCGCGGGCTTCCGGTCCTGATCGGCGCCTCCCGCAAGCGGTTTCTCGGTTCGCTGCTCGCCGACGAGGCGGGTCTGCGTCCACCGGACGGCCGGGAGACGGCCACGGCGACCATCTCGGCGCTGGCCGCCTTGCACGGCGCGTGGGGGGTGCGGGTGCACGACGTGCGCGCCTCGCTGGACGCCATCGCGGTCACCGACGCGTGGCAGAATGCCGCACGGCAGCGCGCCGCACAGCACGACACCGCCCGATCCAGTGCGCAAGGAGCTCAATGATGAGCCGGTCCCCGGTCGACGCCGAAGACGATGTACCGCCGCGTGATTCGGCGCTCCGGCGCGGCGGCGACCGCATCGAGTTGCGCGGCCTGCGCGCCTACGGGCACCACGGCGTGTTCGAGCACGAGCGCCGCGACGGCCAGGAGTTCCTGGTCGACCTGACGGTATGGCTGGACTTCGCCGCGGCCGCGGCGTCCGACGATCTGGCGGCCACCGTGGACTACGGCGCGCTGGCCGAGCGGGCGGTGCGCATCGTCCAGGGGCCGCCGCGCGATCTCATCGAGACGGTGGTGTCGGAGATCGCCGACGACGTGATGACCGATCCGCGGATCAGGTCGGTCGAGGTGGTGTTGCACAAGCCGTCCGCGCCGATCCCGCACACGTTCGCCGATGTGCGGGTGATCACCGCGCGTCACCGGGGGGAGCCCGCCGAATGAGCGAGCACAACCGCGGCGCGGGCCTTTTCGCCGTGCCGGGCGTCGCGGAGGCGCGCCGATGACCCGTGCCGTGCTGTCCATCGGCTCGAATCTGGGTGACCGGCTCGCGCATCTGCGCAGCGTCTTGGACGGGTTCGGCCATCGCGTGCTGGCGGTCTCCGCCGTGTATTCCACCCCGCCCTGGGGTGGCGTGCCGCAGGGGGACTATCTCAATGCCGCTGTGCTCGTGGAGGATCCGGCCTTCGGCTGCGCCGACTGGCTGCGTCGCGGCCAGGAACTGGAGCAGGCCGCGGGGCGGGTTCGCGAACTGCGTTGGGGCGCCCGCACTCTCGACGTGGACGTGGTGTGGTGCGCCGAACTGCGCGACGGGCGGCCGGTCGCCTGCCGCAGCGCCGACCCGGATCTGATCCTGCCGCACCCGCAGGCGCATCGGCGTGCCTTCGTGCTGGTGCCGTGGCTGGACATCGCGCCGGACGCGGTGCTGGAGGTCGACGGCGTACCGCACGCCGTCGCGGATCTGCTCGCCCGGCTCGACCCGGCCGAGCGCGCCGGGGTGCGGCGCACCGAGTTCTCGCTGACGGGCGCGGTGTCGTGAAACTGAAGCCGACTCGCATTCTCGACCTCGTGGCGAACGTGCTGATCGCCGCGATCGTCGCGTGGATCGCCACCAGGGCGGCCTATGACAGCTTTCCGCCGATCTCGGTCTTCGCGGGCGCCTCGCTGTATCCGGTGGCCGCGATCGAGGCGGTGCTCGCCTTCGTCATCCGGGCGCGCGTCAACGATCATCAGATCGGCGACGGACGCCACCAGCTGCATCCGATCACCGCGGCCCGCGCCGTCGCGCTGGCCAAGGCGTCGGCGCAGGTCGGCTCGATCGCCGCCGGTATCTGGCTCGGCTTCCTGTGCTGGGTCTTCCCGCAGCGCGGCACGCTGCGCGCGGCCGCGGCCGACAGTCCAGGCGCGATCGTCGGGATGCTGGCGGGTGTCGCTTTGGTTGCTGCGGCCCTCTGGCTGGAGTATTGCTGCCGGGCGCCGGAGGATCCCACCGACGATGCGGCAACTACATAGCTAGCTTGACGAACGGAATCACAAAACCGAATCTGGGCGTGGCTCGAGCAATTGGCTACCCTGGCTGGCATGGTTTCACCCTCCCGTAGCAGCACTTCCCGTGGACGGCGGGACGACGCGGGAAAATTCTTCGTCGGCGTCCTGATCGTGCTCGGTCTGGTTGCCAGTATTTTCCTGATCTTCAGCAATAGCGTCGAGTTCGTACGGGTAGGTCTGGTCGCGGCCCTGTGGGCCGCGGCGATCGGGGCTCTGGCTGCGACGAAGTACCGCAAAGAGGCGACGATCGACAAGGCGAAGGTCCGCGATCTGCAGACCGTCTACGAGTTGCAGCTGGAGCGGGAGGTCACCGCGCGCCGCGAGTACGAGCTCGGCGTGGAGGCGCGGGTACGCGAGGAAGTGGGCGCCGACGCGGCCGAACTCGCGGCCTTGCGAGCGGAGCTGACCGTGCTGCGGCAGAGCCTGCAGCGGCTGTTCGACGGCGATCTGCCGATGGATCGCCCCGCGTTGCGCGCCGACGCGACCAGGATCCAGGAGCTGACCAGCTCGGGCGGGGAATCGGGGAACAATAGCTCCGCGAATGCCGGGATGTGGTCGCTGTTCGCCGACCAGCAACCGCGCAGCAGTATGACGCCGATCTTCGAGCCCGATCATCCCGAGCCGCCGGTCTTCGCCAGTCCGTTCGACGATCCGGTCACCGCGGAGACCGCGATCGTCTCGGTCGACGACGACGCCGAGCAGCCCGATGCGCAGCCGGCACGGTACGCCGAGCCGCGCGGCTGGGCCGACGCCTTCACCGAGACCGTGGACGAGCCGCCATCGGACGAGCCGCCGACCCAGCCCGCCGCGCGGCCGACGCCGGAACCGGCCCCCCGGCCAGCCTCGACGCCGATGGGCACGCCGAGCGCGCGCAGGCGCAGGCGGGCCGAGAGCGACGACCAGACGTCCGCGCGCCGTCTGTCGGTCGCGGAGATCATGGCCAACCTGCAATCCGAGGAGCGCGAACGCCGGTGATCCCGGCCGAGCCCGGTCCTGGCACTGCGGTCTAGATCACGCGCACACCCCGTGGCGGCGGCGAAGCGGCTCTGGATATCCTCTTGGCGTACCGTCCGGTACCCGCATGGCGGGACTGGAACGACATCGAGAGGACAACGTTGACCTCGAGAAGCGTGAATTCCGACAACGCTGATTCGGGCTACGACCCCGCGCCCGCACGCCTGACGGTGGGAATCGTCTCGGCGGGACGCGTGGGCTCGGCATTGGGCGTGGCACTCGAGCGCGCCGGACACGTCGTGTTCGGCGTCTGCGCGATCTCCGACGCGTCGGTGCGCCGTGCCAGGACCCGGCTGCCCGATTCGGAGATCCTGCCGATCGAACAGGTGGCCGCCCGCAGCGAGCTGCTGGTGCTGGCCGTGCCCGACGCCGAGCTTCCCGGCCTGGTTCGTGGCCTGGCCGGTGCCGGAGTGGTCCGGCCTGGCACCATCGTCGCCCACACCTCCGGCGCGAACGGCGTCGGCGTGCTCGCGCCGCTGGCCGAGGCCGGTGCGCTCGCGCTGGCCATCCACCCGGCCATGACCTTCACCGGACACGACGAGGACGTGGCCCGGCTCGGCAACGCGTGCTTCGGCATCACCGCCGCCGACGAGGTCGGCTATGCCATCGCGCAGTCGCTGGTGATCGAGATGGGTGGTGAGCCGGTCCGGGTCAGGGAGGAGAACCGGCCGCTGTATCACGCCGCGCTCGCGCACGGCAGCAATCACCTGGTCACGGTGATCGTCGACGCGGTGGCCGCGTTGCGCGCCGCCCTGGCGGGCCCCGGCCTGATGGGACAGCAGCTGGTCGACGAGCAGCCCAACGGCCTGGCCGAGCGTCTGCTCGCGCCCTTGGCGTCGGCGGCGCTGGACAACGCGCTGCGCCGCGGCCAGTCCGCGCTGACCGGCCCGGTCGCCCGAGGTGACGCGGACGCGGTGGCGGCGCATCTGGCCGCGCTGGCGTCGGTCGATGCCCGGCTGGCCGAGGCGTATCGCGCGCTGTCGCTGCGCACCGCGGAACGCGCGGGCACCGCCCCCGCCGTCATCGAACTGCTGGAAGGACGCTGATGTTCGACCCGAAATTGCGCGGCGCGTACCGGCCCGGTGCGCTGACCGTGCACCACGATCCCGCCGTGCTCGGCGCGGTGTCCGCCGCGCTGCGCGGTGTCGGCCGTACCGTCGCGCTGGTGCCGACCATGGGCGCGTTGCACGAGGGGCATTTGGAGATCGTGCGGTTGGCCAAGCGGACCAATCAGGTGGTCATCGTGTCGATCTTCGTCAACCCGCTGCAGTTCGGGGCGAACGAGGATCTGGACAAGTACCCGCGCACGCTGGACGCCGACGTCGAGCTGCTGCGGGCGGAGGGTGTCGAGCTGGTGTTCGCGCCCAGCGTGTCGGACATGTATCCGGACGGCCCGCGCACCACGGTGCATCCCGGCCCGCTCGGCGCGGAGCTGGAAGGGGCCAGCCGCCCGACTCATTTCGCGGGCATGCTGACCGTGGTGGCCAAACTGCTGCAGATCGCGCGGCCGACCGAGGCGTTCTTCGGCGAGAAGGACTACCAGCAGCTCACCTTGATCCGGCAGATGGTCCGCGACCTGAATTTCGATGTGAAGATCACCCCGGTGGTCACGGTCCGCGAGTCCGACGGCCTGGCCATGTCCTCGCGCAACCGCTATCTCGACCCGGCGCAGCGCGAATCGGCGCTCGCCTTGTCCGCCGCGTTGTCGGCGGGCAAGCACGCGGGCGGCCTCGGCGGGGATGCGGTGCTCGCCGCCGCCCGCCAGGTGCTCGACGCCGCGACCGGTGTGGACGTCGACTACCTGGAGCTGCGCTCGGCCACCCTCGGCCCCGCCCCGGCCACCGGCAACGCCCGGCTGCTGATCGCGGCCAGGGTCGGCGCGACCAGACTCATCGACAACATCGCCGTCACGCTCGGCGCTCCGATCGACGGCCATCCCAACGTCTCCGGTTCGCGGCCCGCCGTGGACTCCCGACCCGTACCGGCGGTGTCCGATCCCGCCCCGCTTCCTCCCGCGAACTAGAAAGGCCGACGCAATGCTGCGCACCATGATGAAGTCGAAGATCCACCGTGCCACCGTGACGCACGCCGACTTGCACTACGTCGGCTCGGTCACCGTGGACCAGGATCTGCTCGACGCCGCCGATCTGCTGGAAGGCGAGCAGGTCTGCATCGTCGACATCGACAACGGCGCCCGCCTGGAGACCTACGTCATCGCCGGTGAGCGGGGTTCGGGAGTGATCGGGATCAACGGCGCCGCGGCCCACCTGGTGCACCCGGGCGATCTCGTCATCCTGATCGCCTACGGCCAGATGAACGAGCAGGAAATCGCGGAATACGACCCCAAGGTCGTGTTCGTCGACGAGCGCAACCGCCCGGTCGAGCTCGGCTCCGACCCGGCGCACGCGCCGGAGGGCTCCGGCCTGACCTCGCCACGTTCGCTGTCGTTCGTCTGAGCGGCGGCGAGCCGGACATGTTGCTGACCATCGATGTCCGCAATACGAGTATCGAACTCGGCTTGTTCTCCGGTTCCGGAGAGCATTCGAAACTCGTGCGCCACTGGCGGATCCACACCAATCCGTTGCTGACCGCCGACGAATTCGCCATGCAGGTGCGCGGGCTGGTCGGCGCGCAACTGGACGAGGTGATCGGCGTCTCGGCGCTTTCCACGGTGCCGCCCGTACTGCGTGAACTGCGCGGCATGCTGGGCCAATACTGGGGTCATGTTCCGCACGTGTTGGTGGAACCCGGTGTGCGCACGGGGATTCCGCTGCTGGTGGACAATCCGAAAGAAGTCGGCGCCGACCGCATCGTCAATTGCCTGGCCGCCTACCAGCGGTATTCCGGGCCGGCGATCGTCGTCGATTTCGGCACGGCGATCTGTGTCGATCTGGTGTCGAAGAAGGGCGAGTTCCTGGGCGGGATCATCGCGCCCGGGGTGGAGATCTCCACGGAAGCCCTGGTAGAGCGCAGCGCGCTGCGGCGGGCGGAGTTGACCAGGCCGCGGTCGGTGCTGGGGAAGAACAGCATGGAATGCATGCAGTCCGGCGCGGTATTCGGTTTCGCCGGACTGGTGGACGGCCTGATCGATCGGATTCGCGACGAGTTCGACGCCTTCGCGGGCGACGATGTCGCGGTGGTCGCGACCGGCGCGACCGCACCGCTGATCGTCCCCGAATCGGAAACCATCGACGACCACGACCCGCATCTCACGTTGACCGGCCTGCGGCTCGTATACGAACGCAACCAGCGGCGCAAGGGAAATGTCTGATATGCGCGGTGTTGGATTTGTCGCAGGCCGGGACTTGTCGGCACCGCGTCGCATGCTGTTAAACTCCATCTCGTGACTTTCCACGTGAGCACCCAGGAGTGTTGTCGAGGCTGACGCGCCTCGACCGATCGAGGCTGACTTCCCGCCCTCGACCGTTACCTTCCTCCTGGAGATTCGCTCATGCGTTCTTCTGTCCTTTCCCTTTCTTCCGCGCGTACCGCGCTGTCGGCTACCCCGCCGGTGGAACGCTCGGTGGCCCCCGCCCTGCCCACCCGGTTGCGCCCGGCCGATCTGCTGCGGCTGACCGACGAAGGCGCCGAGGATGTGCTGGCCGGACGCTATGACCATCTCCTTCCCGCTGGTGGGATATGGCCGCAGGACGAGCGCTGGGCGACCAGACTGCTCTCCGACGACGAGGTCGACGTCTGGCTGATCAGCTGGACGCCGGGCAAGTCGACCGAGCTGCACGACCATGCCGGGTCGCTCGGCGCGCTCACCGTGCTCAGCGGCGCGCTGACCGAATACCGTTGGAACGGAACGGAATTGCGTCGCCGCACGCTCACGGCGGGTGATCAGGCGTCCTTCCCGATCGGCTGGGTGCACGACGTGATGCGGGCGCCTGGCGTCGTGGAATCCGCGGGCCCGCCCGATCCCACGCTCAGCGTGCACGCTTATTCCCCGCCGCTCACCGCCATGTCGTATTACGAGGTGACCGGCCACGGCACCCTGCGGCGCACTCGAACCGTCCTCACCGACCAGCCCGAAGGTGACATGTGATGACCCGTTTGACCATCGATCAGATGCTCGAGAACGCACGGGCCCAACTGGACCGGATCTACGCCTTCGAATTGCCGGAAGCCATCGAGCGCGGCGCCATTCTGGTGGATATCCGGCCCCAGGCGCAACGCGGCCGGGAGGGCACCTTGCCCGGCGCCTTGGTGATCGAGCGCAATGTCCTGGAATGGCGGCTCGACCCCACCAGTTCGGCCCGCTTGGCGCTGGCCTCCGATCACGACGTGGAATGGATCGTCGTCTGCTCCGAGGGCTATACCTCCAGCCTGGCCGCCGCCGCGCTGCAACAACTCGGGCTGCACCGGGCGACCGATCTGGTGGGCGGTTACCAGGCGTTGAAGGCCGCCGGGCTGTTGAACGTCGCCGTCGGGGCGCCGCACTTCGTGCGTGAGGCCGAGGCGCTCGCCTCGCTGTAATTACCCGTCAACACTTCCATCTCGAAATAGCCGGTCGCGCAGGTGTTTTCGCACACACTGTGATGCGCACCGGCTATTTCGCGTCTCCGGGAGGTCGGCTCCGGCCGCTCGGGCGCGGCCCCGCGTCGATACCGTTTCGTTACTCCGGGTCGGAGTCCGGGCGGCGCGCAAAACGATTTCCGGTGCACGCTAGGGTTGTTCGATGTGAGCACCCCGAACTCTGCATCTTCCAGCGCATCGACATCGGATTCGCGGCCCGCCGTGGCGCCGGCCGCCGACGATGCCCCGGAGCAGATACGGATTCGCCGGGAGAAGCGGGAGCGGCTGCTCGCGGCCGGTGGCGAGGCGTATCCCGTCGTCGTGCCGCGCACGCATACCCTGGCGGAAATTCGGGCCGCATATCCGGACCTGGCGGCCGACACCGCCACCGGTCAAGAGGTCGGCGTCGCCGGACGCGTCATATTCCTGCGTAATACCGGCAAGTTGTGTTTCGCGACACTGCAGGAAGGCGACGGCACCAAGCTGCAGGCGATGATCAGTCTGAACGGGGTCGGCGCGGACGCGCTGGCCGCCTGGAAGACGGACGTCGATCTCGGTGACTTCGTTTTCGTGCACGGTGAGGTCATCTCCTCGCGAACCGGGGAACTGAGCGTGATGGCCGATTCCTGGTTCATGGCGGCGAAGGCCCTGCGGCCGCTGCCGGTGGCGCACAAGGAGATGAACGAGGAGTCGCGGGTCCGGCAGCGCTATGTCGACCTGATCGTGCGCCCTGAGGCCAGGGAGATGGCCCGTACCCGCATCGCCGTGGTGCGCGCGCTGCGCGCCGCGCTCGAGCGCAGGGGCTTCCTCGAGGTGGAGACGCCGATGCTGCAGACGCTGCACGGCGGCGCGGCGGCCCGGCCGTTCGTCACCCATTCCAATGCCCTCGACATGGACCTCTACCTGCGCATCGCGCCCGAGTTGTTCCTCAAGCGCTGTGTGGTCGGCGGCCTGGAGCGGGTCTTCGAGATCAACCGCAACTTCCGGAACGAGGGCGCGGACTCCACGCATTCCCCCGAGTTCGCGATGCTGGAGACCTACCAGGCCTACGGCACCTATGACGACTCGGCGGTGATGATCCGGGAATTGGTGCAGGAAGTGGCGCAGGAGGCGTTCGGCACGCAGGTGGTGACCCTGGCCGACGGCACCGAATACGATCTGCGCGGCGAGTGGGCCACCGTCGAGATGTATCCTTCGCTGTCGGACGCGCTGGGTGTGCAGGTCACCCCGGAAACGTCGGTCGACGAATTGCGCGCGCTCGCGGATCGGGTCGGTCTGGAAATTCCGGAGGGCAAGGGCTACGGCCACGGGAAACTCGTCGAGGAACTCTGGGAACATCAGTATGGCGACAAGCTGTACGCACCGACTTTCGTGCGCGACTTCCCGGTGGAGACATCCCCGTTGACCAGGCAGCATCGCAGCACCGCCGGCGTCACGGAGAAGTGGGACCTCTATGTGCGCGGCTTCGAGTTGGCCACGGGCTATTCGGAGTTGGTCGACCCGGTGATCCAGCGCGAGCGGTTCGTCGACCAGGCTCGGCTGGCCGCGCAGGGCGACGACGAGGCGATGGTGCTGGACGAGGACTTCCTCGCCGCGATGGAGCACGGCATGCCGCCGACGACCGGAACCGGTATGGGAATCGATCGGTTGTTGATGGCCCTCACGGGTTTGGGAATCCGAGAAACGATACTGTTCCCAATTGTGCGTCCGGTCACCAGGTGACCACTGGATTGCAAAGCAGCGGCTCCGTCTTGGAATTTCCGGAATTCGAGGTATTCTTGCCTCGGGTAATCGGCCTAGTATGCGGGTCGCACGATTTCGAGAGGACGTTCATCTCATGGCAAAGAAGGTCACCGTTAGCCTGATCGACGATGTCGACGGTGAGTCCATCGCAGACGAGACCATCGAGTTTGCGATCGACGGTGTGTCGTACGAGATCGACCTGTCGTCGGCAAATGCGGCGAAGCTGCGCGACGGTTTGGAGGAGTGGGTTTCGAATGCGCGCCGGGTCAGCGGCCGGCGCCGGGTCAAGGCCGCCGCGGCTGCCACGGGCACTCCGAAGAGCCGGGTCTCGATCGATCGGGAACAAAGCGCCGCAATTCGTGAGTGGGCGCGTCGTAATGGACACAAGGTGTCCGCGCGTGGCCGCATCTCCGCCGACATCACCGACGCGTACAACAAGGCCGCGAAGGGATAGTTCTTTTTCCGGCCGCCGTCCCGGCGAATCGTGCGACGTCGGGGCGGCGGTCTTGTTTGTGATAGGGCTTCGATATAGCAGCGAGACCGGATGGCACGGTGGCCCGTCACGGCGGAGGAATCGATCTTGCTCGCGGTACCCCGACGCGGCACGATGGAAACGTGCGATGGTCACTGGCGGTATGGAGAGGTGAGGTATCGGCGCAGTGACAGGATTCGTCGGATCATTCTTGCGGTTCACCGATGACGCCGGTCGGCAACAGGAGTTCACGCTCACGCCCGACCGCGGCCGCGTCACCATCGGCCGCTCCCCGCATGCCGATCTCGCCCTGAGCTGGGACGCCGAGGTCTCCCGGCTACACGCGGCGGTCGAATACCTGGGCGCGCACTGGACCATCGTGGACGACGGCCTCTCCCGCAACGGCACGTTCGTCAACGGGGACCGGCTGGTCGGCCGCCGCAGACTCATGGCGGGCGACGTCATCCGGGTCGGCACCTCGCGGGTGTCCTTTCACGACTTCGGCGGCGTCTCCGACGACATCACCCGCACCTCCACCGGCTCGATACCCACCGCGCGGTCGCTCACCGAGACGCAGCGCTCGGTCCTGATCGCGCTGTGCCGCCCGTACAAGCACGGCGCCGGTTTCGCCACTCCGGCCTCCAATCAGCAGATCGCCGAGGAGTTGTTCCTCAGCGTCGACGCCATCAAGACCCATCTGCGCGCGTTGTTCGCCAAGTTCGGGGTGGAGGATCTGCCGCAGAACCAGAAGCGGGTGCGGCTGGCTGGACTGGCCATGCAGAGTGGGCTCATTTCCGATCGGGATCTGTGAGGCCTCCACCGTAGACGCTCGCTCATCTGGTCGAGCTTCTCGACCATGGAGAGTCGCGGCGGCGACGGCTTGACTCGGAGTATGCAGCCGGAACGACTCCGGCGGGTTTCCGAGCAGGAGGAAGTCATGACCGCGACACGTCTCGCCGCGCTGGTGCTCGCCACATTGGCGACGGGCCTGATCGCAGGCCTTTTCTACGCGTACGCCAACTCGGTGATGCCCGCGCTGGCCCGAACCGACGATCGCGCGATGATCGATGTGATGCAGAAGATCAACGTCGTGATCATCAATCCCTGGTTCATGGTCGGCTTCCTCGGCACGGTCGGGTTCACCGTCCTGGCCGCGGCGGTGCACCTGGGCCGCGAGCACCGGAGCACGCTGATCTGGATCGGCGTCGCGCTCGTTCTCAACGTGATCGCCTTCGCGGTGACCTCCGGGCTGAACGTCCCGCTCAACGACCAATTGGCCGCCGCGGGCGACCCGGCGTCGCTCGCCGATCCGGCCGCGGTGCGCGCCGATTTCGAATCGGCCTGGGTGCGTTGGAACATCGTGCGCGGCGCCTGCCACACGCTGGCGTTCCTGGCGCTGTGCGGTGCGCTGTTCGTCGCAGGCGTCCAGCAAGGGAAGGCCTCGGCCTCGGGGGCGCCCGGCCAGGCGATCGCGGACCGGTACCCGTCGTCGCAGCCCTCCGGCGCGTCGGCCCTCGGTCAGAGCTAGTTTCCGCAACGACCCGCCGGAATCTGCGCCGTGCGGTCCACTCCGTGCGGTAGCTTCCCCGCAGACGAGACCGGACCGGGAGGCTATCGTGCGGCGTGTCCCAGGCTTTTCGTTGCTCATCGTTCTGCTCGCCATGGTGTGCGCCCCCGCGGGTGCGGCGCACGCGCAGGACCGATATCCGGTCGAGTTCAACTTCTTCGCGGGCATACCCGCCGAACTCGCCAACCCGGGCGGCTCGCTGCCCGGCACCAACGACTGGTCCTGCAGGCCCAGCGCCGAGCATCCGAACCCGGTGGTTCTCGTGCACGGCACCGGTGGTGGCGCGCAGACGAATTGGGGCGTGTACGCGCCGTTGCTGGCCAACGAGGGCTACTGCGTGTACGCGGCCACGTTCGGCGCCTACAACCTGCCGTGGCCCGCGTCGGCCGTCGGCGGCATGCTCCCGATCGAGCAGAGCGCGGCTCAGCTGGCCGGTTTCGTGGAGCGGGTGCGCGCCGCGACCGGCGCGCGGAAGGTCGATCTGATCAGCCACTCCCAGGGCAACTTCATCGGCAACTACTTCGTCAAGCGGCTCGCGGGCGCGGGCAAGGTGGACAAGATGGTCGGCCTTGCCCCGCCGTGGGAGGGCTCCAACGCGTACGGCATGGCCGACCTCAACGCGTTCGGCACGCGCCTCGGCCTCGGCCCGCTGTTCGACGCGGTGGCCGGATCGCCGTGCAACGCCTGCCGCCAGGTGCTGCAAGGGTCGGAGTTCGTGCGCGCGCTCAACGCGGACGGCGTCTACCACCCCGACGTGACCTACACCAATATCGCGACCGTGCTCGACGAGCTGGTGGTTCCGTACACCTCCGGCTTGGTGACCGGCCCCCATGTGACCAACATCGTGGTTCAGGACGGCTGCGCGACGGACTACTCTGGGCATACGGGCATCGCGGGCAGCAAGAGGGCCGCGACCTACGTGCTCAACGCGCTCGATCCCGCTCATCAACGCCCGGTGCCCTGCGGTTTCGTCGACCCGTACACGGGGTAGGCGGCCGAGGTCGTACGTGTGCGGCGCTGATCCGGTCGGCGGACGGTTTGTTCGCTGAGGGCAAAACCCGGCCGGAAACGAATCCCGCGACGCCCACGTTATGAGTGAATGACCGTGCTGTCGCCGGTCGGCAATAGGGTGGACCGGCGGCGGTGGCATCCCCCGCCAACTAGAGTGGAGGCGGGGGCCGCAACCCCCGGGCTTCATGGCAGGCTGACGCCCACGGTTGTTGTACACAGCACACTGCGGCGTCTGTTGCCAGAATGTCGGAGCAGGAGAGTGAGGGAGCGATGTTCGAGAGGTTCACCGACCGCGCGAGGCGTGTCGTTGTCCTGGCCCAGGAAGAGGCCCGGATGCTCAACCACAACTACATCGGCACCGAGCACATCCTGCTGGGGCTGATTCACGAGGGTGAGGGCGTCGCGGCCAAGTCGCTGGAGTCGCTCGGCATTTCGTTGGAAGGCGTGCGCAGCCAGGTGGAGGAGATCATCGGCCAGGGCCAGCAGGCCCCGTCCGGTCACATCCCGTTCACCCCGCGCGCCAAGAAGGTGCTGGAGCTGAGCCTTCGCGAAGCGCTGCAGCTGGGTCACAACTACATCGGCACCGAGCACATCCTGCTCGGCCTCATTCGTGAGGGCGAGGGCGTGGCGGCGCAGGTGCTGGTGAAGCTGGGCGCCGATCTCAACCGTGTGCGCCAGCAGGTCATCCAGTTGCTGTCCGGGTACCAGGGCAAGGAGCCGGTCGAATCCGGCTCGCGCGGCGAGGCGGGCACCCCGTCCACCTCGCTCGTGCTCGATCAGTTCGGTCGCAACCTGACCCAGGCCGCGCTCGAGGGCAAGCTCGATCCGGTCATCGGCCGCTCGAAGGAGATCGAGCGGGTCATGCAGGTGCTCAGCCGCCGCACCAAGAACAACCCGGTGCTGATCGGCGAGCCCGGCGTCGGCAAGACCGCCGTCGTCGAGGGGCTCGCGCAGGCCATCGTCAACGGCGAGGTCCCCGAGACGCTGAAGGACAAGCAGCTCTACACCCTCGATCTGGGCTCCCTGGTCGCAGGCAGCCGCTACCGCGGTGACTTCGAAGAGCGCCTGAAGAAGGTGCTCAAGGAGATCAACACCCGCGGCGACATCATCCTGTTCATCGACGAGCTGCACACGCTGGTCGGTGCGGGCGCGGCCGAGGGCGCCATCGACGCGGCCTCGATCCTGAAGCCGAAGCTGGCCCGCGGCGAGCTGCAGACCATCGGCGCGACCACCCTCGACGAGTACCGCAAGTACATCGAGAAGGACGCCGCTCTGGAGCGCCGGTTCCAGCCGGTGCAGGTGGGCGAGCCGACCGTCGAGCACACCATCAACATCCTCAAGGGTCTGCGCGACCGCTACGAGGCGCACCACCGGGTCTCCATCACCGACGGCGCGCTGGTGGCCGCGGCCACGCTGGCCGACCGCTACATCAACGACCGGTTCCTGCCGGACAAGGCGATCGACCTGATCGACGAGGCGGGCGCGCGGATGCGCATCCGTCGCATGACCGCTCCGCCGGACCTGCGCGAGTTCGACGACAAGATCGCCGAGGCCCGCCGGGAGAAGGAGTCCGCGATCGACGCGCAGGACTTCGAGAAGGCCGCGCGGCTGCGCGACAAGGAGAAGCAGCTCGTCGCCAAGCGGGCCGAGCGGGAGAAGCAGTGGCGTTCCGGTGACCTGGACGTCGTGGCCGAGGTCGACGATGAGCAGATCGCCGAGGTGCTGGCGAACTGGACCGGTATCCCGGTGTTCAAGCTCACCGAGGAGGAGACCACCCGTCTGCTCCGCATGGAGGACGAGCTGCACAAGCGGATCATCGGCCAGGAGGACGCGGTCAAGGCGGTCTCCAAGGCCATCCGCCGCACCCGTGCCGGCCTGAAGGACCCGAAGCGTCCGTCCGGCTCGTTCATCTTCGCCGGCCCGTCCGGCGTCGGTAAGACCGAGCTGTCCAAGGCGCTGGCGAACTTCCTGTTCGGCGACGACGACGCGCTCATCCAGATCGACATGGGCGAGTTCCACGACCGCTTCACCGCTTCGCGGCTGTTCGGTGCCCCTCCGGGTTACGTCGGCTACGAAGAGGGCGGCCAGCTCACCGAGAAGGTGCGCCGCAAGCCGTTCTCGGTCGTGCTGTTCGACGAGATCGAGAAGGCCCACCAGGAGATCTACAACACCCTGTTGCAGGTCCTCGAGGACGGTCGCCTGACCGACGGCCAGGGCCGGACCGTGGACTTCAAGAACACGGTGCTGATCTTCACCTCGAACCTCGGCACCTCGGACATCTCGAAGGCCGTGGGTCTGGGCTTCTCGCAGTCGAACAACGAGGGCTCGAACTACGAGCGGATGAAGCTCAAGGTCAACGACGAGCTGAAGAAGCACTTCCGGCCGGAGTTCCTCAACCGCATCGACGACGTGATCGTCTTCCACCAGCTCACCAACGAGCAGATCGTCGAGATGGTGGATCTGATGATCGGCCGCGTCGCCACGCAGCTGAAGAACAAGGACATGGCGATCGAGCTCACCCCGAACGCCAAGAACCTGCTGGCCAAGCGTGGCTTCGACCCGGTGCTCGGCGCCAGGCCGCTGCGCCGCACCATCCAGCGCGAGATCGAGGACCAGCTGTCGGAGAAGATCCTCTTCGGCGAGATCGGCCCCGGCCAGACCATCGAGGTCGACGTCGAGGGCTGGGACGGCGAGGGCTCCGGCGAGGACGCCAAGTTCACCTTCACCGGTAAGGCGAAGCTGACCAAGGCCGCGAGCGAGGAGAAGCCCGAAGTCGTGCTGACCGGCGCGACGGAAGGCTCCACCGAGGCCGCCTCGGGCGAGTAAGTCGCAACCGAAAAGCCCGTGCCCAGTAGTGGGCACGGGCTTTTCGTATTTCTCCGGAGGTGGCGCGAACTCAGGAGTGCTCGGCGAAATAGGCGAGGATCGGTGCGAAGTCCCCGGCGAGTTCGCCGGGCACGATGACCTCGTCGATGCCGTACTTCTCCCGGCGGCGCTCGAGGATTTCGGCGGCGGCGGACGGTTCCGCGGGAATCATCCCCGCCGCGCCCGCGTCCGTGAGGGCGTCGGCGGTCGAGCCGAGCTTTGTCGCGGTCCAGATCGGCAGCCGTCGGCCGATGCCAACCACTTGATGGGTGAAGCACAGGGTGCGGTCGGTGGCCTCCCGCGCGGTGCGGACCAGTTCGGCCAGCTCCGCCTCGGTGGCTGCGGGCCCCGCGGCCAGCAGGATGCGGTCGGCGACTCCCGCCGCGGTCGTCAGCATCTTGGGGCCGTTGGCGGCGACCACGACCGGCGGGGCGGGGTTCACTTCAGCGCGTACGGCGGCGATGGTGTCGACCAGGCGCGCGCGTCGTTGCGCGGGCGAACCCCAGGACGCGCCGAGCCATTGCGCTTCGGCGGCGGCGCCGGGCCGTCCGGAGCCGATCCCGAGTTCGAAACGCCCGTCCGACAGCAATTGCAGGGCCGCCGTCTCCCTGACCGTCGCGGCGGGGGTGCGTAGCGGTGCGGCGAGAACGTTCGGGCGCAGCCGGACGGTGGTGGTGACGGCAGCCGCCGCGGCGAGAGCCGGGAACGGGGACGGGGTGAACCGGGTGTCCGGCAGCAGAATGGTCCGGTAGCCCTGCTGTTCGGCGGCGCTCGCGGCGCGCGCCCAGTCGGCTCCCGAACGCGGAGTGAGGACGATGCCGAAGGTCATGCTCATGGTGGGATCTCCCGATCGTGCGGACCATCAGCGCTTGCCGCCGCGCCGCGGTTCGGTCAGGACGGCGAGCCTGCCGCGGTACTGGTCCTCGGTGATCTCGCCGCGGGCGAACGCAGTGCGCAGCGCGCCGATACCGCTGCCGGGTCCGATGAACCGCCTCCGGGCCAGGAGCAGCACCACGACGACGGTCAGCCAGAACAGCAGCGGGAAAATCCAGAAGAGCGGCCACGGCTGCCAGCGGCCGTCGTAGTGGTCGGCCAGAAAACCCACAGCTTCGGGGCGAGTGAAAATATTCATGACGAAAGACTGCGCTCGAAGGCAGGCTGGGGGCATCGGTCGCGCGTCGGCACTCGGAATACGCCTGGAGACGTACGCGCGGAGTGCGCAAAGGCCTGCCCGCAGTGATTTACCAGTTATTTGCTAGACATCAACAGGTGCGGAAATTCTAGTTCGCTGAAAAATTGCTGCCAGTCTAAATCGGAGGCGGGGAGACTCTGCGGCACTGTGCTGCCGCGCCGTGCGAGGAGGAGTATTCAGAGCTGAGGCACGGTAGTGCGCTGGTGGTCCTGGCCTTGGTGGCGTGACGAACAAACCGATGGTTCAATCGCGAACCACTGAATTCGACGTCGTTTGCCCGCGCTGGGTCGCCCCCCTACGGTCTCATTTCGGCGGGCCGCGCGCTGGTTCGTTCCGGTTCCTCCGGTAGGGCGATCGGACCCAAAGCGGCGGTTCACTGCCAGCCGGGGCGGACCAGTCCGGATTCGTAAGCCATGACCACGAGCTGGGTGCGGTCCCTGGCGTGCAGTTTGGTGAGGATCCGGCTGACATGGGTGCGGGCGGTCGCAGGGCTCAGATAGAGACGTTCGGCGATCTCCGCATTGGTGAGTCCTTCGGCGACGAGCGCCATCACCTCGCGTTCGCGGTCGGTGAGCTCGGCGAGAGTGGCCGGGGGCGGCGTCTTCGCGCGCGCGGAGAATTCCGCGATCAGCGTGCGGGTCACGCCGGGGGACAGCAGCGAGTCGCCGGCGGCGACCACGCGGACGGCGCGAACCAGATCGGCCGGCTCGGTGTGCTTGACCAGGAAGCCGGTCGCGCCGGAGCGCAGCGCCTCGAAGACGTACTCGTCGAGTTCGAAGGTGGTCAGCACTACCACGCGCACCTCGGTCAACGAAGGGTCCTCGGCGATCATGCGGGTGGCGGCCAAGCCGTCGAGGACGGGCATGCGGATGTCCATCAGCACCACGTCGGGACGCAGACCGCGGGTCATGCGCACGGCCTGCTCGCCGTTGTCCGCCTCGCCGACCACCTCGATGCCGTCTTGGGCGTCCAGCAGCGCCACGAAACCGCCGCGCACCAACGCCTGATCATCGGCCACCAGCACCCGGATGTCGTCGGGCGGAACCGCGTCGTCGTGGTGGTGCATCGAGTCTCCTGTGCCGTGGGGCCGACTCATTCCGTCAGGGCTGCGTGCGGCCGGCCGGGGTGCTCGGTCGTTCGGCGCTATCTGCGGGCAGGCCCGAGATGTCGGATTCGGTCTCGCTGGGGCTGGTAGTGCCGGAACCTGTAGTCGCCGAGCGCGATGTTCCCGCACCCTGCCTCGCGGATTTCTCCCCGCTCGGCGCCGACGACTCCGGTGCCGACCGGTCCCCGGACGCGCCGGGTTCGGGTGTTCGTGTGGGCAGCCGGGCCGCGACCCGGAATCCGCCGCTGGGCCGTGGGCCCGCGGTGAGGGCGCCGCCGAGGGCGTGGGTGCGCTCGCGCATGCCGATGATGCCGTTGCCGCCGCCGTTGCCGGAGCGCGACGGGGCGCTGGTCGGGCGGCTGTTGTCGACGGTGATGTCGACCGAGTCCGGGGTGTAGCGCACGGTCACCGCGGCGTCGGCGCCCGGCGCGTGCCGCAGCACGTTGGTCAGCGACTCCTGGATGATGCGCGCCGCCGCCACGTCGATGACGCTGGGCAACTGCTGCGGAGTGCCGAGCACCCGGGTGGTGACGGTCAGTCCGGTGGTGCGGGGGCGCTGCAACAGTTCGTCCAAGTCGCCGATGCTCGGCGCGGGTGCGCGCGGGGCGGGCGGCGGCTCGGCCTCGGTCGAGGCGGTCTCCTCGGCCTCCGCGTCGGCCGTCGCCGATTGTTCGCCGGGGGCCGTGGAGTCGCTTCCGGACCGGATCGTGTGCAGGAGCGCGTGCACCTCGGCGAGGGCGTCGCGGCTGGCGTTCTTGATCGCCGTGAGCGCCGTCTCCGCCTGCTCGGGGCGTTTGTCGAGCAGTTCCAGCGCCACCGAGGACTGCACATTGATCATCGACAGGCTGTGCGCCAGCACGTCGTGCAGCTCACGGGCGATGGCGAGACGCTCTTCGCTGGCCCGCCGCTCGCGCTGCGCTTCCTCGTCCCTGCGCGCGGCCTCGGCGCGCTGCCCGCGCGCGACGAGCACGGCCTTGCGCTGCCGGATGCCCTCGGCCACCAGCAGCAGCACGGCCAGCCACGCCATCAGGGCGAACACCTGCCACAGGTTCGCGGGGCGGTCGAGCAGTGCGGGCAGCGGCCAGACCAGCGCCAGATACCCGAGCGGAACGAGAGGGTAAGTCCACCACCGTGATCCGCTGCTGCCTGCGGTCAGAAAGGCGACGACCAACGAGACGAAGATCGGTCCGTACCCGTAGCCGCGCAGGAAGAACGCCACGCAGACGGCCAGGACGACGATCAGCACGGGCAGCGGCTGCGCGCGCCGCCAGATCAGCGCCACGGGGCCGGCCAGCAACAGCAGGTAGCCGAGCACATCCAGGGAGTGCACTCCGGTCTGCCGCATATTCGCGAAAGTGCCTCCGACCAACTGAACCGCGGCGACGACGAGCGCGACGCCCCAATCCCAGCCGACCGAACTCCGATCTGTCATCCCTGCCACCCGCACCCACGTAGCCTATGCGGCCCGGTCGTGATCCGACGTCCGCCTGGGAACGTATTTCGCGTGAATTGCGCCGATTCGGCGGCCGGCAGACGGTTGCGGCAGCTCCGCACCAGCCGATCCGGGCCGAGCCGTCGTTCCGGTTACGTATGCCGATCGTCGCCCGGCGACGGATGTCCGCGCCGGGCCCGCGGCGGATTCTCGATGCATGGCAGATTCGATCGTGGTCACCCGAGGGTTGACCAAACGCTACGGGGAGCACACCGCTGTCGACGACGTGAACATGAGCGTCGCGTCCGGCGAGATCTACGGCTTCCTCGGCCCGAACGGCGCGGGCAAGACCACCACCCTGCGCATGCTGGCCGGGCTGATCCGTCCGAGCGAGGGCACGGCCACCGTCGCCGGGCATCGGCCCGGTGATCCCGCTGTGGTGCGCCGGATCGGCGTTCTCATCGAGGGACCCGGCTTCTATCCCTACCTCTCCGGCCGGGACAACCTGCGCGTGCTCGCCGAATATCGCGGCCTCGGGCGGGCGGAGGTCGAGGACACGCTGGAGCGAGTCGGGCTGGCCGGCCGCGGCGAGGACAAGTACCGCACCTATTCGCTGGGCATGAAACAGCGTCTCGGCGTCGGCGCGGCACTACTGGGCGACCCCGATCTGCTCATTCTGGACGAGCCGACCAATGGCCTCGATCCCGCCGGGATGGCCGAAATGCGTGAGCTGATCACCACTTCGGCCGCCGAGGGCCGCACTGTGCTGTTGTCCAGCCACATGCTCAGCGAAGTCCAGGCGATCTGCGACCGGGTCGGGGTGATCTCGCAAGGCAGGCTGCGCACCGAGGCGACGGTCGCGCAGTTGCGCGGCAACTCGTCACTGCTGCTGCGGGCCGAGCCGCTGGAGGTGGCCCTGCCCGCGGTGCGACGGCTGGCCGGTGCGGGCTCGGCGCTGCCGACCGCGAACGGCATCCGGATCGAGTCGGACACCGTCACCGCGCCCGAGGTGGCGCGTGCGGTCGTGGCGGCGGGGGCGGATCTGCTGGAGCTGCGGGTCGACGGGAAGTCCCTCGAGGAAGTGTTCTTCGAGATGACGGGCTGGGAGGCCGCGCGATGACGGGCATGGCGATCCGCGATCTGATCGCGAGCGCGAAGGCCGAGATGCTGCGGCTGCGCAAGTGGCCCGCGTTCTGGATCGTCCTCGGAACGTGGATTCTGCTGAATCTCACGTTCGCCTATCTGTTCAACTATCTGGCCTATACCTCCGGCGAATCCAGCCGGATGTCCAACGGATTGCCGCGCGAGGTGTTGCTGCAACAGATGCTGCCCGCCGCGGTGCCCGAAGTGTTCACCCAAGGTATGGCCATGTTCGGCGGCGCGCTGATGCTTATCCTCGGCGCGCTGACCGTGGGCAGCGGATACGGCTGGGGAACCTGGAAAACCGTGTTCACCCAGGGGCCTTCGCGAGTGCAGGCGGTCGCCGCAGTAGTGCTGAGTCTCACGGCCGTGGTGGTGGCGCTGGTGTGCGCGGCATTCGTCGCCGACATCGCAGTCGCCGCGCTGATCGCGGCGTCCCAGTCTCAGGCGCTCACGTTGCCCGGATGGGATCGGTCGCTGCTCGGAATCCTGACCGGCGTCGCCATTCTCGGTATGTGGACACTGGCGGGGGCGCTGATCGGCGCCATCGCCCGCGGGCCTGCGCTCGCGGTGGGGCTCGGCCTGGTCTGGGTGCTGGTGGTGGAGAACCTGTTGCGCGGCGTCGCCGGGATCTTCGCGCCGATCGAAGTGGTCACCGATCACCTGCCCGGCACGGCGGCCGGGTCGCTGGCGGGCGCGATGCGCACCGTCGACGGTCCCGCCACGCCCGGTGTGCTGCACGTCCTTTCGCGAACGGAATCGCTGGTGGTGCTGGCCGCCTATCTAATGCTGTTCGCGGTCGGCACGATCTGGCTGATACGCGGACGCGATCTGGTGTGAACGACGAGGGGTGGCGAAACCGGCGGTGGATGTCATCCACCGCCGGTTTCGTCGTTCATGGACATCACCCGAGGCCCGAGAACGGCTTCGGCGATCGCGCGCAGCGCGTCGGTGATCTGTCCTGAGGTCAGCCCGCGCTCCCGTTGCTGTCGGTAGACCTCCGCTGCCAGCGGTGCGAGCAGCGGGTCGACCAGAGCGTCCGGTTCGCGAATTCCCGCCGCGACCAACAGTCCTCGCACGTGCGCGTACCAGAATCCGTAAGCGCCGGTCGCGAAGCGGGCTCCGCCGACTTCGGCGCCCAGCACCAGATGTGCGTGGGCATCGAGTAATTCGACCATCGCGGCGTAGAACGCGGCCAGCCGCTGCGCGGCGGGAGCGCCGGGACCCAGCGGCGGCGGGCCCGAGAGCAGTTTCTCTTGCAACGTTCGCTCGTGTTCGTCCAACAGGGCCATCGCGACCGAGTGGGTGTCGGGATAACGCCGATAGAGGGTGCCGCGGCCGACACCGGCGGCTTTCGCGATGTCGTCCATCGTCACCGTGCGCGGGTCGCGGTTGGCGAACAACTCCGCGGCGGCGGCGAGCACTTTGGCGCGGTTGCGTGCGGCGTCCGCGCGTTCCGGCGCGGACGCCGACCGGCCCGGCCCTTGACCGGCGAGCAGGTCGGATCGGGGTTCCATGCCGTGACTGTAGCCGATTCCGAAGGAACTGGACAATGTGTCCACTTTGGTCGTATGGTTGGCCCGTCGAAAGAAGTGGACATCTCGTCCGGTTATTCGGAGGTTCGATCATGAGCACCTTGTTGCACCTCGACGCCAGCGCCCGGCCGCGGTCGATCAGCCGGGAATTGAGCGCCGCTTTCGCGGACACGTGGCGCGTACGGCATCCGGACGGCCGCTATCACTACCGTGACCTCGCCGCGGAGCCGGTGCCTTTCATCGGGGAGGCGTGGACCCAGCTGTGCGACGCCGTGCTCGCCCTGCCGAGCACGGATCCCGAACGGCTCGGCGAATTGGTGCGCACTCCGGAACAGGCCGCCGCGTGGGAGGTCGTCGAGCCGCTGCTGGCCGAGCTGCTCGCGGCGGACGTGATCCTGATCGGCACCCCGATGTACAACTACTCGATCCCGGCCTCGCTCAAAGCCTGGCTGGACCAGGTGACCTTTCCGCGAATGTCGCTGGGACACCGGCGGTTCGTCGTGACGAGCGCGCGTGGCGGCGCCTATTCGCCCGGCGCTCCCAAAGCGGCCTATGACTATCAAGAACGCTTCTTGCGTGATTTCTTCGCGGGCCATTTCGGGGTGTCCGACACCGTTTTCGTGCACGCGGAGTTGGCCAACTCGCGCCAGGACCCGGCATTGGCACACTTGCGCGCCGAGCACGACAGGTCCCACGCTCACGCTCTGGCGACCGCACGTGACCTGGCCCGGGAGTACTGACATGAACTGGGTGGTCCTCGCCGCCGCCGGATTGGTGGAGATCGTCTGGTCGCAGAGCATCAAACCGACCGAGAATTTCACCAGGCTCGTCCCGACCCTGATTTGTTTCGTTCTCGGCGCCACCGCCGTGTACCTGCTGTCGCGCGCCATGCAGACCCTGCCGGTGGGCACCGCCTACGCCGTGTTCACCGGCATCGGCGCGCTCGGCGCGATCACCCTCGGCATCGTGGTCCACAAAGACCCGCTCGGTGCGGGGCGGTTGCTGGCGCTCGCCCTGATCCTCGGCGGGATCGTGCTGGCGCGGATCACGAATCCGGAGTAGGACAACGCGGATTCGTCTGGCGCGCCGCGGGTTTACCGCGCGAAGCGCACGACGTGGGCGCGTGGCGCGCGAAGTCGACCCGATCGCCGAACCGGTGGGCCGGGGCGAGCCGGCCGGGGTAGGTTCGTGCTGAATCGTCAAACGATCATCGGCGAAAGGACCGTGATGCCCACACGTACCGCGCGTACTGCCTGGACCGGCACCCTGCAGGAGGGTTCGGGACAGGTCGAACTGGCCAGTTCCGGGGTCGGTAAGTACGACGTGTCGTTCCCCAAGCGTTCCGCCGAGGAGGCCGACGGCACCACCAGCCCGGAGGAGCTGATCGCTGCCGCGCACTCGTCCTGCTACGCGATGGCGCTGTCGGCGCAGATCGGCAACGCGGGCGGCACGCCGGAGAGCTTGGACGTCACCGCCGACGTGACCCTCGGCCCCGATCCGGCGGGCGGCTTCCGGATCACCGGCATCGAGCTGACCGTCCGCGGTCGCGTCTCCGGCATCGACGCCGACGCGTTCCAGGCCGCCGCCGAGGCCGCCAAGGCGGGCTGCCCCGTCAGCAAGGCGCTCGCCGGCGTCGACCACATCACCCTCGACGCCGCTCTCGCGTAGCGCGCCCACTGGTTTCGTGCCCCTCTCCCAGGTGCGGGGCACGAAACCGGTGTGCGGAGTCAGCGTTCGCGGAAGTATCGGCGGGCGGAGCGGGTGTAGAGAGCCGGGATGGCGATCAGTACGGCTACGACGTGAACGGTGCGAAGCGTCGCGAGCAGCAAGGCCAGGGGTGAGGCGTCCCGGAAGAGATCGCGGAATTCGTTCGCGGACATGGCCGCGGCGAGCGGCTCGATGATCAGGGACAGCAGACCGAACACGCCGATGCCGACGGTGATCAGCAGGCGGGCCCAGCGGTCGCCGCGGGTCATCCGCACCGCGACGGCCAGCACCAGCAGATAGATCGCGATGCGCAGGCCCAACCCGGTCGCCAGGCTCGTCGGGTCGGCCGTCGGGAAATCGCGGGCGGCCCGCGCGATCGCCTCGGCGGCACCCGCGACCAATGCTACGACCAGAGCGTTGAACGCGACGCCGACCGCGGGCGGCGGTCCGGAAGGGGCGGCACGCAGCGATGCGGGCCAGACGGAAAAGGCAGTGCCGGTCATGGGACCGACACTGCCTCAATGCTTCCGAACGCGAATCACCCCGCGGTAGCGGGCGCTACCGATACCGGCGTATCGGTGCGTGTCGCGAACTCGGTGAGCGCGGCGAAGCCGAGCGCCAAGCAGGCCCACAGAGTCGCGGTCTCGGCCAGCGAGGCCACCCGGAACTGCCACAGCAGGGTGGCCGGGAAATCCGCGCTCACCTCGTTCACACCGGGCAGCAAGACGTAGCCGACCACGGTGACCAGCACGAACGCCGCGACGCCGCCGATCAGCCGGAACGTGGGCAGCTGGGTGCGCAGCGCGGTGAACGCCGCCACCGCCGCGCCGACCGCGACGATGCCGAGCACAACCGCGGCCAGCCACAGCACAGTGCGCTCGTTGATGGTGTCCGGGTCGCCCACCGCCGGGGGGTTGGCCGGGTACTTGAAGAACGGCACCGCGACGATCGCGGCCCAGCCGGCCACACCGAGCGTCAGCGCGAGCCGTGGCCCGGACAGCGTGGTGTAGCGCCGCGCGAAGTGCGCGACCGAGGCGTAGATGGCGCCGAGGGCGAGACCGGCCGAGCCGAGGGCGAGAAACTGTCCGAACTTCTGGCCGCCGCGGCTCACCAGCGGTTCTTCCTCGTCACCGTGGGAATGCCCACCGGTCGATTCGGCGTGCTCGCCGTGCGAGTGCCCGTCCGGCGATTCGGCGTGTGAGCTGTGCGCTTCCTCGATGGCGATGGCGGCGTCCACTTTGGGTTCGCCGACGAAATACCCCACTGTGGCGGCCAGCAGTCCGGCGATCAGACCGGCCAGCAGACCGCGCAACAGCAGTGTTCGGAGCGAGCCGATCAGTGGCACGGAAGCCCCAGCAGGTGGCGTCCGTCGTGCATCAGCTCGTGCAGGTACATCCCGCTGCGCGAGATGACGCCCTGATCGAAACCGACCAGGTACAGCGTGAGCAGTGCGAGAAGAACGACACCGACCGTGACGAGCACGGTGGCCAGGGAATCGGTTGCCCGGCTGGGTGAATGCGCGATGGCCATTCGAGTCCTCCTTGGGATACGCGTCCCTTAGGGTGGTGGCGCGACGGTGCCGGTGTCTGGCTTTCCGGCACCGGACTCGGTGCGTGGAACACAGTGGCGCGACCGCTCCGGATTCGCACCGGAATTACCGCGTCACCCTCGCGTTTGTCCTTCGAACTGTGACACCCGCACACCCTCGGCGTCAACCGGGTCCGGCACGGGCGTACCACGGCGTCGGGCGAGTCGCCGGGCAGGCGGGCCCGCCCGGCGGTAGGTCATCGGACTCAGTTCGCGGACTTGGCGTCCACGTCGAGCACGACCTCGAACTCCAGCAGCGACGCACCCGTGGAGACCGGCTTCTGGCGCTCGCCCGCGTGCGCCTCGCGCGCGGGTCCGTCCCGCCACGCCGCGAAGGACTCTTCCGAGTCCCACTGGGTGACAACGAAATACCGCTTCTCCCCGGCCACCGGGCGCAACAGCTGGAAGCCGAGGAAGCCGGGGGAGTTCTCGACCGCGTGCGCGCGGTGGGCGAACCGCTTCTCCAACTCGGGGCCCGCGCCCTCGGGAACCTCGATCGCGTTGATCTTCACAACAGCCATGTGTCCAAGCTAGCGGCTGCCGCCGAGCAGATGCTCGGTGCCTCGTATTGTCGAACCGATGTTGCACGACGAAGGCGGAGCAGGCGCGCCGATCCTGCTGCTGCACGGACTGATGGGCAGCGCGCGCACCTGGCGCGCACAGCTGGACTGGCTGCGCGAGCACGGCCACGTCTACACCTTCGACGCCGCCGGGCACGGCAGGCCTGCTCCCGCGGAGTTGACGACCGAGGCCTTCGTCGCCGACCTCGCCGCCGGTACCGCCGCGATCGAGGAGCCGATGGTCGTGATCGGGCACTCGATGGGGGCGCTGCACGGCTGGGTATTCGCGGCGACCCACCCCGACCGGGTACGGGCGCTGGTGATCGAGGACATCGCGCCGGATTTCACCGGCCGCACCGCGGCGCACTGGGCGGCGATGATCGAGGCGTGGCCGCAACCGTTCCCCGACGAGGAGGCCGTGCTGTCGTTCTTCGGGCCGGTCGCGGGGCGCTACTTCCTGAACGCCTTCGACCGCGGGCCGGAGGGATACCGGTTGCACGGCTCGGTCGCCACTTTCCGGGATATCTCCGAGGAGTGGGGGACGCGGAACTTCTGGCAGCACTGGCACGCGGTGCGGGTGCCCGCCCTGCTACTGGAGGGCGAGCACAGCATCACCCCGCCGGGGCAGATGCGGCAGATGGCGGCCGCCCATCCGCGCGCCGACCACGTCCTGGTGCCTGGCGCAGGCCATCTCGTGCACGACGACCAGCCGGAGCGCTACCGAGCGGAAGTCGAGCGCTTTCTACGGCGCGTGCTCGGCGGCTAGGCGGCACGGAATCGATCGCGGCGTCTCGCGCAGGCCGGGCAGGTCGGTCAGCTGTCGGCTGCGGCGGCCCCGCCCTCGCCCGCCAACGCGAACAAGCCGTCGGGCGTCTGTTCGATCAAGCCGTCCACCAGCAGTGAGTCCAACGCGCGGTCGCGCTGGCCCGGGTCGCGGGTCCAGGCCAGATCCAAGCGCACCCGCTCCACCGGCCCGCTCGCGTGCCGCAGGACATCCAGCAGCCTGCCACGCGCTTGGCGGTCGGTGCCCTCGTATTTCTGCGTGCGGCGCACCACCTCGCTCACCGGCCGTCCCGCGGTGACCCACGCACAACTCGGCAAAGGGCAACGCGAGCAATCGGGGGTGCGTGCCGTGCACACGGTCGCGCCGAGCTCCATGAGGGCGGCGGAGAACACCGCGGCGCGGTCGATCCGCAGCGGCAGCAGCGCTTCGGTCTCGGGCAGGTCCCGCGACGAGGGGTTGCCCGCTTCCGCGCGCCCGTGCACGGCCCTGGCAACCACACGGCGGACGTTCGTGTCCACCACAGGGACGCGCTGTCCGTACGCGAAACAGGCGACGGCGCGCGCGGTGTACGCGCCGATGCCGGGCAGCCCGAGCAGCACCTCCACATCCGCGGGCACCTCGTCGCCGTGCTCGCTCGCCAGCACCCTGGCGCACTCGTGCAGCCGCAGCGCACGGCGCGGATAGCCGAGCTTGCCCCAGGCGCGCAGCACTTCCGCCTGCGAGGAGGCGGCCATCGCCGAAGGCACCGGCCAGCGCGCCACCCATTCCCGCCAGATCGGCTCGACCCGGACCACGGGAGTTTGCTGGAGCATGATCTCGCTCATCAGGATCTGCCAGGCGGTGACGCCGGGGCGGCGCCACGGCAGATCGCGCGCGGTCCGCTCGTACCAGTCCAGCAACGTGTCGGCGTCGATGCCGTTCGGTGCGCCGTTCCGCACTGTTCTCACCATCCCCGTACTACTGCCGCCAGGCGATATTTGCCCGCCCGTAACCGACCGAACTCGCTGGTAACCGTAACCGTCCTGCACAATGGTCGGTATGCCGGATTCCAACCCGATCAGTGCCTGGAAGTCCCTGCGCGAAGGAAACGACCGCTTCGTCAGCGGCGCGCTGCTGCATCCTAGCCAGGGTGCCGCGGACCGGGCCAAACTCGTCAGTGGCCAGCACCCGCACGCGATCCTGTTCGGCTGCGGCGACTCCAGGGTCGCCGCGGAGTTGATCTTCGACCAAGGCCTCGGCGACATGTTCGTCGTGCGCACCGCGGGCCATGTGGTCGACAGCTCGGTGCTCGGCTCGATCGAGTACGGCGTGCAGGTGCTCAACGTGCCGCTCATCGTAGTGCTCGGCCACGACAGCTGCGGCGCCGTGAAGGCCACCATCGACGCGCTCGACGGCGGCGAGGTGCCGGGCGGGTTCATCCGCAGCGTGGTCGAGCGGGTCGCGCCGTCCATCCTGGTCGGACGCCGCGAGGGCCTGTCCACCGTCGACGAGATGGAGGCCAGGCACGTGGTGGAGACCAGCCGCCTGCTCATGCAGCGGTCGATGATCATCTCGCAGCGGGTCGCGACCGGCGAACTCGCCATCGCCTGCGTGACCTACAAGCTGGCCGAGGGCAAGGTGCAGTTGCACCGGGTCGTCGGCAACATCGGCGAGGTGGTCTGAGCCGCGGCACGCCCGCGCCGGGGCAGGCGTGCCGGCGGAATGTACTCGTCGCCCGCGGGTGCACGCGGCCGACACGCCGTGCCCCTGAGACGATGCGCCCGATGGTGCCCTTACCGTTGAGACGTGCTGGAACCGAATGGACCGCTGCCACCGGAGATCTACTGGCGTCGACGCGTGTTCGCCATCGGAATCCTGGTGGTCGCCCTGGCGCTGCTGATCTGGGTCGTGCTCGCGGTCGCTCGCGGCGGCGACTCGCCCGGTGACACCGCGGCCGCTGGAACCAGTTCGGCCGTGACCAAGTCCGCCGACGCGGCGGCCAAGCCGTCGGGCCAGTCCGGCGCGCCCAAGTCCTCCGCGGCGGCCACCACCGTCGCGGCAGGCCCGTGCCCGGACCAATCGCTGGCGATCAAGGTGACCGTCGAGCAGCCCACCTACAAAACGGGCGAGCAGCCGGTGTTCGGAATCGTCATCACCAACATCTCGGCGGTGGCGTGCACCCGCGACATGGGTTCCGGCCTCCAGCAGGTCTCGGTGCACACGCTCGACGGACAGCGGCGTCTGTGGTCGAGCACCGACTGCTATCCGGACGGTCAGCCCGACGTCCGCACGATGGGCCGCGGTGAGCAGGCGGCGTTCACTGTCACCTGGTCGGGCACCACGTCCCAGCCCAACTGCGCGGGCGAACGCGTCCAAGTCCCGCCGGGGCCCTACAGCGTCGTGGCGCAGCTGGGTTCGGTACGCAGCATGGCCGAGCCGTTCAACATCGCTTGAGAGGGGAGGGGTCAGCTGGCGGCCTCCTCAGGGGCGGCGCGTAGTTTGCGCAGGCCCGCTATGCGGATGGCGGAGCGCAGGTCGGTGACCTCGTGGATCTTCATGGTGCTCTTCAGCGGGGCGAGGCCGGGGGGCACCAGAGCGGTGGTGAAGCCGAGGCGTTCGGCTTCGGCCAATCTGCGGTTGACGCCGGTCACCTTGCGGACTTCGCCCGCGAGTCCGACCTCTCCGAGGATCACCCAGCCCGGAGGGATCGGGACATCGGACTCGGCGCTGGCGATGGCGAGCGCGATGGCGAGGTCGGCCGACGGCTCGACCAGGCGCATGCCGCCGACGGTCGCGGCGTACACGTCGCTCTTGCCGAGGAACACCCGGCCGCGGCTCTGCAGGACGGCCAGCACCATGGCGACCCGGTTGTAGTCCAGGCCGCTCACCGCGCGGCGCGGTTGCGGAATCTCGGTCTTCACCGTCAGGCCCTGCACTTCACCGACCAGCGGACGCTTGCCGTCCATCGCGACGGTCACCGCCGTGCCGGGCACGGAATCCGTCCGGTGGTGCAGGAACAGGCCGGACGGGTCGTCCACGCAGGCGATGCCGTCCTCGTGCAATTCGAAGCAGCCGACCTCGTCGGCGCTGCCGAAGCGGTTCTTGATGCCGCGCACCATGCGCAGCGTGGAGTTCTTGTCGCCTTCGAACTGGAGCACCACGTCGACCAGGTGCTCGAGCGTGCGCGGGCCCGCGACGTTGCCGTCCTTGGTGACGTGCCCGACCAGCAGCACCGCGATGCCGCTCGCCTTTGCCAGCGAGGTCAGGGCCGCGGTCACCTCGCGCACCTGGGTGACACCGCCGATCACCCCGTCCACCTCAGGGGCGAGCATGGTCTGCACCGAGTCGACCACCAGCAGCGTCGGCCGCACCTGCTCGACGTGCCCGAGCACGATCGACAAATCCGATTCCGCCGCCAGATAGACCCGGTCGTGCACCGCTCCGGTGCGATCGGCCCGCAACCGGACCTGGCCCGCCGATTCCTCGGCGGTCACGTACAGCGACTTCTCGTCCCGCTGGGCCGCCCAGCGATGCGCCACCTCGAGCAGCAGCGTCGACTTGCCCACCCCCGGCTCGCCGGACAGCAACACCACCGATCCCGGCACCACGCCGCCGCCGAGCACCCGGTCCAACTCGGTGACACCCGTCGGCCGCGCCTTGGTGATCTTGGAATCGATCTGCGAGATCGGCGCGGCCGCGGTGCTCGGCAACATCGCCTTGCGCCCCGGCGAACCGACCCCACCCGCCGCGGCGACTACTTCGTCAACGGTGCCCCAAGCCCCGCACTCAGGGCACTTGCCCACCCATTTCGCGACCTCGTGCGAACAAGCAGAGCAGCGAAAGGTCGGCTTCGTCTTTGCCACACCCGCACCATACGCACCAGCCCTGACAGTGTTGGTTTGGCCGCGACTGCGTCGCGGCGTGTTCGCGGCCCTCTTGTGGCTCGCGTGTGCGCGACCGCCGCTTGCTCCTTCGTCGCCTACGCGGCGGCCGCGCACACGCGAGCCGGGCCGCGAACGGCGGATGCTTGGTCTCGCTTCGCTCGAAAGTCGTGGTGGGGGTGCGCTGGGCGCGTTGGTATCGAAGCTCGCTATCGGTGCACGCGGGTAGTGGGCGCTCCGCCTCGGCGCGCAGCTTGCCTGCTACTCGGGCCGACTGATTGATGTCGCATAAGCGCAGTGGCTCTTCGCGCCGGGGGTGGTGAGCGGACCGCGGGCGCCGAGCTCCCGCGGCGCAGTGGCTCTCCGCGCCGGGGGGTGGTACGTCGAGTCGGGAGGCGCTGCCCGGCCAGGCGGTTTATGGCGTGGTCGGGGCCGCTCCATCCCACGTTCCGAGCCCCGAAGAGCGCGAGTCTTACGAGGGCCGCGAACACGCAGCGCCGCAGGCGCTGCAAATCTAACTCAGTGACCGCCGGTGTGCTCGGCTTCGGCCGGGCCGGACTTGTCGGACTCGTGGCGCTCGGTGTGCTGGCCCGCGTCGACCGGGACCTGGACCTGGACGGTGCCGTTCTGCTTGAAGTTGAACGAGACGTTGTAGGTGAGGCCGGGGGCGATGTCCCTGGTCAGACCGGTGATCTCGATCAGGATGGGGTTGGCCTCCGGGTCTTGGCCCGCGGCGGGGGAGCCGTGCTCGCCCGCGCCGTGCGAGTCGGCGGTGGTGGTCGGCGCGGCGGAGCGCGGAGCGGAGGTGGGCGCGCCCGCGCTCGTGGTGGGCGCGGCGCTGGTGGTCGTCGGCGCGGCCTCGCGCTTGACCGGCTGGGTCGCCGCGACGACGGTCTGCTGCGGGGCGAGTTCGACGACCGACTTGCCGGAGGCCGGAGTGATCTTGACGGTGCCGAGGTCGGTGGTGATGCTGGTCAGCTCGTCGGCCACGGACTCGCCGTTGTTCACGATGGACAACGCGATGAGCGCCTTGCCGCCCTTGGTGTTGTTGTAGCCGGTGCCCTCGGACGGATACACGATGTGCACGTTGCGCAGCGCGATGCGGCCCACGTCGGCGTGGTTGCCGTTCACCGCGGCGACCTGTTGCGCGGTCTGCGAGACCTGGCCCGCGCCGCAGCCGGACAGCGCGATCGCCGCTCCGGCGGCGAGTGCGGCAACCGTCACCATGCGACGTCGCGCCCCCTTGGGGGCGGTCACAGCTTTCAGGGCAGTCACGGGTTGTCCCTCCATGTCGACCGGGCTCTGGCTCCGCGCTGGAGCGTAGTAACTAGGCAGCGTAGTAGTTCCCTCGGCGGCACGGGCGCGGGGGCCGGGTCGAACTCGCGCGCACGCGGTGGAGTGTGCGGCCGACCACGGGACGTGCGCGCCGACACTCGGTGCGTTGATAACGGTTCGATCGAACTTCGGAGGTTGCCGCGAAGGTGCCGGCGCGCGGGCGGCGAGCGGCGGCGACGGAGCCGGGAGATAACCCGTTCTGGCACAACGTAATGCACACCGCCTGGCATCTGTCAAGCCCCAGGCTTGCCTCGTTGTGGCCCTGACCTGCACAGTTGATCGCGCCGTTACCGAGTCGCATGTTAAACTGTGAACATCGAAAGGGGCACGGGACACATGATTTTTAAGGTCGGAGACACCGTCGTTTACCCCCACCACGGAGCGGCGCTGATCGAAGCAATCGAGACTCGCACCATCAAGGGTGAGCAAAAAGAGTATCTGGTCCTGAAGGTCGCCCAAGGCGATCTCACTGTTCGGGTTCCCGCGGAGAACGCCGAATACGTCGGCGTGCGTGACGTCGTGGGTCAGGAGGGTCTCGATCGGGTCTTCCAGGTGCTTCGGGCGCCGCATACGGAGGAGCCGACCAACTGGTCCCGCCGCTACAAGGCCAACCTCGAGAAGCTCGCCTCCGGCGATGTGAACAAGGTGGCCGAGGTCGTCCGCGATCTGTGGCGCCGGGAACAGGACCGCGGCCTGTCCGCGGGTGAGAAGCGCATGCTCGCCAAGGCTCGGCAGATTCTTGTCGGTGAGCTCGCGCTGGCCGAAGGCACCGATGACGGCAAGGCTGAGACCCTGCTCGATGAGGTCCTCGCAGCGGCTTCCTGACCGTGAACACAACTGACAACGGTGTTCGTCCCGGTGACGGACCCGTCGTTGCTCTTGTGCCTGCCGCCGGCCGTGGCGTGCGCCTGGGTGAATCGACACCCAAGGCGTTCGTCCCGGTCGGCGGCACGCCCATGGTCCGGCTCGCCGTCGAAGGCTTGATCGCCTCCGGCGCGGTCGACCGGATCATCGTGATGGTTCCCACCGAACTCGTCGACAGCGCCGTTGCCCTGCTGCCGCCATCGAGTTCGGTTCAGGTGGTCGTCGGCGGCGCCGAACGCATCGACTCGGTGCGGGCGGGTATCGCCGCGGCGCCCGACGCCGCCTACTTTCTGGTGCACGACGCCGCCCGCGCGCTCACGCCGCCCGAGCTCATCGCCCGGGTCGCGGCCGAACTGCGTGCGGGGCGTCCCGCCGTGGTCCCCGGGCTCCCGGTGGCCGACACCATCAAATCCGTCGACGCGACCGGCGCGGTGACCGGCACTCCCGATCGCGCCCGGTTGCGCGCCATCCAGACGCCGCAGGGTTTCGCGGCCGACCTGCTGCGCTCCGCTTACGCGCCAGAGGGCATCCAGGCGACCGACGACGCGGGCCTGGTCGAGCGGCTCGGCGTCGCGGTCCACACCATTCCCGGCGATCCGCTCGCCTTCAAGATCACGACTCCACTCGACCTCCGGCTCGCCGACGCGGTGCTCGACGGCGCGGGCATCGGACGGGCGGTGGCGCCGTGACCATGCGCGTCGGCATCGGCAGTGACGTCCATCCGATCGAAGCGGGCAGGCCGTGCTGGATGGCCGGTCTCCTGTTCGACGGCGATCACGGCTGCGCGGGCCACTCGGACGGCGACGTCGCCGCGCACGCCCTGTGCGACGCGCTGCTGTCCGCGGCGGGCCTCGGCGATGTCGGCGCGGTGTTCGGCACCGGACGCCCGGAATGGGCCGGCGTCTCCGGTGCGGCCATGCTGAAGGAAGTGCGCAGGTTGCTGGACGAAGCGGGCTTCGAGGTGGTCAACGCGGCGGTGCAAGTGATCGGCAACCGCCCCAAGATCGGGCCGCGGCGCGCCGAGGCGCAACAGGTGCTCGGCGGGCTGCTCGACGCCCCGGTCTCGGTGTCCGGCACCACCACCGACGGGCTCGGCCTGACCGGTCGCGGCGAGGGTGTCGCCGCCGTGGCGACGGCCCTGCTGCAAGCCTGTCGTTGATCCAGCTCCGACGGACCCGAGCCGGTCCGTGAACGACCTTATACACCAGCTAGGATCGACTGCCGTGACGCTGCGCCTCTTTGACACCGACACGCGGACCATGCGCGATTTCGCGCCCCTGGTCCCCGGCCGTGCCTCGGTGTACCTCTGTGGCGCCACCGTGCAGGGCGAGCCGCACATCGGCCACGTGCGCAGCGGAGTCGCGTTCGACGTGCTGCGACGCTGGTTGCTCGCGCACGACATCGACGTCTTCTTCATCCGCAATGTCACCGATATCGAGGACAAGATCCTGACCAAGGCCGCCGAGGCGGGCAGGCCGTGGTGGGAGTGGGCCGCCACGCACGAGCGCGCCTTCGACCGCGCCTACGAGCAGCTCGGTGTGCTGCCGCCGTCGGCGGAGCCGCGCGCCACCGGCCACATCACCCAGATGGTGGAGATGATGCAGCGGCTGATCGACCGCGGCCACGCCTACGCCTCGGCCGGGAACGTCTACTTCGACGTGGTCAGCTACCCCGATTACGGCAAACTGTCCGGCCACAAACTCGACGACGTGCACCAGGGCGAGAGCGCGGGCGAGGGCAAGCGCGACCCGCGCGACTTCACCCTGTGGAAGGCGGCCAAGCCGGGCGAGCCGACCTGGCCGTCGCCATGGGGGCCCGGCCGCCCCGGTTGGCACCTGGAATGCTCCGCGATGGCCGAGTTCTATCTCGGCGCGGAATTCGACATCCATTGCGGCGGCATGGACCTGGTGTTCCCGCACCACGAGAACGAGATCGCCCAGTCGAAGGCGGCCGGCGACGGTTTCGCCCGGTACTGGCTGCACAACGGCTGGGTGACCATGGGCGGGGAGAAGATGTCCAAGTCGCTGGGCAACGTGCTGTCCGTGCCGAACGTGCTCAAGCAGGTGCGTGCCGTCGAACTGCGGTTCTACCTGGGCAGCGCGCACTACCGCTCGATGCTGGAGTACTCGGAGAAGGCCCTGCACGACGCGGCGCAGTCCTACCAGCGCATCGAGGCGTTCGTGAACCGGGTGGTCGACCGGGCCGGTGCGATTCCGGTGGGCAAGTGGACCGACGCGTTCGCCGCCGCTCTCGACGACGATCTGGCGGTGCCGAAGGCGTTGGCGGAGATCCACCGCGCGGTGCACGAGGGCAACAAGGCGCTGGAGGTCGGCGCGATCGACTCCGCGCGTGACCTCGCGGGCCAGGTGCGCGCCATGCTCGCCGTCCTCGGTGTCGATCCGCTCGACCCGCACTGGTACACCCCGAGCGATTCCTCGGCCGCGCTAACCGCTCTCGACGTGCTGGTACGCGCGGAACTCGACCGCCGCCAGGAGGCGCGCGCCGCCAAGGACTGGGCGACCGCCGACGCCGTGCGCGATCGCCTCCAGTCCGCCGGCATCGAGGTCACCGACACGGCCGACGGCCCCGAATGGGCGCTGGCGGCATCGCAATCCGGAAAGGCCGAGTGATGGCAGGCAATTCGCAGCGCCGCGGTGCGGTTCGCAAGAGCGGCAGCAAGAAGGGCGCCGTGGTCGGCTCCGGCGGCAAGCGCAGGCGCGGGCTGGAGGGGCGTGGCGCCACGCCGCCCGCGGAGATGCGCACCAAGCACCCCGCCGCCAAGCGGGCTGCCGCGAAAACCAAGGCCGCGCAAGGACGTTCGTCCGCGCGCGGCGCCACCACCCGTCCCGCCGGACGCAAGACCGACGACGGCCCCGAGTTGGTGCTCGGGCGCAATCCGGTGGTGGAGTGCCTGCGGGCCGGTGTGCCCGCGACCGCGCTGTACGTCGCGGTCGGCACCGAGAACGACGACCGGTTGACCGAGAGCGTGCGGCTGGCCGCCGACACCGGGATCTCCATCCTGGAGGTGCCGCGGACGGACTTGGATCGGCTGAGCGCCAACGGTTTGCACCAAGGCGTGGCCCTTCAGGTGCCGCCGTACCGCTACGCCCACCCGGACGATCTGCTCGACCGGGTGCGCGGCGCCGCCGAGCCCGCGCTGCTGGTCGCGCTGGACAACATCTCCGATCCGCGCAACCTGGGCGCGGTGGTGCGTTCCGTGGCGGCCTTCGGTGGTCACGGTGTGCTCATCCCGCAGCGGCGCAGCGCGAGCGTCACCGCGGTGGCCTGGCGCACCAGCGCGGGCGCTGCCGCTCGGCTCCCGGTCGCCCGCGCCACCAATCTCACTCGCACGCTGAAGGATTGGGCCGCCAAGGGCATCCAGGTAGTGGGCTTGGACGCCGGTGGCGACACCACGCTGGACGATTTCGACGGTCGCGAGCCGACCGTGATCGTGGTCGGCTCGGAGGGCAAGGGGCTGTCGCGCCTGGTACGTGAGTCCTGTGACTCGATCTTGTCGATCCCGATGGCGGGGCCGGTGGAATCGCTGAACGCGTCGGTGGCCGCCGGTGTGGTGCTCTCCGAAGTCGCCCGCCAGCGCCGCGTCTGAAGGTTTTCGCCTCGCACGCCTAAAAACACGGAGAGGCGGCTCACCCCAGTAGAATTCGGGTGGTGGTGATACCCAATCAGCCCATAGGTTCGCCGGTCGAGCATCCGAACGCGACGGCGGTGTTGTTTCTCGGCGCGGCGAGTGTCTTGTGCTGCGGGGTGCTCGGACCGGTGGCATGGGCGCTGGGACGGCGCGCGCTCGACCAGATCGAGGAATCCGGCGGCGCGTACGGTGGCCGGGCCCAGGTCATGGTCGGCTACATCCTCGGCGTCGTCGGCACCGTCCTGATGATCATCTTCGCGGTGCTGTTCCTGCTCATCCTGTTCGGCGGGAACGCTTGAGCGGCGGTGTGCAGGCGCCGGACGAGATCGGGACCGATCAGTCCCCGCACTGAAGTGCGACAGGCCACGCCTGAGTCCGTTCCGCCCATCAGGGGATGGGTGACGGTCGACCGTGTCCATGCGCCGACATCGCCGGAGCCGGGCGGAGCGCCGTCTAGTCCAGACTCGGCCGCTCGCGTTCGGCGGCGTCCCAGGCGGGCCATTCCGTGCTCACGCTGCCGGACCAGCTCGGCTGCCTTCGGTCCCGGAACGCGGCCATGGCCTCGCCGCCGTCGATGCTCTTGGTCGCGTGCTGGTTGAGATCGGTCTCGAGTTGCCCGACCATGGCCGGGCTCATGCCGAGCCCTTCCCAGAGCAGCCGTTTGGACAGTGCCACCGGTAGCGGCGCCGAGCCGTTCGCGATGTCGTGCGCGACGGCCAGCGCGGTGGGTAGCACCTCGCCCGCGGGCAACGAGCTGTTGGCCACGCCCATCGCCTTCGCCTCGTCACCGTCGAAGGTGCGCCCGGTGAGCATGATGTCGGCGGCGTTGGCCATGCCGACCAGCCTGGGTAGCGTCCAGTGCGCGTAGCCGTCGGCCAGGACGCCGCGGCGCACCTGGTTCAGCCCGTATACCGCGTCGCGCGCCATGTACCGCAGGTCGCACTGCAAGGCCAGGGCCAAGCCGATGCCGACCGCGTGGCCGTTGACGGCCGCGATCACCGGCTTGCGCACGCGCCACGGCGGCGGGTCGATGGTGGCGCTCACCTCGCCCACCCGATTGGATAGGTCCGCGCCCGCGCAGAACGCGGGCGGGGTGCCGGTGATGATCACGGCACGGATGGCGTCTTCCGAATCGCAGCGCTGCAACGCGGCGCCCAATTCGGCCGCCATCGTCGGGGTGAAGGCGTTCTGCTGGGCGGGCCGGTTGAGCGTGAGCACGGCGACGCCCCGAGAGACGTCGACGTGCAGTTCCGAACTCATGCCACAGGATGTTAGCCGACGCGCGCTGACCTGACCCGGGGCCGAAAGTCCTCCGCTATCCGCGCAGCACCTTGCGCCCGATGGCGTACTTGTGCACCTCGGTCGGCCCGTCGTAGAGGCGGAAGGCACGCATGTCCCGGAAGATCATCTCGACCACCGTCTCGTCGCTGATGCCGATGCCGCCGAGCACCTGCACGCACCGGTCGGCGACCTTGAACAGCTCCTCCGACACGAACGATTTGGCGATCGAACTCTCGTGCCGCGCCTTCTCGCCGTTGTCCATCAGCCAGCACGCGTGCCAGATGGTCAGCCTGCACTGGTGCAGCGCGATCTCGTTGTCGGCCAGCATGAACGACACGCCCTCGTGCTCGCCGATCGGCTTGCCGAACGCGGTGCGGGTGCGCGCGTGCTCGATCGCGATGCTCTGGGCACGCTCGGCCGCGCCGAGCCAGCGCATGCAGTGGGTCAGGCGGGCCGGAGCGAGCCGGAGCTGGGCGTAGCGCAGCGCCTGGCCCGCCTCGCCGAGCAGCGCCTCCCTGGGCAGGACCAGGTTGTCGAAGCGGACCACGCCGTGTCCGGCGACGTAGTTGCGGTCCATGGTGTTCATCGTGCGTTCGATGACGATGCCGGGCTGGTCGCCGTCGGCCAGGAACAGCGTGGGGCCCTCGGGCAGGTGCGGGTTGGCGGCGAGGCGCGCCATGATGATCCAGGTCTTCGCGCCGTTCGCCCCGGTGATCAGCCACTTGCGTCCGTTGATGGTGAAGTTCTCGCCGTCGAAGGTGGCGCTGGTGGACAGCTGGGCCGGGTCCGAGCCCGCGCCGTCGGGCTCGGTCATGGCGAAGACCGAGCGCTGGTGGCCCGCGACGACGGGGGCGAGGAAACGCTGGACCTGGCCGGGATCGGCCACCTTGGACAGCAGGAACATGTTGCCTTCGTCGGGCGCCGCGCAGTTCATCGCGACCGGGCCGAGCGTCGACCAGCCCGCCGCCTCGTAGATCACCGCCTGTTCGATGTGGGTCAAACCGCGTCCGCCGAGCGACTCGGGGGCCTGCACGGTGAGCAGCTTCTCGGCGCGGGCGAGTTCGACGAGTTCCTGCCGCAGCTCGTCGGTCGGGCCGTGCGCGGTCAGGCGCGGGTCCCGCTCGTAGGGAACGATCTTGTCGATGACGAAGCGGCGCACTCGGTCGCGTTCGGCGGCGAGGTCGGCGGGAATCGCGAAGTCGATCATCGTTGGTCACCATTCGTTCGGGGGCGCGACGGGTCGAGCATACGAAAGCATCTCGATGTGACTGAAGGCGGCTGCCATCACTGGCCCGTGAGTGCCGGAGGCCTGAGCTGCGCCGACAATCGCTGGTTGCGGTCTCGGCATCGCCGAAGACGATGCAAGAACCGTCGCGAGATCGCACGGGCCAGTCCATCGCACTGGAGGAGTTCCGTGCAGAGGAACCTGTCCGCCCGGAGATTCAGGAGTGCGGGACGGTGACCAGCCCGCAGCCAGGGCGCGCGCCGGGACGTGCGACGACTCTCAGGACGGCTCTCCATAGCAGGCGGCCATTGCGGCGGCGCGGTCGCGCAGGGAGGTGCGCAACCACTGCGGGGACAGGGCTTCCGCGTCCGCGGCGAGCTCCCAGAGCGCCCATTCGGCATGTCGCGCGTCCTGGAAGGTCACCTCCAGTCGCAGCAGGCCGCCGGTGTCGGGTTCTTCGGCACGGACGCTGAGTGCGGTGCTCACCAGGGCAGCCCGCCGAGCCGGGTTCACCCGTACCAGCACGGTGACTTGGTCGCCGCCCATCCGGAACCGCGTGCTGTGTTCCTGCCAGGCCCGGTCCAGATCGACCCGGTTCGGTCGCTGCGCGGGTTCGGGGAGTTCCTCGGCGGCCAGCACCCGTGCGAGCCGGTAGGTGCGGTCGGCGCCGGACCTGGTGGCCAGCAAGTAGCCTTGGCCGCGTGCGGTGACCAGGCCGATCGGATCCACCGTGCGCCACGCCGGGGTCTGGTCCACAGCCGCGTAATGAATGCGCAGTTTGTGTCCGGCCAGCACCGCGCGCCTGATCTCGGTCACGATCGCGTCGGGCACCTCCTCGGCAATCAGCCGACGCGCGAGGATGTCGGTCTCCGGGTCGATGAGCAATCGCTGCGCCGCGTCGCTCGCGATGGCCCGATGACTCTCGGGTAGCGCGTCGACCACCTTGAGCATGGCCGAGGCGAGCGCGGAGCCCAGGCCGAATCCCTGCGCGCCGCGCCGGGTCCCGGCGACCAGCAGGGCGAGCGCCTCGTCGTGGTTCAGGCCGGTGAGTTCGGTCTGGAACCCGGGCAACAACGCGAAACCGCCGTGCCGCCCGCGTTCGGCGTAGACCGGGACGCCGGCAGCGGACAGGGCTTCGATGTCGCGCAGCACCGTGCGGGTGGATACCTCCAGCTCGCGGGCGAGCGCGTCCGCGGTCAACCGACCGCGCTGACGCAGCAGCAGCACCAGCGAGACCAAGCGGTCGGCGCGCATGCGGAAAACGTACCGGAATACGTGACCGAAGATGTCGTGATTTGTTGGGAGGCTCGACGGCGTACGGATTCGCGATGGATCGATGGGAGCTGATGTGGCAGTGGAACGAACGGCGGTCAACCCGGTGACGTGGGCGGCGGAGATGGGTTTCAACCAGGGTGAGGTCGTCTCCGGGCACACCAGGACGCTGTATTGCTCCGGGCAGACCGCGATGAGCGGCGACGGCAAGCCTCAGCATGAGGGTGACATGGCGGCGCAGTTGGCGCTGAGCATCGACAACTTGGAGGCCGTGCTCGTCGAGGCGGGGATGTCGCTGGCGAACCTCGTCCGGCTGAACGTCTACACCACCGATGTCGATCTGCTGTTCCCGCACTACGGGGTGCTGGCGTCGCGGTTGGGGGCCGCCGGGGTGGCGCCTGCCACGACGATGCTCGGCGTAACGCGGCTGGCGATTCCCGGCCAGATGGTGGAGCTCGAGGGCACCGCCGTCGCGTGACGTGGCCTGGCCGCTCCTCGTGCCGGGGGACCGGCACGAGGAGCGGGAAGGTGGATGGTCGCTGGTGACGCGGACGGGCCGTGGGTGGCGGGCTCAGCGGGCGCGGGCGAGTCGGCGGTTGCGGGTGCCGAGCACGCGGCAGGCGAGGTAGATCAGGAACGAGATCGTGGTGACGAACGTCGAGACGGGGACGCCCGGCGCGAGCGAGAGCAGGATGCCGCCCACGGCGGCGAGTTCGGCGAACACCACGGCGAGCACGGTCGCCCGGATCGGGTCCGCGGTCAGTTGGGCGGCTGCGGCGGCGGGGGTGATCAGCAGGGCGAGGACCAGCAGGGCGCCGACGATCTGCACGCCGAACGCCGCCGTGATGCCGAGCAGGACGGCGAACACGATGGACAGCCCCCGCACCGGAACACCGCGGGCCACGGCCACTTCCGGATCGGAACTGGCGAACAGCAGCGGCCGGTAGACGAAGGCGAGCACCGCGATCACCCCGGCGGTGCAGACGGCGAGCAGGCCGAGCCCGTTGTTGCCGACGCTGACCACCTGGCCGGTCAGCAGCGAGAATTTCGATCCGGCGCGATCGGGGCCCAGCCACAGGAAAAGCACCGAGAGTCCGAGACCGAACGAGAGCACCACGGCGATCACCGAATCGCGTTCGCGCGCCCTGGCCCCGAGCAGGCCGAACAACACCGCCGCCACCACCGACCCCGCGATGGCGCCGAGGCCGACACCGACACCGGCCAGCAGCGCGGCGGCGGCGCCGGTCAGAGAGAGCTCGCTGGTGCCGTGCACGGCGAACGACATCTGCCTGCTGATGATCAGTGGGCCGATCACGCCGGACAGCAACCCCAACAGGGCCGCGGCGAGCAACGCCTGCTGGACGAAACCGTAGGACAGCAGGTTCGCCGTGGTGCCGAAATCCAGCATCTTGCCGAGGACGCCGGAGAGCTTGTCGTTCACGAACGCACTCCGCTCTGCTCGGGCTCCGTGGACGGCCGGTCGCCGTCGCCCTGCGCACCGTCGGCCGGGGCTTGGGATGCCTCCGCCGTGCCGTTGCCGTGTGGTGAGCGGTCGGACACCACGTCGCTGCCGTCCACCGACCCGGTCGATGCGTCCACCGCGGTCGCCAAGCCGCTCGGCGTCGGCTCGAGCGGGGATGCGCCGTGCGTCCACGGCTCGAACGGCGTCGCGTCGTCGCTTGTCAGGTCGGTGTCCGAGGACGGGCGGGTGGCGGTCGCTGCGGCTGCCGGTGCCCGTTCGGCCGCGGTGTCGCCGTTGCCCACCGGGTGGGTTGGTGAGTCACTGCTTTCCGCGTCTGTCGTGTGGGCGGTTGCCCCGTCGGTCTCCGGCGATCGGCGGGTGGCGGTTGCCGACGCTGCCGGTATCGGCTCGGCCGGGGCGTCGCCGTTGCGTGCCGGGTGAGCTGTCGACCGGTCGCTCTGAGTGCTGGTCCCCGAGGCGGAGGAGGTCGTGGGGGCGGTGAGGTCGGTAGGCGCCGAGGTCGGTGCTGCGGGGAGCGGCTTCGCCGCGGATGTCGCGGGCGAGGTGGCTGCGTCATCCACCGTTGCCTGGTCGCCGTGCGCGAACTCGTCGCCGGCCGGGCCGTGGCAGTGGCCGCCCGCGGTGCCGAGGGCGTCCATGGTGTCGCCGGTGCCGACGACCACCAGCCGCTCGCGTACCCGCAGGACGTCCACCTGGGTGCGGTACAGCTCCGACAGCACCGCCGAGGTCATCACCTCGTCCGGCGTTCCGATCCGGAACCGGCCGTCGACCAGGTACAGCACCCGGTCCACGAGGGGCAGGATCGGGTTGATCTCGTGCGTCACGAACAGCACCGCGGTGTCGTGGGTGCGCCTGCGGCGATCGATGAGTTCGGCGACCAGTCGCTGATTCGCCAGGTCCAGGCTGAGCAACGGTTCGTCGCACAGCAAGACCTTCGGATCGCCGACCAACGCCTGCGCCACCCGCAGGCGCTGCTGCTCGCCGCCGGACATGGACTCCAGCGGCGCGTGGGCGAAACGCTCCGCGCCCACGTCGGCGATGGCGGCGGCCACTTTGCGCTTGCGTTCGGCGCGGGAGCGCAGCCCGAGCCCCCACCGATGTCCGTCGACGCCGAGCCCGACGAGATCGACGCCGCGCAACTGCACCCCGGCGTCGATCGTCTTCTGTTGCGGCACGTAGCCGATGTCGTGATTGCCCGCGCGCGCCGGCGAGCCCGCGATCCGAGCTGTGCCCGAACTCAGGGCGACCTGGCCCAGCAGCACCTTCAGCAGCGAGGTCTTGCCCGAACCGTTCGGCCCGAGGACCGCGACGAATTCACCGGGCGTGACAGTGAGATCCAGCCCCTCCCAGAGGGTTCGGTCGCCGAACGACAAGCGGGCGTCCGCCAGCCGCACCGCGGCCGCGTCGTCGCCGATGTTCGATCGCCGTTCCACCCCGTCGGCGTGCTCGGTCAGCGCGGCTCCCTTGTTCATCTGCTCAGCCCAGCGCGGCGGCAAGCGCCTGCGCGTTCTTCGTCTGCCACTGAATGTAATCCACGCCGTCGGGCAGGGTCTCGGTCACCTCGACGACGGCGACGCCCGCGCGCTGCGCGGTGCCGCGCAGGTCCTTGGTGATCTTGTCCTCGGTCTGCACGTTGTAGATCAGGGCGCGGACCCGCTTGCCGGTGAGCAGATCCTGGGTCGCCGCGACGGCGGCGGGAGCCGGGTCGGTCTCCTGCTCGATGGCTTCCTGGAATTCGTGCGGAGTCAGGTCGTCGGCTCCGGCGGCGGCCACGAGGTAGTGCGCCAAAGGTTCGGTTTGCAGCACCGGCGTCTTCGGGTGTTCGGCGGCGAGCTTGCCGGTGATGGCGGTGACCGCGGCGAGCCGGTTCTTGAACGTCGTCGCGCGCTCGGCGTAGGCCGCGGCCTTGTCCGGGTCCAGTTCGCCGAGCTGGGCGGCGATCCGGTCGGCGACCACGTCGACGGTGCGCACGTCGTACCAGACGTGTTCGTTGTCGTCGCTCTGGTCGGCCCGCAGGGCGAACGCGTCCACGGTGCGCTTGTTCGTGCCCGCCACCGCCTTCTCGGCGAACTCGTCGTAACCACCGCCGTTGTAGACCACGAGGTCGGCATCGCTGAGCGCGGCCGACTCGACGGCCGAGGTCTCGTGCGAGTGCGGGTCGGCGGAGGGATCGGTGATCAGCGCGCGGACGGCGGCGTCGGGGCCTGCGACGGCGGCCGCGATATCACCCCAGACGTCGGTGGAGGCGACGACCGAAGGCCGCCCGTCGTCGTTCGAGCCTGCGCAGGCGGTGAGCGTCATGGCGGAGACGAGCCCCACGGCGATGCCTGCGCAACTGATGGCGAATCGGGTTCTCACGTGGGCGTACTCCTGGCCGTGCTCTAGATCATAATGGAAATCGTTCCCGTTTAACTCTAGCAGGGCACGTCAAACGGCCGGAGGCGACGCTCACGCGGGAGCGGAATGCCAAGGGCCCGTGAACGATCGCTCGTTCGCGGGCCCTCGCCTTGCCTGCGGTCAGACCAGCGCGGCCTCCACCGGCTGTCCGAGCAACTGCGCGCAGCGCAACAGGCCGAGATGGCTGTATGCCTGCGGATGGTTGCCCAGCGATCGTTCGGCCACCGGGTCGTATTCCTCGCTGAGCAGCCCGGTGGGGCCTGCCACGTCGACCAGCTGGGCGAACAGCGCCTCGGCGTCGGAGCGCTTGCCGATCAGCAGGTACGCCTCCACCAGCCAGGCCGCGCACAGGTGGAATCCGCCCTCGCCGCCGGGCAGGCCGTCGTCGTGGTGGTAGCGGTACACCGTCGAGCCGCTGCGCAGCTCGGCTTCGGTCGCGACGACCGTCGCCGCGAAGCGCGGGTCGGACGGATCGATCAGCCCGCTCAGCCCGATGTGCAGCGTCGCGGCGTCCAGATCGGTGCCGTCGTAGGCCGCGGTGTAGGACTGCACCTCGTCGTTCCAGCCCTTGGCCTTCACCTCGTCGGCGATGGTGTCGCGCAGCAGCGGCCAGGCCGGGTCGGCCTCGCGATCGAACTTCTGCGCCAGGGTGAGCGCCCGGTCGACGGTCAGCCAGCCCATCACCTTCGAGTACACGTGATGGCGCGGGTTGCCGCGGATCTCCCAGATGCCGTGGTCGGGCTCCTGCCAGCGCCGCTGCACCGCCGAGACCATGGCGCAGACCAGCTCCCAGTCGGCGTCGGGCAGCACGTCGGCCGGATCGGTGACGCCGCGCAGTTCCCTCGCGTGCGCCAGGGTGGCGATGAGGTCGACGATCGGACCGAAGACGTCCAGCTGGACCTGCATGTTGGCCGCGTTGCCGACGCGCACCGGGCGGGAGCCGGCGTAGCCGGGTAGCTGGTCGATCGAGGCCTCCGGCGGCAGCGTCTCGCCGTACAGGGTGTACAGCGGGTGCAGCCGCTCGGGTCCGGGCAGCGTCTCCAGCACGCGGTGGACCCAGCCGAGGTAGTTCTCGGCCTCCTCGAGCGAGCCGAGGGAGACCAGCGACTGCGCGGTGAGCGCCGCGTCGCGCAGCCAGCAGTAGCGGTAGTCCCAGTTGCGCACGCCGCCGATGTCCTCGGGCAGCGAGGTGGTGGCGGCCGCGAGGATCGAGCCGGACGGCGCGTGTACCAGTCCGCGCAGGGTCAGCGCGGAGCGCTTCATCAGATCGGGCTTGAGCGGCGGCAGCGTGAGCGTGCCCGCCCAGTCCGACCAGTAGCGCTCCGCCTCCCGGCGCCGCTGGGACTCACTGATCGGGGAGGGATCGAGATCAGCGGTGCCGCAGCGCAACTCGAGCACGACCGGACCCTTGGACGGATCGACGACGGCCCGTGCCGACTCGTGGGTGCCGTCGGAGACGATCTCCCACCGCACGCCGGGCGAGCGCAGCACGATCGGGTCGTTGGTGCCGTACACCCGCAGCCCGCCCTCCTGGGCTTCGAGGTTCACCGGCACCTGGCCGAACTCCGGGCGGGGGGCGAAGGTGACGACGGCCTTCGCGTCGCCGGTGATCACCCGGGTGAGGTCGGTGCGGGTCGGGGCCACGTCGTGCGGCAGGTAGTCGGTGACTTGCAGTTTCGCCCAACGGGTTTCGACGGTCATCGTGCCGTCGACGTAGCGCTGCGACAGCGGCAGGCCCGGTCGCTCCGGCTCGATGGTGAAGTGCCCGCCCTGCGGACCGCCGAGCAGGTGCGCGAACACCGCGGCCGAATCGGGCTCGGGGTGGCAGAACCAGGTCACCGTGGCGTCGGGGGTGAGCAGCGCGACCGAGCGCGGGCTGGCGAGCATGGTCAGCCGCTCGATGCGCGGCGCGCTCGCGCCCGCCAGCCAGGTGCGGCGCTCCTCCAGCAGGTAGGCCAGCGCGCAGGCGACGGCCTCGGTGCTGTCCACCCGGAACTTGGCCAGGCTCTCGCCGTCGCCGACCTTGATGCCGACGTCAGGGCCCGACAGCACGCGGAACGCCTTCTCGTCGGTGACGTCGTCACCGAAGAACACCGCCGCGGAGGCCCCCGCCTGATGCCGGACGGTGTCGAGCGCGGTGCCCTTGTCGGTCTGCACCACGGCCAGTTCGATGACGGCCTTGCCCTCGGTGACCTGCACGCCGAACCAGCAGGCCGGACCGAGCCGGACCTGCGACAACGCGCGATGACCGATCTCAGGGCTGGCGTTGCGCACGTGCAACGCGACGCTGGCCGGTTTGATCTCGACGGTGACGCCGGGGTTGTCCGCGGCGATCTGGTTCAGCGACGTCTGCACCTCTTGGAGCAGATGCTTGGCGTCGTTGTCGATCGCGTGCACGAAGCCCACGTCGAATTCCGAGCCGTGGCTGCCGATCAGTTGCACCTCGACCGGCAGACGAGACAGCGCCGCGAGATCTCGCAGCGCGCGGCCGGAGATCACGGCGGCAGTGGTCCCGGTCAGGCCGGCGAGGGCTCGTAACGCGCTCACCGATTCCCGATGGGGGAAGGCTTTGGCCGGGTCGGACACGATGGGCGCGAGTGTCCCGTCGTAGTCCGATGCGACCAACAGCCGTGGCACGCGCGCGACCGTCGACAGTGCACGGCGAAGTTCCAGTGGCAGATCCTGTGCGCTCACGCATCCAACCTAGTGATCGGAGGAGTTTTTTCAGGGGGCGGGCAAAACAATACTGTGTTGAATTTGCCGCACAGAAGCGCGCCGGTTCGCGTGCGAACGATAACGCACGACCTGAACCGGTGTCCGGTAGATCTGCCCAGCTAACGGCAACGGTATCCGAGCGGGTGAGCTTCGTCGCAGCCCAGCGGGCCTTTCGTGCCCGGTTGGTGGCCGGGCGCGCAAGAGTCTACTGGTTGCGTTCGCCCAGGAGGAGGTCGACGGTCAGTTCCAGGCGTTCGGTGACGTCGGTGGCCGACGCGCGCCTGGTCAGCCAGGCGACCAGGTTCGACAGCCAGACGTCGCTGATCACCCGGGCGATGGCCAGCTGGCGTTCGGTGGGCTCGCCGTCGTTCATCGCGCGGGCGAAGACCCGGTCCATCACCTTGCCGACGCGGTCGACCTCGGCGGCGGCCGAGGCGTCGGCGAACATGAACGCCCTGGTCATGGCCTCGGTGAGCAGCGGGTCGCGCTGCATCATGCGGGTGATCTGGGTGAGCAGCAGGTGCATGCGCTCCTGCGGGGACTGCCCGGCAAGCGGCTTGCGTTTGCCCTCGATCTGCTCGAACTCGCGCGAGAGCGCGGACACCAGCAGGTGGACCTTCGACGGGAAGTAGCGGTACAGGGTGCCGACCGCGACGTCGGCGCGTTCGGCCACCGCCCGCATCTGCACCGCGTCGTAACCGCCTTTGGACGCGAGCGCCAAGGTGGCGTCCAAGATCCGCTTACGCCGTTCGCGCTGCGCCGCCGAGCTCAGCTCGTCCTCGCTGAGCGTGGTGACCGGCCGGGCCGCGCTCTGGTCGGCTGGCTGCGATCGGGACGGACTGGCCATTGATGAAAGTCCTTTCCGGAAACGTCGTTTCGTCGGCTACGTGCGCGGTGCGGCCGCGGCGGCGATGGTGTCTTGACTTCCGCCCGGCTAGGATATTAGAACATGTTCTAGGTGTGGGAGTCACGCCGGAAAGGCGGTATGGAGTGTGACCATCGCCACCACTGACGAGCATAAAGCCGTTCAGGAGTCGATGCGCGGATGGGCCGCCTCGGTCCGTCCGATTGCAACAATGCGGGCCGGCGCGGCCGACTTCTGGCGCGCCTACTGGCCCGCGCTCGCCGAGATCGGGATCTTCCGGGTAGCCGTGGCCGAGGACGCGGGCGGCGCGGGCGGGTCGGTCTCCGATCTGGCCGTGCTGGTGGAGCAGGCGGCGCACGATCTGGTCGGCGGCCCGGTGCTCGCGACGGCTTTGGCCAATCTGATCACCGCCGGGCAGCTCGACGAGGACCTGCCGTGCGGCGTCGCGCTCGACTTCGTCGTCGGTGCGACGGTGAGCGTACCCGCCGCAAGCGACGGCGTGTTGCTCACGGGTACCTGGGATTCCGTCCTCGGCGCCGCCCCCGGCACCGCCGTGCTGCTGCCGATCGACCAACCGCAGGGGCAGCGGTGGTGCCTGGTCCCGCCCGACGCCGATGGCCTGCGAGTGGAAGCGCTCGCGCCGCTCGACCCGAGCACGCCGCTGGCGCGGGTGCACTGCGCCGACCTGCGCGTGCCCGCCGAACGCGTCTTCGTCGCGCCGCACGCGGCGGCGGACCTGCTCGTCACGCTGGTCACCGCCGAACTGTCCGGCCTCGCGGGCTGGTGCCTGGAGACCGCGGTCGAGTACGCCAAGGTGCGCGAGCAGTTCGGCCGCAAGATCGGTTCGTTCCAGGCGGTCAAGCACATCTGCGCGTGGATGCTGTGCCGCACCGAACTCATCCGCGCGGTGGCGGCCGACACCGCCGCGGCCGTGGACGACGGCGGCGCCGAACTGCCGATCGCCGCCGCCATCGCGGCCGCCATCGCCCTGGACGCGGCGGTCGAGACCGCCAAGGACTGCATCCAGGTGCTCGGCGGCATCGGCTTCACCTGGGAGCACGACGCGCACCTGTATCTGCGCCGCGCCACGGCCTTGCGTCAACTGCTCGGCGGCTCGGCGCGCTGGCGGGCCAGGGTCACCGAGCTGACCCGCCGCGGCCTGCGGCGGACCACCGGCGCCGACCGGGTCTTCGCCGAGGAGGGCGTGGCCGCCGTCGACGGCGACAGCGCGCACGAACTGGCCGCCGAGGTCGCGCGGATCGCGGCGCTGCCCGCCGATCGGCAGCGCGCTGCGCTGGTCGACGCGGGCCTGGTCATGCCGCATTGGCCGCGGCCGTACGGACGCGCCGCCGACCCGATGACCGGCCTGGTGATCTCCGAGGAGCTGCGCCGCGCCGGGCTCACCGCGCCCGACCTGGCCATCGGCGGCTGGGCGATCCCCACGCTGTTGCAACACGGGACGCAGGAGCAGATCGAGCGCTTCGCCTGGCCGACCTTGCGCGGCGAGGTGGTCTGGTGCCAGCTGTTCAGCGAACCGGAGGCGGGCTCCGACCTCGCGGCGCTGCGCACCACCGCGAAGAAGACCGACGGCGGCTGGGTGCTGCGGGGGCAGAAGGTCTGGACTTCGCTGGGCGACAAGGCGAACTGGGCGATCTGCCTGGCGCGCACCGATCCGGACGCGCCCAAACATCGCGGCATCACGTACTTCTTGGTCGACATGCGCAGCGCCGGGCTGGAAGTGCGCCCGCTGGTGCAGATCACCGGTGAGGCGCGGTTCAGCGAGGTCTTCCTCGACGATGTGTTCGTGCCGGACGACTGCGTGGTCGGCGCGCTGAACAACGGATGGAAGATCGCCCGCTCCACCTTGTCGACGGAGCGGGTGGCCATGGGCGGCAACGGCATCGGTCCCGTGCTCGAAGAGCTGATTGCGAAGTCGCCCGCCACCGGCCCGGGCACGGAGCTGGTGAACGACCGGCTCGGTGGATTCGTGGCCGAGGCGATCGCGGGCCTGTTGCTGGAGCAGCGCGCCGCGGTGAAGATGCTCGCGGGCGGGGATCCCGGCGCGCAGAGCAGCGTGCGCAAGCTGGTCGGCGTGCGCCACCGTCAGGCCGTCGCCGAATTCGCCGCGGAGGCGGCGGGGCCGCTCGGCGCGCAGGACTGCGAGGTGACCACGGAGTTCCTGCTCACCCGCTGCCTGTCGATCGCGGGCGGAACCGAGCAGATCCTGCTCACCGTGGCCGCTGAGCGCATTCTGGGGCTGCCGCGTGACGCGAACAGCTAGCCCTACAGTCGATCGGGAGACGAGCGTGGACTTCACCAGGGACGAGGGCCAGGACGCGGTGGCCGAGGTCGTCGTGAGCTTGCTGGAGCGCGAACCGGCGCGCGACATGGGATTGTGGCCGAAGCTGGCCGACTCAGGCCTGCTCGTCGTCGCGTTGCCGGAACGGTTCGGCGGCGACGGCATGGGGCTGCTCGAGGTGTCGGCGCTGCTCACCGAGCTGGCCACCGACGCGGTGGCGGTGCCTGCGCTGCCGACGCTGGGTTTCGGCGTGCTGCCGCTGGTGGCCTGCGCGCCGGAGCACGTGCAGTCGCTCGTGCTGCCGGGAGTCGCCGAGGGCGTCGTGCTCACCGCGGCGCTGAGCGAACCGGCGGCGCCGTTCACGCTCGAGCCGAAGACCACCGCCGTGCTCGGCGGCGACACGGTGCGCATCACCGGGCACAAGATCGCGGTGCCGTACGCGGAGGAGGCGAGCTGGCTGCTCGTGCCGACCGACGCGGGCATCGCCGTCGTCGACGCCGGAGCCGACGGCCTGACCCGCACGCCGACGCCGGTTTCCGGCGGCATCCCGGAGTGCACGGTCCGGCTGGACCAGGTGGAGATTCCGGCCGATCAGCTGTGGCCGGTCGGCCTTCCCGATCTGCACCGGCTGGCGCTCGCTTCGATCGGTTCGGTGGCCGACGGACTGCTGAAGGGGGCGATCACGCTCACCGCCGAGCATCTGCGCACCCGTCATCAGTTCGGCAGGCCGCTGGCCGAGTTCCAGGCCGTGGCCCAGCAGATCGCGGACCTGTACGTCGTCTCGCGGACCCTGCACGTGGCCGCGGTGTCGGCGAACTGGGCTCTGGCGCAAAAAGACACGAGCCAGGAGCATCGCGAGCGCACCGACGACGACCTGGAGATCCTCGCCTACACCGTCACTGCGGAACTGCCCGCGGCCATGCAGAAGTGCCATCACCTGCACGGCGGCCTCGGCGTCGACGTGACCCATCCGATGCATCGCTACTACTCACAAGCCAAGGACATCGCTCGCTGGCTCGGCGGCGCGTCGTTCCGGCTCGACCGATTGGGGGCCAGATGTTCATCGACCTGACCACCGAGCAACGCAGGCTGCGCGACGAATTGCGCGCCTACTTCGCCGATCTCGTGACTCCGGACGAGGAGGCCGAGATGGCGGTGAACCGGCACGGCGACGCCTACCGCGCCGTGGTGCGCCGGATGGGTCGCGACGGCTGGCTCGGCGTCGGCTGGCCCAAGGAATACGGCGGCCAGGGCTTCGGGCCGGTCGAGCAGCAGATCTTCTTCAACGAGGCGGTGCGGGCCGACGTCCCGCTGCCGCTGGTGACGCTGCTGACCGTCGGCCCGACCTTGCAGCAGTTCGGCACCGACGAGCAGAAGCGGCGGTTCCTGCCCGGAATCCTCTCCGGCGACATCCATTTCGCGATCGGCTACTCCGAGCCGGAGGCGGGCACCGATCTGGCCGCGCTGCGCACATCGGCGGTGCGTGACGACTCCGGGGACTGGATCGTCAACGGGCAGAAGATCTTCACCACGGGCGCGCACGAGGCCGACTTCGTGTGGCTGGCCTGCCGCACCGGCTCCACCGAGTCGCGCCACCGCGGCATCACGATCCTGATCGTGGACACCACCGACCCCGGCTACTCGTGGACGCCGATCATCACCTGCGACGGCGCCCACCACACCAACGCGACCTACTTCGACAACGTGCGCGTCCCGGCGAACATGCTGGTCGGCGAGGAGAACCGGGGCTGGAAGCTGATCACGACGCAGCTCAACCACGAGCGGGTGAGCCTGGGTCCGTCCGGCAAGATCGAGCAGCTCTACGACCGGGTGCGCGACTGGGCGCAGCCGCGCGGCGTGCTCGCCGAACCGGACGTGCGCCGCGCGCTCGGCCGCATCCGCGCCATGGTGCGGCTCAACGAACTGCTGAACTGGCAGGTGGCCGCCACTGCGGACGGCGACCAGGCCCAGGTGATCGCCGACGCGTCGGCGACCAAGGTCTACTCCACCGAATCGCTCCAGGAGGCGGGCAGGCTCGCCGAGGAGATCGTCGGCCGCTACGGCGACCCGGCCGACCCGGCCACCGGCGAACTGCTGACCTGGCTGGACCGCAGGACCAAGCAGAACCTCGTGGTCACCTTCGGCGGTGGCGTCAACGAGGTGATGCGCGAGCTGGTCGCCTCCTCCGGTCTGCGGTTGCCGCGAGTACCCCGATAACGAGTGAAGGAGCCGCGCGTGCCGGAAACCACTACTCCGGAAGCGATCGTCGCCGCAGCAGAAGCCATCAAGGCGGCGGGTGCGAGCGCCCCCCGTTTCGGGCGTGATCCGGTGAACCAGCCGATGATCAACAACTGGGTCGAGGCGCTCGGCGACGCCAATCCGATCTACGTCGACGAGGAGGCGGCGCGCGCCGCGGGACATCCCGGCGTCGTCGCGCCGCCCGCCATGGCCCAGGTGTGGACCATGTTCGGGCTCAACGGGTCCCGTCCCGCCGACGATCCGATGGGCGCGGCCACGGAGTTGCTCGACGCCGCCGGATACACCTCCGTGGTCGCGACGGATTGCCAGCAGACCTACCACCGCTATCTCCAGGTCGGTGAGCAGGTATCGGTCACCAGCACACTGGCGGACATCCGCGGCCCGAAACGCACCGCCCTGGGCGAGGGGTGGTTCGTCACCTTCCGGACCACTTGGCGTGTGGGTGCCGAAGTGGTCGCCGAAATGCTGTTCCGGCTGCTGAAATTCGCTCCCGGCACCGCCGCGCCGAAAGCCGAGGAGGGTGCGCGGGTCAAGCCGCTGGTCTCCTGGGACACCGAATTCTTCTGGGAGGGAACGAAAGCGGGCGAGCTGCGCATCCAGCGGCTGCCGGACGGCTCGCTGCGGCATCCGCCCATTCCGGCCATCTGGCAGGACAAGTCGAAACCCACCGACTACGTCGTCGCCTCCGGGCGCGGCACCGTGTTCAGTTACGTCGTGCACCACGCGCCGAAGGTGCCGGGACGGCGGCTGCCGTTCGTGGTGGCGCTGGTCGAATTGGAGGAAGGCGTGCGCATGCTCGGTGAACTGCGCGGCGTAGACCCCGCCGAGGTGCGGATCGGCCTGCCGGTCGAGGTGGGCTTCGAGCAGCTCGACGACGAGGCCACGCTGCCGTTCTGGCAGGTGATCTCATGAGCGCCGCCGTGGAACCGGATGCCGTTCGCGTCGGCACGGTGCTGCCCGAGCTGGCGATCCACGCCGACCCCACCTTCGTGATCAGCACCGCCCTGGCCACCAGGGACTTCCAGGACGTGCACCACGACAGGGACAAGGCCGTCGCCCGCGGCTCGAAGGACATCTTCGTCAACATCCTCACCGACACCGGCCTGGTGCAGCGTTTCGTCACCGACTGGGCGGGCCCGCGCGCGGTCGTCAAGTCGATCGCGCTGCGCCTGGGCGTGCCGCTGTACGCGGGGGACACGCTGACGCTGACGGGCACGGTGACCGCGGTGGACGGCGAGGACGTCCACATCGACGTCGTCGGCAAGGACAGCCTCGGCGACCACATCACGGCCACGGCCGTCATCACGTTGCGGAGGGCCGATGTCTGAGCACCCGATCTCCGGCCGGGCGGCCATCGTCGGCATCGGCGCCACCGATTTCTCCAAGGACTCCGGGCGCAGCGAACTGCGCCTGGCCGCCGAGGCGGTCACCGCGGCGCTGGCCGACGCGGGCCTGACGCCCGCCGACGTGGACGGCCTCACCACGTTCACCATGGACACCAACACCCAGGCCGCCGTGGCGAGGGCGGTCGGCATCCCGCAGCTGACGTTCTTCAGCCACATCGGCTACGGCGGCGGCGCGGCCTGCGCCACGATCCAGCAGGCCGCGATGGCGGTGGCGACCGGAGTCGCGGACGTGGTGGTGGCCTATCGCGCGTTCAACGAGCGGTCGGTGTCGCGGTTCGGGCAGTTCTCCACCGCGCTGGCCACCGCGCCCACCTCGTCGGGCATCGACGCGGGCTGGTCCTACCCGCAAGGGCTGGGCACACCGGCCGCGCAGGTCGCCATGGTCGCCCGGCGTTACATGCACGTCTACGGGGCCACCAGCGAGGACTTCGGCCGCGTCGCCGTCGCCGACCGCAAGCACGCCGCGGTGAACCCGGCCGCGTTCTTCTACGGCAAGCCGATCACGCTGGAGGACCATCAGAATTCCCGCTGGATCGCCGAGCCGCTGCATCTGCTGGATTGCTGCCAGGAGTCCGACGGCGGCGTCGCGATCGTGGTGACCAGCGTCGAGCGGGCTCGCGACCTGCCGCAGCGGCCCGCCGTGATCGCCGCGGCCGCGCAGGGTTCCGGCGCCGACCAGTACGTGATGACCAGCTACTACCGCGACGCCATGACCGGTCTGCCGGAGATGGGCCTGGTCGGCGAGCAGCTGTGGGCGCAGAGCGGGTTGCGTCCTGAGGACATGCAGGCCGCGATCCTGTACGACCACTTCACTCCGTTCGTCCTCATGCAGCTGGAGGAACTCGGGTTCTGCGGCCGGGGCGAGGCGAAGGACTTCATCGCCGACGGTGCCATCGAGGTCGGCGGGCGACTGCCGCTCAACACCCACGGAGGTCAGCTCGGCGAGGCGTACATCCACGGCATGAACGGCATCGCCGAAGCCGTGCGCCAGATCCGCGGCGCCTCGGTCAACCCGGTCTCCGGCCTGACCAACATCCTGGTCACCGCGGGCACCGGCGTGCCGACCTCGGGGCTCGTCCTCACCGCCTGAGGTCCCGCCGGGCGTATCCGCGCTTCGCATCGCGTGCGAAGTGCGGGCGCTTCCGGTGCGCGAGGTGGCGCGTAGCTTGGGGCAGGTGGTGGCCCGACATGTGGTTGACGTGCACGTGTTGCTGGTGCGCGGCGCGGAAGTGTTGCTGAGCAGGCGGCGCAGCGCGGACGAGTTCGACGGATTGTGGCACCTGCCCGCCGGGAAGCTGGAGGCGGGCGAGTCGGCGCTCGCCGCGGTGGTCCGCGAAGCGTGCGAGGAGGTCGGCGTCGTGATCGACCCGGCGGATCTGCGGCACGTCCATTCCGCGCATGTCGTCGAGCCAGGGCGAGAGGCCAGGGTCGGGTTGTTCTTCCAGACGAGCCGCTGGTCGGGCGAGCCGGTCAACCGCGAGCCGGACAAGTCCTACGAGCTCCGGTGGTTCCCGCTCGGGAACCTCCCCGAAACGCTCATCCCGTATCCGGCCGCGGGCATCGACGGCTATCGCACCGGCGTGACCTACAGCCAGCGAGGCTGGCCGAGCTGATCACACTCGCAACTGCGCGGCGATGACACGGGTGAGTTGCCGGACGCTCTCCGTCGTGTTCGGGCGCAGGGTGGTGCGGTTGCCCGCGAAGCGGTCGAAGACGACTCCCTCGAGCACGGCGACGAAGTCCTCGGCCCTGGTGTCCGGATCGGGCGCGCCCATGGCGCGGAAGAGGTCGCGCGCGCGGTCGACGGAGAACAGGCTGTGCACCAGCCGTGGATGCAGGCCGGGATCGTCCAGCAGGTCGATCAGGAGAGCGTGGCGGGCGATCAGGTGCGCACGCCGCTCGGCCAGTAGCCGGTCCAGCCAGGCGGCGATGGCCTCCGCGGCCGGTTGCGCCGCGGCGGTCGGCGTCAGTGCGGCGGCGGCGAAATCGTCGCGGGAGCGGGTGGTGATCCGGTCCACGACGGCCTCGATCAGGGCGCGTTTGGTGCGGAAGTAGTAGGACGCCGACCCGGCGGGCAGGCCCAGTTCCGTGTCCAGCGCACGGTGGGTCAGCGCGCGCAGACCACGTGTCGCGATCAGTTCGATGGCCGTGTCGGCGAGGAGCGCGCGCCGGTCGTCTGTGGACATGATCACCCTTCCTGGCCGCCGGCCTCCTGGCCCTCTACAAATGTAGAGGATCAGGAGGTGTCATGGAAATCCGGTGGGATACCGACCAAGCACGGGCGGCGGCGCGGCTACGTGAATTGGTCGATCGGCGCGGCAGGCCGGTCCGGCGTCACCGGGGCGTCTATCTCCACGGCAGACCCGGGCGCGGCAAGACCATGCTCATGAACCGGTTCTTCGCCGAGGTGGCATCGGGACGCAAGCGCCGCTACCACTTTCACCAGTTCTTCGCGAGCCTGCACGCCGCGGCGCACGTGTCCGGCTCGATCGATGCCGCGGTGGACGCGCTGCTCGGTGACGCGATACTGGTCTGCTTCGACGAGTTCCACGTGCACGACATCGGCGACGCGATGCTGATCGCCCGGTTGCTGGACGCGCTGTTCGCCCGCCGCGTCACCCTGGTGGTCACATCGAACTACCCGCCCGCCGAGTTGTTGCCGAACCCGTTGTTCCACGACCGGTTCGTGCCTGCCATCGAGCGAATCCTCGCGAACATGGACGTGGTGGCCGTGGACGGCGCGACCGACTATCGCGCCCTCAATACCCACAGAGCTGCAACCGGATTCGCCTCCGGGCGATACGTCGTGGCGCCTCCGTGTCGCACGGCGGCAAGCGTGCCATGGACTTCCGCTGCCCAGAATAATGCTGCGACACAACGGGAAAACGAGTCGCTTGTCGAGATATCAGAGGGTGCTCGAAGTTTGCGCGCCATTGCGTCCGATGGTGGAAAGCTCGTCGTCGACTTCGCCGTATTGTGCGGGACTCCAACTTCCGCGGCGGATTATGTTGCGCTGGCCCAACGATTTCCGTGCTGGGAAATCCGAGATGTGCCGCCGCTGCGCTCGGTTCCCCCCGACTGGGTGATGCGTTTCGTCAACGCCGTCGACGTGCTCTCCGACGCTGATCGGGCACTCACCGTCATCGCGTCTTCGACGCTCGGCGAGCTGGTGCGGGACGTGCGGGAAGTGCCGGATATGTCACGTTTGAAGAGTCGGCTTTGTGCTTTGTCCCAATCCCCTCCCGATATCGCCCGGTAGTCACCGTGGCGTCGGCCGGCCCGTCGCCTCCCCGCCCAGTTGCGGTTTAGAAGGAAGGACTGCGAAGTATTCCATTCCATCCCGAGCGGACCGCCCGGCATGTAACTATGTGGCTGTTTTGTGGAGTACTCAGATTTGGTGGTAACGCAGTGGTCCGGGCGCGAGCGCCGATATCGCGCGTGATCGTGCTGATCACGCTGCTGGCTTTTGCCGCCATCGCCCTGCACGGATACATCCCAGGAATCAGCGAGGCCGAGTCCAGCAGGCAGGTTCCCTCAGCTTTGTCGGTCGCGCTCATGCCGGTGTTGCTGACCGTGTCGATCGTGATCCTGCTCGCGGGCGTCATCGCGAGCCAGCATCGGTTGCCGCTGGCCATGCCGGAGCCCGAGCGCGCGGAGGAGCGCAGGCAGTGGCGGCTGGGGCGCACGGGCTTGGCGCTGCTCGGTGCGCTCGCGCTGTTCGGCGTGCTGGTCGCGGCCGCGTCGGCGATCTACTTCATCGGCGCGGGCACGCCGAGCGAGCCCGCGCGCCCGGCGACGCCGGCCACCACCACCGGCGCCGCGCCGGAGCAGGGGACCCCGCCGCCCCCCGAAACCGAGCCGAGGTCGGCGGAGTTGACCGGGACGGCGCTGGTGCTGGCCGGGATCGCGGCCGCGGGCCTGGTGACGGTGGCGATGACCGGCCTGGTCGTGGTCGCGGTGTCGTCCCGGCACAAGCAGGCCCCGGCCCCGGCGCAGGCGGCCGCACCGGCCCCCACCCCGACGGACTCACTGGCCCGCGCGGCGGAGATGGGCCTGGCCGCGATGAACGCCCCCGGCCAGGATCCGCGCACCGCCATCATCGCCTGCTACGTCGCGATGGAACGCGGCCTCGCCTCCGACCGCGCCGCCGCCCCGCTGGCGTCGGACACCCCGATGGAAGTGCTGGCCCGCGCGTTCGAACGCGGCGCGCTGCACGACGCGTCCGCCCGCGAGCTGGTCGCCCTGTTCGAGGAGGCCAGGTTCAGCCCGCACGCCATGCTCGAATGGCAGCGCATGCGCGCCGAGCAACTGCTGCGCATCGTGCTCGCCGATCTGCAAGGGGAGGTGCCGGCGTGACCGCCCGGGTGAGAAAGGACGTCGCGTGAATCGGATGGGGGTGGTGATCACCTGCGTGATCGTCATCGCGGTGATCGAGCTGGTCGCCGTCGAACGCGCCCGCGGGCTGCTGCTGATCGTCGCCGGAATCCCGGTCGCGGTGGCGCTCGCCTGGCTGATCTGGTCGCTGCTCGAGCGCGCCGAGGCCGGGGACGCCGACGCGATGGAGGACATGGAGAACGGCCCGGCGGAGATGTTGTGGCGCTGGCACGCCAGGGCGCAGATGCTCGCCGACCGCGCGGACGGCAGCCGTGCCGACTGGGACCGGCACCTGCGCCCGCTGCTGGCCAAGGAGTTCGAGCTGTCCAGCGGCCAGCGGGTGGCGAAGAACCGCAGAGCGGTCGAGGCGGCGGGTGTCCACCAGTTCGGGCCGGAACTGTGGCGCTGGGTGGACCCGGCCAATTCGGCCCTTCGTGATCAGACCGGCAGGGCACCGGGACGTGCGGCGCTGGACGAGATCCTGAGCCGCCTGCAGAGAATGTGAAATGGGTTGAGGCAAGTGCGGGTACACACATGACCATGCCGATGGACGTGACCATCCAGCGCAGCGAGGCCGTGCTCCGGGAATTGTCCCGGGTCGTGGTCGGCAAGCAGGACGAGTTGCAGTTGATCATGATCGCGGTGCTGTCCGGTGGGCACGTTCTGATCGAGGACTTACCCGGCCTCGGCAAGACGCTCATCGCGAGATCATTCGCGTCCGCGCTCGGGTTGCAGTTCACCCGCGTGCAGTTCACCCCGGACCTGCTGCCCGCGGATTTGCTCGGTTCGACGATCTACGACATGTCCTCGGGCCGGTTCACCTTCCGTCGCGGGCCGGTGTTCACCAACGTGCTGCTGGCCGACGAGGTCAACCGCACCCCGCCGAAGACCCAGGCCGCGCTGCTGGAGGCGATGGCGGAAGGGCAGGTCAGCATCGACGGCGAGACGTTCGTGCTGCCGCAACCGTTCATCGTGCTGGCCACCGACAACCCGATCGAGTACGAGGGCACCTATCCGCTGCCGGAAGCCCAGCTCGACCGCTTCGCCATCCAGCTGCGGCTGGGCTACCTGTCCGAGCACGACGAGACGCAGATGATCCGCCGCAGGCTGGAGCGCGGGTCGCAGCAGCCGCAGGTCAACCAGGTCGTCGACGCCAACGGCCTGCTGGAGATGCGGCAATCCGTCGAATACGTGACCGTGCACCCGGACGTGGTGAGCTATGTCGTCGCGCTGGCGTCGGCGACCAGAGGGCATCCCCAGGTGGAGGTCGGCGCCAGCCCCCGCGCGGAACTGGACCTGGTGCAGATGTCGCGGGCGCGGGCGCTGCTGCTCGGCCGCGACTACGTGATCCCCGAAGACGTCAAGGCGCTGGCGGTGCCCGCCATGGCGCACCGGATCACGCTGCGGCCGGAGATGTGGGTGCGCCGCATCCGCGGCGAGGACGTGATCACTGAACTGCTGCGCCGTCTGCCGGTCCCGCGCGCCACCGTGACATGAGGCACCGCGACGCCAGCTCCGCCGTCGACGCCGAATTGCGGTGGCGACCGGCGCCGCTGGTCTTCATGCTCGCCGGGTGCGCCGCCGCGGCGTTGGTGCTCGCGGTGGTGCTCGGCCGGTGGCAACTGCTCGTGTTCGCCGCGCCGCTGCTCGGCGTGCTCGCTACCGCGCCGTGGCAGCAGTCGTCGACCAGGATCCAGGTCGACGGCGGCGGCACGCTGCGCTGTTTCGAGACCGAGGAAGTGACGCTCACCGTCGCCGCGTTCGTGGAGAAGGGGCACGCGCTGCTGCGGCTGAAGCCGGAGCAGTCGACCGGGCTGGAGCTGCGGGTCGAGGAGGCCAGCGATTCCGGCATCGCGCCGGCCGGGTTGCGGCTCGCGCTCTCGGTGGGCAGGTGGGGGCGCTACCCGATCTCGGTGCGGGTCTCCGCGCTGAGTCCCGCCGGGCTGGCCGTCGCCACCGCGGTGCTGCCCGCGGGGCAGCTGTTCGTGTATCCGATCACCGATCCGCAGCGGATGCGCCTGCCGCGAACCGAGCTGCCCGAGCGGCTCGGCACCCACCTCACCCGCAGGCACGGGCCGGGCGTGGAGTACGCGGACATCCGCGCCTACGCCCCCGGCGACCAGTTGCGCATCGTGAACTGGCCGGTGAGCGCGCGGCGCGGGCGGCTGTATGTCACCGAACGGCTGACCAACCGGTCCGCGGATGTCGTGGTGCTGGTGGACACCTCGCAGCAGGCGCCGGGACCGGCCACCGACTCGCTGGAGCTGTCGGTGCGCGGCGCGGCGCAGGTGGTGCAGTCGACCTTGCAGGCCGGCGACCGGACCGCGGTGGTGTGCCTGGGCCAGGCGCCGCGCTGGCTGCGGCCGGACATCGGCCGCCGCCAGTTCTACCGCATCGTCGACACCGTGCTCGACGTCGGCGACGAGCACATCCCGACCACCGGCACCCTCGCGCCGCACGCGGCCGTACCGCTCGGCGCGATCGTGGTGGCCTTCTCCACGCTGCTGGACACCCAGTTCGCCCTCGCGCTGATCGATCTGCGTAAGCGCGGGCACGTGGTGGTCGTGGTGGACGTGCTGCGCGGCACGCCGTTCCAGGAGGACCTCGATCCGATTCTGGCCAAGATGTGGCAGCTCGAGCGCGCGGCGATGTACCGGGACATGGGGACCGTCGGCGTCGACATCGTGGCGTGGCCGGACGATACGCGCCTCGACCAGATCATGCGCGTGCTGCCCGAGCACCGCAGGACCGTACGGGTGCGCCGATGACCAGATTCCTCGCGGTTCTCTCCGGCGTGCTGCTGGTGGCGTCGGTGGCGCTGCTGGAGCCGTGGATCGGCATCCCCGCCATGGTCTTCGTGGCGCTCGGCTGGTGGTTCCGGCCGCTGGCGGTCTGCGCGGTGCTGCTCGCGCTGGCCGTGCTCGCGCTCGCCGACGCGGGTGTGCTCGCCTCCGCGGCGACGGGTCTGGTGGCCACGACCTATCTGCTCAACGCCGCCACGGTGACCGCGCCGCACGGCGTGGTGCCGACCACGATCCCGTCGGTGACCGGTGCGGTCGGCTTCACGGCGGTCGCCGTCGTCGCCGCTCTCGTCCCGCTGCGCTTGGCCTGGGCGCCGCTGGCCGCGCCGGTGCTCGTGCTGCTGCTGTACGCCCTGGTGATCCAGGGCGCCGCCGCCCGTCGCGGGCGCGGCGACCGCGAACTTCCGGCGTCGGGCGAAATCTGACGCTGAAGCGACGGCCCTCGGCGACGAGACCTGGCCGAAGCCGTGTCGGTATGAACCGCGAAGGCCACACGGTCGTGCGCGTACCGTTCGGTAATGCGAGGGTGGCCCCGACGGCCGAGGTCGCCCCCCGCTGAGGCTCCGCAGGCGTGATCGAGGAGATGGACAACCGCGGGAGGTCTTATGACGTTCGCCGAGTTCGATCGAATGACCACCACGTCCACGACCTTCCGCGGGTCGCGTCGGTCGCCTGATCGCGCAGCGCCGCGGGCTCGGCTCGGGAGCGGCTCGTGGTGACATTGGACCGGTTGGCGAATGTGCTGAGTGGCTACGGAATCCGCTTGCGGTTGGGTTCGGTGCCCCGGTCCACCCGACTGCGCAGCGTGGTGATCCACGGGGCCGATCAGGACCCCATGGAAGTGGGCGACGTACTGCTGGGAATCGGGGCGCGCTCGGTGCCGGAGGTGGTGGAATGGGCGGTCTCGGCGGGTGCTGTCGTCGCGCTCTTTCGCGGGGGTGTGGAGACCGAGCGCGAGCCGGATATCGATGGCGTGGCGGTGCTCGTGGTCGATCCCGCGGTGGCATGGAGCGAGCTGGCCGCGGTGGTCTACGGGTTGGTGCTGGAAGGACGCGAGACCGAGGCCGGTCGCGGTCCGACCGATCTGTTCGCCTTGGCCGACAGCGTGGCCGACGCTGTGGGGGGTGCGGTGACGATCGAGGACCGGCGGTCTCGGGTGCTGGCTTATTCGAAGCCGAAGCAGCACCTCGATCCCGCCCGCGTCGAGACGATCCTCGGTAGGGAGATGCCGCCGTGGTTGCGGGCGCTGTTCGACGCGCGCGGTGTCTTCGCGCATTTGGCCGCCTCGGACGAGCCGTTGTTCGTCGCCCCGGACGCCGAACGCGGTGTGACAGGGCGGATGGTGGTGGCCGTGCGTGTGGGCAGGCAACTGCTTGGGTCGATATGGGTGTCGTGCCCGGCGCCGTTGCGCGGGGCCCGGCGCACGGCCTTGGTCGATGGGGCGCGCACGGTGGCCTTGCATCTGTTGCGGTCGCGGGCCAGCGCGGACCTCGAGCGTCAGGTGGAAGCCGATCTGGTCATCCGTCTGCTGGAGGGCGCGGCGGACGCGGCGACAGTGGCCAGCAGACTCGGGCTGGCGCCGGAGGATCTGCGGGTGATCGCGCTGCGGGATCGAAGCGCGCACGAGCGGCACGCCGCGCTGCTGTTGATCTTCGAGCGAGCGACGACCGGATTCGGCTGGTCCCGTTCGACTCGCAGCGCCTTGGTCGGCGACACCGTCTACACCGTGCTCCCCGCTGATTCCGCTGCGGCGGCACGCCGATGGGTCGGTGAGTTACAGGCCGCACTGCCCGTGGGGATGACATTGGCGGCCGGCGTCAGCGGTCTCGCACGGGCCACGGAATTGGCATCGGCGCGCCGAGAAGCCGACGAGTGCATGGCGCTGCACGAGGCCCGGCCCGCGGCGGCCGCGCCTCCCGCCTACGACGAGTCGTGGGATGAGATCCTGCTACAGCGATTGCGCACCGCGGGACTTTCCGGACGCACCCCGGCGCGGGGACCGGTGTCGGAATTACGGCGCTACGACCGCGTGCACTCCACCCAGTACGTGGCTACGCTGCGCGCCTGGTTGCAGGCGCAGGGCGACTCCGCCCAGGCGAGCGCGCAGCTCGGCGTGCACGAGAACACCGTCCGCAACCGGTTGCGCAAGATGGCGGAGGTGACCGACCTCGGCTTAAAGGATCCCCGCAAACGTCTCGCCATGATGATCGAACTCGCCGTCGCCGACACCGACTGACCCGGCCCGCTGTGCCTGCGCCACAATTCTCCGCCCTCCGATTGTCCGATCAGCGCAACCGATCGCCTCGCCGCCACGCCACCATGGGGTTGAGCCAGGAAGGAGGTATCGGAGTGAGGAACATGCAGGTACGTGAGGTGATGCGGAGACCGGTCACCACCGTCCGGCGCGAGGACACGGCGCGCGAGGCGGCGCTGATGCTCGCCGAACTGCGGTACGCGGCGCTGCCCGTGCTCGACGGAGACGACCGCCTCATCGGAATGCTCACCAGCGGCGACCTCTTGCGGTCCGGAGAACTCGACGACGCGGTCGGCGCGGTGATGACCACGCCGGCGGTGTCCCTGCCCCAGAACGCGGCACTGGCCGAGGTGATGAGCAGGCTGGTGACCCACGGACTGCGCAGTCTGCCGGTCGTCGACGCCGAGGACCGCGTGGTCGGCATGTTCAGCCGCGGCGACGCGCTGCGGCTCATGCTCACCCCGGACGACGCGCTCGCGGCCGATGCGCAGCGCCTGCTCGATCAATACCGCGGCGCGCGGCGCTGGCAGGTCACCGTCGAGGACGGTGACGCCACCATCTCCGGCCGGTTCGCCGACGAATCCGAACGCCGCATCGCCATCGCGTTGACCCGCATCGTGCCAGGCATCCGCACCGCGAGCATCGCGCTCACACCCGCCACAACCGAGCTTTGACCACCCACCAGCCCCGGAGTCGACGATGACCCACGCACACCCCGTTTCCCGACCGAGCCTCAGCGAACACCTACCCGCGCTGCGCGCCGCGCTGGAGCAGCAGCGCAGCTTCCGCCTGCGACAGCTGGCCGAACTCGAAGCCGAGATCGACCGCGCCCCCGAACCCGCCGACGCGGCCGAGGCGGCCAGACGCGAGGTCGACGGCAAACTGGCCGCGGCGGCGCGGCAAGCGCTGGCGGACATCGAGGCAGCTCTGCTGCTCATCGCCACCGGCCGTTACGGCCGATGCCGCCGCTGTCACGCGGAGATCCCGATTCGCCTGCTGCGCACCATTCCCACCACACAGTGGTGCTTGCGGTGCCATCGGCGTTTCCCGTCCGCCGACGGATCCCGTGTCATAAGCGGACAGCGGCCAGGGGGACCCTCCCGAGCGCCGCGCCGCGACCTTCCGGCGAAACGGAAGACGCTCGCATACCGGTGACCGCTCGGTCCCCGCCGACTCCGTGCGTGCGGAGGTGGCTCGACGGCGCAGGGAGACCACGGCGTTCGACCGCGAGCCACCGAAGCCGTGCCCGTAGACCACGATGACACGCTGACCATGCTGCACTGGCAACTCGCAGGCGCCGCGTCCGATGCGCAGGAGCGTCCCGCCCAGGGCCGCTTCGGTGCAACTGGTCAGGGATTCCTCAGGCGGCCCGGAACCGCAGCTCGACGTCCCCGAGGACGGGCGCGTCGTCGCGTTCGACCACGGTCGCGGCGATGGTGAGCCGATCGTCCTCGCGCCAGATCCGGGTGCGGATCGTCTCGCCCGGGTACAGCACACCGGCGAACCGGGCGCGGAAACCGGTGACGCGACTGGCGTCGGAGTCGAGCACGATGTCGGTCGCGGTCTTGCACACGATGCCGTAGGTGCACAGACCGTGCAGGATCGGCGCGGGGAACCCGGCGGCGCGGGCGAATTCGGGGTCGGAGTGCAGGGGATTCCGGTCGCCGGACATCCGGTACAGCAGCGCCTGCTGCGGCAGCGTAGGCGTGGTGACGTCGAAATCCGGAGCGCGCTGCGGCAATTCGGTCTTGGTGCTCGGCCCGCGCTCGCCGCCGAAGCCGCCCTCGCCCTTGGCGAAGATCGAGGAGCGCTCGGTCCACAGCGGCGCGCCGTCGGAGCCGGTGACGGTGTGCTCCTGCACGATGACCGCAGCCGAGCCCTTGTCCCAAACCTCGGCGATCCGGCTGGCCTTGGTCGCCTTGCCCGCCGCCGGGATCGGCCGGTGCACCTCGACCTCCTGGTGACCGTGCACCACCTTCGCCAGGTCGATCTCGACGCCGGGGAAGCTCACCTTGGGCGGCTCGGTCTCGTGCACGGTCGCCGCCACGGTGGCGAAGGTCGGCAGCACCTGTGGTTCCCGATCGTCGAGATAGCGCAGTTCGGCCGGGTCGGTCCAGCGCGTGCCCGCGCCGAGGCCCAGCTGATACAGCTGCACGTCCGACGCGGTCCAGGCGAACTCCCGGCTCGGCAGTTGCGCGCCGAGCGCGATCTTCGGGTCGATGGGCATCAGTTCTCCTTGTGCATGAATGTGGATCGATCCGGATCTACCGCGCCGCGTCCGAGGCCGCGCCGGGAATCGATGCGCCTTCGGCTCGATCCTGCTCGGCGCGACCGAGGCCGGCCAGTGCGCCGCCCGGTCGGTGGGATGGGCGAGTGGCTGGCGCTCCGCGGCGGGCTTCCTTCCACCTCAGGCCTCTGCCGCGGCGACTGCGGGCTGCTGCTTCTTGCGCTCGACGATGTCCAGCACCGCGAGGTACCCGAAGGTGATCGCGGGGCCGATGGTCGCGCCGGGCCCGGCGTAGGTGTGGCCCATCACCGGTGTGGAGCAGTTGCCGGAGGCGTACAACCCCTCGATGACGCTCCCGTCCTCGCGCAGCACGCGGCCCGCGGTGTCCGCCACCAGCCCGCCCTTGGTGCCCAGATCGCCCGGCACGATCTTGGCGGCGTAGTAGGGACCCTGTACCAGCGCGGCAAGGCACGGGTTGGGCCGCACGGTCGGATCTCCGTAGTACCGGTCGTAGTGGCTGTCGCCGCGGCCGAAGTCCTCGTCCTTGCCGGTCTCGGCGAAGCCGTTGAACCGGGTCACGGTCGCGGCCAGCGCATCGGCGGGCACGCCGATCCTGCCCGCCAGTTCCTCGATGCTGTCGGCCTTGACGATGAAGTCGTTTTCCATCCACCGGGACGGAAAGCGCTGACCGGGCTGTAGCCCGGCGAAGATGTAGCGGTTCCGGTAGCGCTGGTCGAACACCAGCCACGCGGGGATGTTCTCGCCCGGCCCCTCACCCTGCCCGTACTCGCCGCCGTACATGGTGTGCACCGCCTCGACGTAAGGAGCGGACTCATTTCCGAATCGCTTGCCGTCGGCGTTCACCATGATGCTGCCGGGGAGGTTCCGTTCGGCCAGCGCGAACCACGGTTTGCCGCCCTTGAAGATGGTCGGCCCCCACCACGCGTCCTCCATGAAGCCGATGGCCGCGCCCGCCGCCATGCCCGCTTGGATGCCGTCGCCGGTGTTGGCGGCCGCGCCGGTGGTCCACTCGGTGGTGATGGGCTGGCGCTGGTATTTGGTGCGCATTTCCGCGTTGTGCTCGAAACCGCCGCTGCCGAGCACGACGCCGTAGCGTGCGGTGAAGGTGACCGGTTCGCCCTCGTGCAGCGCTTGGACGCCGGTGACCACGCCATCGGTCACGACGAGGTCGGTCATCGGGGTGTTCAGCAGCAGCGGCACGTTCGCGTCCATGAGCCCCTTGCGCATGCCCGCGATGACGGCCTGCCCCATGCCGACGATGTGTTTGCGGGTGAACTTCGCCCAGTAGGTGCGCGCGCCGACGCGCATCGCCCGCAGCATGCCCTTCGGGTGACGCCGGATCAGGTTGAGCCGGACGAAGTCCGCCTGCATGACCACCACGTTCAGCGGGGCCTTCGCGTACGGCGGCTCCAGGTTGAACCGCTCCTCGCCCAGGATCTTCGTGTCGAACGGCTTGGGCTCGCACGAGCGGCCCTCGGGCCGCCCGCCCGGCGCCTCCGGGTGGTAATCGGAGTAGCCCGGCACCCACGTCATCTTCAGCGGCGAATGATCGAGCACGAAGTCCAGCGCTTCGGCGCCACGGTCGATGAAGGTGTCGATCCGTTCGGAGGGCACGACGTCGCCGATGATGCTGTGCAGGTAGGTGCGCGCCTCCTCGCGGTCGTCGGGCCGACCGGACGCGCGCAGCGCCTTGTTGCCCGGGATCCACACGCCGCCGCCGGAGCGCGCGGTCGACCCACCGTAGTGCGCGGCCTTCTCGATCACCACCACGCTCAGGCCGTTGTGGGCCGCGGTGAGTGCAGCGGTCATGCCGGCGGCGCCGCTGCCGACCACCACCACGTCGTATTCCCGATCAGTCATGTAGAACACGTTATAGAATGGACGCGTCATTGGTCTATGTTGTGTGGCAGAAGACTTGCTCGACGTTCCGTTTGTCGAGGAAACTTGTTTCAGTTTCGGACCGGAGTTAAGAACATGGGCCTCGAATGGGACCTGACCACCGACGTTGTCGTGGTCGGATACGGCGCCGCGGGGGCCGCGGCCGCGCTGGAAGCGACCGCGGCGGGCGCGCAGGTGCTCGTCCTCGAACGCTTCACCGGCGGCGGCACGTCGGCGCTGTCCGGCGGCATCATCTACGCGGGCGGCGGCACCTCCGTGCAGCGCGAGGCGGGGGTCGAGGACACTCCCGAGGCGATGTACGCCTACCTCGAGCGCGAGGTCGGCGCCGCGGTCGCCCCCGAGACGCTGCGCCGGTTCGTCGACGAGAGCCCGGAGCTGATCGAATGGCTGAAGGCGCACGGCGTCCCGTTCGAGGCCTCGCTGTGCCCGTACAAGACTTCCTACCCCAACGACCGCTACTACCTGTACTACTCCGGCAGCGAGATCTCCGGCGCGTTCCGCGACATCCCCGCCGCGCAGCGCGGACACCGGGTGAAGGGCCGGGGCACGTCGGGCAAGAAACTCACCGGCCCGCTCGCCGCCGCCGCGTCGAGGGCGGGCGTGCGCGTGGAAACCCTCACCCGGGTGACCCGATTGATCACCGACGCCGCGGGCGCGGTGATCGGCGTCGAATGCCACACCCTGCGCGACGCGCCGGGCCGGGTTCGCGACCGCTACACCCGCATGGCGAAGATCGCGGCCAAGCCCGGCATCTACTATCCGCCGCTGCGGCGGGCGCTGGAACAGCGGCTGGACGCGCTGGACCGCCGGTACGGCAGCACGATCCGGGTACTCGCCCGGCGCGCCGTGGTGCTCAGCGCGGGCGGGTTCATCGCCAATCGCGATCTGGTGCGGCAGCACGCGCCCGCGTTCCACGGTGGTCTCGCCCTCGGCACCACGGCCGACGACGGCAGCGGCATCCTGATGGCGCAGCAGGTCGGCGCGGCCGTGGATCACATGGACAACGTCTCCGCGTGGCGATTCCTGCTGCCGCCCAGCGCTTTCACCGCGGCGCTGCTGGTCGACGCCGATGGCCGCAGGGTGATCGACGAGACCCGCTACGGCGCCGCCGTCGGCAACAAGCTGATCACCGAGCACGGCGGCAAGGGATGGCTGCTGGCCGACGACCCGCTGATGCGCACCGCGATCGGCCAGATCGGCAAGCAAGGCGCCTGGTTCCAGCGCGGACAGTTCGAGACCATGCGGCGCACCGCGATTCGCGGCGCGACGCTGGAGGAAGCGGCGGCGAAGGCGGGCATCGACCCCGCCGGGCTGCGCGCGACGGTCGACGCGCACAACACCGCGATCGAGACCGGCGCGCCCGATCCGGTCGGCAAGCCCGCCGAGTTCACCGAAGCGGTGCGCACCGGCCCGTTCTGGCTGTTGGACGTGGGCATCAAACCGAGCTTGACCAACCCGTGCCCCATGCTCACCCTCGGCGGCGTCGTCGTGGACGAGCGCACCGGCGCGGTCAAGACCGCCGAGGGCCGCGACATCCCCGGCCTCTTCGCCGCCGGGCGCACCGCGGTCGGCGTCTGCTCCGAGTCCTATGTCAGCGGGCTGTCACTGGCCGACTGCATCTTCTCCGGCCGCAGGGCAGGCCGGTCCGCCGCGGGCGAGCAGGTCTCGGCGCTGGAAAACGCAACTGTGGAAGGGAACTAGCGTGCTGTCCGACGCGGTACGAACCGAACTGGCCGACGAACTCGAGGGCGCCGAGCGCGACCGGGTGGCGATCGATCCGCTGATCGCCCGCCACCCCGACATCGACGTGGTCGACGCCTACGAGATCCAGCTGATCAACATCCGGCGCAGGCTCGACGCGGGCGCGCGCGTGGTCGGGCACAAGGTGGGTCTGTCGTCGAAGGCCATGCAGCAGATGATGGGCGTCGACGAGCCCGACTACGGGCACCTGCTCGCGGAAATGGAAGTCCACGAAGACGTTCCGGTGGAAGCGGGCCGCTACCTGTTCCCCCGGGTCGAGGTGGAGGTCGGGTTCGTGCTCGGCGCCGACCTGCCCGGCGCGGAGTGCACCGAGGAGGACGTGCTCGCCGCAACGGTCGCCTTCGCGCCCGCGATCGAGCTGATCGACTCGCGGATCAAGGACTGGAACATCGGCTTGGCCGACACCATCTCCGACAACGCGTCTTCGGCCGGTTTCGTGCTCGGCGCGCAGCGGGTCGCGCCGAAGGACATCGACATCAAGGCCATCGACGCGGTGCTCACCCGCAACGGCGATGTGGTCGCCGAAGGCCGCAGCGACGCGGTGCTGGGCGATCCGGTGATCGCGGTGGCCTGGCTGGCGCGCAAGGTCGCGAGCTTCGGGGTCCGGTTGAAGGCAGGCGACATCGTGCTGCCCGGCTCCTGCACCCGCGCCATCGACGCCCGTCCGGGCGATGAGTTCCACGCCGAGTTCGCCGGACTCGGCTCTGTCCGTCTGCAATTCACCTAGGGAGGCTGTCGTGTCCGAGAACGGGACCGTCACCGCCGCGATCGTCGGGTCCGGCAACATCAGTACCGATCTGCTCTACAAACTGCTGCGCTCGCAGAAGATCCAGCCGCGCTGGATGATCGGGATCGACCCGGACAGCGAGGGTCTGAAACGGGCGCGCGGACTGGGACTGGAGACCTCGCACGAGGGCGTGGACTGGCTGCTCGGGCAATCCGAACTGCCCGATCTGATCTTCGAGGCGACCTCGGCGTACGTACACCGCGCCGCCGCGCCGCGCTACGCCGAGGCGGGCATTCGCGCCGTCGACCTCACCCCGGCCGCCGTCGGTCCCGCCGTCGTGCCGCCGGTGAACCTGGGCGCGAATCTGGACGCGCCGAACGTCAACATGATCACCTGCGGTGGGCAGGCGACGATCCCGATCGTCGCGGCGGTCTCGCGGGTCGTCCCGGTGCCGTACGCGGAGATCGTCGCGTCGGTGTCGTCGGTGTCCGCCGGTCCCGGCACCCGCGCGAACATCGACGAGTTCACCAAGACCACCAGCCGGGGCGTGGAGACCATCGGCGGAGCGCAGCGCGGCAAGGCCATCATCATCCTGAACCCGGCCGAGCCGCCGATGATCATGCGCGACACCATCTTCTGCGCCATCCCCGACGACGCCGACACCGACGCGATCGCCGACTCGATCCACCGGATGGTCGCCGACATCCAGCAGTACGTGCCCGGCTACCGGTTGCTGAACGAGCCGCAGTTCGACGAGCCGTCGGTGGTCTCCGGCGGCATGGCGAAGGTGTCGGTGTTCGTCGAGGTGGAGGGCGCGGGCGACTTCCTGCCCCCGTACGCGGGCAACCTCGACATCATGACCGCCGCCGCGACGCAGGTCGGCGAGGTCATCGCCGAACAGATCGTCACGGCCCGGGTGTAAGGAGCTTTCGACATGGCCTACTCAGCAGAACTCGACATCCGCGTCACCGACACCTCGCTGCGCGACGGATCCCACCACAAACGCCACCAGTTCACCGCGACGGAGGTCCGCGACATCGTCGCCGCCCTCGACGGCGCTGGCGTGCCGGTGATCGAGGTGACCCACGGCGACGGTCTCGGCGGTTCGTCGTTCAACTACGGCTTCTCCAAGACGCCGGAGCAGGAATTGGTCACCATCGCGGCCGAGACGGCGAAGCGGGCGAAGATCGCCGTGCTGATGCTGCCCGGCGTCGGGGTGAAGGAAGACATCAAGATTTCGCAGGACAACGGCGCGTCGATCTGCCGGATCGCCACGCATTGCACCGAGGCCGACGTGTCCATCCAGCACTTCGGGCTGGCGCGGGAACTCGGGCTGGAGACGGTCGGATTCCTGATGATGTCGCACACCCAGCCGCCGGAGGTGCTGGCCAAGCAGGCGCGCATCATGGCCGACGCCGGGTGCCAATGCGTCTACATCGTCGACTCCGCCGGGGCGCTGGTGCTGGAGCAGGTCTCCGATCGCGTCGCGGCGCTGGTGGCCGAACTCGGCGACGACGCGCAGGTCGGCTTCCACGGCCACGAGAACCTCGACTTGGCCGTCGCCAATTCCATCTACGCCATCCGCGCCGGCGCGAAGCAGATCGACGGCAGCGCACGGCGTTTCGGCGCCGGTGCGGGCAACACGCCGGTCGAGGCGCTGGTCGGCGTGTGCGACAAGCTGGGCGTGAAGACGGGCATCGACTTCTTCGCCATCGCCGACGCCGCCGAAGACGTCGTCCGCCCCGCCATGCCCCAGGAATGCCTGCTCGATCGCCAGGCCCTGATGATGGGCTACGCCGGCGTCTACTCCAGCTTCCTCAAGCACGCCGAACGGCAAGCCGAGCGCTACGGCGTCTCCGCCGCCGAAATGCTCGTGCGAGCGGGCAAGCGCAAGCTCGTCGGCGGCCAGGAGGACCAGCTCATCGACATCGCGCTGGAATTGCAGCGGGAGAAGGCGACGGTCACCGCCTGACCGAACGGACCACAGCGGGGTCGCGAACGTACGTTCGCGACCCCGTTCGTCTGCGGGGGACCACGATCAACCAAGTCGCTATCGGGTATTTGCCGGAAATCCTCGCGAAACGAAGATCGAATCAGAATTGGCGATGACCTGGTGATTCGCCGATAGTTGTTCTGAGCGACCGCGCCTGAACGATTCCGCGCCCAACGGCAGGGGGCGGGGAGCGAAGTGTGGCCGCGTTACCGGGTGATTTGCGGATCATCCGGCCCGGCAGACCGGAGCGCTCGTCTGATCACTGTCAACCAGTGCGGAGGACGGTGAGCAGTTCCTCGGCCGGAATGGTGTGGGGGCGGTCGCTCACTTGGCCGTCACCTAGTTCGACCAAGCGCCAGGCCCCGTCGTCGCGCAATGCGAAGTCGGCCGTCACGAACGGGAGGCCGAGGGCGGCGATGGCGTCTTCGACGGATGTCGGGTCGAACTCGATGTCGGGCATGTCCTCCGGGGTGTCCGGATGTGGGCCGATCAACCGGCATTTGCCGTTCACCCACCAGGTGCGGACTTCGGCAGACTCGAAACGTTCGAAGCGGCGCAGGACGAATCCGCCGGTCAGGTCTTCGCCGCGGAGTTCACGGAATCTGCTCGCGACCCGCCAGGCGGCGTCCGGGTCCGCCACGTCGGGGATGAACGCCGCTTCGTGCCAGTAGTGCTTCACCGACTTGGTGTAGTCGCGTAGGACGACGGGGCCGGTTCCCAGCTCCCGCCGCGCGTGATCGAACGCTGCGCGATCGCCCCCGCTGGTCCATACCGATCGAGGAGTCATCTCGGCGAGTGCGGAATACCATCCTGGCAACTCGTGCGCCCGCCGGTATTGCTCGGCGCTCGTGCGCAGCGTGACGCCCCGCTGCCGCAAGCTCCGTTCGAACGCGGCGTACTCAGCACTGCGCAACATCCAGCCGCGGTAGACAGCCACCCCGCTGGAACGGACGCGTCGAACGGCCTCCTCCGCGCCGTCAGCGCGGGTCAGCGCGTCGTGATCGACCACGTCGACTTCCCATCCGGCGACACGAGCCGCGTCCGCCTCCGGGGCGAAATGCTCGTCGACGCGTTGGGGGCGAAGCACATCGGCCGGAACAAGAAGCAGCACAACACAATATCCTCGCGTCGGCACACACGATTTCCAACCGGTTTCCGCCTCGCCGCTATCGGTGATCATCGATGCCGCGGTCGACTTGGAACTACGCCGCTGACTGATTCAACTCATCGAGCACGCGTCGCAGCTGCCCAGCCCGTTCGGCGGAACTGCGCGTCTTCATCAACCGCAGGAAGTACGCGTACTGCGCGGTGCGATCGAGCTGCTCGAATCTCTCCCGTGCGCGTGGACTCGCACTGAGCGTTTCGAGCAAGTCGGCGGGGCAGGTGGCGGTCCGCTGGCATTCGTAGGCGGCCGCCCAGCGCCCATCGGACTGCGCGGCGGTGATGGCCGCGAAACCGGGAGCCCGCATGCGACCCGCGGCGATGAGCGCTTCGGCTTTCGCGACGTTGATCTGCGACCACGGACTCTTCGACCGGCGCGGCGAGTACCGCTGAAGATAGTGCTCGGCGTCCAGGCCGCGGCGATGGCTGTCGATCCACCCGAAGCAGAGCGCCCCGTCGAGCGACTCGCCATTGCTGATGGTCCTGCCCGCCACCCCCTTCTTGCCGATCTTCAGCCAGACATCAGCGGCCTCGTCGTGATTGGCCGCGAGCCACCCCTCCCACTGCGCAACGTCCCCGAAGGTCAAAATCCTCGTGCCATCAAACCGACCCATAGTGCCCTCCCTAGCTCCGGTGCCCTCTTCGCACCCATCCTCCACCCCAAAGTGCTCACCATCTGAGCACTTCACGAGTGGCACTGAGCGTGTGGCGCTGTCGCGTTTCGCCGCGCTCATGTGCCACTCGCGAAGCCGTCATCGAACGCGGACACCGGACGGGCCGTGAAGGCTGGGTGGGGGTGGCTGGAGTGGCAGGACTGTACGGTCGCTTGTGAGAGCACGACGTCGGATACCCGCGCGGATCGTCGCGGGCTTCTTCGCCACAGTCGAGAGGAGAAACGAATGACCATCGACATTCGCAAGGTGACCGTCCTGGGTACCGGGGTGCTCGGTTCGCAGATCGCCTTCCAGACCGCCTTCCACGGTTTCGAGGTGACGGCTTACGACATCGATGACAAGGCGCTGGCCGCGGCCAGGGAGCGACTCGACAAGCTCGTGGGGGTCTATCGCGAGCAGGTGCCCGGCGGCGGGGACGGCAAGGCGGAGCAGACGGCGGCCGGTATCGCGTTGAGTTCTGATCTGGCGGAAGCCGTGCAGGACGCGGACCTGGTGATCGAGGCCATCCCCGAGGTCCTGAGCATCAAGCAGCAGACCTACGAGCAGCTCGGCCGGGTCGCACCGGAGCGCACTATCTTCGCCACCAACTCCTCCACCCTGCTGCCCAGCGCTATGAAAGACTTCACCGGCCGTCCGGACCGGTTCCTCGCGCTGCACTTCGCGAATCAGGTGTGGCACTTCAACACGGCCGAGATCATGGGCACCGCCGACACCGATCCGACGGTGTACCAAGCCGTGGTCGACTTCGCCTCGAAGATCGGCATGGTGCCGATCGAAATCCACAAGGAGAAGGCCGGTTACGTCCTGAACTCGCTACTGGTGCCGTTGCTCAACGCGGGCATGAGCCTGGCGGCCGGCGGCTACGCCGATCCCGAGGCGGTGGACAAGACCTGGCAGATCGGCACCGGCGCACCGGCCGGACCGTTCCGCATCCTCGACATCATCGGACTGACCACGCCCTACAACATCCTGGTCCACAACGAAGACGAGGACTCCCAGCGGCTGGCCCAGTGGTTGAAGGAAAACTACATCGACAAGGGCAAGCTCGGCATCGCCACCGGGGAGGGTTTCTACAAGTACTGACCGGGGAGCGCAACGCTGGAGCGAGGCACCGGTAATCAGGGAGGAGTGGCGCGCAGCCGCGCTCTTAGCCGATGTGAGGGTGCGTCACGACTCGGATCTTGATCGACACCGATGACTGGCCGTGGAATGGGTTCAGATGCTGGCCGCAGCATCCAGAATCTGTTGCACGTCAACGGCTTGCAGGTATATGCGGATGCGTTCGGCGAATATGGGAACGTCGGCATCACGAAGGGCTTCGGGGAGTGCCTTGCCCTTGCGCGGAACCCAGTACGCCAGCTGCTCTTCCATCACCCGGCGCACGAGCTGCGGCTGGGAGTCGTCGATGAGCTGGAAGAAGGCGTCGGCGCTGTAGACTTCGTAGGGAAGGTCGTCGAACCGATCCATGTCGAAGTCGGCAGGATTGGCGGTCAATACGACATCGATGTCGCCATGGATGGCGGCACCGTGTACATGGGCATCGAAAACGTCGGGGTAGACGACCGTGTCGTCGATCTTGTAGCCAGTGATGACGCTATCGTCGCCGAAGGTGGCGGCGACTCTGCGGCGGATTCCCCCGATCTGGTCCTCGGAGAGGAAGGGATTGTTCCTCCTCCGCCAGTAGAGTGTCTCGGCCATGATGTCCTCAGTCCAGAAGACCTGGAACATTCCGAGGCCGCCCCGCAAGTACAACAGGGAAAGCCAGTCGCGTAACGTCCGCGAGTACAGGATGTTTGCGTCGACAAGAACTCTTTGCACCCGCCCGCCAATCACCAGGAGATCGTAGCGGGCGGGCACTGCGAGATTCGGCGCTCGGGGACTGCCGCTCAGCGACTACTCAGTCGAGAACGCCCCACTCCTCTTCGAGAGCGCGCAGCTCCTCGAAGGCTTTGCTCTGGCGTTCCAGTTGCGCTCGCCGGAACGCCAGGACATCCTTGCTGTACAGACGGGTGTGTGATCCGACCTTGTGCGAGGGGATCTTCTCCTGGCGAACGAGTTTCATCAACGACGGCCGCGATATTCCCAGCATGGTGGCAGCCACTGTGGTGGTGACTTCGGTAGGGATGCTCCCGATGGTCACCGTGCAGCCCTGGCCCACCAAGTCGACCAGCCGGAGGAGGAGCGAGGTCAACTCCGGTGGCAGAGTGATGCCCTGGCCGGCGCCCGCCCCAACTGTGACTGCCGCTGGTGTCGATCGATCGCCGAGGAACGCTCTGACGTTGCGCGCCTGCTCGATTTCGCGAGAGGTCACCGCCACAGCGGCGCGACCATCTCGCTGGAGCGTTGCCATATTCGACTCCGTTCGACGCGATGGCTCACCCGGACTGGTACCTGACCAGAGTATTGTCGTTCATGTGCAAGTGCAACCTTGATTCGGTTATAAGTGTATTTCTCCTCTGGCCAGGGCTAAACTGCCCGCAGGAGAACCCGGTCGACTGGCGCGGTTACCGCGCTGGCGGTCGGGGTCGGCGTCTGTCGCCCCCTACAACCAGGTGTCCAACGTCGTCGTCGTGAGGAAGTGCTCGAGGTCGGCACGCCAAGGGGCGGGGGTGGTCTTCTCCGGTTCGATGGCGGTGTACTGGCCCCGGTAGAACAGCAGGGGGCGGCCGGTGGTGGTCGTCTCGGAGAGGGCTTGGACGCGGCCGATCACGATGTAGTGGTCCCCGCCGTCGACGACGGTCTCGACCTTGCACTGGATGGTGGCCAGCGCTTCGTCCAGCACCGGGAGTTCCAGGTCGGAGGTGTGCCAGGCCGCGCCGGCGAACTTGTCGGGTTCGCGGGAGCCGAAGCGGGCGCACAGTTCGCGCTGCTGTTCGGCGAGGACGTTCACGCAGAAACGCCCGGTTTTCTCGATCGCCGCCCAGGAGCGGGACGCCTTGGTGGGGCAGAACAGCACCAGCGGCGGTTCGAGGGAGAGGGCGGCGAAGGATTGGCACGCGAAGCCGATCGGCGCCCCTTCGTCGTCGAAGGTGGTGATCACGGTGATGCCGGTGCAGAACTGGCCCAGCACGTTCCGGAACTGCCGTGGATCGATCTCGGATCCGTCCGCGGTCATCGTCTCGCTCGCCCTCTCGGTCACTGCTGCCGTTGTCCGACGGTGAAGTCGTGGCCCCACAGGCTCACCGCGGTGGATTCCCGCGCGATCCAGTCGTGGTCGTCCACTTCCAAACCCTCACAACCGAATTCGACGTCGAATCCGCCCGGCGTCTTCATGTAGAAGGAGAGCATCTTGTCGTTGACGTGCCGTCCCAGCGTCGCCGACATCTTGACCTTCTTGCGCAGCGCCCGGTCCAGGGCCAGGCCGACGTCGTCGGCGTTCTCCACCTCGAGCATCAAGTGCACGATGCCGCTCGGCGTCGGCATGGGCAGGAACGCCAGCGAGTGGTGGCGCGGGTTGCAGCCGAAGAAGCGCAGCCAGGCGGGCTCGCCGTCGGCCGGGCGCCCCACCATCTGCGGTGGCAGCCGCATCGAGTCGCGCAGCCGGAAGCCGAGCACGTCGCGGTAGAACTCCAGCGCCGCCTTGTCGTCCTTGGTGCTGAGCACCACGTGCCCGAGGCCCTGCTCCTCGGTGACGAACCGGTGCCCGTAGGGGCTGACCACCCGGCGATGCTCCAGCGCCACGCCGTGGAACGCCTCGAGCGTATTGCCCGAGGGGTCCTCGAAGCTGATCAGCTCGTAGACCCGGCGATCGGCCAGTTCCGCCGCGGTGCCCTCTTTGTAGGGCACGCCCGCCGCGTCCAGCCGGTTGCGGATGTCCTGCAACTCCTCGGCGTTGGCCGTCTCCCAGCCCGAGACCTGTAGCCGGTCCTTCTCGCCGGGGACGATCACCAGCCGGGCCGGGAACTCGTCCATGCGCAGATAGAGGGCTTCGGGGTCGGTGCCCTTGCCCTCGACCATGCCGAGGACCTTGAGCCCGTATTCCCGCCAGGCGGCCATGTCGGTCGCCTCGATACGCAGATATCCCAGTGATCGGATGCCCATCACTTCTCCTTGACGCCCGCGAGGAAATCGATCGCGAGCCGGTTGAATTCGTGGAACTTCTCCAGTTGCGCCCAGTGCCCGCAGCTGCCGAACACGTGCAGTTGCGCGCGCGGGATCAGTTTGGTCGCGACCAGCGCGCCGTCGAGTGGGTTGACCCGGTCCTCGCGGCCCCAGATCAGCAGCACCGGCTGGCGCAGCTTGTAGGCGTCGCGCCAGAGCATGCCCTTCTCGAAGTCGGCGCTCGCGAACGACTTGCCCATCGCCCTGGTCGCGGCCAGCGCCTCCGGCGTGCTCGCCGAGGCGAACCGCTCATCGATCAGCTCGTCGGTGACCAGGGATTGGTCGAAGACCATGATGCGCAGGAACGCCTCCAGGTTCTCCCTGGTCGGCTCGTAGTTGAACTTGGAGAGCAGCTTCACGCCCTCCGTCGGGTCGGGCGCGAACAGATTGGTGCTCAGTCCGCCGGGCCCCATCAGGATCAGTTTTCCGGCGCGGTCGGGATAGTCCAATGCGAACCGGACCGCCGCGCCGCCGCCGAGCGAGTTGCCCAGCAGATGCACCCGGGTGGTGATCTCCAGGTGATCGAGCAGGTCCTTCAGCGCCGAGGCGCTGTGCACGAAGTACTGCGGATGCTCGGTGGGCTTGTCCGAGCGGCCGTAGCCGGGCTGGTCCACCGCGAGCACGTGGAAGTGTTCGGCCAGCACCGGGATGTTGCGCGCGAAGTTCGACCAGGAGGACGCGCCGGGCCCGCCGCCGTGCAGCAGGACGATCGTCGGCCCGTTGCCGACGCCCGCCTCGTGGTAGTGCAGCCGCAGATCGGGCCGCACCTGCGCGTAGCGCGAGGTCGATTCGGCGGTGAGTTCCGCGGTCGATGTCACCCTCACCCCTCCTAGACCATGCCGTCGGTGACGGGCAGGCCGAACTCGTGCGTGCCGTACATCAGGTACGCGCGCTCGGGATCGTTGGCCGCGTGCACCCGGCCCGCGTGCGCGTCCCGCCAGAAGCGTTGCAGCGGCGTGCCGTTGGCCAGCGCGGTGGCGCCGGAGCTCTCGAACAGCTTGTCGATCGCGGCGATCGAGCGGCCGGTGGCGCGCACCTGGTCGCGCCGGGCCCGCACGCGCAGGTCGAACGGGATCTCCTTGCCCGCCGCCAGCAGCGCGTACTCGTCGGCCACGTTGCCCGACAGCTGCCGCCACGCGGCGTCGATGTCGCTGGCGGCCTCCGCGATGCGCACCTTGGCGAACGGGTCCTCCTTGGCCTTCTCGCCCGCGTAGGCCGCGCGCACCCGCTTGCCCTGGTGCTCGACGTGCGCCGCGTACGCGCCGTAGGCCATGCCGACGATCGGCGTGGAGATGGTAGTGGGATGGATTGTGCCCCAAGGCATCTTGTAGACCGGGTCGGTATTCTGCTCCAGACCGGGCGATTTCAGTTCGCTCATGGCACGGAAGCTGAGGAACCGGTGCGAGGGCACGAAGACGTCCTTCACCACGACGGTGTTGGAGCCGGTGCCGCGCAGGCCGACCACGTTCCACACGTCGTCGATGCGGTAGTCGTCGCGCGGGATGAGGAAGCTGCCGAAGTCCACCGGCTTGCCGTCCTTGATCACCGGGCCGCCGAGCACCGCCCAGGTGGCGTGATCGCAGCCGGACGACCAGGCCCACGCGCCGTTGACGAGGTAGCCGCCGTCGACCACCGTGCCCGCGCCCATGGGTGCGTAGGAGGAGGAGATCCGCACTTCGGTGTCCTCGCCCCAGACGTCCTCCTGGGCCTGCTGCGCGAACAGCGCGAGGTGCCAATTGTGCACGCCGACAATGCCCGCCACCCAGCCGGTGGAGCCGCACGCGCTGGCGATCTTGCGCACGGTGTCGTAGAAGACCACCGGATCGGCGGCGTGACCGCCCCACTGCTTGGGCTGGAGCAACCGGAAGAAGCCGGTCTCCTGCAACGCCTTCATGCTTTCGTCGGGGATGCGCCGCAGGTCCTCGGCCTCCTGTGCGCGTTCGCGCAACGTCGGCAACAGCGCTTCGACCCGTTCGGTCACTTCTTGCGTCATCTCGGGACCTGCTCCTGCCTGGTCGGTTGATGTCGGGAATCTCATTTGTCTCTGAGACTAGAACAGGTTCCTATTTCTGTCGAGAACCGGTGTTCACCCCCGGTCGGACATGCGCTCATGCAGGAAGTGAGGTGAATCGCTGGCGTCAAGGACGCCAGTTTTGTAACGTGTTCTAGTACAGATGGAGGAGGAAACGCGATGGCAGTTACCCCACAGGGCGGCGCGAAGGTCCGGGAGCTGGATGTCGGCACCGCACCGACCCGCTATGCGCGGGGATGGCATTGCCTGGGTCTGGCCAAGACGTTCCGGGACGGCAAGCCGCACGCGGTGAACGTCTTCGGCACCAAGCTCGTCGTCTGGGCCGACAGCAACGGTGAACTGCGGGTGCTCGACGCCTACTGCAGGCACATGGGCGGCGACCTGAGCATGGGCGAGGTCAAGGGCGACGACATCGCCTGCCCGTTCCACGACTGGCGCTGGTCGGGTACCAGCGGCAAGTGCACCGCGATTCCGTACGCGCGGCGCGTGCCGCCGCTGGCGCGCACCAGGAAGTGGACCACGCTGGAGCGCAACGGCCAGCTGTTCGTCTGGCACGACCACGAGGGAAGCCAGCCGCCGCCCGAGGTCACGATCCCGCACATCAAGGGCCCTTACACCGACGCGGAAGGCAACCCGAGCGAGCAACTCGACAGCGGGTGGACCGAATGGACCTGGAACTCGATGCTGATCGAGGGCGCCAACTGCCGCGAGATCATCGACAACGTGGTCGACATGGCCCACTTCTTCTACATCCATTTCGCCTTCCCGACGTACTTCAAGAACGTCTTCGAGGGGCACATCGCCACCCAGTTCCTGGAGACCAAGGGCAGGCCGGACATCGGCATGGCCTCCAAGTACGGCGGTGACACGCTGCTGAAGTCGGAGGCCTCGTACTTCGGCCCCTCGTACATGATCAACCCGCTGATCAACATCTACAGCGGTTACGAGGTCAAGAGCGTCCTGATCAACTGCCACTACCCGGTCACCCAGGACTCCTTCGTCCTGCAATGGGGCATCACGCTGGAGAAGCCGAAGGGCGTCGAGGGCGAGATGGCGACCAAGCTGGCGGAGAAGATGACCGAGGGCATCAGCGTCGGCTTCCTGCAAGACGTCGAGATCTGGAAGCACAAGTCCAAGGTCGAGAACCCGCTGCTGTGCGAGGAGGACGGACCGGTCTACCAGCTGCGTCGCTGGTACGAGCAGTTCTACGTCGACCTGGCCGACGTCACCGAGAAGATGACCCAGCGCTTCGAGTTCGAGGTGGACACCACCAAGGCGAACGAGGCGTGGGAGGCCGAGGTCGCCGAGAATCTGCGGCGCAAGCGCGAGTCCGAGGAAGCCGAGGCGAGCGTCTGATGGCGGCCACCTGGGCGAAGGCACCCGATTTCGCCGATCAGCCCGCTCGGCGAGCCGAAGTGCGCGCCCAGACGGTGGTCGACAGACAGCGGTATCTGGAGGACGGCCTGACACCACTGCGGTGCCGGGCCTGCCAGAGCCATGTGCTGGTGCGCAAGAGCAGCACCCATCAGACGTCGGTGCAGTGGACCGGGAATCCGGCCGAGCACTGCCCGGTCTTCGCGAAACTGAGCGAGACCGGCCACGGGCCGGGTCGCCCCGACTCGTGTCCGGATCTCGAGCGCACCATCGCCTGGGCCGTGGACGAGGGCGTGCTCGAGATTCCGGAGTGAACCGGCCGTTCGGCGACGGCGGGCGGCGATCGATTCGCCCGCCGATCACCGCGGTGGTGACCGCGCTGTCGCGGCCGGGTCGCGCTCCGACTACGTTGACGGGAACAAAAGAGACCTTCGTGCCGAAGCGGATCGAGTCCGATTCGGCGCCGTAGGAGGGAGTTTCCGCGATGCTGGTGCGGCATCTGGACTGCGCGACCATGTGCCCGGTCGGCGGGCGAGCGTTGCTCGGCAGCGGTGGGCTGCTGACCGGCGGGCTGGTCGGCCACTGCCTGCTCGTCGAGTCCGATGACGGGCTGGTGCTGGTGGACACGGGCTTCGGCATGGCCGACGTGCTGGACCGGAGCAGGCTCGGTTTCGGCACCGGGCGATTGCTGCGGCCGCGGCTGCGCCCGGAACTCACCGCGCTGCACCAGATCCGCGGGCTCGGCTATCGCCGCGAGGATGTCCGGCACATCGTGCTCACCCATCTCGATCTCGATCACGCGGGCGGGCTGTCGGACTTCCCCGACGCCACCGTGCACGTCTTCGCCGACGAACTCGACGCGGCGACCCAGCGCCCGACCCTCGGGGAGAAACTGCGCTATCAGCCGCGCCAGTGGGAGCACGGACCCCGCTGGCTGGCCCACGAGACCGGCGCGGACACCTGGTTCGGCTTCACCGCCGTCCCGGTGCTCGAGGACATCATGCTGATCCCGCTGGTCGGCCACACCCGCGGGCACAGCGGCGTCGCGGTGCGGCAGAGCGACGGATGGTTGCTGCACTGCGGCGACGCCTATTTCCACCACCGGCAACTGGAGGCGGGCAAGGCGCGTCCGCCCGTCGGCCTCGGCGTGTTCGAGGTGCTCGCGAGCACGCTCGGCCGCGAGCGGGTGGAGAACCTGGAACGGCTGCGCACGCTGCACAACGACCACGGCGACCGGGTGCGGATGTTCTGCGCCCATGATCCGCACGAGCTGGACCGATTCGCCGCCGTGCCGGTGCGCTGAGCCCGTCAGTCCAGCCGGAAATCGGCGAAGTCGAATCCCGGCGCGACGATGCAGCTGACCAGCACGTATTCCGCGCCGGCGGGCCGCGCCGATTGGCTGACCCCACCCGGCACCACCGCCTGGAGCGCTTGGCCGTGCTCGAGGTCGGGACCGAGGATCACCTCCTCGCCGCCGATGTCCAGCGCCAGCGGCCCGCCGCGGTGCCAGAGCCACAGCTCGTCGGAGCGCACCGTGTGCGGGGCGGACCGCTCACCCGGCAGCAGCAGGAAATGGATAGCCGTGGCGGCCGCGCGCGGGCCGGGGTAGCCCTCCGGCGTGAATTCCACCGGGCTGCGCCAGGTTTGGCGATACCAGCCGCCTTCGGGGTGCGGCGCGAGATCGAGTGCGACGGCGAGCGGCGGTCGGTTGTCGGTCATCGTTCGACTATGCCCGATCCCGCCCTGCCGCTCAGCTTTCCTCGATCCGCCAGGTGATTCCGAACGGCGCCAGCGCATCTAGGAACTCAGGGGATCGACCCAGGTAAGAAATCTACTGCGACCGAGTCATATGGTGGTTATAGCCCGCCTTTTCATGTCTGATGCGCTCATATCAGGAGTGTTATGGTGCACCGGTGGATATTCTCAGCGAAGCCATCGCGGCGATCCGCACCGGCAGTCCCGCCTCCGGCCTGTTCATCCGGCACGCCCCGTGGGGCAGGCGGTATCCCGTGGTGCCGGGGGCGGGTTTCCACGTCGTCTTGCAGGGCTCTTGCTGGGTGGTGCCGCCGGACGGCGAACCCATGGCGCTCGGGGCGGGGGATGTGTTGTTCATGCCGCGAGGCGCCGACCACGACCTGGTCGACAGCTTGGACAGCCCCGTCACCGAGACCGCGTTGCCCGGCGAGCCCAGAGAGATCGTGGGGCCGGGCGTTCGGACCGCCTTGCTCTGTGGCGCGTACGAACTCGGCCGTGGTCGCACCCATCCGATCCTCGACGAGCTGCCCGAGTTCATCCATCTGCCCGCGCGTCCTGGGCGTCATCCCGCGCTGCGCGGCGCCGTCGATCTCCTGGCCGCGGAGATCGCCGAGCCGCGGCAGGGGAGCGACGCGGCCGTGCCCGCGATCCTCGAGACGCTGCTGCTGTTCATCCTGCGCGCCTGGTTCGACGAGCAAGCCGACCTGCGCTCCTCCGGCTGGGCAGGCGCCTTCGCCGATCCGGCCGTGGCGGCGGTGCTACGCGCGGTGCACGAGGAGCCCGCGCGCGCCTGGACCGTCGCCGACCTCGGTGACATCGCGGGCGTTTCCCGCGCGACCCTCGCCCGCCGCTTCCTCGCGACGGTCGGCGAGCCGCCGCTGGCCTACGTGACTCGGTGGCGCATGCTGACCGCCGCCCGCCTGCTCCGCGACACCGACAGCAGTCTCGCCGCCGTGGCCCGCCGCGTCGGCTACACCTCGGAGTTCGCGTTCGCGAAGGCCTTCAAACGCGAATACGGGCTCGCGCCAGGGGGATACCGCCGCGCGGCCGACAACGCGCATGTGGTGGCGGTCTGAGACCCGGGTTCGAATCGCCTTGTCGGCGCCGGCGTCAGGTGTCGTAGTACTCGTCTTCGTACTCGTCGTCCGGGAGGTACTCGGCATCCGGAGCTGCGTCGGCAGCCGGCTCGCGCAGGCTCGGAGCGCCTGGTAACAGTTCGGCGAGTTCGGGCATGCTGCCCACGATGTCGCTGATCGGGGTGATCGTCTCGGTCACTTGCTGATGTGCCGAACGCGCTGCGGCCCGCGCCGTTTCGGTCACGATCGCGGCGAGACGTTCGGGCGGAGTACGCAGCGCGGCCGGATCCAATCGCACCTCGGTGACCACGCCGGTGAAATCCACCGCCACCGTCACGTATCCGTCGGGAGAACGTGCTTCACCGCGTGCGCTGTGCACCTGCTCCCGGATCTCCGCGAGTTCGGCGCGTTGCCGCTCGTATCTCTCGTCCGTCAATGGTTGTCCGCGTCGAGCGATGCCTGCGCTTCGGCGCCGTGCTTGCGCATCATCGGGATGATCCATGCGCGCAGGTCACGTGCGAAGTCGCGATTCGCGAGCTGAGCGAGCAGCCATTCCGAGTCTTGTTGGTCGAGACGATCGACGGCGAAGAGGAGTATGTCGTCATCGAACCAGTGCGGGTTGTCGTCCGGATTGATCTCGCCGGTCAGGAATTTGATCACCGCATCGCGCGCCGCCGCGATCTTGTCGTGGTTGTTCATGTCGACCTCCGCGGTTGATCAGGTGTCTCGTCCAGTTGATTGAGATGAGGATGTTCGGGATCGACACCCTTTGCGGCGAGTTCGGCGAGCGCTCGTTCGCGGAACATAGCGAAATCGCCGTTCTCGCTCCGGGTGGATTGCAGCGCCTGGTAGATGGCCTGGGAGCGTTCCCAGCCGAAACTGGAATTATTGGCTTGGGGTTCGGCCCCGATACCGACGCCTTCCATGACCTGGTGTGTCATCGCTGGAGCGTCCCATAGGAAAGCGTCGGGTTGCCGCGTCTGATATTCGCGCAGCCAGTCGACGACCCGATGGGCATCGGCAAGATCCTTCGTGTAGATCACCATCGCGTCCGAGCGAACCGAGTGGGGGCCGACGACTTTCGCGCTGTAGATACCGGGGAATCTATCGGGGCTGTCCACGATTTCGTGCACCACCCCACGCATCAAGTCGGGCACCGCTTCAGCGCGCGCGTTCACGTACACACGATAACCGACGTCCGAGACCGCATTCGCTCGGTGGTAATGGACGAAATTGATCGATCTGGTATCGATATCCGGTGCGTTCGACGCGTCGAGAATGCGGGCCCCTCGCCCTTGGACCATGGCTATTTGCCCTTCCCGTCCTCGGGCGGCGAGTATATCCGCGAGTTGCATGACATAGCCACGCGGATCGGTGACCAGATTCGTCTCGGTAGCCGCACCGTACTCGCTGTACACGCCCCATTCGCCGGTTACCCGGTCCCCCCTGTTCCAGATCCTTTCCAGGAATCCGTTGAGATTCTCGAGCGACAGATCCGGCGCATCCAGTCCGTGCTGCTGGTAGGAGAAGTCGCGCACCGCCATCACGTCGTCGAACGACATGTCATGGCTCAGGTGCTCCCGCAGTTCGGCGAGTGTGCGTGGCTCGTCGAATACCGAGGGGAACTCCGCTGCGGCACGATCGAGTACTGCCGCATCCGGGTGCCATGCGTACGGAGACGTGCCGTGCTGTTCGCTCGGGGGTGAGGTCTCCTCGGCATCCGGCGACGCGTCCGGGTCGGCCGCGTCCTCATCGCGATCCGGATGCTGCGGGGGTGGTGTCTCTTCTTCGGG
>NZ_BDBC01000002.1 GCF_001612785.1 Nocardia beijingensis NBRC 16342
GCTGGGTCGGCGGGGTGGGTTCCCGTCGCCCGGCGCGGTGGGTCGGCGGGGTGGGTTGCCGTCGCCAGGTGCGCTGGGACGGGGTGGGTTTCCGCCACCGGGTGGGGTGGGTGCGCTCGGGCGCGGTGGATTGCCGCCGCCCGGTGCGCCGGGTGCGGGACCGTTGCCGCCCGGAGGCGGGGTCGACGGGTCGGGGGTCGGTCGGGCTCCAGGGCGGTTCGGGTTGGCGGGGCCCGGGCGGGTGGCCAGAGGTCGGGGCGGCAACGGCTGTGCGAAGACTGTGGCGGAGCCGACGAAGCCGCCGACGAATCCGGTGATCAACGCGTTTTCGAGGTCTTCGCCCTTCGGTATGTGTCCGGTCAGCGGTATCTGCGCGACCAACCCGCCGGCCGCACCGGCGACTCCGCCCGCTCCGCCGATCAGCAACCCGCTGGTGACGTGGGCGCCGTAACGCACAATGTTGGACTGCGACCGCTCGGCGATCCTGCCGATCACCCGGTTGACGCCGGGAGCGACGCGTGAGGCGAAACGTGCTCCCAGGGCTCCGCCCGCACCGCCGATGACAGCGGCGTCGCCGACCTGGTCCCATTCGATCTTGTCGCGGTGATGCAGGACATTCTTCTGCCACCATTGCGCGCCGCCGTTCACCAGGGCGCCAGTGCCCGCACCGAGCGCGGCGCCGATCGCGGTGGCCTTGGCCAGTGGGATACCGGCTCGCCGGATCGCGCACTCGGCTCCGACACCCTTGATGCTGAGCAGGCACCGTCGGCCGGCCGCCACCCAGCTCGCTTCCGCGGCCGCCCGATCCTCGGCGGCCTTGACGACGCCCGGGGCCATGAGCGCCGCGTCCAGTGCCAACTGGGCCAGCAGAGCGAATCCGGTGGCGATCACCAGCAGTTTGTTGAACTCGATGTCGTTGGCGCCCTTGTAGCACTGTTCGGCCATGGAGTCGGCATACGTGGCTTGATTGCGCAGATCGTCGCCGAGTTGCAGATTCCGTTGCGTCTTGACGTCGCTCGTCATGCCCGCGATCGCCGCCCGCTCCGACGCCGCGGCGACATCGTGCCGGTCGGCGAGCGCTCGGCAGCTCTCGGCGGTATCCGACCATTGGTCACCGAGACGGCGCGCGGCATCCTCGTCGCCGCAGGGGAAATGCCCCGCGACGCAGGTCACCAGCCAGTCCGGGAAGGCCTCCGGTATCTGCAGGGTCATAGCGAGACGTCCGGCGAACGGGCCGGTTCCGCTGGGACATCCGCGGTCGCGACGGACTCCGCGACGAAGGCGCGCCGCGCCGCCTCGATCATGGCGTGCGTGACGTTCGGATGGGCCAGCGCGATGGCGATCAGGGCCGCGTCCGTGTCGGGCCCGAACCCCACGTGCATCCGCAGCGGGCTGCCCGCGACGGCTGCGGCCAACTCGGTCTCGAACGTTTCGTGCTGCCGGTCGTCGGCGGTCCGGCCACCGCCTGCGCTCACGGCAGCGCCGTCCAGGTCTTCTTCGCCGTCTCCACCAGCAGGCGATGCAACACCTTCGCGGGCGGCCCCGCTTCGGGTCCGTTGATCTGGACCTCGGCGAACGCGTCGGCCAACGCCATCCCCGGATCGAATCGGCCGTTGTGGAATCCGTAACCGCTCAGTTGGGCCCGCCATTGCTCGTAATCGGTGGGGGACGCGGCCGAGGACTTGTCGCGGGCTTCCGTGCCGCGGGTTCGAGTGAACTCGGCGATCAGCGCGTCCTGGGCCAACTGTCTCGCCTGGAACCGACCGGCGATGTCCAGCGCGTGCCCTAATTCGCGAATCATCGTCGAATACACCGGACGCCGGTCCGATCCGCGTGCGAGGTTTCCGGATTGCGTTGCGTTACGGATGTATTCGGCGAACGCGGTCGGATTCCGCGCGACTACCGAGTCGAGCACGATCCTGCGGGTGTATGGCTCCGGGCCCGCCTGTCCCGCGACCCAGTCCCATTCCAGACGAGTGGCCGCCTCGCGTGATTCCGCTATCGCGATCTGACGCAAGTCGAGGTAGGGATACTGGTTGAGCACGTCGTCGAGCGCCGCCGCCAGTTCCCGGATCGCGTACCCGTCGATGCCGGGATCGTCGAACCCGACGAGTTCGAGGTCGTGGCGCTCGGCCAGTTCCCGCGCGAGCCGGACGTTCTCACTCGCGACCGCGCCATCGGCGGCCCAGGGATGACGCGCGCCGGATTTGGACTCGGCGCCGAATGCCTTGCCTGCCGCCTTCGCCGCGGGCTTGCCCGCCTGCTGATCGGGGAACTGGGGCGAGGGCATGCGCGGCGGCGAGACGTTAGGAGAGGACGCCGAGACCCTCGGTGGGGTGCTCGGCGGCGCCGACACCTGCGGGCCTGCGGCTTTGGCTGCCGGTGTGTTCGAGGAAGGCGCGGTTTCGGCCGAACTCTTCGACCACGGAGTGCGCGCCTGTTTGCGGTTGGTCGCTGGGTCGCCGGTGGCGGTTGCGTGCGGAGCGGTAGCCGCCGGAGCGGTGTCGCGCGTGGTCGCCGGCGCGGTGGCCGAGGGTGTCCGCTCGGAGTCCGGCGCGCTCTCGTCGCGGTCGGGCACGTAGGAGCCGAATGGATTGCCCAGTCCGGGATCTCCCACGCCGGGGATGTTGCCGGACAGCGGGTTGGCCGAGACGCTCGGTTGACTCGATCGGGCCGATTGCGGGGCAGTGGAGGGCGATCGCGAGTCGCCGGGGTTGCTCGCGTTGTCCGCCGCGGGCGATGTGGGGCTACGACCGGGGTCCCATGCCGTGTCCGGCCCGGTCGTCGACGGCGCGGACACGGGGTTGGCATGGCTGCCAGTGGGTGTGGCGCTCGTGGTGGTCGGATTCCGCGCACTCGGGGGAACCTGATAGGGCGACGTGCCGGGACCGGTGTTCGGGCTGTCCTGTGCCGACGGGTCGGCGTCCTTGATCCGCCGGACTCCTTCGGTGTCTTGTTGCTCGAATTTGTCCACCAGGCCCGCGACGACATTCCCTTCTTCGCGCAGGCTCTCTACGGTCTTCGTCAGACCGGCGACACCTTTTTCCGCGTCCGGAAGATAGGTGCGCTCGAATGCTTTGCCCGCCGGGTCGTCTCCCCAGCAGTTGCCTTCGCGCTCGATCGCGGCCTTCAACTCGTTCAGGACGCGTTGGGCATCCGCGCCGATGTCCTCGAATTGCGGAACCAGCGCCCGAAGCCGTTCCTGATCGAGCCGCAACGACTGCGCCACACCCGTCTCCTCACGCCTCCCTGCGGCCGATTCCCGTCCCGTTCGTCGGCCCGCTGTCTAGTTGTCGATGGACTCCGGTTTTTCCCGCCAACTCGGTGCTCCGGGGACCAGGTCGGGTAGGTCGGGCATGGCGTGGGCGGCGTCTGCGATCGCGGCGATCAGGGCCTCCCGCTGCGACCGCGCCTGCTGGGCCGCGGCCTGCGCTGCTTCGGTGATCGACTGTCCCAGTCGTTCCGCCGTCCCGCGAGTCGCGGCGGCCGCCAAGCGCACGTCCGTGACCACGCCCGCGCTGTCCACCGTCACTTCCACCAGCTGATCAGCGGAGCCGCCTCGGACACGCAGCTCCTCCAGCTGCCGGCGCACCTCGGTGAGCTCGGCCTGTTGCCGCTCGTAGATGTCGAGAATGTAGTGGACCTGGCTGCGCAAGCCGCTGTTCGCCGATCGCAGGCCGTCCCGTTCCCATCGATCCACGGGCGGCTCCCTGCTCTGTATCCTCATCGGTCGGCACACACGCCGCCTTCGCGCGGAAACCGCTCGCTCGTCGACGGCGCGTCGCGTCAGCCAATTATCGGAACAGCGTAGGCGCACCGAGCTTCCCATTGCTGGGAATCCTCGGCTTGATCATCGCCGGAGGTGTTTCAGCTGAACGGGGAGCGCGGGCGTTCCTGGAGTTCACCGTCGAGGTAGATGTCGACCTTCTCGTTGTAGAAGCACACCAGCCCGGCGACCTTCTGGCTCTCCGGCAGCGGCGTGCGGTAGCCCCACACGTAGTCGGGATACTCCTTGCCGCCGACGCGGACGGTCCAGTAGTCGGCGGTGCCCTTGTACGGGCAGCTGGTATGGGTGGCCGACGGGTACAGCAGATCCATGCGGACGTCGGTCATCGGCAGGTAGTACCGCGCGGGCAGGCCCGTTTCGAAGAGGATGCGCGGGGTGCGTGAGTCGGCGACGGTGACGCCGTCGATCTCCACCCGCACGTGCCGCGAACTGGCCAGGATGTCGACACGCGAGTACGGGTTGCGCGGGTGGACGTAGATCGGTTCGTCCTCCTCGAACCACTCGTCCATCGCACCCCACTCCAGGCGCACCAGCTCGCGCAGTGCGGTGAGCGGCGACTCGTGATAACGCAGCGCCGCTCCGCCCGCGGTCGTGCCGTCGACCATGACGTCGTAGACGGTGGCGTCGCCGCGGCTGGTGGAATGCCGCGTCTGCCCGTTCGGCTCGAGTTTCGCGCGCAGATCCGTGACCGGCAGATAGTAGGTCGGGTAGTGCGGGTTCTCCCACACGAGCACCGGTCGTACGCTGTCGGCGACCAAGTGCCCGCCCAGATAGACGCGCACACGCTTCTGGCTGGTCTCGACGCTGACGCGCCCCCGCTTCGCTTCGGTCATATCTCTCGACCGTACTCCTCGGCCGGTGCCCGCCAGGGCGGAAAAACGACGAAGGCAGCCACGCTGGTGGCTGCCTTCGGTGCGCTCGGACGATCAGTCGTCGCCGACCGTGATGGCCTGTGCCTCCTCGACGCTGTGCGGAGCGGGCTCGTGGTCGTCGAGGTGGGCCAAGGCGGCGCGCCCGGCCAGCAGGACGACGACCGCGGCGGCGGTGCACGCCGCGCCCACCCAGAACGGCAGCGAGATGCTGTGCTCGCCCAATTTGCCGGCGAGATAGGGCGCCGCGGCACCGCCGGCGAAGCGGACGAAGCTGTAGGCCGCCGACGCGGTGGATCGCTCCACCGGCGCCGAGATCATCACGGCCTCGGTGATCAGGGTGTTGTTCACGCCGAGGAACAGGCCCGCCAGCACGGTGCCCGCGATCAGCACCGGCTTGTGTTCGGCGAACACGGCCATCATCGCCAGGTCGGCCGCGAACAGGCCCAGCGAGAGGCCCATCATCGGCAGCGAACCGAAACGGCGCTGCAACCGGGGAGCCAGGAAGACCGACGCCATCGCCAGCAGCACACCCCAGCCGCAGAAGATGAAGCCGATCGCGTAAGTGCCCATGTCCAGCGGGAACGGGGTGTAGGCGAGCAAGGTGAAGAAGCCGAAGTTGTACAGCAGGGCGGTGAGGCTAACGATCAGCAGTCCCCGGTAGCGCAGGGCGCGGAACGGCGCGGTGATCGAGGTGTGGTGCGTCGGCTTGGGGCCTTCCGGCAGCAGCACGACGATGCTCACCAGCGCGACGGCCATCAGCACCGACACGCCGAAGAACGGCCCGCGCCAGCTGATTCCGCCCAGCACGCCGCCGACCAGCGGACCGGTCGCGATGCCGATGCCGAGCGCCGCCTCGTACAGGATGATCGCGCGGGCCACGCCGCCGCTGGCCGCGCCGACGATGGTGGCCAGCGCCGTGGCGATGAACAACGCGTTACCCAGGCCCCAGCCCGCGCGGAACCCGACGATCTGCGCCACCGTGTTCGACATACCGGCCAGCGCCGCGAACACGATGATGATCGCCAACCCGGACAGCAGTGTCTTCTTCGCGCCGAAGCGGCTGGACACCACACCGGTGACCAGCATGGCCACACCTGTCACCAGCATGTAGCTGGTGAACAGCAGCGACACCTGCGACGGTGACGCGTCCAGTTGCTCGCCGATCGGTTTGAGAATGGGATCGACCAGGCCGATGCCCATGAACGCGATCACGCTCGCGAACGCGACCGCCCAGACGGCTTTCGGTTGCTTGGTGTTGTCCGCGACCGGGGCGCGGGTGGGAGCCAAAGTGCTCATCGGTGTTCCCTCGGGATCGAATCGTGCTGTCGTGTAGCCGTTTTCAGGGCCTCCAGCAGGTCGTGCAGTTCGGAGTCCAGCCGGGCCAGTCGTCCGGTGTCGAAGCCGGGCAGATGTTCGCCGATCGCGGTGGCGAACGCGCGGCGGGACTCGGCCAGCCGGGTGCGCCCGGCCGGGGTGAGTTCGACGATCACGGCCCGGAAGTCCTCCGGGTCCTTGCGCCGGGTCGCGAAGCCTTCCGCGACCAGCTTGCCGATCAGCGCCGTTGCCGCCGGCTGTGAACATCGGTCGATCCTGGCGAATTCGCTGACGCGCAGCGCGCCGTGTTCGTCGAGCACCGCCAGTGCCCGCAACATGGCCCGCGGCAGGTCGTCGCCGCTGATCACCCCGGCCAGCCGGGTGAGCCTGCCCGCGGTGACGAGAAGGTCGACGACGATGTCATCCGCTACGTTCACCTGAGCTTGCCGCACAGGAAATATTATTACATAGGCTAACTATCTATTTGTGGTGAAGTCGGCCACAGGGTGGGGCGCCCGGCGGATGGATGCGTTCCGCCGGGCCGCCCGAGTCGGTCTCGCCGGAATCAGCCTCGCTGTCCCGCAACGGGACTCGCCGGTTCTTCGTAGTGGATGTCGTAGGCCGCCGCGATGGGATTGATCTTCACCGGATCCAGCGCACCGTCGGTCAGCACCGACGCTCCGGCTTCGAAGAGGTCCTCGAGGTAGCACTCCCAGCCGCCGGGCGAGGAGATCTGCAACACCCGCGGCGGTGGCTGCGATCCGCAGCGCAGGGCGTGCGGCACGCCGTGCGGCAGCAGCACGAACATGCCCTCGGTCGCGGAGAGCGTCCGGTCGTCGAACTCGACGTCGAGCGTGCCTTCGAGCACGTAGACGCATTCGTCCGCGACATGATGCGTGTGCCGTGGAATGTCACGCGCGAGCGTCACCTCCAGCAAGGAGAACCTGCCCTCGGTGTCGGCGGTGGTGGCCTTCACCGCGAACGCGGGTGGCAGCGGCACTCGGCCGGGCCGTGCCTCGCCGGGGGTCAGGAGGTGGAAACGATTGTGCGACATGACGTGTTACCCTTCGGTGTAATGAAGCGGAAGCGGAATCCGATTCCGTTTGAAGGGTAAACATGGAGGAATCACCGGTGTCAAGGCCGCCATCGCCCCGCAGGCAGCGGGCCGACGCCACGCTCAACCGCGCCCGCATCGTGGCCGTGGCCCGCACGCTGTTCGCCGAGCAGGGCGGCACCGTGCCGCTGGCCGAGATCGCCCGCGCGGCAGGAGTGGGCGTCGGAACCGTCTACCGCCATTTCCCCACCCACGCCGACCTCATCGAGGCCGCGGCCGAGCAGCGCTTCGCCGAGATCGAGGAGTTCGCCCGCACCGAATGCCTGCGCGGCGAGCCGGGAGAGGGGCTCGCTCGCTACTTGCGCCATGTCGGCGCGGTGCTGGCGGCCGACCGGGGCCTGTCGGCGGCGATCGAGGCGGCTCGGCAGTCGACGGGCAGCGAGCCGAGGGGCGAGTCCCGCGGCAGGCTCGAGGACGTGATCGGCGAACTAGTGGAACGGGACCGGGCCGCGGGAACACTGCGTGCGGACTGCACGGTGGGTGACGTCTACATGATCGTCGGCGCGCTGTCCGCGACCATCAGCAGCGGCAGCGGTGATTGGCGCAGACTCGTGCGGATCGTGCTGGACGGCCTGCGCCCCGACGCGACCCGTGAACGCTCGGTGGAGTGATCAGCCGGGGGCTATGTTGGCGTTGCGGTGGAAGAGGTTGCCCGGGTCGTAGTCGGCCTTGATGTGCGCCAGCTTCGCGTATTTCGTGCGGCCGTACGATTCGCGAATCCGGTCGTGGTCCGCGTCGGACATGAAGTTGACGTACCCGCCCTGGTTGGAAGCCAATGGGCGCAGCGCTTCCCACGTCGTGCGCACCCATTCCCGGTCCGAGGCGAGGGTTTCCGGGTCTGGGGTGATCGCGGTGATATTGCACTCGTAATGCGGGTCGCGCGTGCCGCCGAACGCCGTGTCGTTCTCGCCGACAGTGCTGAACGCGCCGGTGAGCGGGAAGATCGGCATGAACGACAGCGGAGCGGTCTTCCCGGCGGCGTTCGCGGTGAGAACCGCGATGACGTCATTGGAGAAATCGTGGATGTCCAGCGCCTTCTCGTAGCCGTGCAGGCCCCACGGCGCCGCCGTGTCGAGCATCCGCTGCAACCCGGTGTACGGGATCGGGGTGCGGAATTCGAACAGCGGCGGCAATGCGCTGCGGATCGACGCCAGCGCGGCGGCGTGCTCATCGGCCGTGCCGAAACCGGCCACGATCAGGGCGTGGCCCGCACGGCCGTGGTACCGCTCCGGGACGAACGGCGCGGCCGGCGCCGACATCGCCAGCGCGATGAACGCGCCGGACCGGCGCGGCAGGGTGGGGATGAACTCACGGATCAGGCGCAGTGCGTCGGTGCCGTCCGGCATGTCCCAGAACAGCAGGCCCATGTGGACCTCCGGCCCGACGTGGTGCAGGCGGTACTCGAATTCGGTGACCACGCCGAAATTCCCGCCGCCCCCGCGTAAGGCCCAGAACAATTCCGCGTTCTCGGTCTCGGACGCCCGCACCACCTGGCCGTCGGCGAGGACCACCTGCGCCGAGACGAGGTTGTCGATGGCCAGCCCGGCCATGCGGGTCAACCAGCCCATGCCGCCGCCGAGGGTGAGGCCGCCGACGCCCGTGTCGCTGATCACCCCGCCGGTCACCGCCAGCCCGTACGCCTGGGTCGCGGCGTCCATGTCCGCCATCGTCGCTCCGCCGCCGACCCTGGCGCGTTCGGTCTCCGGATTCACCACGACGTTCTTCAAAGCGCTCAGGTTGATCATCAGGCCGCCGTCGCCGACCGCGGTTCCGCTGTAGGAATGGCCGCCGCCGCGAACGGAGATCTCCAGCCCGCGCTCCCGGCCGAAGGCCAGCGCCGCGGCGACATCGCGGGGCGACAGGCACTGGGCGATCACGGCGGGGCGCCGGTCGATGTCGCCGTTCCAGATGGCGCGGGCCCGATCGTATCCGTGGTCGGCTGGGCCGTACACCGGCCCGTCGATGAGGGACCGCAATGCTTCGAGATCGGAATTCACTGTTTGCGTCATGGCATCCTCCCGGATGGTGGCCCCGACGACTTTTGGGGCGAGCCCGCATCTCGACTCGCTACGGCACCGATTCCGACCCGCGGTGCCACTCGAAAACGCATCCCCCGGCATGCGCGTGTGGCGCTTGTCACATCTTAGTGCATCGAGTTGGCGCCGGACAGCCGATCGAGGCAGGGCGCGCCGCCGACCGGTCGGTGCGCCGCTGCCCCTGTTCAGGCCGGCTGCGCCGCCGGGCGGTGCGCGGCGCCGAACAGTTGCGCGTCCCCGTGGGCGCGCTTGAAGAACAGATGCGCGTCGTGTTCCCAGGTGATCGCGATGCCACCGTGCAGCTGGACGGTCTCGGCCGCGATGGCGGTGAGCGCCTCCGAGCAGTGCACACGGGCGACCCAGACGTCCTCGGCGGCCGACGGGCTGTTCGCCGCCACCGCCGCGGTCGCGGCGACGGACGCCGACCGGGCCGATTCCAGCAGCACGTACATGTCGGCCATGCGGTGCTTGAGCGCCTGGAAACTGCCGATCACCCGCCCGAACTGCACGCGGGACTTGGCGTAGTCCACCGTCATCTCCAGGCAGCGGTCGGCGGCGCCGACCTGCTCGGCGGCCAGCGCAGCCCACCCGATCTCCCGCAGCCGGGCGACCGTCGCCGACTGGTCGCCAGAGCCGAGCCGTCGCGCGGGCGCGTCGGCGAAGCCGACTTCGGCCAGTTTGCGGGTGGGGTCCATGGTGGGCACCGCCCGCCGGGTGACGCCGGGCGCGGTGGGCTCGACCTCGAACAGACCGGTCGGCGTGACGACGACGAAGGTGTCCGCCGCCATCCCGTCGAGCACGTAGTGCGCGGTCCCGGTGAGTGCCCCGCCCGTCTCGCGCACGCCCGGCTCGTCCCAGCCGCGCTCGTCCGCCCAGCAGACCGCGATCGTGCGCGTGCCTTCGGCCACCTCGGGCAACAGCCGCGCGCACGCTTCGCCGTCACCGGACAGCAGCACCGCCTGCGCACCGAGGACGGCGGAGCCGAGCATCGGCACCCCAGCGAGCGTCCGGCCCAATTCGCCCACCACCAGCAAGGATTCGACCAGGCTCGCGCCGAATCCGCCGTATTCCTCCGGAATCGCCAGCGCGGCGACGCCGATCTGCTCGCACAGCAGCCGCCACAGCGCGGGGTCGTAGCCGAGTTCGGTGTCCATCGCGGCGCGCACCGCGGCGGACCCGGCGTGCTTGGTCAGCAGCGCCCGCACCGAAGCGAGGAAATCCTGATGTTCGGCGGTGCTCATCGGTGTCCTTTCTGAGGGAAGCGCTGCCGCCTCCGGGCCTGACCGCTCATGCTGGGCTGGTTTGTCGCATGAGCGGGGCCCTGCGTGGTTACGCTGCGCTGCCGCCTCCGGGCCTGACCGCTCATGCGATGCCCCGCGGGGTGGGTTCGGTGTCCTCCCGCAGCGCCTGGGCGATCCGGGCGCGATGCAGGTCGGGTGTGCCCCAGGCCGAACGCAGCGCGGTCACCTTGGTCAGCCACAGCGACAGGTCGTACTCGGCGGTGTAGCCGATCGCGCCGTGTACCTGGAGTGCGGCGCGCGCCGCGCGATAGGCGGCGTCGCCGCAGGCGATGACGGCGGCCGAGACGTCCCGACCGCGGGTGGGCGCGGTCATGGTGAGCGCGGCACGGTAGAGCAGCGGCTCGGCCAGATCCAGCGCGATGAGCACATCGGCCAGCTTCTGCTTCACGGCCTGGAACTCGCCGATCGGCTTGCCGAATTGCTTGCGCTGCTTGGCGTATTCCGTGGACGCGTGCAGCAGCGCCTTTCCCGCGCCGAGCAGCTGGGCCGCGCACGCCAGCGCGCCGGTGTCGAAACCGGCGGCCACGGCCGCGCCGACCTGGTCACCCTGGACGACGGTTTCGTCCGCGGCGACCGCGAACAGGCGGCGGGCGGGATCGACCGATCGCACCAGGCCGCCGCGGCGCCCGGTGGACACCAGGTCCGTACCGGCCACCAGCACCACCTCGGCGGTGTCGGCGTCCAGCGCGACGCCGCCGAGGCCGGGTGAATCGAACGCGACGGTGCCCAGCGCCGTGCCCTCCACGAAGCCGGGTAGCAGGCGCGCGGCCGGACCCTTGTCCGTAAGCGCCTGCAACACCGCCGGAATCGCGGCGGCGGTCTCCACCAGCGGACCCGGCACGGCAGCCCGCCCGATCTCCTGGAACGCCACCACCAGATCGATCGGTTCGGCGCCGATGCCGCCGTGCTCCTCCGCGACGGCCAGACCCAGCACACCGGCCTCGGCCAGTTGCCGGATCAACGCCCGACCCGGCCCGCTGTCACCGGACGCCCACGCGCGCACGGCGGAGGGCGCGCGGCCCGCCTCCAGCAGTTTGCGCAGGCTGGCGCCGAAATCGAGTTGTTCGGGGCTGAGCGCGAATCTCATCGGCCGCTTCCTCTCGGTAGTCCGAGCAGCCGCTCGGCGATGATGTTGCGCTGGATCTCGTTGGTGCCCGCGTAGATCGGCCCCGACAGCGCGAACAGGTATCCGTCGGTCCACGGTCCGGAACGCTCCGCCGCCGGACCGAGCACCTCGAGCGCGGTCTCGTGCATGGCGATATCCAGCTCGGACCAGAACACCTTGGTGATCGAGGATTCCGCGCCCAGCTTGCCGCCTTCGTCGAGCCGGGTGACCGTGCCGAACGTGTGCAGCCGGTAGGCCTCGCTGCCGATCCAGGCGTCCACCACCGCGTCGCGCTGCGCGGTGTTGTCCTGGTCGCCGTCCTCGCGCCACAGCTCGATCAGCCGCCGCGCGGTGGCGCTGAACCGGCCAGGGCTGCGCAGCGAGAGGCCGCGTTCGTTGCTCGAGGTGCTCATCGCCACCCGCCAGCCCTCGCCCGGCGCGCCGATCACGTCGCGGTCGGGCACGAACACGTCGTCGAGGAAGATCTCCGCGAAGCCGGGTTCCCCGTCCAACTGCGGGATCGGGCGCACCGAGACCCCGTCGGCGGTCAGCGGGAACATGACGTAGGTGAGGCCCTTGTGTCGTTCGGCCTCGGGGTCGCTGCGGAACAGCCCGAACGCCCAATCCGCGAAGGCGGCGCGCGAACTCCACGTCTTCTGGCCGCTCAGCAGCCAGCCGCCGTTGGTGCGCCTGGCGGTCGAGCGGATACCGGCCAGGTCGCTGCCCGCTTCGGGCTCCGACCACGCCTGCGCCCAGATGTCGTCGCCGCGCGCCATCCGCGGCATGATCCGCTCCAGCTGCTCGGGGGTGCCGTGTTCGAACAGCGTCGGCGCCAGCAGGAAGATGCCGTTCTGGCTGACCCGCCCCGGCGCGCCCGCCGCGTAGTACTCCTGCTCGAACAGCACCCATTCCAGCAGCGAGGCATCGCGCCCGCCGAACTCCTCCGGCCAGGCCACCACCGAGAGCCTGGCGTCGGCGAGGGTGCGCTCCCAGGCGCGGTGCGCCTCGAAGCCCGCCTTGGTGTCCATGGACGGCAGCGGTTGCGCCGGTTTGTTCGCGGCCAGGAATTCGCGGACTTCCCGCTGGAATTCCTGGGTCGCCTGGTCGAGATCCAGATCCACTAGGTCGTTCCGTTCTGTTCTGCGGTGCTCGCCGAGGCCTTCATCGACTTGGCGTTCATGCCGCCGAGCGAGTCGGCGCCGACTTCGGCGTTGTGCGCGTGGGCGAAGTGGTGCAGGCCGAAGACCGAATCCATGCCCGAACGCATGCCCATCAGGTCCTCGGCCTGGTTGACCGCCTTCTTCGTCAGCGCGAGACCGAATTGCGGCATGGTGGCGATCTTCTCGGCCAGCGCCAGCGTCTCGGTCTCCAAGTCGGCGCGCGGCACCACCCGGTTGACCATGCCCCATTCCTTGGCCTGCGCCGCGCCGAACCGGTCGCCGGTGAACAGGAATTCCTTGGCCGCGCGCGGACCCATCACCCACGGGTGCGCGAAGTACTCGACGCCGGGAATGCCCATGCGCACCACGGGATCGGAGAAGAACGCGTCGTCGGAGGCGATGATCAGATCGCACACCCAGGCCAGCATGAGCCCGCCCGCGATGCAGGCGCCCTGCACCATGGCGATGGTCGGCTTGGGAATCTCCCGCCAGCGCCTGCACATCCCGAGGTAGACCTCGAGTTCGCGGGCGAAGCGCTGGTCGCCGCCGGCCCGGTCCACGTGGTCCCACCACAGCGCGGCCTTGTTCTGGTACCGCACGTGGTGGTCGCGGCCGGGCGTGCCGATGTCGTGGCCCGCGCTGAAGTGTTTGCCGTTGCCCGCGAGCACGATCACCCCGACCTCGGGGTCCTCTACGGCGCGCTCGAACGCGGTGTCGAGCGCGTAGGTCATCACCGAGTTCTGCGCGTTGCGGTAGTCCGGCCGGTTCAGCGTGACGATCGCGACGCGGCCGCGCCGCTCGTAGGTGACGACCTCACCTTCGTCCGGGATCGCCGGACCCTCGTCCGGGGTTGCCGGTTCCGACATTACGACTTCTCCTCACGTAGTTGACGCTTGAGCACTTTCCCGGCGGCGCTGTAGGGCAGCTGGTCGCGGAATTCGACGAACCGCGGCACCTTGAAATTGGCCAGCACGGTGGTGGCGTGGGCGAGCACCTGGTCCTCGGTGAGGCCGGAGCCGGGCTTGCGCACCACGTACGCCTTGCCCACTTCGCCCATCCTGGTGTCGGGCACGCCGATCACCGCCGACTCGGCCACGCCGTCCAGCCGGGCCAGCGCCTGTTCCACCTCGGCGGGATAGACGTTGAAGCCGCCGGAGATGTACATGTCCTTGAGCCGGTCGGTGATCTTCAGGTATCCGCGGTCGTCGATCGTGCCGATGTCGCCGGTGTGCAGCCAGCCGTCGGCGTCGATCGTCTCCGCGGTGCTGTCCGGGTCGTCGAGGTAGCCGAGCATCACGTTCGGCCCGCGCAGCAGGACCTCGCCCGCTTCGCCGAGGCGCAGCTCGAAATCCGCGATCGGCCTGCCGCAGGTGTTCGCGATGGTCTCGGCGTCGTCGTCGACGCGGCACATGGTGCCGAAGCCCGCGCTCTCGGACAGGCCGTACGCGGTGATGACGACGTCGAAGGCCAGTTCCGAGCGCATCCGCTCGATCAGCACCACCGGCACCGTCGCCGCTCCGGTGACGGCCACCCGCAGGGAACTCAGGTCGAATTCGGCGCGGCGCGGGAAATCCAGGATCGTCTGGTAGATCGTCGGCGGGCCGGGCAGCACGGTGACCCGCTCCGCGCCGATCAGCCGCATCGTCTCCGGCACGTCGAAAACGGCCTGCGGGATGATCGTGGCCCCGGTGACCAGGCAGGCGAGGATGCCCGCTTTGTAGCCGAAGTTGTGGAAGAACGGGTTCACCACCAGATACCGGTCGTCGCCGCGCAAGGTGGCGCACTCGGCCCAGGCCCGCACCACCGACAGCGCCTGCCGGTGCGCGACCAGCGTGCCCTTGCTGCGGCCGGTGGTGCCGGAGGTGAACAGGATGTCGGAGATGTCGTCGGGGGTGACCGACTCGGCGCGTTCCTCGGCTTCGGCCACGGTGACCGGCGCGGCGACGGTCGCGAGTTCCGACCAGTCCAGCGCGGCGATGTCGGTGTTCTCGGTGCCCGGTTCGACCGGGATCACCACCACCGTGTCGATGGCCAGATCGGTCGCGGACGTGCGCAGTTCGGCCAGCCGGTCGCGGCCGAGGAACGGCCCCGCGATGAACAGGGCCTTCGCGTCCACCCGGCTGAGCACGTCGGCGGCTTCGTCGGCCACGTAGCGGGTGTTCAGCGGCACCAGCGCGGCCCCGGCGTAGTGGGCGGCCAGCGCGGCGATCACCCAGTGGTGGGTGTTGGGCGCCCACATGGCCACGCGGTCGCCCGTGCGCACCCCGCGTGCGATGAGCGCCCGCGCCACTTCCTGGACCGCGCCGAGCAACTCGGTCCAGTTCAGCCGGACCGAGCCGTCGGCGATCGCTGGGGCTTCGCCGAAGGTCCGAGCGGCGTGGCGCAGTGCCATCGGTGTGGTCTGAGCAGGGGTTGTCACGGTTGTCCTTACCGTCCGCGAGCGAGTTATGCGTGCACTCTACAAAGCAAGTGCTTGGTAGGTTATCCTACCGGCGTGGGTGCGATCCAGACCTCAGAATCCGACACCGCCGCTCCGGACGGGCGGTTTTCCGCCGCGCAGGACGAGCGATTCGCCGCCGAAGTGCGCGAGTGGCTGGAGGAGAACCTCAACGGCGAATTCCGCGCGTTGCGCGGCCTCGGCGGCCCAGGCCGCGAACACGAGGCGTTCGACGAACGCCTGGCCTGGGACCGGCACTTGGCCGCCGCCGGGTGGACCTGCCTCGGCTGGCCGAAGGAGTACGGCGGCCGCGAGGCCACGGTGCGCCAGCAGGTGATCTTCCACGAGGAATACGCCAAGGCGAACGCGCCCGCGCGGGTGTCGCACGTCGGCGAGGAGCTGCTCGGCCCGACTCTGCTCGCGTTCGGCACCCAGGCCCAGAAGGATCGGTTCCTGCCCGGTATTCGCGACGTCAGCGAACTGTGGTGCCAGGGCTATTCGGAACCCGGCGCCGGCTCCGACCTGGCCGCCATCACCACCGCGGCGCACCTGGACGGCGACGAGTGGTCGATCAACGGGCAGAAGATCTGGACCTCGCTGGCCCACGTGGCGGACTGGTGCTTCGTCGTCGCCCGCACCGAGCGCGGCTCGACCAGGCACAAGGGCCTGTCCTACCTGCTGGTCCCGATGAAGCAGCCTGGCATCGACGTACGCCCGATCATCCAGCTGACCGGCACCTCGGAGTTCAACGAAGTCTTCTTCGACGACGCCCGCACCGCGGCCGACCTGGTGGTCGGCGAGCCTGGTGACGGCTGGCGGATCGCCATGGGCACGCTCACCTTCGAGCGCGGCATCTCCACCCTCGGCCAGCAGATCCGTTTCGCGCGGGAACTGGCCGACATCGAGGCGCTGGCCCGCCGCACCGGCGCGGCCGACGATCCGCTGATCGCCGACCGGATCGACCGGGCCTGGGTGGGTTTGCGCGTGCTGCGCGCGCACGCCATGCGCACGATGGAGGGCGCTGGCGTGGACGACGGCGCCGGCCAGGCCTCGGTGGCGAAACTGCTGTGGGCCAACTGGCATCGCGGGCTGGGCGAACTGGCGATGGCCGTGCTCGGCGCCCGCGGTCTGGTGGCGGGCGAGGACGATCTCAACGAATGGCAGCGGCTGTATCTGTTCACCCGCGCCGACACCATCTACGGAGGTTCGAACGAAGTGCAGCGCAACATCATCGCCGAGCGGGTGCTCGGCCTGCCGCGCGAGGCTCGCCCGTGACGGGGCCGCTGTCGGTCGCCCCCGCGCCCGTCGCCGGGCACGGCCTGCTGACCGGACGTTCGGCCGTGATCACCGCGGCGGCCGGCACGGGCATCGGCTCGGCCACCGCGCGCAGGCTGCTGGCCGAGGGCGCGGACGTGGTGGTCTCCGACTGGCACGAGCGGCGTCTGGCGGAGACCGCGACCGAGCTGGCCGCCGAGTTCCCCGACCGGCGGGTCGCGTCCATCCCGTGCGACGTGCAGAGCACCGAACAGGTGAACGCGCTGGTGCGCGGGGCCGCCGAGGCCATCGGCCGGATCGACATCATGGTCAACAACGCCGGGCTCGGCGGAGAGACGCCCGTGGTCGACATGACCGACGAGCAGTGGGACCGCGTCCTCGACATCACCCTCAACGGCACCTTCCGCTGCACCAGGGCCGCGCTCGGCTATTTCCGCGACGCGGGCCACGGCGGGGTGATCGTGAACAACGCCAGCGTGCTCGGCTGGCGCGCGCAGTACGGCCAGGCGCACTACGCGGCGGCGAAGGCGGGCGTCATGGCGTTGACCAGGTGCAGCGCGATCGAGGCCGCCGAACTCGGCGTCCGGATCAACGCGGTGGCCCCGAGCATCGCCAGACACGCGTTCCTGGACAAGGTCAGCTCGACCGAACTGCTCGACCGGCTGTCGGAGCGCGAGGCGTTCGGCCGCGCGGCCGAACCGTGGGAGGTCGCCGCGACGATCGCGATGCTGGCCAGCGACTACACCACCTACCTGACCGGCGAGGTGGTCTCGATCAGCAGCCAACGCGCCTGAGCCGGGCTCGTCCGCTCCGCGCGGGGCGGACGAGCACCCCGGCGACCACTGAGCAGCCGTTCGTACGCCCCGCCCGGCGCGATGTTCCGCGCCGTAGTGCGATCGCCTTCTCGCATCATGCCCGCCGCGTGAAATGGGCGGCTGATCAGGTAGAAAAGGCCGAGCCGGAGCACACCGCGGTGTGCCATGCTGGATGAGATCGGATCGGCGCTCTTCAAGGGGGCGATGGCTATGGGCCGCGATCGCCCACCTGCCCGCGAACAACTGGAACTCGATGTGGTGCGCGAAGTCGTACTGGCCAGGCGACGGCTCGACAGCCTCGTCCTCTCCGCCCTCGCTCTCGGCGCGGAACTCATCGAGCACACCTCCGCGAGCGCGGTCGCCATGGCCGCCACGCGGATTCTCGAGCAGCACGCCGTCGACGAGGGCGAGGTCGCCCGCGACCCGCGCGGCGCGCTGCGGGCCGATCTGGCGCGCGATCGCGAGCGCGCCCGCCGCCTCGGCCTCAGCGCCGACAGCACGGAGAGCGAACAGGAGCAGCGCAGGCAGCGTCAGACGGCGCTGCTGTGCGAGGTGCGCGCCGATCTGCTGGCGGTGGTCGCGAAATGCCGGAAGTTCCGCTTCGACCAGGTGACCTTCGCCGACGAGATTGCGCAGGGCCTGTGCGCGGCCACCGACAAACTGGTGATCGGGGCCGATATGGACACCTACCACGCCTGGCAGCGCGGCATGGTGCTCAAACTGAGCGAGGAGCCGGTGCGCGGCGGCCCGCCGCGGGTGATGGCCACGGTGGACGCCGGTCCCGACCGGGGCCAGCTCACCGTGGAGTGGGACAGCTGCGAACGACGTCTCGCGCTCGTCGCCAGGATGGCGCGGGCGGGCGTGTCCCCCGTGATCATCTGCGATCGGCTGCTCGCCGACCTGTCGGTCTCCTCGCCGCTGCGCTATTCGGCGCGATGACCGGGGCCCCTCGACCAAGCAAATGCTTGGTTGTATGATGGCCGTGTGCCCGCACCAGACGCCTCTAAATCAGCACGGCGCAGCGAGTTGCTCGCCTTGGCGGCCGAATTGTTCGCCGAGCGGGGATTGCGCGCCACCACAGTGCGCGACATCGCCGACGCGGCCGGGATCCTCTCCGGGAGCCTCTATCACCACTTCGACTCCAAGGAGTCGATGGTGGACGAGATCCTGCGCGGGTTCTTGGACGAGCTGTTCGGCCGCTATCGGGAGATCGTGGCCTCCGGTCTGAGTTCGCGAGACACCTTGGAAGCCTTGGTGCTCGCGTCCTACGAGTCGTTCGACCGCTGGCACGCGGCGGTGGCGATCTACCAGGCCGAGGCGAAGCGACTGCGCGACTCGGAGCGCTTCACCTACATCGCCGCGTACAACCGCGAATTCCGCGAGCTGTGGCACCGGGTGCTGACCAACGGCGTCCAGGACGGCAGTTTCCGGCCGGAGCTGGATGTCGAACTGGCCTACCGGTTCCTGCGTGACACGGTGTGGGTCGCGGTGCGCTGGTATCGCCCCGGCGGCCCGGTCACCGTCGAGAACCTCGCGAAGCAGTACCTGACCATCGTGCTCGACGGGCTCACCGCCGACGCGCGCACCACGTAGGAGTCCTTACATGTCAGCACCTTCCGCGTCCCGTCGTCCGTATGCCCCGCTGCGGGACGCCTACGTGATCGATGCGGTACGCACCCCGGTCGGCAAGCGCGGCGGCGCGCTGGCGGGCGTGCACCCGGCCGATCTGGGTGCGGCCGCGCTGCGCGGCCTGTTGGACCGCAACCCGATCGACCCGGGAAACGTGGACGACGTCATCGTCGGGTGCGTCGACAACGTCGGCCCGCAGGCGGGCAACATCGGCCGCACCATGTGGCTGGCCGCAGGCTATCCCGAAGAGGTTCCCGGCGTCACGGTGGACCGGCAGTGCGGATCCAGCCAGCAGGCCATCAATTTCGGCGCCCAAGCCATCATGAGCGGCACCGCCGAGGTGATCGTCGCGGGCGGCGTGCAGAACATGAGCGCCATCCCGATCTCCGCGGCCATGCTCGCGGGCAAGGAGTACGGCTTCGACTCGCCGTTCGTCGGATCGCAGGGCTGGGACCACCGCTACGGCACCGGCGAGGTGTCGCAGTTCCGCGGCGCGCAGCTGATCGCCGAGAAGTGGGACATCAGCCGTGAGGACATGGAGCGCTGGGCGCTGCGCAGCCACGAGCGGGCCCGCGACGCGATCAAGAACGGCCGCTTCGACAAGGAGATCGTGCCCGTCGGCGACTTCTGGATCGACCAGGGACCGCGCGAGACGAGCCTGGAGAAGATGGCTTCGCTGCCCGCCTTGGCCGACGGCAGCCCGCTGACCGCCGCGGTCGCCAGCCAGATCTCCGACGGCGCCAGCGCCACTCTGCTCGCTTCGGACTGGGCGGTGCGGGAGTACGGGTTGACGCCGCGAGCGCGCATCCACCACGTGAGCGCGCGGGGCGCTGACCCGATCTACATGCTCAGCGCGCCGATCCCGGCGACCAAGTGGGCGCTGGAGAAGACCGGGCTCACCATCGACGACATCGACGTGGTCGAGATCAACGAGGCGTTCGCGCCGGTGGTGCTGGCCTGGCTGAAGGAGACCGGAGCCGACCCCGAGAAGGTCAACGTCAACGGCGGCGCCATCGCGCTGGGCCACCCGCTCGGCGCGACCGGCGCGAAGCTCTTCGCGACACTGCTCAACGAACTGGAGCGGATCGAAGGCCGCTACGGCCTGCTCACCATCTGCGAGGGCGGCGGCACCGCCAACGTGACCATCATCGAGCGTCTGCCGCACTGACCGGCGTGGACGAACGGCGCGCCGGCGAGTCCGGCGTGCCGTTCGCGCATCGGAAGCTGACTACCCCTGCTGATGCCGATCCGGCCCCGCGCACTATCTGAACCTGCGATCCGAGTGGCACATGGCTGCGGCGAACCGCGAGTAGGCCCTCCGTCATGTGCCACTCGACGAGGCGTCAGGCGGGGCCGGATCCTCGGGCTGGCGGGTGATCCAGCTAGTCGACGGTGTAGGTGCCGATGAGCTGGCCGTCTCCGATGCTCGCGTCGACGATCGCGGACCTCGCGTCGTCGGCTGATGTTCGCGCGTCCACCTTTACGGGACGCGAGAGCGCGTAGACGATGAATCGGTAATGGTGGACGCCGGTGCCCGCGGGTGGGCACGGTCCGAAGTATTCGGCGCGCTCAGCGCTGTTCAGGCTGACCACCCCGCCCGCGGGTGTCTGTCCCTCCGCGCTGGACGTGGTCGTCGGTGGAATGTTGCTGACCATCCAATGGGTGAACAGGCCGCTCGGGGCGTCCGGGTCGTCCACGATCAGCGCCAGCGTGGCGGCTTCCGGTGGAGTGGTCCAGCTCAGCGGCGGCGGTTCGTTCCTGCCTTTGCAGGTGTAGACCACCGGGATCGGGTCGCCATGATCGAAAGCGCTACTGCGTACGGAGATCTCGTTCGTCGCGGGCATCGCGGCCTCCGCTCGAGTCGAGGGGTGATGATCGAGTCCGACGGTTCGCCTGTCGCAGGACGGGCCGGCGCAATATGGCGATCGACAGGCGAACCCCGTTATGTCGTTGTCAGTCCAGCGTAAGACGACGTTGCGAGACCATCCAGGCAATGAGCAAATCTGCCGTTATCACTGCCGGTCGGCTACGGCCCGTCGCGAAATCGGCTATTTCACTGCCCGCGCGGCGGGATATGCGGGCCGTCGTCCCGACGCGTCGGTCATTTCGATTCGAACGGAGAGGGCGGCCCAGGCCGAACCGGCGGCCGCCATCCCTCAGTTCGACCCCGTCCCCGCCGACTGCTCGTGCTCGGAAAGCGCCGCGATCGTCTCGATCCGCTCCACCGCGTCGGTGACGATCCGATCGATCAACTCCTTGCACGTGGGCAGATCATCGATGATCCCCGTGACCTGTCCCGCCGCGAGAACGCCCGCCTCGGTATTGCCCTCGACCAATCCGGCGCGCAGGAGCATGGGCGTGTTCGCCGCCATGACGACCTGGGACCAGGTGAGGTCCTTGGCCTTCCGCATGGCCAGGCCGTCGCGGATCATGGTGGACCACTTCATGCCGGTCATGCTCTTGAACCGGGCCGCGTTGCCCACCGCCGCGGTGAGGCCGCGCCAGCGGCCCGAATGCTCCAGCCGCTGTACCAGTTCGGTGTTCAGCACGCGATGCGGCATGCCGTCGACCTTGAGCGACACCACCGTGTCCTGAAGCTGTCGCCGCAGGTACTCCTGCTTGACCGCATCGGGGACGGTGCTCTCCTGGGTGAGCAGGAACCGGGTGCCCATCGCGACACCCGCCGCGCCGTAGGCCAGGGCCGCGGCCAGGCCGCGCCCGTCGAAGAACCCGCCGGCCGCGACCACGGGGATGTCCACCGCGTCCAGCACCGAGGGCAGCAGCAGGGTGGTGGCGACCGGGCCGGTGTGCCCGCCGCCCTCGCCGCCCTGCACGATCACCGCGTCCGCGCCCCACGAGGCGACTTTGACCGCGTGCTTGGCCGCGCCGATCGACGGAATGACGACCACTCCGGCGTCTTTCAGCTTCGCGATCAGATCCTGCTTCGGTGCGAGCGCGAACGACGCGACCGCCACCTTCTCCCGGATCAGCAGATCGATCCGCTCGGGCGCGTCCGCGGCATCGGCCCGGATGTTCACGCCGAACGGTTTCGCGGTGTGTGCCTTGGTCTTCGCGATGGCCGCCTCGAGTTCGGCGAAGGTCATGGTGGCCGAGGCGAGGATGCCGAGCCCACCGGCTTCGGCGGTGGCCGACACCAGGCTCGGTCCAGCGACCCAGCCCATGCCGGTCTGCACGATCGGGTGTTCGATGCCGACCAGATCGGTCAACGGCGTACGCAAGCGCGGGCTCATGACGGGACCTCGGTTTCGCGAATCTTCTTGGGATCGAGCACCTCCCGGATCAACCGCAGCTCCTCGGCCGTCGGCTGCCGCGTCTCGGCCGCCTCGGCGAGCCCGGCGATCTCGAAGGAGGTGTTCTCCGCGACCTCCTCGGCGGTGACGCCGGGATGGAGGCTGCGGGCGCGCATGGTGTGATCGGGGCCTTCGAAATCGAAAACACCCAGATTGGTCACCACCCGGTGCAGGTGGTGGAAGCGGTAGGCGGGGTTCGCGGCGTCGACCTTGTCGTATCCCACCCCCGAGACGATGTCCACCTGGTCGGTGAACACCCGCTTGGTGTGCCGGGCGACCCAGTAACTGGTGGCGTGGTTGATCGTGTTGCCCGGCGCGCCACGCACACCGAACATCTGCCGGGTCGGCTGGCGCAACGAGCCGAACGCCGAGAGGTTCTGGTTGCCGAACCGGTCGATCTGGTTGGCGCCCATCACCACATGCCTGCGCCCCGATGCCACCACGTCGAAGACCTTCCGGAACGGAATCCAGCCTTCGATCGGCGCTTTGCCACCCAGCGGGGGAGTCTCGGCGAACAGCAGCGCCTCGCCGTCGGACAGCAGCAGATCCGGTTCGGTGGTGAGTTTGGCCAAACGCGCGCCGATGATGGACATCGGCGACATGGGGCTGGCCATGATCTCGCCCGCGCCGCTGAATATGTCCGCGCAGGCGACGGCGCAGATCTCGGCGCGGGTGACGGTTTCGGTGCTGGTCATCACGCCTCCTCGGCGAATCGGCGGACGGCGGCCTGATACTGCTCCTCGGAGCCGGCCAGATAGGTGTCGACGAATCGCTGCCACGTTTCCGGCGTCTTCGCGGACTCGACGTAATGCTTCTGGAACTTCTCGTCCCGGCCGTAGTCGTCGGCGGCCAGGGTGAAGTGCGCGCCGCCGGGGGCTTCGACCACGCCGTCCACCATCATGCGATTGAGCAGAAGTGCCTGAAGCGGAACGGTTTTCACCAGTTCGTCGGTCTCCACCACGCGCTCGACCGAGACGTAGCGGCGCTGCGCCGCCAGACAGAACAGATCGTCGAAGTAGGGGTCGACGCCGGTGTAGGCGGCGTTGCCGTGCGCGTCGCCGAGGTTCAGGTGCACCAGTGCCGCGTCGAGATTCAGCGCGGGCATGGCGATCAGAGTCTCCGGCGTGCCGTCCACGGGGTAGGGCGATTCGACCGTCTTCAGTTCGCCTTCCCAGAAGTTCGGGACGTCGGAGCCGAGCCCGGCGCGGATCGGCAGGAACGGCAGTCGGGCCGCGGCCGCTTCCAGCCCGCACTTGAGCATGCCCTCGTCCATCTCGCGGGCGACCAGCGCGCCGGAGGTGCGGGCCTTGGCGAACCACGGGTCGTAGAAGGGCGGCGAATCCAGCGACACGAAGCCGTAGTACGCCTTGCGCACCTTGCCCGCCGAGCACAGCAGCCCGAGGTCGGGCCCGCCGTAGCTCACCACGGTCAGGTCGGTGATGTCCGAACGCAGAATGGCCCGCACCAGCGCCATCGGCTTGCGCCGCGACCCCCAGCCGCCGATGCCGATGGTCATCCCGCTGCGCAGCTCGCCGACGACCTCGTCGAGCGACATCCGCTTGTCTCGCATGGGTGATTCCTCTCTACTGCCCGCTCTTGCGCGCCGCGAGGTCGTCGTCGAACCGGGCGCGGATCTCGTCGGCGACGCCGGCGAGGTTGAGTTCGAAGGTGAAGCCCTGCTCGTACCGATAGCTGCGGTGCACGTCCTGCACGTCGATGCCGTTCAGCGCCCGCTTGGCCGCCCGGATCACCCGCCCGTCCTTGGCGGCGATGTTCTTGGCCAGCTCCAAGGCGGCGGCGTCGAGTTCGGCGCGCGGCACCACCTGGTACACCGAGCCGTAGTGGTGCAGCTGCTGAGCGGTGATGGTGCTCGCGGTGTAGAACAGCGCGCGCATCAAGTGCTGGGGGACCAGCCGTGCGAGGTGGGTGGCCGCGCCGAGTGCGCCTCGGTCGACCTCCGGCAGTCCGAAGGTCGCGTCGTCGGAGGCGATCACGACGTCCGCGTTGCCCACCAGGCCGATGCCGCCGCCCAGGCAGAAGCCCTGCACCACCGCGATCACCGGCACCTGGCACTCGTACACCGCCGCGAACGCCTCGAAGCAGCCGTGGTTGGCGTCGATCAGGGCCTGATGGCCCGGCTTGCTCTGGATCTCCTTGATGTCCACGCCCGCGTTGAAGCCGCGGTTCTCCGCCCGCAGCACCACCACCTTGGTGTCCGGGTCGCGGCCCGCCGCGCGCACTTCGTCGGCGATGGCGAACCAGCCGTCGGTAGGGATGGCGTTGACCGGCGGATAGTCGACCGTGACGACGCTGATGCCGGTCGATTCGGAGTGTCGGGTGATCCCCATGGCAAGTCCCATCGTGTGCTCATTGGCAAAGCAAGCAGTTGCTTGGTAGGTTAGCACGGTGCCACTCGAAATCGATCTGTCCGGCCGCGTCGTTCTGGTGACGGGCGGTGTGCGCGGTGTCGGCGCCGGCGTGAGCAAGGCGTTCCTGGCCGCCGGCGCGACCGTGGTGGCGTGCGCGCGGCGACCGGCCGACGCGCCCGTCGAAGCCGACGGCCGCGCGATCGACTACCTGCCGTGCGACGTGCGGGACGAGGACGCGGTGCGCGCACTGATCGACACGATCACCGAGCGCCACGGCCGCCTCGACCATCTGGTCAACAACGCCGGTGGCGCTCCCTTCGCACTCGCCGCCGACGCGAGCAGCAAGTTCCACACCAAGATCGTCGAGCTGAACCTGCTCGCCCCGCTGCTGCTGGCGCAGGCCGCCAACGCGGTGATGCAGCGGCAGGACGAGGGCGGCTCGATCGTCAACATCTCCAGCGTCAGCGGGCACCGTCCGTCGCCGGGCACCGCCGCCTACGGCGCGGCCAAGGCGGGCGTGGACAGTCTCACCGGCTCGCTCGCCGTCGAGTGGGCGCCGAAGGTGCGGGTGAACTCGCTGGTGGTGGGGCCGGTCGACACCGAGTTGAGCCGACTGCACTACGGCGATCAGGACGGCGTCGACGCGGTCGGCCGGACCATCCCGCTCGGTCGCATGGCCCGCCCCGACGATGTCGGCCGCTGCGCCGTCTTCCTGGCCTCGCCGCTGGCCTCCTACGTCAGCGGCGCGACCCTGCTGGTGCACGGCGGCGGCGAACGGCCCGCCTTCCTCGCCGCCTCCAACGCCGACCAGCAGTCCTGAACAAGACCGGACACGAAGAAGGACATCTATGGACACCGAGCAGATTTGCGCCGGGCGCGTCGTCATCGTCACCGGCGCCGGCCGGGGCATCGGCCGCGCGCACGCCCTCGCCTTCGCCGCGGCGGGCGCCAGCGTGGTGGTCAACGACATCGGTTCGACCCTCGACGGCGCGGCCACCGCGGAAACGCCCGCCGCGCAGGTGGTCGCCGAGATCGAGGCGCTGGGCGGCCGAGCGGTGGCCAACGGCGACGACGTCGCGGACTGGGAAGGCGCCCGCAGGCTCGTCAATCAGGCCGTCGACACCTTCGGCAAGCTGGACGTGCTGGTCAACAACGCCGGTTTCGTGCGCGATCGGATGCTGGTCAACCTGGGCGAGGACGAGTGGGACGCGGTGATCCGCGTGCACTTGAAGGGCCACTTCGCCACCATGCGGCACGCGATCGAATACTGGCGTGCGGAGACCAAGGCGGGCCGTCCGGTCGACGGGCGGGTCATCAACACCAGCTCCGGCGCCGGTCTGCAGGGCAGCGTCGGGCAGAGCAATTACGGCGCGGCCAAGGCGGGTATCGCCGGCCTGACGCTGACCGCCGCCGCCGAGTTCGCCCGCTACGGCGTGACGGTGAACGCGATCGCCCCGTCCGCTCGCACCAGGATGACCGAGACGGTGTTCGCGGACATGATGGCCGCGCCGGAGAGCGGCTTCGACGCGATGGCGCCGGAGAACGTGTCTCCGCTGGTCGTGTGGCTGGGCAGCGCGCAGTCGGGTGCGGTGACCGGGCGGGTGTTCGAGGTGGAGGGCGGCAAGGTGGCGCTGGCCGACGGATGGCGGCACGGTGTGCCCGTCGACCGCGGCGCCCGCTGGGATCCGGCCGAACTCGGGCCCGTCGTGGCCGATCTGATCGCGAAAGCGACTCCGCCGGAGCCGGTGTACGGGGCCTGACCGGCCTCGACCCTTTCGGGGGCGCGTTCACGGATCGGGGTTTAGTATGAGCACCCGTCCGTTCGGGAAGTCCCGTGTGCGAGTGGCGACCGGGCACAGAACTGCGCTTCGACTGATGAGGGGAAGGCTCGGCGCATGGAGGTAGGTCGCGCATTCCGTGTGCTGGCGGCATCCGGCGCCCTCGCCTGCTCCGCGCTGCTCGGCAGCCCGGCCTCCGCCGACGTGCCACTTTCCTGCCCATCGTGCGTGGCGGATCCCGCTCCGCCGCCCTACGACAGCGGCGATCCCTGGTTTCCCCTGACCGTGCCGGGTCAGCCGTCGGGGATCAGCGCGGTCCCGGCGCGGCCGACCACGGGGATAGGCTCGGCCACAGCGGGTGCGGCGGGAGCCGACGCAGCCGGTATCGGCGCCGGTTCGGCTGGATCAGGGATCGCGCTCGGCACCGGGTCGGCCGGTCTAGGTGTGGTGCTCGGCTCCGGTTCCGCCGGTCTCGCGCTCCCGCTGAGTGCTGGTTCTGCTGGTCTTGGGCTCGCCCTCGGTACTGGTTCTGCTGGTCTGGGGGTCGCGCTGGGTTCTGGTTCTGCTGGTCTGGGGGTCGCGCTGGGTTCTGGTTCTGCTGGTCTGGGGGTCGCGCTGGGTTCTGGTTCGGCTGGTCTGGCGGCCGCGCTGGGTTCTGGTTCGGCTGGTCTGGCGGCCGCGCTTGGTACTGGTTCGGCTGGTCTAGGTGCCGCGCTCGGTACTGGTTCCGCTGGTCTGGGGATTGTGCTCGGCACTGGTTCGGCCGGTCTGGGGATCGCGCTCGGTTCCGGTTCCGCTGCTGTGGGTTCTGCCGCGGTGGGCACAGGCTCAGCTGTCCTCGGGCTCGGTTCGGCTGCGGTGGGCACCGGTTCCGCCGTCTTGGGCGGCACCGGTTCAGCAGCGGTCGGGTCGGCGGGCGTGGGTTCGGCCGCAACCGGTTCGGCTGCGGTGGGGACCGGCTCCGCCGTCCTCGGTGGTACTGGTTCCGCAGCGCTCGGGTCGGCGGGTGTTGGTTCGGCCGCAACCGGTTCCGCCGCCGTGGGTTCGGCCGCAACCGGTTCGGCCGCCGTCGGGTCCGCGAGTCCGCTTCTGCTCCTGTTGATTCCGATTCCCCAAGCGACCGCTCCACCCGCCCCCGCGCTCCCGCCGATAACCGTGCCATCGGTGCCCGCTCGCGAAGCGCCCGGGAACACGTCGATACCGATTGGCGCGCCGACGTTTCCACCGCTCGCCGCACCGATGCCCCACCTCGACGAGCCCGCGTCACCGCAGGCGCGCGGACCCGGTTCCCTTCCCACGGTCCGTCCGGCGGCCGCCGCCGACGCTTTGCCCGCCCCGCGGCTGCTGCCGGTGATCGGCGGACTGATCGCGTTCGGCCTCGCGGGCGTGGTGTCCGGCGTGATCAGTTTCCAGAGCGCGGCTGCCACGCAGGCAAGGATCGACGCCGCCCGCGCCCAATTCTTCCCGAGGCCGGGAGGGGGCAGCCGATGAGCGTGAGCCGGATACGCGACGACTTGCGGTCCTATCGCCGGGTCGCCGCCGCCGTCGACGCGGTGTGCGCGGTGGCGGCCGACTTCGACGCGACCACGCTGGACGAAGTGGTCGACGCGATCGCGGACGAGCGCCGCCGCGACATCGAGATCGCCAGCGCCAGGCTCGGTCCCGGCGTCTGCGGCCAGCGCAGGTTCTATCCCGACCGCGACGTGATCGTGCTGGCGGAGACGCTACCGAGCCGCGAGCACACCCTCGCCCACGAACTCGGGCACATCGTGTTCGACCACGAAGGCGCACCCGCGCCGGAAGTGACCTTGGAGGCGAGCGACGACCTGATCGCCTACATGCTCAGCCAGCGCGCGCACCAGCGGATCGTCGACGACGGCGCGGACGAACTCGCCGAATGGGAAGCCGAGACCTTCGCCGCCATGCTGATGACCAGACTGCGCGTGTTCAACAGCCGGGGCCCGGGCGTCTCGGTCCTTCGATTCGACGAGGCGCTCGGATGATCCTCTGGGTGACGGCTCTGCTGGTCTGGATGGCGGCCGGCGCGCGGGTGGGACGCGTGCTGGTCAAGCCCGCGACCACCGCCCGCGTCGCCATCGTCGTCGCGGTCGCCGCCGTCGCGCTCGCCGCGACCGTCGCGGTGCCCGAGATCGCGCTCGCCGTGGACCATCTCGTTCCCATGGGCCTGCACGCGGGCAGGCTGTCCGATGGCGTCACCACCGCGAGCTGGATCGCGTTCGCGACGGCCACCTCGGTGGTCGCAGCGGCGGCCTGGCCGGTGGTGTCGCGGCGGCATCTGCGGCGAATCGCCCTGGCGATCCACGGCGTCGGCCTGTGTGCGGTCGCGCTCACGCTGGCCTGGTCGTTCGCTCTCGGCTGGGCGGTGGTGGCCGTCGGGTGCGCGTTCGTCGTCGTCACCGGCTTGCGCAATCTGGACTGGACCGCGCTCGGCCGCGGCATCGCGCTGTATACGGCGGGCACGGCGGTGGTCGCGGTGCTGGCCGTGGACCGCGTTCGGCACACACCCCAGGTCGCGCCCGGCGATCCGGGCTGGGCCTGGCCCGCTCGGGCGGTCGCGAGCCTGCTCATCGCGCTGGGTGCGGTGTGGATCGTGGTGGAACTCTGGATGCGCGCGCGGCTGCTGCTGCGCCGGATCCGCCCGTTGCATCGGACCATGGTCGGTCGCTTTCCCGAGGTGGTCGCGCACGAACAGAGCGGATTCTCCACGCAGCTGAAGGCTTCCGACCAGGTGGCGCAGATCATCGACGCGCTGTATCTGCAGTCCGGTGGCGGTCTCGTGCTGGCGGAACTCGCTCCGCCGCCCGCATCGGTGGCGGACCGGGCCGACCGGGTGGCCCGGTGGGCGCGCGATCCGGTGCGGGCAGCCGCGGTGGACGCGCGGTGGATTGCTCCGCCGGAAGGCATTAGTCCGCGCGGCTGGGTGCGGGCCGTCGCGCGCGCCTATCGGACCACCGCGCCCGGGTCCGCTCGAAATTGATCGACTTCGCGCGAATGCGATCAATCCGGCGCAATAGCCGATCGATCGGACTATTCGGACAGACCGGTTGGACCGGCAATCCTCTTCGGTCCGAACGACCGTCGGCGAACCCCGCCGAAAGTGCATATGTAAGTACACGATCGGTGGCGCGACACTAACCCGCGCGCGGTCGCGCCCCAATTTCTCCGGGGACGACCGCGCGCCGGTTGTGTGCTTCGCCCGCTTACGCGCGCATAACACAGCACAGTGCGACCCGGCGGGTCGCACTGTGCTGCCGTGCAGGAGAACCTATTCGGTTCCATCCGGAGGAATTTCGGGCAAGCCCTCGCTTGCCCGCAACTTCTCCGCCATGGAGGTGAGCAGGTTCTGTGATTCTTCGGACAAGTCGAACGCTCTACTCGACAGCCGTCGCAGTCCGTAGCCCTGCAGCTGGGACAGCAGCTCCAGATCGTGATCGATCTTGGCGGCATAGATGTCGTTGAAGAAGTAGTCCGGCTTGACTTTGAAGAACTTCGCCAGGGCGGCCACCGTCTCATCGGACGGGTTCGTCCGCTGTCCCGACCGCAACTGCGACAGGTACGGTTTCGAGATCGGATGTCCGGAGGCCGTCAGCGCTGCCGCAACCTCCGCGTTGGTGTGCGGCTTACGCCCCGGGGGATGCACGGTTTCGAACAGCTTGTTCAGCCGCGCCGCGAAATCAGCCATTGTGAGCCGCCCAATTCCCTTCGCTGTACTAACAGTCGTTATCTCGGATACGTATCATTGATATTAGCGGCTCAGTAACTGAAAACCTACGCCTGATTCCGGATTTCCTTGAAGCTTCTAGGTCGGAAGGCGGCGAAGGTACTGGGACGGTCGCGTTTGCGGGTCACCCCAAGGCCTCTCGAGAAGCCGCGGTACGAACCGGTTCTGGCCCGTCGCTGCGGTCTCGCCGCAAGGGGTCTTGATAGCCGCAAGATAGCTGACATCTCATGGACTCGGCGGTACATGGGTTTGTGTGGCGTACGACACGTTTGCGCCCGTATGGGATGAACGTTCAACCTACGCGCAGGAAATGGTTGAAGTCACAAACGTTCGATGATCGTTCCTGTCGCGAGTGCGCCACCGGCGCACATGAGCACCATTGCGGTGCTGCGGTCGGAGCGCTCCAGTTCGTGCAAAGCCGTTGTGATGAGGCGTGATCCGGTCGAGCCGACCGGATGCCCCAGGGCGATGGCGCCACCGTTGACATTAACCCTATCCATGTCCGGTTGGTGTACAGAAGCCCAGGAAAGTGCCACCGACGCGAACGCTTCATTGATCTCGAAGAGGTCGATGTCACCGATATTCATCCCGGACCGTTCCAGCAGCCGGGTGCACGCCTGCACGGGGCCGTCGAGATGGAACTCGGGCTCCGCGCCGACCACCGCCTGCGTGACGATCCGTGCCCGCGGCCGCAAACCCGCACGCTGAGCGGCCTTTTCGTCCATCAGCAGCACCGCGGCGGCGCCGTCGGAGATCTGCGAGGACGACCCTGCGGTGTGCACGCCGCCCTCCAGCACCGGCTTCAGCTTCGCCAGGCCCTCGACGGTGGTCTCGCGCAGGCCCTGATCCCTTGACACGTCGAGCTTTTCGCCGGTGGGATTGCCCTCTTTGTCGACCGCGGGGGCGGTGACGGTGAGCACCTCGCGATCGAACCGGCCTTCGGCCCACGCCTGCCCTGCCAGTCGCTGCGAGCGCGCGCCGAACGCGTCCACGTCCGCGCGAGTGATGCCGCGCCGCTTGGCGATCCGCTCGGCCGCCTCGAACTGGTTGGGCAGGTCGATGTTCCACGACGCGGGCCTGCGCGGCCCCGCGTTCTCGCCGACGTTGGCGCCCAGCGGAACCCGGCTCATCGCCTCGACGCCGCAGGCCATGCCGATGTCGATGGCGCCGGCCGCGATCAGGCCCGCGATCAGATGGTTGGCCTGCTGCGCGGAACCGCACTGGGTGTCGATCGTGGTGGCGCCCACCTGCCATGGCAGCCCCGCGTGCAGCCACGCGACCCGGGTGACGTTGTTGGACTGCTCGCCCGCCTGGGTGACGCAGCCGCCGATGACCTGCTCGACCTGCGCGGGGTCCAGGTGTGCGCGCTCGAGCAGCCCGCGCTGGGCCGCGCCGAGCAGTTCGGCCGCGTGCAGGCCCGACAGCCAGCCGCCGCGCTTGCCGATCGGGGTCCGTGCGGCCTCGACGATCACCGGTGTGCCCATGTCCAACCTCTCCTTTGGGACAGAAAACTGAAACGCGTTCATAGCACTTGATAGGGGCGGATCTGTCCGGTTTCTTTCCTCGTTCTCCCGCCTGTGCTTCAATGATTATAGAACGTGTTTCAGTTTGTCGAAGGAGACATCTGGTGGTAGACACTCGGAATGCCCGGCCGAATCTTCCGGACGGGTTCGACGTCACGGACCCGGACATCTACGCCGAGCGTGTTCCGGTCGAGGAGTTCGCCGAACTGCGCCGGACCGCGCCGATCTGGTGGAATCCGCAATCCCCCGACGTCAGCGGCTTCCACGACGACGGCTTCTGGGTGGTGAGCAAGCACGCCGACGTCAAAGAGGTCTCGCGGCGCAGCGACGTGTTCTCCAGCTACGAGAACACCGCCATCCCGCGGTTCAACGACGACATCGCCCGTGAGCAGATCGAGCTGCAGCGGATCGTCCTACTGAACATGGACGCGCCGGAGCACACCAAGCTGCGCAAGATCATCTCGCGCGGCTTCACCCCGCGCGCCATCAACGGCCTGCGTGCGGAGCTGTCGGCCCGCGCCGAATCCATCGTGAAGGCGGCAGCCGAGTCGGGCTCAGGGGACTTCGTCACGCAGGTCGCCTGCGAACTGCCCTTGCAGGCCATCGCCGAGCTGATCGGCGTCCCGCAGGAAGACCGGATGAAGGTCTTCGCCTGGTCCAACGACATGACCGGCTACGACGACCCGGAGAGCACCGCCGACCCGGTCGCGGCGTCGGCGGAGATCCTGGGCTACGCCTACCAGATGGCGGCCGCGCGCAAGCAGTGCCCGGCCGACGACATCGTCACCACGCTGATCGAGGCCGACGTCGACGGGGACAAACTCACCGAGGAGGAGTTCGGCTTCTTCGTGATCATGCTGGCCGTCGCGGGCAACGAGACCACGCGCAACGCCATCTCGCACGGCATGATCGCGTTCCTGGAGAACCCGGACCAGTGGGAGCTGTTCAAGAAGGAACGCCCCGCGACGGCCGCCGACGAGATCATCCGGTGGGCCACTCCGGTCACCTCATTCCAGCGCACCGCCCTGGAGGACACCGAACTCGGCGGCGTGCAGATCAAGAAGGGCCAGCGGGTGGTCATGCTGTACCGCTCGGCCAACTTCGACGAAGAGGTCTTCGACCAGCCGGAGAAGTTCGACATCATGCGCAAGGACAATCCGCACCTGGCCTTCGGCGGCACCGGCGCGCACTTCTGCATCGGGGCGAACCTGGCCCGGTTGGAGATCGATCTGATCTTCAACGCCATCGCCGACCACCTGCCCGACATCACCAAGGTCGCCGACCCCAAGCGGCTGCGTTCCGGCTGGCTCAACGGCATCAAGAACCTGCCGGTCGACTACAAGACCTGCCCGGTCGCGCACTGAGACATGGAAAAGGCCCTCGCACTTCGGTGCGAGGGCCTCTCCGTCGGTACCGGGTCAGTCGACCGGACGCGCGGTCTTCATAGCGCGGTCGACCTCCCAGAACGCCCGCAGTGCGGCGATCTTGCCGTCCTCGTTCACCCGGTAGGTGAACACGCCGTCGGCGTCGATCCGGTGCCCGCCGATGGTGCTGCGGATCGTGCCGGTGAAGGCGACCTCGTTGCCGCAGGCGAACGAGTCGCCGAACAGGAACTCGATCAGATCGGTCTTCGCGATCGCCTTGTCCCAGAACGCGGCGATGGCCTCCGTGCCGCGGTGGCCCTTGCCCTCCGGGTCGAAGCCCGACGGGCCGATGGGGTCCTCCACGATGCCGTCCTCGGCGAACAGCGCGACCCAGGCCTGCTTGTCCCGCGCTCGCACGGCGGCCTGTGAGGCCAAGCCAGCGGCCCGGGCGGGATGTTCGGTGGTGGTGGTGGTCATACGGCCTCCCTCGGCCAGCGGGTCGTCACCGTGCGGCGAGGACGGGTTCGGCGATGTACTGCTGCGCGAACTTGCGCAGCGAGTCCTGCTTGGCGGCCAGTTCGCCGTCGAAACCGATGCCGTCGGCCAGCCACGGCACCACGATCGCGTCGGTGACGCCCGCGTCCGCGAGATCCTGATAGCCCGACCGGCCGAAGCGATCGACGCACACCGCCTGGATCTCGAACGGTTCCTCGGAGCGGCCGTACTCGGCGCGCAGCACGTCGAGCTTGCCGATGGTGCCCCGCAGTTCGTCGTAGGTCATCATGGCCGAGGTCCAGCCGTCGCCCACCCGTGCTGCCCGGCGCAGCGCCGCCTCGGTGTGCCCGCCGATGTAGAACGGCACCGGCTCGCTCGGGGCCGGGCTGATCTGTAGCGGATCGAAGTCGAAGAACTCGCCGTGGTACTCGACCATGCCGCCTGCGAGCACCAATTTGATCACTTCGATCATCTCGTCCACCCGCGCGCCGCGACGCGCGAACGGCACGCCGCACCACTCGAACTCCTCCGGCGCCCAACCGATTCCGACGCCGAAACCGAACCGGTTGCCCGACAGGTTGGCCACCGAGCCGACCTGCCGGGCCAGCAGCAGCGGGTTGCGCGAACCCAGCTTCAGCACGTTGGTGTAGAAGCGGATGCGGCTGGTGACGGCCGCCATGGCGGTCGCACCGATGAGCGGATCGACCCACGGGGTGTCCGGCCCCCAGAACCTGCTGCCGTCGGGGGTGTAGGGGTACTTCGCCGACGCCGACTTCATGTAGAACAGCGAGTCCGGCAGCGCGATCGACGAGAAACCACACTCTTCGGCGGTTTTCGCGAGTCCGGTCAGCTGGTCCAGCGGACTCAGCGCGATGCCGACGGTGAACTTCAGCGCGGTCACCGTCGCTCCGATCCGACCACCCACATCGAGAAGTACTGCGAACCGCCGCCGTAGGCGTGGCCGAGCGCTTTGCGCGCGCCCTCGACCTGATAGTCCCCGGCCCGCCCCATGACCTGCTTGGCGGCCTCGGCGAACCGGATGAGTCCGGAGGCGCCGATCGGGTTGGACGACAGCACGCCGCCGGACGGATTGACCGGAAGGGTGCCGCCGATCTCGGTCTCGCCCTTGTCGGTGAGCTTCCAGCCGTCGCCCTGCGGCACGAAGCCGAGGTTCTCCAGCCACATCGGTTCGAACCAGGAGAACGGGACGTAGATCTCGGCCACGTCGATCTCCTCGAGCGGGTTGGTGATGCCCGCCGCCTGCCACAGCGCCGCGGCCGCGTCCCGGCCCGCCTGCGGATTCACCTGGTCGCGCCCGGCGAACGTGGTCGGTTCGGTGCGCATCGCGGTGCCGTGCACCCAGGCGACCTTCCGCCCGGTGGCCTCGACCGCTTCGGCGGCGTCCGCGTCGCCCAGCACGATCGCGCACGCGCCATCGGAGGACGGGCAGGTCTCGTCGAAGCGGATCGGGTCCCACAGCATCTGCGAGGCGAGCACCGATTCCAGCGTGATGTCGGGCTGCTTCAGGTGCGCCAGCGGGTTCTTGGCTCCGTTGCGGCGATCCTTCACCGCCACCATGGCGCCGATGTGACCGGGTGCGTTGGAGCGCCGGATGTAGGAGCGCACGTGCGGGGCGAAGTATCCGCCCGCGCCCGCGCCGACCGGCATGGTGAACGGCACCGGGATCGACAGCGCCCACATGGCGTTCGACTCCGACTGCTTCTCCCAGGCCACGGCGAGCACACGCTTGTGCACGCCCGCCTGGATCAGGTTGGTCGCGACGATGCCGGTGGAGCCACCGACCGAACCGGCGGTGTGCACCCGCAGCAGCGGCTTGCCGGTGGCGCCGAGCGCGTCCGCCATGAACAGCTCGGGCATCATGACGCCCTCGAAGCCGTCGGGCGCCTTGCCGACCACGACCGCGTCGATGTCGGCGATGGTGAGACCGGCGTCGGCCAGGGCACGATCGATGGCCTCGCGGCACATGCCCGACATGGACACGTCGGTCCGTTTCGTCACGTGATGGGTTTGTCCGGTGCCGAGCACCGCGGCGGGCAAGCTCATCGGTTCTCCGATTCCAAGACGGTCACAAGGTTCTGCTGCAACGCCGGGCCGCTGGTGGCGTGCGCCAACGCGCGATTCGCCGAGCCCGCGATGATCGCCTCGGCCGCGAAGCCGATGCGTTCCAGGCCCGCGGCGAACATCGGGTGGGCCGCGAGTGCGCCACCGGACGGGTTCACCTTCGTGCCGTTCTTCAGCCCGATCGCCTCGGCGAGGATCAGCTGCTGATGGCTGAACGGCGCGTGCAGTTCGGCGATGTCGAAATCGCTCACGTCGCCGCCGGTGACCGCCTTGGCGGCGGCGGCCGTCGAGGGCGAGACGGTGAGGTCGCGCGCACCGAGCACGGGAGTGTCGACCCGATGCGCCATGCCGGTGATCCAGGCGGGACGTTCGCACAGTTCGCGGGCGCGGTCGCCCACGGCGAGCACGATCGCGGCCGCGCCGTCGGTGATCGGCGCGATGTCGTGCGCGCGCAGCGGATCGGCGACGTAGGGCTGGTCGAGCAGGCTGTCGACGTCACCGTCGCCTGCCACGACGGCCGCCATGTCGCGCTCGGTCCAGCGGCCCGCGTCCAGACCGGCGCGCGCCTGCAGGCCCGCGATCGACCAGGCGTCCGGCCACAGCGGCGCGACCAGGTACGGGTCCAGTTGCATGGTGAGCACCTGACGCAGCGTGCCGGCGGAGGACTTGCCGAAGCCGTACACCAGCGCCGTGGTCGCCTGCCCCGAGCGCAGTTTCACCCACGCCTCGTACAGCGCCCACGCGGCGTCCATCTCGACGTGCGATTCGTTGATCGGCGGCACCGCGCCGATGGCGTCGATCGCCGAGATGAACGAGAAGGCGCGTCCGGCGAGGTAATCGGACGAGCCGGAGCACCAGAAGTCGATGTCGGACTTGGTGATGCCGAGTCGGTCGTAGAGCTGCTGGAAGCAGGGCACCAGCATCTCGACACCGTTGGTGGTGCCGAAGGTCTCCGGCACGTGCGGCGCGTGGGCGAAGCCCACGACCGCGATGTCGGTGGCGTTGTCAGTCAACGTGCGCCTCTCTCAGAGGTGGTGCTTGTAGGTCTCGTAGTCGGCGTCCGGCTCGCCGGAGGGGCGGAAGTGGTCCACGTTCTCCAGGCCGTAGCCCCACTCCTCGCGCGGCTTCCACACCGCCTGCACCCGCATGCCCATGCGTACTTCGCTCGCGTCGCAGCCGAGCACCAGGTGCAGCACCGGAATGTCCGCGCCATCCAGCAGCACATACGCCGCGACATAAGGCGGCTTGATCCGCTGGCCCATGAACGGCACGTTGACGATGCAGAAGGTGGTCACGGTGCCGTGATCGGACAGCTCGATGAACTCGTCGGTCGGCCTGCCGTCGGTCGGATTCGCGCCGCGCGGCGGGAAGTACACCTTGCCCGCGGCGTCGGTGCGCGCGCCGATCAGCTTGCCTTCGGCGAGCCCGCGCAGGTAGACGGTCTCCTGCGGCGAGGCGGTGTGCTTGTAGGACAGGTCGACCGGCGTGGTGATCATGGTGACCGGGTCGGCCGCGGCGGACTCGACGGGTGTGGAGGACTTCTCGCCCGGCTCGAAGCAGAGGATGTCGCGAATGCTGCCCTCGGTCTGCTCGGCCCAGCGGGCGGCCACCCGCAAGCCTTTCCGAATGTCCTCGGGCGCGGCCACGTCGACGGCGTGCAGCAGCGTCGTGTCGGCGCCGTCCAGCCGGATCAGCGCCCAGGCGAACGGCCGGTCGAACGGCTGGCCGGGCAGCGGCTCGCGCACCCAGGTCCACGATTCGACGGTGCCCGTGTCGGCGACGTCGACGAATTCGGTCAGCGGTTCGGCGGTGATCGGATCGTATTCCGGCGGCGGCACGATCACCCGGCCGTCCGAGCCGCGCGCGCCGACGATCTTATGGTCGCGCAATCGGGTCAGGAAGGTTCCGATGGTGGAGCCGACGGAGCGGGTGTAATCGAAACGCACCCGCAGGGGCGCGCTGAGTACCTCGGGCACGGCGTCCGTGTTCAATGCCGTGCCGCTACCACCAGCGATTGCCGTGGATGCAGTATTCCCCTGAGTCACGATATCGAGTAGAACAGGTTCTAACTCTGGTGGCAAGCGGTTGATCGGAAAGGAGTCCGGCGTGAAGTTCGGATTGCAACTCGGGTACTGGATGGCCCAGCCGCCCGCGAACGCGGGGGAGCTGGTGGTGGCGGCCGAGGAAGCCGGGTTCGACGCCGTCTTCGCCGCCGAGTCGTGGGGGTCGGATGCCTTCGGTCCGCTCACCTGGTGGGGTTCGTCCACGCGGCGGGTGCGCCTGGGCACGTCGGTGGTGCAGATGTCGGCGCGCACCCCCGCGGCGACCGCCATGCACGCACTCACCCTCGATCATCTCAGCGGTGGCCGCGCCATCCTCGGTCTGGGCGTCTCAGGTCCGCAGGTGGTGGAGGGGTGGTACGGCCAGCCGTTCGCCAAGCCGTTGCAGCGCACCCGCGAGTACGTCGGGATCGTGCGCCAGGTGCTGGCCAGGCAAGCGCCGGTCACCAACGAGGGCCCGCACTACCCGCTGCCGTACACCGGGCCGGGCTCGACCGGGCTCGGCAAGCCGCTGAAGCCGATCGTGCATCCGCTACGTGCGGATTTGCCGATCTGGCTGGGCGCGGAGGGGCCGAAGAACGTTGCGCTCACAGCCGAGATCGCCGACGGCTGGCTGGCCATCTACTACGCGCCGCGGCTGGCCGGGATGTACGACGAGTGGCTCGATGAGGGCTTCGCGCGGGCGGGCGCGCGGCGCAGCAGGGCGGACTTCGAGATCGCCGCGAGTTGCCAGGTGGTCATCACCGACGACCCGGCGAGCGAGCTGGAGCGGATGCGCTGGATCATGGCGCTCTACATCGGTGGCATGGGCGCGCCGGAACTCAATTTCCATGCCCAGGTGTACCGGCGCATGGGGTACGACCGCGAGGTCGACGAGATCGGCAAGCTGTTCCAGTCGGGCAAGAAGGCCGAGGCCGCCGCGGCGGTGCCGGACGAGCTGATTCTGGACACCGCGATCATCGGCGACGAGGAGCATGTCCGCAAACAACTGCGGGTCTGGGAGGCCGCCGGCGTCACCATGATGCTGGTGTCGGTTCCCGATGTCGCGCAATTGCATCGGCTCGCACCCCTTGTCGAACAGTAGAACACGTTCTAGATTCGATGGGGTGACTGCCTCACCCGCCCCGTCGGCTCCGCCTCCTCACCAGCCCCCCGCGCAGGAGCCAGTGCAAATTCTCGGTCTGTGGAACATCGCCGAAGCCGAACCCGATCGGATCGCGATGGTCGATCCCTGGGGCCGGGAGGTGACGTATCGCGAATTGGCCACGCTGGCCAATCGTTACGCCACCGGCCTGCGCGGGCTCGGCTTGAACACCGGCGACGTGCTGGTGAGCATGGTGCACAACTGCGTGGAGGCCATCGCGGCGTATTTCGCGGCCTACCAGTCCGGGTTGTACATCGTCGCGGTGAACTGGCATCTCACCGGTCCGGAAGTCGCCTACATCCTCGCCGACAGCGAAGCCAAGGCGTTCATCGCCAGCGATCGTTTCGCCGCCGCCGCCAAGGCCGCCGCCGACGAAGCCGGGCTGCCCGCGACGGCGCGCTTCGCGGTGGGGGAGATCGAGGGCTTCAAGTCGGTGGCCTGGCTCGGCGCGGCCGACACCGGCCGTCCCACCGACCGCAGCACCGGCGCGCCGATGCTCTACACCTCCGGAACCACCGGACGGCCCAAGGGCGTCCGGCGGCCGCTCACCGGTGCGGACCCGGACGTCGTCCCGCCGCACACCACCGCGTTCTTCGGCCTGTTCGAGCTCGCGCCCTACGACGACCACGTGCACATCTGCGGCTCGCCGCTGTACCACACGGCGGTGCTGAACTTCGCGACCATCTCCATCCAGCTGGGCCACAAGCTCGTGCTGATGGACCGCTGGGACGCCGAGGACATGCTGCGGCTGATCGACAAGCACCGGGTGACGCACAGCCACATGGTGCCCACCCAGTTCCACCGCCTGCTCGCCCTGCCGGAGGAGGTGCGCGCCAAGTACGACGTGTCCTCGCTGCGCAGCATGGTGCACGGCGCCGCGCCCTGCCCGCAGGAGACCAAGCGGCAGATGCTCGAGTGGTGGGGTCCGACGGTCACCGAGTACTACGCGGCCACCGAGGGCGGCGGCACGGTGATCAACGGCACCGACTGGCTGCGCAAGCCGGGCTCGGTCGGCAAGGCGTGGCCGTGGTCGGTGATCAAGGTGCTCAGCGAAGAGGACGGCTCCGAGGTGCCGGTCGGCGAACCCGGCCTGGTCTACATGCGCATGGGCGCGTCGAGTTTCGAGTACCACCACGACAAGGCCAAGACCGAGGACTCGCGCGTCGGCGACCTGTTCACCGTCGGCGACATCGGCCACCTCGACGAGGACGGTTACCTCTACCTGCACGACCGGCGCTCGGACCTGATCCTGTCCGGCGGTGTGAACATCTACCCGGCGGAGGTCGAGAACGTCCTGATCACCCACCCGAAGGTCGCCGACGTCGCGGTCTTCGGCATCCCGCACCCGGATTGGGGCCAGGAGGTGAAGGCGGTCGTACAGCCCGCCGACGGAACCGAGGGCGACGACGCGCTCACCGAGGAACTCCTCGCCTTCGCCGCCACGCAGTTGGCGAAGTACAAGATGCCCAAGTCGATCGATTATCTGCCCGAACTGCCGCGCGATCCGAACGGCAAGCTCTACAAGCGCAAGCTGCGGGAGCGGTACATTCCCGCGTCCTGAGGCACCCCGCCGGACGGGCGGCGTCGGGCAACGCCCGGCCCAGGTCCGACGGAGGGCAGGCGCCGCGCAGCCGGGCCGCTGGGGCTGTGACCCGGCCGCGCGATGACGCCGAAGGCGAATGCGCCCTTCACGATTACCGTGAAGGGCGCATTCCCGTCCCCGCGGATGGGGATCTGCGAGCACGGTATGGATCGAACATGTCTATCAAGAGTGCTCGTCTATCGCCTGCCGAAACTCCTCTGCGTGCGGCCCCGAGAGATCGAAGGTGACCGTGACTGTGGACTCGTCCCGCTCGGTGGTGGTCATGGCCGGACATTACCTATCGGCGTCGCGCCTGTCCTGCCGCCGTAGCGGCTGTCACCGCCGAAGTCGAGTATTTCGAGTGAAGCAACGATGTGGACGATCAGCCGGGTTGCTAGCTGCCGGGCACCTCGGGCAACCAGTGCGAACTCAGTAGCCGCAGCTCGGGACCCCCACGCAAGCAGAGTTATCGGGTCTACAACAACGAAACCCCCGGCCCTTCTCGGCCCGGGGGTTTCGTGGTTCGCGAGTTGGGTCAGCGGGCCGACAGCGCGATATGTTCCTGCCGGATGTCGCCACTGGCGACGGCGACGAGACGCTCCCGGTCATCGAGCGGCATCGCGAAAAACCGCATTCCATAGTGCGGTTCACCAAGCTCAGCGGCAGCGATTTCGATGGACCGCCGCGTCGTCTCGACCAGGATGCCCGGCCGATCCTGCGCCACCCGGACGGCAACGACTTCAGGGAAACCGTCACGACCGCCGACGCAGTACCGCAGTTGCTCGCCGGGCTCGCGAACACCGCCGATGCCGCCGGAATCCAGGCGGCCCTCGCCGTCGGCGACTTCCACGAAGGTCGCCAAGAAATCTGCATCCTCCGGCCAGCCCATGAGATCGGCTTCCGGTGGCCGTCGTGCGTCGCACCAGACGCGCCATGTGAATTCACCGCGGGAACCAACCGGCGTGACCGGCTCCCAACCTTGATCGCGGAGGGTCATTTATGGATTGTCACACACGGGTAGCCGGAGATCGAGACCCGTCCGGTGGGGTCCCACCAGCCAGCACAGATCCGCGTACCATCCAGGAACCCCCCAGTTGGGCCGTAGCTGTCACGGTAAACTCCGGAACCTTTTGCCCCCGGCTGGGTTACTTCGGAGTTGATTCTTTTGGCTTTACCGTCCGGGCTCACCACGATGTAGTACGCCTGCACTTGGCCTTCACCTCCGGGGCTGGCGTAGGTGGTGACGGTCTTGCCGACAATCAAGCCCTCGCCGATCACTGTGAGGCTGACTGGGCCGTCTTGTTTCTCCGCGCTGGCATGGGCCGGGGCGGCGCCGACAGCGAGTGCGGCAAACGCGGCGGCGACAGCGAGTGTTGTAGTGTGCATGATTCCCCCTGTGCGCTAATAGGTTTGGGCTTGCAGCCCATAGAAATGGTCCCTGATTGGGGCACGTCAGCGCGAGTGGTTATGTCCATGTGGCCGGGAGCTGGTTGTTGACGTCCCGGAGGATGGCGTCGAGTATGGGACCGCTGCCGGGCGCGAGCGCTCCCGCACCCTTGGCGGCGAGGTAGACCAGATGCTCCCGCGCGACGAGGCCAGGCATCATCAGCCGCAGCCCGTGCACGGCGTTGTGCGCTACAGCCTCACTGTGTCGTTCGCTGGCCGTTTGTTCGCGGCGGGCGCTGGTTTGTAACCGGGAGAATGGCAAGTGTTGGGGGACCGAAGCTTTTTATGCCGAGAAGGGCGCATTCGCGCGTTCGAGTCAGATGCTTTCGCGGAGTTCCGGCGCGAGGCCGAACAGCGGGAACAGCTTCTCGGTGTCCAGGAAGAAGTTCAGTCCGGCGATTGTGTCGCCGTCGAGTTCCAGGACCGTGATCGACCACGGGACCCATACGCCCGGCTCGCCGCTCGGCTTGTAGTGGCCGAAGGCGGGCAGGCCGTTGGCGCCTTCCAGCCGGACCAGTCGCGAATCGCGGCAGGCGCTTCCGTGGCCGAGCATGAACGCGGCCACGTTCTCCGGGCCGGAGATCCACAGCTCGATCGGCGGCATGGACAGCGCCACATCCGCTTTCAGCAGCGAGGTGAGGGTGTCCATGTCGTAGGCCTCGAACGCCTTGACGAAACCGTCGACCAGTTTGCGCTGGTCCTCGTCGGTCTCGTCGTAGGTGTCGGTGGCCGCGGGCTGAACTTTGGACATGGTGGCGCGCGCCCGTTGCAGCGCGCTGTTGACCGACGCGGGCGACATGGTGAGCGCCTCGGCGGTCTCGTTGGCGGAGAAACGCAGCACCTCGCGCATGATCAGGATCGCGCGCTGGGTGGCGGGCAGGTGCTGGCAGGCGGCGACGAAGGCCAGGCGCAGCGTGTCCTTGGCGCTGGCGTGCTCGGCCGGGTCGGCGCCGAAGGCGAGGGCGTTCGGGATCGGCTCGATCCACACGTAATCCGGCTGCGGCGCGGGCAACGGCGAATCCGGCCGCGACGGGCCGGACAGATCCATCGGCCTGGCGCGGCGCTGCGGGCCGTCGAGCATGTCGAGGCAGACGTTCGTGGTGATCTTGTACAGCCAGGAGCGGAGGCTGGCGCGGCCCTCGAACGAGTCGTAGGACTTCCACGCCCTGGTGAGGGTCTCCTGCACCGCGTCCTCCGCTTCGAAGGAGGAGCCGAGCATGCGGTAGGCGTACGCGCAGAGTTCCCTGCGATGGGTCTCGAACGCGGCGAGCAGATCGGGAGCGAGGCCGGCGGGGGAGGCTGGCGAGTCGGTCATGGGGGTCACCCTGCCACAGGTCACCGACACAAAACAGGCCCGTGAACTCGAGGGCGACACCGATCAAGATCACTAAACCCGTTCGGCGTGTGGGACCTGTCACGGGCGCGGCGACGATTAGTTCCGCGCCCGTAGGTCGTCCTATCCAGTGACACGAACGGACATGCTCGAAAGGAAGAGGCCATGAGCAGCAAGATGATCTTCGTCAATCTCCCGGTGGCGGATCTGCACCGGTCGATGGCGTTCTACGAGGCGCTGGGCTGGAAGGTCAACCAGGAGTTCACCGACGACAACGCCGCCTGCATCGTTGTGGACGACAACATCTGCCTGATGCTGCTCACCAGGGATTTCTTCACCACCTTCAGCAAGCGCCCGGTGGCGGACACGAAGGCGGCGATCAACGCCGCGTACGCGCTCGCGCTCGGCAGCGCCGAGGAGGTCGACAGCCTGACCGAGGCCGCGCTGGCCGCGGGCGCGACCGAAGAGGTGAACGAGGACAAGCGGGCGCAGGAGGCGCAGGTGGGCATGCACGGCCGCACCTTCATCGACCCGGACGGGCACCAGTGGGAGCCGTTCTGGATGGATTACCCGGGCGCGAACTGAGCCCGGCGGGGGGTCGCCCCCGATGCGTGCGCATCGGGGGCGCGGGGCTCGGGTGGAAACTCAGTTTCCGTTGAAAGAGGGCTTACGCTTCTCCGCGAACGCCCGCGGCCCTTCCTTGGCATCGGCCGAGCGGAAGACTGACATGCCGAGCTTGGCGTCGATCTGGAAGGCGTCCTCTTCCGGCATGGCCTCGGTCTCCCGGATCGTGCGCAGGATGGCCTGCACGGCGAGCGGGCCGTTGGCGGCGATCTGTCCCGCGATCTCCAGCGCTTTGTCCAGCGCCGTTCCATCCGGCACCACGTGCCCGATCAGGCCGATCTCCTTGGCCTCGGCGGCGCTGAGGTGCCGTCCGGTGAGCAGGATCTCGGCGGCGACGGTGTAGGGGATCTGGCGGACCAGCCGCACCGCCGAGCCGCCCAGCGGGAACAGGCCCCAACGCGCTTCGGAGACACCGAATTTCGCGCTCTCCCCGGCCACCCGGATGTCGGTGCCCTGTAGGATCTCGGTGCCGCCCGCGATGGCGGGGCCCTCCACCGCCGCGATCAGCGGCTTGGTCAGTCTGCGGCCTTTGAGCAGCGCCTCCAGCTTGGCCGGATTCCACCCGCCGCCGTCGATGGTGTCGCCGGGGTGCTCGGAGGTCATGCCCTTGAGATCGGCGCCCGCGCAGAACGCGCCGCCCGCGCCGGTCAGGATCGCGACCCTGATATCCGGATCGTCGTCCACCTGGTTCCAGGCGTCCTTCATGATCGCCATCATCTCGCCCGACAGCGCGTTGCGCGCCTCCGGCCGGTTCATGGTGACGATGAGGACGTGGTCTCGCTTCTCGACGAGGCAGTGCGGCATCGCTGATTCTCCTGACTTCAGAGCCTTGTCAGAAACAGTAACACGTTCTATTTTTATGGCTGTGAGCTACAACATAGCGGACCTAGTCGAACACGCCATCGACCTGATGCCCGACCGCGTCGCGCTGGCCGACGACGGCCGCGAGGTCACCTACGCCCAGTTGGAGGAGCGGGCCAACAAACTCGCTCACTACCTGCAAGAACAGGGAGTCCAGCCGGGCGACAAGGTGGGTATCTACTCACGCAACACGATCGAGGCCGTCGAGGCCATGGTCGCGGTCTTCAAGGCGCGGGCCGTGATGATCAACGTGAACTTCCGTTACGTCGAGAACGAGTTGCAATACATTTTCGACAACTCGGACATGGTCGCGCTGATCCACGAGCGGCGCTACAGCGACCGGGTCGCCGCCGTTCGGCCGAAGACTCCGCTGCTGCGCACCGTCATCGTCGTCGACGACGATACGACCGGCACCATTCCCACCGCAGCCGATTCGGTGGAATACGAAGCGGTGATCGCGCAGTCCTCCGGCGAGCGCGACTTCGGCGAACGCTCCCCGGACGACCTGTACATGGTCTACACCGGCGGTACCACCGGCATGCCGAAGGGCGTGATGTGGCGCCAGGAGGACGTCTGGCGCGTGCTCGGCGCGGGCATCAACTTCATCACCGGTGAATACGTCCAGGACGAATGGGAGCTGGCCAAGGTCGGCGCGGGCAGCCCGCCGATGGTGCGGTTCCCGATCCCGCCGATGATCCACGGCGGGGCGCAGTGGGCCACGTTCCACAGCCTGTTCGGCGGCGGCAAGGCCGTGATGCTCCCGGAATTCTCCGGGCACGGCGTGTGGCGGGCCATCGACAAGCACAAGATCAACCTGATCTTCATCACCGGTGACGCCATGGCACGCCCGATGCTCGACGCGCTGATCGAGGGCAATCCGGAAACCGGTCAGCCCTACGATCTTTCGAGTCTGTACGTGATGGCCAGCAGTGCGGCGCTGTTCTCGCCCGCGCTCAAGGACCAGTTCCTGGAGCTGCTGCCCAACCGGATGATCTCCGATTCGATCGGCTCCTCGGAGACCGGGTTCGGTGGCATCGCCATCGTCGCCAAGGGCGCGACGCACACCGGAGGGCCGCGCGTGAAGATCGACGCGTCCACCGAGGTGCTCGACGAGGACGGCAATCCCGTGCAGCCCGGCTCCGGCGCGGTCGGCATCCTGGCCCGGCGCGGGCACATCCCGCTCGGCTACTACAAGGACGAGGCGAAGACCGCGGCGACCTTCAAGGAGTTCAACGGCGTCCGCTACGCCATCCCCGGCGACTTCGCCCGCGTCGAGGAGGACGGCACGGTCACCATGCTCGGCCGCGGCTCGGTCAGCATCAACAGCGGCGGCGAGAAGATCTACCCCGAGGAGGTCGAGGGCGCGCTCAAGACCCACCCGGAGATCTTCGACGCGCTCGTGGTCGGCATCGATGACGAGCGCTGGGGCCAGCGCGTGGTCGCGGTCGTGCAGTGCCGCGGCGAGTCCCGCCCCACCCTCGAGGAACTGCGCCCCATGCTCACCCAGGAGATCGCGCCCTACAAGCTCCCGCGCAGCTTGTGGTTCGTCGACGAGATCAAGCGTTCCCCCGCGGGCAAGCCCGACTACCGCTGGGCCAAGGAACAAACGCAATCCCGCCCCGCCGACGACAATGCCGTGGCGAGCGCGAAGTAGCAGTCCGACCGCACGGCCGGCCACCGCGCCTCGAGGGTGGCCGGCCATTACGGCATCAGCGCCGCCGATCGGTCTGCCGTGGATGCCCCGTACCGGCGAGTGTGAGGTAGAGGGTGCGGTTGGCGTCATCGATCGCGTACCAGATCCGGCCGCCTCCGGTGATCTCGTACTGCCATTGCTCCAATTCCGCGCCGCCGAGTTTGACCGATTTGAGCTCATACTTCAGTCGATGCTGCCGCGAAGGGTTCGCCATGCTACGAGGGTCACGACAACGCGCCACGGATTGGGGCGCGGCACCTCATCACCTCGGTGCAGCTTCATTCCGCCGTTCCCGGCCGTGTGACCTCGGTGAAGTCCGCCGGGTCGAACGGCCCGGTCAGTCGGCGGGCGAGTTCTGGTTGCGCGTAGATCTCGGCGGTGCTTCGCCAGGCGGCCAGATCGCGGGCGAACGGAATGAACAATCCGGTGTCCGCACCGGCGATGAGCTGGTCCAGCAGTTCGCTCACCGCTTCGGTGCGTCCGGTCTCGGGTAGCCATTTCAGCCAGGGCAGCTCTTCGGCGAACACCTCTTCCGCCAAAGACCGATTCGACCGGGCGATGATGGCGAGGGTGCGGGCGAGCAGCCGCGTCGCGGCCTCCTTGGCCTCGAACCGCTCCGAGCGAGACAGCACGAGATTCTCCGCGTCGCGGCGCTCCAGGATGACCTCGGCGTCGTCCAGGGCGGGAAACACCGACGTCTGTTTACGAATCAGGTCGCTGAAGGGAAAACTCTTCGCGGTCATGTGCCTAGCCTACGCGACTTCTGAAGTAGTTCAGCGGTTGGCGAGTTCCGACAGTTGGTAGGCGAGGCGGTGGCGGAAGGCGGGGATGCGGGACACGGTGCTGAGGACGAGGTTGCGTACGGTGCGGGCGGGGCGGGCGTGCAGGGTTGCCATCTTGGTCATGCGGTCGGTGAACGAGACGACGCCGAGGGCGACGGGGCGGCGGGTGGTTTCGTAGTCGTCCAGCAGGGTGTCCGGCTCGCCTGCGAGCACGCGGGCCAGCAGCGGGCCGAGCGCGGCGGCGTCCTGGATTCCGGTGTTCATGCCCTGGCCGCCCGCCGGGCTGTGCACGTGCGCGGCGTCGCCCGCGAGCAGGATGCGACCGCTGCGGTAGTGGTCGGCCACGCGGTGATGTACCCGGAAGCGCGAGCTCCACAGCACTTCGCGCACGCGCACCGTGCCGCCGGGGCCGCGGGCGTCCAGAAGCTTCTGGATGTCCTCCGCGGTCGAGTGCTCGGGCGCCGTTTCCAAGGTGGCGACCACGCGGAAGCGGTTCGGCTGCTCTTCGTCGGGGAGCGGCGCGACCACCATGACGCCCTCGGGGGAAAGGTGCAGGGCCACTTCGTCGCGCCCGATCGGCCAGTCCATCCGCACGTCGGCGAGGACGAATGATTCCGGGTACGTCGCGCCGGTGAACCCGATGCCGGCCTGTTCCCGCACGATGCTGTGCATGCCGTCGGTTCCGATGACGTAGTCGGCGCGAATGCTGCCGGGGGCGCCCGTCTCGTCGGTGTAATCGACCGTCACGCCGTCGTTCTCCTCGACGACCCGGGTGACCTGGTACGGCCGCCGCACTTCCCCGCCCGCCTTGCGCAGCCGCTTCAGGAGCACTGCCTCGGTGGTGTCCTGCGGGGTCATCAAGGTGTAGGGGTAGCGCGTCGGCAGCCCGTCGAACCCGATGGTCGCCAGGGTGCGTCCGCCGTCGTGGACGGTGAAGTGCGCGACGATGTCGCCCGTCGCGACCAGCTCGTCCGCGATGCCGAGCTGCTCGAGCACTTCCAGCGTCCTGGCGTGCACGACCGCGGCGCGCGAGGTGTTCGCGCCTTCGCTCAGCCGGTCCAGCAGGAGGAAATCCACCCCCGCGTCAGCCAGCGTGATGGCTGCGGTGAGCCCGGCGGGGCCCGCGCCGACGATCACGACGGAAGTGGTGGCGGGCAGCGGGCTCGGGGTGGTGTTCATGGGAACTCCTCAGGTCAACGTTTGTAGGCCAACGTTTGTTGACATAACCGTAGGCCGATGGGGCTAGGAAGTCAACAGTTGTTGGCCTACACTTGTTGACATGACCGTAGAGTCTGATCAAGCGCCTGTTCGCCGCTCGGACGCGACGCGTGCGGCGATCCTGGATGCGGCCCGCGCGCGGTTCGCCGCCGAAGGTTTCCGCAAGGCGACCATTCGCGCCATCGCCGCGGACGCCGACATCGACCCATCCATGGTCATGCGGTACTTCGGTAGCAAAGACGGCCTCTTCGCGGCGGCGGTGGACGTCCGGCTCGACCTGCCCGACCTCGGTTCCGCGGACCCGGACACCCTGGGCGAGCAGCTGGTGCGCCGCTTCTTCGAGATCTGGGAAGAGCAGCCGAACGGGGAGGTGCTGCTGACGCTGCTGCGCTCGTCGATCACCGACGAGGCCGTCGCCGAACGCGTCCGCGCCATCTTCACCCAGCAGATATTGCCCGCCGTCCTGCGTTTCGGCGATCCCGCCGACGCCCCACGCCGGGGAGGTCTGATCGTCACGCAGATGCTCGGCCTCGCCCTGTGCCGCTACGTCCTGCGCCTGCCCCCGGTCGTCGGTCTGACCCGCGACCAGATCATCGCCGAGGTGGCGCCCACTCTTCAGCGCTACCTGACGTCCACTCCGACTGCTTGAGATCAGCTGGTCGGTACGGTATCGAACGATGGCCGACGAATTCTGCTGCTCCGCGACCGAGTGGCCGCACGTCCATGGCTGCGGCAGGCAGGAGCTCGACCAGCGCCGCGCAGTGTTCGAAGACGCTGCCGACCACGTATTGCGGGTCAGCGCGGAGCTGAACCGCCGACTCGCCTGAGGTGCGACAAAAAGGCCCGCACGACGTGCTGTCGTGCGGGCCGGATCGGCTACCGTGCCGGGCTCAGCCGGCCAGCAGCGCGCCGAGGGCGCGGAGGTGGTCGGTGCTCGCGCCGAGGGCGAACTCGTTGTGTTTGGCGGCGGTGAAGTAGTTGTGCGCGATGTGGTCGCGGTCGATGCCGACGCCGCCGTGCACGTGGACGACGGTGTGCGCGACGCGGTGGCCCGCGTCGGCCGCCCAGAACTTGGCGGTGTGCACCGCTTCGGCGGCGGGCAGGTCCTCCGACAGCAGCCAGGCCGCCTGGGTCACCGCAAGACGCAAACCCTGCACGTCGATGTAGGCGTCGGCGAGTCGCTGGGCCACGGCCTGGAAGCTGCCGACCGCCTTGCCGAACTGCTCGCGTTCCCTCGCGTATTCGGCGACCAGCTCGAGCGCCCGCTCCAGGGTGCCGAGCTGCGCGGCGCTCAGGCCGAGCCAGGCGCGGGTGAGAACCCACTCCAGGATCTCCGCGCCGCCGGCCACCGTGCCGACCAGTTCGGCCGGAGTATCGGTGAGCTCGACCGCGAACTCGGGACTGCGGTCGACCACCTGCTGCGCGGTCACGGTCGCCACGGCGGGATCGACCAGGAACACCGCAGGGGTTCCGGAGACCGTGGCGGGCACGAGGATTCGCTCGGCCCGGTTCGCGAAGGGCACGGTGGTCTTTGTCCCGGTCAGCCGCCAGCCGTCGTCTGTCTCGACGGCGGTGGTGGTCGGCGCGGCGGGTTCCCAGTTGCGCTCCTCGGCCAGCGCGACCGTCAGGATGACGCTGCCCTCGCCTGCCCGCGTGGCCAACTCCTGGTGCGCCGAGGAACCGAACCGAGCCAGCGCACCGGCGCCGAGCACGATCGACCACAGGTACGGCACGGCCGCCAGGTGCTTGCCCAGCTCGCGCAGGATCGCGGTCTGCTCGAGCGAGCCGAGGTCGCTGCCGCCGACCGACTCGGGCAGCGCGGCCGCGAGCACGCCGGTCTCGGCCAGCGAGCTCCACAGCTGCTGATCGAATCGCTCGTCGGCCTTGTCGAGTTCGCGCAGCCGGTCGGCGGTGACCAGCTTGCCGCACACCTCGCCGGTCAGCCGGCCGAGATCCAGTTGGGCTTCGGTGGGGGTGAAATCCATGGAAGTTCTCCCTGTTTCGATCAGCGCGCCGCGGCAGGCTGCTTGAGGGCGGTCATGGCGATGATGTCGCGCTGCACCTCGTTGGTGCCGCCGCCGAAGGTCAGGATGAGCGCGGCGCGGTGCATGCGCTCCAGACGGCCGCGCAGTTGCGCGCCGGGGGAGTCCTGGCGCAGGTAGGCCTGCGGACCGAGCACCTCCATGAGCAACCGGTACGCCTCGGTGGCCAGCTCGGTGCCGTACACCTTGCAGGCCGAAGCGTCCCACGGGCGCGGTGCCGCGTCGCCGCCCGCGTCGGCACGGCTGGCGATCTCCCAGTTCAGCAGCTTGAGGTACTCGACCTTGGCGTGCACCTTGGCGAGATTGAGCTGCACCCACTCCCGGTCGATCACGCGGGAACCGTCGCTCGCCTTGGTGTCGCCGGCCCACTCGACGGTCTGGCGCAGCGCCAGCGCCAGCGGTGCGGCCGAGGTGAGCGCGACGCGCTCGTGGTTGAGCTGGTTGGTGATCAGCGCCCAGCCGCCGTTCTCCTGGCCGACCAGCGCGCTCGCGGGCACCCGGACGTCCTGGTAGTAGGTGGCGCTGGTGTCCGGCCCCGCCATGGTGTGCACGGGCGTCCAGGAGAAGCCCTCGGCGGTGGTCGGCACGATGAGCATGCTGATGCCTTTGTGCTTCTTGGCCGTGGGATCGGTGCGCACGGCCAGCCAGACGTAGTCGGCGTAGGCGATCAGGCTGGTCCACATCTTCTGGCCGTTGATCACGTAGTCGTCGCCGTCGCGCACCGCCGTGGTGCGCAGGCTGGCCAGGTCGGTGCCCGCGCCCGGTTCCGAGTAGCCGATGGAGAAGTGCAGTTCACCGGCCGCGATCTTGGGCAGGAAGAACTTCTTCTGCTCCTCGCTGCCGTAGTGCATGATCGTGGGCGCCACCGAGTTGATGGTCAGGAACGGCACCGGCGCGCCCGCGATCGCGGCCTCGTCGGTGAAGATCAGCTGATCCATGGTCGGGCGATCCTGGCCGCCGTACTCCTTGGGCCAGCCCAGCGCCAGCCAGCCGTCGTGGCCCATCTGCTGGACCACCTCGCGGTAGACGTTGCCCTGCCCGTACTCGCCGGTCTGCGCGCTCAGGGCCTCCCGGCGCTCAGGGGTGATCAGCCGCGCGAAGTAGTCGCGCAGCTCCGCGCGCAGCTGCTCCTGTTGCGGCGTGTACGCAATGCGCATGGCAATACCTCATGCTCGTTGGATCGGGTTCCCCCGATCATTGCATATGGACTGAAACATGTTCCAGTATTGATACTGAATCCCCCCGATGACGCCCCGGTGGAGCGGATCGGCTTGTTAGGCTTCGGCCAGAGTGGTGGTAAAGGAGTTGCCATGAAGATCAGTGTCGATCCAGACCAGTGCGAAGCTAATGGAATCTGTGTCGGAATCGCCCCCGACGTGTTCGAACTCGATGACGAGGACGTACTGCACATCACGGAGGCCGACGTGCCCTCCGATCGGCTCGCCGATGTCCAGGATGCCGTCGCGCAGTGCCCCAAGGCGGCGCTACGGCTGCAGTGAACGGGCCTTGCCGTAAGTTGGAACACGTTCTAGAGTCGGCCGCGTGAGCAATGATCTGAGCCTGGCGGGCCGTGTAGCGATCGTGACCGGCGGCGGCGCCGGACTTGGGCGGGCCGAGGCGCTCGCGCTGGCCGGGGCCGGTGCGTCCGTGGTGATCAACGACCTCGCGGAGTCGGACGCCGTCGCGGACACGCTCGGCGCGATCCGGGCGCTCGGCGCCAAGGCGGAGTTCGTCGCGGGCAGTATCGCCGAGCGCGCCACCGCCGACGCGCTGATCCGCACCGCGGAGGAGTCGTTCGGTTCGGTCGACATCGTGGTCAACAACGCGGGCATCACCCGCGACCGGATGCTGTTCAACATGTCCGACGAGGATTTCGACGCGGTGCTCGCGGTGCACCTGCGCGGCCATTTCCTGCTCTCGCGCAACGCCGCCGCCTACTGGCGCGGCAAGTCGAAGCAGGCGGGCGCGCCGGTGTACGGCAGGCTGGTCAACACCTCGTCGGAGGCCGGATTGCTGGGCCCGGAGGGGCAGGCCAACTACGGCGCGGCGAAGGCGGGCATCACCGCGCTCACCCTTTCGGCCGCGCGGGCGCTGTCGCGCTACGGCGTGCGCGCCAACGCGATCGCCCCGCGAGCGCGCACGGCGATGACCGAGGCGGTGTTCAGTCCCGCCCCGGAGGGGGAGCCCGACCCGCTGTCGCCCGATCATGTGGCCCGGCTGGTGGCCTACCTGGCCTCGCCCGCGGCCGACGGGGTCAACGGCCAACTGTTCGTCGTCTACGGGGGGATGGTGGCGCTGATGGCGGCGCCCGTCGTCGAGCGCAGGTTCGACGCGGCCGAGGGGGAGTGGTCGCCGCGGGATCTGGCCGATACGCTGGGCGGCTACTTCGCCGATCGCCCCGATGGGCGGACCTTCTCGGCGTCTTCGCTGACCGAGCTGGGGTGAGCCGCGGCGGCTCGCCGCGGGCACGCTACTGATCAGCTGTCCAACTGTTGATCATGTGATCGGTGCTTGGTAGACATAGGGACGGGTTATGTCCCACCTCACAAAGGTGGGATCATCACTCGCTGACACCGGTTCCAAATTTATATGCCGATCTTTCGAAATAATGCACGTCAGATGTGTGAAAAATGCTACCGGCAACACGGTGAACATGTTCTAATCGTTCCGGCGGTGCGGCCACGGTGAGATTCGCGCCGTGTGCTGTGTACGCCGGTGAGCAAGGAGGATCGCGATGAACGAGGTCCTTGCCGTGCCGTTGCGGGCCGTCGGCGGATTCTTCGAACTCACCGCCGATGTCGCACGTGCCAGCGTGCGCAGACCCTTTCAATGGCGCGAGTTCATCGATCAGTCGTGGTTCATCGCGCGGGTATCGATCGTGCCGACATTGCTGGTCGCCATTCCCTTCACCGTTCTGGTGAGCTTCACGCTGAACATTCTGTTGCGCGAGATCGGCGCGGCCGACCTGAGCGGAGCGGGCGCGGCGTTCGGCGCGGTCACCCAGGTGGGTCCGATCGTCACCGTGCTCATCGTCGCCGGCGCAGGCGCGACCGCGATCTGCGCCGACCTGGGCGCCCGCACCATCCGCGAGGAAATCGACGCGATGCGGGTGCTCGGCATCAATCCGGTGCACCGCTTGGTGGTGCCGCGGGTGCTCGCCTCGATGTTCGTCGCGCTGATGCTCAACAGCCTGGTGTGCACCATCGGCATCGTCGGCGGATTTCTGTTCTCGGTGTTTCTGCAGGACGTGAACCCCGGCGCGTTCGTCAATGGCATCACGCTGCTCACCCATCTGCCCGAGTTGATCATTTCGGAGGTGAAAGCCGGATTGTTCGGGCTGATCGCCGGACTGGTCGCCTGCTATCTGGGCCTGAATGTCAAAGGTGGACCCAAGAGTGTCGGTGATGCGGTGAATCAGACCGTAGTGTTCGCTTTTATGGCCTTGTTCGTCGTGAACGTGGTGGTCACCGCCGTCGGCATCAAGTTCACGGCGCGGTGATCCGATGGCCTTCGTAATCGAATCCCGCTTCCCCCGTACCGTTCGACGGGTGCGCCGGATGTCGGATTCGCTCGATTCGGTGGGCAAGCATGCGGTGTTCTATGCCCAGGCGCTCGGTTCCATTCCGCGCGCCCTGCTGCACTACCGCACCGAGACCATCCGGCTGATCGCCGAGATCAGCATGGGCACCGGTGCGCTGGCGGTGATCGGCGGCACGGTGGTGATCGTCGGGTTCCTCACCCTCTTCGCGGGCGGAACCATCGCCGTGCAGGGTTACAGCTCGCTGGGCAATATCGGCGTCGAGGCGCTGACCGGCTTCTTCGCGGCGTTCATCAATGTCAGGATCGCGGCGCCGGTGATCTCCGGCATCGGCCTGGCGGCCACCATCGGGGCCGGTTCGACCGCGCAGCTGGGCGCGATGCGGGTCGCCGAGGAGATCGACGCGCTGGAATCGATGGCCATCCGGCCGGTGCCCTACCTGGTCGGCACCCGCGTGCTGGCCGGGATGATCGCGATCGTCCCGCTCTACGCGCTCGCGGTGATCGCCTCGTTCCTGGCCAGCCGGTTCGCCACCGTGGTGATCTACGGGCAGTCGGCGGGCGTCTACGACCACTACTTCTCCACCTTCCTCATCCCGAGCGACATCCTCTGGTCCTTCGCCCAGGCGATCTTCATGGCGTTGGCGGTCATGCTGATCCACACCTACTACGGCTACAACGCCGCTGGCGGCCCGGTCGGCGTCGGCGTCGCGGTGGGCAACGCGGTGCGCGCCTCGCTGGTCGCGGTGGTCACGGTGACCCTGCTGATCTCGCTGGCCATCTACGGCACCTCCGGCAACTTCCATCTCTCCGGATAAGCGACATGGCGGAATCGAAGCAAACGGAAAACCGCCTGGTGCGGGCGCTGCGCGGCGGCCTCGGCCTCAAACTGGCCGGGGCGGCGATGGTGCTGGCGCTGGTCGCGATCGTGACGGTCGCGCTGATCATGTTCGTCGGCGGGTTCACCCCGACGGCCACCGTGACGGTGGACGCGCCGCGCAGCGGGCTGGTGCTCGACCCGGACGCCAAGGTGAAGGTCCGCGGTGTGGAGATCGGCCGGGTGGCCGCCATCGACAACACCGCCGACGGCGCCCGGCTGAAGCTGGCCCTCGACCCGGAACTGTTGAAGCTGGTGCCGTCCAACGCGGACGTCGACATCAGGTCCACCACCGTGTTCGGCGCGAAGTACGTCAACTTCATCGTCCCGCAGCAGCCGTCGTCCACCTCGCTGGCACCGGGCGCGGTCGTCACCGCGCAGCGGGTGACCGTCGAGTTCAACACGCTGTTCCAGCATCTGTCCGACGTGCTCGCCAAGATCGAGCCGGAGAAGCTGAACGCGACGCTGTCCGCGCTCGGCACCGCGCTGCAAGGCCGCGGGGACAAGCTCGGCCAACTGCTCGTCCAGAGTGACGCCTACTTGCGCGACATCAACCCGTACCTGCCCACGCTGCAACAGGATCTGACGAAGACCGGCCAGGTCACCGACCTGTACGCCGACTCGGTGAACGACCTGCTGCGCACCGTGGACAACTTCACGGTGACCAGCAAGACCCTCGCCCAGGAGCAGGACAGCCTGGACAACGTCCTGGTGAATCTCACCGGCCTGGCCGACACCACCGGAGCGGTCCTGCGCGAGAACGAGAATCAGCTCGGCACGGCGCTGGACCTGCTGCGCCCCACCACCGGGCTGCTCGACGAGTACGCGCCCGCGCTGTACTGCCTGATCGGCGGTCTCGGCAAGGCGCTGCCGCTGGGTGAGGCGGTCTTCGGCGGCCTGCAGGAAGGCGTCGCGCTGAACACCGGCTTCATGTACGGCGCGAAGCCCTACACCTATCCGGAGGATCTGCCGAAGGTGAACGCGACCGGCGGCCCGCAGTGCGGCGGCATCCTGGACCGGGTGCCGGGCAGCCACGCGAACTATGTCGTCACCGACACCTCGGAGGGGCATGTGTACACACCGTCGACGACGCTGACCGTCAATCCGCCGAAGGTCTTCCAACTCCTGTTCGCCGGACTACCGGGGGTGCCGCGCCCGTGAGGAATACCGCGACCACCGTCAAACTGGCCATCTTCACCCTGGTGATGACGCTGATCTTCGCCGGCCTGGCGGTCGTGTTCAGTCAGATGCGCTTCGCGCGCGAGAACGGCTACCACGCCGTGTTCACCAGTTCCTCCGGCATGCTGCCCGGGGCGAAGGTGCGCATCGCCGGCGTGCCGGTCGGCTCGGTGACGTCGGTGAAAGTCGGCAAGGACTATCTGGCGCACGTCGAGTTCGACGTCGATCGCAAGTACCGTCTGCTCACCAGCACCCGCGCGGCGATCAAATACGAGAACCTGGTCGGCGACCGCTATCTCGAGCTGTCGGAGGGACCAGGCTCCAACCGCGTCTTGCAGCCCGGCGGCACCATCGTGAAGGAGCAGACCGCGCCGGCGCTGGATCTGGACATGCTGCTCGGCGGATTCCGTCCGTTGCTGCGTGGCCTCGACCCCGGCCAGGTGAACGACCTGACCAACGCGCTGCTGCAGATCTTCCAGGGCCAGGGCGGCACGCTGGTGTCCCTGCTCAACAGCGGCGGCTCGTTCGCCAAGACCCTCGCCGACCGGGACGCCTTGATCGGCAGCGTGATCAACAACCTCAACGCGGTGCTGCGGACCATCGATGAGCGCGGCGACCAGTTCGCCACCACGATCGCCGAATTGCAGCGCCTGATCAGCGGACTGGCCGCGGACAAGGACCAGATCGGCGACGCGCTGCCGCGCATCGCCGGAGCCACCGGCGACCTGACCGATCTGCTTTCCCAAGCCCGTCCCGATCTGCGGGGCACCATCGAGCAGACCGGTCGCCTGGCCACGAACCTCGACGCCGGGTCGGACACCGTCCAATGGGTGCTGGACCGGCTGCCGTCGACCTATCGCCAGCTGATCCGCATCGGCTCATACGGTTCCTTCCTCCAGCTCTACGTCTGCTCGACGAACTTCCTGGTGGACGGCCCGAACGGGCAGACGATGAAGATCAATATGCCCGGGGCGCAGACGACCGGAAGGTGTGCGGACAACCGATGAACGAGCAGCGATCACCCGCCATCACCATCGGCATCGTCGGCCTCGTGCTCGCGGTGGCGGTGGCGCTGTCGGCACTGCAATTCGACCGGCTGCCGTTCATCCGCTCCGGCGCGACGTTCACCGCCTACTTCGCCGACGCGGGCGGCCTGCTGCCCGGCGACGCGGTCCAGGTGGCGGGCGTGCGATCGGGGCGGGTGGAAGACGTCAGCCTGGACGGCGCGAAAGTGCTGGTCCGGTTCACCCTCGCGGAGTCGATCGTGCTCGGCGAGAAGACCTCGGCGGCGATCAAGACGAACACGGTGCTCGGGCGCAAATCGCTCGAGGTGACGCCATCGGGCCCCGGCGCGCTGCGCGCCGACGACACCATCCCGCTCGAACGCACCACCTCGCCGTACTCGCTCAACGAGGCGTTGAGCGAACTGGCGGGAACCGTGCACGACCTGGACCTGGACCGGGTCGACCAGACCTTGGACGTGCTTTCGGCGACCTTCGCCGACACGCCGGCGCCGTTGCGCTCGGCGCTGGACGGCGTCACCGCGCTCTCCCGCAGCATCAACGCGCGCGACCAAGCGCTGACCGACCTGCTGAAACGGGCGCAGAACGTGACGAAGATCCTCGCCGACCGCGGCAACCAGATCAACGCGCTGCTGCTGGACGGCAACGAACTGCTCGGCGAGCTGGACCGGCGGCGCACCGCGCTCGGGCAGCTGATCGTCTACGTCAACGGACTCGCCCAGCAGCTTTCCGGCCTGGTCGCCGACAACGAGGCACAGCTGAGACCCGCCCTGGACAAGCTGAATTCGGTGGTGGCGCTGTTGCAGCGCAACAAGCAGAACCTCGCCGACGCGCTGGACGGGCTCGGCCCGTTCGCCGCGGCCCTCGGTGAACAGGTCGGCAGCGGCCCCTACTTCCAGGCGTACGTGATCAACGCGGCGAGCAAGACGTTGCAACCGCTGGTGGACGCGCTGGTGTGGCCGCAGCACCTGCCGAACGACTTGCAGAGCTATCTCACGCCGGCCCCGTCGATCGTTCCCGCGACCCAGGAGCCGCCGCGATGAGTGAGCGCAACACGGCCGCTTGCGCGGTCTTGCCGGAGCCGACCGTCAGCGAGGTGGACGGATGAGCGCGCTGAACGCCGTACGAAGACTGCCCCGCTGGGCGCTGGTGCTGGCCGGCGTGGTCGTCGCGGCGCTGGTGGTCGCGGTCGCGTGGAACGGCATAACCCGGATCGGGACCACGAAGGTGACCGCCTATTTCCCGTCCACATCCGGCCTGTACGCGGGCGACGACGTGCGGGTGCTCGGCGTCAAGGTCGGCCGCATCGATGCGATCGAGCCGGGAGCGGACCGGGTGAAGGTGACCATGACGCTGAATCGCGGCGTCGACGTGCCCGCCGACCCGAAAGCGGTGATCATCTCGCCTTCGCTGGTCTCGGCGCGTTTCATCCAGCTCGCGCCCGCCTACACCGGCGGCCCGAAGCTGAAGGACAACGGCGTGATCCCGATCGAGCACACCGCGGTGCCGGTCGAGTGGGACGACATCAAGGCCGAGCTGTCCAAGCTGGCCACCGCGCTCGGGCCGGTCGGCGACGACAAACAGGGGTCCTTCGGCCGCTTCGTCGACACCGCCGCGAACAACCTGGACGGCAACGGGCAGCGCTTCCGAGACACGCTGCGGGAGCTGTCGGCCACGTTGAGCACGCTGTCCGACGGCCGCACCGACCTGTTCGGCACCGTGCGCAATTTGCAGAAATTCGTCGACGTGCTGTCGGCGAGCAACGAGCAGATCGTGCAGTTCGAAGGCAGGCTCGCGTCGGTGTCGTCGGTGCTGAGCGGGGTCTCGGCGGATCTCGGCGCGGGACTGGACAACCTGGACGCGGCGATCGTGGACGTGCGCCGGTTCATCGACGGCAGCGGCGCCGAACTCACCGAGGGGGTGCAGCGGCTGGCCGACGCCACCCAGGTGCTGGTCGACAAGCGCCCGGAACTGGAGCGCGTCCTGCACTCCGGCCCGACCGCGCTGGTGAACTTCTACCAGATCTACAAACCGGCTCAAGGGACGCTGACCGGCGCGATCGCGTTGAACAACCCGGCCGACCCGCTCGGCTTCCTGTGCGGCTCGGTGCGCGCGCTGGAGACCAACGACTCCGATCGCAGCGCCGACCTGTGCGCGCAGTACCTGGCGCCCGTGATCAACAGCCTGAGCATGAACTACGTGCCGATCATGGCGAACCCGGCCAGCGGCGTGACCGCGTTCCCCGACCAGTTGGTGTACACCGATCCCAGCCTGGCGGGGCGGGTGGCGAGTCAGAACTCGGCGCAGCCGCAGCCCGCGCCGGTGAGCATTCCGGACGGCCTCGCCGGACTGGCCATTCCGGGACTGACAGGAGGAGGGCGATGATGCTGAGGCGGCGGATGCGCCGCACCGCCGCCGTAGCGGCGGGGCTGGCGGTGGCGCTCGGCGTCACCGGCTGTCAGTGGGACGGATTGAATTCGCTTCCGATGCCAGGTACCGAGGGCACCGCGCCCGGCTCGTACCAGGTGCTCGTTCAGATGCCGAACGTCACCACGCTGACCAGGAATTCACCGGTGCGGGTGCACGATGTGGCCGTCGGCACCGTGTCGAAGATCGAGGTGCAGGACTGGCACGCGCTGGTCACCGTCACGTTGAACCCGGATGTGCGCCTGCCTGCGAACGCCGTCGCCGAGATCGGGCAGACGAGTTTGCTCGGCTCCAACCATCTGGAACTCTCCGAGCCGACCGATCAGCCCCCGGAAGGCCAGTTGAAGGCGGGCGACGTCATCCCGCTGGCTCGCGCTGGCGCCTATCCGACCACCGAGCAGGTGCTGTCCTCGCTGTCGGTGGTGCTCAACGGCGGTGGCGTCGCGCAATTGGAAACCATCACCCATGAGCTCAACTCCGCGCTCACCGGGCGCGAGGACGCCATCAGGGACCTGCTGCCGCAGCTGAACGAGCTGACCACGAACCTGGACCGCCAGACCGGCGACATCATCGCCGCGATGAGCGGACTGGACCGGCTCGGCGGTCAGCTGGCCGAGCAGCGCGACGTGGTGGCGGCGGCGATCGAGCAGATCCATCCGGCGTTGACCGTGCTCGCCGATCGCCGCGCGAACATCACCAGGGCGATCACCGCGCTGGGCGAGCTGAGCGACGTCGTGCGGCGCATCGTCGCCGCCAGCGGTGAGGACCTGAAGGCCAACCTGCGCAGTCTCGTGCCGGCGCTGAAATCGCTGTCGGACACCGGCAGCGACCTGACCGAGGCACTGAAGATCCTGGCCACCTTCCCGTTCCCGATGAAGAACCTGGATCACGCGATCAAGGGCGATTACCTCAATCTGTTCATGACCGTGGACATCACCGGCAAGCGGCTGGATTCGAACTTCCTCACCGGAACGCCGCTGGGCGGACGGTTCGGCGGCGTGGAAGGCGCGCTCGGCAGCTTCGCGCCGGGCACGGCCGCGCAGAACGGCGACCCGGCTACCGGCCCGTTGCAGGCGCCGCCCCCCGCGCCGAGTCAACCGGCCCCGACCATCCCGGGACTGCCGCCGATCCCCGGCATTCCCGCCATTCCCGGGTTGACCGTGCCCATGCCGGGCAATACCGCGCCGCAAGGGGGTCCGGGACAGTGAAGCTCACCCGGTTCGTCCGTACCCAGCTGATCATCTTCTCCGTGCTGACGGTGATCGGCCTGGTGGTCATGGGCGGCACGTACGTCAAACTGCCCGCGATGTTCGGCATCGGGCGCTACGAGGTCACCGTGCAACTCGCCGCGACCGGTGGGCTCTACCCGACGGCCAACGTCGCCTATCGCGGCACCAACGTCGGTGTGGTGAAGGAGGTCCGGCTGACGCCGGTCGGGGTGGACGCGAAGCTGTCCATCGCCAGCGACTACAAGATTCCCGCCGATGTGGACGCGTGGGTGCGCAGCGTCTCCGCGGTCGGCGAGCAATACGTGGACCTGGTGCCCGCGCAGAACCGCACGGGCGGAAACCTGCGCGACGGCAGCGTGATCCCGGTGGAGCGCACCAAGCTGCCGCAAGATGTCGGCGCGCTGCTCGACCAGGCCGACCGGCTGCTGTCGAGCGTCGCGGACACCCGGTTGAAGCAGGTCATCGACGAGGCGTTCCTCGCGTTCAACGGCGCAGGACCGGACCTGCAACGGTTCATCGACTCCGCCTCGCTGCTGGTGCAGGAAGCGCAGGCGAACGCGGAGCCGACGAAGCGACTGCTCGATCAGATCGGGCCGCTGCTGGACACGCAGACCCGCTCGGATGCCGCGATCCGTTCCTGGACCGCCGATCTCGCGACGGTCACCGACCAGCTGCGCGGGCACGACCCCGCGCTGCGTGGCATCCTGCGCGACGGCCCGTCCTCGATGCAGCGGGTGACCAACCTGTTCGAGGACCTGCGCCCGACCCTGCCGCTGCTGCTGTCGAATCTGGTCAGCGTCGGTCAGGTCGCCGTCACGTATCACGCGGGGCTGGAGCAGATCCTGGTGGTCTATCCGCCGCTGGTCGCCGCGCTGCTGACCGCCGTCCGCGGTCCGCTCGAATATGGCGCGCTGGTCGACTTCATGGCGCTGGTCAACGACCCGCCCGCGTGCACGACCGGTTTCCTCCCGCCGGATCAGCGGCGCTCGCCGAGCGAACTCGACACCCCCGACACGCCGCCCGGCCTGTACTGCAAGGTGCCGCAAGACGCTCCGGAGGCGGTGCGCGGCATCCGCAACACGCCGTGCGCCGAGGTGCCCGGCATGCGCGCCCCGACGCCGGAACTGTGCCGCACGGGGTACGTTCCGATCGGCGACAACCCGCCGTTCGGGCCGCCGCATCCGGTGGCGCCCGCCGCGGCGCCCGCGGAGGAGCCCCCGGTCGTCGCGCCGGCGAGTTACGGCGGCGGCACACCAGCCGCCGCGCGGTCCTACGACCCGGCCACCGGTGTCTACATCGGCCCCGACGGCCGGACATACCGGCAGGGCGATATCGGACCGAGCGGTTCTGGCACGGTACCGTCGAGCTGGCAGGCGATGCTCGAGGAGCAGCAACGATGAGTGAGAGCAACGGAGAAGGTCACCGCACCCGACGGCGTGCGGTGCGCTCGGCCGGGCCTCCGGTCGAGGAGAACGCGACCGGCGGCGTGCCGGCCGTGACTGAGCAGGCCCCTGTCGCCGCCGATACCGGCGTCACGGACAGCAAACCGAGTTCGGTGGCGGCCGAACCGAAGGCCGCCTCGGCCGACCGACCAACGGCCGGTGACGCACGCGCCGACGCGCCGAAAGTTGCTGTGCGGAAAGCCGACCCGGAGCCGGACTCCGAGACGACGCAGGCCGAGCCCGCCCGGAGCGAGCGGCGTGGTCTCTCGCGCATCCTCGCCACGGCCGCGGCGGCGCTGCTGGTCGTCGTGCTCGTGACCGGCGCGGTCGTCTCGGCGCTCGTGATGCACCGGGCGCACGAACGCGACGAGCGCCGCGCCGAGTACGTGGACACCGCCAGGCAGGCGATCGTCAACCTGACCACCATTCGCGCCGACACGGCCAAGCAGGACATCGACCGGATCCTCTCGCTGGCCTCGGGGGAGTTCAAGACCGAGTTCGACGGCCGGGTGGACCCGTTCACCAGCATCGTGCAGCAGGCCAAAGTGGTCTCCAGCGGCGAGATCGTGGAAGCCGCGCTGGAAAGCGACGACGACTCCTCCGGGCGGGTGCTGGTCGCCGCCAAGCAAACACTGACCAACGCGGGCCAGGCCGAGCCGCAGACCAGGTACTACCGGTTCCGGGTCACCGTGTCGCGCGGCGATTCCGGGCTGACGGTGTCCAACGTGGAGTTCGTGGCATGAACGGCAACGGAATTCGAGCCAAGATCCTGCTCGCCCTGCTCGGCGTGGTGGTCGCCGCGGCCGCGGTGGTCGGCGGCGTCAACGGCTACCGGTACTGGGACCGTGCGCAGAGCGAACAGGCGCGCAAGGACGCGGTCGCGACGGCGGGACGCACCGTCGAGGCCATGTTCACCTACACCCCGCAGACCGTGGACACCGAACTGCCCAAGTCGGCCGACAACCTCACCGGCGACTTCCGCGCCGACTACTTGACGCTGATCGAGAAGCAGATCGCGCCCGGCGCCAAGGAGAAGCAGCTCACCGTCACCGCGACCACCCAGGCGGCTGGTGTCATCTCCGCCGACCGCTCCCACGCGCAAGTCCTGCTGTTCCTCAACCAGGTGATGACGAGCAAGGACACCCCGCAGGGCACCACGACCGGCAGCCGAGTCCGGGTCTCCCTGACGAAGTCCGATTCGCACTGGTTGGTGTCGGCGGTGACTCCGGTTTGACGCCGCTCCGGTTCGCTAGGACGACGTCGGTGTGCGCGGCAGCCGCACCGTGAACGTCGTCCCGGCCTCAGGCGAACTCCGCACGCCGACCGCACCGCCGTGCGCCGTCACCAGCGCCTGCACGATGGACAAACCGAGCCCGGTGCCGCCACTGCTGCGGGCGCGGGAGGTGTCGGCGCGGTAGAAGCGCTCGAAGACGCGTTCGGCGTCCTCCGCCGCCAGGCCGGGACCGGTGTCGGCCACTTCGAGCAGCACCTCGTCCGGGCCGGGAGTGAGCAGCACCGTCACCTTCGCGCCGGGCGCGGTGTGCGTGAGGGCGTTGTTCAGCAGATTGCCAAGGACCTGGCGCAGCCGTGCCTCGTCGCCGATCACCTCGAGCGTCCCCTCGCCCGGCTCGATCTTCAGCTCGATGGTGCGGACGGGCCCGTCGGAGTGTCCCGCGGCGACCACGGCGCGCGCGTTGTGCACCCCGTCGCTGGCGACGGCGAGCAGGTCGACCGGACCGAGTTCCAGCGGGCGCTGGGCATCCAGCCGCGCGAGCGTCAGCAGGTCTTCCACGAGCACGCCCATCCGCTGGGCTTCGCGCTCGATCCGGTCCATGAACGCGGCGGGGTCGTCGGTGGCGCCTTGGCGATACAGCTCGGCGAAGCCGCGGATCGTGGTCAACGGGGTGCGCAGCTCGTGACTGGCGTCGGCGATGAAGCGGCGCATGCGCTCCTCGGACCGGCGTGCCGCCTCCTCGGAGGCGGCGGTGGCGGTGAACGCGCGCTGGATCTGCGCCAGCATCCCGTTCAGCGATCTGGACAGCCGGTCGACCTCGGTGTTGGTGTCGCGCACCGGCACCCGGCGGTGCAGGTCGCCGCGGGCGATGGCCGCGGCGGTGCTCTCCACCCGGCGCAGCGGCCGCAGACTGCGCCGCACCACGAAGTACGCGAGCACCGCCAGCACGGCCAGGACCACCGCCCCGACGATCAGCTCCAGCACCACCAGCCGGTGCACCGTGTCGGTGTTCTGCGTGAGCGGCAGCGCCACCGTCGTCGTGCCCTCCGGTGTGCGCAGCGTCAGCACCCGCCACCGGATCGCTCCGCCGTTCGCGGAGTCGACGGTGTACGGGCCGGAGGGTGGTGTGTCGGGCAGGACCGGCTCGGCGTCGACAGCGAACGCCGGAATGAGGAACGCGCGCCCGTCGGTGCGGATCGAACGCACCCAGAACTGACTCGGTGCGTGACGCGGGTCGGGCGGCAACACCGGGGGCGGCGGCCCGCGCCGGGACCATTCCATCGCGCCACCGCGCAACTGCTGGTCGGTGCGGTCGGTCAGCTGCTGCTGGAGGGCCGATGTGACCACCATGCCGGAGACGAGCAGCCCGAGGCCCGCCGTGAGCACCAGCAGGACCATCAGCGTCACGCGCAGCGGGACGGCGGACAGCCAGCCGGAGACCTTCGCCCGCGCTTCGACGATCCGGCCCGGACTCATGAGCCGCTCTTGCGGTGCGGAGCGCGCATCACGTAGCCGACGCCGCGCAGCGTGTGGATCAGCCGGGTATCACCCGTGTCGACCTTTTTGCGCAGGTAGGAGACGTAGGTTTCCACGACGCCGACCTCGCCGCCGAAGTCGTAGCGCCAGACGTGATCGAGGATGCGCGGCTTGCTCAGCACGGTGCCCGCGTTGACCATGAAGTAGCGCAGCAGCGTGAACTCGGTGGGCGAGAGCGCGACCGGCTCGCCGGCCTTCCATACCTCGTGGGTGTCGTCGTCGAGTTCGATGTCCTCGAAACGGAGGCGCGAACTCTCCCGCTGCGGAGCGGCGTGCCCCGCGCGGCGCAGGATCACCCGCAGCCGGGCCACCACTTCCTCCAGGCTGAACGGCTTGGTGACGTAGTCGTCGGCCCCGAGGGTGAGACCGGTGATCTTGTCCTGCACGTCGTCGCGCGCGGTCAGGAACAGCACGGGCGCGTCGATCCCGTCGGCGCGCAACCTGCGCAGCAGGCCGAAGCCGTCCATGCCCGGCATCATCACGTCCACGATGAGCGCCTGCGGACGGAAGCTGCGCGCCTTGTCCAGCGCCTGCGCGCCGTCGGCCGCCGTGTCGACCTCGAAGCCCTGGTAGCGCAGACTCACCGCGAGCAGCTCGACGATCATCGGCTCGTCGTCGACCACCAGAACCCTGGCCTCGGGTGTCTGCTGCACGGGGGCGCCACTCATGGCTACATCGTCCGCTCTCGGACTGCGATGTCGCTGGGCCGAAGCTGGGAGCTTCCTGTGAACGCGGGATTCAGCGCGGCTCGCGGTCCTCCGGGTAGACGTCGTCGTCGGTGAGCAGCGCGCTGCCCGCGACCTGATCCTGCGCCAGCGCGTCGAGGAAGGCCCGCGCCCAGCGATCCACGTCGTGGGCCAGCACCTGCCTGCGCAGCGAGCGCATCCGCCTGCGTTTGACGTCGCGTTCGTCCTCCAGCGCCGCGACGATGGCGTCCTTCACGTCGTCGAGGTCGTGCGGGTTGCACAGGTACGCCTGCCGCAGCTCGGCCGCCGCGCCGGTGAACTCGCTCAGCACCAGGGCGCCGTTGAGCCCGCTGTGGCACGCCACGTACTCCTTGGCGACCAGGTTCATGCCGTCGCGCAGGGGCGTCACCAGCATCACGTCGGCGGCGACGAAGAACGCGACCAGCTCGTCGCGCGGGATCGGGCGGTGCAGGTAGTGCACCACCGGGTAGCCGACCCTGGCGAACTCGCCGTTGATCCGGCCGACCTGGCGTTCGATGTCGCCGCGCATCTGGATGTAGCTCTCGACCCGCTCGCGACTGGGCGTGGCCAGCTGGATCATGACCGTGTCCGCGGGGTCGATCCGGCCCTCGACCAGCAGCTCTTCGAGGGCGTTGAGACGGATGTCGATGCCCTTCGTGTAGTCGAGCCGGTCGACGCCGAGCAGGATGTTCTTCGGGTTGCCCAGCTCGGCGCGGATCTTCGCGGCGCGCTCGCGCACCGACCTGCGCCTGGAGTGCTCGTCCAGTTCGGCGGAGGCGATGGAGATCGGGAACGCGCCGACCCGCACCGTACGGAAGCCGACCTGGACGACGCCGAGCTTGGAGCGCACGCCGACCGAACCGCGCGAAGTCGGCTGACCGGCCAGCCTGCGCGCCAGGTAGAGGAAGTTCTGCGCACCGCCGGGCAGGTGGAAGCCGATGAGATCGGCGCCGAGCAGGCCCTCCACGATCTCCGTTCGCCACGGCATCTGCATGAACAGCTCGACCGGCGGGAACGGGATGTGCAGGAAGAACCCGATGGTGAGATCCGGGCGCAGCATGCGCAGCATCTTCGGCACCAGCTGCAGCTGGTAGTCCTGCACCCACACCGTCGCGCCCTCGGCGGCGACCTTGGCGGTGGCCTCGGCGAAGCGCCGGTTCACGGTGACGTAGGCGCTCCACCACCTGCGGTCGTAGACCGGCCGCACGATGACGTCGTGATAGAGCGGCCACAGGGTGCCGTTGGAGAAGCCTTCGTAGTAGTCGGCCACTTCGTCCGCGGACAACGGGACTGGATGCAGTTCGAGGCCGTCCTCGATGATCGGGTCCACATCGACGTTCGGGACGCCCGCCCAGCCGACCCACGCCCCCTTGTTGTTGCGCAGGACCGATTCCAGCGCGGTCACCAGACCACCCGGACTGCGTTTCCACCGGGTGCTGCCGTCGGGCAGGCGTTCGAGGTCGACGGGGAGCCGGTTGGCGACGACGACGAAACCGGAGCCCGCGCCGGAGCCGGTGGTTTCCGCCGCGGCGTCAGCAGTCGAGGCGTCTCTGGCGTGCTCGGAATCGTCGGACGGATTCATCTGGTCCACTCACGCATCCTTTGCGCGTCGCTGTATCCCGCTGGAGTTGTGTAGTCGACGTCGCCGTTGGCGTCGAGAACGAGGTTATTCGCCCCGAGCGTTCGGTCCAATACCCAGCATGGACAACAACATCCGGCATTCGTCCGCGTCCTCGGCGTAGGCCGCGACCACCCGCTGCGCCTGACGCGCGGTTTCGTCGGCGAGCGGTTCCAGATCGTCGTCCGCAATGTCGTTGGCGCTGCCCTTCACGGCCATCGTCAAGTCCTCCCGGCTCAGTGCGCACTTACCCTGCGAAAAATCAATGGTATGCGACGCTGGGAGGTGCGCTTGCCGCGGCGTTGGCGCAAGCGCGCCACGACCCCCGGTCCGCGCACCTTCCGCGCTGGTCCCTATACCGTGGGGGACGCAGCACCAACTCCACGAAAGGGTCGACATGCCGCTGGCCACGGTGAACGGGATTTCCCTCAACTATCAGGTGAAGGGTGACCGCGCCAAGGGATCGGCGCCGCTGGTGGTCATGATCATGGGCACCGGCAGTCCCGGCCGGGTGTGGGAGCTGCACCAGGTGCCCGCGCTGGTCGCGGCGGGCTACCGGGTGTGCACCTTCGACAACCGCGGGATCGCGCCGTCGTTCGAGGCCGCGTCCGGCATGACCATCGACGACCTGGTCGCCGACACCGCCGCGCTGATCGAGTTCCTGGACGAGGGCCCGGCGCTGGTGGTGGGCACCTCGATGGGGGCGCGCGTGGCGCAGGAGCTGGCGCTGGCCCGCCCCGACCTGGTCCGCAAGGCCGTGTTCATGGCCGGGCACGGGCGGCTGGACCAGTTCCAGAAGACACTCTCGCTCGGTGAACACGAACTCGACGCGAGCGGGGTGAAACTGCCGCCGAAATACGAGGCGGCGATCACCGCGGTCATGAATCTCTCGCCCGCGACCATGGCGGAGCCGAACGCCGCGCGCGACTGGCTCGACCTGTTCGAGTTCACCGGAGGGCCGGTCTCGCCCGGCATCCGCGCCCAGCGCAGGATGGATCACGATTTCGACCGGGTGCAGGCCTACCGGGCGATCCGGGTGCCGTGCCTTTCGGTCGGATTCGCCGACGACCGGATGATTCCGCCGTATCTGTCCAGGGAGATCGCCGAGGTCATTCCGGGTGCGCGGTACCAGGAGGTACCGGACGCGGGGCATTTCGGATATTTGGAACGGCCGGAAGCGGTGAACAAGATTCTCCTGGACTTCTTCGCGGCCTGATCGCGAGTCGGCCGAGGTCCCAGCATAGGTAACCGCCCAGGCGTAACGTCTTGCTTGCTAGTGTCGAAACAACGCTCGGGGTCTCTCGGCGCCAGGGGTTGGCAGCAACCCGGCACCGTGCGAACCAGGAGCGATCCCGTACATAGCGCCAGTATCCAGTGAGGTGAAATTGAGCACCAACCCCTTCGATGATGAAGACGGCCGCTTCTTCGTCCTGGTCAACGACGAGGAACAGCATTCCCTGTGGCCCGCCTTCGCAGAGGTTCCAGCCGGCTGGCGAGTCGTGTTCGGCGAGGACAGCCGCGCCGCCTGTGTCGAGTACGTGGAGAAGAACTGGACCGACATGCGTCCGAAGAGCCTGCGCGACGCCATGGCCGCGGACGACGCGGCTCGGCAGGGCTCGGTCTGATCCGAGCGTCTGATCCGCCGCGCCGTCGGCGCGGCGTGTTCGCGGTCCCCTGATGGCTCGCGTCCGCGTGGCCGCCGCGCGCGACTTCGTCGCGGCCGCGGCGGTCACTCGACGGTGAGCCCGGCCGCGAGCGGCGCATGCTCGATCTCGCTTCGCTCGAAAGCGGTTGTCGGGCCGGTGCGGCCGCGTTCGGTGCCGAACGCGGATTCCGTTGTGATGCGGACCGCGTGCCGGGCTATGATGACAACCGCTTTCCCGCCTCCTTAGCTCAGTGGTAGAGCACTCGCCTTGTAAGCGAGCGGTCGTCAGTTCAATCCTGACAGGGGGCTCCATCCAGCCGCTGCGCGGCTGTAGCTCAGTGGTAGAGGCCGTGCCCGGTGTTGTAAGCGAGCGGTCGTCAGGTCGATCCTGTCAGGGGGCTCCATCCAACCGTCGGGCGGCTGTAGCTCAGTGGTAGCGGCCGTGCCGGTGTACAGGGGGCTCCATCCAGGCGCCGGGCGGCTGTAGCACAGTGGGAGGGGCCGCGCCGGTGTGCGTGGGTCTCTGGGCGAGTGGGGTGCCGCTCCTGTCGGTGAGTGGCCCCGGTGTGGTTCGCCGTGGTCGTGTCGCTCGCGTTCGAGTGTGCGGTGCGGTCAGGTCGGAGTCTTCGGGCGGTCTGGGGATCGCGTCAGGAGCGTGGCGGGCGCAGGCCGACGCGGAGTGAGCGCATCGCCCGCGCTGCCCGTTGCGCAATCCGTGGGCTCGGGTGCTGCCGCGGGCGACTGTCCCGGGAGTACGGCGAACCATGTGTCGTCGAACGCGCCGATTCGAATTCCGCGGATGTGTCGGAGAATTCGTCCTCGTGATCCCGTCGCGGCCGCGCGGCGAAAGCGGCCGACCAGTTCGATGGTCGATAGCGAACGGGCAGCACATCTGATTACCGACTGACGAGCATGTTTTCGGCAACGAGTCTGTTTGTAGTCTGGTGTGCGCAAACATTTCTCGCGATGGGCCTGCTCAGATCACGCGCAAACACCGGATGGGCCACAAATGGAGCGTGCCGGCATACTTCGCGCACATTCGGGTGACTCTAGCTGTGCCGGGTTCTCCATCTGTCGAAAGTTACCGAGATGTACGAATACAACGCCTTGCCGCCGACCGCCGCGCGGGCTCGTACCATCCAGGGGGCGCGCGATGACTGAGCTGATCGACTTCTCCGCCGCGCTCATCGAGCCGCAAGCGATCAAAGACGCCGGATACGCGGGCGTCATCGGCTACTTCAGCGATTCCCGTCCCGGCACGAATTTCGGTGCGAAGCCGCTGCGGCGGGAATACTGCGACCGATTGCGTGCCATCGGGCTCGAGATAGTGACCAATTACCAGTACGGCAAGGGTGAGACGTCGGACTGGAAAGGCGGTTACGACGCGGGGGTGCGCCATGCGCGGATCGCACTCGATTATCACCGCGCGGCCGGTGGGCCGGACTCGCGCCCGCTGTATGCCCCCGTCGACGCAAATCCGACGCTGGCGGAGTGGAATTCGCTGATCGCGCCGTTCCTGCGGGGCTGGGCGTCGGTGGTCGGTCTGGAATGGACCGGCATGTACGGCAATGCCCGATGCATCGATTGGGCGCTGGAGGACGGCGTCGCCACGTGGTTCTGGCAACACAACTGGTCCGGTGATCCCTCGATCAACGGCGACCATCCCGCCGCGCACCTCCATCAGATCCGCATCGACGCCGACCGGGTCGGCGGCGTCGTCGTGGATATCGACAAAGTTCTCGCCGACGACTACGGCCAATGGTCCAAGGCGCTGCCGAATTCAGGGGGAACGATGCAAAAGCCCGAGTACACCGAATTGGACCGGATGGGCGACTCCGCGTCCAGCCGCCACGGCGCCCGCGTGGAGAACTTCCTGCTGCACACCCAGGAAGGCAATGGAACGGCGGAGAGCCTGGCGAACTACCTCAACAATCCGGCGAACGGGGTGAGCTACCACTACACCGTCCGCGACCGCGTGGTGGTCGACGTGGTCGACACCGACCTGGCCAGTTGGTCGGTGCTGGACGCGAACTCGTTCACCATCAACCTCTGCTTCGCGGGCAGCCGCGTCGCATGGAGCCGGGACGACTGGCTGCGCATCCGCGACGACATTCGCATCGCGGCCTGGCTCGCGGTGCAGGACGCGCGCAAATACGGGTTCGACACCTATGTCATCGCACCGCCCTACCAGCGGCGTCAGGGCATCTCCGACCACAAGTACGTCACCGAGTGCCTCGGCATCGGCACCCACACCGACGTGGGACCGAATTTCCCCTGGGACGTGTTCGCCGACGATGTTCGCGGCTTCGCCACCGGCGAGCCGAGCGGGTCGGAGCCGAACGCGATCAACGATTGCGCGGCGGCGAATCCGTGGCTCGGTCAGCGGATCACGGCGGGGGAGATCGCGACGCCCGACGGCGCAGGCCGCTTCGCCCAGTTCGAGCACGGCTACATCTACTGGCATCCGGACACCGGCGCACACGCCATCCCGGAGACGCTGTGGGGAAAGTTCGAGGCGATGGGCTGGGAGGCGGGCCCGCTCGGCTATCCGGTCACCGACCGCACCGTGCTGCACGGCCCGGACGGCCGGACGACCGGTGAGGTGCAGGGCTTCCAAGGCGGAGCGCTCTACCGGCGGCAATCGAGCGACAACGTGTGCTGGGTGCACGGCGCGATCCGCGACCGCTGGAATCGCTCGGGTTACGAGAACGGACCGCTCGGCTGGCCGACGACCGACGAAATCCGCTGGGACACTGGTACCTACCAGGACTTCGAGCACGGCCGGATCTACTGGACCCCGAGCCAGACCCTGGCCACGGTCGCGGTCGGCGGAGTCGACACACCCCTGCACGACGTGGCGAGCTAGACGGGCACGTTCTCGCCGTAGCCGAGATCGCGCAGCGCCTGCTTGATCTTGGCCTGCGCCTCGTCCAGCGACTCGGGACTCGGATTCGGGTCGGCGCCGGAGATGTCGAAATCACCCATCGAGAAGGCCGGGAACACGTGCACGTGCAGGTGCGGCACTTCCAGACCGGCGATGAGCAGACCGGCGCGCGGCGCGTCCCAGGCCGCGCGCACGGCCTGGCCGATCTTCTGGGCGACGGCGGTCAGCCGGGCGAAGGCGCCCGCGTCGATGTCCTGCCACTGGTCGATCTCCTCGCGGGGCACCACCAGGGTGTGACCGGGAGTGACCGGGGCGATGGTGAGGAAACCGACGAACTCGTCGTCCTCCCAGACGAAACGGCCCGGGAGCTGACCGGCGATGATCGCGCTGAAGACAGAAGCCATGTCCCGCAGCGTAGCCCCGAGTCGCCGCGGGCGCCCCGCGCTATACCGCGACGAAGTGCGACAGGATGCCCTGCACCTCGTAGATGTCCACCTGCCGGTTGAACCGCTTCAGCAGCGGCTCGTCGCTGCCCGAGATCCAGATCGCCAGCTCCGCGTCCAGATCGAAGGTGCCCGCCGTCTCCACCGAGAAGTGGGTGATCGCGCGATAGGGAACGCTGTGGTAGCTCACCTTGCGGCCGGTGACGCCCTGCTTGTCGATGAGGATCAGGCGGCGGTTGGTGAACAGCATCGCGTCGCGGACCAGCAGGTACGCGGCATAGACCTGTTCGCCGTTGCCCAGGAGCTTGGCGTACTCCTGTTGCGCCTGCCCCGGATCGATCCGGCCGGCGTTGCCCATCAGTCCGTCGATCAGACCCATTTCAGCACTTCCTTCGGTGCTCAGGAGGCACGAGTGGTCAGGCCCCCGCTCATGCCGGAAAAAGGACACAGTGGTCGGTGGGGGACTGCTGCCGTCCCACATCCGTTGTCCCCTTTCATCATCCCCTCCGCGCGCACCGGCAGCGGCGATCCCGCCGAACGGCTCGTTTAGGCTGTCTGCCGTGCGTGTACTCGTCATCGGTTCCGGAGCCCGTGAACATGCCCTCGTCCTGGCCCTGCGCCGGGACCCCGCGGTGACCGCGCTCTTCGCCGCCCCCGGCAATGCCGGCATCGCGCAGCACGCGCAGGTTCGTCCGGTCGACCCGTGCGCCGCCGAGGACGTGGTCGCGCTGGCCACCGAGGTGGATGCCGACCTGGTGGTGATCGGCCCCGAGGTCCCGCTGGTGCTCGGCGTCGCCGACGCGCTGCGCGTGGCGGGCATCCCGTGCTTCGGCCCGTCGGCCGCCGCCGCCAGGATCGAGGGCTCCAAGGCCTTCGCCAAGGACGTCATGTCCGCGGCGGGCGTGCGCACCGCGCACAGCGAAGTGGTGGACAACCCGGCCGAGCTGGACGACGCGCTCGACCGATTCGGCCCCACCTGGGTGGTGAAGGACGACGGACTCGCCGCGGGCAAGGGCGTGGTGGTGACCGCCGACCGATCCGCCGCACGCGAGCACGGGGCCGAACTGCTGGAGCAGGGCCACCCGGTGCTGCTGGAGTCGTTTTTGGACGGACCGGAAGTCTCGCTGTTCTGCCTGGTCGACGGCGAGACGGTGGTTCCGCTGCTGCCCGCGCAGGATCACAAGCGCGTCGGTGACGGTGACACCGGACCCAATACCGGCGGCATGGGCGCCTACACGCCGCTGCCGTGGCTGCCCGAGCAGACCGTCACCGCGATCGTCGAAGACGTGGTGAAACCCGTTGCCGCCGAGCTGGTCCGGCGTGGCAGTGGCTTCTCCGGCCTGCTCTACGCGGGGCTGGCGATCGGCGCGGCCGGGCCCGCCGTGGTCGAATTCAATTGCCGCTTCGGCGATCCCGAGACGCAGGCGGTGCTGGCGTTGCTGGAAAGCCCGCTCGGCGAGCTGCTGTACGCCACCGCCACCGGCACGCTGGCGCAGGTGGCGCCGCCGCGCTGGCGCGACGGCTCCGCCATCACCGTGGTGCTCGCCGCGGAGAACTACCCGGGGCGTCCGCGTCTCGGCGACGCGATCACCGGCGCGGGCGAGGGCGCGTCCGACGAGAACGCGACGGTGCTGCACGCGGGCACCACCCAGCGCGAGGACGGCGCCTTGGTCTCCGCGGGCGGACGGGTGCTGAACGTGGTCGGCGTCGGCGCCGATCTCGCCGAAGCCCACGCCCGCGCCTACGACCGCATCGCCGCGATCAAACTGCCCGGCAGCCACTACCGCACCGATATCGGCTTGGCCGCCGTGGAGAACCGCATCGAGGTCTGAGCCGCCCGGTGCGTCGCGGCTCAGCCGAAGGTGAGCCCGCGCACCGCCAGCCATTGCTGCGGGTCGACGTGCTGTCCGCCGACGATCACCTCGAAGTGCAGATGCGGCCCGGTCGAGTCGCCGCGGTTGCCCATGCGGGCGATCTGCATCCCTGCGGGCACTCGCTCGCCGACCGAGACGAAGAAGTCGTACATGTGCCCGTAGACGGTGATGCTGCCGTCGTCGTGGCGGATCCGCACCCACAGGCCGAAGCCCTGCGCCGGTCCCGCGTCGATGACGGTGCCGTCGGCGACCGCGTAGATCGGAGTGCCGATCGGGCCCGCGATGTCGATGCCGTTGTGGAACGTTCCCCAGCGAGACCCGAAGCCGGAGGTGAAGACGCCGTGGGCGGGCAGCGCGAAGCCGCGTCCGCCCGGCGGCATCGCCCCAGGCTGCACCGGCGCGGTGCCGGTCATCCACGGTTGCCGCTCACCGGCGACGGCGGCGGCCGCCTCGGCCTTGGCGCGTTCGAGCGTCGCGCGCGCGGCGGCCGCGACCACCGCCTGCTCGCGCAGCCGCTCACCGTTGGCGATCGCGTTCAGCAACCTGCTCACCGAGGGCGGGGTGTTCTGCATCTGCGGCGGGTAGGCGACGGCGACGCGCTGGGCGCGGTCCGGCGCGGGCGTGCGATCGGTGACCGTCCCGGCGAAGGACATGTCGCCCGCGGCGAACACCGCGGTCGCCGCGAGCCCGCCGAGCAGCACCTTGTGTTTGCGCGCCAGTGCGAGCAACTCCTCGCCGGTGGGTTTGCGCCGCCACAGGTCGCGGGGATCCGGCCTGCGCTGCCACCAGGCCCGCAGATGGCGCGGATCGAGCCGGCCGCCGCCCCCGAAAAGCCGTCGTCGGGGCCGCTGCGGCGAGCGCGCGCGCCAATCGCGCGGAATGACGCCGATACCGGCCACTCCGCGCACTCGGTCGAGTCCGTCTCGTCGAGACTTATCGAGCATCGGGTAGACCATAACCGCGACTGCGCGGCGAAGCGTGCTCTACCGTCTGTCGAGTGTCCAGAGAATCTCGCCGGTCGACCATTCCACCTTTCTACGTGATGGATGTGTGGAAAGCCGCCGCGGAACGCGCCCGGACGCACGGCGATGTGCTGGTGCTCGCGGCGGGGCAGCCGTCGACGCCGGCGCCAACGCCGGTCCTGCGCGCCACCCAACTGGCCATCCAGTCCGAATTGCTCGGTTACACCGAGACTTTCGGCATCCTGGCGATTCGGGAAGCGATCGCCGAACACCATCGGGAAACCTACGGTTACCAGGTCCACCCGGACGACGTAGTCGTGACCACCGGCTCGTCCGGCGCGTTCTCGCTGATCTTCCTCGCGGCGTTCGACCCGGGCGACACCGTCGTGGTGGCGCGTCCCGGCTATCCGGCCTATCGCAACACTCTCGCCGCGCTCGGCTGCCGCGTGCTGGAGCTGGACTGCGGCGCGCAGACCAGGTTCCAGCCCACCGTCGCCATGCTGGAGGCGCTTCCCGAGCCGCCCGCCGGTCTGGTGGTGGCCAGCCCGGCCAACCCCACCGGCACCATGATCGCCCCCGCGGAGCTCGCCGCGCTGGCCCGCTGGTGCGAGGAGCACGGCACGCTGCTGATCTCCGACGAGATCTACCACGGCATCACCTACGACACGGGCGCCGACAGCGCCACCTCCTCGGCCTGGGAGACCTCGCGGGAAGCGGTGGTGATCGGCTCGGTCTCCAAATACTTCTCCATGACGGGCTGGCGGCTGGGCTGGATGCTGGTGCCGAGCGGCCTGCGCCCGGCGTTGCAGCGTCTGGCCTCGAACCTGACCGTGTGCCCGCCGGCGATCTCGCAGTACGCGGCCCTGCACGCGTTCGGCGCGGAGGCCAAGGAGGAACTCGACGGGCACGTGCGGCGGTACGCGGAGAACCGGCGGTTGCTGCTGGACGGCCTGCCGAAACTGGGCATCACCGACCTCGCCCCTGCCGACGGCGCCTTCTACGCCTACGCCGATATCGGCCACCTCACCGACGACTCCCGCGCCTGGTGCGCCGACGTGCTGAACCACACCGGCGTCGCGCTCGCTCCGGGGGTGGATTTCGACACCGTCAACGGACACCGGACGGTTCGTTTCTCGTTTGCCGGAGCCACCGCGGACATCGAGGCGGCGCTGCTGCGTCTAGGGCACTATCTAGGCGTTTGAAAGCCCTGTCCGGCAAGAACTTTTCGCAGTTCGGCACCCTGGCCGCGCGGATGCGGTAAAACAACGATGGTTGCTTTTCCTCGCTGATTTCCCCTGGAAGAACTGATGACGACTGGCACGATGGCACGGTGATCACCGCGACGACCCCGAAAGGCGAACGGCGTCGCCAGGCTTTGATAGCCGCCGCTGCCGAGCTGTTGCTCGAAGGCGGTTTCGAGGCGGTGCGGCACCGCTCGGTTGCGACGCGCGCTGATCTGCCTCTGGCGTCGACCACCTACTATTTCGAATCCTTGGACGACCTCATCGCTCGGGCCGTCGAGTTCAGCGGCAATGCCGAGCTGGACGCGATGCGCAGGCGGGTCGGCGAGGTGAGCCACCGCCGCCGCGGCGCGGAGGCCACCGTCGACCTGGTGCTCGACCTGCTGGTCGGCAGCGACGGGGCCGACGAAGGAGTGCGCGGCCAGCTCATCGCGCGCTACGAGCGTTCGGTCGCCTCGGCGCGGCACCCTGAGCTGCGCGAAGTCCAGTTACGGCTGCGCGCGCAGCTGGACGAGCTGCTGGCCGACGTGCTGCGCCGATCCGACCGGATGGTGCGGCCGGAACAGCTGCGCAGGTTGGTCGCGGTGGTGGACGGAGCCGTGGTGGCCGCGCTCACCGAGATGGACCCGGAACCGCGGCGGATGGCCCGCGGCGCGCTGCTGGAAGTGATCGACATCGTCGCGCCCCCTGCGCGGTCGGCGGCCCCGGAGGCAGCGGCCTATGCGGCCGCGGACGGTCCCGTCCGTGCCACGCCCCAGCAAGTGGATCGTTACCGAGCACTAGACTGACCGGACGTGAGCATCGTCCCCAATGTCCTCGCCACCCGTTACGCCAGCCCGGAGCTGGTGCACCTGTGGTCGCCGGAGCACAAGGTGGTACTGGAGCGGCGGCTGTGGCTGGAGGTGCTGCGGGCGCAGGCGGAACTCGGCGTCGAGGTGCCGGAGGGGGTCATCGCCGACTACGAGCGCGTGCTCGACGAGGTGGACCTGTCCGCCATCGCTGAACGCGAGCGGGTGACCCGGCACGATGTGAAGGCGCGCATCGAGGAGTTCAACGCGCTGGCCGGGCACGAGCACGTGCACAAGGGCATGACCAGCCGCGACCTCACCGAGAACGTGGAGCAGCTACAGATCCGGCTCTCGCTCGAGCACGTGCACGTGCACGGCGTCGCGATCGCGGCGCGACTGGCCGAGCGCGCCGCCGAGTACCAGGCGCTGGTGATGGCAGGCCGCTCGCACAATGTCGCGGCGCAGGCCACCACGCTCGGCAAGCGGTTCGCCTCCGCGGCCGACGAACTGCTGATCGCGCTCGCCCGGCTGCGGGAACTGATCGACCGCTATCCGCTGCGCGGGATCAAGGGCCCGATGGGCACCGCGCAGGACATGCTCGACCTGCTCGGCGGCGACCCGGCCAAGCTCGCCCGGCTGGAGCAGCAGGTGGCCCGGCATCTCGGTTTCGCGACCGTGCTCACCAGCGTGGGCCAGGTCTACCCGCGCTCGCTGGATCACGATGTGCTGTCCACGCTGGTGCAGGTGGGCGCTGGTCCGTCCTCGTTCGCGCACACCATCCGGCTGATGGCCGGGCACGAGCTGGTCACCGAGGGCTTCCAGCCCGGTCAGGTGGGCAGCTCGGCGATGCCGCACAAGATGAACACCCGCTCCTGCGAACGCGTCAACGGCTTGCAGGTGGTGCTGCGCGGTTACGCCTCGATGGCGGCCGAGCTGGCGGGTGCGCAGTGGAACGAGGGCGACGTGTTCTGCTCGGTGGTCCGCCGCGTCGCGCTGCCGGACGCGTTCTTCGCCATCGACGGGATGATGGAGACCTTCCTCACCGTGCTGGCCGAGTTCGGCGCCTACCCGGCGGTGATCGCCCGGGAACTGGACCGGTACCTGCCGTTCCTCGCCACCACCCGCATCCTGATGGCGGCCGTCCGTACCGGTGTGGGCCGCGAAACCGCGCACGAGGTGATCAAGGAACACTCCGTCGCGGTCGCCCTCGCCATGCGTGAGCAGGGACGCGAACCCGACTTGCTGGACCGCCTCGCCGCCGACCCTCGGCTTCCCCTCGACCGCCCCGCCCTCGACACGGCGCTGTCGGACAAGTCCGCCTTCGTCGGCGCGGCCGAGTCCCAGGTCGCCGACGTCATCGGCCAGGTGCAGAAACTCGTCGACCGCTACCCGGACGCGGCCAGGTATTCACCGTCGCCGATCCTGTAGCGGGACTGCGCCTTTCGCGGCGAAATCGTTCGTCGGCTCGACTAGTGGCCGGTATCGTCCCCCGGTGCCCATTCACGCCTTCGTGGACGAGTCGATTCGCCGCGACCGCTACATACTGTGCGCTGCCCTCGTGCCCGCCCAGCTGCTCGAGCACGCACGAGCGGTGGTCCGCGGTCTGTGTATGCCCGGCCAGCGCCGGTGGCATTTCGCGAAGGAGCCGGACCAACGACGTCGGCAAATTCTCGCCACGATGGCCCGATGTGAAGGCGTGCGCGTCGCGGTCTTCGTCGGGAAAGGCGCTGAGGTGCGCGTTCGCGACGAATGTATGGCTCGATTGGTCACCTATCTGGTGGATCTGAAGGCTGAGCGGTTGGTTATCGAATCTCGCGAGAGCCTGGACCATCGCGATCGCAATTGCATCGCCGCAGCGCTTCGTAAGGCTTCGGCGGAACTGCCGTACCTGCATCTGCCGCCGCATACTGAGCCGGGACTATGGTGGCCTGACGCCGTGGCCTGGGCGTTCGGCGCCGGTGGGGTTTGGCGGCCACTGGTGGCTTCCTTGGTTGTAGACGTCATCGATGTCGACAACCACTCCAGATAGCGCGAAACCCGACTGCTCACCGTCCGGAGAGGAGCCGGGCCCACTTCCCCCAGCTACTGCCAGGAGCTGATTCGATGGTACCGCACCCGTGATGTCCGGGCTATCCATTACCCGGCATCGCCGCGACCGGTGACCGCATAGGCTGCCGGTCGTGAATCCCTACACGATTTTCGCCGATATCGTTGCCGGGCGGGCGCCGTCGAGCAAGGTCTACGAGGATGACGACGTTCTGGCGTTCATGGATATCCGGCCGATGACGCCGGGGCATCTGCTGGTGGTGCCGAAGGTGGCGGCGCGCAGTCTGGCGGAGCTCGATCCGGAGGTCGGGGGGAAGTTGTTCCAGGTGGGGCAGCGGCTTGCGGCGGCGTTGCGGACCAGTGAGGTGGGCTGCGACGGGGTGAATTTCTTTCTGGCGGACGGGGTTACCGCCGGGCAAGAGGTCTTCCACGTGCACCTGCACGTCATCCCGCGTACGCCGGGCGACGGGTTCGGTTTGCGCGGCCGCCCGACCAGTCCGCGGCGAGAGGATCTGGACTACCTCGCCGCCTCGATCCGGGGCGCGCTGGGCGGCTGAGCGCTGTTCGGTCGCGCCAGCCGTCGGCGCCCATCGCGGACCAGGGCTCCCGCGAACGCTCGGCTGCGGTGCCACAGCCGAGCGTCGCCGGAAGCCGGCCAGCCGTGTGGACCGCTCCCATCCGTGCGGCGAAGGAGCCGCTTGGTTCGCTCGGTAGTTACGAGCGGGCCTCTCGGGTACTCGCGGGACGTAGCGACGAGTCAGTCGCCCACCAGTTGGGCCGCCGTCCAGTTCGGGTAGTCGCTGTACCCCTCGGCAGTGCGGCCGTACAGGAACTCCTCGCGAATGGGAGCCAGGGGCAGGTCGTATCGGATCCGGTGCACCAGATCGGGATTGGCGATGAACGACCTGCCGAACGAGACCAAGTCGGCGTGTCCGGCGCGCAGCGCAGCTTCGGCGCCCGCCGCCGTGGTCGGCTCGCGGTTCTCGCCGATGTTCGCGATGAGTGTGCCGTGCCAGCGCGGCCGCAGGTCGGCGAGTGCGGGGTAGCGATCGTTGTCGGTGAGGTGCAGGTAGGCGAGGTCGCGCGCGTCGAGTTCGGCGACGAGTGCGCGGTAGAGCGGGGCCGGGTCGGCTTCGTACATGTTGAACTGGGGATTGCCGGGCGAGAGCCGGATGGCGGTGCGGTGCGCGCCGATCGCCTCGGTCACCGCGTCCACCACCGCGAGGGGCAGCCGCATGCGGTTGACGATCGAACCGCCGTACTCGTCGTCGCGCAGGTTGGTGTTGTCGGCCAGGAATTGATGCGGCAGATAGCTGTTGGCGGCGTGGATCTCGACTCCGTCGAAGCCCGCCGCCACGGCATTGCGCGCGGCGGCCGCGTAGTGCCCGATCGCGGCCTCGATGCCGGCGCGATCGAGTGCGGCGGGCGTGATCGGATCGGCCTTGCCACCGTCGATCAGGTGCACGCGGTCGTCGTCGAGCACCGCCGACGGTCCGGCGGGCCAGGACCCGTCGATCCGGGCGAGCGGGTGACCCTTGCGTCCGCCGTGCATGAGTTGCGCGAAGATGCGTCCGCCGCGCGCGTGCACCGCCTCGGTGACCCGGCGCCACGCCGCGACGTGCGCCTGCGTCTGCAATCCCGGCACCCACGCTTCGCTCTGGCCGGTCGAATGCGGCCAGATGCCCTCGGTGATGATCAGTCCCGCGGTCGCGCGCTGTGCGTAGTAGTCGGCGACATCGCTGGTCGGAGAGCCGTCGGGCAGCGAGCGCAGCCGGGTCATCGGGGACATGACGATCCGGTTGGGCAGGTCGAGCTTGTGGTTGCGGTATTCGGTCAACAGCAGCATGGCTGTACCGTAAAACCTGACATTGATGTTAGGTCAAGGGGCGAAGATGCGGATCGGTGAACTGGCCGAGCGGACCGGCGTGAGCGTCCGGTCGCTGCGGTATTACGAGACCAAGGGCCTGCTGAGCTCGCAGCGGTCCTCCGGCGGGCAGCGCGAGTACGCGGAGGCGGCGGTCGACCGGGTCCGGCGCATCCAGGAGATGTTCGCCGCGGGCCTGCACAGCGACACGATCGGTGAACTGCTGCCCTGCATCCACGACGTCGACGGCACGCCCAACGCCATGGCCACGCCGTTCCTGGTGGAGAAGCTCACCGAGGAACGGGCCAGGATCGATCAGGCGATGCGCGATCTGCGCCGGACCGGTGAGGTGCTCGACGGCATCATCCGCGCGGCGGGCGGCGAGGCGGCCGAACAGTAGGGTGGACGCCATGGCTCTCGACAGCGGAACGATCTCCGAACCCGGTAGCGGCGCGGTGGCGCCGCCGGTCGCCAAGCAGGTGCCCACCGAGCGGGTGCACCACGGCGACGTGTTCGTCGACGAGTACGAGTGGCTGCGGGACAAGGACAACCCCGACGTCATCGCCTACCTCGAGGCGGAGAACGCCTACACCGAGGCGCAGACCGCGCATCTGAGCACGTTGCGCGAGACCATCTTCGACGAGATCAAGGCGCGCACGCAGGAGACCGACCTGTCGGTGCCGACACGGCTGGGCGACTACTGGTACTACTCGCGCAGCTTCGAGGGCAAGCAGTACGGCGTGCACTGCCGGTGCCCGATCGCCGCCGAGGCCGAAGGCATCGACGCGTGGACGCCGCCGCAGCTGGACGCCGAGACCGAGGTTCCCGGCGAAGAGGTGCTGCTCGACAGCAACGAGCTGGCCGAGGGACACGACTTCTTCGCGCTCGGCGCGTTCTCGATCAGCCATGACGGCACGCTGCTGGCCTACTCGGTGGACAACGTCGGCGACGAGCGCTACGTGCTGCGCTTCAAGGATCTGCGCACCGGCGAACTGCTCGGCGACGAGATCGCGGGCACCGCTCCCGGCGCGACCTGGTCGCTGGACGGTAGCCATGTCTTCTATCAGACCGTGGACGAGTCGTGGCGGCCCGACACGGTGTGGCGGCACCGGCTCGGCAGCACCGATCCCGACGTCAAGGTGTTCCACGAGCCCGACGAGCGCTATTGGGTGAGCATCGGCGCGACCCGCTCGGAGAAGTACCTGATGATCTGGGTCGGCTCCAAGATCACCAGCGAGGGCTGGGTGCTCGAGTCCGACGATCCGGAGGGCGAGTTCCGCGTGCTGCTGCCGCGCCGCGAGGGCGTCGAGTACTCCGCCGAGCACGCGGTGATCGGCGGGCAGGACCGGTTCCTGATCCTGCACAACGACGTGGTCGACGGGGTCAAGGCGGAGAACTTCGTGCTCGCCGAGGCGCCGGTGGACGACCCGTCGAACCTCACGCAGCTGATCGCCCATCGCGAGGACGTGCGGCTGGAGGACATCGACGCGTTCCGAGATCACTTGGTGCTCAGCTACCGGCGCGAGGCGCTCACCCGGATCGCGGTGTGGCCGCTGACCGACTCCGGTTACGGTGAGCGGCGCGAACTGGAGTTCGATCTGGAACTCTTCGCGGTCGGCACCGGCTCCAACCCGGAGTGGGCCCAGCCGACTCTGCGCATCGGACTGACCTCCTTCATCACCCCGATGCAGGTGTTCGACTACGTTCCCGCCACCGGTGAACTGCTGCTGCGCAAGGAACAGCCGGTGCTCGGCGGTTACGACGCCGACGAGTACGAGCAGCACCGGGATTGGGCCGTGGCCGAGGACGGCACCCGCATCCCGATCTCGCTCGTACGGAAGAAGACGACCGCCGACGGGCCGAAGCCGCTGCTGCTGTACGGCTACGGCTCCTACGAGGCGAGTATCGACCCGTCGTTCTCGGTTGCCCGATTGTCGCTGCTGGATCGCGGCATGGTCTTCGCCGTCGCGCACGTGCGCGGCGGCGGCGAGATGGGCAGGCTCTGGTACGAGCACGGCAAGACGCTCACCAAGAAGAACACCTTCACCGACTTCGTCACCGCCGCACGGCATCTGATCGACACCGGGGTCACCGCCCCGGACCGGATGGTCGCCGACGGCGGCAGCGCGGGCGGCCTGCTGGTCGGTGCGGTGGCGAACCTGGCACCCGAGCTGTTCACGGGCATTCTGGCGAACGTCCCATTCGTCGATCCGCTCACCTCGATCCTCGACCCGTCGCTCCCGCTCACCGTGATCGAGTGGGACGAATGGGGCAACCCGCTGGCCGACAAGGACGTCTACGCGTACATGAAGTCCTACTCGCCGTACGAGAACGTCGAGGCGAAGGACTATCCGGCGATCCTGGCCATCACCAGCCTGAACGACACCCGCGTGCTCTACGTCGAGCCGGCGAAGTGGATCGCCAAGCTGCGCGCCACCGCGACCGGCGACGCGCCGCTGCTGCTGAAGACGGAGATGAGCGCGGGCCACGGCGGGGTCAGCGGCCGCTACGAGAAGTGGCGGGAAGTGGCCTTCGAGCACGCCTGGGTGCTGGACACGGTCGGTCTCGCCGACGCGTGACGCGTCGGCGCGCCGCTGGTGGCGGCGGCGCGCCGAGCGCGGGGCGGCCGCTCGACGCAGGTGTGGCGGAGTGTTCGCCACCTCGTCATACACTCTGCACATCACGGACACGTCCGGCTGGCACCGTGGGGTCATGAACGCTGAGCTGATCGTGTCGATTTCCGGGATCAGGGACACCACCCGGGACATGGCGATCGAATTCGCCGAAGAGATGGATCGGCGCGGCGTGCCGCTCTCGCTGCTGGTCGCGCCGCGGTTGAAGGGCAAATACCGGCTGCTCGAGGACCCGGCCACGCAGGCTTGGCTGCGCGGCAGGCGCGCCCGCGGCGACGCCATCGTGTTGCACGGCTACGACCAAGCGGCCACCAAGCGACGGCGCGCCGAGTTCGCCACGCTGCCGGGACACGAGGCACGGCTGCGGCTGACCGCCGCCGACCGGGTGCTGGAACAGGCCGACCTGCGCACCCGGCTGTTCGCGGCCCCGCGCTGGGATGCCTCGGCGGGGGCGCTGGACGCGCTGCCGACGGCCGGTTTCCGGCTGGCGCTCGGCCTCACCTCGATCATCGACCTGGAGCGCAACACGGCGCAGAAGGCCAGGGTGTACGGCATCGGCGAAGGTTTCCGCGCGGAACCCTGGTGGTGCCGCGCCCTGGTGATGGGCGCGGCGCGCACCGCCCGCCGCGGCGGCGTGCTGCGGCTGGCCGTGTCGGCCGCCCAGCTGGGGCGGCCAGGCCCGCGTCAAGCCATGCTCGACGCCGTCGACCTCGCGCTGTTCCACGGCGCGACCGGCGCCACCTACCGGTGGGAGCCCTTCCAGGCGGCTCGGGCCGCATGACTGACGCCGCGGGCGGGGGCGGGTCGGCTCCGTCGCCCGCGGCCGGTCGGGACCGCTCGCGCGCGCCCGATCGGCGCCGCCGCCCGCGAATGGCGTAGCCGGGCGGCGGCGCTGTCACGATCAGGACGCGGCGATCGTCGTGTCCGCCACGGCGGGCTCCGCGTCGTGGGTGAAACCCCCCGCCTCCGCACGGGTGAGCGAGGTGGCGAACGGCCGTTGTCGCAGCTGGGTCATGCAGCGGTCGAGATCGGCGAGCAGCAGGTCGGCCATATCGATGGTGAAGCCGTGGCGCAGCACCGCCCGCATCACCGTCTCGTCGTCCCGGTCGGCGGGCAGCGGGTAGGCGGCGATCAGCCAGCCTCGGGAGCGCAGCCGGTCGGACAGGTCGTAGAGGTTGAAGCCGGGATCGCCGGTCAGCCGCCAGCACACGGCCGTGATGCCGCGCTGCGGATCGCCGTCGTGGATCAGCTCGAAGACCCCGAGCCCGCGCAGGCCCGCGGCCAAGTGCTGCGCCGCGCGGTAGATCGCGGACTGCACCCGGGCGTAACCGGTGCGTCCCAGCCGGATGAACTGGTAGTACTGCGTGATCGCCTGCCCGCCGGGGCGGGAGAAATTGAGGTTGAAGGTGGCCATGCTGCCACCGAGGTAGTCGACGTCGAAGATCAGCTCCCGCGGCAGGTCGGCCGCTTCGCGCCAGATCGCCCAGCCCGCGCCGAGCGGGGCCAGCCCGGTCTTGTGGCCGGAGGCGTTGATCGACTTCACCCTGGGCAGCCGGAAATCCCAGACCAGATCCGGTGCGGCGAACGGAGCGAGGAAGCCGCCGCTGGCCGCGTCGACGTGGATGGGGATGTCCAGGCCTTTGTCCCGCTGCAACGCGTCGAGCGCGGCGCTGATCCCGGTGACGTCCTCGAACAAACCGGTGTAGGTCTGGCCGAAGGTCGGCACGACCATCATGGTGTTCGCGTCGCAATATTCCGCGAGGTCGTCGGGGTGCATGGTGAGCCGGTCGCCGCGCAGCGGAATCTGGCGGATTTCGACATCGAAATAGCGTGCGAACTTCTCCCAACACACCTGGACGGGCCCACAGACGAAATTGGGCGTCCCGGTGCCGCCGCGCTTGCGCCAGCGGAATTTCGCCGCCAAGCCGCCGAGCATGGCCGCCTCGCTGGACCCGATGGTCGAGGTGCCGTGCGTGGCGGCCGGGTCCGGCGCGTGCCACAGATCGGCGACCATCCGGACGGCCCTGCGCTCCAATTCGGCGGTCTGCGGGTACTCGTCCTTGTCGACGATGTTCTTGTCCAGGCACTCGGACATCAGCCTGCGCGCCTGGTCGTCCACCCAAGTGGTGCAGAACGTGGCCAGGTTCATCCTGGAGACGCCGTCGAGCATCAGTTCGTCGTGCACGATTTCGTAGGCGACCTGCGGGAACATCTCGTGCGGTGGAAATCCGGCCCGCGGCGCGGACCGGCTGAGCCCCGGCAGGGCGAACAGGTCATCGGCTGCTTCGGACATGTCAACGGCCTCCCGGTTCGACGGTGTGCGGGCGTGCCTGCCGAGAATGCCGGTAGTTTGCCGACGCCCTCGACGCTCAGCTTGGCACACCCTTCACGCCATCGGCCGCACTTCGCGCTTCCGGCGCGGACCGCGTGAACACCCCGCCCGCGGTGCGGACTTCGCCCCGACGGCGGGGGATAGGGTTGTGGCATGGCAGAGGATGTGCGGGTGGCGGAATTGCGCGGTGCCGTGGCCGGGTTGATGGAGCAGGCGAAAACCGATTTGGCACAGCTGGTTTCGTTTCGGTCGGTGGCCGATCCACGGCAGTATCCGATGGAGGAGTGCGACATGGCGGCGCAGTGGGTGGCCGACGCGTTCGCCGCCGCCGGACTCACCACGGTCGGCCTGCACGAAACGCCGGACGGCACCAAGGCGGTCGTCGCGTCCCGGCCCGCCCCCGCCGGCGCGCCGACGGTGTTGCTCTACTGTCACTACGACGTTCAGCCTCCGATGGACGAGGCAGCGTGGCGCACCTCGCCGTGGGAGCTGACCGAGCGCGACGGGCGCTGGTACGGACGCGGCAGCGCCGACTGCAAGGGCAACATCGTCATGCACCTGACGGCGCTGCGCGCGCTGGGGCCGGACCTGCCGCTGGGCGTCACCGTCGTCGCGGAAGGCTCCGAGGAGCAGAGCACCGGCGGACTGGAGCGCTTCGTGGAGGCCAATCCGGAACTGCTGCGCGCGGACGCGATCGTGGTCGGCGACTGCGGCAACTTCGCCGCGGGCGTGCCGACCTTGACCCAGACGTTGCGCGGTGGCGTGAACGTGGTGGTCACTGTCGAAACCCTCGCCAGCCCTTTGCATTCCGGCATGTTCGGCGGTCCGGCCCCCGACGCGCTGGCCGCGCTGATCCGCTTGCTGGCCTCGCTGCGCGACGAGCGGGGCAACACCACCGTCGACGGGCTGCCGAACGATCAGGTCTGGCCGGGTGTGCAGTATCCGAGCGAGCAGTTCCACGCCGACGCGCGCGTGCTGCGCGGCGTGGAACTCGTCGGCGACGGCACCGTCGCCGACATGCTGTGGGCCCGGCCCGCGCTGACGGTGCTCGGCATCGACGCCCCTCCGGTGGTGGGATCGGCCGCCGCGATCCCCGCGACCGCGCGCGCCCGCCTCAACCTGCGCATCCCGCCGGGCACCGACCCGGATGACGCGTACCGGGCGCTCGTCGCGCACTTGGAGGCGCACACCCCGTGGCGCGCCGAGCTGACCGTCGAACTGGAAGGCGCCGGAGCGCCTTTCCGGTCCTCGACGGGCGGCCCGGCGCGCGCCGCCATGGAAGCGGCGCTCGCCGCCTCCTACGGCCGCCCTGCGACCACCCAGGGGCAGGGCGGATCGATCCCGCTGTGCAACGTCTTCGCCACCACCTACCCGGACGCGGAGATCATGCTGATGGGCGTCGAGGAGCCGAAATCCTTGATCCACGCGCCCAACGAGAGCGTGGACCCGAAGGAGATCGAACACATGGCGCTGGCCGAGGCGATCTTCCTCGCCACCTACGCCGGGTAGCGCTACAGATCGGTGTCGTGCTCCGGCTGGAGCACGCGGAATTCGGTTCCGGCCGGGGCCATCTCCGACAGCCTGCCGAAGTAGATGCCCTGCGCCTCCTCCCGGATGATGCCGTAGTGGATGGGCAGCGCGACACGCGGAGCGACCGCGCGCAGGTAATCGACGGCTTCGCTGACCCGCATCCATGGCGCGGCGGCCGGAGCGGCGAGCACCCCGACGGGCACCGGCGGCACCCACAGCGAGTCGCCGGGGTGCACGAGCTGCGCCGGGTCCTCGGCGGTGCCCAACTGGAAGACGGTGTTGTCGATCACGGGGATCTCCGGATGGATGACGGCGTGCCTGCCACCCCCGCCGGTGATGCGGAGATCGCCGAGAGTGAGCACGTTGCCCGCGTGCACCGCTTCCCACCGCTCGCCGCGCTGCTCGGCGGTCTGCGGGTCCGACAGCAGGCGCGCGCCGGGGTTCGCGTCGATCAGCGCCTCGATCCGGTTCGGGTCGATGTGGTCGGGATGCTGATGGGTGACCGCGATCGCGTCCAGGCCGGTGAGGCCCTCGAAGCCGTGGGAGAAGGTGCCCGGATCGAACAGGATCTTCTTGCCGTGCAGCTCGACGAGGAGGCAGGAATGACCGAAGTGGGCTATGCGCATGCCGTCATGCTAGCCACGCCCGGTGTGTTCTCCACGACAGCGCGCGGTCGCGGACGACCCCGCGGATGACGCAGGCGACCAGCACAACTACGCTGCTGAGGTAACCCCCCAACCACATGAGGAGCAACGCGTGGCACGAGTCGTGGTCGAGGTGATGCCGAAGGCCGAGATCCTGGATCCGCAGGGGCAGGCCATCGTCGGCGCACTCCCGCGCCTGGGATTCGATGGCGTCTCGGACGTGCGGCAGGGCAAGCGATTCGAACTCGACGTCGACGACAGCGTCGACGACGCGGCGCTCGAGCAGATCGCCGAATCGCTGTTGTGCAACACGGTGATCGAGGAGTGGAAGGTGGTCCGCGTCTCATGACCGCGCGCATCGGGGTCATCACGTTCCCCGGCACGCTCGACGACATCGACGCGGCCAGGGCGGTGCGCTTGGCGGGCGCCGAGGCGGTGAGTCTGTGGCATGCCGACGCCGACCTGAAGGGCGTCGACGCGGTGATCGTGCCCGGCGGCTTCTCCTACGGCGACTACCTGCGCGCGGGCGCCATCGCGCGCTTCGCCCCGGTGATGGGCGAGGTCGTGCGCGCGGCGGGTTCCGGACTGCCGGTGCTCGGCATCTGCAACGGCTTCCAGGTGCTGTGCGAGGCCGGGCTGCTGCCCGGTGCGCTGACCCGCAACGAGGGGCTGCACTTCATCTGCCGCGACGAGTGGCTCACCGTGGAGTCGGTGTCGACCGCGTGGACCTCCCGCTTCGAGCCCGGCGCTCAGATCCTCGTCCCGCTCAAGTCCGGCGAGGGGCGCTATCAGGCGTCGGAGGCCGTGCTGGACCAGCTCGAGGGCGAGGGCCGGGTGGTCTTCCGCTACGCGAGCGACAACCCGAACGGCTCGCAGCGTCGCATCGCGGGCATCGCGTCGGCCAACGGTCGCGTCGTCGGTCTGATGCCGCACCCTGAACACGCCACCGAGCCGCTGACCGGCCCCAGCGACGACGGGCTCGGCCTGTTCCTGTCGGTGCTGGACACGCTCGTAGGGGTCTGATCGTCCCCGGCGTCGACTCAGCTGATGCGGTCGACGATCTCGAAGTCCACGCCGCTCGCTCGGGCCACGTAGCCGTGCTGGATCGCCTGGTTGCCGCGGAAACCCCGGATTCCGGAAGGGGTTTCCAGGTACAGGCCGTGGTCGAGCGCGTCGAGGATATCCGGCACTTCCAGTGACCCAACCGTCCGCGCGAGCGCGCCGATGGCGTGGACGGCTTCGTAGGTGGCGTTGCTGAAACTGGTCAGCGCGGGGGCGAACGCGCCGTGCCGCGCGCGATAGCGGGTCATCCGGTCGCGCGCGTCGGGCACGCGCTCGTCGAGGAAGAAGCTGGACGCAACGAAGAAGCCGTGGTTGGCCTCCGCTCCCGCCGCGAGCAGCACGTTTTCGTCGGCGGCCGGACTCAGCCGCAGCTGCGTCGCGTCGCGGCCGCATGCCGCGTACTGCCGGTTGAAGCGGGCGACATCGGCGCCGACCATCAGGATGACCACCGCGTCGGCCAGGTCCAGGGCCGGATGAGCGAGAAAGTCCGAGAAGTCCGCGTACCCCAGCGGGACGTATCGTTCCAGCACGATCGCGGCCGGATCGGACAGGCTTTCCCGAATCGCCTGCGCTGAGCGACGCGGCCAGATGTAGTCGTTGCCGATGACGGCCAATCGCCGCACGCCGTACTCGCGTTCGAGCCAGTGCACGGCGGCCACGGTCTGCCCGGCCGGGTGCTCGCCGAGCATCAGCACGCCGGGTAGTTCGTCGGTCAGGCCCTCGTGGCTGGTGGCGTACAGGTACGGCACCCGGCCCGCACCTGCCCGCGCCACCGCTCGCCGCACTGCGGAGGTGTGCCAGCCGGTGATCGCGTGGACCATGCCGGTGGCCAGCAGGGCGGAGACCTCGGCGGCCACCTCGTGCGGCGGCCGCCCTCCGTCGATATTCGTAGTACGAATTTCCCGCCCCAGAATTCCCGCTCCCCGGTTGATTTCATCCACCGCGAGCGATATCGCCGCATCGCAGGACGGAGCGACGATACCGCCGGGTCCCTGCCGTGGAACTATGTTCAAGACCTCGATCGTGCCGTCGGGGCTCTCGATCGACGTCGACATTCGGTACTCTTCTTCTCGTTCGAGCGGAATTCACGGCAGGCGGGAAATAATGACGTCCATTGTAAGCGGAAATTCGACGCTGCATGGCGCGCTGCGTGCCGCGGAGCGCGGTTGGGTACGGCACTTGGACGCGGCACTGTGCGCCAGGCAGCTCTCGCCGGATCAGTGGTCGATGCTGTCGAACCTGTGTTGCGACGCGGGCATCACGATGACCGAGCTGGCGGCCAAATCGCAGCTCGCGCCCTCCTCGGCCACCAGGCACGCCGACTATCTTGCCGAGCGCGGCCTGATCTTCCGGCTCGCCGCCCAGGACGATCGGCGCCGCATCCTGATCGGTCTCAGCAGGCTCGGCGCCGACCTGGTCGCCGAGGTACGCGCGGAGGAAGCGCGCGCCGAGCAGGAGTTGCGCGGGCGAATCGGCGCGCGCCGATATACCGAACTCATGCGATTGCTCGACCTGGTTTCCATCGCCTCGGAGTAAATACTCTCGCGTACCGGACATTCGTCCGATGAATGCCGCGAACGTCCGATTCGTGATCGGATGCCAGACCATTCTTGTCCTTATGTCGCGGGTCGAATCGGGGGACGCCTCATGGTGATCTCCGTGCGGCGGTAACGGCATAGTTCACGCCGTTTCGGCCGGTATTCGCCACGCGGGCGCGGCGACCGGGACACGCCGGTAGCGCCCCGCTTGCCTAGGATCGCAGGCATGCCCGTCTCCACCACCGCAGCCACGGCCGCCGGGCTGTGCGCGTTCATCGATGCGTCCCCGTCGCCGTTCCACGTCTGCCGCACGGTCGCCGCGGAATTGGACGCTCGGGGGTTCACCCGGCTCGCCGAGTCGCAGACCTGGCCCGCGGACAGCGCGGGCAGGCATTACGTGGTTCGTGGTGGCTCGCTGGTCGCCTGGGCGGCGGGGGACGCCGATGGTGCGACCCCGTTCCGCGTCGTCGGAGCGCATACCGACAGTCCCAACCTGCGGGTCAAGCAGCATCCCGATCTGACCTCGGCGGGCTGGCAGCTGGTCGGGCTCGAACCCTACGGCGGTGCGTGGCTGAACTCATGGCTTGACCGGGAGCTGGGTGTCTCCGGGCGGCTGAGCGTGCGGGACGGAAACACGCTGGGCGAACGCCTGGTTCGCATCGATGAGCCGATCCTGCGGGTGCCGCAACTGGCCATCCATCTGTCCGAGGACCGCAGGGGTGTCACGCTGGATCCGCAGCGGCACGTCAACGCGGTGTGGGGCGCGGGCTACGAGGCGGCCGCCTTCATCGATTTCGTGGCCGACTGGGCCGAGGTCGATCCGGGCGACGTGCTCGGCTGGGAGCTGATGACCCACGACTTGACGCCGAGCAGGCTGATCGGGCGGGACCAGGACTTGGTCAGCGCGCCGCGTCTGGACAACCAGGGCACCTGTTTCGCCGGCTTGCAGGCGTTCCTCGCCGCGATCGACGAGCCGGGCGCGGCCGTCCCGGTGCTGGCCATGTTCGACCACGAGGAGGTCGGCAGTCAGTCCGACCGCGGCGCGCAATCCGATCTGTTGCCCACGGTGCTGGAACGCATCGTGCTCGCGCGCGGCGGCGGCCGCGCCGATTACCTGGCCGCGCTGGCCGGTTCGGTGTGCGCGTCCGGCGACATGGCGCACGCCACGCACCCCAACTATCCGGAGCGGCACGAGCCCGCGCACCGGATCGAGGTCAACGGCGGGCCGGTGCTGAAGGTCAACCAGAATTTGCGCTACGCCACCGACGCCACCGGCGCCGGCGCGTTCGCGCTGGCCTGCGCGCAGGCCGCGGTCCCGTTGCAGCGCTATGTACATCGCGCCGACCTGCCCTGCGGCTCCACCATCGGGCCGATGACCGCGGCGCGCACCGGCATGCCGACCGTCGACGTCGGCGCGCCGCAGCTGGCGATGCATTCGGCGCGCGAACTGATGGGCGCGTTCGACGTTCCCGCCTACGCCGCCGCGCTGGCGGCCTTCCTCACGCCGGAGGCCACCGGGCGGTAGGTGAACACCGCCGCGATGAACACGGCGAAAGTGGCGAGCACGTAATTGCTTCCGATGATCTGCTGCCACCAGGCCCAGTCCAGCTCGTGGTCGCGCGAGTGCGGCAGCAGCCAGTGCGGACCGATCAGGAACAGCACGGCGATGACCACGACCACGCCGATCACCCGAGGGCTGCGCGCGCCGCGCACCATGAGATCGGCGGTGAGGACCAGCGCCGGCGCGATCCACACCCAGTGATGCGACCAGGACACCGGCGAGACCAGCAGCACGGCGGCGGCATTCACCAGCAGCGCAGCCACGGTGGCCCCCGCATCGATCAGCCTGCGCATCCACACCGCGGCCAGTGCGACGGCCAGCACCGACAGGATGATCCACACCAGGGTGGCCGCCGTGTCGTCGATGCCGAGGCGGAACGCCATGCCTTTGATGGACTGGTTGCCCGCGAAGTACGGCGGTCCGATCCGGCCGGTGTCGGCGAGTGTGTGGAACCAGTAGTCCACGGAATCGCCCGGGAACAGGAGGAATCCGAGGCCGACCGCCGCGATCGCGGAGACCACCAGCGTGCCGGCGGCCTTCCAGTCCTTGCGCAGCACGAAGTACAGCAGATAACCGGCCGGGATGAGCTTCACCGACACCGCGATGCCGATCAGCATGCCGCGCGGCCAGAACGGCTTGCGCGCCAGGCAATCCAGCGTGATCGCGGCCATCAGCACCAGGTTGATCTGGCCGAAGCCGAAGGTCTGGCGGACGGGTTCGAAGAACTGCGCCACCGCGACCGCGCCGATCACCAGCGTGAGCAGCATCGGGCGGGACAACTCGGGCCGCAGGCGAGTCAGCACCAGCCACAGCGAGATGCCGAGGCTGAGCACGTTGGTGACGACGACCAGCACCTCGGCGGCGACCAGCGGCATCAGGGCGAGCGGCGCGAAGAACAACGCGGCAAGCGGCGGATAGGTGAACGGCAGTCCGATCCCCTCGACCGGCGGCATCGGGCCGTACAGATCGCCGCCGTCCAGCCAGACCCGGGCGCCGTTGCGATAGACCTGAAGGTCGATATAGCCGTGCCACCAGTGCGCCAGCAGCGAGACGAGCGCGGACACCGCGAACAACGCGATCGCAGCAATCAGCCAGCGTACTTGCGGCGCGCGCGAGTTCGGCAACACGTCACCGGGTGCGGTCCCCGATCCGCCGCCACGGGAGGGCTCGGCGTTCGAGGTGACCGATCTCTCACCCGGATTCGCGACCCCCGATCCTTCGTTCACCGGCTCAGAGTAGCCGGTTCGCAGGGTCGGTACCCAGTGCCTCTAGACTTACTGCTAGGCATCTCGCCGCCGCCCAGTGACAACGCTCGTCGCTTCGCTGAGCGCGCCCACCCCGCCGGCTCCGCCGGCTTGCCGACCCCCATGCCCGGCCGAAAGGACCCTGGTACTCCGTGACTCCGCAGGTCGACACCGTCAGCGCAGCCGCAGCAAACCCCGACGTGGCGCAACCCTACAAAGAACTCGGCCTCAAAGACGACGAGTACGCCCGCATCAAGGAGATTCTCGGTCGCAGGCCCACCGACGCCGAGCTGGCGATGTACTCGGTGATGTGGAGCGAGCACTGCTCCTACAAGTCCTCCAAGGTGCACCTGCGCTACTTCGGCCAGACCACCACCGACGAGATGCGCGCGTCCATGCTCGCAGGCATCGGCGAGAACGCGGGCGTCGTCGACGTGGGTGACGGCTGGGCGGTCACCTTCAAGGTGGAAAGCCACAACCATCCCTCCTACGTGGAGCCGTACCAGGGCGCGGCCACCGGCGTCGGCGGCATCGTGCGCGACATCATGGCGATGGGCGCGCGCCCGATCGCGGTGATGGATCAGCTGCGCTTCGGCGCGGCGGACGCGGCCGACACCCGTCGCGTGGTGGACGGCGTGGTGCGCGGCGTCGGCGGGTACGGCAACTCGCTCGGCCTGCCGAACATCGGCGGTGAGACCGTGTTCGACGCCTCCTATCAGGGCAACCCGCTGGTGAACGCGCTGTGCGCCGGCGTGATGCGGGTCGAGGACCTGCACCTGGCCTTCGCCTCCGGCACCGGCAACAAGATCGTGCTCTTCGGCGCGCGCACCGGCCTGGACGGCATCGGCGGCGTCTCGGTGCTCGCCTCGGACACCTTCTCCGGCGACGAATCCGGCTCCGGCCGCAAGAAGCTGCCCTCGGTGCAGGTGGGCGACCCGTTCACCGAGAAGGTGCTCATCGAGTGCTGTCTCGAGCTGTACGCGGCGAAGCTGGTGGTCGGCATCCAGGACCTCGGCGGCGCCGGATTGTCCTGCGCCACTTCCGAACTCGCGGCGGCCGGGGACGGCGGCATGCGCATCGAGCTGGACAAGGTGCCGCTGCGCGCGGCCAATATGACGCCCGCCGAGGTGCTCTCCAGCGAGTCGCAGGAGCGCATGTGCGCGGTGGTCACCCCGGAGAACGTGGACGCGTTCATGGCCGTGTGCCGCAAGTGGGACGTGCTGGCCACGGTGATCGGCGAGGTCACCGACGGTGACCGGCTGGTGGTCACCTGGCACGGCGAGACCGTGGTCGACGTGCCGCCGCGCACCGTCGCGCACGAGGGCCCGGTCTACGAGCGCCCGGTCGCGCGCCCCGACGAGCAGGACGCGCTGATCGCCGACACCCCTGATCGGCTCGCCCGGCCGAAGACCGCCGACGAACTGCGCGCCACGCTGTTGCAGATGATCTCCAGCCCGCAGTTGTGCAGCCGCAAGTGGATCACCGAGCAGTACGACCGCTACGTGCGCGGCAACACGGTGCTGGCCGACCAGGCCGACGCGGGCGTCATCCGGATCGATGAGGAGACCGGCCGCGGCATCGCGCTGGCCACCGACGCCTCCGGCCGCTACACCAAGCTGGACCCCTACGCGGGCGCGCAGCTGGCGCTGGCCGAGGCCTACCGCAACGTGGCAAGCACCGGTGCGACGCCGAAGGCGGTCACCAACTGCCTGAACTTCGGTTCTCCGGAGGATCCCGGCGTGATGTGGCAGTTCCAGCAGGCCGTGCGCGGCCTCGCCGACGGCTGCGTCGCGCTCGGCATCCCGGTCACCGGCGGCAACGTCAGCTTCTACAACCAGACCGGCCAGACCGCGATCCTGCCGACCCCGGTGGTTGGCGTGCTCGGCGTGATCGATGACGTGCACCGTCGCATCCCGACCGGCATCGGCCTCGAGCCGGGCGAGACGCTGATCCTGCTCGGCGAGACCCGTGACGAGTTCGGCGGGTCGATCTGGTCGCAGGTGGCGCACGACCATCTCGGCGGCGTCCCGCCGAAGGTCGATTTCGCCCGCGAGCAGTTGCTCGCCGAAGTGCTGACCGCCGGTTCGCGCGACGGCATGATCAGCGCCGCGCACGACCTGTCCGAGGGCGGTCTCGCCCAGGCCGTCGTGGAGGCGGCGCTCGCCGGTGAGACCGGTTGCCGCATCCTGCTTCCCGAGGACGCCGACCCGTTCGTCACGCTGTTCTCCGAGTCGGCGGGCCGCGTGCTGGTCGCCGTTCCCCGTTCGGAGGAAACCAGGTTCACCCGCATGTGCACCGCGCGTGAACTGCCGTGGGTGCGCATCGGCGTGGTCGACCAGGGCTCGGACTCGGTCGAGGTGCAAGGCCAGTTCTCGATCACCATGGACGAGTTGCGGGCCGCGCACGAAGGTACGCTCCCGAGGCTGTTCGGCGCGGGAACCGTCTGACGAAACGCCCACCTGGGCGGGCCTGGACCCCTCGTTACCGGGCCCGCCCAGGTGCGCGTACTCAGGCGACGGAATTGAACGGATCGTGCTCGGAGAGCAGCTTCTCCATCCGCGCCTGATCGATGCGACCGTGAATGGTCGCCGCCTCGTGCTGGTCGCGCACTACTTTCGCCAGCGTGAAAGTGCTGGTGACCAGGAAGAACACGGACATTCCGAGGAATCCGCGCTGCCAGACGTCCAGCGGCAGCGCGTAGATCCCGATGCCGATGCCGACGAAGCTGATGCCGAAGGCGATCGCGGCCTGTGCGACGTAAGCGGCGCTGGCCTTCTGCCCCGCGGTCGTAGTGCTCATGACCAAAAGTTTCCGTACGGCGGGACCCGGGCACCCGTGTACAACTACTCGAGCGGAATGGGTAGTTGCCATCCGCGCGACAGCGTTCGATTACGGGCTGCGGGGGTGTGATCCGCGTCGTACGCGCCCGCGTCGCGGTGGCCGACGCGCCGGACCGTCGGTGGCGACCGCCATACTGGTCGAATGCTGGAGACCGCCGGGACCATGCGAAAGCTGCGCACGCGCGCGGTCGCGGCGACCCGGCGCGTCGAGGACGTCATCGATCTCAACTACGTCGGCTTGGTGGTGGCGACAGTGTTCTTCGCACTGTCGGTGACCCCGTCGCTGTTGCCGCGCGACTGGCTGTTCCAGGGATTGATCAGTGGGATCAACGCCGCCATCGGGTACGGCGCCGGATGTTTGCTGGAGTGGCTGTTCCGGCTGTGGGTGCGGCCGCGGCTGAAGATCGCGCCGCCGCCGACGTGGGTGCGGTACGCGATCAAGTCCGCCGTGCTGTTCACCGCCGCCATGAGCGCGGCGCTGATGCTGGTGCAGTCGGCGCGCTGGCAGCGTGAGATCACCGCGTTGATGGGCATGGCGGGCACCACGACGCCCGCCTATCTGCGCACCGGTCTGCTCAGTTTGGCGGTCGGCGCCGCTGCGGTCGCGGTCTACCGGACGGTGCGGGAGATCATCCTGTTCCTGGCCCGTTTGCTCAACCGGTGGGTGCGGGTGCCGCGCGAACTCGCCCCTGCCGCCGGATTCCTGGTGCTGGTGGTGCTGGCGGTGACGATCTTCAACGGTGTCGCCACCCAAGCGTTCTTCGCGGTCGCCAACTCGGCGTTCAGCGTGCGCAACGACCACACCTCGGTGAACGCGGTACAGCCGCAGCAACCGGAGCGGTCGGGCAGCCCGGCCTCGCTGGCGAAGTGGGAGACCCTCGGTTTCGAGGGACGCTGGTTCGTCTCGCACGGGCCGACGGCGAGCCGCATCACCTCGGTCACCGGCCGTCCGGCCAAGGAACCCATCCGGGCCTACGTCGGCCTGGAGTCGGTCGAAGGGGACCAGGCACCGGCCGAGTTGGCGGTGTCCGAGCTGGAGCGCACCGGGGCGTTCGACCGGAAGGCGCTCGTGGTGGTCACCACCACCGGGACCGGATGGGTGAACTCGCTGGCGGCGGGGGCGATCGAGTACATGTACGACGGCGACACGGCGCTCGTCGCCACGCAGTACTCGTATCTGCCGAGCGTGCTGTCGTTCCTGGCCGACCGCAACAAAGCCACCGCGGCGGGCAGGGACCTGTTCGACGCGGTGTACCGGCACTGGACCGCTCGGCCGCCGGAGGTACGGCCGAAACTGCTGGTGTACGGCGAGAGCCTGGGTTCACAGGGTTCCGAGGCGGCGTTCGACGGTCTGGCCGACCTGCGGGCCAAGGTCGACGGCGCGCTGTGGGTCGGGCCGCCCAATTCCAACCGGCTGTGGCAGCAGTTCGTCGCCCGCCGCGATCCCGGTTCCCGCGAGGTCGAGCCGCTGTACGCGGACGGGCTGGTGGTCCGGTTCGCCTCCGACAGCGCCGATCTGGCGCGCCCTTCGTCGGAATGGCGGCCGCCGCGCATCGCGTATCTGCAACACGCGTCCGACCCCATCGTCTGGTGGTCGCCGGATCTGATCTTCTCGCGCCCGGACTGGCTGTCGGAGCCGCGCGGTTCGGATGTCTCCTCCCAGATGCGCTGGTGGCCGTTCGTCACGTTCTGGCAGGTGGCCGCCGATCTGACCAACGCGCAGGGCGTCACCGACGGGCACGGGCACCGCTACGGAAGCCTGGTGCTGGACGGCTGGGCCGCCATCGCCGCGCCGCCGGACTGGACGGCGGAACGTTCCGAACGGATCCGGCTCGAAGTGGAGGCCGCGGAGGAGTTCGAGCGGAAGACGAAGTGAGTCTCGGCCGATTCTCGAAAACCGTTGTGGCCGTGGGTGTTCTGCTCGTCTGGAACAACGCGGTCCTGCCTCGCCTTGGTCTCGGCATACGCGGGCGGACGGCAGCCAATGCCGGTTTCGCCACGGTGTACGCGCTCGCGTTACGAGGCGGCCCTGGCCGCTGCTCGAAGCGTGGCGTGCGCGGGGGGCTCCTCGCCGCCTCGGGCGTTGTGGCCGGTTACGGAGCGGCCCTTGCCGTTCCGGCGCTGCGATGGCGATTGGCCGAACTAACCGACCGCGGACCCGAAGTGCCGACCTGGGAGTGGGTGGCGGTCCACATCCCCCTCGGGACCGTCTACAGCGAGGAACTCGTCTTCCGCGGCACGCTGGGCCCTTTGCTCGACCGTGTTCTCGGTCCGCGAGCCGGTGCATTGGTGGGTGCGGCGGCCTTCGGGCTCTGGCACGTCGCTCCCGCGCGTGCCGTGGGCGACAGCGTTCCCGCCACCGTGGCCGTCACCGCGGCGGGCGGACTGGTGTTCGGCTGGCTGCGCCGCCGCACCAGGGGGACTGCCGCCCCGGCCTTGCTGCACCTCGCCATGAACGCGGGCGGAGCTATCGCTCCGCGCGTGGCCCGACGTTGCGAAGCCACCCCGCGCGGCGCTCGTGTGGCCCGGTTCCGTCTGGGGACGGTTGGGGATGATCGTGCGACCCCCGGTTTCGGGAGCGGCTGAGCATCTTGGCGTCGTAGCCGTAACTCGCCTACGGCGGCCTGCCGTCACGCCGGGAGCGTGGCCGGTCGGGCGATGGGAGTCGGGACGGGAAGTAGGGTCGGGCACGTGGCAGGACGAGGGACGGTCGATCCAGCGCAGACGCGGGCGGCGGTGGCGGCGGTGAGCGAGTGGTTGCGCGACGAGTCGGGGGACGCGCCCGCGCGGGCGGAGCTCGCGGCGGCGGTGCGCACCACGGCGCGCTCGCTGGCGGCTTCCGCGCCCGGGCACTCCGTCGAGGTCCGGGTGCCGCCGTTCGTCGCGGTGCAATGCGTCGAGGGCCCGCGGCACACCAGGGGTACGCCACCGAACGTCGTGGAGACCGACCCGCGCACCTGGCTGCTGCTGGCCACGGGGCTGCTCGAGTTCGAGGACGCCCTCGCCTCGGGCGCGGTGACCGCATCCGGCACACGCGCGGCCGAGATCGCGCACTGGCTGCCGATCGTCCGAGTCGGCTGAACGGCGCGACCAGTCTGCGGTGCGGACTTCCCAGCCGCCCGATGACGCACCACGCGTTCGCGAGCGAGGACAGCTCGCCACCGCGCTGTCGGCAATCGCGTCACGGCAGCGGCCACATGCGCTCGTGAGCTCGTTGCGGCAGGTGACGGCAGCGGCCCCGATCGCTCGTAACCATTGCGGCAGGTTGACGGCGGCGGTGCCGTGCGCTCGTAATCGGTTGCGGCAGGTTCACGGCGGCGGTCACGTGCGCTCGCAACCCGTTGCGGCACGTTGACGGCGACGGCCACGATCGCTCGAAACCGGTGCGGCCCTCCACGGTCGCGTGCGGACGTCCTCGGGCCGCGTTCGATCACCGCCGCGGACGGTTCACGCGCGGACGATGTTGCGGCGCTCCAGCCCCTTGCGGTCGTAGAAGCGGGTGACCACCGCGCCGAAGACCAGTCCGATGGCCAGCCCGAGGACCGCCATCCACACGCCACGGGTGAGTCCGGCCTCGAAATCGGCGTCGAAGTACAGGATCGACCGCACGCCCAGGAACACCTGGTGCATGGGCTCGAAGGAGGCGAGCCAGCCGAAGTACTGCGGCGTCGCCTCGATCGGCACGGTGCCACCGGACGACGGCAAGCCGAGGATGACGAACAGGATGAGGTTCACCAGCAGGCCCGCCGAGCCGATCGCCGCCAGCATGGACAGCCCGGTCACGCCGACGGCGGTCATGGCCAGCGCGCTGTAGAGGTACAGGGCCAGTGGATTGCCGATCGGCATGTGCAGCGCCTTGCCGACGATGAGGAACACCGCGGCGACGATGTTCGCCGCGAGCACGAACACGCCCCACTTGATCAGCAGCGTCTTGAATCGCGAGATCGGCGTGGGCGGGTAGTGCACATACCACGGGCCGTACTCGGTGGGCACGAAGCCGAGCTGCGCATCGATCATGGTGTGGATGACCATCGCGCCGACCACCCCGGCCAGCAGCAGCAACAGGGCGTAGAAGAACGCGGTGAGGCCCTGGCCGCTGCCGTGCGGCAACGGGTGGTACTGCTGCTGCACCACCTCGATCGGCGACGCCAGCGCGACCCTGGTCGCGCCGGACAGCTCGGGCGCGGGCGGCCCGCCCGGACGCGGCGCGAGCTGGGCGTTCACCTGATCGAGCAACTGCTTGCCGACCTGTTTGTTCACCTCGGTCAGCGCCTCGTTGCCGACCCGGAGCACGATCTGCGTGCCGAACGCGCCGGTGCGCGGGTTGGTCTGCACCGTGATGATCGGCCGCGGGATGTCGCCGGGTATGACACTGCCCACACCCAGGTTGCCGAGTTGCTTGCTGAAATCGCTCGGGATGACGATCGCGCCGTAGACCTGCCCCGACTGCATCTGCCGCTCGGACTCGTTGATGCTGAGCACGCGCAGGTCGACCTTGTCCGATGGCACCCCTTCGGTCAGCGCCCGGGTGATCTGGTCGCCGAAGTTGACCTTCTGCTCGGTGCCCCCGCTGCGGATGATGTCGCCCACATCCTGGTTCACCAGGGCGATCGGGAAATCGTGCAGGTTCTGCTCCGGATCGACGACATAGTCGAGATACATGATGCCCAGCAGCGCGGTGAGCAGGCTCAGCACCGCCAAGGGAAACAGCACCATCCTGGGCCATGGCCTGCGCGCAGGCGCCGCGCCCGGCTCTGTCGTGCTCGCGTCGTCGGTGGTCGTCACGGTCCGCACCGTAACAGCCGATGATGTCGCGGCGGCCGTTTCGGGGCACCTCGGATTGCTGTTCGGATGCGGCGGCGGTGCGCGGGCACCAGCACCGCATCCGTAGAATGAAATCTGCCCCCAGCCCGCCCGAACAGGGAGCAAACGGTGACCAACGCCGAACTGCCGGTCCAGAGCATTTCCGCCACCTCATGTCCCGCCCCGGACGTCGACGAGAACGAGCCGCGCGAGGAGTGCGGAGTCTTCGGAGTCTGGGCGCCGAGCGAAGAAGTGGCGAAACTCACGTATTACGGGCTCTATGCCCTGCAACATCGTGGACAGGAGGCGGCGGGCATCGCGGTGTCGGACGGCTCGCAGATCCTCGTCTTCAAGGACCTCGGTCTGGTCAGCCAGGTGTTCGACGAGCAGACGCTGGCGGCCATGCCGGGTCACATCGCCGTCGGTCACTGTCGTTACTCCACCACGGGCGGGGTGACCTGGGAGAACGCCCAGCCCATCTTCCGCACCACCGCGGTGGGCTCCGGAGTTGCCTTGGGGCACAACGGCAATCTGGTCAACACTGCCGAATTAGCGGGCCGCGCACGCGAATTGGGCCTGCTCGCCTCCGTTCGGGGCGGGCGCCCGCAGCCCGCAGCGGCGACCTCCGACTCCGACGTGGTCACCGCGCTGCTCGCGCACGCCGCCGCCGACTCCAGCATCGAGCAGGCCGCGATGGAATTGCTGCCCACCCTGAAGGGCGCGTTCTGCCTGACCTTCATGGACGAGCACACCCTGTACGCCGCGCGCGACCCGCACGGCGTGCGCCCGCTCTGCCTGGGCAGGCTGGAGCGTGGCTGGGTCGTTGCCAGCGAGACCGCCGCGCTGGACATCGTCGGCGCGGCCTTCGTCCGCGAGATCGAACCCGGCGAATTGCTGGCGATCGACGCCGACGGCGTGCGCTCGATGCGCTTCGCCAACCCGGAGCCCAAGGGCTGCGTCTTCGAGTACGTGTACCTGGCCCGTCCCGACAGCACCATCGCGGGCCGCTCGGTGCACGCCACCCGCGTGGAGATCGGCCGTCGCCTGGCGAAGGAACACCCGGTCGACGCCGATCTCGTGATCCCGGTCCCCGAATCCGGCACTCCGGCCGCGGTCGGTTACGCGCAGGGCTCAGGCGTGCCCTACGGCCAGGGCCTGATGAAGAACGCCTACGTCGGCCGCACGTTCATCCAGCCCAGCCAGACCATCCGGCAGCTGGGCATCCGGCTCAAGCTCAATCCGCTGCGCGAGGTCATCCGGGGCAAGCGCCTGATCGTGGTGGACGACTCGATCGTGCGCGGCAACACTCAGCGCGCCCTGATCCGCATGCTGCGTGAGGCGGGCGCGCTGGAGATCCATGTGCGGATCGCATCGCCGCCGGTGAAGTGGCCCTGCTTCTACGGCATCGACTTCGCCTCGCGGGCGGAGCTGATCGCCAACGGCGCAGGCACCGAGGGCGATGTCGCGGACATGGTCGAGGGCGTGCGCCGGTCGATCGGCGCCGACACCCTCGGCTACATCTCGCTCGACGGCATGATCGCCGCGACCGAGCAGCCGCGCTCGCGCCTGTGCGCCGCGTGCTTCGACGGCGATTACCCCATCCCGCTGCCCACCGAGGCCGCGATCGGGAAGAACGTGCTCGAGGGCATGCTCAGCGGCCAGACCGAGGCGGAGCTGCTCGGCGACAACGCGAATGCGAGCGCGCTGAGCCGTCCGTGAACGCGCGACGTCGCTCGGGATCCGCGTAGCCGAACTCGCTCCCCGCGTGCCGCACAACGAGCGCCTGGATGCGAGGTACGCCGCAGCGCTGGAGCCCGTGCGTCGGGATCTGGCCGCTACCTGCGCAGTTCAGCCCATCGTTGTCGAGGAGACGCATCAGGGCGTGCACTGGGTGATGTTCTACGAGCCGGACGGCAGCGGCACCGGGATCGGACCGCTGCTCGGCGACGACTACGCGGAGCAGGTGGCGTACCTCGCCGACAAGGCGCACGAGTGGGCGGTGGAGGCGTTGTGGACGGCGGGCGAGTCGCCGGTGTGGCCGGTGTGCCCGGCACATCCGGACACCCATCCGCTGGCGGCGGGCGTGAGCGGCGGGGTAGCGGTGTGGTCGTGTCCGAGGACAGGTGCGATGGTGGCGCCGATAGGGCGGTTGGGAGTCGGCGTGCCGTGACCCCTCGCGTTCGCTGTCGCGCGCGGTGATGTGGCCTGCTCGAGACATCGCGCGATGCGGCGTCCGGCAATTCTGGACGTACGACCGGTTTTCCGCCCGGTCGTAGTCGCTGCGCATAACACCTGCTGAGAGCGCCGCGGATTTTCTTCGAAAACGTAACGTGCCGAAAATGCTTGGTAGGTACGGTGCCGATCAGATCGGAAGTTCACCCGTGTCCGCACCGGGCCTGCAACGCGGTGCGGCGCTCGAGAAGTGGGGCCGTGATGAGGAATTCGAGGTTGGGGCGACGGATCGGGACGCGAGCCATCGCGGCCGTCGGTGTGCTGACTTTGGCGGGGTCGGTGCTGGCGGGCTGCGGTTCCGGGCAAACCGGCGATGGGGGTGACGGCTTGGTGACGGGCACCACCGACAAGATCTTCTCGCTCGATCCCGCGGCCGCCTATGACAACGGGTCGCTGGTCGCCGAGACCCAGATCTATCAGTATCTGCTCAATTTCGCGCCCGGCGACGCGACGCCGAAACCGGACGCGGCCCAGAAGTGCGAATTCACCGCGCCCACCGTGTACACCTGCACGTTGAAGGACGGCCTGAAGTTCGCCAACGGCAACCCCCTGACCGCGACCAGCGTCAAGTTCTCCTTCGATCGGATGGTGCGGATCAACGACCCGAACGGCCCCGCGTCGCTGCTGGGCAACCTGGAGAAGACCGACGTGGTGGACGCGCGCACCGTCGCGTTCACGTTGAAGGTGGCCAACGACCAGACCTTCCCCGCCATCCTGCCCACCCAGGCGGGGCCGATCGTCGACGAGAAGGTGTACGCGCCGGACAAGGTGATGCCGGACCAGGACGTGGTGCAGGCGAAGGGTTACTCCGGTCCGTACACCATCGCCAGTTACGACAAGAACAAACTGGTCGAGTACCAGGCGTTCGCCGACTACAACGGCATCCTCGGCAAGCCGAAGACCGAGACGGTGTCCACGAAGTACTACGCCAGCACCGACAACATGAAACTCGATTTGCAGAACGGCTCGCTCGACGTGGGATACCGGTCGTTCACACCCACCGATATCGAGTCGCTGCGCAACGACGGCAAGGTCGCCGTGCACGAAGGCCCCGGCGGTGAACTGCGGTACATCGTGTTCAATCTGAACACCATGCCGGGCGGCACGCCAGCGCAGAAACTGGCCGTGCGCAAGGCCGTCGCGGCCACCGTCGACCGGGCGGCGCTCGCGGACGGCGTCTACAAGAAGACCTATCTGCCGGCCTATTCCTCGGTGCCGCAAGGCATGCCGGGCGCGGCCGAGCCGTTCAAGGACATCTACGGCGCCGGGCCGAACAAGGATCAGGCGGCGAAGTTCCTCGCCGATGCCGGAGTCGCGACCCCGGTCGAGCTGAATCTCCAGTACAACCCCGACCACTACGGGTCCAGCAGCTCCGAGGAATACGCGGCGATCAAGTCGCAGTTGGACGCAACGGGCTTGTTCAAGGTCAACCTGCAATCCACCGAATGGGTTACCTACCAGCGCGAACGCGCCCGCGACGGCTACCCGATCTTCCAGTTCGGCTGGTTCCCCGACTTCCCGGACCCGGACAACTACCTGTCCCCGTTCTTCGGCCCGAACAACTTCCTGCAGTCGCACTTCGAAGATCCGGGCATCTCCGCCCAGCTGATCGCCCAGGCGACCCAGCCCGACAAGGACAAGCGGCTCGCGCAGATCCAGCAGGTGCAGCGTGACCTCGCGCAGAACTTCCTGCCGATCGTCCCGCTGCTGTCCGGCAAGCAGATCGCGGTCTCCGCCACCGGCGTGCAAGGCGTGGAGCAGACGCTCGACGCGTCGTTCAAGTTCCGCTATACGGTGCTGAGCAGGTGAGTTCCGCCGACACGGCCGGGCCGGAGGCGGACACCGCACCGGCATGGGTTCCGGCCCGGCCCTCCGGCCTGCGGCGAACCGGCAAAGCAGGCGGCGATTCTCGTCACGGCGCGTTGCTGCGTTACCTCGGCGTCCGCCTGCTGCTGATCCCGGTGACCGCGTGGATCCTGGTCACGGTCGTGTTCTTCCTGATGCGCGTGGTCGGCGACCCGATCAGCGCGGCGATGGGCGGACGCATGACCCAGGAGCAGATCGAGGCGCGCAAGGAGGCCGCGGGGCTGAACCGGCCGATCCTGGCCCAGTACTGGGACTATCTGTCCGGGCTCCTGCACGGGGATCTCGGCCGCTCCCAGGACAACCGGGCGATCAGTGAGGTGGTGATCACCTACGGCGCCGCTTCGCTGGAACTGGTGTGCTGGGCACTCGTGGTCGCGTTCGCGATCGGCGTTCCGCTGGGCAGATACGCCGCCACCCGGCGGGATTCGGCTGCCGACACCACGCTGCGGTTGCTGGCCATCTTGTTCTACGCCGCGCCGGTGTTCTTCGTCGGCCTGCTGCTGAAGCTGGTGTTCGCGGTGCGCTTGGGCTGGCTGCCGGTGGCGGGCCGGGCCAGCACCAATGTGGAGCTGCGCCTACAGCACGTCTCCCCGAAGACCAACATCATGGTGATCGACGCGATCCGCTACGGCGACGCCGGATACCTCCTCGACGTGCTGAAACACGCCGTGCTGCCCGCCGTCGCGCTGGGCCTGCTCACCGCGGGCATCTTCCTGCGGCTGGTGCGGATCAACCTGATCCAGACCCTCCGCGCCGACTACGTGGACGCGGCGCGGGCTCGCGGCCTGTCCCGCCGCGTGGTCACCGGGCGGCATGCCTTCCGCAACGCGCTCATCCCGATCGTCACGGTCATAGGTATGCAGATCGCCATGATGCTCGGCGCCTCGGTGCTCACCGAGACCACGTTCGAGTGGAAGGGCCTCGGCTACCAGTTCGCGCAATACCTGTCGGCGCGCGACTTCATCGCCGTGCAGGGCATCGTCGCGTTCATCGCGCTCATCGTGGCGGTGCTGAGCTTCCTGGTCGACGTCCTGGTGGCGCTGATCGATCCGCGGGTGAGGTTCTGATGACTGCTCCGGAATTGCTGAACGAACCCTTCGGCACACCGCCCTCGGCGCGCCGTGGTGTGCCCGGCCTCCGGCTGTTCGCGCTGACCGCCGGTTTGCAGCGTGCGACGCTGATCCTCGGGCTCGTCCTGGTCGGTCTCTTCGTCGTCGCGGCTGTCTTCGCTCCGTTGATCGCGCCGTACGGATTCGCCCAGAGCGCCTCCGACGGCGTCGATTTCGTGCGCCAGCAGGCGCCGTCGGCCGAGCACTGGTTCGGCACATCGGTGCGCGGGGAAGACGTGTTCTCCCGGGTGGTCTACGGCGCGCGGACGGCACTGTGGGTGATCGCGATCTCGCTGGTGCTCGCGCTGTTGATCGGGGTGCCGCTCGGACTGCTGTCCGGCTATGTCGGCCGGTGGCCGGACCGGTTGCTCGTGCTGTTCATGGACGCGATGTACGCCTTCCCGACGCTGCTGCTCGCGATCGTGGTGTCCATCGTGGTCGCGGGCGGACGCTCGACCAGCCTGGGCGGTGTGCTGTCCGCCGCGGTGGCGATCACGGCGGTCTTCGTCCCGCAGTACTTCCGGGTGGTGCGCAACGCGACCGTGGCCGTGAAGCAGGAGCCGTACGTCGACGCGGCCCGGGTGACCGGCGCGTCGACCGCGCGCATCCTGTTCCGGCACATCCTGGCCAATGTCACCCAATCGCTGCCGGTGATCATCACGCTCAACGGGTCCGAGGCCATCCTCACCCTGGCCGGCCTGGGGTTCCTCGGTTTCGGCATCGAGCCGACCCAGGCCGCGGAGTGGGGTTTCGACCTGAACAAAGCGTTGCCGGACGTGTCCAACGGCATCTGGTGGACCGGCGTCTTCCCCGGTGTCGCCATCGTGCTCGTCGTGCTCGGCATGACCTTGGTCGGCGAGAGTCTCAACGAAGTGCTGAACCCGGTCCTACGCACCCGTCGCGCGGCGGCGGCCGGGCCCGCCGGGAAGGACGCGACCGATGCCTGAGTCATCCGCGGCGGACCGGGGCCGTCCCGCCCTGTCCATCGAGTCGTTGTCGGTCACCTTCGCCACCGACTCGGGGCCGGTGCACGCGGTCACCGACGTCTCCTATGAGGTCTATCCCGGCGAAGTGCTGGCCATTGTCGGGGAGTCCGGTTCGGGCAAGTCGGTGAGCTCGCGCACGGCGATGGGATTGCTGCCGGAGACGGCCACGGTGCGCGGCCTGGTCACCCTGGGCGCCGAGCAGGTCACCGCGATGAACGATCGGCAACTCACCGCGTTGCGCGGCGGCGCGATCTCGATGGTGTTCCAGGAACCCGGCCTGGCCCTGGACCCGCTGTTCACCGTCGGCTTCCAGATCGGGGAGGCGCTGCGCGCCCACACGGATCTGTCCAAGAAGGCCGCCAAGGCGCGGGCGGTGGAATTGCTGCGGCTGGTCGGGCTGCCCGATCCGGAGCACCGGGTGGACTACTACCCGCATCAGCTCTCCGGCGGACAGAAACAACGCGTGATGATCGCCATCGCCATCGCCTGCGAGCCGAAGGTGATCATCGCCGACGAACCGACCACGGCGCTGGACGTCACGGTGCAGGCCGAGATCCTGGCCCTGCTGCGGGACCTGCGCGACCGGATCGGCAGTGCGATCGTGCTGATCACCCACAACATGGGTGTGGTCGCCGACATCGCCGACCGAGTGGTGGTGATGCGCGACGGCGCGGTGGTCGAGCAGGCGCCGGTGGAGGAGCTGTTCGCCCGTCCCACGGCCGACTACACCCGCGCCCTGCTGGCCGCGGTACCGCACCTGGGCACCGAGCAGATCGAGCACGGTCCGCCCGGAACCACCGAGACCCAAGGCGACCCGGTGCTCGAGGTCCGGGATCTCGTGGTCGAATTCCCCGGCCCGTTCGGCCGGCCGCGTTTCCGCGCCGTGGACGGCGTGAGCCTGCGCATCGGCCCCGGCGAGACGCTCGGCCTGGTCGGTGAGTCCGGATCGGGCAAGTCCACCATCGGCCGCTGCGTCGCGGCGCTGCAACGGCCGACCTCGGGGACGGTGCGGGTGCGCGGGCAGGACATCGTGGGGCTGTCCCCGCGCAAGCTGCGACCGATCCGGCGGCGCTTCGGGTTCGTCTTCCAGGATCCGGCCAGTTCGCTGAACCCCCGCCTCACCGTCGGCGAGTGCGTGGCAGAACCGCTGCTCGTGCACAAGGCGGGAAGCGCGGCGGAGATTCGCGCCAGGGTGCGCAGGCTGCTCGACGACGTGCGGTTGCCCGCCGGCGCCGAACGCCGCTACCCGCACGAGTTGTCCGGCGGCCAGCGTCAGCGGGCCAGCCTGGCCCGCGCCCTGATCCTCGACCCGGACCTGCTGGTCGCCGACGAACCGACCAGCGCCTTGGACGTCTCGGTGCAGGCGGCGGTGCTGGAACTGTTCGGTGAGCTGCAACGCGAATGCGGCTGGGCCTGCCTGTTCATCAGCCACGACTTGGCGGTGGTCGACCAGCTCGCCGACCGGATCACGGTGCTGCGCGACGGCGCGGTGGTCGAAGAGGGCGATCGAAACAGCATCCTGCGCGCGCCACGCGAGCAGTACACCCGCCGCTTGGTCGCCGCGGTACCGGTGCCGGATCCGGTGCGGCAACGCCACCGCAGGGCGCGAGCGGCGGGGCTCGATGGCGACGAGACGGACTGATCGTCCGCTTTACGGTTGGCTCTGCCCTATTGTCAAGAGGGCGAGCCAACACCGGTGCGGGGTCGTTATCCCGCTCCGGTAGCGTGAGCAGGCATCTATCCGCCGATTCGGTTTGGAGCTTTCCCCGAAAATGACTGAACAGACCCCCAGTGGTGGTGCCTCGTACGCCGCGGCAGGCGTGGACATCGAGGCAGGTGACCGCGCAGTCGAGTTGTTCGGGCCATTGGCGAAGAAGGCGACCCGGCCCGAGGTCCAAGGCGGCCTCGGCGGCTTCGCCGGGCTGTTCGCGCTCAAGGGCGGCTACCGCGAACCGTTGCTGGCGGCCTCCACCGACGGCGTCGGCACCAAGATCGCGGTGGCGCAGGCGATGGACAAACACGACACGGTCGGCCTCGACCTGGTCGCCATGGTGGTGGACGATCTCGTGGTCTGCGGCGCGGAGCCGCTGTTCCTCCAGGATTACATCGCCATCGGCAAGGTCGTCCCGGAGAAGGTCGCCGAACTGGTCTCCGGCATCGCCGAGGGCTGTGTGCGCGCCGGATGCGCGCTGCTCGGCGGCGAGACCGCCGAGCATCCCGGGCTGATGGACCCGGACGACTACGACCTGTCCGCGACCGGCGTCGGCGTGGTCGAAGCCGACGCGGTGCTCGGGCCGGACCGGGTCCGTCCCGGCGACGTGGTGATCGCCATGGGCTCCTCCGGACTGCACTCCAACGGCTACAGCCTGGCCCGCAAGGTGCTGCTCGAGATCGACCGCATGTCGCTCACGGGCCACGTCGAGGAATTCGGCCGCACCCTGGGCGAGGAACTGCTCGAGCCGACCAGGATCTACGCCAAGGACTGCCTCGCGCTGATCGCCGAGACCGATGTCCGCACCTTCGCCCACGTCACCGGCGGTGGCCTGGCGGCGAACCTGGCCAGGGTGCTGCCCGCGGGCATGATGGCCGAGCTGGATCGCGGCACCTGGAACCCGGCGCCGGTGTTCAAGATGATCGCCCAGCGCGGCCGGGTGGAGCGGCCCGAGATGGAGAAGACGTTCAACATGGGCGTCGGCATGGTCGCCGTCGTCGCGCCGGAGGACGTGGACCGGGCGCTGGCGGTGCTGACCGCACGGCACATCGAATGCTGGACGCTGGGGACGGTCAAGAAGGCCAAGGACGCCGACGCCGTGCGCGCCGTCCTGGTCGGTGAGCATCCGCGGTTCTGATCCGCGGCGAAGACACGTCAGAGTCCCGCATCCTCATGCGATGCGGGACTCCGGTGTGTTGCAAGCCTTTTCGGCGCCAGAGACGTCAACCCGCGACAACGCCCGAAGGGGGAGGCCCGTCGGCCTCCCCCTTCGGCGTAAATCCGAGTCAGCGGCGCCAGTCGTCGTAGTCGTCCTCGTCCCAGCGGGACAAGGAGTCGTCCGCGTCGTGCTCATCGGACAGCACACCACCCCGCTGGGAGTTGGGGCTTCCCGAAAGCTCGCGCTGAAGGCTCGCGAAGTCGGTCGTGGGCGAGCTGTACTTCAGCTCGCGTGCGACCTTGGTCTGCTTTGCCTTAGCCCGGCCACGGCCCATGGCTGACCCCCTCGCGTCACAGCGGGGCGGCCTGGGGTTTGGTGGCGGCCCCGTTCGAATTAATACTCTTCCTGACAGACACTTTAGCGTGTGTCCGGCGGTCTCGCTTCCAGGAGTGGGTGAAGAACTCGGGAACCGGTGCCGTTTGCCCGCTTGTCGCCCTGCCGTGGAATACCTAGAGCACGCCGGGTATCGCGCGAATCACACCCACTCGGGCGCCTCCGCCGAGCACCGCAGGGGCCGCCAGCTCCGCGTGCGCATCGGTCCACTCGATTCCCATCCGGTGCAGAATCGCCAGCGTCAGCGGCATTCGCGCGCGGTCGTGCCCGTCTTCGATCTTGTACGCGAAAGCCGATCCGTCCGGCAGCGCACCCGCGTGCACGCCGTCGGCGCCGATCTTGCACACCAGCCCCGGAGTGGCCCGCATGGTCAGAAGATCGGGCGCGTTCGTGCCGGAAATCACTCGCGGGTGCGCGCGCACCGCGTCGGCGACCCGGCGTTCCGGGCTCCCCGGCTCGGCCGTGGCCATGGCCGAGAACACCCGCGCGAGGTTGACCAGGGAAACCGGGATGATCGGCAATCCGCAGCCGTCGATGCCGAGATCGGCTTCCGGCTCGCCGGTCAGATCGGCCACGGTCGCGATCACCGCGCGCTGCAGCGGATGCGCCCCGTCCTGGTAGCCCTCGGTTGGCCAGCCGTTGATCGCACACGTCGCGAGCATCGCCGCGTGCTTGCCCGAGCAGTTCATGTAGATGGGATGCGGTTGCCCTCCGCCGGAAAGCAGCGCGGTGCGGGCGCCCTCGTCGTACGGGAGATCGGCCGGGCAGGCCAAGGACGATTCGGGCAGGCCGAACCGGTCCAGCAGCCTGCGGACCAGCGCGACATGGTCGGGCTCGCCGTAGTGCGATGCCGTGGCGATGGCGAGTTCGGCGTCGTCGATCGGCTCGAAACCATTGCGCAGCAAGGTGATCGCCTGCATCGGCTTGTTGGTCGAGCGCGGGAAGATCGGCAGATGCACTTCGCCGAGCGCGAGGGTGGGCTCGCCCGCGGCGTCGAGCACCACCACCGAGCCGCGGTGCACGCATTCGCGGAAGCCGGAGCGGACCACCTCGACCAGTTCCACACTCACGATTTCGCTCCCGTGCCGATGTCGTCGGTGCTTGCTGTCACGTGGCGGTGCGCGGCGGCGCGCGCGGCGTTGCCATGCCTGCGCGCGTGTCGGGCCACCTGCATGCGCACGTCGTCGGAGATGGTCGGCTCGTCGGCGAGCAGGATCGCCAACAGGTCCGGATCGGCGCCGGTGAACAGGTCGCGGACGGTGATGCCGTGCTCGGGGACGTGCACCACCGAGATCCGGTCGCCGGCTCCGATCGTGCCCTCGGTGAGCACCCGCAGGTAGGCGCCGGTGTCGCTGCGCAGGGCGAACCGTTTGACCCACTGCTGCTCGCCGCTCCAGTGCTGGAAGGTGCCGCACGGCACGCGCGGAGCGCTCACCTCGAGCAAGGTGTCGCCGACCGACCAGCGCGCGCCGATCACCGAGTCGCTGACCGGAAGGCCACGCACGCGCAAGTTTTCGCCGAACCAGCCCGCGGGCAGTTCCCGGCCGAGCTCGGTGCCCCAGCGGCGGGCGTCCTCGTCGGCGTAGGCGTACACGGCCTGGTGCACGCCACCGTGGTCCTTGGTGTTGCAGACGTGATCGCCGTCCAAGCCGAGGGCGCGCACCGGGACCCGTCTCGCGACCGGCCGCTTGTCGATGGCGCTGCGACCGACGCGTCCCGGCACTTCGATATCGGCGTGCACGACGCACGCAGCGAGCACCTCTCCGGAATCACCGACGCGCATGAACGGCGCTCCTCTCGTCTGGAATGGGGAGCTCGGCGTTGAGCAAGGGTGCGGATGTCGGCCGAGGGAAGGCCCCCGCCCGCCGGTCGTCGGTCAACAGGTCAGCGCCCGCGCAGCCGGTCGACCGCGAGACGGCCCGCCTGCGGTTCGTCGTCGGCGGGCACCGAATCGGGATCGATGGACGCCGCGACCGGACCCGCGACCAGCGCGGCGTCGGCCGGGACCGCGCGCTTGATCAGCGCTAGGGCGATCGGGCCCAGTTCGTAGTGGTCGACGACCGTGCCGAGCCTGCCGACCGCGCGACCGCCCGCGGTGACGTCGTCGCCGGTGGCCGGGCGCTCGTCCGCCGAGCCGTCCAGGTGCAGCAGCAACAGGTGCCGCGGCGGCTTGCCGAGATTGTGCACCCTGGCCACGGTCTCCTGGCCGCGGTAGCAGCCCTTGTCCAGGTGCACGGCTCCGTGTTCGGCGACGCCGCCGATCCAGCGGGCCTCGTGCGGGATGGTCCGCTCGTCGGTGTCCAGTCCGATACGCGGACGCACGGCCGCGACCCGCAACGCCTCGAACGCCCACATTCCGGCGGGGACGGCGCCCGCCGCGGTGAGCCGGTCCCACAGGCCGGTCAGCTGGTCACGGGGGACGACCAGATCGAAGGAGTCGGCCGTCGGCCACGGCATCCGGCGCAGGAATCCGCCGCCGGGCAGCGCGGTGGCCTCGTACACCCCGGGAAGGGCGGTGATGGCGAGCGTCTCGGTCAGCGCGGCCACTCCGGGGCCGAGCAGGCTCAGCACCGCGTGGTCGGCGGCCTCCGGTTTGGCATCGGCCCAGAAGACCATCTTCTGCAGGAACGCGAGCAGGTCCGGTCCGCGCTCGGCCTCGGTATCGATCCAGACGGCGCCGTCCAGTTCGGTGAGCACGAAGTGATGCTGGACCCGGCCGTTCAGATCGAGGTCGAGATTCTCGGCGGACCGCCCGTCGCCCAGCGCGGCGACATGCTGGCTGGAGATGGTGTGCAACCAGGTGAGCCGCTCCCCGCCGGTGATGCGAAGAACGAATCGGTGCGACCGGTCGATGATCGCGGCGCGCTGCACCGCCGCGCGCTGCTCGCCGAACGGATCGCCGTAGTGCCAGGCGACGGCGGCGTCGGGCGAGCCGGCCGCTCCCGCGACGGCTCCCGACACAGTGAGGATGGGGCTGGGCGCAACGACCACGGACACCTCTCCCACTCTAGGCGGGGCCGCCCGGCCGTGCGCGAGCCGGGCCACGGCGGCGCGGAACGGCATAGCGGATCGGCATTGTCCGAGCATTACGGCGGGCGTCATGGGGAGGCCACACAAAAGGTCTGGCAAAAGCGGCCGTGACATAGGCATTGTCCGCTCACACCGCCTACGCTCGTCGCATGGTGGATCGAGTTCTGGTAACTCTCGATGGCGCGGTCCGAGATGCGGATGCGCCGTTGTTGTTTGCGGACGATATTGGCGTATTGCGTGGCGACGGTGTCTTCGAAACGGTGCTCGTGCGCGCGGGAGTCGCGTGCGCGATCGAATTTCATCTAGGCAGATTGCGTCGCTCCGCACAAGCGCTCGATCTGCCCGAGCCGGAATTGGGCAAATGGCGCGAGGCGGTGGAGACCGCCGCCAAGGAGTGGGGCAGCGAACGCGAAGGCGTGATGCGGCTGGTGCTCACCCGTGGCCGCGACTCCGAGCTGGCAGGCACGCCCGACAAGGTCAAGACCGGCGACCTCGCCGCCGCCGTGCCGGTGCCGACCGCTTTCGTCCTCGTGGTGCCGGTGCCGGAGCGCGTCGAGAAGGCCCGCACCGAGGGCGTCGCCGTGGTGTCCCTGTCGCGCGGCATCTCGATCGACCTCGCCCAGGCCGCGCCGTGGCAGCTGCTCGGGGCCAAGACGCTGTCCTACGCCACCAATATGGCCGCCCTCCGGTTCGCCGCGCGCATGGGCGCGGACGACGTGATCTTCACCAGCACGGAGAACCGGGTGCTGGAGGGGCCGCGCTCCACCGTGGTGATCGCCCGCGACAAGCAGTTGATCACCCCGCCCGCGAAGAACGGCGTGCTGCCCGGCGTCACCCAGCGCGCGCTGTTCGCCGAGGCCGAGAAGGCGGGCTGGAAATGCCGCTACGACTCGTTGTTCACCGCCGATCTGCTCACCTGCGACAGCATCTGGATGCTGTCGAGCATTTCGCTTGCCGCGCGGGTCAATTCGCTGGACGGCCTGCGGATGTCCGCGCCGGACAACGCCGAAGAGATCATCGGGCTGGTCGATCGCGGCATCGAGCGAGCGGGAGCCATCGGCGACTGGTGATGCTGTCCCGCCTCTCCGGGTCTTTAGGCCGTACTGGTTGGGAGGTGGGTGGGTTGGTCGCAGGTCCTGCGTGGGGTGCGGTGCGGGTCTTGGGCGTACCCGGTGAGTTACCCATGTGCTTGCGAGATCGGCTGTCCCGTCGGTCAGTGTGGTCGGTGGTGGCGGCTGGTCGGACCAGTCTGCTCGGTGGGGTGGACAGCGCATGGCTGGGTCGGCGTGGCGCAGCGTGAAGACGTGGCCGGTGGTGTCGGCTGGGTGGTCGGTGGTGTCGGCCGGTGTGATCGGGGGTCTCGGTCGGCGTGGTCGTTCGTGTCGGTCGGCGTGATCGGGGGTCTCGCTCGGCGTGATCGGGCGTGTCGGTCGGGTTGTTCGGACCGGTGTGATTGGTCGCGTCGGCCGAGGTGCTCGGTCGCGTCAGCCGGGGTGCTCGGTCGCGTTGACCGGGCGCGGATGGCCGTGTCGTTGCCGTGATCGGCGTCGCTTCGTGATCTCCGTCCTACTCGGGCGGGCGCGGGACGGCGATGAGCACGGAAAACAGGCTGCGACAGGCGAAATCACCCCTGGTAGCGTGGCCTAGGACGCATTGTTCGCCGCCTGTTCCGGCGTAGGCTTACTACGACATGTAGTAGATACGCAGGAGGCCGGCTTGAACGCCTTGGACATCTCCCGATGGCAGTTCGGCATCACCACCGTTTATCACTTCCTCCTGGTGCCGCTGACCATCGGGCTCGCGCCGCTGGTGGCGGCCATGCAGACGGCCTGGGTCGTCACCGGCAAGCAGCACTGGCTGCGGCTGACCAAGTTCTTCGGCAAGCTGTTCCTGATCAACTTCGCCCTCGGCGTCGCGACCGGCATCGTGCAGGAGTTCCAGTTCGGGATGAACTGGAGCGAGTACTCCCGATTCGTCGGTGACGTGTTCGGCGCGCCGCTCGCGCTGGAAGGC
>NZ_BDBC01000003.1 GCF_001612785.1 Nocardia beijingensis NBRC 16342
CTTCATGGAGTCGACCTTCCTCGGGCTGTGGATCTTCGGCTGGACTCGGTTGCCGAAACTGCTGCACCTCGGCGCGATCTGGATGGTCGCGATCGGCGTGAACGCCTCGGCGTACTTCATCGTCGCGGCCAACTCGTTCATGCAGCATCCGGTCGGCGCCCGCTACAACCCCGAGACCGGACGCGCGGAACTGGAGAGCATCGTGCAGGTGCTCACCAACAACACACTGCTGGCGGCTTTTCCGCACGTGGTGGCCGGGTCCTTCCTCACAGCGGGCACCTTCGTCATGGGCATCGCGGGCTGGTGGATGGTGCGCAACGCGCGCAGCGGCGACCCGGCGAAAAAGGCGGAGGCGCGCGAGATGTGGCGGCCGGCGGCGCGGGCGAGCATCGTCGTGGTGATCGCGGCGATGGGTGCGCTGGTGTACACCGGCGACGTGCAGGGCAAGCTGATGTTCGAGCAGCAGCCGATGAAGATGGCCTCGGCGGAATCGCTGTGCCACACCGCCCTGGATCCCGATTTCTCCGTGCTCACCGTCGGCACGCACAACAACTGCGACAGCGTGACGCACGTGCTCGAAGTGCCCTATGTGCTGCCCTGGCTGGCGAAGGGGGAGTTCACCGGCGTGACGCTGGACGGCGTCGTCGACCTGCAGAAGACCTACAACGAGAAGTTCGGCGTCGGTGACTACCGGCCCAACCTGTTCGTCACCTACTGGTCGTTCCGCGCCATGATCGGGCTGTCGGCGGGTTCGGCGCTGCTCGCGCTGGCCGGACTGTGGCTGACCCGCCGCGGACAGGTGCCCGACCAGCGCTGGTTCTCCTGGCTGAGCCTGCTGGCGATCCCCACCCCGTTCCTGGGCAACAGCGCCGGGTGGGTGTTCACCGAGATGGGGCGGCAACCCTGGGTGGTCGCGCCCAACCCCACCGGCGACCCGAACCTGCGCCTGACCGTGCAGCAGGGCGTCTCGGATCACGCGCCGGGCGTCGTGCTGTTCTCGCTGATCGTCTTCACCCTGCTGTACGGCGCGCTGGCGCTCGTGTGGTTCTTCCTGATGCGCCGCTACGTCGTCCACGGACCCGATCCGGCCGCGCCCGCCACGGCCGGGCCACACGACACGGACGCGGCATCCGGCGGCCGCCGCGCCGAAGAACCCGCCGTCGAACAACTTTCGTTCGCCTACTAGGAGCCGGCGATGAGTTTGCAAGAGTTCTGGTTCGTCCTGATCGGTGTGCTCTTCACCGGCTACTTCGTGCTGGAGGGCTTCGATTTCGGCGTCGGCATGCTAATGCCGATCCTCGGCAAGGGGTCCGACCGGCGCAGACGCGCGGTGCTCAACACCATCGGGCCGGTGTGGGACGCGAACGAGGTCTGGCTGATCACCGCGGGCGCGGCGATGTTCGCCGCGTTCCCGGAGTGGTACGCCAGCCTGTTCTCCGGCTTCTACCTGGCGTTGCTGCTGGTGCTGGTCGCGCTGATCCTGCGCATCTGCGCCATCGAGTACCGCGGCAAGATCGATGACCCGCGCTGGCGCGCCCGCTGCGACATCGGCATCGGCATCGGCTCCTGGGTCCCGGCGCTGGCGTGGGGATGGGTGTTCGCGAATGTCGTGCACGGGGTACCGCTGAACGAGAAGAAGCAGTTCGCTGGTTCGGTGGCCGACCTGTTCGGGCCCTACGCCTTGCTCGGCGGTTTGGCGACCGGACTGTTGTTCGCGCTGCACGGGGCGATGTTCCTGGTGCTCAAGACCGCGGGCGAGGTTCGCGACGACGCCCGGCGCACCGCCCGGTTGCTGCTGGTCCCGGCCGTGGTCGTGGTCGGCGGATTCGGAGTGTGGACCCAGCTGGCCCACGGGACCGGCTGGACCTGGATCCCACTCGGGCTGGCCGTGCTCGGGTTGGCCGTTGCGGCGGCGGCCGATGTCGCCCAGCGCGACGGGTGGGCGTTCACCGGCACCACGGTGACCGTCGCCGCGGCGACCGCGCTGCTGTTCGGTTCGCTGTTTCCCGCGGTGCTTCCCTCGACCATCGACGCCGCGTTCGACCTGACGGTCTACAACGCGTCCTCCACGCCGTACACGCTGAAGGTGATGAGCTGGGCCGCCGCGTTGGTCACGCCGGTGGTGCTGGTGTACCAGGGCTGGACGTATTGGGTGTTCCGCAAGCGGATCACCGTCGAGCAGATCCCGCCCCCGGTCGGCCTGCCCTTGCGGTCAGCGCAGGATTGACGTCATGGCCCGCCCGCCGATCGATCCGCGCTTGTGGCGCTACGCCCGCTCGGCGCGTAGCTACCTCGCGCTGAGCGTGGCGCTGTCACTGGTCGTCACCGGCGCGATCGTGGTCGCGGCGGTGCTGATCGGACGGGTGCTCGCCGGCGTGGTCACCGATCCGGCCGCGCGCACGCTCGGCGCGTGGACGGCCGAACTGGTCGGACTCGCGGCCGCTATCGCCTGCCGGGTCCTCGCCACCTGGTCGCAGTCCCGTCTCGCGCACCGAGCGGGCGCGAGCGTGGTGGCGGAGCTGGAAGGCGCGGTGCTCGGCACGGGCGCTCGGCTGTCGCCCCGCGAACTGGACGCGCGCCGAACGGAATTGGCCGTCGTCGTCGGCACGGGCTTGTCCGGGCTGCGCGGGTATCTGGTCGGCTACCTGCCCGCTCTGCTGCTGGCGGTGCTGGTCCCGCCGATCGTGCTCGCGGTGATCGCGGCACACGATCCGGCTTCCGCCGTGATCGTGGTGATCACCTTGCCGCTCATCCCGGTCTTCATGGTCCTCATCGGGCTGCTGACCCAAGGGCGTGCCGAAGCCACGCTCGCGGCCACCACCCGGTTGTCGGACCAACTGCTCGATCTGTTCGCGGGCATGCCGACGTTGCGCGCGCTCGGCCGGGAGAGCGGCGAGGCGGCACCGGACCAGCGGGGCGAGTCCGGACGCACCATGCAGCACCGCGTCCGCGCTCTCGGTGACGCCTTGCGCGAGCGCACCATGCGCGCGCTGCGCATGGCCTTCCTGTCCTCGATGGTGCTGGAGCTGCTCGCGACACTGAGCGTCGCGCTGATCGCGGTCTCCATCGGACTGCGGCTGGTGTTCGGTGAGATGAGCCTCTACGCGGGCCTGGTGGTGCTAGTGCTCGCCCCGGAGGTGTACCTGCCGCTACGCATGGTGGGCGAACGATTCCATGCCGCCCAGGACGGCATGGCGGCCGCGGACCGTGCGTTCGCGATCCTCGAATCCACCGCTACCGATCGCGTCGGCTCCGGTATCAGCACTGACATCGAGTCCACCGAGAGCCGACCCGGCCATGCCATGCCGGGCCCGACGCTCGCCGCCGATGCCGAGCCCGAGGCCGCCGACCACCCGGCGCCGAGCGTGGTCGGTCCCTGTGCGGCCGCGCCGGACGGATCGGCCCGCGCCGACATCGGCAACGGCCGCCGCACCGCGTCGGAGGGAGCCTTGGCGACGGCTCGCCACAGCAGCGCCGTGGGTTCCGGCGCGGCGGCGACCCGCAGCGAGTCGGCGCCCGGCGACGGTGTGCACGGTGAGGTGGCGGTCGGCGGTGAGTCGGCGCGCGTCGGTACACACGGCCGCCGCACCGCGCTGGAGGCAGCCGTCGAGACGGCTCGCCGCCGCAGCCCTGCCGGCCCTGGCACGGTCGAACTTCGCGATCTCTCGGTCGAGGCGCGGGACGGGTTCGCCCCCGCGGGCCTGTCGGCGATCTTGCGGCCCGGTGCGGTCACGGTGCTCGCAGGTCCCAATGGAAGTGGGAAATCGACCGCGGTGCAGGCGATCCTGGGCCTGATCACGCCGGACCGTGGCGCTGTGACGGTCGACGGCGTCGACGTGCGCGAACTGGACCCGGAGCGATGGTGGGCGCGCGTGGCCTGGTTACCGCAGCGTCCGGTGCTGGTGCCGGGCACGCTGCGGGACAACCTCGAATTGCTCGGCGCGCGCACGGTGGACCACACGGCACGCGGTCCGGTGCGGGTGGTCGACGATCTCGAAGCCGCCTGCCTGGCAACCGGTTTCGACACCGTGCTCCACGGCCTGCCCGAGCGCTGGGACACCGTGGTCGGCCCCGGCGGCATCGGATTGTCCCTCGGCCAGCGGCAACGCCTCGCACTCACCAGGGTGCTGGCCACCGAGCGCCCGATTCTGCTGCTGGACGAGCCGACCGCGCACCTCGACGCCGCCGCCGAAGCCACCGTGCTCGCCGCGCTCCGGGCCCGCGCCCGTGCGGGCGCGACGGTGATCGTCATCGGCCATCGCCCCACCGTGCTGGCCGCCGCCGACCATGTCGTGGCGGTGCGCTCGGACCGAGTGGAGGTTCCTCGACATGGTCGCTGATCTGCGCCGCATGTGGGCGTTGCTGGAACTGTCCCGCTGGCGGGTCGCGGTGGCGATCGGCTGGGGCGTGCTGGCGCTGGGGAGCGGACTCGGGCTCGCGGCGCTGGCGGCCTGGTTGATCGCGCGCGCCTGGCAGATGCCGCCGGTGCTGGACCTGAGCATCGCCGTCGTCGCGGTGCGCGCCCTCGGCATCTCCCGCGGCCTGTGCCGGTACCTGGAACGGCTCGCCACGCACGATGTCGCGCTGCGCGCCATGACGACCGCGCGCACCACGGTCTACCGCACGCTGGCCCGCTCGGATTTCTGGCTGCGCCGTCCCGAAGCCACGGAGGACGGAGACGACCGGACGGGCACGAAGCCGCCGCGCCGCGGCGATCTCCTGGTCCGGGTCGGCAGCGACATCGACGATCTCGGCGCCGTGGTGGTCCGCGTGTTCGTGCCGGTCGCGGTCGCCCTCGTGCTCTCATTCGCGGCCGTCGCGCTCCTGGCGACGATCGCGCCCGCCGCGGCCGCGATCCTGGCGGGTGCGCTGGCCCTGTCCGGCATCGTCGCGCCGTGGTTGTCGTCCCAGGCCGCGGCGGAGGCGGAGCGGGCCGTGCGCGCCGACCGGGCGGAGTTCACGGCCCAAGCTCTCACGGTGCTCGACCACGCCGCCGAACTGCGCGTCGCGGGCCGTCTCGGCGCCGCCCTCGCCGCGGCGGCGGAAGCGTCGCGCCGCGCGGTCGCCGCGGAAGACCGGGCTGCCGCGCGCAGTGCCTGGTCGGCCGCCGCCACGCCGCTGTCCATCGGCGCCGCGGTACTCGGCGCGCTGCTGATCGGCATCACCCTCTACGGCCCGGACGGCGGCACGACGGGCGCCATGACGCCGATGGCGCTCGTGGTCCTCGTCCTGTTACCCCTGTCGGCTTTCGAAGCGGTCGGCCCGTTACCCGCCGCGGCGCAAGCGCTGACGACTGCCCGTGCGGCGCTGCATCGGCTGGATGAGTTCGAATCCGATCCGCCCACAGCGCCGACGAACCCCGCGCCGCGCGCCGCGCGCCCGCCGTCCACCGGAGGCGCGGCGAACGCCGCCGACCCAGCCGTCATCCCGGTATTCCACCAGCTGACCTCCTGGACCAGCGGTGACGGTACGCCCGCAGTCCTCGCGCCGCTTGCCGCGCGTTCGCTGCCGACCGGAGGTGCGGCGAACGCCGCCGACCCGGCGGACATCTCGGTATTCCGCCAGCGGACCTCCTGGACCGGCGGTGACAGTACTTCCGCCGGAACCGACTCCCGCCCGCGGTCCGGCGCCATCGACGCGGCTCCTTCGCAGCCCACGGGTGACGTCGGCTCGAAGGGATCCCCGGGCGCGGCCGACCCACCAGCCGCCCGGCTCGAAGTGGAACCGGAGCCGGGACGACCGTGGGCAAGCGTCTCCCACCCGGGCCGCCCCGTTGACGCACGCGTGCCGGGCCTCCCCGATGGCCGCCGGATCGCCGTAGTCGGCCCCAGCGGCGCGGGCAAGACCACCCTGCTGATGCAGTGGGCCGGATTGTTCGACACGCCCCGGCCCGGCGTCACCTTCTTCGCCGAGGACGCGCACTTGTTCGGCACTTCGGTGCTCGAGAATCTCCGGGTAGCCCGCGGTGACCTGACCGAGGAGGAAGCGAAGGCAGCGTTGCGGACAGTCGGTCTCGGCGACTGGCTGGACGGGCTGCCGCAGGGCGTGCACACCGATCTCGTCGGGGGAGCGGCAGCCGTGTCGGGCGGCCAGCGCCGCCGCATCCTGCTCGCCCGCGCGCTGGCAGCACCGGCACGGGTGCTGCTGCTGGACGAACCGACGGAACACCTGGAAGCCGATGCGGGCACGAAGCTGCTGCGCGATCTGCTCGACGCAGGCAGCGGCCTCGTCGAACCGGACCGGACCGTGGTCGTCGTCACACATCAATTACCGGAGGACCATCGGGCCGACGCGGTACTGCGCGTATCCGCATCGGGGCAGGTCACGACCGACTTCGTGGGGCAGGGAAGCGCCGATTCCGCCCACCGAGAAATTCCGTTGCCGACCTACTGACGTATCGCTAGATTCGTTCGTACACGAGGAAGGAGGTGGTTCGAAGAATGGTTATTCATAGGACACGTGAGGTGGCTGTCCGCTAGCGCCACCGCTGCAGGTGGATTTCGCCCGCGCGAGCGCTGAGCGAATTCCAGGCAGTCACCCGGCCCCCGAGCCCCGGTCCGTCCGACCGGACCCGTGCGACCACAATCGCACCGGTATGGCTCGGGGGCCGTTCTGTTCCGCCTCTCCGGGTATTCAGGCCGTACCGGTGGGGTAACCGAAAACCGTCAGCCGATGTAGCGCTGCAAGCGGGCCGAGAGGCGAGGTTCGAGCGGGCCGTCGGCTACCACGCGTTCCTCGACGTAGGCCAAGTCGCCACCCTCGACGATGCCGTAGAGGCGTTTGGCTCCGCCGACGACGATGCCGGACTGGCTGCGGATCACCACGTCGGTGGCCAGTTCCCAGGACGACTGGGTCAGCGCTTGCCCGTAGAACAACTCCACGATGCCGTTGCTGTGCGACAGCAGCAATTCGATGACCTCGTCGTTGCCGTCGATGCTGACCCGCCAGAAGCCGCTCTCGCGCAGGTCGGGGCCGCCGTAGTTGCCGTCGGCCTCGATGACCCAGGACCGGGATTCCCAGGCGAGATAGTCGCCGCCGTCGTGCGATACGACGATCTGCTGGCCGAAGCGGTAGTCCCCGCGCTCGGGATCGTTGCCCTCACCCTCGCCGCGCCACACGCCCACCATCGGGAGCAGCGCGAGCATGGAGGCGCTCAGATCCGGGCCGAGGCGCAGGTTCGCCGTGTCCTCGGGCAGCGGAAGATCCGGTAGGACCGGGATGTTGCGGACGCCGGTCGATTTCGCCCGTTCGGCAGCCTCGGTCACGGCCTGGTCACCGCTGCGGCGACCGGCGGAATCGGCCGGAGCGTTGCCGTTCAGTTGTTCACTCGCTCGCTCGGCCGGGTTGGAACCTTCGCTCGCGAGTTCGCTCATGATTCGGTGAACAGCCGGTAGAAGACGTAGAGGCCGAACCAGCCGATCAGGACGGCCACGGCCACCAGCAGAATCTCGAAGAAGAGGACCACGATCCGAGTCTAACGACCCCCTCGCGGCGGCGCGCAAACGGCCCCGGTGCTTCCGCGGAGCGGAAAGCGACCGGGGCCGTTGGACTGCGAGAGGGTCTTACTTGGCGACCGCGACGTCGACCGAGTGGATGCCTGCGCCTTCGGGACGCACCTCGGCGGAGCCGTTGCCGGCCGAAGAGAGCGCGCGGACGGTCCACGAACCGGGGGCCGCGAAGAACCGGAAGTCACCGGTGCCCGACGCGACGACCTCGGCGGTGAAATCACCGTTGCCGTCGAGCAGGCGCACGAACGCCCCGCCCACCGGCTGACCGTCGGTGCTCAGGACACGGCCGGTAATGACCGTCTCCTTCTCCACGTCGACCCCGGCCGGGATGGCCTGACCCTGGGTAGGTGCTGCACACATGTCGATTACTCTCCCAACTCGATCGGAGCGCCGACGAGCGAGCCGTATTCGGTCCAGCTGCCGTCGTAGTTCTTGACGTTCTGGTGGCCGAGCAGCTCCTGCAGCACAAACCAGGTGTGCGAGGAACGCTCGCCGATCCGGCAGTAGGCGATGGTCTCCTTCTCGCCGTCCAGCCCGGCTTCCTTGTAGATCTCGGCCAGCTCGGCGTCGGACTTGAAGGTGCCGTCCTCGTTCGCGGCCTTGCTCCACGGCACGTTGATGGCGCCGGGGATGTGGCCGGGACGCTGGCTCTGCTCCTGCGGCAGGTGCGCGGGAGCCAGGATCTTGCCGCTGAACTCGTCGGGCGAACGCACGTCGACCAGGTTCTTGGTGCCGATGGCCGCGATGACCTCGTCCCGGAAGGCGCGGATGTTCAGGTCGGGCGCCGACGCCTTGTACTGGGTGGCGGGCCGGTTCACCGGCTCGGTCGACAGCGGACGGCCGTCGAGCTCCCACTTCTTGCGGCCGCCGTCGAGCAGCTTGACGTTGTTGTGGCCGTACAGCTTGAAGTACCAGTAGGCGTACGCGGCGAACCAGTTGTTGTTGCCGCCGTACAGGATGACCTCGTCGTCGTTCGAGATGCCGCGCGCCGAGAGCAGGTCGGAGAACTGCTCCTGGTTCACGAAGTCGCGACGAACCTGGTCCTGCAGGTCCTTCTTCCAGTCGAGCCGGACGGCACCTTCGATGTGACCACCGTCGTAGGCGGAGGTGTCCTCGTCGACCTCGACGAACACGACGCCGGGGGTGTTGAGGTTCTCTTCGGCCCAGTCAACGGAGACCAGGACATCGGAGCGAGCCATTGTTTTCCTTTCAGAGATGACGTGCAGGGTCAGTTCGATGCCGGTGACGGGGTCCGGCGGAGGCGGGCTACCAGCGGATAGATCCGGCAACCCAGGCAGAGCCCGAACGCCGCGTTCAGGAACGCCGCGAACAGAGCGAAGCCGGCGAACACCGCGCCGACGACTGTGGAGCCGAGCGCGAAGCCCAGCAGGCTGACGGCCGCGAACACGAAACCGAGCAGCTGCGCGAACCGCAGCGGAGCCGTCGGCTCGGTCTCGGTGGTCGGCGCGAGACGCGGCGCGACGAACGCCGCGTAGATCCGGCCGTAGGGATGACGGCGCGGTCCGAGGGCGGCGCCGACCGCGAAGACGACCGCTTGCAGGGCGATCAACACCCCCGCGGCGACCACGGAGAACGCGGCGGCGAGCAGTACCACGACGAGGACGCCGGTGGTCACCCAGGCGGCGAAACGCGGTCCGCGCACATCGACCTGGTCGGAGGAAACGGGGGTGGCTTCGGAACTGTTACGGATCTCGGTGGACATTGTGCGTACTCCTGCGCTGAAAAAGTCCGATGACTGTAAATTTGCCAATCGCCGGGGGATCGTGAGATCACTCGCGCGGCGGACAGAGGTCGGCGTCAGGAAATTCGGGAAAGCCGACCGATCAGCGGCACAGGCAGCAACAACCGCCGAGCCGACACAGATCCACTGTGCGGCGTCGGGTGAGCATCAGCTCGTGGTTGGCAAGCACGAGAGCAGTTTACCCAATTCGGCGGGGGAATATGGACCGGGGGTGGATCTCGGCCGTCGAGGGGACTTGTCGTCGCAGGTCAGGCCGCTGCGGTCAGCGGCTCCAGCGCGGAGTGCAGATCCGTCGCCTTCGGCACCCCGGAGATGCGGAACCGTTCCCTGCCCTCGGTGTCGAAGACGAACGTGGTGGGCAGCGAGAGCACGTTGAGTTCCCGGGCGAGAGCGGGCTCCGCGTCGATGTCCACCTCGATGTCCTGCGGCGGCTGCGGTGAGCCCGCGAGCTGATCCGTCACATTGGCAACCACCCGGCGAACAGCGGAGCACGGTCCGCACCACTCGGCGGAGAAATGCAGCACCGCGGGGCCGGCGCCGGTCACCCCGACGGACGCCAGCAATTCCGCGCGAGCGGAGCGGGACAGGTCGATACCGTCGGCCGCGCGGATCTTCCCCTCGCGCCGGCGCAGCAGCACGCCCACCGCGAGCGCGGCGAGCAGTACCACTGCGAGGATGGTGACTTGGATCATGGTCGCTGCAATCGGTCGAGGTCGATCGTGACGTTCACGCCCTTGCCCTCGACCACGATCTGACCGCCCTGGGCGGAGACCTTGGTGGGCCGGACGCCGAACGGCAATTCCTTGGTGTCGATGGTACGGGTGAACCGGGCGAGCACCGCGGGGCGATCTGCCTCCGTGATCACCGCCACAGGCATGGTCTCGGTGCCGGGCGGGCCACGGTAGAAGCCGGTCGCCACGATCTTCACCTGATCGCCGTCGAGCAGCAGCTCGGCCTGCACGCTGACCTTTTCCCCGCCGTACTGCGCGCCGGGCGTCTCCGGCATGGTGCCGGTGAGCACCAGCGCGCCCGTGGTGGTCATGCCGGAGCCACCGGAGCCCCCGGTGCCGTCGGACTTGTCCGCGGGCCGGGAATGCACCTGCAGATCGGGGATGCCGAACAGCCTGCCGAGTTCGGTCGGCTCCACCCGTAACCGGCTGTCCACCCGCTCCACCGGGACGCCGCGCAGGCTGCCGTCGACCAGTTCGCCGACCGGCAGCCGCACGCCGGTCAGCGTGGCCTCCAGCGCGATCTCGCCGGGGATGTCCTCGCGCTTCGCCCGCGCCCGGATCTCGACGTGGTCGTAGCGGCTGTCCCAGGCCTGGCCGAGGAAGGGGAAACCGTGGATCGTCACCTCGGGATCCGCGGTGAGATCGGCGCCGTCGCGCAGCGCTCGCGACACGCGATACTCCGAATAGGCCGCGGTGCTGAAGTCGACGACGATGGCGAACCCAGCCAGACACAGCAGGCCGATGATCAGCTTGCGCATGCTCCCCCGTCTCTCCGGGTCTCGGGCCGCGGCGGCCGGAAGCCACGCGGCGCGCGTTCGGCTACCGCTTCGGGCGCCCCGCCGACAGGGGGCATGCCCGATACGTAACCCATGTAGGCACCATATCGGTTGGCCCGAGCCCGGCTACCGGGTGTCCTCCGGTGCGTTCGTCGCACCCGGAATGCGTGGTCATGCCTTGTTACGCGCTAATCTTGCATCCGATTACCTGTGATTAGCGACGTGGCCGCGGCGGTGCTGCCGCAGCCGCGTGGCTACGAGATGGGAGGAGGGCCCGTGGAGCTGCTCCTGCTTACCTCCGACCCCAACCCCGAGTCGGTGTTGCCCTCGCTCGCGTTGCTCGCGCACAACGTGCGCCCCGCGCCGACGGAGGTTGCTTCGTTGCTGGAGGCAGGCACCGCGGACGTCGCGTTGGTGGACGCGAGGACCGACCTTGCCGCGGCCCGCGGACTGTGCCGTTTGCTCGGCAGCACCGGGTCGTCGGTGCCGGTCGTCGCGGTGCTCACGGAGGGCGGCCTCGTCGCGGTGAACGCGGACTGGGGCCTCGACGACATCCTGCTGCCCGGCACCGGCCCCGCCGAGCTCGACGCCAGGCTGCGGCTGCTGGTCGGCCGCAACGGCGGCGTGGCCAGCCCGGAGAACACCGGCAAGATCACCCTCGGCGAACTGGTGATCGACGAGGGCACCTACACCGCGCGTCTGCGCGGCCGCCCGCTCGATCTCACCTACAAGGAGTTCGAGCTGCTGAAGTACCTCGCGCAGCACGCGGGCCGGGTGTTCACCCGCGCGCAGCTGCTGCAGGAGGTATGGGGCTACGACTTCTTCGGCGGCACCCGCACCGTGGACGTGCACGTGCGGCGATTGCGCGCCAAACTCGGCAGCGAATACGAGTCGCTGATCGGCACGGTGCGCAATGTCGGTTACAAGGCCGTGCGCCCGTCGCGCACCGCGGTCAAGGGGGAGCCGGTGAACTTCCCGGACGACGACAACGAGGGCACCGACGATTCCTCGCTCACTCCGGTCAACGGCTCCGTGCAGTGATCGTCGGCGGGTGGCTCGCGTTCGAACAGCGCCCGCGCCCGAATCGGCGGGACCGAAATGCCGCCTGCCGTCATGACGTTGCCAGGAACGGACTCGATACCGGGTCCGCCGGCTCGATGAACGGAGGCCGATGAGCGGCGCGACGACACACTGGACCGACCACCCCGACGCGAGTGCCGCGCGGGCGGTCGCCGATCTGCTGGCGCGTGCTACCGAGGCCGACGGCGTCGCCCCGGTCTCGGAGCAGGCCGTGCTGTCGCTGACCTCGGGCGCGGAGACCGGAGCACGCCACCTGCTGGCATGGCGAGAGGGCGTCGTCGTGGGGTACGCGAATCTCGTTCCGGCCCACGGCGAACACCCCGCTATGGCCGAGGTCGCGGTGGACCCGGCCTGGCGCGGCCACGGCGTCGGCACCGATCTGGTCACGGCCGCACTGGCCGCGGGCGGTCCCGCCGCGCGGGTCTGGGCACACGGCGACCGGCCTGCGGCCAAAGCCGTCGCAGCGCGGCTCGGCCTGCGGACGGCACGCGAGCTGTGGCAGATGCGGCGGTCCCTGGCAACTCCTGAGCTACCGGAATTGGCCGTGCCGGACGGCATTGTGCTGCGCACCTATGCCGGTCCCGCCGACGACGCGGAATTGCTGCGGGTGAACGGCGCCGCGTTCGCCTGGCATCCGGAACAGGGCGCGTGGACCCGCCGCGACATCGAGATCCGCCGTGCCGAGTCCTGGTTCGACCCCGCAGGCCTGTTCCTCGCGTTCGACGTCGCGGATCCCGATCATCTGCTCGGATTCCATTGGACCAAGGTGCATCAGGCGGAGCGTCCTCCGCTCGGCGAGGTCTACGTGGTCGGCATCGATCCGGCGGCGCAGGGGCGCGGACTCGGCCGGCTGCTCACCTTGGCCGGTTTGCGCCACCTGCGGGACAGCGGGTTGGCCGAGGTTCTGCTCTACACCGAGGCCGACAATGTCGCCGCGGTGCGCACTTATACCCGTCTCGGATTCGCTCCCGCGCATGTCGACGTCGCCTACGCGGCGGCGCAATTCGAATAGTGGGCGGCAGAACGGGTGCGCCTGAGTAAAACTGCGGCAAACGTCACATCTACCAGGTGCAATCGCGCCGGGCTGTTCATTCTCCGTTCACTCAGGTCGGTCCAACTGTCAACCACGTGACCTTAGGTTGAGTGAGGGCAGCACACTGCTGCCTGGTGCGCAAGTTCCCCGCGAACAGCACCACAACACCCGTCCGGGCCGGTGAGGGACCGGACGAGTAGGACGCCATTCCGGAGGAATAGTGAATCTCAAGCGCAGCAGCGCCCTCGTTGGTGTGCTGGCCGTCGGCGCCATGACGCTGGCCGCCTGTGGCAGCGACGACAACACCGCGACGGACACGGGCAATGTGGCCAAGGTCGACGTCGCGTGCGGCGGCAAGAAGGCCCTCAAGGCCAGCGGCTCCTCGGCGCAGAAGAACGCGATGGAGCGCTTCATCGCCGCGTACGAGAAGAACTGCGACGGCGCCACCCTCAACTACACCTCGAGCGGCTCCGGCGCCGGTGTGAGCGAATTCCTCGGTGGTCAGACCGATTTCGGCGGCTCCGACTCGCCCCTGAGCGCGAAGAAGGACGAGCCGAAGAAGGCCGCCGACCGCTGCGCCTCGCCCGCGTGGAACCTGCCGACCGTCTTCGGCCCGGTCGCCATCACCTACAACATCGACGGCGTGACCGATCTCGCGCTCGACGGCCCCACCGCCGCCAAGATTTTCAACGGCACCGTGACCACCTGGGACGCGCCCGAGATCAAGGCGCTGAACCCGAACGCCAAGCTGCCGTCCGAGCCGATCGCCGTGATCTTCCGCAGCGACGAGTCGGGCACCACGGACAACTTCCAGCTCTACCTGGACTCCGCCTCCGACGGCGCCTGGGGCAAGGGCGCGGGCAAGGCCTTCAACGGCGGCGTCGGCGCCGGCTCGAAGGGCAACGAGGGCACCTCGGCCGCGGTGAAGAGCACCAAGAACTCGATCACCTACAACGAGTGGTCGTTCGCGAAGGCGCAGAACCTGTCGATCGCGCGCATCATCACCTCGGCGAGCAAGGACCCGGTGACGCTGAGCGTCGCCTCCGCGGGCAAGGCGATCGAGTCCGCGAAGATCTCCGGCCAGGGCAACGACCTGGTCATCGACACCTCCTCGTTCTACAAGCCGTCGGTGGCGGGCGCGTACCCGATCGTGATGCCGACCTACGAGATCGTGTGCTCGAAGTACTCCGACGCCGACACGTCGAAGGCGGTCAAGGCCTTCCTCACCTCGGCGGTCACCAACGGCCAGCAGGGCTTGGACGAGGCCGGGTACATCCCGATCCCGGAGCAGTTCAAGACCAAGCTGACCACCGCCATCAACGCCATCTCCTGATAGCAGCCCCACATGACCGTGCACGACGAGGTAGCCGCCGCTGATCAGTCGGATTCGACCGACCAGCGAGCAGGCGGAGATACTGCGCTCATGCCGAGCACCGAACCGGCCGCGAAGCGCGGTCGCCCGCACAGCCCGCGAGCGGAGATCATCTTCCGCTCCCTGGCCACGACGGCCGGTGCGATCATCGTCGCCTCCATCGCGTTGATCGCGCTGTTCCTGCTCATCCGGGCGGTGCCGTCGGTGCTGGCGAACGAGGCGAACTTCTTCACCAGCACCGAGTTCAACACCTCGGACGCCAACCACCTACGGTTCGGCATCCGGGATCTGTTCATGGTGACGGTGCTGAGTTCGATCTTCGCCTTGGCGCTCGCCGTGCCGATCGGCATCGGCATCGCGCTGTTTCTGACGCACTACGCGCCGAAGACGCTCGCACGGCCGTTCTCGGTGGTCGTCGATCTGCTCGCGGCGGTGCCATCGATCGTGTTCGGTCTGTGGGGAATCCTGGTGCTCGCTCCGCAACTGGAGCCGATCCAGACCTTCCTGAACCACAACCTGGGCTGGCTGTTCCTGTTCGACGACGGCAACATCCCGCTGGCCAGCGGCGGCACGATCTTCACCGCGGGCGTCGTGCTCGCGGTGATGATCCTGCCGATCATCACCTCGGTCAGCCGTGAGGTGTTCAACCTCACCCCTCGCGCGCACATCGAGGCGGCCCAAGCGCTCGGCGCGACGAAATGGGAAGTCGTGCGGATGACGGTGCTGCCATACGGGCGCAGCGGCATGATCGCGGGCGCCATGCTCGGCCTCGGCCGCGCGCTCGGTGAGACGATCGCCGTGCTGATCGTGCTGAAGACGGCCGCGCAGCCGGGACACTGGTCGGTGTTCGACGGCGGCTACACCTTCGCCTCCAAAATCGCCTCGGCCGCCGCGGAGTTCAGTGCCCCGCTGCCGACCGGCGCGTACATCGCGGCAGGCTTCGTGCTGTTCGCGCTGACCTTCGTCGTGAACGCGCTCGCTCGGCTGGCCGCGGGCGGAAGGGTGAACGGGTGATGACCTCCTCGACTCTGGACCGGCCGATCAAGCCGCCCACCTTCCGGGATGTGAGCCTGTCGCGCCGGGTGCGCAACAACATCGCGACCGGCTTGGTGTGGCTGGCGTTCGCGATCGCGCTGGTGCCGCTGGCCTGGGTGCTGATCATGGTGATCAGCAAAGGTTTCAGCGCCGTGCTCCGGGCGGACTGGTGGCAGAACTCGCTGAAGGGCGTGCTGCCCAACCAGGTCGCGGGCGGCGTCTATCACGCCATCTACGGCACCATCGTGCAGTCGCTGGTCGCCACCGTCATCGCCGTGCCACTCGGCATCATGGCCGCGGTGTACCTGGTCGAGTACGGCCGCGGCTTGCTGGCCAAGGTCACGACCTTCATGGTCGACATCCTGGCCGGCGTGCCGTCGATCGTCGCCGCGCTGTTCATCTTCGCGCTGTGGATCGCGACGCTCGGCTTCCCGCAGAGTTCGCTCGCGGTGTCGCTGGCGCTGGTGCTGCTGATGTTGCCCGTCGTCGTCCGCAGCACCGAGGAGATGCTCAAACTGGTGCCGGACGAGCTGCGCGAGGCGTCCTACGCCCTCGGCATCCCGAAGTGGAAGACCATCGTGCGGATCGTGGTGCCCACCGCGCTGCCCGGCATGATCAGCGGCATCCTGCTGGCCATCGCCAGGGTGATGGGTGAGACCGCTCCCGTGCTGGTGCTGGTCGGCTACAGCAAGTCGATCAACATGAACATCTTCGACGGCAATATGGCGTCGCTGCCGCTGTTGATCTACCAGGAGCTGGCCAACCCCGAAGCTGCCGGACGCGAGCGGGTGTGGGGCGCGGCTTTGACCCTCATCATCATCATCGCCCTCCTGTACCTGGCGGCTGCGGTCCTCAACCGCCTGCTCACCCGGAACCGATAGAAGCGGAACGGATTACCGAAAATGGCCAAGCGGATCGACGTCAAAGATCTGAACATCTACTACGGCAAGTTCCATGCCGTGTCCGATGTCTCGCTGACCGTGCTGCCGCGCAGCGTGACCGCCTTCATCGGTCCCTCCGGCTGTGGCAAGTCCACCGTGCTGCGTTCGCTCAACCGCATGCACGAGGTAACCCCGAACGCCAGGGTCGAGGGCGCGGTGCTGCTGGACGGCGAGGACATCTACGGCACCCAGGTCGACCCGGTCGGCGTGCGCCGCACGATCGGCATGGTCTTCCAGCGGCCCAATCCGTTCCCCACCATGTCCATCAAGGACAACGTCGTCGCGGGCCTGAAGCTGCAGGGCGTGCGCAACAAGAAGGAACTCGACGAGGTCGCCGAGCGCTCGCTGCGCGGCGCCAACCTGTGGAACGAGGTGAAGGACCGCCTGGACAAGCCGGGCGGCGGCCTCTCCGGCGGTCAGCAGCAGCGGCTGTGCATCGCGCGCGCCATCGCCGTGTCGCCCGACGTGCTGCTGATGGACGAGCCGTGTTCGGCGCTCGACCCGATCTCCACCTTGGCGATCGAGGACCTGATCACCGAGCTGAAGAAGGAATTCACCATCGTCATCGTCACCCACAACATGCAGCAGGCCGCGCGCGTGAGTGACCAGACCGGCTTCTTCAACCTGGAAGCCCAGGGCAAGCCGGGCAAACTGATCGAGATCGACGACACCGAGAAGATCTTCTCCAACCCGTCGCAGAAGGCCACGGAGGATTACATCTCCGGCCGCTTCGGCTGAGTTCGGTTGCCGAGCGGCTGTGTACCGAGGCTGCCAGGCAAAGTGAAAGGCCCTGGGGATTCCCAGGGCCTTTCTGCGTTCCGGCAGGAACCCGCCGAAATAGGTGGAGTACCGGTGCCGCCCTTGTCATTTCGATCGAGTGATTGTTTCTGCCAGCATGGTGCGGTAGCCTGTGAAACAGGGGGGTTCGAATGGCGCAACCTCTGTGAAATCCGTTGAAGCGAAAGAGGTTTCGTGATGACAGTACGATTGCTTTCTGGTGCGTTGGTCGGTGTGGCCGCGATCTTGACCACGGCGATGCTGGCCCCGCAAGCTGAGGCTGCTCCAACTGCGCCTTGCAATGCGTATACCGTTGGCAACGTTCACTATGAGGGCGCGACGAAGTGGATCTGCTACTCATACGGCGGGGGCTCGTACGGATGGGTTATCGCCTGATCGTAATACCGGCTCCTGTTGTAATCGACGCCGTCGACAACTGGCAAGCCGTCGGCACATAACGCAACAGTCCACACGATCGGCCCCGACTGCTACCAGCGGTCGGGGCCGATTTCGCCATTGTCGGTAGCCACGGTCCGAAGAGACGCGCGCCGTTGTGCTGTCGCAGCAGCCGCATACGTGAAATAAAGACCCTGGGTGCTGCCAGGGTCTTCATGCTTCCGGCCGGGTAGCGGGTCGGCTATTCGTCGGGCGGGGTTTCGAACAGTGGCGTCGGGGTGGCCTGTACTCGGCGCGTATGTTCCGAGTCCGATTGCCTGTTCGCCGCAGACATTCCTCCCAGCAGGCCGGTGCTTGCCGGAGCGGTCGACGGGGAGCTGGACATGGACGCGGGGGCAGTGCTCGGATTGCCGGTGTCGGAGTAGCTCGCCTGCCTGACGGACGCCGGTTGGTCCTGCTTCGTTTCCGCGTTCTGCGGCGAATTCGGTTTGTCGGTCTTGTTGCTGTCTGTCTTGCTGTTGTCGGTGCCCGCCGGGTTGTCGGTCTTCGAATCGGTGGATTTCGCGTTCGGATCGTCGGTTTTCGCGTCCGGATCGGTGGCCGCCGAATCTTGCTTCGGCGTCCCGGTTCCGGCAGGGTCACCCGAGGACGGCGATTCCGCTGGCGTTCCGTCGGCCTGGTGCGTCCCGGCGATCGTGTCAGCCGCGTTCGCGAACTTCTCCGCGGTGGTACCGGCGGCCTCGATCAGGCCCTTTCCTGCCTCCCCACCGGCTTTGATGATGTCGTCGAGATCGTCGTCGAGTTTGCCGATGGATTCGATCAGCGTGGGCACATTGCCGGTGATCTGGCTGACCGAGGTGATCAAGCTCGTCACGTCGGACGGCTTCCACGAATTCGGGTCGCTGGCCGGACCGCTGGAACTGGACTTGTCCTCGGACCCGTTGCCGGTGCCTTCGTCTTTACCGTCACCGGTGTCTTCGGTCTTGCCGTCTCCGGTGCCTTCGGTTTTCTTGCCCGCGCCCGTTTCGCTCTTGTCTTTGCCGTCGCCGGACTCGCCGCTGTCCTGCTTCTTCGGATTCTCGGCGCCGGTCTGGTCGGTGGACTGCTGGGCGACCGGGCTCGCCTGCGGTGTGCTCGCGGGAGCCGTTTCGTTGGACTGCTGACTGTTGTTCACCGGTGTGCCCGCAGCCGGATCCTGCTCCTGGCCCGTGGCCGCGGCGTCGGACGGGTTGCTGTACACCGCGAGGGCCGGGTCCGTCGCAGCGGCGGAATCGTCGCTGTCGAGCGGGTCGCCGTCGCCGAGTTGATTCGCCCGGGTGCTGACGTCGCCGCTGGCCTGCTCGATCTTCGCGGCGACGTCGGTCTGGGTGCCGATCAGTTCGTTCAGCGCGGTGGTGATGGCGGTTTGGTAGGTGTACTGCGATTCGCCGTCTTCCTCCGACGTGCCCGGCCCAGGAGCGACCTGCCAGTCCTCGGAGACGGTGAATCCGGCCGCGACGGCCTGATCGACCTTGTCCAGTAGAGCTTGACGGAATCCGGCGAGGCTGGTGCCGCTGTCGATCAAGGTCTGCGCGAGGGACTCGGTGTCCAACGCGACCTTGTTCGCCGTGTCGCGGTCGCCTGCGATCCGGTCGTAGGCGGCGTAATAGGCATCACCGCTCCAATGCGCGCCCGCCGACCGGATCTGCGTCACCGTCTGATCGATCAGCGAGACGAATTCACCGTTGCGGGTCCGTATTTCCGTCCCGGCTTCGCTCAATTTCCACGGCTGCCATTCCGACCGCACCTGGGTGAGGGTGGGCGTCGTTCCGGTATTCCTCACAACTGTGCGCCCATCGCGTCGAGGCCGGCGCGAAACTCTTGGTCGGACACCTCGTAATTCGCGGCGCCGCCTTTCGCGATGTTCGATACTCGCTTACAGCGCATAGCCATTCGCCGCCATGCGTTCTCGACATTCGAACCCGCCGTTGCACACGCTTCGCTCAGCGCCGAGCCGGGCAGGACACCGCCGAGGGCATCGGTGGTGGCACGCACGGTCAAAGCGCCGATATCACCGCCGATTTTATCCATCGACGCGGCCAGCGCACGCAACTCCGCTGGATTGACGTTCATAACGCCCCCCTTCATACCGGATACCCTCCGGCGTAACGCTATAAGAGCACTCCCGCCCCTGTGCGGCTCAATCTATCATTCGCCGCCCGCGAAACGTCAAGCGCAGCAAGTTTTTCGCTTACCCCTCCGCGTCGGGGTCCGGCGGGAGCACGCCGGTGACCAAGAAGATGACGCGGCGGCCGATCTCGACCGCGTGATCGGCGAAGCGCTCGTAGTAGCGGCCGAGCAGCGTGACATCGACGGCAGCCGCGACGCCGTATTTCCAGTCCCGGTCCATGAGCAGGGTGAAGAGGTGGCGGTGCAGATCATCCATCGCCTCGTCGTCCTCGTTCAGCTGCGCCGCGCGCTCCGGATCACGGGTTTCCAGCACCTCGCGCGCGCCGGCCCCCATGTTCACCGCGATGCGGCCCATCTCGGCGAAATAGCCGTTGACGGACTCCGGTAGCGCGTGGTTCGGATGACGCCTGCGCGCGACCTTGGCCACGTGCAGCGCGAGCGCGCCCATCCGGTTCACGTCGGCGACGATCTGGATCGTGCTCACCACTTGCCGCAAATCACCGGCGACCGGAGCCTGTAGCGCGAGCAGGGCGAAGGCCTTCTCCTCGGCGTCCTGGATCAGTTCGGCGATCCGATCGGACTCGCTGATCACCTGCTCCGCCAACGCGAGGTCCGCCTGGAGCAGAGCCTGGGTAGCCCGCTCCATGGCCGAGCCCGCCAGCCCCGCCATCTCGCCCAGCAGGTGCGCCAGCTCGGCCATTTGCTCGTTGTAGATGACACGCATGGAACCTGACACTAGTTCGCCCCGCTGACCAAGTCACGAACAGGGAGTGAATGACCGGTGTGCATCATTAGCGCGAGGGTTGCCATTGATGCGTCATGATCGCCATCGGCACCCGCTCGGTTCCGAAACGACGACATCACGACGCTTTGTGATCTGCGTCGCAGCTGCGCCTGCGCGCTATTTGCAGATGTCTTCGGCCGCGTTGACGTGTTCCAAGTCCGACGGCAGCACGGCGGGCGTCGAATCCGTCGCGACGCTCGTCGCGACGTTGGTGATCTCGTCACTGACCGGCGTCGGCGACTTCACCGTGACGCCCGTCTTCGAGTCGCCTCCGATGACGACCTCGACGATGCCGCCCAGATCGTCGGCGGCCTCGATGGTCGCGCCGGGGATCGCGGTCGCCACGGTCGCGGCCTCCGCCTCCAGGCCGGGGGCGTAGCGCACCTTCGTCGTCGGGGAGGTGCCATTCGCGTAGTTGCCGGTGTTGTAGATCGTGAAGCCCTGGTTGCCCAGCTTGGTGGCCGCCGTGCGCGCCAGCCCTTCGACTCCCGAGCCGTTGGACACCAGCAGCGAGACGGTCGAGGGGTCCACTGCCCGGTACTTGGTCGGCGTCGGTGCGGCCTGGGCGGGCGCAGGTGCGTTCGCCTGGACGGTCGGCTTCTCACCCGGCAGGGGCTGGTCGTCGCGGATCGCCTTGAAGATCGCCTTGATGTCGGATTCGCGGGGAATCTCGTTGCCGTAAGACGTGGTGCCCGCGGTCGGGATGGTGAGGAAGGTGACTGTGCCCGCGTCGATCTTCTGCAGGGAACGTCCCAGCGTCAGCAGATCGTCGGACTTCACGTGGTCGACCAAGGTGTGGTCTTTGAACGCTTCGATGAACCCGTTCAGCTTGCCGAGATCGAAAAGTACTTTGCTCGACAGTGCGCCGCGTAGCAGCGAGGCCAGGAAACGCTGCTGCCGGTTGATGCGGTCGTAGTCACTGCGTTCTTCCCCGTGGACGTGTCTGGCCCGCACGTAGTTCAGAGCGGTCTCGCCGTTGACGCGCTGCTTACCCGGCTGCTCCAGGATGGTGCCGAGTACATCGTCGACGAGCGGTTTGGTCGCGCAGACCTCGACACCATCGATCTTGTTGACCATCGCTTCGAACCCGGCGAAGTCGATGGCGATGAAGTGGTTGATCGAGCTACCGGTCAGTCGCTGGATCGTCGTCACGAGGCACTTCGGACCGCCGAGGTTATAGACGGCATTGAGCTTGTCGCCTATTGCGGACGGGAAGGTCTCTTTGGTGTAGACGGGATTGTTGCCGTCGGTGGTGTCCCACCCGTTGCACTGGGGTCTGGTGACGTCCAGGTCGCGGGGGAACGACACGACCACGACCCGGTTCCTGGCCTTCGGGATGTGCACGAGCATGGTGGTGTCGGCGCGAGAGCCTTCGGCGTCGTCCAAAGTGCCCGCGCCGAGTTGGCCGTTGGCCCCTGCCCGGGTATCGGTGCCGACGAGCAGGTAGTTCTCGTCACCGAGCTGGGCGTTGGAGTCGATCACGTCTTCCGAATTGTCGTCCAGCGCGGAGACCTGAGTGAAGCTGTCGCTCGTCGAACGTAGGTAGCTCCAGCCGCCGCCGGTCACCAGCAGAGCGAGCACGGCGCACACTGCGCCCCCCGCCCTTCCCGCGGTCCGCAGCCGTTTGTTGCGACGCTCCCGGGAGGCCTGCAGACGAGTCTGGGCGGTGCCGACGGCCTTCGGCTTGGCGTCTTTGCCGTCCTTGGTCGGCCAGCTCACGCCCTTGCGCTTGGCGCGCGTGGGCTCCTCGAGCGGGGGAAGTACGTCGGTGACCTCTTCTGCCTGCTCCGGTTCCGGGGGAGCCACGGGCGCGGAGCGCTCGGCAGGACGGCGGCTTGCGGGGCGGGCGGCCGGTGTGGCTCCCGTGATGTCCTGGACCACGGGCGAGCTGCCCGTCGGGCGTGGCGGCGAGTCCGGCGCGCGCCGGGGACCGGCTGCGGCGCCGCGGCCGTTGGCGGCGGCCGGATCGGCGGGCCTGCGCGGAGCTTCCTGCCGTGCCTCGGCACGGTTGATTCGTGCCGAAGGAGGACCCGCCTGCGGCGGTAGTGGCTCGGGGCGTCGGCCTCGGTTCGCCGGGGGGACGGGAACCGGTGGCGTCGGCTCGGCGCGGCGTCCCCGGCCGTTGGCGGTGGGGTCCGGCGGGCCGGGTTCCGGGCGTCGGCCTCGGCTCGGCGCCGCGGTGGGATCCGCTGGGGTCGGTTCCGCGCGGCGGCCGCGACGGCCGGTGCGTTCGTTGTCGACCCGCTGGACGAGATCCTGCACCGTGAGGGGGGCGGAACTCTGGTCGGGAGCGGCGTCGGTATGGCGGGAACGACGAGACGTGCGTGCGGCGTCCCGGTCGGGGGAGTCCGCCGCGGGATACCGCTCCCACGGGGCGCGACCTCCGGGCCGTGGCGAACGCCCGTGCCGATCGTCACCCACCAACGAACCTCGCTTTTCGTCCTGCTTTCCCGCTCAGGTCACACTCGACCGGCGGCACCGATTCCGCAATGATAACGATTCCGCCACGGCGAGCCACCCCAGTGCGAAATCGAAGAGGTCACAGTGGTGTTGCGCTTGGGATTCGCTGTGTGATTGCCGGATCAGCCTCCGCTGTGCATCACATCCGCCGCGCTCGGCACCGCGGGATCGTCCGGATCGTCGAGCCACCCGTGCGGCAGCGCGACCTTGCCCGGCGAGCCCTGCCTGCCGCGCGGGCCCTCCGCGTCCTTCGGAAAGGGAACGGCCGGGTCGAGGCGGCCGACGAGATCTTCCAGCTGCGCGAGGCTGTCCACCGTCGCGAACGCCCGACGCAGATCGGAACCGACGGGGAAGCCCATCAGATACCAGGCCATGTGCTTGCGCAGATCGCGCATGGCCTTCTCCTCGCCGAGATGCTCGGACAGCAACGCGCCGTGCCGGAACAGCACCGCGCCCACCCGGCCGAGATCGGGCGGCTCCGGCAGGGGTTCACCGCGCAGCGCGGCCTGCAGTTCGGCGAACAGCCACGGCCTGCCGAGGCAGCCGCGACCGACGACCACGCCGTCGCATCCGGTCTCGTCCATCATGCGCACGGCGTCGGCGGCGGAGAAGATGTCGCCGTTACCGAGCACCGGGATCGAGGTGACCGCTTCCTTGAGCCGGGCGATCGCGCTCCAGTCGGCTTCGCCGGAGTAGCGCTGCGCGGCCGTGCGCGCGTGCAATGCGACCGCTCGCGCTCCTTCGGCTTCCGCGATGCGGCCCGCGTCCAGATAGGTGAGGTGGTCGTCATCGATGCCGATGCGGAACTTCACGGTGACCGGAACCCCCGCGGGCTCCGCCGCGCTCACCATGGCGCGCACGATGCTCCGGAACAGCGTCCGCTTGTACGGCAGGGCGGCGCCGCCGCCGAGACGGGTGACCTTGGGCACGGGGCAGCCGAGGTTGAGGTCGATGTGGTCGGCCCACCCCTCGCCGACGATGATCCGCACCGCTTCGCCGAGCGTGGCCGGGTCGACGCCGTAGAGCTGCATCGAGCGGGGATGCTCGTCGGCATCGAAGGACATCATGTGCAGCGTCTTCTCGTTACGCTCGACCACCGCCCGCGCGGTGATCATCTCGCACACGTAGATCGAGGTGGGGCTGCCGAATTCCCGGCACAACTTGCGGAACGCCAGATTGGTGATGCCCGCCATCGGCGCGAGCACGACCGGCGGATCGACCGGATACGGCCCGATCCGCAGCTTGGCCATCGCCTCGGTAGTCATCGTCACGCCGACCAGTGTCTCATTTGCGCACGTGAGTCGGCCGGAGCGGGTCAGCTGCCCGGTGCGCACGCCGACCGTGGGCGCGCACGCCTGCGCCGCCCTCGGTCTTCCGGGAGGGCGGCGCCTTGCTGTATGTCCGGTGGGGTCCTACGCGGAGCTGCCCGCCATCGCACGGTCGCGCTTGGCGGCCTCGCGGGCGAGCATCCGATCGCGCTGTTCCTCGAACTTGACGACGTCCTTGCTCAGCTTCTCCAGGAACAGCCCGAGACGCTCGCGGACCGCCTCACCGCGGGCGGTGAAGTCGGTGCGTTCGAAGATGTTCCATTTCTTCAGCACCGGCTGGACCACGTCCTCCAAGTGCTGACGCAGATCGTAGATGCCGTGCTTGGCCATCAACACGCCGTTGCGGCGGAAGTTCGGCATGCCCGCACCCGGCATCTGGAAGTTCTCCAGGATCAGGGTGATCGCCTCGATGGCCTGGTCGGGCGCCAGGTCGAGGGCGGCGCCGCACATGTTGCGGTAGAAGATCATGTGCAGGTTCTCGTCGGCGGCGACGCGCTGCAGCATGCGATCGGCGATCGGGTCGTCACAGACCTTGCCGGTGTTGCGGTGACTGACTCGGGTGGCGAGTTCCTGGAAGGTGACGTACGCGACGGAATGCAGGAAGCCCGCGTCGGCTTCCGCGGGGGAGGCGAAACCGTTGGTCATGTGAACCATCCGGGCTTCTTCGAGGGCGACCGGATCGACGCCGCGGGTCACGACCAGGTAGTCCCGCATGACGATGCCGTGGCGGTTCTCTTCGGCGGTCCAGCGACCCACCCAGGTGCCCCAGGCGCCGTCCTGCGAGAAGTTCTCGGCGATCTCGCGGTGGTAGGAGGGCAGGTTGTCCTCGGTGAGCAGGTTCGTGATCATGGCCGCCTTCGCGACCTCGTTGAGCCGGGACTGCTCCGGATCCCAATCCACGCCACCGAGTGCGGCGAAGTTGCGGCCTTCGTCCCACGGGACGTAGTCGTGCGGATGCCATTCCTTTGCCAAGGAGAGGTGCCGGTTGACGTTTTCTTCGGCAACCGGCTCCAACTCCGTCAGCAGTTCGAGTTGAGTCAGATCCCTTGCCATGTATGAACCCTTCAGTGTGTGCTTCCGGTCGTGCAGGTCAATCTCAAGGTAGACCGATGCCGATGCGGCCATACCTTACGGCACCGTAGGTGTGATGCGAAACGCATCCGTTAGGTGATCGATGCCCTGGTGATCCACCTCATACGACGTCTTCGCCGTTCAGTGATCCACACGAGTGTATGGGCTGTTCCCGCGGCAGTGGGACTATCGACGCGGTGCTCGCGGCGTTACCGGCCCGTGCTCGACCACACAATCCCGGCCAGCGGGCGGATATGGCGGCGAAACGTCCTGGTTCTGCGCGTGTCGGCGCACCGAGGCCCGCCTAGCTGCGATGTTCCTGTGAATCGGTGCCCGCGAAGCACCTTCGAGAGCGTGGTCGAGGTGCGCCCCTTGTATCGGGAGCGCCGTGGGACCGGGCGGGTGTGATGGCGGGATCCGGCGGGTGTCTCCGTGGCGCCACACGGTGGACTTCCGCAACGTCTGTGTGCACGAGTCGGCGATTCTGTCGGCGGGGCGCGGGCGATTCTGTCGGCGGGGCGCGGTGGATGGGCGCGCTGAGCGCATTCGCCGCCGTCGAACGGCAGTGTGACTGGTGCCGTCCGGCTTCGGCGGCCGGCCGCGGACGTGTCGCCGTGACCGGAATGGGTGGCTGCGGCGAAATCCTCCGTATGTATCTACTGCGACGCCGGAGTTGATATTCGCCCACGCGCATCCGTTTTTCTCGGACCCGAGTCCGGCCGCGAACAATCTTGTCCCTGACGTGCCGTGTGGTCGGCCGTGAGCCGAGGCCTTTTTGTCAGCGGGTGCCCTATAGAGAGATAGCTGTGCCGTTCATCACAGCCCAACCGGCCCATCGCGATCTGCGTCCGCCATAGTCGCGTCTGAGGCCGTGCTGGCCGACGGGCGCCGCACAAGACGCGCTCCTTGCCGCTCGCACCCGCTGCCGCTTCCACTGCGCAAAGGAATGAGAAGGCCTCGTCGAACAGATTGTCACCGTGCCGCCGAGGGGTCTCCCCGGCTGCCGCACCAGCGAGACGTGTGCGTGTAGTACCTCGGCCGGAGAGCTTCGACGTCGGCCCCTCCAGGCCGGTTCGGCCGGTCGTACGGGCGGGAGAGCTCCGGAAACGGATCGGGCGCCCGGAGTAACCCGGGCGCCCGACCTCTGTGCCCCCAGTAGGGCTCGAACCTACGACCTGCGGATTAAAAGTCCGTAGCTCTACCAACTGAGCTATAGGGGCGCGGAGGAACAGTGTAGTGCGGATGGGGGCGGATGCCCCAATCGGGGGAGTTCGTGTCGGTGGGCGGGATGGATGGGTGGGGCGGGGTGGCGACCGGCTGGGCGGAGCCGTCGCGGGAAGGCGGTAACGCGGCGGGCGATGCGGGCGGTAAACACTTGGCACCCAGCTTTGTTCATCTTAGCTGGATCTGGATATCATTCAATCATGTTGGCTGGCAATGTCTTTGGATTTGCAGGGGGTGAACGGCTCCGGCCGGTGGGTGCGCGTGGAGTGGGTTGGCGGGCGGAACGTGGGCGACGGCCGGTTGTCCGAGTTGCCGGTCGGCGCGCGTGAACCGACTTGGGCCGCTGGTGAATTCGCGCACCCTCCGGACGGCCGGGTTGGGTTGCCAAAAATTTGCCGTAACAGAAAACAGAATGAGATGGCTACTCGACTCTTCGGTTTGCCGCGTGTCGCATCGGGATTCCGGGTACGGTGACGCCTTGATGAATTCCGAAAGAATCGCCGGCTCGGTCGGCGCCGCGGAATTCGGATTGTCGTTGCTGTGTCCGAAGGTGTCGCGGTCGGTCCGGCCGGCCATGGCGCGACGGAACTCGATGCCGCAGGAGGAGGCACGTTCGAGACGAAGAAATGCCCGGATGCGCACCCCCTGCGGCGCACCCGGGCAGGCAAACTATACCAGCTGGTGTGTTCCAGGTTATTGAGGACTTTTCGTACCGAGAGTTTGTAATCGGTCGAAAACCGGGTTCGACGTATTGATAAAACTCATGAATTCGCGCCGAGGGTCCGTTCCTTCGGGGGTGGCTGATTGGCGGCGAGTAAGGCTTCGGAGGCGTTTCGAGCATGGCACGGCAGCAAGAGCGGGCGCGCCGGACACGGGCAGCGATTATCAGGTCCGCCGCCGTTGAGTTCGGGAAGAGCGGCTATGCCGCTGCATCGCTCAACCGCATATTGGAAGGATCGCGCGCCACCAAGGGCGCCATGTACTTCCACTTCGATTCGAAGGAAGATCTGGCACGCGCGGTGCTGGAGACCGCGGTGGAGCGCTATCGCGCGTCCGCCGAGCGCTGGCTGGCGCGAACGGATCTCAGCCCGCTGGACATCCTGCACGGGGTGGTCGACGAGATCGCGCTGCGACTCGAGCACGACATCATCGTGCAGGCCGAGTACCGCCTGATCATCGAACCGGACTTCTACCGTGACGTGCAGGCCGGCGGCAACCGCATCCTCGGCCGCACCACGCGGGTGCTCACCGTCCGTGCCATCGAACAGGGGCAGCTGCGCGCGGACGCCGATCCCGACCGGTTCACCCGCACGCTCGCCGCCGCGCTGGCCGGCCAGCGGTACATGGTGGACCTGATCGGCGGGCAGGTCGATCTGCGGTCGCGGTTCGAGGAGGCGCTCGAGGTGGTGATCGAGGCGATGGCCACCCCGGAATGGCTGGAGAAGTTCCGCAGCGACGGGTGGCGTGCCCAAGCGCGCTTGGATGAGCTCGGTTTAAGCCTCTGACCAGCCGGTTTGGGATTCGAGTCCGGTCTGTCATAAGCTATCCCAGCTCCCAACGGACAGCCGTTGAAAGCCGGTCCGGAGAAATCCGGGACGAGCCCCCTTCGTCTAGCGGCCTAGGACGCCGCCCTTTCAAGGCGGTAGCGCGGGTTCGAATCCCGTAGGGGGTACGATCCACGGATCGTTGGTAGCAGAGCATGGCCCTGTGGCGCAGTTGGTTAGCGCGCCGCCCTGTCACGGCGGAGGTCGCGGGTTCGAGTCCCGTCAGGGTCGCAAAGAGGCGCCGGAGATATCCGGCGTTTCGCGTATGGCATTCACTTCGGGTGCCTGCGGCCAGGTAGCTCAGTTGGTACGAGCGTCCGCCTGAAAAGCGGAAGGTCGCCGGTTCGATCCCGGCCCTGGCCACTCCACTCGTAGGCGAGCCCTGTCCACGGAAAGCGTGGGCGGGGCTCGTTTCGTCATTTCTTGTGGGGGTGCAACCCCCACACCCCGCCCGGCGGGCTTCGCCCCCGGACCCCCATCGTCTCTGGTTGCGTTTTCGGGGTGTCGTCCGGATTTTGCCTTCGGCGGGGGCAGCGGTTGGTTCCTGCCGCAGGCGGGGGTGTCGTCCGGTTTGGTTCCTGCGTTTGCGGGGTTGTTCGCGGCTTCGGTGGGGTGGTCCAGGTTGGTCGCGCTGGGCGGGTGTCCCATTGGTGGTAGCTGCAACCGCTTTGCGAGGCTCCACTTGGGCTCTCGCTCGACAGGTTGCTTCTGGGGGCGGTTTTTGGCAGTCGGTTGTCGATCTGTGCGGCGTTGGTCGCTGTGTGCCATTGCATCCACGCGATGTGGTGAATCACACAGTGGGGCAGGGGTGTTCGGGATTGGGTGGTCGGTTGGGCGGCGCGGGTAGGCTGGCGCGGCCATGTGGACCCTTCTCCTCGCGCTCGCGGGGTTCGCCTTCCTCGACTCGCTCGACTTGCTGCTGATCGGCGTCACCACGGCGGTGGTCTACGACAGCAGGTTGAGCCGTCGCTCGCCGCTGGTGAGCGGTTTGAGCTTGCTGGCGGGCGTCTTCGCCGTCACCACCGCTTTCGGCATCTGCACGATCCTGGGGATCGGGTTCCTGACCGACCTGTTCGACTTCCGGGTCACCCCGGCGGTGCGGTACTGGGGAGAACTCGGCGCGGGGGTGGTGCTGATCGCTCTCGCGTGCATCCGAATGGGCGGTCCGGCGGCCCCGGAGGGGGCGACCGCGCTACGAAGACAGCCATGGGTGCTCGCCGGACTCGGCGTGGCGATCGGCATCGCGCAGGCGCCGACGGCGGTTCCCTATCTGGCCGGACTCGCGATGATCTCCGCGCGGCATCCGCTACCGGCGTTGTGGCCGCTGATCGTCGTCGCCTATTGCGCGCTCGCATTGCTGCCGCCGCTGGTGATACTCGGCCTCGCGATGCGGCGCACGACCCGAGCGCGGCGGATGTATCGAAGAATCGTTCGGATTATCAGCTCGTACGGTCCCGCGTCGGTGCGCGTGCTGTTCGCGATCTTCGGTGTGGTTCTCCTGTGCGACGCTCTCGTCCATTACCGAAGCCTTTGGCCCTGAATCGCGGCGCCGGGGCAATGGACGGCGACGAGAAAAGCGATTGAGCCGTGCGGTTCGGTGGGATGCTGGAGGTATGGCTGAGCGCTGGTATTACTGCTTGAAGCACAATCGGGCCGAGCAAGGGCGGCAGTGCTGGTTCCGCGACCGGATGGGGCCGTACCCGGACCAGGCGACGGCCGAGCGCGCGCTGGAGATCGCGCACGCTCGCAACGCGCGGGAAGACGCCCGGGACCGGGCATGGCGGGACGGGGACTGAGGAGCCCAGCGGGGAAGGTTCGCAGAACGCCTTCCCCGGTGCGGTGAAGTTGATCTTGAGTCGCAGGTCGAGGGCTCGGGCGGCGTCGCTCCTGGCGCGGCCGCTCAGGTCGCGATCAGGTGGATCGAGTACGGTTCTCCAGAACTCGACGAATGCTCGGAGGTCCTGGCGTGGGCTGCGAGCGGAAACCAGGATCAGCAGGGAGGGCGACCCTTGAGGGTTACCGTTGTTGTGCCGACCTACAACGAGCGGGAGAATCTGCCGGTTGCGGTGGAGCGGCTGACCGCGCTGCCGGTGCCCGACCTGCACGTACTCGTGGTGGACGACAGCTCGCCGGACGGCACCGGCGAGGTGGCCGACAAACTCGCCGCCGAACTGCCGAACGTGGTCGGTGTGCTGCACCGCACCGAGAAGGACGGACTCGGCCGGGCGTACGTCGCCGGCATCACGCGCGCCCTGGACGAGGGCGCGGACGTCGTGATCCAGATGGACGCCGACCTGTCGCACCCCGCCGAAGTCATCCCGGCGATGCTGGAGAAGCTGTCCGGCACCGACGCGGGTGTCGTGCTCGGTTCCCGGTACGTTCCCGGCGGCTCCACCGCCGCCGAATGGAAGTGGTACCGCAAGGCGCTCTCGGTTTGGGCCAACTTCTACGTGAACCTGATCCTGCGCCTGGGCGTCAAGGACGCCACCGCGGGTTTCAAGGCGTGGAAGGCCGACACCCTGCGGGCCATCGACGTGGCCTCCATCCGCAGCAACGGGTATTCGTTCCAGGTCGAGATGAACTACCGGACCATCAAGAAGGGGATCGCGATCGCCGAGGTGCCGATCCGATTCGAGGAGCGGACGCTCGGCGCGTCGAAGATGAGCCTGAAGGTGCAGCTGGAGTCGGCGCTGATGCCGTGGAAGCTGCTGTTCGGTCGCGCGGTCTGAGCGACCGCCCTCGGAGCAGGGCTTCCGATCGACGGCTGACGAGTATTCCTCCAGCCCGTCCACGAGCACAGAGCGGATGCCGCGGCGGCGACGTGCGGACCGGTCGAAGTCCGCGGCGGTCGCCACGTCGGTGTCGGACCCGTCGCCACGCCGGTCCGCAGCATGGCCGGCCGTTGTGAGGGGCACGGCGGACACCGCGCCCGGAGCCGAACCGGACGTGGACACCGTCGCGACGGCCCATGTCACCATGACCCGCGTGCTGCTCCCCCGAACGGTTCAGCGCGGCCAATCCAGGAGCGTGTCCAGGAACAACTGGCGGACCTCCGCGACCTTGTCGTCCAGCTCGCGAGGGTCCCACGCGCTGACGTCGATCGGGTCGAGTATCGCCACGTCGACCGTCCCCGGCCGGGCGACCATCGCGTTGCGCCAGCAGATCTCGCCCGCGTTCCGGATGACCACCGGGATCACCGGCACACCCGCCTGCATCGCGATGTGGAACGCGCCCTTCTTGAACGGCCCGACCTCGGGCGTGTAGGAGCGAGTGCCCTCTGGAGCCACCGCGACCGACAGACCGCCGCGCAGGGTCTCCACCACCGGGCGCAGCGCCGCCTTGGCCTGCGCGGTGTTCGCGCGGTCGATGAACGTCACGCCGACGAAGCGCATGAGCGGTCCGAAAACCGGATTCTTGGTCAGCTCCTTCTTGCCGATCGCGGTCACGCCGCCGCCGAGCACTTCGGGCACGATGATGATGTCGAACTGGCTCTGATGGTTGAACAGGAAGACCGCAGGCCGCGGCGATCTCGCGTTCTCGGCGCCGGTGACCCGCACCTGCACGCCCGCGATGCGCAGAGTGTTGCGCGCCGCGTTGGCCATCAGCGCGTCGGCCATCCGCTGCCGGTCCTGCGTCGGCGCTTTCGACGCGACGCCGAACAGCGCGCCCCCGAGCAGCCCGGCGAATCCGGCGGCGGTGCGCAGGTAGTCGCTCGCGCGTGGCGGACGGCGCGGACGGAAGGTCAGCTCGGTCCAGTGCTGCCGGTCGGCGATGCCGGTCAGCTCCTCGTCGGCGTTCACCGCCACCGGATGTCCCACCAGCGACAGCACGGGCAGGTCGGCGATCGCGTCGGCGTAGGCGTAGCTGCGCTCGAGATCCACCTGCTGCGCGGCGGCGAACGCGGCGACCGCCTCTGCCTTGCCGTTGCGCCACAGCGTCTTCCCATCGGGATGCCCGGTGAGTACGCCGCCGCTGCCGGCCATGGGCGTGTACAGCACGTGCTCGATGCCCAGTTGCGCCGCGGCGGGTGCGACCTGGAATCGGGTCAGCGAGCTGACCAGCACGATGGTGTGCCCGGCCGCACGGTGGGTTCGGATCAACTCCCACGCCTCTGGGTACAGGTACCCGTACACGGTGCGCTGGAACAGGCGCCTGCCCACCTCGTCCAGCTCCTGTTCCGAGCGTCCGGCCAGCGCCTCGGACAACTCGCGCAGGAACCGGCTGTATTCGCCGTCGGTCATGTGGCCGCGGATGCCGCTGAGCAGCACGTCGGCGGGCTTGCGGCGCGACCGGCGCCGTGGTTTCGGGGTGTCGATGACCGTGCCGCCGAAATCGAAGATCGCGGCGACCGCGCGGCCCTGCGGACCGGAGCGGATGGCGGCGAGCGCGGCGTCGAGGGCTGCGCGCGCGCCGGTCACCAGGCCTCCCGGTTGGACGGGTCGAGTGCGGCGGCTTGCGCGATGCGGGCGCCGATGACGCGCAGGCGCTCGGCGAATTCGTTCCTTCGCTCGGTCAGTTCGGCGCGGCGCTGGTCCGGCTCGTCGTCGGCAACCGTCTCCAGCAGGCCGTAGTTGTCGGCGAGTTTCAGCGCGCTGGTGAACAGCTCGGTGGAGACCGACTCCGGGCTGTGCAGCCGCTTCTGCAGCAACATCTGCTTACCGACGGCCACGCACTCGGTGATGAACTCCTTGCGGTCGATCTCCTCGCCCGCGTCCTGAGCGGCCAGCCGTTCGGCCACCACCAACTGCGCGTCCACGAACGACCGCAGCACCCGGTGGGCCATGGTGAAGCCGGAGGCGGTCAGCTTCGCCAGGATGTCCGAGCCGTAGGTGTCGCGGCGGGTGTGGCTGTACCAGTCCGGATCGACCAGCAGCACCTCCGCGACCATCTGATCGGCGAACTCGCCGCGCTCGGGGAAGAAGAACTCGAACTTCAACAGGTCCCGCAGCCGGAACGCCTCGTCCCAGCCGGTTTTCAGGGCGTCGGCGTCCCCGCTGTCGACCGCGGCCAGGATGGACAGTTCGAGGATCGCCCGGTTGACGAACCAGTGCACCGCGCTGTTGCGATAGAAGGCGGCCTCCAGATGGGCACCGGACTCGATCGAGTACACCGGCTCGACCCCGCCGCGATACACCGTGACCACTCGGGCGAGCGAAAGCTGTTCCAGCACCACGGCCAAACCCTGTTCGTCGCGCAGCGCCTCGAGTTCGCCGCCCGGCAGCTCGCGCTTGTCGATGTAACCGAGCACCGGGTTGAGCACCGTGCGTACCTCGCCGAGGGTGAGAGCGCGCCCGTCCACGCCGAGCAACGCGAGGGTGACCAGCGCGTTGACCGTGATCGGAGTGACCGCGTTGATGCCGACCGCGACTTCGAACGCCAGCCGCTGCACGGCCCTTCGCTCCAGTTCGGCGATTTCCGGCGGTTCGCTGTCGACGACGCCCGTTTCCGTGTGCGGTGCGGGAATCGGCTCCGTATGGTGCAGCGGAATGGTCAGCGGCGGAGTGGTGAGCGGGTCGCCGTGTGCGGCGAGCCGATCGCGCGCCGACAGCGGTTCACCGAAGCGGACGTACACGTGCCCGGCGGAGTGCTGCTGGCTGCGGATATAGCGCGCCAGCCAGGTGAGGCCCTCCGGTTTCTTCTTGCCGCCCTCCTGCTCGGTGGCGATGGCGCCGAGTTCGTTGAGCCGCTCGTAGGTGATCGAGACCGGCACCAGCATGACGTCGTCGATGCGGTTGGAGCGGACCGCCGCGGCCAGGTAGTTCAGCAAACCGTAGCGCGGCGGCCGCAACTTACCGGTGCGCGTGCGGCCGCCCTCGAAGTACCACTCCAGGTTGAAGCGCTTGGCCAGCAGGTAGGCGAAGTACTCCTCGACGACGGCCTTGTAGACCTCGTCGTCGCCGAAACTGCGTCGGATGAACACCGTTCCGGTGCGCCGCGCGATCGGGCCCATCGGCCAGAAGCTGAGGTTCGCTCCGCCGATCACGTGGTTCGGGGGAAAGTCGTTGCGGGCCAGCACGTCCCCCAGCACGAACGCGTCGACGTACGAGCGGTGCGATGGCAGGAACACCAGGGGGAACCGGCGGTTCAGGTCGCGCAACCCGGTCAGGCCGGACTCGTCGGCGTCCACATTCCAGGTCGACGCGTGCACCGGGCGCATGGCCTGGGTGAACAGGTCGGAGACCAACCTGCTCTGGGCGGCGACGAGTTCGTTGAGCGCCTTCTCCGCCCGCCGGTACACCTCGTGCGGGCTGGCGCCGATCTGATCGGCGATCAGCTCGAGCCTGCGCAGGAAGTCGGGCGAGTCGAGGATTTCCTCCGCGACGAGCTTGGGCACTTTGTACCGGTCGCCGATGACGGTGCGCTCGGCGCGTTCCAGCGCCACCACGGCCGCGCGCACGACGGCGCGGGCGAACGGTTCGGCGGTGCCCTTGTCGTAGAGCGCCGAAGCCTCCGGGTTGTTCTGCCGCAGCTCGCTCAACCGAGCCGGTGCGCCGGTCAGCACGACGTACCGGTCCGGTGACTTGGAGACCAGCCTGCGTTGCGCCAGCCGATTGGGCTTGCGCGGATTGGTCAGCAGGGCGAGATCCGCGAAGGTCACGCGGCGTACGCCGTCGCGTTCCGGCGGCAGCCACAGCACGCGGATCGGCACAACCAGCGGATCGTCGCGCCTGCCGACCAGCTGCGCGGCGACGGCGCCCGCGTCCAGATCGAGCTGGGTGACCGGCGCTTCGGTACCGAACTCGGCGCTGATCCCGCCGTCGGCGAGCCACTGGCCGACGAGTTCGCGTTCCACCCCCGAGGCGGCTTCGATCAGGGCCACCACCGATCGCGGTGCGGTCCCGGGCCGGGCTGTCGCGGGTGAATCGCCGCGGTGATCGATCATCGATGTTCTTCCCTCCGCAGGTGACGCTCTCCACTATTCAATCCCGGCGGGTCTATTCCCCGCAGGCAGACGGCGCGGCGAGTTATCGGAGGGCCGATCGTCACCAGCGAAGGCAGCGCGGGCGAAAGTGCTTGCGGGACGCGGTTCATCCCCTGCTGAGCGATTCGCGGGCGTTCGCCGTGTGGCCGCGAGCACACCCGCAGTTCGAAGGAGGTAATGCTAACCTTACCTCCACTTAGTTAGGCCAGGGTAACCTTTGGAGGATCGTTGTCGACCACGGAACGCCTGCGGGTTGAGTATGTGACCGATCCGGCGGCAGCGATGTCCCGGCTGGCGGGGGCGGATCGGTTCGGCGAGTACGTGATGTACGAGCGTCCGGGGGAGTGGGTCTTCGCCGCCGATCCGATCGGCAGTGTCGAACTGGACGTGCGCGAGCTGCGCGTCACCTGGGAAGGTGAGACCACGACCAGCCGATGGGAGGGCAATCCGGCGGGCGTGATCGACCGCGCGCTCGGCGCGTTGCCCCTCGACGGGCGGAATGCCTACGGCTGGATCGGGTTCGAGTTCTGCGCTTGGGCGCTCGACGCCACGCGGCATCTCGATCCGCGCACGACTCTGGCGCACCTGATGGTTCCGCGTATCGAGGTCAGGGTCGGCGCGTTCGGCGTCCGGGTATCGGGTGCTACGCCGTCGGAGACCGGCGACATCCACGATCTGATCGCGCAGTCGCAGAACGCCGAACTGCCGCAGGCGCATCCGGCCGACATCCGCATCGATCCCACCGGCTACCGCGACCGGGTGGCCGAGGCGGTCGGCGAGATCCAGGCCGGGCGTTATCAGAAGGTCATCCTGTCCAGGAAAGTCGATCTGCCGTTCGCCGTCGACATTCCGGCCACCTACCGGCTCGGGCGCGCGCACAACACTCCGGCGCGGTCGTTCCTGCTGCGGCTCGGCGGCCTGGAGGCCGCGGGCTTCAGTCCGGAGCTGGTCGCCTCCGTGGACGACGATCGGGTGGTGACCACCGAGCCGCTGGCGGGCACCCGCGCGTTCGGCCGCGGCGCCGCGGCCGATCTCGCCGCCAGGGCCGACTTGATCACCGACCCGAAAGAGATCGTGGAACACGCGATCTCGGTGCAGACCTCGTTCTCGGAGATCGCGGCCGTCGCCGATCCCGGCACGCCAGCGGTGTCGGATTTCATGGCCGTACGGGAGCGGGGCAGCGTGCAGCACCTTGCGTCGACGGTGCGCGGCCGGCTGGCCGCCGACCGGTCCAGCTGGGACGCGTTGGAGGTGCTGTTCCCGTCGGTGACGGCTTCGGGAATTCCCAAGCGGGAGGGCGTCGACTCGGTGTTCCGGCTCGATCACGACCCGCGCGGGCTGTATTCCGGTGCGGTGGTCACCGTTTCGCCGACCGGCGCGCTGGAGGCCACCCTCGTGCTGCGCGCGGTGTACCAGAACGCCGAAGGAGCCTGGTTGCGCGCGGGCGCGGGCATCGTCGGCCAGTCCCGCCCGGAGCGGGAGTTCGAAGAGACCTGCGAGAAGCTGGGCAGCATCGCGCCCTACGTCGTCGAAGCCTGAGTCGCACGGGCAGCGCGCCGACGGTGCGCTGCCCGTTCCCTCGGCGCTACAGCTCGGCGCGCAGCGCCTTCTTGTCGATCTTGCCGACCGCCGTGATCGGCAACTTGTCGCTGCGGCGCAGCACGTCGGGCAGTTTGTAGGTGGCCAGGCCGCGCGCGGCGAGGAAGGACTTGAGCTCGGCCAGCGTCGGCATCTCGCCGTCTACGACCAAGACGGCGCAAACCTTTTCGCCCAGCGCCGCGTCGGGCAGCCCGACCGCGGCGGCGTGCCGGACGGCGGGATGGGCGAGCAGATGTTCCTCGAGTTCGTCACACGAGACGTTCTCGCCCCCACGGTTGATCACGTCTTTGATCCGGCCGGACACCACGAGGTGCCCGCTGGGCAGGCGGCGGACCAGATCGCCGCTGCGGTAGAACCCGTCGGGGGTGAAGGCGCGCGCATTGTGTTCGGGTGCGCGATAGTAACCGCGGATGGTGTACGGCCCCCTGGTCAGCAACTCGCCCTCCGCGCCGGGCGCCACATCGTTGCCGTCCCCGTCCACCACGCGGATCTCGTCGGCCGGTGAGAGCGGCCTGCCCTGGGTGGTGTGCAGCAGTTCGGCCGGGTCGTCCAGCCTGGTGTAGTTGATCAGGCCCTCCGCCATGCCGAACACCTGCTGCAGGGTCGCGCCCAGCGCCGGGGTCACCTCTTTCGCGTTGACCTCCGCCAGTCGTGCGCCGCCCACCTGGAGCAGGCGCAGCGAACTCAGGTCGGCCTCTTCCCATTCGGTCGCCGCGCACCAGAGTTGGGCCAGCGGCGGCACGACGGCGGTGACCGTGACCCGGTGCCGCTCGATCGCCGCGAACGCGCTCTCCGGGCTCGGGTCGCCGACGAAGGCGACCGCGCCGCCCACTCCGATGGTGCCGAAGATGCCGGGGCAGGCCAGCGGGAAGTTGTGGGCGGCGGGCAGCGTCGCGAGATAGACGTCCTCTTCGGTCAGCGCGCACACCTCGGCGCCGGCGGTGGCGTTGTAGACGTAGTCGTCGTGCGTGCGCGCGATGAGCTTCGGCAGGCCGGTGGTGCCGCCGGACACCAGCATCAGGGCGATGTCGCCCGGATCGATCTCGGGCAGCTCGCCGCCGTCGCGCGGCACCGAGGCGAGGTCGGTGAACGGGCCCGGATCGCCGAGCACCAGCACGTGGCGCAGCGACGGCACCGCGTCGCGCACGGTCGAAGCCAGCTCGCGGTAGTCGAAGTCGGCCACCCGGTCGGCGACGATGTAGCCGACCGCGTCGGAAAGCCGCGCCAGATGCTCGATTTCGGCCCTGCGGTGCGCGGGCAGGCTCAACACGGGGATGATCCCGGCGCGTAGCAGGCCGAACAACACGGTCAGGAACTCGGGCACATTGGGCAGCTGCACCACCACGCGGTCGCCGGGAGCGATGCCGAGCGCCAGCAGCCCGTGGGCCATCCGGTCCGCGGCGGCGTCGATATCGGCGTAACTGCGCGGGCCCTCCGCGTCGAGCAGCGCGGGACGCTGGGGCTGCCGGAGTGCGCTCGCGCGCAGCAGATCACCGAGCGGGCGCCCGGCCCAGTAGCCCGCGGCCCGGTACTCCGCGGCCGCGTGGGCGGGGAAAGATACATAGCCGTCGCGATGCGCGGACTCGGTCGGTGTGGAAGTCACGGTCTGCCTCACAAATCAAGCAAAGGGTTCCCTAAGTAGGTTAGGCAACCCTACTTCACCCCGGGTGTGTTCGAACCTGCCGCCGTGCGCCGCCGCGCACTAGACTTTCCGGCATGACCAGGTGGGACACCTCGAACATCCCCGACCAGAGCGGCCGAAAGTTCATCGTGACCGGGGCCAACAGCGGCCTGGGAGCCGAGACGGTGCGCGCACTGGCCGCGGCGGGCGGCGAGGTCGTGCTCGCCTGCCGGAACGTCGCCAAGGGCGAGCGGGTGGCCGCCGAACTGGGCGAGCGGGCGCAGGTGCGCGAACTGGATCTCGCCGATCTCGCCTCGGTCCGCGCCTTCGCCCAGAACGTCGACGGGGCCGATGTGCTGATCAACAACGCCGGTGTGATGGCGGTTCCCGAAGGCCGCACCGCGGACGGATTCGAAAAACAGATCGGCACAAACCATCTCGGTCACTTCGCGCTCACCGGGCTGCTGCTTGACAAGATCTCCGACCGGATCGTCACCGTCTCCAGTGGTGCGCACCAGGTCGGCAAGATCGACCTGGACGATCTCAACTGGGAGCGGCGCAAGTATCAGCGGTGGGCCGCATACGGGCAGGCCAAGCTGGCCAACCTGATGTTCGCGCGCGAGCTGCAGCGCAGGCTGACCGCGGCGGGCTCGGCGAAACTGTCGGTCGCCGCGCATCCCGGCTACGCGTCCACCGAGTTGCAGTCGCACACCGAGTCTTTCCTCGACCGGGTGATGTGGGTGGGTAATCGGCTGTTGGCGCAGAACGCCGCGATGGGCGCGCTGCCGACGCTCTACGCCGCGACCGCCGAAGTCCAACCGGGCGGCTACTACGGCCCCACCGGGCTCGGTGGCATGCGGGGATACCCCGGCCCGTCCGGATCGTCGAAGGCGTCCAGGGACGAGAAGGTCGCGGCCGACTTGTGGGAGCTGTCGGAGAAGCTGACCGGAGTCAGCTACGACTTCACGAAATGAACGCCACCCACCTCGAGCCTGATGTGATCCACGTCTCATAAGGCGTTGTCACACTCCGTCTTTCCGCGTCGTCCTCTTGATGAACCCAAAGGGAACGACAAGGACGGACATCATGGAACAGCGCTTCGAACTCTTCGGCAACTCGGTCGGCGCCAGCTTCATCAAGCGGCTCACCACGGCCTCCAAGGTGATCAACGATTCCACTCTGGACGCCGCGACCTATGAGTTGGTGAAGATTCGCGCCAGCCAGATCAACGGCTGCGGTTACTGCACCGACATGCACACCAAGGACGCCGCGCACGCGGGCGAGACCTCGGTGCGGCTCAACCTGATCGCCGCTTGGCACGAGGCCACCGTCTTCACCGAGGCCGAGCGCGCCGCACTGGCGCTCACCGAGGAGGCCACCCGGATCGGTGACGGACGCGCGGTCAGCGACGCGGTCTGGCAGGAGGTGCGCAAGCACTACGACGACGACCAGATCGCCGCCCTCATCGCCGCCATCGCGATGATCAACGCCTGGAACCGGATGAACGTCATCGCCCGCACCCCCGCGGGCAGCTACGTCCCCGGCCAGTGGGGGTGAATCCGGACTACATGGCATCGCCCGCACTCCGGCGGGGTGATACCTGCTCAGACCGTGGGGATGAGCCGAATTCCGGCAACACCTGCGCCGTTCGCGGCCTCTTTTCTCGTGTGCTGCGAACGGCGTTTGTAGGGGCTGCTCCGGGTGTCCCTGGAGTCAGCGTTCGATTGAGCAAAGGCCAACAGTGGTGCCCGCGCAGGTGATCCCTCGTACACCGGGACTGTTGCGCCCCAGCACTTTCGAACGCAACCACACCGGCCCAGCTCCCGGTTTCGAGCGAAGCGAGACCGAGCCTGTTCCGTTCGCGGCCCGGCTCGCGTCCGAGTGGCCGCCGCGTACGCGACGAAGGAGCAAGCGGCGGTCACTCGGACGCGAGCCACAAGAGGGCCGCGAACACGCCGCGACGAAGTCGCGGCCAAACGTCACGGCACGTAGCGCCGCAACCGTCTTGCCGCGAATTCCCTGAAGTACGACAGCTTTTCGGCCGGGACGATGGCCGGGAGCAGGAAGTACCACGCGCGTTCCATCCGGACCGCCATCTGGTCGATGGATTCGGTGCCGACGGCGATGATGTGCACGCCCGCGGCCATCTCCTGCCACAGCAGGCCGATGACCTCGGCGTCCAGGTCGGCGATCAGGTCGCCCTGGGCGATGGCCCGCTCGGCGAGCAGCCGGTAGGTGTCGCCCCAGTTCTTGGCGATGTTGTCGCCTTGGGCGCCGCGGTAGTCGCCGATCTGGTGGTTGAGCTTCAGCATCGCGCCGACCATCGGGTCGTTCATGGATAGATCGGCGACGACATAGGTGATGCCGATGCACGCTTCCAGCGCGGGCACCCTGGGATCGAAGAAGCCCTGACACGAGCTGGTCAGTCGCTCGTTGCCCTGGTCGACCACGGCGCGCGCCAGCTCTTCCTTGGAGCCGAAGTGAAAATACAAGGCGCCCTTGGTCACGTTGGACTGCGCGATGATCTCGCTCAGGCTCGCGTTCGCATATCCCAAGCGCAGAAAGACATCGGCAGCGCCCGCCAGGACGGAGTCGCGGGTGATCTCCGCGCGCGCTTGCCTAGCCATCAGATCCGCCTGTCATCCCAAAACCAGCCATCCTGAAGTAGACCGACATCCCGAAGTTGACCGACTTACCGCCCGAACAGCACCCAAAGGATGGGTGAACCGTACCACCAGGCGCGCGCCCGGCAGCCAATTCGAGCATTCGGCGAGACCCGTCGCGCAATTTGCTGGTTAACAATCCGGGTCACTCACCGGCGCCCGCGCGCCATTCCGAACTCAGCTGCGGATCGGCTTCCAGATGGCTCAGCCCGTTCCAGCACAGGTTCACCAAGTGGGCCGCCACAACCTCTTTCGACGGTTTGCGCTCGTCCAGCCACCAGGTCGCGGCGGTGGCGACCTGACCGACGAGCGCCTGCGCGTACAGGGTGGACAGACTGGTGTCGAACCCGCGCCGCTCGAAATCTCCGGCCAGGATGTGCGCCACCTGATTGGTCGCCTCGTTGAGCAAACTGGAGTACCTGCCCTCGGCGGCGGCGGCGGGCTGATCGCGCACCAGAATTCGAAACCCGTCGGTCCGTTCCTCGATATAGGTCAGCAGCGCCAGCGCGACCTGTTCGAGCCGGATACGCGACCGGTTGCGGGTGAGCGAGGAGGTGATCATGTCCAGCAGCATGGACATCTCCCGATCGACGACGACCGCGTACAGCCCTTCTTTGCCGCCGAAGTGTTCGTACACCACGGGTTTGGAGACCTGGGCGCGTTGCGCGATCTCCTCGATGGAGGTCGCGTCGTAGCCGCGTTCGGCGAACAGCGCGCGCCCGATCTCGATCAGCTGCTGACGCCGCTGGGTGCCGGTCATCCGCGGCCGGGACACTCGATGCGACTCACCCGAAGACACCCTGCTCCTCCGCCCTTCCCGCGTTGTTGCCGGTCGTGAGTGCCGGGAAGGCCCCTCCGAGCCGACGGTCGCATGGCCGGGACAGCGCCCGGCGGATTGCCCTCGCGCGTGCCGGGTCAGCCGTCGCATCGGGCTCCGACGCACGACACCGACATTCGGATACCACTGTCCCAGACCGGTCGGAAGTCCGCTTCTCCGGGGCTCACGCAGACCGCCTCTCTGTGCCGCCTCTCCGCGCCTTCAGGCCGTACCGGTCGGCGAGCGCGGGATTCGCGTTCAGGTCCTGCGTGTGTGCCGCTCGGCTTTCGGGCGTCCCCGGTGAGTTACCCATGTCCGAACGAAATCAAGGGTCACGTAACCAATCGGCCGATTGCCGGAATCCGGTCGTCGGGCGCACGCTGTAGTCGCCGCAAGCAGGGCTCAGCGGGCGCGCCGGGCAGCGGCGGCGGCGATCGGCCAGCGGCGGGGCGGCCCTCCGCCGTCGGCGGCGACCTCCGGCGATCCGCGCCCTGAGCGCTGCCCGGCCGGAGGACGCCCGCGCTCCCCCGCTGGTCCGGCGCGAATACCAGAAGCGACGCGGAGAACAATTCGCGGGGAGGCGGCCGAGTATGCGAGGATTCATCCCGTGCCGTGGCACACCGGCGGGGGTTTCGCCAACCGCCGATGTGGCAATCCGCCGTGGTGTAATGGCAGCACATCTGATTTTGGTTCAGAGAGTTCAGGTTCGAGTCCTGGCGGCGGAGCTCGAGAGCACGATGACTTATCGTTGGCCCGCACATCGCTGACCAAGCACGACGACGCCCAGCACGAGGACAGGCAGCCGAGGGAGATCCATGCCACAGCAGACCGCCGTCGTCGTTCTCGCAGCCGGTGCCGGGACACGAATGCGGTCGAAGACCCCCAAGGTCCTGCATTCGCTGGCCGGACGGAGCATGCTCGCGCACGCGCTGCATGCGGCGAACGAGATCGACCCCGCGTACCTCATCACCGTGGTGGGGCACGATCGCGAACAGGTCGGCGCGGCGGTGGCCGCGGTCGCCGACGATCTCGCCAGGGAGATCACCCCGGCGATCCAGGAACAGCAGCTCGGCACGGGGCACGCGGTGCAGTGCGCGCTGGCCGCCCTGCCGGTCGGCTTCACCGGCGACGTGCTGGTCACCTCCGCCGACGTGCCGCTGCTGGACGGGCACACCTTGGCCGCGCTGCTCGACGAGCACCGCAGCTACGCCGAACGCCCCGCGGTCACCGTGCTGACCTTCGTGCCGCCGGACCCCAACGGCTACGGCCGCATCGTCCGCGACGCGGAAGGCCAGCTCGCCGAGATCGTCGAACACGCCGACGCCACCCCGGAACAGGCCGCGATCACCGAGGTCAATTCCGGCGTGTACGCGTTCGACGCCGCGGTGCTGCGCACCATGATCAGCCGCCTTTCCACCGCCAACGCCCAGCACGAGCTGTACCTGACCGACGTGCTGCGCCTGGCCAGGGAAGCCGGTCACCCCGTGCACGGCGCGCGCCTGGTCGACGCGGCCAAGGTCACCGGGGTCAACGACCGGGTGCAGCTGGCCTCGGCGGCCCGCACGCTCAACCGCTACATCCTGGAACGTCACATGCGCGCGGGCGTCACGATCATGGATCCGGCTTCCACCTGGGTGGACGCCAGCGTGCGCATCGGAAGGGACGCGGTGATCCGGCCCGGCGTGCAACTGCTCGGCAACACGGTCGTCGGCGAGGACGCGGAGGTCGGGCCGGACAGCACGCTCACCGACGTGATCGTCGGCGACGGGGCGAAGGTCGTCCGCACGCACGGCGAGGGCGCCACCATCGGCCCGAAGGCCACCATCGGCCCGTTCGCCTACTTGCGTCCCGGCACCATCGTCGGCGACGCGGGCAAGCTCGGCGCGTTCGTCGAGACCAAGAACGCCTCCATCGGCGCGCATTCGAAGGTCCCGCACCTGACCTACGTCGGCGACGCCACCATCGGCGAGTACAGCAACATCGGCGCGTCCAGCGTCTTCGTCAACTACGACGGCGTCAGCAAGCACCACACCGTCGTCGGCTCGCACGTGCGCACCGGCAGCGACACCATGTTCGTCGCGCCGGTGACGGTGGGTGACGGAGCCTATACGGCGGCGGGTACTGTACTGCGCAGAAACGTTCCGCCCGGAGCTCTCGCGGTGTCCGGTGGACCGCAGAAGAACATCGAGGGCTGGGTGCAGCGACACCGTCCAGGGACGGACGCGGCGCGCGCGGCGGCGGAAGCCATCGCGGCCAAGGAGATGTCGGGTCAGGCAATAGAGCAAAAGGATGGCAATCAGCAGTGACCGCGTCATGGATCGACAACCAGAAGAACCTGATGCTCTTCTCGGGACGCGCCCATCCTGAGCTGGCCGAGCAGGTCGCCAAGGAACTCGACGTCCACGTCACCCCGCAGGTCGCGCGGGACTTCGCCAACGGCGAGATCTTCGTCCGGTTCGAGGAGTCGGTGCGCGGCTCCGACGCCTTCGTCCTGCAGAGCTTCCCCGCTCCGCTGAACCAGTGGCTGATGGAACAGCTCATCATGATCGACGCGCTCAAGCGCGGCTCGGCCAAGCGGATCACCGCGGTGCTGCCGTTCTACCCGTACGCCCGCCAGGACAAGAAGCACCGCGGCCGCGAGCCCATCTCGGCCCGCCTGGTCGCCGACCTGCTGAAGACCGCGGGCGCCAACCGGATCATCACCGTCGACCTGCACACCGACCAGATCCAGGGCTTCTTCGACGGCCCGGTCGACCACATGCACGCGCAGGTGCAGCTGGCGGAGTACATCCGCACCAACTACAGCCTCGAGCACATCACCGTCGTGTCCCCCGACTCCGGCCGCGTGCGCGTCGCCGAGAAGTGGGCCGACTCGCTGGGTGGCTCGCCGCTGGCCTTCATCCACAAGACCCGCGACCCGCTGGTGCCCAACCAGGTCAAGTCCAACCGCGTGGTCGGCGAGGTCGAGGGCCGCACCTGCATCCTGATCGACGACATGATCGACACCGGCGGCACCATCGCGGGCGCGGTCAAGGTGCTGAAGGACGCGGGCGCGGGTGACGTGGTCATCGCCGCGACCCACGGCGTGCTGAGCTCGCCCGCCGCCGAGCGCCTCGCGAACTGCGGTGCCAAGGAGGTCGTGGTGACCAACACCCTGCCGCTGTCCGAGGACAAGAAGTTCCCGCAGCTGACCGTGCTCTCCATCGCGCCGCTGCTGGCCCGCACCATCCGCGAGGTCTTCGAGAACGGCTCGGTGACCGGTCTTTTCAACGGCAACGCATAGCACTCGTATCGCGAGAACGGCGGCTCCGGCTTCGGTCGGGGCCGCCGTTTTCGTGGCCGCGTTAGCCACGGCGCTCACTGGGGATACCGAGGGTATGAACCGTGACCCGTTGGAGACCGACATGGGCGACGACGAGCAGGAGGACGAGATCCGCGAGTACCGGCGCAACATCGAGGATCCGCCCGACGACCTGCGCATTCGTTACCACGAGGACGAGGACGACGGCACGCTCGGCATCGAGGACGAGCTGGGTGAGGAGTGGACGGCCCGCGACACGCGGGCCGAGGACCGGGCCGACGACCGATCCGCCGAGGTGGCCGCGATCGAGATCGTCGACGACGAGGACCTCTGAGCCCGCTCCGTTCCCGACGCGCCTGTAGCAATCGGCTATGACCGGGCGTTCGCCGTGGTAGGCATAGGTTGCGTGACCGGGACGACACGAGGAGGGTGCGATGAGCACGCCGAAGGATCCGGACCACACCGGCGACGAACAGCGGCCGCCGGAGTCGTCATCGGAGCCGGCCAGGGAGACCTCCGGTGACAAGCCCGCCGAACCCGCGACCGGCGCCACTCCGGCGCAGGCGCCCGGCGGGCAGCCCACCGAGCACGACCCCGCCGCCGCACGACCGCCGGAACACGAGGAGGGCCCGGCCGACCAATGGTGGCAGTCCAGCAGCCCGCCTCCCGCCGGACCGCTGGGCGGCCAGTGGGGCGCCGAGCCCAGCGGTCAACCCGCCGAACCACGCCCATGGGGCGCCAACGGCGGTGGTGAGCAGCAGTCCTGGGGCGCCGAACCCGCCGGGCCGGGGACGGCCTCGTCGGGGTCCGCGCCGCAGCCTCCGGCCGACGAACCGACGAACCGGTTCACGCCCGACGAGCACGCGCAATACGGGTCGGGCGGGCAACCGCCCTATCCGCCGACCGCACAGCCCGGCGAGTTCCAGCAGCCGCACCCCTCTCAGCAGCCGTATCCGCCGACCGGGCAGCCCCAGTACCCGCAGGGCGGTGGCTACGGCTATCCGGCGTCCGGGCCGCAGCAGCCGCAGTACGGCTACCCGCCCTATCCCCAGCAGGGATACGAGCCCTACGGCACCCCGCCGAAGCAGACGGGCAGCCAGGTGTACTCGATCATCGGTTTCGTCTGCGCGATCACCGCCGTGCTGTTCTGCCCGATCCTGTTCGGTCCGGCCGGGATAATCCTCGGCTTGATCGGGCGCAACAAGGGCGAATCACTCGGCAAATGGGCAGCGATCGCGGCGGCCGTCGGGATGGTGATCGGCCTCATCGTGGGATTCGCCGTGTTCGGCGGAGACATCACGACGTAGATTTTCGGTATGCGTCAATCGGGTGACATCAGCGCGGCGGGTGTGCGGGCATGACCGGATTCGCGGGTTTCCCGCTCGCTGGGCTGGACTTCTACGAAGACTTGGAGGCCGACAACTCCAAAGCGTTCTGGACCGCGCACAAGAAGATCTACGACGAGTCGGTGCTCGCGCCCATGAAGGCGCTCGTGGCCGAGCTGGAGCCCGACTTCGGGACGGCCAAGATCTTCCGGCCCTACCGCGACGTGCGCTTCGCCAAGGACAAGTCCCCGTACAAGACCGCGCAGGGCGCCGTGGTGCGCGCCGCGGCGGGAGTCGGCTGGTATGTCCAGATCAACGCGGCGGGCTTGTTCGTCGGCGGCGGTTTCTACCAGGGCTCGCAGGAGCAGCTCGCGCAGCTGCGCGCCACCATCGATGACGAGGTGCGCGGCCCCGAGCTGGCGGCGATCCTGGCGAAACTCACCGACGCGGGCTTCACCATCGGCGGCGAGAAGCTGAAGACCAAACCCAAGGGCTACGACGCCGACCACCCGCGCATCGACCTGCTGCGCCACAAGTCCATCACCTGCGGCCGGGAATTCGGCGCGCCCGCCTGGCTGGACACGCCGCGCACCGCGAAGGAGGTGCGCGCCGCCTGGGAGACGATGCGGCCGCTGGTCGAGTGGCTCGGCGCGGTGGTCGGCGGCGCGCCGTCGTGGTGAGCGCCGCCGCGAGGCCCGTGGTCAGCGCCGCCCGGCGAGCAGCAGTGCGAAGCGATCGTCCGGATCGGTCCACACGTGGCCGGTGGCGAAGCCCGCGGCGGCGAGTTCGGATGCGAGGCCGTCGACCCTGAACTTGGCGGAGATCTCGGTGCGCATCTGTTCGCCGCGGCCGAAGCGCACGGTGAGGCCGAGTTCGCCGACGGTGACGGTCATGTCCTCGCCGGCCTCGAGCCGCATCTCGATCCACTCCCGCTCGGCGTCCCACACCGCGACATGCCGGAATTTCTCCGGCGCGAAGTCGGCGCGCAGGCGAGCGTTCAACACGTGCAGCACGTTCCGGTTGAACTCGGCGGTGACGCCCGCGGCGTCGTCGTAGGCGGGAACGAGCACCGCCGGATCGGTGACCAGCCCGGCGCCGAGCAGCAGTTGCTCCCCCGGCTCGAGCACGTCGTGGATCCTGGCGAGGAATTCCGCCCGTTCCGCGGGGACCAGGTTGCCGATGGTGCCGCCGAGGAACGCGATCATCCGGCGTCCGCCGCGCGGCAGATTGTCCAACGAGTCGGTGAAATCGCTGACCACACCGTGCACCCCGAGGCCGGGGAATTCGACCGCGACCTGATCGGCGGCCGCGCGCAGCGCCGCGGACGAGACATCTTGCGGCACATACTTCTTCAACGGACCGCGCGCGCTCAGAGCGGTGAGCAGCAGACGGGTCTTCGCCGCCGAGCCCGCGCCGAGTTCGACCAGCACCTCGGCCTGAGCGGCGTCGGCGATCTCGTCGACCACACGCTCGAGCAGCGCGCGCTCGGTCCGCGTCGGGTAGTACTCGGGCAGCTCGGTGATGCGCTCGAACAGCTCGCTGCCCTTGGCGTCGTAGAACCATTTGGGCGGCAACCACTTCGGGTCGGCGGTCAGCCCGAGCTCGGCGTCCGAGCGCAGCGCGGTGTTCAGGTCGTCTTCGGTCAGGTGGATGTCCAGCGTGACTGCGGTCATGGCACCGGCCTTTCAGAGGAGGGGGTCGACGGACAACGCGCCGGGCCTGGCGCTCACCAGGCTGCGGTCCGGGATCGGCTGCCAGCGGGGGTCGTCGTCGAACGGTTCGGAGGACACGAGGGCGAAATCATCGGTGACCAGCACCGATAGCGAATGGTGGCAAGTGGTCGCCCACAGTTGGGCGCCATCGGAGAGCAGGAGGTTCAGGCGCGCTTGCGGCGCCCGATCGAGGACCGCGGACACGAGCAGCCGCAGTGCCGCCGGAGCCGCTGACCACTCGCCGTCCGGGGCTCCGGTGGACAGCAGGTCGCACAGCAGCACCCAGAGCGTGGCCGCGTCGGTGGCCGATTCCGCCTCCAGCAGCCGCGCCGGAGTGAACAGATCCTCGGCGCCGAGGTCGCTCGCGACGATGGCGAACTCGGCCGCCACGTCGGTGAGGGTGCGCCGCCAGTCGGGCACGACGCCGTTGTGGCTGAACGCCCAGCGGTCCCGGGTGAACGGTGCGCACGCCGACCGCTCGACCGGCATGCCGACCGTGGCCGACCGCACCGCCGCCAGCACCGCGGCCGACTCCAGCTGCGGCAATACCTCTTCCACGGCCGGGTCGGTCCAGATCGGCGCGGCGTTGCGGTAACGGCTGACGGTGACCGTGTCGTGTTCCGAGCCGCGCCACCAGGCGACGCCGAAACCGTCGGCGTTGATGGTGCCGCCGTGCCGCATGTCGCGCGGCGCCCACGCCTGGGTGCGCAGCGAATGGGAACCGAGGGTCACCATGTCGCCCACCCGCACCGGCGGGCCGACGTAGCCCAGGTGTCTACACATCCGCACCCGCCGTCGCCGGGCGCGGGCCGCGCGCCGCACACCATCGCCGGGCACGACCGGCGCCGCTCACTCCCCTTCTCCCGGCCGCAGATCCCGCGCCAGGCGGAACCCGGCGAAGATCTGGCGGCGGATGGGGTGATCCCAGTTGCGGAAGGTGCCGCGGCAGGCCACCGGATCGGTGCCGAAGGAACCGCCGCGCAGCACCCGGTAGTCACCGCCGAAGAACACCTCGGAGTACTCCCGGTAGGGGAACGCGCGGAATCCGGGGTACGGTTCGAAACCCGAAGCGGTCCATTCCCACACGTCCCCGATCAACTGGTGCACGCCCGCGGCAGACGCACCGGCCGGATACGCGCCCACCTCGGCGGGCTCCAGGTGCCGCTGCCCGAGATTCGCGGTGGCGTCATCGGGATCGGCGTCGCCCCAAGGGAATCGGCGCGACGCGCCGGTGGCGGGGTCGAATCTGGCCGCCTTCTCCCACTCGGCTTCGGTGGGCAGGCGCTTGCCCGCCCAGTTCGCGTACGCCTCGGCCTCGAACCAGCACACGTGCACCACCGGCTGCCGGGGACGCAGTGGGGTCATCACCCCGAACACCCGCCGCCACCAGCGCCCGGACGGATCGCGCTCCCAGAACTGCGGCGCGACCAGGCCCGCCTCGACGCGATGCGCCCAGCCGCGCTCGGACCAGAGTTCGGGGCGGTCGTAGCCGCCGTCGTCGACGAAGGCCAGGTACTGCTCGTTGGTCACCGGCGCGGCGTCGATCGCGAAACCGGCCACGTGGACCGGATGGGCGGGACGCTCGTTGTCCAGCGCCCACGGGTCGGTCGAGGTGCCCATGGTGAATTCGCCCGCCGGGATGACGACTTCCCCGCCGACGGTCGCCGTCGCGGCAGGCGCGTCCGCCGCGGCGAGCACGGCGGCGCCCGTGCGCAACTGGTGGGTGGCCAGCATGGTCTCGTCGTGCTGCTGCTCGTGCTGGGCGATCATGCCGAAGGCGAATCCGGCGTCGAGCAGCGGACGGCCGCGCAGGTCGCTGCGCTCGAGCACGTCGAAGACCTTGTCGCGCACGGTGCCGACGTAGTCGCGGGCCTGGGCGGGATCGAGCAGTGGCAGCGTGGGCCGGTTCGCGCGGGCGTGTTTGAAGGCGTCGTAGAGCTCGTCGATGTCGGCGCGCACCGGGTCGCGTCCGCCGACGTCGCGCACGAGCCAGAGTTCTTCCTGATTGCCGATGTGCGCCAGGTCCCAGACCAGGGGGCTCATCAGACGCGAATGCTGGGCCACGAGTTCGGCTTCGTCGACGCAGTCGGTCAGCGTGAGCGTGCGCTGCCTCGCGCGCGTGAGAACGGCGGCGATCCGGTCCCTGAGCTGTTCGGTGCCGGAGTTGTCGGTCGGGGCGGGATGGAAAGTGGTCACTGGAAACATCTCCGGGATTCGTGATGATCGTCGTGGGCGTGAGCGGCCTCGGTGCGGCTGCGGCCGATGGGGCACACGCCGGTCCGATGGACCGGGTGGCCGTCGGGAAAGCGCGGCTCGGTGCTGGTCACGTCACGGCCTCCGGAGGCCGCGGATCGAGGCGCTCGGTGGCGTCCTCGGTCGGCGTGCGACCACGGCGACATCGTTCGGCGGCGGATTCGACGGCGCGGGCCGCGTCATCGGTCGCGGTGTGCTCGGCCGCGAGGCGCAGCAGCGCGACCGCGCAGGCCCGGATGTCCGGATCGGCCAATCCGTAGCGCGCGGCATCGACCCAGCGGCCGGCCTGCGGCGCCGCGATCGAGCTCGCCTCCGCGACCACTTCGGGGCTGGACATGAGCGCGTCGAAGACGTGCACCGGAACGGTCCACGCGTCACCGGGCTGCGCGTCGATGTAGCGGACCTCCAGGTGGCCGGACGCGCGCACCGGCGGGAACAGCGTGGTGAGGTGATACGCGAGATCGCCGGTATCGGGGCGGCGGCCCACCTCGTCGTCCAGCGCGCCGGACAGCCAGTCGGCGAAGGTGGCCCCCGGCGGCGCGGACCACTCGGCGCCGTCGCCGCGTTCCGCTTCGTCGCCGGGCCCGCGCACGCACAACAGCGGCACGTCCAGCGCCCATCTGCCGTAGGCGGCCACCGGATCGGTCCAGTCCAGCACCGGCGGACGGGTGCGCGCGTTGTCCAGCCGCAGCCAGGCCCGCATGCGCTGGGAGGCCCACGTTCCCGGCGGCGCGCCACGCAGAACGGGTGAACAGGCGAAGGCGGCCAGCAGTGCCGGGCCGACGGCGTACAGGGCGGTCCACCGCGCGGTGACGTCCGCGCGGTCGGCGCCCGCGTCGACGCTGACCTGGGTGGCCGCGGTATTGCACATCATCAGCTTGCCGAACGGTCCGATACCGCCGAAGGAGCGCTCCATCGCGCGGTAGCGCGGAAGCTGAAGCAAGCGTTTGGGGCGGCGGTCCGCGTCGGCGGCGACGGAAACGGGGCGGATGGCCCGGGATTCGAGAAGTTCCCGCAACAGGCGGGCATCGTCGCGCAGCCGATCACACAGCTGGGCGGCAGCGTCGTAAGGAGCGCTGGAGAGTTCGATTTGACCACCGGGTTCCAGAGTGACCCGGCTGCCCCCCGGCAGCGTGAGCGCCGGCGAATCAGGGGCGATGGACCGTGGTGCGTACGGTCCGAGAGCGTCCGCCAAGGCGGACAACTGGGGGCGCGGAGCCGCCGAAGGACCCGACGCCGAACACTCACCCTGCACCGTGAGCCATTCGAGTTCGGCGCCGATCAGCGCGGGTGGCCCGAGCTTGAAGCACACTCCGCCGATAAAGGCTTCCGCCGCCGCGCGGGAGGACAGTTCTCCCTGCTCGGTGGCACAACCGGCCGACTCAGGACTCTCGAGCGTGACCGCCATGCCAACCTCCAGTGGGCGTCGGGACGTTGTCCGCTGTTCTTGGTTATCGCCATTCGGCGTGGAGGTATTCCACTCCAAGGCCGAAATCCACGTGCGGCGATCCATCCAGCGTAGCCACGCCGACCGACAAGAAACCGACATGAAGCCGAACAATCCACCCGATAAGGTCGGCTCCATGCTGGATGACGCCCGCGTACGAGCCGACACTCCCGGATGCGTTTCCGGGCCGGAACCAGGACCCGTTTTCCTCGACAGCGCCGGATCGTCGCTGCCGCCGCGGGTCGTCACCGACACCGTCGTCGCCCATCTGCGGCGGGAAGCGGAGATCGGCGGCTATCGCGCCGCGAACGAGCGGCTGGACGATCTCGCCGATGTCAAGACCGCGATCGGCGCGCTGATCAACGCCGAGCCCGAGAGCATCGCGCTCAGCGACAGCGCCACCCGGTCCTGGGCGGACTTCTTCTATTCGGTCCCGCTCGCGGCGGGCGACCGCATCCTGGTCTCCGAGGCGGACTACGCCAGCAATGCGATCGCCGCCCTGCAACGCGCCCGCGCCACCGGCGCCACGGTGGAGAAGATCCCCAGCGACGGCAGCGGGCAGATCGACCTCGACGCGCTGGCCGACCTGGTCGACGAGCGGGTCAAGCTGGTGTCGGTGCTGCACGCGCCGACCAACGGCGGGCTGGTGAATCCGGCCGCCGAGGCGACCAGGATCGCGCACTCGGTCGGCGCGCTGGTGCTGCTCGACGCCTGTCAGTCCGCGGGGCAGTTGCCCTTGGACGTGGCCGAGCTGGGTGTGGACGCCCTGTCGGCCACGGGTCGCAAGTGGCTGCGCGGCCCGCGCGGCACCGGATTCCTGTATCTGCGGCCGGAGTTGGCGCGCTCGCTGGAACCCGGACGGCTCGACCTGCACAGCGCGGAATGGACCGGCCCGCACGACTACCGGCTCGCGCCGGACGCCAGCCGCTTCGAATTCTGGGAATGCGACGTCGCCGCCCGCCTCGGCCTCGGCGCCGCCGTGCGGTATCTGCTCGAGCTGGGCCCGGAGAACGTCTACGCCGCGATCGCGGCCCGCGCCGAGCACCTGCGCAAGGCGCTGCCGGAGATTCCCGGCGTCACCGTGCGCGATCAAGGCATCCGGCACAGCGGCATCGTGTCGTTCACCGTCGACGGCGTGGAGCCCGTCGAGGTGCGCGACCGGCTGCTGGCACAGGACATCACCGTCACGGTCAGTCACGCGAGTTCCACCCTGCTCGACATGACCGGCCGCGGCCTGGCCTCCGTCGTGCGCGCCTCGCCGCACTGCTTCGTCGGCTTCGACGAACTCGACCGCTTCGTCGCCGCGGTGGCGCGGCTGCGCGGCTGAACCACGAGGAACAGGTCAGGCCAGGTGCACCGCCAGTGCCCTGGCCACCAGAGCCGCCGCGTCCGCTTCCGGGTCGACCAGGCGCAGGCTGCGATTGGCCCGCGCGGTGGCGATTCCGTGCACATTGGTCCACAGGGCGATCGCGCGGTGGCGGGGATCGATCGCGCTCGATTCCGCCGCCGCGCCGACCAGCTCGGCGAACCGCGCGAACAGCGGCAGGCTGACCGACCGCAGGTTCTCGCCGGAGCCCTCGAGCAGGTCGTGCCGGAACATCAGGGTGAACATCTCCGGCCGCCGCGCCGCGAACTCGATGTACTCGCCGCTCATCCCGGCGAGCCGGTCGCGCGCCGCCCCGGCGTCCACCGCGGCGAACCGGTCCGCGAGGTCGGCGAACCCGCGCGCCGCGATGGCGGCGAGCAGTGCGCGGTGGGTGGGGAAATAGCGCCGCGGCGCACCGTGTGAGACGCCCGCGGCCCTGGTGATGACCCGCAGTCCCAGTCCGGCGGCGCCGACCTCTTCGAGCAGATCGACGCCCGCGTCGACCAGTCGATCTCGCAGCGACTCGCTCTCGGCCATGTGGACATTGTCTACGCCCGCCGCTGCCCCATCGCACGCCGGGCGTAGACACTGTCTACAAGATCGGGTAGACAATGTCTACGCTCACTCACCAGGAGGTTCCCGTGTGGTATCCGCTCTTCAAGTACGTCCTGCTCGGTCCGCTGCTGCGGTTGCTCGGCAGGCCGGTGATCGAAGGGCTGGACAACGTTCCGCGCACCGGGCCGGTGATCATCGCGGCCAACCACCTCGCCGTGATCGACTCGCTCTACCTCGCGCTGGTCGTGCCACGGCGGGTGACGTTCCTGGCGAAGCAGGAGTACTTCACGGGGAAGGGCGTGCGCGGCCGGATCAACCGCTGGTTCTACTCGGTCTCCGGACAAGTCCCGGTCGATCGGACCGGTGGTGACGCGGCCGCCGCGGCACTGACCGCCGCCACCCGCATCCTGGCCGACGGCGGGGTCTGGGCGATCCATCCCGAAGGTACCCGTTCACCCGACGGGCGCGTCTATCGCGGCCGCACCGGCACCCTGCGGGTCGCCATGGCCACCGGCGCGCCCGTCGTTCCGGTGACCATCTCGGGCACCGATCGGGTGAATCCGCGCGGCAGCCGTCTGCTGCGTTTCGGCAAGGTGCGCATCACGTTCGGCGCGCCGCGCCGCTATCCACCCGCCGAGCAGCGCCACCAGGTGCGCGCCGCGACCGACGAGTTGATGCGCGAACTGGCCGCCCGCTCGGGCCGCCGCTACGTCGATCATTACGCCGCGACCTTTCCGGCCGCCGTTTCGCGCCCCTGACCTGCGCCCCTGGAAATGGGGTTAACGCTGAGTCACTATGGCGTGATAGTTGGGGGAGGCCGCTTCCGGCGACGGTTGGTGATGGAGGAGTTGGGACTTTGAGCAGGTTCACCGACGAGATGTACGCGACCGCACAGACCTCCGAGCGCGGACTGGTGACCGGCGAGCCCGGCTCCCCGTTGCGGCGCACCTGGACCGAGATCCACCGCATCGCCCGGCGCATGGCGGGCGGACTGGCCGAAGCCGGCATCGGGCACGGTGACGCGGTCGGCGTGCTCGCGGGCATGCCGGTCGACATCGCCCCCGCCTGCCAAGCCGTGTGGATGCGCGGCGCGTCGATCACCATGCTCCACCAGCCGACTCCGCGCACCGACCTGGTGGTCTGGGCGCGCGACACCGAAACCGTGCTGACCATGATCCAAGCGCGCGCGGTCGTGCTCGGCGCGCCGTTCGAGGCGGCCGAGCCGCTGTTGCGCGAACGCGGCATCACCGTCGTGCGCATCGACCAACTGCCCGACGGCCCCGATACCGATCCGGTGCCGACCACCGAGGACGATATCGCCTTGCAGCAGTTGACTTCCGGCTCGACCGGCTCGCCCAAGGCGGTGCGGATCACGCACGAGAACTTCTTCGTCAACGCCTACGCCATGTTCGACCGGGTGAAATTCCAGCTCGACGACGACGTGATGGTCAGCTGGCTGCCGCTGTTCCACGACATGGGCATGGTCGGATTCCTCAGTGTCCCTATGCAGATCGGCGCCGAAGTGGTGTGCGTGACGCCGCTGGACTTCCTCACCCGGCCGCTGCTGTGGGCCGAGCTGATCAGCAAGTACCGCGGAACTGTCACCGCCGCACCCAATTTCGCTTACTCGCTGCTGGCAAGGCGGCTGCGGCAGGCCGACGACGGCGCGTTCGACCTCAGCAGCGTGCGGTACATGTGGAACGGGGCCGAGCCGGTGGACCCCGACACCATGGAGGCGCTGGCCGAGGCCGGAAAACGCTTCGGGCTCAACCCGATGGCGCTCACCCCGGTCTACGGCATGGCCGAGACCACGCTCGCCGTATCGATCCCCGACCCCGGGCACGGACAGGTGCTCGACGTGATCGACGCCGATCTGCTCGAGGCGATCGGCAAGGCGGTGCCAGTTCCGGAGGAGCACGGCCAACCGGCGAACATCCGGCGATTGCCCACCCTCGGCTACCTGGTCGACAACCTGGAGGGCAGGATCGTCGACAGCGAACGTCAACCGCTGCCGCCTCGTTCGGTGGGTGTGATCGAATTGCGCGGTCCCGCGGTCACTTCCGGGTACCTGACGGTGGACGGATTCCAATCGGCCCAGGACGAAGACGGCTGGCTGGACACCGGCGACATCGGCTACTTCACCGACGAGGGACTGATCGTGGTGTGCGGCCGGATCAAAGACGTGATCATCATGGGCGGTCGCAACATCTACCCCACCGATATCGAGCGCGCCGCGTCCAGGGTGAAAGGCGTCCGGCCCGGCAACGCGGTGGCGGTGCGCCTGGACGCGGGGCAGAAGCGGGAGAGCTTCGCCGTCGTGGTGGAGAGCGGGAGCCACCAGGATCCCGAAGAGGTCAAGCGCATCGAGCGCGAGATCGTGCACGCGGTGTTCGCCGAGGTCGGCGCACGGCCGCGCACCGTCACCGTGCTCGGCCCAGGGGCGTTGCCGAAGACGTCCTCCGGCAAACTGCGCAGGGCGGCGACCGCGATCCATCTGTGAACGGATCCGGAGCACCGGTCACCGAAGCACTGGTCAGCGGCGGCCCGGGCCTCGTACCGCCCGTCCGACGGGCTGGGCCGCCGGGACGCCGCAGCGGGATCGCTGCCCTACGGCGATCCTCGGGGAAGGCCGACTCGTTCCCGGCGGAGCTCGCGGCTCAGTGCACTTGGTTCTGCGCGGTCTCCAGCCCCACGCGCAGCAGCAGTTCCACCGCGTCGGCGGCCTGCTCGACGATCACCGGGACCTCCTTGCGCTCCGGCGCCGAGAACGGCTTCAGCACGTAATCGGCCGGGTCCTGGCGGCCCGGCGGGCGGCCGATGCCGATCCGGGTGCGCAGGTAGTCCTTGGTGGTCAGGGCGCTGGAGACGGAGCGAAGACCGTTGTGCCCGCCCTCGCCGCCGCCGCGCTTGAGCCGGATCGCGCCGAACGGCAGGTCGAGCTCGTCGTGCACGACGATCACCTCGGTCGGCGGCACGGAGAAGAATTTCGCCAGCGCGGCCACCGGCCTGCCGGACAGGTTCATGAAAGAGCGCGGCTTGGCGATCAGCACCTGGCGTCCGTCCAGCCGCGCCTGCAGCAGGTCGGCACCGGATTTCTTGTGCACACCGAAACGGCCGCCGACGCGCTCGGCGAGCACGTCGGCGACCAGGAAACCGACATTGTGCCGGGTGCGCTCGTACTCGGGACCGGGGTTGCCCAATCCGACGACGAGCGCGGGCCCGGCGGACGATTCGGTACTACTCAGCGCTCTCGCCCTCGGCCTCGGCCGCACCCTCGCCCTCGACGGGCTCGGCGGCCGGGGCGGCGATGACGTTGACGATCAGGGTCTCGGCATCGGCGGCCAGGCCGACGCCCTCGGGCAGCTGCAGCTCGCCCGCGGTGATCTGGGTGCCTGCCTCGACGCCCTCGACGGAGACCTCGATGGCCTCGGGCAGCTTCAGCGCGTCGGCCTCGACGGAGACGGTGGTGGCTTCCTGGGTGACCAGGGTGCCGGGGGCGGCGTCGCCGGTGACGGTGACGTTCACGTCGGCGGTGACCTTCTCGCCGCGCTTGATGATCAGCAGGTCGGCGTGCTCGATGTAGCGGCGGATCGGGTGCACGACGACGGACTTGGTCAGCGCGAGCTGCTTCTTGCCGTCGATGACGAGGTTCAGCACCGCGTTGGTGCCGTGCTCACGCAGGATGGCGGCGAAGGCCTGGGCGTTCACCGAGAGATGCTGCGGATCGGACTGGTGGCCGTACAGCACGGCGGGGACGTTGCCCGCACGACGGGTGCGGCGCGCGGCACCCTTGCCGAACTCCGTGCGTACGGCTGCTTCGAGAAGGTTGACGTCGGACATGACTGGATCTACTCCTACGGCTCTTCCGGGCTGTCAGTTACACGTCAGGGGTGCTGCACACCTGACGGATGGTCTATTCGTCGGGGCGAAGACCGAACGGGGACGGCCGGAAGCCGCGCCGCGTCGATCACGGTGTCGCAAAACTGGTCTGCGGTCACCCTCGCCGAGACAACCCGAACACCATACCCCAGCGCAGAGGCGCTCTTGGAATCGGGTGGTCACCGGCGGTTCGGCTCGCGCTGGAGCGCGTCGCGTACGCTGGCGTGGTTGCCGATCGGTCGTCTGCGAAAGGTTGTCTTGCGTTGAGCGCCTCCCCTGAGGGTGTTGTCGCGCCCGCATCCCGTGGGTTATCCGCCGAGGTAGCCCGCCGGCGCACGTTCGCGGTGATCTCCCATCCCGACGCGGGCAAGTCCACGCTCACCGAGGCGCTGGCCCTGCACGCCAGGATGATCTCCGAGGCGGGCGCGATCCACGGCAAGGCCGGGCGCAAGTCCACCGTCTCGGACTGGATGGAGATGGAGAAGGCCCGCGGCATCTCGGTCAGCTCGACCGCGCTGCAGTTCAACTACCGGGCCGCGGGCTCCGACGTGGACAGCGTCATCAACCTGGTGGACACCCCCGGCCACTCCGATTTCTCCGAGGACACCTACCGGGTGCTCACCGCCGTCGACGCCGCGGTGATGCTGATCGACGCGGCCAAGGGCCTGGAGCCGCAGACGCTGAAGCTGTTCCAGGTCTGCCGCCACCGCGGCATCCCGGTGATCACCGTGATCAACAAGTGGGACCGGCCGGGCCGCGCGCCGCTGGAACTGCTCGACGAGATCAACGAGCGGATCGGGCTCACCCCCACCCCGTTGTTCCTGCCGGTCGGCATCGCAGGGGATTTCCGCGGCCTGCTGCGCCGCGGCCAGGACGGCGCCCCGCTCGAATACATCCACTTCACCCGCACCGCAGGCGGCGCGACCATCGCGCCGGAGGAGTCGCTCACGCCCGAAGCCGCCGAGGCGCGCGAAGGGGAACCGTGGAGCACCGCCGTGGAGGAGAGCGAGCTGCTTTCGGCCACCGGCCAGGACCACGACCAGGAATTGTTCCTGGCCGGGCAGACCTCGCCGGTCATCTACGCCTCGGCGATGCTGAACTTCGGCGTGCGGCAGCTGCTGGAGACCCTGGTGGCGCTCGCGCCCGCGCCCGGTCCGCGACGCGACGTCAAGGGCAAGTCGCGCGAGACCGGCGACCCGTTCAGCGCGGTGGTGTTCAAGGTGCAGGCGGGCATGGACGCCGCCCACCGCGACCGCTTGGCGTTCATGCGGATCGTGTCCGGCGAATTCGAACGCGGCATGGTGGTCACCCACGCGCAGACCGGGCGGCCGTTCGCCACCAAGTACGCGCTGACCGTGTTCGGCCGTGAGCGCGCCACCGTCGACACCGCCTATCCGGGTGACGTCGTCGGCCTGGTCAACGCGACGGCGCTGGCTCCTGGACACACGTTGTTCGTGGACAAGAAGGTGGAGTTCCCGCCGATCCCTTCGTTCGCCCCGGAGCATTTCGCGGTGCTGCGGGCGCGCAGCGCGGGCAAGTACAAGCAGTTCCGCAAGGCCGTCGACCAGCTCGATTCCGAAGGTGTCGTGCAGGTGCTGCGCAACGACATCCGCGGCGACGCCTCCCCGGTGCTGGCCGCCGTCGGCCCGATGCAGTTCGAAGTGGTGACCGCGCGCATGCTCGCGGAGTTCAACGTCGAGACCACGATGGAGCACCTCGGGTACACGCTGGCCCGGCGCACCGACGCCGCGTCGGCGGAGGAACTCGGGCGGCAGCGCGGGGTGGAGGTGTTCACCCGCTCAGACGGTGCGCTGCTGGCGTTGTTCAGCGACAAGTGGCGGCTGCAATACATCGAGAAGGAGCACCCGGCGCTCACCTTGGAGCCCCTGGTCGCTACCGCCGACTGAGTCAGCCTGCCTCGGACTCCGGTCGCAGCGGCGCGGTGCCGGGATCGCGTTCGATCGACGAGATGCCGTCCTCTTTGGCGATCAGGCCCCAGCGGCTGGAGGTCAGGCGAAGACTGGGCAGGTCGCTGAGCGACAGCACCACTTCGTAGGTGCGTTCGTAGCCGGTGTGCGAGATCCGCCACCGCCCGTCGTCGCAGCGCACGTAGCGGTCGGTGTAGAAAGCGGCGCCGCGCAGCAGCATGTTGTGGCCCGGAATGAGCACGGTGTCGGCGAGGTACCAGGTGCCGGTGGCGGTGTCGCCGTCGACGTCGATCTCGGGGTGGTCACAGCGGTGCTCGGTGATCACGTGCGGCCCGAGCGTGTTGCGCATGAACGCGATGAACGCCTCGCGCGATTCGAATTGGAGATATTCGCTGTAGGTGGCGGTCGCCTCGGGGACCATGGTGTCGGCGAAATCATCCCATGATTTGGTGTCGAGGGTGCGCAGGTACCGGTACTTCAGCCGGGAGATCGCCGATACGTCGTCGGGCTCGCGCCCCTCGTCGCGACCGCGTGCCGACCGCGGATCGTCTCGCACCCGCCCGAAGTCGATCGGCCCCGCGTCGAAGCGCGGCCGCTCGTCGGCGCGCCGGTCGCCGGGATCGCGTTCGCCGGTGCTCGCCGCCCGCTGCCCGCGGCTCGGCCCGGGACCGGCCGGATCGATGTCTCGCTCCTCGGGCTCGGGTGCACTCGAATCGATGTCCACCCCGCCGCGCTCCTGGCGCCCCGGGGGAAATCCCGAGTCGTCGGGCTGCTGATTACCGGGACCCTTACCCCGGTCGTTACGCGTTTGCCCGGCGATGCCCAAACCTGGGTCGCCGCGCCCCTGCCCGCCGGTTCGCTGATCCATACTCTCCACAATCCCATCCCGAGTGCCGGATTGGGAGAGTTGTATCAGATTGCTATCACGACGACGCGGAACATTCCGGCGAAGATCAACTTCGGGGAGGTGTCAGCTCCCGATCGTGAAGCAGGTGCGGCAGAAGTCCTCGCCGAACTCGGTCAACCGGAGACTCTTGCGCACGATCTTCGGCGCCCGGCCCGCCTTCTTCAGCGCCGCCTCCACCACGGGCTGCACCTCCAGCACCATGTACCGGCTGAGCACCACCGGATCGTCCGAGGTCAGCGTCAGCCCGAGGCGGTTGAGGTTGATCAGGTAGGACCGCGCCCGGTCCGGGTAGCGCACCCCCGCCTGCTCGGGCACGGAGGTGAGATCGCCCTGCACCAGTTCCGAGCCGATGCCGAGCGGACGGTTGGTGCGCACGTCGACCGACGGCTGCGGACCGTTGAGCGCCATGAAGCGCAGGATGCGCGCCTCGTCGGGCGCGAGTTCGTCGAGGATGCGGTCGTAGGCCGGGTGCACGTCCTCGGTGAAGTAGACGTCGGCGGACCTGGCCAGCAGGGCGTCGCCGCGGCGGCGCAGCTCCTCCGTGCTCGCCGAGCGCAGGTACGGCCCCACCGCCAGCGCCTGCTGCGAGGTGGGTCCATTCGACGTCGGGACGTAGCTGACGATCTCCCGGACCGACCCCTCGGTGACGCCGAGCGCGCTGCGGGCGATGGAGCGCAACGCGTTTCCGGTCCGCTCGGCGATCTCCGCTGAGGACTCCCCGTCCAGAGCGGCCTGGGTGATCTCTCTGGTGACCTCGTAGGTCGTGCCGACCGCCCATTGACTCCCGCGCACGACGGTGCCGGCGGCCACTCCGGCCGCGCGGAACACGCCGCGGATCAGCCGAGCCTCATTGCTGATCTGCCGCTGTTCGACATCCGAACTGCGCTCGACGGCGCGGGAACCTGGCCGCGCCACGTCCTGTCCGGTCCTGTCGTCTGCCACGTTTTCTCCGATATCGCCGGGGGAACGAATCCGTCCCACAGATTACTTCCCCTTGTGTCGCGGGGCATTCGCACCGTCTGACTCGGACAGTGCGACCGGCACGCGGCGCGCAATAAGGTTTCTTCGCCGAGGGGGTGCTAGTTTTGGGTGCCGGTGAGGCGGCGATCACCGGTGTATCGGCAGGAGGGTGTCGTGTTAGAGAGTGTTTTCGGAATCCACCCGACGATCCTCCTCGAGCTCGTGACCATACCCCTTTTCACCGGGGTGATCGGCTACATCACCAACTGGACCGGCGTGCTCATGCTGTTCAAGCCGGTCGCGTTCCACGGCGTCCGAGTTCCCGGCCTGCGCGCGCTGTATCCCTTCCTTCCCAAGCGAATTCAGGTTCTGCCGCTGCTCAGCTACGACGGCCGGTTCGGCTGGCAGGGCATCGTCCCGTCCCGCGCGGACAAGATGGCCAGCATCGCGGTCGACAAGGGCCTGGCCAAACTGGGCAGCGTCTCGGACTTCTACCGGGAACTCGAGCCGGACAAGCTGGCCGAGCATCTCGCGAGCATCGCCGACGTGCAGATCAAGGACATCGTCGAGGACATCCTGCGCCGCGAGCACCCGCAACTCTGGTACAACCTGCCCGCTCAGGTGCGCGACATGGTGCACGCCAGGGTGCGCCAGCAGTTGCCGGAGATCCTGCGCGAGCTGACCGAGGAATTGGGCGCGAATATCGATCAGCTGCTCGATGTGAAGCAGATGGTGATCCGCTACTTCCAGGCCAGGCCGCATCTGCTCAACACGCTGTTCCAGGTGCTCGGCGCGAAGGAACTGCGTTTCATGCAGAACTTCGGTTTCTACTTCGGCGCGCCGATGGGCGTGTTGCTGGTGGCGGTCCTGCACCTGACCGGGTGGCCCAGTCTGGCCGTGCTGCCGATCGGCGGCGTCATCATCGGCTGGGTGGTCAACTGGATCGGCATCAATATGATCTTCGCGCCCGCATATCCGAAGTGGTGGGTCCCGTGGCGGCAGGGCCTGCTGATCAAACGCAAGTCCGAAATCACCGACGGATACGCGGAATTGGTTTCCAGCCAGGTGATCACCGTGGCGAATATCGGCGACGAGTTGCTCAACGGCCCGCGTTCGGACCGCACCATGCAGATGCTGGAGGACACGCTGCGCCCGGCCGCCGACCGCGCGCTCGGGCCTGCGCGCCCCGCGGTCAAGTTCATGCTCGGCAGCCGCGAATACGACTCGCTGCAGTCGACCTTCACCAGCGAGGCCATGGCCATCGCGCCGATCGCGTTCGCCGACCCGGAATTCAACGTCCGCCAGGGCAGGCAGATCAACGAGTACATCGCGCGGCAGATGGCGATGCTGTCGCCGCCGGACTTCGTCGACATGTTGCGCGCGGCCATCAAGCAGGATGAATGGCTCCTTTTCGTCCATGGCGGCGTGTTGGGGCTGTTCGCCGGATACGCTCATATCCTGATCTTCGGAACGGGAGTGGCGACATCATGGCTGTAGCGGGTCCGGACGACGGCGATATCGAGGCCGTCGAGCACCTCGGCGCGGCGACGGCGAATGCCGAGCCATCGCAGGAGATCGCCCGGCGGCCGGCTTCGGATATCGCCCACACCGACGAATCACCCAGACGGGTAACGGTTCCCCTGGCTACCGTGCGTGCCGCCACGGGTGTCGCACGGGTCGCGTGGACGGCGGTCACGGGAGTGACGTCCTGGGGCGTCGGCACCGCGGTCGGCGTCACCTCGACCGTCGTGCGGCGCAGCATCGAGGGTGCCCCGCCGCGAGAAGTGCTGGCCGAAGCCGAGTCCGAGGTCCGCGACGCGATGCGCAAGGCGCTCGGGATGCCCGCGGCCACGGAACCGCACGCGCAGGAGGCGGTTCCGACGCTGCGTGAGCAGGGCGCGGCGCTGCTGCGGTTGTCGGCCAGCCCGCACGGCGAGGAGGACGATCACCCGGCCTTCGCGGGCATGCTCGCCGAATTGACCCCGGACGAGGCGCGCATCCTGCGCTTCCTGCATCTGGACGGACCGCAGCCCTCGATCGACATCCGCACCGGCCGCCCCCGCGCGCTCGGCTCCGAACGCCTCGGCTCGATGCTCACGCTGATCGGCGAGCACGCGGGCCTGCGTTTTCCGAACCGGATCCAGCAGTACCTGACCAACCTGCGCAGGCTCGGCCTGATCGAGCACGCCCGCGAGCCGGTCGGCAACCCGAACCGGTATCAGCTGCTGGAGGCGCAGTCACCGGTGCGGGAGATCCTGAAGCGCTCCGGCTTCGGCACCAAGGTGATCTACCGCAGCGTGGTGCTCACCGACTTCGGCGCGGATTTCGTGCGCACCTGCCTGCCGGTGGTCGTGCAGGACGGACGCGCGTCGGGCCACTAGGTCCGCCACCCGCGCAGCGCCATCTCGGCGACGCGCTGGAGTTCGTCGCGACTCGCCCCGTCCCGTGCCGCCTGGGACATGCCCTGCATCACCGTGCCGACGTAGCGGGCCAGTGTGCGCGCGTCGAGGTGGCCGGGTAGCAGGCCCGCGTCGATGTCGGCCTGGATGCGCGCGGCGAACGTGTCGATGTTCCGATTGCGCATCTCGCGCAGGAGATCGGCGATCTCGGGGCTGGTGGTGTTGACGCCCGCGCTGATCACCAGGCAGCCGTGCGGGCACTCCGGCCTGGTGTATTCCGTCGCTGCCTCGCGCAGGATCCGCCGCACCGCCGCCTCCGCGGTCTTCTCCTCGGCCAGCGCCCGTGCGGCGAAGCCGCCGTAGCGGGCGCCGAAATTCGCGACGACCTCGGCGAACAACGTCTTCTTGTCGCCGAACGCCGCGTACAGGCTCGGCGCGCCGATGCCCATGGCCGCGGTCAGGTCGCCGATCGAGGTGGCCTCGTACCCGCGGGCCCAGAACAGCCGCATGGCCTTGTCCAGCGCCGCGTCCCGATCGAAAGATCGCGGTCGTCCCCGGGTGGTCGTGCTCATGGCTCAATTTTATAGCGCTCACTAGATAATGTGCTACCTTTATTTCTGTAGCGGTCGCTAGAGAAAGGAAGGCGTCATGGGCGCACTGACGGGCAAGACGGCACTGGTCACCGGAGGCAGCCGGGGCATCGGACGGGCGATCGCCGAACGGCTGGCCCGCGACGGCGCGCGCGTGGCGGTGCACTACCACCGCGACGAGCAGGCAGCGAAGGAGACGGTCGCCGCGATCGAGGCCGCGGGCGGCGCGGCGTTCGCGATCCGCGCCGAACTGGGCGTGCCCGGCGACGCGGCGGCGCTGTGGGCGGCGTTCGACGCGCACGCCGACGGACTGGACATCCTGGTGAACAACGCGGGCACCGACGGCATCAGGGAACCGATCGCCGGGACCGACGAGGCGGCGTTCGACCGGGTCTTCGCGATCAACGCCAAGGCCCCGTTCTTCATCACGCGCCTGGGCCTGGACCGGTTGCGCACGGGCGGACGGATCATCAACATCTCCACCGGCCTGACCCACGGCGCGCACATGCCGCAACTGATCGCCTACACCATGACCAAGGCCGCGATCGACAGTTTCACCAGCGTGCTCGCCAAGGAGGTCGGCGCGCGCGGCATCACGGTGAACGCGGTGGCGCCCGGCATCATCGACACCGACATGAACGCGAATTGGCTGCGCGACGCCGAAGCGCAGGCGTCGGTGGCGGCGATGTCCCCGCTCCGGCGCGTCGGACAGACCGCCGACGTCGCCGATGTCGTCGGGTTCCTCGCCTCCGACGACGCCCGATGGGTGACCGGGCAATGGATCGATGCCACCGGCGGAGCGCTGCTGTAAGGCGTACCTCCGCCTTCGCTCCGGCCATGCGCGAGCTGAGGACGGACTACGTCCGACTGCGCTTGTTATGCGTACCTCCGCCTTCGCTGCGGCCATGCGCGAGCTGAGGACGGACTACGTCCGGCAGCGCTTGTTATGCGTACCTCCGCATTCGCTCCGGCCATGCGCAGGCTGAGGACGGACTACGTCCGGCAGCGCTTGTTATGCGTACCTCCGCATTCGCTGCGGCCATGCGCGAGCTGAGGACGGACTTCGTCCGACTGCGCCTATTAGGCGTACCTCCGCCTTCGCTCCGGCCATGCGCGGGCTAAGGACGGACTCCGTCCGACTGCGCCATTAGGCTTGGGCATCGTGCTGTCAGTTGTGCCGAGTCCCGTCACCGTGCGGGCGCCGTCGAAGGTGAACCTCCATCTCGGAGTGGGCGACCTGCGTGCCGACGGCTACCACGACCTGACCACGGTGTTCCAAGCACTGTCCCTGAGCGACGATCTGGAGATCGCGCCGTCGGGTTCGCTGGCCGTCCGGGTCACCGGCGAGGGCGCCGCGGAGGTGCCGACCGACCGGACGAATCTGGTGTGGAAAGCGGCCGTCCGGCTCGCGCATCTCGGCGGCCGCGCTCCCCTGGTGGAAATCGCCATCACGAAAGGCATTCCGGTGGCCGGGGGCATGGCGGGCGGCAGCGCCGACGCCGCCGCGGCATTGGTCGGTCTGAACGAGCTGTGGGATCTGGGTCTGTCCAGGGAGGAACTGAGCGCCGTGGCGGCCGAACTCGGCAGCGACGTGCCGTTCGCCCTGCACGGCGGCACCGCCCTCGGCACAGGACGCGGCGAGCGCTTGTTACCGGTGCTGTCGCGCAACACGTTTCACTGGGTCCTCGCCTTCGCCAAAGGTGGCTTGTCCACGCCTGCGGTGTTCGCCGAACTCGACCGGTTGCGCGAGCACGGCGAACCGCCCCGGCTCGGCGAGCCACAACAGCTGATGCAGGCGCTCGCCTCCGGCGACGCTCGGCAACTCGCACCCCTGCTCGGCAACGATCTCCAGGCGGCGGCGGTGTCGCTGAAGCCGGAACTGCGCCGCACGCTGCGCGCGGGCGTCACCGCGGGCGCGCTGGCGGGGCTGGTCTCCGGCTCCGGACCCACCTGCGCGTTCCTCTGCGAAAGCGAGGAATCGGCGATCGCGGTGGCCGCCGAACTGGCGGGCGCCGGGGTCTGCCGCAGCGTGCGGACCGCCAGCGGACCCGTGCCGGGTGCGCGCGTCCTCAGCGGCGACGCGTCAGGAAAGCACTGACCGTCGAAGGCCGCGGGCAGATGCGGCTTCCGGCGCGGGAAGTCGCCGAGGGCAACCCGGGCGCGGCCCGGCCGAAGCGCGCTGCACCACGGTGCCGGCAACTACACCGCAGTCGCGAGGGCGTTCATACAGCTACGGCGTGGCCCGACGCATCGGGTTCCGCGCATGTCGGCCGCGCCGCGACGAGCCGCGCAGGCGCGGCCGAAACAGCTCGAGCGCCGATGGGGTGTACACCGCACGGTGATCCGATGACACTGCGGCGAGCACGAATATTCGTGGCGATACGCGGCGGAATGCTCGGCATCACGGAAGGGCTCGACCGGCATACAACGCAAGCCGAGCCGATCCAGCGGGAACCCTCGGCATCACCGAGTGCCCCTCGCGACCGATGCGCAGCCTTGCTCAGGGCAGCAGGTCGGCCAGCCGATCGATTTGATCGGCGTCGCGCCCGTAGCAATAGAACATCACCTCGTCCGCGCCGAGATCACCGAATTCGGCCAGCGCGGCGCGGATCTGCGCGGGTGTGGTGAGCATGCCGGCGAGGATGCCCTCGGTGTAGCCGCTGAACTCGTAGTAAGCGCCCATCGATGCGCGGGCGTCCTCGATCACGTCGTCGGGACCGATGGCCACGTTGACCTGGGCGACGATCCTGGGCTCGCCCGGCCTGCCGTGGTCGGTCCAAGAACGGCGGACGGTGTCGAAGAGCTTGCCCGCCCACGAGGGCGGGGCTGCGGCGAGAAACCCACCGCCCCAGCGGCCGACGCGCTCGAGCGCGGCGGGCTGGAAACCGCCGAACAGGATCTCCGGACCTTCGGGGCGCAGCGGCGCAGGGCCGATCGGCCCGCACTCGTCGCCGTACGGCTCACCGGCCCACAGGCCGCGCATGAGTCCGAGTTGCTCGTCGAGGCGACGGCCCCTGGTGCGCAGGTCGGTGCCGGAGGCTCGGTGGTCGTCCGCGCGACCGCCGACGCCGAGACCGAGCACGAACCGCCCGCCGGACATCCGGTCCAGCGTGGCGGCCTGCTTGGCGAGCAGCACCGGGTCGCGCAGCGGCGCGAGCAGCACTTCGGTCTGAACTCGGACGCGGCTGGTCGTACCCGCGATCGCGGCCAGCGCGATCAGCGGTTCGGGATTGTCGTAGACCAGCCGATCGAGCAGCCCGAGCGTGCGGAACGGGCCCGCGTCGGCGCGCCGGGCCCAGTCGAGCAGCGCGGCGGGATCGGAAATGGGCAGGCCGAGGCCGACATGCATGGGAATCCTCCAGAGAACATGCGGAATGGGATGGAGCCGCCCGCCGACGCCTCTGCTAGAGGCGGGCGTCCCACTCTGCGGCCGTACTTCTGGGGAGCGCCGATTCGGTTTCATCGAACGAACAGCGTTCGTTCCTCGCCAATCTAAACGAACACCGTTCGTCAGCGCAAGCTCGCCGTCGTTCGCCGGGCCGACGAGCGCTCCGCCCACCTCGGTACGCTGGCCCGGGGCCCACGGCCGCGACAGGCAGGTCTCCTCGGACGCCCCGCAAGACACGGAAGGATCCATGTCCAACCTGATCAATCTCGAACAGGTCCACAAGAGCTTCGGGATCAAGCCGCTGCTGGACAACGTCTCGCTCGGCGTGCACGCGGGCGAACGAATCGGAGTCGTCGGCCTCAACGGCGGCGGCAAGACCACCCTGCTCGAGGTGCTCACCGGCATCGAGGAACCCGACAGCGGCCGGGTCAGCAGGCTCGGCGGCCTGCGCATGGCGGTGGTAACCCAGCGCGGCACGCTGCCCGCGGGCGCGACGGTCGGTTCGGTGGTGCTGGCCGGGCTGGCCGACGACGCGATGACAGACGAGGTCGCCGAACACGAATGGGCCGCCGACCCGCGCATCCGCTCGGTGATGGACGGCATCGGCATCGCGGGCCTCGGCATGGACACCTCGGTGGACAACCTCTCCGGCGGTGAGCGCCGCCGGGTCGCGCTCGCCGCCGCGCTGGTGCGCGAACTCGACCTGCTCGTGCTCGACGAGCCGACCAACCACCTGGACGTCGAGGGCGTGCAGTGGCTGGCCGCGCACCTGCTCGGCCGCCGCAGCGCGCTGGTCGTGGTGACCCACGACCGCTGGTTCCTCGACACCGTCGCCACCAGCACCTGGGAAGTGGTCGGCGGCAAAGTGGAAAGCTACGAGGGCGGCTACGGCGACTGGATCTTCGCCCGCGCCGAGCGCGCCCGCCAGGCGGACGCGTCCGAGGCCAGGCGGCGCAATCTGGCTCGCAAGGAGCTGGCCTGGCTGCGGCGCGGTCCGCAGGCGCGCACCTCCAAGCCGCGCTACCGGGTCGAGGCCGCCGAAGCCCTGATCGCCGACGTGCCGCCGCCGCGCGACAGCGTCTCGCTGGCGGCCTTCGCGCGCAAACGCCTCGGGCGCGTTGTCGTCGAACTCGAGGACGTCACGCTCACCACGCCGGACGGCAGGGAACTGGTCCGCGACCTGACCTGGCGGCTGGCGCCGGGCGAGCGCGTCGGCCTGGTCGGCGTCAACGGCTCGGGCAAGACGACGTTGTTGCGCACCCTGGCGGGAGACACCGGCGCGACCTTGGCCGCGGGCAAGCGCATCCAAGGCCAGACCGTCCAGATCGGCTGGCTGCGCCAGGAACTCGACGACCTGCCGACCGACCTGCGCGTGCTGGAAGCGGTGCAGCAGATCGCGCAGCGAATCATGCTGGGCGACAAGGAGATCTCCGCCGGACAGCTGGCCGAGCGGCTCGGTTTCAGCCCGGCGCGCCAGCGCACGCCGGTCGGCGACCTGTCCGGCGGCGAGCGGCGGCGCCTGCAGCTGACCCGCATCCTCATGTCGGAACCGAACGTGCTGCTGCTCGACGAGCCGACCAACGACCTGGACATCGACACCCTGCAACAACTGGAGGACCTGCTCGACAACTGGGCGGGCACGCTGGTCGTGATCAGTCACGACCGGTACCTCATCGAGCGGATCTGCGACTCGACCTGGGCGCTGTTCGGCGACGGCAAGCTCACCAACCTTCCCGGCGGCATCGAGGAGTATCTGACCAAGCGCGCGGCTCTGGCCGCGAGCCAGACCCGCGGCGCCGCACCGGAGGCCAAGCCCGCCGACGCCCCGGCCACCGATTCCGCGGCCTACCGCGCGGCCCGCAAGGAGCTGACCCGGCTGGAACGCGCCATCGACAAGCTGTCCGAGCGCGAGCAGCGCTTGCACGTCGCACTGGCCGACGCCGCTACCGACCCGGACAAGCTGGTCACCCTCGGCGCGGAACTCAAACAGGTGCTCGCGGAGAAGGAGACGGCCGAAGAGCGCTGGCTGGAACTGGCCGACGGCGCGTGAGTCCCGGCCGTCGCCGCGCAGGACGGGACGAGGCTCCGAGCGGAACGCTACCGCTCCGCGGGCACCCTTGCCCACATATACGGGGAGGGGGTATCTTTGCGGATGTCGGGTACCCCCCGGCCGTATGAAGAACTGGATGCGAAGGAGTCGGACATGCCCACCACCACCTACACCGTCACCGGGATGACCTGCGGGCACTGCGTCAGCTCCGTGCAGGCCGAGATCGGCAAGATCGACGGGGTCACCGGCGTCGATGTGGATCTCGCCAGCGGCGCCGTCCGCGTCGACAGCACCGCGCCGATCGCCGACGCCGATATCGTCGCCGCCGTGGACGAAGCCGGCTACGAAGTCGCCGTCTGACCCGGGCCGACCCAGTGGCTCCGCGCACCGGCCCATGCCGGTCGCGGAGCCACCGCCGTGCGCACGGTGCTACGCCTGGGCGGCCAGCCGGACGAAAGCGGCGGTGTCGAGAGTTTCGCCGCGGGCGGTGGGAGCGATGCCCGCGGCGATCAGGCGACGCTCGGCCTCGGCGGGCGAACCGGCCCAGGCGGCGAGCGCGGCGCGCAGCGTTTTGCGCCGCTGCGCGAAAGCGGCGTCGACGACCTCGAAGACGCGGCGACGGTGCTCGGCGTCCATCGGCCACGGCGGCTCGGCGAAGCGATCGATCCGCACCAGCCCCGACTCCACCCGCGGCACCGGCCAGAACACCTGGGTGCCCACCGCCCCGGCCCGCCGGACCGTTCCGAAGAAGCCCGCTTTCACGCTGGGCACGCCATAGATCCGGCCGCCGGGCTCGGCGGCAAGACGATCGGCCACCTCGGCCTGCACCATCACCAGAGCGACCGCGATGCCGGGCAGTTCGGCGAGCAGATGCAACAGCACCGGAACGGCCACGTTGTACGGGAGATTGGCCACCAGCGCCGTCGGCGCGGCGGGCAGATCCGAGGCGGTGACGCGCAGCGCGTCCGCCTCGACCACCGACAGGCGCGACGCGAGTTGCGGCGCCCGGTCCGCGACGGTCACCGGAAGATGGCGCGCCAGCACGGGATCGATCTCGACGGCGACCACCGAGTCGACCACGTCCAGCAGCGCGAGGGTCAGCGAACCGAGACCCGGCCCGACCTCCAGCACCACATCGCCGCGACCGACGCCCGCGGCCGCGACGATCCGCCGCACCGTGTTCGCGTCGTGCACGAAGTTCTGCCCGAGTTGCTTGGTCGGCCGCACCCCGAACCGCTCGGCGAGCACCCGCACTTCGGCGGGCCCGAGCAGCGCCGCACTCCCACGAGCGGAAATATCAGGTTCGGACACCTCGAGAATCTATCAACCGGCGGCGCGGGCCAGGCGCGACCGTCTCCCCCGCGTCAGCCGATGCCGAGGCGACCGGTGCACGCGGGCCAGGCGCCCCAGCCCTGCCGCTGCCGGGTGATCTCCGCGATGGCGATCTGCTCTTCCCTGGTGGCCAGGTCCGCGCGGGGGGCGTAGCGCAGCCCGCCCTGGCGCTCCCAGGTGCCCTGGTCGAACTGCACGCCGCCGTAGTAGCCGTTGCCGGTGTTGATCGACCAGTTGCCGGTCGACTCGCAGCGGGCCAGCGCGTCCCAGATGTCGCCGTCCCGCACCGGGGGCACCTCGGTGCCCGGCTTGGCGCCCTTGCGGACCGTCTTCGGCTGCGCCGCCACGGTCACCGTCGATCCGATCGCCTGACGGTCGACTTCCCGACCGTTGACCATGGTGACCGCGAACGTGACGTTCTGGACGCCGGGAGCGCCAGCGGACTCCACCACCGTGCGGCTCATGTTCATGGTCGGGTCCTCGATGACGTTCTCCGGCGGATCCAGCGGCAGCGTCTCGGTGTGCTGTTCGACCCGCTTGCGCGTCACGGTGACGCGCAGGCCGTTCGTCAGCGGGGTGGACGCGGCGGGCTCGACGGAGTCCTGCTCGATCAGCGGGATGCCGGTCACCTCGAGGAATTTGCCGACGGTGGGTGCGGCGGCGCGCACGTCCACCGGATTGCCGATGCCGTCCACCAGCGAGACCACGCGCGGCGTCGCGATCGTCAGCGACGCGCCCTGCAGCGGGAGCCGCTCGTCGCGGGCGGGCGAGACGTACACCTCTTTCGAGATCTTCAGCTGTTCGAGCGCCTCTCCCGCGGTCACTCCGGTGGTCCACACCTTCTGTGTCAACCCGTCGACCGACAGATCGACCTCACGCGCGCGGTTGAGCGTGATGGTCGCGCCGTCGGCGATGTGCGCGGCCAGGGCGGGCGCCACCTTGTCCCGGTCGGTCACGGCGAAGCCCGCCGCCTTCAGCACGCCGCGCACGTCGCGCGACATCGTGGTCTGGAAGAGCTTCTCGCCGTCCACGACGACGGTCACCGTCTTGCGATTCACGATCGCGAGGCCGGCGCCGACGATCAGCGTCAGCAGCAGCGCGCCGACCGCGATGTGCAGCAGCGGCGAACGCGACTGGTTGATCCGCGTGAAGGGGGACATGGTCACAGCACGATAACGAGGGGGCAGGGCGCCGACAACAGCAAGCTCCGGAACAGGGCCTTTTCAATATCACGATCGAATATCGACCCCGCAGGTAAATCACGAAACGGAACATCGAAAGTGACATAGGACACATTTCGTGTACACCGATGCATTACGGGCATTCGTGATGCCCATCGCAGCCCCGCGTCGCTCGGCGGGCGTCCCGCTCAGATCCGGTAGACGCGCCGCGCGTTGGCGGTGGTGATCTCCGCCAGTTCCAGCGGATCCTGCTCGCGCAACTCGGCCAGCGCCCGCACGGTGTACGGCAGGCAATACGGCTCGTTCGGCGCCCCGCGGAAGGGGTGCGGGGTCAGATACGGCGCGTCGGTCTCCACCAGGATCTGGTCGTCGGGCACCACCTTGGCCGCCTCGCGCAATTCGTGCGCGTTCTTGAAGCTCACCGTCCCGGAGAAGCTCAGGATGTAGCCCTCCGCCACGCAGGACAGCGCCATGTTCGTGTCCGAGGAGAAGCAGTGGAAGATCACGCGCTCCGGCGCGCCCTCGTCCAGCAGCACGGTCAGCAGATCGTGATCGGCCTCGCGGTTGTGGATCATCAGCGGCTTGCGCACCCGCTTGGCCAGGTCGATGTGCCAGCGGAAACCCTCGATCTGAGTCTCGATGTCGGCGCAGCCGTCCAGCTTGCCCGGCCAGTAGTAGTCGAGGCCGGTCTCGCCGACAGCGACCACCCTCGGGTCGCCCGCCAGGCGCTCCAGCTCGGCCTTCGCGTCGTCGTCGAGCGCGTTCGCCCTGGTCGGATGCAGCGCGACGGCGGCGAACACGCGATCGTCCCAGTGCGCGGCCCGCACCGCCCAGCGCGCGGCGGCCAGGTCGTCGGCGACGGTGACCACCCGGCCGACGCCGACCGAGGCGGCCCGGTCGACGATCGCCGCGGTGGACGCCGCGTCGGTCGCGCCGCAGGCGTCCAGGTGGGTATGCGCGTCCACGATCGGCGACAGCGGCTCGGGCAGTTCCGGCGCGGCGCGCTTCGCGCTCATCGGCGGCCACCCCGCGGCGCGGACGCGGGGACTCGCGAATCGGCGACGGGCATATTCACGCGAGCGAAAGAATGCACGCGCATTACAGTAGACACACCATGAGCGCAGCTGACCGCCCCGCCTTCTACATCACCACGGCCATCGCCTACCCGAACGGCGCGCCGCACATCGGGCATGCGTACGAGTACATCTCGGCCGACGCCATCGCCCGCTTCAAGCGCCTCGACGGTTACGACGTGTTCTTCATGACCGGCACCGACGAGCACGGCCAGAAGATGCAGCAGGCCGCCACCGCCGAGGGCATCCCGGTGGAAGAGCTCGCGGCGCGCAACTCCGACGTGTTCGAAGCGCTGGACAAGACGCTCGACATCTCCTTCGACCGGTTCATCCGCACCACCGACGCCGACCATCACGAGGCCAGCGTCGCCATCTGGGAGCGGATGCTGGCCAACGGCGACATCTACCTGGGCAACTACTCCGGCTGGTACTCGGTGCGGGACGAGGCGTTCTACACCGACGAGGAGACCACGGTGCTCGAGGACGGCACCCGCGTCTCCACCGAATCCAAGACGCCGGTCACCTGGACCGAGGAGTCGAACTACTTCTTCCGGCTGTCGGCCTACCAGGACAAGCTGCTGGCGCTCTACGACGAGCATCCGGAATTCATCGCGCCGGCCACCCGGCGCAACGAGATCGTCAGCTACGTCAAGGCGGGTCTGAAGGACCTGTCCATCTCGCGCACCACCTTCGACTGGGGTGTGCCGGTGCCCGGCCATCCCGACCACGTCATGTACGTGTGGGTGGACGCGCTCACCAACTACCTCACCGGCGTCGGCTTCCCGGACACGTCCTCCGCCGCCTTCGGCAAGTTCTGGCCCGCCGACTTGCACATCATCGGCAAGGACATCACCCGGTTCCACACCGTGTACTGGCCCGCGTTCCTGCTCTCGGCCGGAGTGGAGCTGCCGAAACGCGTGTTCGTGCACGGGTTCCTGTACAACAAGGGCGAGAAGATGTCCAAGTCGGTCGGCAACGTGGTCGATCCGCTGGAGCTGGTGGAGAACTACGGCTTGGACGCGGTGCGCTTCTTCCTGCTGCGCGAGATCTCCTACGGCCAGGACGGCAGCTACAGCCACGATGCCATCGTGAGCCGGATCAACAGCGACCTGGCCAACGAGTTCGGCAACCTGGTGCAGCGCAGCACCAAGCTGGTCGGGCGCGACTGCGGCGGCGTGGTGCCGACGCCGGGCGAGTTCACCGAGGACGACCGCGCCCTGCTGGATCTGGCGGGCGGCCTGCTGGAACGCTGCCGGACCGAGTTCGACGCGCAGCAGATGCATCTGGCGCTGGAGGCGATCTGGCTGACCCTTGGCGAGACGAACCGGTACTTCTCCGCGCAGGCGCCGTGGGCGCTGGCGAAGTCGGGCACCCCGGAGGATCTCGCCCGCGAGGCCACCGTGCTGTATGTGACGCTGGAGGTGCTGCGCATCGTCGCCATCCTGGTGCAGCCGGTGATGCCGGGATCGGCGGGCCGCATTCTCGACCAGCTGGGGCAGCAGAACCGCACATTCGCCGACATCGCGACGGCGATCGAGCCGGGGCTGGCATTGCCCGCACCGGAACCGGTGTTCCCGAAGTACGTCGAACCCAAGGACTGAGCCCGCTCCGCCTGCCGTAACCGTTAGGCGCACAACGCTTTCCGGTGTTCCGCTGCGGGATGCCCACGGGTGGATCCACCTGCCTTCCCGCCGTGGAATGCGTTGTCGGATAATGAAACACCGGTTCGCGGCCTGGCGACGCCCCGGACCGTGCGCGATCGGTACGACGACGTTCCGTTCGGAATCGGTTCCGGCACAGAGAGGGCACCTATGGGCCAGCAGCACGCGACGGCATCCGTTCACCGGTCCGGTTTCGCCGAACGGCATCGGGCGGCACGCGAGGCCGTGCTCACGTCGCAGCGCGGCAGGCTGGTCGAGGCGATGGTGGAGTCGGTGGACAACAAGGGCTACCCGGCCACCACCCTCACCGACATCGTTGCCAGAGCCAGGGTTTCGCGGACGACCTTCTACGACCATTTCGCGAACAAAGAGGAGTGCTTCGCCGAGGCCGTGCACACGGGCGTCGACATCATGGCGACCAGGATCGCGGACGAACTGGCCCAGTTGCCGCCGGACGCCGACGCCTACGCGAAGATCGAATCCATCGTCGTCACCTTCTGCCAGACCGTGGCCACCGAGCCGGATTTCGCCAGGCTGGTGCTGGTGGAGTCGTTCAAGGTGAACCAGGAGGCCGTCGGCTACCGCGATTTGGCCGTCGACCGCTTCGCTCAGTTGTACCGGGTGTTCTACGACGAGGCGCGGGCGACGGACCCGGCGCTTCCCGAACTGTCCGACGGACTGATCGCCCTCATCCCGGACGCGATCGGCGAGCGGACGCGGCGGGTGATCGTCTCCGACGGACCAGCGCGCGTCCCGGATCTGGCGCCGCTGTTCGTCCAGTTCGTCATGAGCGTGCTCGGACTACCCGTTCCCTCCTGATCGCGACGGCGTGTTCGCTCGGCCGCCGCGCACCCCGCCGGTCGCCCGGCGGGGCTCACCGCGAACGCGTTTCTCACTTCCAGCGGTCGAGCAGGGTGTTGATCTCTTTGGTCAGCGCGGCCTGCAGGAACGGGCCGAAGGTGATCCGTGCGACGCCCTGGTCGGCGAGGGCGGCCTTGTCCGCCTGATCGGGGAGGACGGTCGCGCTGATCGGCAGCGGCAGTTCAGCGGTCAAGCGGCGCATGTCGGCGTCGGCGTGCCTGCCCACCGGGAACAGCACGTCCGCGCCCGCCTCGGCGGCCAGCCGCAGCCGCTCGATGGCGCGGTCCACCCGGTCGGCCTCGTCCCCGTCCTGGCGCAGGAACAGGTCGGTGCGCGCGTTGATCACCAGGTGCACGCCCGCGGCGTCGGCGGCCTTGCGCAATCCGTGCACGAGGTCGGCGTGCTCCTGGCCCGTGCGCAGGCGCCTGCCCTCGCTGTGCACGGTGTCCTCGATGTTCAGTCCGATCGCGCCCGCCTCGAGCAGGCCGTCGACCAGCCGCGCCGGCTCCTGCCCGTAACCCGACTCGATGTCGACCGACACCGGAACGTCCACCGCCGCCGTGATCTGCCGCACCCGGGTCAGCGATTCGTCGAAGGTCATCCCTTCCCCGTCCGAGCGGCCGATCGAATCGGCCAGCGGATGACTGCCGACCGTCAGGGCCGGAAAGCCCGCCGCCACGGCGACTTTCGCGGACCACGCATCCCACACCGTCGGGAAGACGCCGGGATCACCCGGGACGTGCAACCCGAGAAACGTCGTGGCCTTGCTCTCCAGAGAAGTCATACCGTTGATCATGCCCGCCGCCACGGCGTCGGTCGACCACCCGCGCGGCGAAGCCGCACAGCAGGCCGCTAGGAGGTGCGGCGCGCGGCGAGCACCGCGTCGTAGAGCTCGCGCCGGGAGACGGCGTGCACTGCGGCGACCTCGGCGCAGGCGTCCTTCAGGCGCAGGCCCGTCGCGGCGCGGGCTTCGACGGCGTCCACCAGGTCGGCGGGGTCGGCGGAAGCGGGCTCGGCGCCCGCGAGCACTACGGTGATCTCGCCGCGTGCGCCCTCGACGGCCCACTCGGCCAGCTCGGCCAACGTCCCCCGGACGACCTCCTCGTAGGTCTTGGTCAGCTCACGGCACACGGCGGCGCGACGGTCGCCGCCGAGGATCTCGACCGCGTCGGCCAGGCAGTCGGCGAGCCGATGCGGCGCCTCGAAGAAGACGCAGGCGCGCGGTTCGGCGATCAAAGCGCGCAGCCATTCCCGGCGCTGGCCGGATTTGCGTGGCGGGAATCCGTCGAAGCAGAAACGCTCCACCGGCAGGGCCGACAGCGCCAGCGCCGTGGTCACCGCCGATGGACCGGGCAGACAGGTCACCGGCAGGTCCCGCTCGACGCACGCCGCCACCATGCGGTAGCCGGGATCGCTCACCGACGGCATACCCGCGTCGGTCACCAGCAGCACCGTGCGACCGTCGGCGATCTCGTCGAGCAGCATCGGAATCCGTGCGGTCTCGACGTGATCGTAGAAACTGACCACGCGGCCGGAGATCTCCACGCCGAGCGCCTTCGCCAGCGACCTGGTGCGGCGGGTGTCCTCGGCGGCGACGACATCGGCCGTGGACAGCGCGCCGCGCAGCCGCTGCGAGGCGTCACCGACATCACCCATCGGCGTTGCCGCGAGCACCAGCCCACCCGCCGTCTCGTTGACCACCGCACTCCCGTCCGCATCATGTATCCGGCGACAACCGCCCACCCGCAGCCTATCCATCGACGCCACGGCCCCAGCAGATACCGGCGGCAACGAGGTTCGGCCGCATCGGAAGAAGCAATCCCGCATGCCTTCGAGACAAATCTCACTCACGCCCGCGGCCGACCGCGAGTCAGCCGGGCTCGTTCTCTACACGTAACAGCCGATCTCGTGAGCACATGGGTAACTCACCGGGTACGCCCAAAACGACAGCGGCACTCACGCAGGACCTGAACGCGAATCTGGAACCACCCAACTAGTACGGCCTGAAGGCCCGGAGAGGCGGAGGAGCATACGATCGGGGCGTGACCCAGGTGACCGACCAGCGCGCGAACGCACGGTTTCCGTCCGTGCCCTCCTGGTCGAGCCCGGGACCGCTGCGGCCGCCACGCGACTTCGGCCCGACCGACCGCGCGCGCGGCTGGCTGGTGACGGCGTTCCTCACCGCCATCGCGGCGGTGACGCGCTTCACCATGCTCAACTACCCGACCGACGCGGGCACCCCCGTGTTCGACGAGAAGCACTACGCCCCGCAGGCCTGGCAGATGCTCACCGGCGGCTGGGTCGAGGACAACCCCGGTTACGGGCTGGTGGTGCATCCGCCGGTCGGCAAGCAGTTCATCGCGATCGGCGAGGCGATGTTCGGCTACAACGGCTGGGGCTGGCGCTTCACCGCCGCGCTCGCCGGAACACTGCTGGTGCTGCTGGTCATCCGGATCACACGGCGGATGACGCGCTCCACGCTGATCGGCGCGATCGCGGGCATCCTGCTGATCGCCGACGGGCTGACCTTCGTCTCCTCGCGCATCGGCATGCTGGACATCTTCATGGCGCTGTTCATCACCGCCGCCTTCGGCTGCCTGATCGTCGACCGCGACGAGGAGCGCGCCCGGTTCGCGCGCGCCGACGCGCAGGGCCGGATCGGCGTGACCGACTGGGGACCACGCCTCGGGGTGCGCTGGTGGCGCTTCGGCGCAGGCGTGCTGCTCGGGCTGGCCTGCGGGACCAAATGGTCCGGGATCTATTTCATCGCCGCGTTCGGCTTGATGAGCGTCTACTTCGACCTCTCGGCGCGGCGGCTCTACGGGGTGCGCCGTCCCTGGCTCGGGGTCGCGCTGCGCGACGTCGGGCCCGCGCTGTACGCGCTGGTGCTCGTGCCGCTCGGCGTCTATCTGGCCAGTTACTGGGCCTGGTTCGCGAGCGAGACCGGCGTGTACCGGTACATGCCGGGCAATCCGTCCGCGCCCACGGACCCGATCGGCACCGGAGGATTCTGGTCGCATGTGGTGCCGGGCGCACTGCGTTCGCTCTGGTATTTCAATGCCAGATCGCTGGAGTTCCACACCGAACTGACCAATTCGGCGGGCAACCATCATCCGTGGGAATCCAAGCCGTGGACCTGGCCGATGGGCCTGCGCCCGATGCTGTACTACTACGCCGACAGCGGCGTCACCGGGTGCGGGCAGACGCAATGCGTGAAGGCCGTGATGCTGATCGGGACGCCCGCCATCTGGTGGGTGGCCTTCCCGGTGCTGGCCTGGATGCTGTGGCGCGCCGTGGTCCGGCGCGACTGGCGCCACGGCGCGGTGCTGGTCGGCTACGGCGCCGCGCTGCTGCCCTGGTTCGCCACCCTCGACCGGCAGATGTACTACTTCTACGCCGTCCCGATGGCTCCGTTCCTGGCGATGGGCGTGGCGCTGGTGCTCGGCGACGTGCTCGGCCCCGCGCGGGCGAGCATCATCCCCCGCAGCCCCGCCGGGACCTACCTGCCCACTCCCCCGAACGAACGCCGCAGCCTCGGACTCCTCGCGGTCTGCCTTTACCTGGGCCTGGTGATCGCCAACTTCATCTGGCTCTGGCCGATTCTTACCGCGCTACCGATCACCCCGGCCAACTGGCACGACCATCTCTGGCTGCCCAGCTGGCGGTGATGAGGAAGGGCGGATCGTCAACCTTCCAAGGCCGCCTGCACATAACGCAGGGCGGTGGCGTCGTCCAGGCCCAATCTGCGTACCGTCGCGACGTAGGCGGTGGCCGCGCGGCCTGCCACGTCGCGGGTCGGGTCGCCTGACGAGGCGATGAACGAGCCTTGCCTGCCCCTGGTTTCGACCACCCCGTCCGCCTCCAGCTCGCGGTAGGCGCGTGCCACCGTGTTGGGGGCGAGGCCGAGTTGGGCCGCGAGGGCGCGGACGGTGGGGATCTTGGTTCCCGCGGTCAGCTCACCGGAGCGCACCTGGGCGATGATGCCAAGGCGTAGCTGCTCGTAGGGCGGCACAGCGGAGTCGTGCGAGATCGTGATGCTGAACATGCCCGCGCTCACAGCTCGTCGCGCGACAGCGGGCAGGACAGGCAGCGCGGGCCGCCGCGGCCGGAACCCAGTTCCGAGCCGGGGATGCGCAGCACCTCGATGCCTTCGTCCTCCAGCCTCGCGTTGGTCATCTCGTTGCGCTCGTAGGCGACGACCACGCCGGGAGCGAGCGCGAGGGTGTTGTTGCCGTCGTCCCACTGCTCCCGTTCGGCGGTGACGCCGTCCAGCCCCGTATCGATCACCCGCAGCTTGCCGATACCCATCGCCTCGGCGGCCGCGGGCAGGAACGGATCGGGGCCACTGATGTCCACCCGGCCGCTGCCGAGCCGTCCACCGTAGTCGTCCGCCTTGCGAATGGTGAAGGCGCACAACGATTCACGCACCGCCGGATACATCACGACGGCGTCGGCGTCGACCATCGTGCACACCGTGTCCAAATGCATGGTCGCGCGGGTCTGCGCGATCGGCACCACCAGCACGGTGTGGGCGAGGTCGTCGTCGAACAGGCTGCGCGCCAGCGCTTCCGCCCCCGCGGGCGAGGTGCGCTCGCCGACGCCCACCGCGACCACACCGTCCGACAGCAGCAGCACGTCGCCCCCTTCGATCGGAGCGGTGTGCGATTCGTACGCCCGGCGCACGCCCAGGAAGCGGGGATGGAACGCGTAGATCAGATCGGTCAGCGAGGTCTCCCGTCCGCGGGCGGGCAGCGCGAGGGAGGTGATCGCGACGCGCGGACCGACCCAGAACGAGGAATCCCGGGTGAACAGCAGATTGGGCAGCGGATCGATGACGAAGTCGCCGCCGTGGTGCATGCGGCGCACCAGCGAGGTGGCGTCGGGCCCGAACGGCAATTCGTCGAAGGTCATCCCCGCCATCAGGATCTCGGCCAGTTCCCGCGCGGGCACGCCGCGCAGGAAGGCGGCCAGTTCGTCGGCCAGCGTGTGTCCCAGCCTGCGCGCGTCGACGGCGGCCGAGATGCCCTGGATCCGCGCCGCGCCGCTGACCTCGATGGTCTCGGCGAGCAGGTCCGACAGCAACAGCACCTCGGTGCCGCGGCCGCGCAGGACGTCGGCGAACGTGTCGTGCTCCTGCTGCGCGCGCTCCACCCACGGGATGCCGTCGAACAGCAACTGATCGTTGTTGCGCGGGGTCAGTCTGCGCAGCTCGTTGCCAGGCCGGTGCAGCAGCACCGTCCGCAGCGTGCCGACTTCGGACGTCACGGCCAAACGCGCGCCCTCCCGCGCGGACCCAGCATCTGCTCCCATGATCGAACCGTAGTGCGCCGCGGCCGGGAGAGCACGGAAATTCCGGCTTCGGCATGCGGATCGCCGTGCGATCGGCGAATCCGGTCCGGCACACCCTAACCTCAAGTATTGTTGAGGTGATTGGGAGGAGCGTGCATGTCGACAGCAGCCGATTGGCGGGCGAAAGAGCTGACCCCCGGGCAGCTCTCCGAGCGTAGTGGAGTCGCGGTCTCCGCGTTGCACTTCTACGAACGCGAAGGGCTCATCACGAGCAGACGCACCAGCGGGAACCAGCGCAGATATGCCCGCGAGACCTTGCGCCGGGTGGCGTTCATCCGCATCTCCCAGCGCGTCGGCATACCGCTGAGCGAGATCCGCGCGGCCCTCGATCAACTACCGGAAGGTCGCACGCCCACCCGGCGCGACTGGGAGACCTTGTCCACCACGTGGCGCGCCGACCTCGACGACCGGATCACCCAGCTGATCCGGTTGCGCGACAGCCTCACCGGCTGCATCGGCTGCGGCTGCCTTTCCCTCGGCACCTGCCGCTTGGTCAACGAGCACGACCGGCTCGGCGCCGAAGGCCCCGGCGCGCGTGTGCTGGACGTGCAGCTCAACTGCCCGTCGAAGCCAGCAGCCTGCTGAACCGCGCGCTGGTGCGCCGCATCAGGAACTCGTAGGGGAAGGCGAACTTGCGCTTCCACCAGTAACCGAAACGGATGTCGAAAGAGCTGTAGATCAGGAACCGGTTGCGTTCGATCCCGCGCAGTATCGCCGTCGCCACCCGTTCCGGCGGCACCGCGTGCTCGGTGAACGCCGCGGTGAGCCGCTTGATCTTCGGGTCCTCTTTGTTCACCCCGACCAGCTCGACGCTGTGCACCAGCGGAGTGTTCACCGCGCCGGGCGCGACCAGGTGCACGGTGATGCCGTGCTGCGCCAGATCCACCCGCAACACCTCGGAGACGCCACGAATGCCGAATTTGCCCGCGCTGTAGGCCGCGTGCCATGGCAACGCGAGCAGGCCCGCCGCCGACGACACGTTGACCAGCGCACCGCCCTTGCCCGCGCGCACCATGGGCGGCACGAAGGTCTCGATGACGTGGATCGGCCCCATCAGGTTGACCTCGACCATGCGCCGCCAGTGCTTGTGCTCCAGGTTCTCCACCGTCCCCCAGACCGACGTGCCCGCGATGTTCATCACGACGTCGAGGCTGCCGAGTTCTGCGTGCACGCGGTCGGCGAAGGCGCGCACGGCGTCGTAGTCGGTGATGTCGAGCGGTCGAGCCACGGTGACGTCCCCGCCCGCCGCGCGGATGTCCGCCACCGTGGCGTCCAGACCATCGGCGTTGATGTCGGTGAGCACCAGTCGCGCGCCCTGCGCGGCGGCGGCCAGCGCGGTGGCCCGCCCGATGCCGCTCGCCGCGCCCGTGACCAGAACCTTCGCATCGCGCACCGTCGTTCGACCCGCTCGCCCGCGACCTCTACCCAGCACTGCGCATCCCATCTCGAATCGCCGAATCGGTTCTCCGCAGGGTAGTCCAGGCGACAGCCGCCGACCGGGACGCCGCTAACGGCCCAGCACCGCGAGCATGCCCGCGACGGCGCGCGGCCAGGTGAACTGCTCGGCGCGGCTGCGCGCGGCGCTGCGCCGACGGGCCTGCGGCATGGCCAGCACGTCGCTGACCGCCCGCGCGAACGCGGAGGGATGGTCGGCGGCTACCGCGCCGCAGTCGGCCGTGACGATGTCGGCCAGCGCGGAGGAGCGGCTCGCCACCACCGGCGTGCCCGCGGCGAGCGCTTCCAGCGCCGCGAGACCGAAGGTCTCGTGCGGGCCCGGCGCCAGCGAGACGTCCGCGGTGGCGAGCAGTCTGGCGACCATCGCGCGCTCGGTGATGAAGCCGGTGAAGTGCACGGCGGGCACGCCGCCCGGTAGCGGCGCGAGCGCGCGGGCCCGCCGCCGCAACGCGTCGCGGCGGGGACCGTCACCGGCGACGACCAACCGCGCCTCGATGCCCGCTTCCCGTAACGCCGCGACCGCCTCGATGCTGCGATCCACCCGCTTCTCGACCGACAATCGGCCGCAGTGCACCAGCAGCGGATGACCCGGCACGCCCAGATCCGCCCGCAGCCCGCGATCGCGCCGGTGCGGATTGAACAGCTCGAGATCGACGCCGAGCGGGACCAGCTCGACGTTCTCCGCGCCGATGCGCGAGAACTCCTCCCGCGCGAAGCGGGTGGTGCACACGACGATGTCGTAGTCGGTGGCGGTGTGCCGGTTGGCCACGTCGGCGCAGCGCCGCGCCAGCGGGCCGGGCAGCACCTGACCGAGCAGGCGGTCGAGCCGCTCGTGGGAGATCATCACGCCGGTCACGTCGCGCCGCCGCGCCCAGCGACCGAAGCCGCGCAACGTCAACCGGTCGGAGACCTCGAGCACGTCGGGACGCAATCCGTCCAGGACGTCGGCCACCCGGCGCGGGTCCGCGGCGCGGTAACCGCCGGTCCACGGAATGGCCAACGCGGGCAGCGTGATCCGCACGACTCCGGTGGGCAGGATCTCCTCCGACCGGTGCGGGCCAGGCACGATCAGCACCACGTCGTGTCCGGCGGCGACGTACCCTTCGCCCAGGTGGTGCAGCGCCGTGCGCAGCCCACCCGACCGCGGACCGTAGAAGTTCGCAAGCTGAACTATGCGCACGTCGCCGATCGTGCAGCGGATCGGGTTACCGGCGCCCAACGGTGCGTGAACGGTCGTGAAAGAACCGGATAAGCGGCGGCTTCGGCGGCGATCTCAGTGCGCGGGCAGCCCGCGACCGGCTCGCGGCAGATCGAGATCCAGCGGAATCCGGCCCGCGGTGAGATGCGACTCGACCTGCTCGGCCGGCATCGGCTTGGCGATCAGGAAGCCCTGCGCGCGGTAGCAGCCGAGGCCGACCAGGGTGCGCGCGGCGACCGCCGTCTCGACGCCCTCGCCGACGACGCCGAGCCCGAACGAGCCGGCCAGGCCGATGATGGATTTCACGATGGCCAGATCGTCGGTGCTGGCGCCGAGCCGCTGCACGAAACCCCGATCGATCTTCACCGCGTCCACCGGCAGCGCCTTCAGATGCGACAGGGAGCTGTAGCCGGTGCCGAAATCGTCGATGGCGATCTGCACGCCCATCCGCTTGAGCCCGCGCAGCGTGACCTGGGTCCTGGCCAGGTCCTGGACCACCACGTGCTCGGTGATCTCCAGGCACACCGAACTGCCGTCGATGCCGAACAGGCGCAGGATGTCCTCGATGCGCTCGACGAAATCGAGGCTCACCAACTGCACCGGCGACACGTTGATCCGCATCACGACATTGCCCGCGAGGCCGCGCCTGCGCCATTCGGCGAATTGCGCACAGGCCGACCTGATCACCCAGCGCCCCAGTTCACCGGCCAGGTTCGTAGCCTCGGCGACGGTGACGAACGCGGCGGGCGGCAGCAACCCCCTGGTCGGGTGCAGCCAGCGGACCAGCGCCTCCAACGCGACGATGCGGCCGGTGCGCAGATCCACCTCGGGCTGGTAGTGCAGCAGCAGCGAGCCGTCCGACACCGCGCCGCGCAGGTTGAGTTCCACGTCGTCCTGGAGTTCGAACTGCGCGCGCATGGTGTCGGTGAACACCGCGACGCCGTTGCCGCCGCCCGATTTCGCCGACAACAGGGCGTGATCGGCGCGGCGCAGCACGTCGGCGACCGTGGTCTCCCCGGGGAAGCCGAGTGCGACGCCGACGCTGGCGCCCCGGCTGACGGACTCGCCGCCCACGGTGACGCGCCGGGCGATCAGCTGCTGGATGCGGTTCGCCTCGTACTCGGCGGCCACCGCGTCCATCGGCTTGGCGGGGACGATGACGAATTCGTCGCCCCCTAGCCGCGCGATCATGTCGTTCGGATCCAGGTTCTCCCGCAATCGCGTCGACAAGGTGCGGATGAAGTTGTCCCCGGCGGTGTGGCCGAGGAAATCGTTGAGCGCTTTCAAACGATCCAGGTCCAGGAAGAACGCGGCCACCGGGCCGGGGCTGCCCGCGCGTAATCGCTCCTCCATGTGCTCGAGCAGCGCGCGACGGTTCGCCAGCCCGGTGAGGTCGTCGTGCAGCGCGATGTACCGGAGACGTTCCTCCGCGACCACCCGCGCTTGCAGTTGCGCGAACAGCGCCGCGATGGCTTTCAGCACGTTGAGTTCGCGATTGCTCCACTCGCGATCGCCCGACTTCACGAACCCGAGCACGCCGGTCGGCTCGCCGCGCGACAGCAGCGGCACCGCCGCCGAGGTCACCCCGGCGATGCCGGAGCCGCGACGAACGGTCTCCTGGTAATCGGCGAATTCCGGGGTCGGGCGCGCGACCATCGGCTCGGTCGCGTTCTCCAGGGCGCGGAACACCGGGTCGGCGCCGTCGAAGTAGATGACTCCGAGCGGATCGGGATCCGGCACGTTCTGCCGGTGCGGCCACTCGGCGATGAGCACGGTTGCCCGCCGTTCGCGGTCGGTGTGGCGCACGTAGCTGAAATCCACGTCGAAGTATTCGACCAGTTGTGCGAGCACCCGCTCGGTGGCGGCGACCATGGTCGTGGCGTCCACACCCATGAGCTCAGAGGCGACCTGGGTCACCAACGAGTCGAGTGTCCGCCGTGGCACATTGTCTCCGATCGCGCTAACTACTGGTGTCCACACCGAGCACCGGACGCCGCCTGCTGCGTACGGTGGCGGCGGAGGCGTAGCTCAGGCGAAGCACCAACGCCATGGTCTCATGCTCAGGCACTTCCAGCAGGTCCAGGAAACGGCCCTGAAGTGACGCTAGTGTATCCGCGAAGTCGGGGGAAATCGCTGCAAGTTCCGCATGGCGTCGGGCGTAGAGGTATACGGGGGAAATCGGCTGCACGCACAATCCGAGGCGTTCGGCCCGCACCCAAACCCGCGCGACCGCCGCGCCTGCCGCCGCGTAGTCGGTCAATCGCGGGTCGGTCGCGTCGAATGTCACCGCCAGAATGGCGGAACTGGAGCGCACCCGGTCACCGGTGTATTTCCCCAGCGCCGACCCACCCGACCAGGACCGCACCTGCGCCATGACATCGGCGCGGGCGGTGATCTCGAATGCCGCCCGCTCGTCGCCGGTCAGTTCCAGGCTGCGCGCGTCGATTCCGGTCTCCGGGTCGTCGTCGGCCCAGCGGACTTCGGCGAGCATTTCCTCGTATAACCGAGGCGTGAGATAGCGGATCCGATCGGAATCCCCCAGCAAACGCGCAGCTTCCTCGATGTCCTTCCGTTCCACGACCGCACGCAGATGCGCACCGGCCGCTTCGGCGACCCCCGTCAGCTCCTCCAGCGCGCCGTCGGCCAGCCCGGCCCCGGTGCCGAACTTGCGGTTGGTCTGGCGGCGCAGCACGGCGGGATAGTCGGCCGCCAGTTCGGCACTGCGGTCGTCGCCCAGCCGCAGGCGGGCGAGGAGACGGCCGCACCCAGGGGCGCCCTCGACGAACTCGTGCGGGCCGAGGATGCCGTGCGCGGCCGCGGCGACCCGCGCGTTGTACACGGCCGCGCCGAGCGCCACCGCGCTGCCGCGATAGCCGATGTCCATCGCCGTGCTGTACTCCGGCGCCAGTTCGATGGAGATGTCGTCGGTCCCGGCGCGCAACGACCACGGCTGCATGTTTCCGCCGGAAGGAGCCCGTTGCGCGCAGGCGAGCACGCGTTCGACGGGCCCGCCGACGGGCTCGGGCGGCGCCTCCGCCCACACCGGCTCGTCGTTCGGCGGCGGGTCGGCCAGTTCGTCGAGATGCCCCTCCACATCGATCCGGACACGGCCGGAATCCAGCTTCTGTCCCAGTCCGATGCGGCGCACCGCGGCGGCCACGCTCGCGGCCCCGAGGGCGACGTCACCGGCCAGCTGCGGCCAGCTGTTCACCGTCTCGCCGACTTCGACCAGACTCGCCCCCAGCCGCGGCGAGAGTCCGGCCGCGCCGAGCAACTTCACCACGAACGGCGCCTTCTCCCGGGAAGTCAGCCCGCGCAGATCCTGGGCGCCGACCTCGCCGAGCAAGCCGTGAAACGCGGGACGTCCCGGTTCGAGATCGAAACGCTCGACATCCAGCAAACCGCGATCGCTGGTTTCCATCACCACGGGAACGCGGTGCCGTGCCGCCGCCTCGCGAACCACGAGTTTCATATCGAGCGAATCACATTCCTCGACCACGATCGCGAGCCCCTCCAAGAACTCGTCCACCGAATTCTCGTCGACCCCGGCCTCGAAGATCCGCACCGGGAGATAAGGGTCCAACTCGGCGATCCGGCGTGCGGTTACCACCGCTTTGTTGACGCCGATGTCGAACAGCGTTCCCGGCACCCGGTTGAGATTCGACAACTCGATATCGTCCAGGTCCGCCAAGCGCAATCCCCCGCAAACGCCTTCGAGGGCGAGTAGATGCGCGATCGCGTGCCCAGCGCTTTGTCCGATGATCCCGATCGTGTGTCCGGCCAGACGTTCCTGTTCGGCTCTGGTCAGTTTGTTCCGATTGCGATCCAGCCGGATCATCCGGAAAGTGCGCGGCCCCGGCAATCCGACCACCGCGGCGCGCCACGGATAGTAGATCCAGCGGTCCGCTTCCGGCCCCTCCGCGATATCCGGCGCGACCACCATTCTGTCGTATTCGGCGCGCAACGAGGCGCGCAGATCGCGGAATTCGATGTGCGGGTCGGCGCGCAGCGCGGTGAGTTTCCGCGCGTCCTCGGGCTCGGCGGGGTCGAGGATCAGTGGCCGGTGCTCCGCCGCTCGGCCGCGGTCATCGCCCATGTCCGCGCCGGCTCTCCGTCGGCCGCCCGATTCCGCATCGCAGGTCGCTCGAACGCTCCGCGGGCAGGCCGAGCTCGTTCTGTTCGCGTTGCGTGAGCAATCGCTGCGATTCCTCGGCTATCGCGGCGTGACTCCGGGTGTCCCACCACAATGGAACGGTTCGGTAGCGCTCGTCCGGATACGGCACCGCGCGGATATTCTCGGCCGCGACCGCGCCGCAGGCCTCGTGCCGGGCCACGGTGAAGGAGGCCACCGTCGCGAAGCCGTAGCGGGCGCCCAGCAGCCGCGCGCCGTGCAGCACGGTGCGCGAGATCGCGGCGCTGAGTTCGCCCCGGTTCGCGGCATCACGTGCGACCCACGCGCCCTTGGCCTCGACCACGCCCTGCGGTATCCGGTCGGCAATCATCCGCCGCAGGTCATCCGCACCCGGCTGACCAGCCCACTCGACCAGCGCGTGCGCCTGCCGCGCGTCGGTGTACGGGCCCTGCATCCGTACGCCGGCGACCATCTCGCCGCCCGCGTCGAGCGCCACGAAGAACAGCGACGACGACGCCCCGTCGGCGACCGATTCGTATTCGAGTGCTTGTTCGACGCCGAAACGCCGGTAGACCTCGCGCGCCCCGTGCAGATACCGGCGCCAGAGTTCCGGTTGAACGTCCGGTTCGGAGACAAAGAACGCACACTCGGATTGCGCGTCGTAATACCGTCGCACTCCCCGCCCACGGGAGTTCCTCGGCACGACTGCAACCAGATCCACAGTCATGGTGTTCCTACTCCATCGCCGCGCTGCCATGCGCGATAGTCCAGCCCGATGCAGCCCCCCACGGCCCCGAGCCGAGACGAAGTTGCCCAGGGCAGTATCCGTCATCGGACAGGAATTGACCAGCCGTCCGGCTAATCTTCCGAAAACTCTCCGGTACACGCGATATCTTCGCAGGTCAAACCGAACGCAATCAATATCGGAAATAACATGGAGACCAGTCGGTTCGGGGATAGTTACTTTTCAGCAAGCTAAACGAGGATGGAAATGAACAACTCGACCGATTCCGGGCCGTGCCAGATCTCGATCTCTTCACGGTAGGCCCTGGTGATCTCCGCGGACGCCGTCGCGTCGTCGACCTGCGCCCAGACGTCCTCTACCGGATCGTGATAGTCGCCATTCGGGGCGAATCGGGCATAGACGCCTTTCGGCACCCGCACCAACACGTCGCCCACCGGCACGGCGTCCGGCGCGGGGTACTCGAAACAGACCACCGCGTTGTAGTTCCCGGCCGGGTCCGGCACGTACACCGTGTACATCGGGCGGTCCGCACCGTCCCGGTCGCGCAGCCGGTCCTTGAGGAACTCGATGAGGTCGCTGTTGCTGACCTTGAAGCTCGGGCGAACCCGCGGGACGACCAGCCCGCCGTAGATCGCCTCGGCCCGCACCACGATCGCATAGCTCATCGGGCGTCGACCGCCAGGTACAGATCGATCTTGTAGGCGTGCGGATAGCACTCGAAATCGCCGGTGTAGGTCCGTTTGATCTGGTTGTGCTCCTCGGCGTAGGCGATCTGCGTCCACAGGTCGGTCATCACCTGCGGGAAGTTGCCGACCGAGGAGAACCGGGCGTAGGCGCCGCGCGGCAGCCGGGCGACCAGGTGACCGCGGGTGACGTCGCCGAAGGACGCGCACTGATACCCGACGATCTGGGTGTTGTACGTGCCGAGCTCACCGGTGTAGTCGGTGTAGGCGCTGGCCAGCGGGCCGCCGAGTTCCTGGTGCAACACCGCAGCCCAGGCGGCCTCCAGATCGCGGTCACGCAGTTCCCCGAGCGCGCGTTTGGGGCTGCGTACCGGCAGCCCGGCAACCCACGTCTCGTCCCGCTCGACGATCTCAAACTGCATGGAAAGACTCTTTCGAAAGAAGCCGGAGGTGAACCACCGCATCCGGTCGGTCGGAACCGCCATGCTACCAACCCGGACCGGGTGGTACCGATCACACATCGCGTCCGGCGACCGCTCGATCACCCCGCTGAACTGGACGGATGTCCGAAGCGGTACGGTCCGGACGGGACCGATCGACGGGCAGCGGCACCGGCCGGTCGCCTCGCGGCGCGGTGGGCGCGATCGTCCGGTTCGTCCCTCCCGTGGCACCACCGAACGGAGTTCTGATGCACGAGACGCCGATCTTCGGCCGATCCCGGCGCCCGGCCGGTCGCGCCGACGCCACCGTCCCGGACGGCCGCTGACGTGTGCCGGACCATCGCCGAACTCGACGCGGCGGTCGCCGACTGCTTCGCCTGCCCCCGGCTGGTCGCCTGGCGCGAACTGGTCGCGCGAGAGAAACGCGCCGCCTTCCGCGACCAGACCTACTGGGGCCGCCCGGTACCCGGTTTCGGTCCGGCGGACGCGCGCCTGCTGCTGGTCGGCCTCGCGCCCGCCGCGCACGGCGGCAACCGCACCGGCCGCATGTTCACCGGTGACCGCAGCGGCGACGTGCTCTTCGCGGCGCTGCACGCGGTCGGCTTGGCCAACCAGCCGACCGCGATCAGCGCCGACGACGGCCTGCGCCTGCACGGCGTGCGGATCACCGCCCCGGTGCACTGCGCGCCGCCGGACAACAAGCCGACGCCGGCCGAACGGGATCGCTGCGGTCACTGGCTGGACACCGAGTTGCGCCTGCTGACACCCACCGTCCGCGCGGTGGTCGTGCTCGGCGGATTCGGCTGGCAGGCCTTGCTTCCGGTGCTGGCGGGCGCAGGCTGGGCGGTGCCGCGCCCACGACCGAAATTCGGCCACGGCGCGCACGTCGAACTGGCCGCGTCCGAGCCGGGCGGCGGCCCGCTGCACTTGTTCGGCTGCTACCACGTCAGTCAGCAGAACACCTTCACCGGACGCCTCACCCCGGCCATGCTCGAAGCGGTGCTCGCCGAAGCGGCGCTGACCGCGGGGCTCGAGGTGCGGCGAAGCCACGCGCCGCGCGGATGACCGGGCACGCGTCGCCGCTCGGCGGCGGGCTCAGACGTGGTCGACCAGGGCCGGATGACCCGCTTCGTGGGCGCAGTGCGCGCAGCAGAAGTAGTCCCCACGCGCCTCGACGCCGTGACCGACGATCCGGCAGGAACAGTGCGTGCACGTCGGGGCCATGGCGGTGATCGCGCACTCGAAGCTGTCGAAGGTGGCGGACTGGCCGTCCCGGGTGATGGTAAACGTCTTGTCGTACTCGTTTCCGCAGGTGTCGCAGGTGGCCATGAGCTGTGGTCCTCTCGCGTCGATGGGCTCGAGCATCGCAGTTCGCGGTACCCAGCGCCGTGGACGCGAAACGAGCCTCGCGACTTCAGCCCAGGCGCAGAGCTCCGACCGGGCAGCTGTCCACGACGAGCTCGAGCAGCTCACGCTCGCCCGCGGCGGTGTCGGCCGGGACGACGACGCCGTCCGCGCCGACCCGGAACAGGTCCGGCGCCAGCGCTTCGCACATGCCGTGCCCGGCACACAGGTGGCGATCGGCGATGATCCTCATCGGCCGATCCGTTCCAGCCGGATGGGCAGGCCATCGGCGGGCACCGGTCCCGTTCCCGCGACCAGCGGCAGCTGATAGCCGTCCGGCACACTCCAGCGATACCGCAGCAGCATCTGGTGCACCACGGCTTTCACCGTCATGCCGCCGAAGTAGAGGCCGATGCACTTGTGCGCCCCGCCGCCGAAAGGCGCCCACGCGAAGCGGTGCGATCGATCCTCCCGACGGTGCTCGGCGAAACGCTCCGGATCGAAGGTGTCGGGATCGTGCCAGTATTCCGCGTTGCGCATGAGCCCGTAGGTGCCGCAGAGGATGAACGTCCCCTTCGGCAGGTAGTAACCGAGAATGTCGGTGTCGGCGATGGTTTCGCGGACCTGCTGGGCCACCGGCGAATAGACCCGCAGCGCTTCCTTGAACGCGAGGTCGAGCGAAGGCAGGCGGTCGAGATCGTCGTAGTCCAGCGCGGGCTTGCCCAGCGCGACGGATTCGGCGCGCAGCCGCTCCTGCCATTCGGGATGCCTGCCGAGTTCGTAGACGAGCATGGAGGCGGCGATCGTGCTGGTGTCGTGGGCGGCCATCATCACGAAGATCATGTGCTCGACCACCTCGGCGTCGGTGAAGCTTTCGCCGTCGGCGGTGCTCGCCCGACACAGCACGCTGAACAGGTCGTTGCCGTCGCACGCGCGTTTGGCGGGCAATTCGCGGCGGAAGTGTTCCTCGAGCACCCGCCGCCCGCGCACGCCGCGCGCCCACACCCCGCCCGGCACGTTCGCCCGGATCAGGGCCGCTCCGCCGCGCACCGCGTCCTCGAAAGCGCGCTCCAGGCGCGCGGCGTCCGCGCTGGGTTCCGCGCCCGCGAACACCTCGGTGGCCTGCTGGAGCAGCAGTTTCTTGATCGCGCGGTAGACGCGGAAGTCCTCGGCGGGCTCCCACCGCGCGACGGCGCTGGTGATTCGAGGCGTGGTCATGTCGAGGTAGCCGATCAGCCGTGGCCGGGTGAAAGCCTGCTGCATGACGCGCCGGTGGAAGAGGTGATCGTCGAAATCGCGCAGCAACAAGCCGCCGCGGAAGAACGGGCCGATCAGCCACTCCCAGCCGCGCTGCGCCGACAGCACCTTGTTCCGGTCGAGCATCACCGCCTCGTATCCCTCCGGACTGCCGAAGGTGACCATCCGGCGACCGAGCATGCCCATCCACTGCACCGGGCCGAGTCGGTCGAATCGCGCTCGCGCGAATCCGATCGGATCGGCCAGCGCGTGCACGGTGTACCCGATCCCGGGGAGCCCGAAGTCGCCGGGCACCGGTTTCAAGGCGCTGCCCGGTGGCGGATCGGCGAGCGGACGCACCGGAGCGGGGTAACGCGCGACCGCCCGCGCGGCGGCGCGCTGCGCGTGCCACGCCCACGTGGTCCGCGCCTGGCGGATCGTGCCGGAGACTTCGTCGAACGACTGGGGCACAAGCAGACTCATGACCGTCTTTCCCTTCGCGACACTGCGATAGTCCGACGATAGAGGAAACGACCGTTTCCGTAAACGTTTGTTTCCCAATTTTGCCTGTGCCAAGCTGACGTGGTGACCCGAACCGTCAGCGGCACCTATCGCGGGGCATCGACGGCCGAGCGCCGCGAGGACCGGCGCAGGCGGTTGCTCGACGCGGCTCTCGACATCATGGGCACCCAGGGACTGTCGGCGTTGACCGTGCGCGGAGTGTGCGAACAGGCGAAGGTCGGTCCGCGCTTCTTCTACGAAGCGTTCCCCGACCGCGACGCGCTCGCCTCCGGTGTGCTGGTGGAGATCCAGCAGGCGGCGCTGGACCGGGCGAAGGCCGCGATCGCCGAGACCAAGGGCACGCCCGCCGACCGGATCCGCGCCGGGGTCGCGGCCCTCATCATCGAACTCACCGACGACCCGCGACGCGCGAAAGTGGCGTTCGCCCAGACCTACGGCGACGAGGCGCTCATGCGCAGCCGGTTCGCGGGCATGCGCCGAGTCGCCGACGTCATCATCGAGCAGACCCGCCTGGTGTTCGAGTTGCCGGAGGGGCAGGACACCGCGATCGCCGCGACCTCCCAGCTGATCACCGGCGGCGCGGCCGAACTGGTCCTCGTCTGGCTGGACGGCGGGCTCGACGTGGATCGGGACGGCCTGATCGCACTGCTGGCCGATTTCACCGTGGCGATGCTGGATCGGCTGCCCGCGGTCGCCGGAAGGCTGTCCGGCCTCACACCAGATTCTTGATCAGCGACGACATCAGCGGCTCGCGCAGGCCGGGCAGCGCGGCGAAGTCGCCCGCGACCACACGGTTGGTCGCCAGCGCGACCACCGCGCCGATCACCGCTTCACCCGCCAGCCGCTGATGCGGGCGGGTCGCGCCGAGCGTGGCGGCGAAACCGTCCACCAGAGCGGCCTGGGAGGCCAGCCGCCGCTCCAGCACCGGCCTTCCCGCCGCGTACACCTCCACCAGGAAGACCCGCGCGACCTGGGGCTCCTGCGCGAGGGTGGAGAAATACGCGTCGAGCGCCCGATCGACCCGCTCCAGCGGCGTGCCCTCGGCCGCCAGCGCGCCCGCGATCCTGGTCATCACGATCTCCACGGCCATGTCGTAGGCGGCGAGGAAGCACGCCTCCTTGTTGGCGAAGTGCTGGTAGAAGGTCACCCGGGACACCTCGGCCCGCTTCAGCACGTCCGCTACCGTCGCCGCGGCGTAGCCCTTGTCCGCGGCCGCCTCGATCATCGCCACCAGCATGCGCGACCGCTGCGCGGCCACCACCTCTTCCGGCGCGATCCCGTGATTGCCGCCGTGCAGTTTCCCGCCCGCCCGCGCCTTCAGCAACGATCCTCGCTCCACGTTCCGATGCTAAGCGTGCGCGCACCGGTCGCGTGCCCGGTCGGCACAGACGACGTGCCTGGGATCGAACCGCGACCGGCACCAACGGGGACAGTCGCCGTCCGAGAGCGTGGGCCTTTGGTCTGCCCGCCACCTCACTCGACGTCGATATCGCTCGCGCCGAGACGGTTTCGACCAGTAAGCTTCCTGCCGAGCGTCTGGGGACGGCGCAACAAAAAGGGGGAAGCACGGATGACCGTGTCCACGGAACGCACCGCTCTCGGTACTCGCGCAGGATATTTCGCGCGAATACTGGCCGCCTGCGCCATCGCCGGTGCATTGGCGACCTCGGCATGTGGCGGTGGATCCGGCCCGAAGCATCCCGCGCACCCGGCGCCGTCGCCCCTCCCGGCGCCCACTTCCAGCAGCCAGGCGATAAGCAGCGAGAACCTGGGCTACCTGTGGCCGCTCACCGTCGATCGCGGCACCCTGGAATGCCGCCCCGGTGACCTGGCCGTGTTCACCGCCCCGGACGGCGCCGTCTACGCCTTGAACGACAACGCCTCCCATGCCGGATTCGCCGACATCGAACCCTTACGCGCCACCGGAGCCGACGGCGACAAGATCAGTCTCGGCGCCCTGCGCAGCAAAACCCTCGCACTCTGTCATCTGCCCGGCTGACCGCACGACTTCTATGCCCTCACCGCATGCGTGCGACCCGATGTCCTGACTTTTCGCCGATCCACGTAACGCCGGTGCGCGGGCAGTGCCCGGCTCCTAGACTGGAGAATTGCGGCGCGGTCGACCGCAGGAAATGCCACGGCAATTCCGCGATCGGCGAAACCAGATGTCCCGATCAGCAAGGGCCGCCTACCGACGGCCCGTCCCGATGGAGGAGGGCCGCATGCCCGACTCGTTCCACATGCGCGTCTGTCTGCTCGGCCAGGGCTGTGTCTGCCCGACAGTCACCGTATTCCTCGCCCCCGAGCCCCTGATTCCGGGCGGCAACATGCTGCACCTGGTCGAACAAACCCCGATCGCCGATGACACCGGCGCACCCGGCGTCGATCCCGAGCTGATCGGTCTGGTCGAGACCGAGCCCACCGGTCCAGCACTGCGCACCGAGATCCACGAATTCCGTCCCGGTCGCCCCGACCCGCACCAGGTGCACGACATCTTGCACGACCACCACATCACCGACGTCGCCCCGATGGGCCTGGACGTCGGCGACCCCACCGAACTCACCCGTCTGGCACTGCTGCCCGAACACTCGATCGGTTACCGCCGCATCGACGACTTCCAGCAAGTAGCGACCGCCCGCGCCATGCTCGCGGTCTATCGCCTCTTCGAGGTCGATCAGCGAATCCGACTGATGTATCACGGTTTCGCCGATCCGGGCAGGGGCTGGTTCGCCCTGCGCACCGCCACCGCCTGAGCGTTCGCGCAGTTGGCCGCACGCCGCAGGTTGGCGAGTCCGGCACGCGTGGGCTGGTCTGCGGACTACGCCGAAACGGAGGTTTTCGAAGTGTCCGAAATGGAGTCCGCGAAAGCCTCCGCCGCATCCATGCGTTTCTGCCGGCTCGTACCGGCGCTTCGTTCGTAGTACTGATCGAAGGCCGCGGCGCCCGCGGAAGGCGATCTCGCGGCGGCTGCCTTGAATTTCGCGTAAGCCGACGATTCGCTGGTGTTCATTTCATGCATCATGAAATCGACTTGCTTCTTCCAGCTACCGACATTCTTGCCCGCGTAGGCCCGCAGCGCGTCGTCCCGGCCGCCTTCCCACTGGATCAAGCCGACGGCGCCTTCCTTGGAATTGTAGGCGCCGGTGTTGAAGCTGGATTCGATCTGCATGTTGCCGAGGATCGCCACCGCTTCATTGTGCGTCAGGCCGTACTTGTCCCGGAGGTAGTGATAGATCTCCTCCGCCTTCGCCTTCTGGCCGCTGGTGATCGGCTCGGCGTTCGCGGCGGAACCGGCGTAACTGGAGTAGTCGGCTGAGCCGGGTCCTGAGCCGTTGTAGCTGGGGCCGCTGTAGCCGGTAGTCGTCGGAGCGCCGCTGCCCTTGTATGAGGGAGCCGAGCCGCCGATCTTATGGGCCTGCTGCTCGATCTTGTCGTGCGCGTCCACGACCTCGTCGTGGGTCTTGTCGACGGCTTTGGACACGGCCGACATGAGAGACGCGTTGGCGTCCGCCGACAAATACGGGGCCGGGTGCGGATTCTCCTTCGTCGGCTTGGGCCGAATCGGCTCGGGCGCGTTCTCCAATGTGGTTTTCAGTTCGGCGACATTGTCCTTGATGTCACCGAACGCGTTGGAGACGATCTTGGATGTCGCGAAAGCGGAGGTGTCGACGCCGCGATCACTGACATGAATCTTCTTTTTGGCGGCGTCCACCGTCTTCGCCAAAGCATCGTAGTCTTTGACCATCACGGAGCCGGATTGCTCGTCGATGTCGACGACCTTGCCGTCACCTTCCAATTGCTTCGCGTAGTCGGGAACAGAGGTGTCTCCCGAGCCGAGCACTTCTACCAGCGCCTGGATCGCCGACCTGCCCCACTCGATGAAGTGCTTGAGCCCCTCCGACGCCCCCTCGGGATACGGCATCTTGGGCACTTCGTACCGCTCAGTCATCGAGGAATCCGCATCTCAGGTACCGCCATCGCATCCTCTGCTCGCTACAGGACTGTGAGGCCACTGCGCGGCCCCTTCCGCAGCTGCCCGTTTCAAGTATTGATCATCCCCGGCACTGGGAAACCGCCGCGCGACCGCATAGTCGCCCACCCGATGGGGGTCCGGCGTCGGACGATCGGCCTGTGCACACAGAATCCGACAGCGACGGTCTCGGCGCCCACTCGGCCGGGGCCGTCCGACTACTGCCGAGCCGACGATGCGGCCGTCTCGGGAACTGCGACGCACCCCCAACCGCGATTATCTTCCCTCGTTGACCACCGGTGATGCGCGGAGTCGGGTACCGACGTCTCGCCGCCCGACATCGATCAGCTCTGGCCCCATGCCAGCTGCACGCCACCGCCGAAGCACTTGAGCAGCAGCGCTTCTCCCCGCGCAGAGCGGATACGGCCCACCCCTGGAGGCGATCTCGGCTGCGACGCGGTGAGACCTTCGAGCGGCACATTGTGGAGCGGATCACCAAGACCCGTTCCGAGTGGTGACGTGCCGTACCCCTTGGTAGGTTTCGGCTTGTTCGCGCAACGTCGCGCCCCGCCTTCAGTCTTCGACACGCGAAACGTTCCTTCGACCCACATTTGTGCGCCTGCTTCGTCATGGAAACAGGCGGGAATCGTCACACCCACGCAGCCGATTTCGTTCTCGACGGCGAACTCTGCGGTGCCATGGCGCTTTTCGATACGCACCATTGCGCCGAATTCGGAACGCGCGCGACTTATCGCCGCGGTCCACCCCTCATGCTGCCCGCCCTGCTCGCCGCAGGCGTGGCTGTCCTGCCCATCAAGCCTTGGAGATCCGGTGACAATCGCCCTACCTCACCAGCCCGCGGAACTCGACGCGGTCATCTTCGACTACAACGGCGTCATCGGCCTGCAGCCAACCGTTCCGATGTGGAGCAGGCTCGCCGAACTCGCCGGATGGCCCGCAGACCAGATCGGCCCCTTCCAGAACGCGTTCTGGAGCGCCCGCGAACCCTATGATTCCGGCGAACTCGACGACGCGGACTTCTGGACCGCCGTGCTCGGCCAACGCCCGGCCCCGAAACTGCTCACCCAGTTGCGCGCCGTCGACACCTCGCTGTGGACCCGGACCGACGACCGCGTCGTCGTCCTCCTGCACCATGCCCAGCGAGCAGGCCTCCCAATAGTTCTGCTGTCCAACGCACCCCACCCGGTCAGCGATGCCCTCGACGCCTCCGACTGGCGCACACTGATGACCGACGCCCTCTACTCCGCCCGCCTCGGCATGAACAAACCCCACCCCGACACCTACCGAAACGCACTCGCCGCCACCGGAGCCAGCGACCCCAACCGCGTCCTGTTCGTCGACGACCGCGCCGACAACTGCCAAGCCGCCGCCGGCCTCGGCCTGCGCACTCTCCACTACACCGGCTCACCCACCGACATCGAGGCCCACCTGCGCCTCACCACCATCGCCGCATAGATCCCTACCAGTCACCACAGGACTTCCGGCCGCAACACCGCTGCCGGTCGACAATGCACACGAAATCGGCCGGACGCTCGACTGGGGTATCCCAGCCGAGCGTTTCCGCGCAGGGACGCCAATATCGTCAGTGCGAGCCGGGGTACCGATCGAATCAGCGTGGTCGGACTACAGGCGATGCTCACTCGGCCCGCCGCCTCCGTGCTTGAAGTCCCAGATCGACGCCGCACCCGCATTTCGGACACTTTTACTTTTACAACGCGGAAAAGGCCAGACAGTTCGCGGTCAGCGCGGCGACGGCGGCAAGCCATTGCGGGCCTGCGGCCCAGCGGCGCACGAGCGCGATACGCATCAAGGCGATGCTGATTAGGCCGACACCGAGGCAGACCGGCGTCCATATCCAACTTGTCGCCATCAAGGCGAATATGGCGACGAAGATGGATGACGCCACCGTGACCAGCAACAGCTGGTCACGCAGCAACCCTTCGAGCGCAGACAGCAGCATCCACCCGAAAGTGCCCACCGCAGCAAGCTTGGTGCGCTCGGATTTCTCCGTGCGGTCGAACTCTTCGGCGCTCCGACTGGCTTTCCGGAAGAGCGCACTCGATTCATCATCGCTCATCGAAGCACCATCCCGCCACCGCGGGCCGAGCCTGTGCACAACCCCGCCGGAACCGCCGTCGCCTACTCATCCCCCACCTTCGACTTTCCGCCTTACCTGTCGACCCTCCGGAGTCGAATCCGAGGCATAGCGCTCCTCAGCCTAGCCAACTCGTCAAGCCGACATCGAAGTTGCGAGCTGGAAGGAATAGAAACGAAGACGCACCAGGACGGACTACCTGAAGACGGAGCACACGGGCAGGGCCCGCAGGGTGCACCCACAAAACATGCCAAACCAAAAAGGCGGGTGTTCGTTATGAACACCCGCCTTATGGTGGAGCTAAGGGGAATCGAACCCCTGACCTTCTCGATGCGAACGAGACGCGCTACCAACTGCGCTATAGCCCCGTGCGGCTCCGGGGAACCGCGCTGTGACACTGTATCAGGCCATCCCCCTAGTCTCCGAATCGGTGCCCTGACCTGCGGAGATGCGGGCGGGTCATGCGCCGGCCGCGCGGCGCATGTCGCGGCCGGCGCGGGTGCGCAGGGCGCGGGCCGTAGCGGGGTCGAAGGGGTCGAGGTGGGCGAACATGGGGTCTTCGTCGTCGGGGTCGACCAGGGTGGAGCGGCGGCGGATCGCGCGGGCGGTGTCGCGGTCCATGGCGCCGCCCGGGGCGCGGCCCCGGCGCGCACGCGGGTCGGCTTCGGCCTGGTGGCCGCGGTTGAGCCGGGCGGCGCGCCTGCGGCGGATCTCCTCCTCCATCCGCACCTGCTTGCGCAGGTAGGCCAGATAGGTCACCAGCACCGTGACGGCGAGGCCGCAACCCCACCACAACAGGGGGGTGAGCACCAGCGCGACGGCGCCGAAGAGGATGGCGGCGAGCAGCAGGCCGAGCACGGCGCGCTGCCGGAAGGTGTAGCGGGCCGCGCGGGCGATGGCGTCGGCCTCCGGGTCGTAGCCGCCGCGGCCACGGCGACTGGGGACGAAATCAGGCTCGTCGTGGCCCGCGTCGTCGTAGTCGTCGTACTCGTCGTAGTCCACGATGGCGGGCGCGGTGGAGCGCGCAGGCGGGATTCTGGCCGCGACCGGCTCGGGGTGGTGTGCGCCCACGCGGTCATCATCGGTCTCCGCGTCGATCTCCGCAGCGACTTCGGCGCCTTCGTCGTCGTCCGGCGCGTCGTGGCGCGTCTCGTCGTCCGCTTCGTCCTCCGGTGCGGCGGAGGCGAATTCGCTGTCCTCGATGTCGTCCGTTTCGGCGTCAGCGATGTCGGACGTCACGGCGTCGTCGGCCGCGGGTGTGCTGTCCTCGTCGGTCTCGGTGGCGGGCTCGTCGGCCGGTGTCGTCATCCGGTCCTCCGCATCATCGCTGTGGGAATACTCTCTCGGTACGCGGCGTCCATCGTGTCGCCCACGGGGCCGCCAGTTCGGATCGGTTTCGTGCCCGGCGGCCGGGCCTTTCTTGAGTCGTCGTTTGCCTCCGCCGCGGTGCAGGACCCTGGTGGCCAGCGCGGCGTCGGTGGTGCGGCGGATTCTGGGGTGACGGTCGGCCAGGATCGGGAACAGGACGAAGACCCAGAGCACGACCAAACCGATCCACAGGATCGAATTCGGCATCGCGTCAGCACCTCCGTCCCGCCTGGATTTCCTCCGGCTCGGCCCGCCAGCGGCGCGTCACACGCCCCGCGCTCGGTCGGCCCCCGTCCGACGCGACGGCGCGGACGCCGATCCCCTCGCAGGCTCACTGCCGATGGCGCAAGACGCACCATCGACGTCCGTAGGCTAATTCCGGGTAGCACCAAGTTCCGGCAGGCGCGCCGTGCACATCCGCCACACCTGTCACATTCCCACCAATGTCACCGCGCTCCGGTGGCCGGTTCTACAGCAGGGTGACGCGCCCCTCTCGCACCAGCCGGTCCAGAACCGTTCCGGCCAGTTCCTCGACGGTCATGCCGACCAGCAGGTGATCCCGCCAGGCGCCGTCCACGTCGAGGTAGCGCCGCAGCAGCCCCTCCTCCCGGAAACCGACATTGCGCAATACCGCTTGACTGGCGAGATTCTCGGGCCGGACGGTCGCCTCGACCCGATGCAGGCCCACCGGCCCGAAGCAGTGGTCGAGGCCGAGCGCGAGCGCCGCCGTCGCGACGCCTTGCCCGCTGAGATCCTTGGCCACCCAATACCCGATCCAGGCCGAACGCAGTGCGCCGCGCACGATATTGCCCACGGTCAACTGCCCGCTGAACGTGCCGTCGACTTCGATCACCAACGGGATCATCGCGCCGCGCCTGGCCTCGGCCTTCAGGCTCGACCACAGCGATGGCCAGTTGGACGCGTGGTTGCGCGCCTCCCACGACCCGCGGCCGGTCGGCTCCCACGGCTCGAGATGCGCTCTGTCCCGCAACCGAATCCGGCTCCAAGCGGCCGCGTCGCGCAAGCGCACCGGACGCAAGGTCACCTGTCCCGCGGCCACCCGGACCGGACCCAGTCGCGCGGGCCACCCCGGATGCTGTGTGGCCCGGAAGACGTTCATGGCGTCCACGTCTCAGCCGCGCTGTGCGAGGAAGGCGACCTGGACTTCGTCACCGGTGCGGATGTCGGTGTCGTCCGGGTCGATCACGATCAAACTGTTGGCCTCGGCGAGCGTGGCGAGCAGGTGCGAGGACGAATTGCCGTTGCCGAGCGGCTGCACGAGATACTCCCCCGTGGCTTCGTCCCGCATGAGCTGCGCGCGCAGGTAGCCCTTGCGCCCCTCCATGGAACTGATCGGCGTGATGGTCCGCGCGCTGATGATCCGGCGCATGGGATGCCTTCGCCCCAAAGCGATCCGGATCAGAGGCCGCACCATCACCTCGAACACCACCAGCGCGCCCACCGGGTTCGACGGCAGCAGGAAGGTCGGCACCTCGTCGCGGCCGAGCCGCCCGAAACCCTGCACCGAACCCGGATGCATGGCGACGCGGGTGATCTCGAGTTCACCGAGCCCTTCCAGCGCCTCCCGGACCTGCTCGGAGGCCCAGCCGCCGACCGCGCCCGCGATGACGACCACCTCCGACCGCACCAACTGCCCCTCGACCACGTCGCGCAGCATGCGCGGATCGGAACTGACGATGCCCACGCGGTTGACGTCCGCGCCCGCGTCACGCGCGGCCGCGGCGAGCGCGTAGGAGTTCACGTCGTAGACCTGGCCGGGGCCGGGGGTGCGATCGATGTCGATCAGCTCGCCGCCCACGGACAGCACCGACAGCCGAGGACGCGGATGCACCAGCACTTTGTCCTGACCCACCGCGGCGAGCAGGCCGACCTGCGCGGGGCCGATGATGGTCCCCGCGCGCACCGCCACATCGCCCGGCTGCACGTCGTCACCGATCCGCCGCACGTAGTCGCCGGAGCGCACCGGCTCGTACACCTTGATCCTGGCCCGCCCGCCGTCGGTGAAATCCAGCGGGAGCACCGCGTCGGCGAGCGTCGGCATCGGCGCGCCGGTGTCGACCCGGACGGTCTGGCGTGGTTGCAAGCGAATCGGCTGCCGGGAACCGGCCACCACCTCGCCGACCACAGGAAGGGTCAGGTCGACGAGTTCGCCTTGTTCGTCCCTGATGTCGGCCCCGGCGGAGGCCACATCGACGCTGCGCACGGCGTAGCCGTCGATGGCGGCCTGGTCGAAGCCGGGCAGCGGCCGTTCGGTCACGACATCCTCGGCGCACAGCAGGCCCTGGGCCTCGGAGATCGCGACCCGGACCGGCCGGGGCGCGACCGCCGCGGCGGTCACCTTGATCTGCTGATCCTCAACCGAGCGCATCCAGCCCTTCCTGATCCTCTCCGCACTCCATCCGACTCGCCCGCACGGGCGCGCGATCCCGCCGCGGCGCAAGCGCATTCGCGCGCACCGCGGTGAACCATCATTCGTACCCGACGGTCCACTCCCGGCGAAACCCCGGCCGGGTCCGTCAGTCGCCGGTGGTCAGCTGCGGATCCCAGTCCGGGCTCAGTCGGTGCTGCAACCACTCCCGCAGAGCGGGGCCGTATTCCTCTCGTTCCAGTGCGAAATCGACCGCAGCACGAAGATAACCGCCCGGGTTGCCCAAATCGTGGCGCGACCCACGGTGCACCACCACATGAACCGGATGGCCTTCGGCGATCAGCAGCGCGATGGCGTCGGTGAGTTGCAATTCGCCGCCCGCGCCGGGCTCGATGCGGCGCAGCGCGTCGAAGATCGCGCGATCGAGCAGGTACCGGCCCGCGGCGGCGAACGTCGACGGCGCGTCGGCGAGCGCGGGCTTCTCCACCATCCCCTTGACCCGCAGGACATTCGGGTTCACCGCGTCGGGCACCGGCGCGACGTCGAACACGCCGTACGCGCTGACCTCGTCCTTGGGGACGTCGATGGCGCACAGCACGGTTCCGCCGCGCTTGCGGCGCACCCGGCACATCACGTCGAGCACGCCGCGGGGCAGCACGAGGTCGTCGGGAAGCAGGACGGCGATGACGTCCTCGTCGTCGTCGAGCGCCTGCTCGGCCTGGGCCACGGCGTGACCGAGCCCCAGCGGCTCCTCCTGCACCACCGAGGTGACATCGAGCAGCCCCGGCGCCTTGCGCACCTTCTCCAGCAGCTTGAACTTGCCGCGCTCCTCCAGCGTGCTCTCCAGCACCAGGTCCTCGACGAAGTGCGCGACCACGCCGTCCTTGCCGGGTGAGGTGACGATCACCAGCCGCTCGGCGCCGGAGCCCGCCGCCTCGGCGGCGACCAGCTCGATGCCGGGCGTGTCCACCACGGGAAGAAGTTCCTTGGGCACCGTCTTGGTCGCGGGCAGGAACCGCGTTCCGAGCCCGGCCGCGGGCACCACGGCCGTGCGGAAGCACGAGACCTCCGCGGCGTCACCGGGCTGTCCGGCCTTTGCTGTCATACGCATACCCTATCCATCCATCACGCCGCCGGATCGGCGTCGCCGACCCGGTCCCGGGGTGAGCCTATGGTGATCACTGTGAACATGCCCGGCGAGCGCGATAAACATGCATGGCGCACGGAACTACTCGCCCGCCGAGCTGTGATGCCTGCCACTGAGCGCGAAAAGGAGGCCTTCGCCCTGGCCACGACGGTCAGCGCGATGGGAGTTCGCGGCTGGGTCTGCGCGTATGTGCCGGTGGCGGGTGAACCGGGCTCCACCGCGATGCTGGACGCACTGCGCGGCGGTGGCGCGCGGGTGCTCGTTCCGGTCACGGGGCCGCCGGGACCGCTGAGCTGGGCCGAGTACACCGGCGCCGACGCCACGCGCCGGGCCCGCTACGGATTGCTGGAACCCACCGGCGCGGTGCTGCCCCCGGCGACGATCACCCGCGCCGACCTGATCCTCGTCCCGGCTCTCGCGGTCGATCTGCGCGGTGTGCGGCTCGGCCGCGGCGCCGGTTACTACGACCGCACGTTGCCCGCCGCGCGGCCGGATGCGCGCTTGGTGGCGGTGGTCCGGGACGATGAACTGGTCGACCGGCTGCCGGAGGAACCGCACGACCTGCGCATGGGCTGGGCCCTCACGCCGCGCGGCGGACTGCGCCGACTGGGCGACGATTACCCTGGGGAATGAAACACCGATTGGCGGTGTTGGCACTGTCGGCTGTAGAGTGCCAGATCGACGAACACCGCGGAGGATCCTGTGCCTACTTACTCGTATGCGTGCACCCAGTGTGACAACCGCTTCGACATCGTTCAGTCGTTCACCGACGAAGCGCTGACCGTGTGCTCGGAGTGCTCGGGGAAGCTGCGCAAGCTGTTCAACTCGGTCGGCATCGTGTTCAAGGGCAGCGGTTTCTACCGCACCGACAGCCGCGGTGGCTCCTCCACCGCCAGCGAGCCGGCCAAGTCCGACAGCGGCTCGAGTTCGTCGTCGTCCTCCACGTCCGACTCCGGCTCGTCGAGCGGGTCGACCGCGTCCACCAGCACGGCCGTAGCCAGCTGATTCGACGGTTCTCCACAGCCGGTCACCGATCCACAACCCACCGTGATCGGGGCCGGGCGAGCGCGAGTCCGGCCATAGGCTGCGGCCATGACTCGCGCACTCGCCGATCTCGGCCGCGGCGGCTGGAATCCCGCCGGGTGGCAGCGCCCGACCTGGGCCGACGCCGTCCTCCTCCGACGACTGCTCGCCGCCGCTCTCACCGCCCTCGCGGCGTTCCTCTTCCTTCGTGGCGATCCCGGCGCCGAACGCACGCCGGTGCTCGTCGCGGCACGTGATCTCGCGCCTGGACGACTCCTCGAGGCGGGTGACCTGCACGCCGCCCCGCGCGCAGCGGGCACGCTACCCGCCGGCGCCGTCACCGACCCCGCCGCGCTCGTCGGTGCGACGCTGGCCGGCGCGATGCGCCGCGGCGAGGTGTTCACCGACCTGCGCGTCGTCGGCCCGCGGCTGGCCGCGGCGGCGGCCGGCGCCCGCGAGGCGCGTATCGTGCCGGTCCGCCTCGCCGACACCGCGGTCGCCGACATCCTGCGCCCCGGCGATCGCGTCGACGTGATCGGCGCCGAAGACATGGGCGGCGCGGGCACCCGGCCGGCCCGCACCCTCGCCACCGACGCCGCGGTCGTCCTCGTCTCCGGCGCGGGAACCGGCCGGACAGCCACGGAAAGAGTGGTCTTGGTCGCGATGGACGCCGAGCACGCCACCGCCGTGGCGGGCGCGTCGCTGCGCACCGCGCTCACCGTCGTCTTCCACTGACCCGCCGATCATGCTTCGCCGAATATCCGCCGGTGGCTCATTACCATCGGGCCTACCGGCGCGCGGGTATCGCCGAGCACGACTGCCCTGCTCCACGAAAAAGAGGAGACACCGGCCATGCTCAAAGAGTTCAGAGATTTTCTCTTCCGCGGGAACGTGATCGACCTCGCGGTCGCCGTGGTCATCGGCACGGCGTTCGTCGCGATCATCACCGCGATCTCCAACGGCATCATCACTCCGCTGCTCGCCGTCATCGGCGGTCCGGGCGACATCGGCCTGGGTTTCCGGTTGGTCGCCGACAAACCGGCGACCTTCGTTCAGGTCGGTCCCATCATCACGGCCGTGATCAATTTCCTGATCATCGCCACGGTGCTGTTCTTCGTGCTCGTGCTGCCCGCCGCGCGCTTGAAGAAGCGCTTCCGGCCCGACGACACCACGCTCACCGATTCGGAGGTGCTGATCCAGATCCGCGATCTGCTCGCCGAGGGCCGGACCAGCTCCGGCGGGCGGCACGAATTCTGAATCGCACCGTGGCGCGCGCGAAACGGGCCCGTCGGTGACGGGCCCGTTCGCGTGGTCGCGTGTGGATGCGGCGCTCAGCCGAGGCTGAAAGGCTGTCCCCACAACGTCACCCACGTGATGACATTGTCGGTTTCCACCTCGACACTGACGAAGGCCCGCGCCTGGGCATAACCCGCGCAACCGTTGAGACCGATGGTCTCGTCGGCCCACGTCACCGAACCGCTGGTGCCCTTGAAGGCATTGCGAGTCTTGTGCGTCTCGTTGCCGAAATCGTCGGCCTGCTCCAGATCGAGCACGTAGAACGACTTCGCCTGGCCGGGGCCGAGCGAGAGGTTGCCGCCGGAGTTGGCGCCAACGCCACCGGTGACGTTCTGGCCGTCGCTCCAGTCGACATTGCCGTCAACACCGCCGGTGGCACCGCCACCGGCGATGTTCACCTGGCAGCCGACGGTGTAACCCGGGAAGATCTTGCCCCCGGCCGCGCCGGAGAGCTCGACCTGCGCGCTACCGGAGACCCACGCGTTGCGATGCAGCGGTGTAGCGCCCATGGACGGACTGATATTGGCCGACTCGCCGACCAGACGAATGGTCACGACGGTGCCATCGGACAGCGTCTTGGTGAGTTCCCCGCCCGGCAGCGGGACGAAGGTGTCGGCGTTCGCCGCACCCGTCGAGAGCAGACCTACCGCGATGGCCGCGGACGCGCACAGCCCGGCCGCGCGCGCAGGCATTTTACGATCGAACATGACGGTAATTCCCCTAATGAATCGAGTTCGCTTCAGCGAAAAGAGATTTGACTGATCCGACCGACGTCAGCCGATGCTGAACGGCATGCCGTAGAGGCTGGTCTTCGAGTAGTGATCGCCGATGATCTCGACAACCGTGTACGAACGCGCCTGCGCGTAACCCGCGCAGCCCTGGATCTGAATCTCGGCATCCTGATACTCCACCGAGTACACACCCGGCTTCAGAATGTCCTTGTAATCGATCTGAACGAACTTGACCTCGCCGGGCCCGAGATTGATGCCGATCGAACCACCGGCGCTGGCGCCCTCTAGGTTCACACTGCCCGACACACCAGCGGAAATCGCGTCGTCGGCGATGCTGACCTGGCAACCGACGATGTAACCGGTGCTCAACTGCGAGGCACCGTGGGTGGACGAATTATTCGTTCCCGGATTCCCGGAGGGACCGTTGTTCGGCCCGACCGTTCCCTCGGGAGTGACGGCGACATCGGCGATGGCGTTCCCCGAAACCCACACGACACGGCCGGCACCGTTCGCGGCAAGGGATGGGGAGATCAGGGCGCGTTCCCCCGTGCGGGAGATATTCACCCCGGGGCCTGCCCTGTGACCGTCCGGCAACGGCACGAAGACATCGGCATCGGCAGCGCCGGTCGACAACAGACCGGTGGCTACGGCCGCCACAGCGGCGGCGCCCGCGACGCGGACGCCTCGAGACAGACCGTTGATGCGGTACTTGCTCATGTTTTTCCTCATCAGGTTGCATCCGCCCGCCCCAGGGTGTCGAGGCGGACGTGTCCCTCCAAAGCCGACGGCGCGCGGTGGAATGGGTTGTCCACCAGACGTTCCGCCGACCATCGCGTCATCGAGCGATCTCGGACGAAACAATGCTATTCGGTATCAACCAGACTTTTCCGGAAATTCGGGCAATTCGTCTCGGTAAGCAACTGATCCGACTAAGATCACACAGCCCTCTGCGGCACAAATGAATTCATGACGAAATGGACCCACCGCGATGCGGAGGATCCATTTCATCAGTGTCTACAGGCTTTTCACCCGCCGTTCATTCAGCCGAGGCTGAATGGCTGTCCCCACAACGTCACCCAGGTGATGACATTGTCGGTCTCCACCTCGACACTCACGAAGGCGCGCGCCTGGGCATAACCCGCGCAGCCGTTCAGGCCGATGGTCTCATCCGACCACGTCACCGAACCGCTGGTGCCCCGGAAGGCATTACGAGTCTTGTGGGTCTCGTTGCCGTAGTCGTCGGCCTGCTCCAGATCCAGCACATAGAACGACTTCGCCTGGCCGGGGCCCAACGACAGATTGCCGCCGGAGTTCGCGCCCACGCCACCGGTAACGTTCTGGCCGTCGCTCCAGTCGACATTGCCGTCCACACCACCAGTCGCACCGCCACCGGCGATGTTCACCTGGCAGCCGACGGTGTAACCCGGGAAAATCTTGCCCCCGGCCGCGCCGGAGAGCTCGACCTGCGCGCTACCGGACACCCACGCGTTGCGGTGCAAGGGCGTAGCGCCCATGGAGGGGTTGATGTTGGCCGACTCGCCGACCAAGCGAATGGTGACAACGGTGCCATCGGACAGCGTCTTGGTGAGTTCCCCGCCCGGCAGCGGGACGAAGGTGTCGGCGTTGGCCGCACCGGTGGAGAACAGGCCCATGGCGATGGTGGCAGCGGCGCCGACACCGGCCATCCGCGCCAGGTTCTTACGGTTGATCATGGTTGATATCCCTCGAGGGTTGAGTCCGCTTCAGCGGGAGGATGGTTCGTTTGGTTTCGACGGACGTCAGCCGATGCTGAACGGCATCCCGTAGAGGCTGGTCTTCGAGTAGTGATCACCGATGATCTCGACAACCGTGTACGAACGCGCCTGCGCGTAACCCGCGCAGCCCTGAACCTGGATCTCGGCATCCTGGTACTCGACGGAGTACACCCCGGGCTTGAGGATGTCTTTGTAATCGATCTGAACGAACTTGACTTCACCCGGGCCCAGGTTGATACCGATCGAACCACCCGCGCTCGCGCCGCTGAGATTCACACTCCCCGACACACCCGCGGAAATCGCGTCATCGGCGATGCTGACCTGGCAACCGACGATGTAACCGGTGCTCAACTGCGACGCGCCGTGCGTCGAGGAGTTGTTGGTTCCGGGGTTGCCCGCGGGGCCGTTGTTGGGGCCGACGGTGCCTTCCGGCGTCTCGGTGACATCGGCAACCGCGTTGCCCGACACCCAGACCACGCGCCCTGCGCCGTTGGCAGCCAGCGACGGCGAAATCAAGGCCCGCTCTCCGTTCCGGGTGATCGTCACGCCCGGCCCTACCTTCTGGCCGTCCGGCAACGGCACGAAGGTATCGGCATTGGCGGCACCGGTCGAAAGCAGGCCCATGGCAACAGCCGCGGCAGCGCCGACGCCCGCGACGCGGGCACCGCGGCGCAGACCTTTGGTGCGGTTCTCGCTCATACTTCCCCTCATCAGGTTCAAACAGTCAACCTCGACCGTCGAGGCTGGACAGTGGTCCTCTCAGGCCCAGCTCAGTGTGTCGCCCGTTTGTTGCCGATGTGTAACCGGTTGTTATTTCGGCGCAACGGACAAAGCGGGCAACGGAACCGAGCCGGGTTCCGCCGAGCGGGTTTCCTGCGTGCCGGCACCCACGAACCGCGGGTCCCATCGTGAGTGGCTCGATGGGAGATTAGACGTTCGATAACGACGCCCGCAACGAAAAGTTTCGTAAAGTTCAAGGTGACCCGCATCACAGTTGCGCACATCCGAATATGGCTTGACGTGCATAAATACTGGTTCGCTACAACCACGCGGAGGCGGGGCGGCGGGATACCGGCACAGAAGGGCCATGGCACGGATACGGGCCACGACCGTACGGATCACGTGCGGATCACTGCGGGGCGAAAATGATCACTGGCGGGTTATGAAGCCAGAAGAAATGATTACGTAGCTACTACGTAGATAACGGACTCAGCCGTGATGCGGGGGAACCTGACCGCGCAGCCAGTCGTCGGCGGACCTGGCGTCGTCGCGCTCGTCGCGCTCGTCGGCGGTGGTGTCGGGCAGCGCGTCGCCGAAGATCTTCGCCAAGCGCGCGGCATCCCTCGCCCGGCGAGCAGCCGGGCGAGGGTCTTCAGAGGGCGTGGGCGCGGTGATTACTCGACCAATCCGGAGAGTTCGCCGATCACCCGGCTGGCCAGTGGGCCGAGCGTCGCCATGCCATCGCGGATAGCGGAGCGGGTGCCGGGCAGGTTGACCACCAGCGTGCTACCGGACACGCCGGCCACACCACGGGAGAGCCCGGCGTCCAGCGAGCCCGCGACCCGGCCGGAGGAACGAAGGGCTTCGCTGATCCCTGGCAGCTCACGGTCGAGCACCTGCGAGGTGGCCTCCGGCGTGACGTCGCGCGGGGACATGCCCGTGCCGCCGACGGAGATCACCAGATCGACGCCGCCGATCACCGCCGTATTGAGCGCGTTGCGGATCTCCACCTCGTCGGCCTGCACGGACACCGACGCGTCCACGAGGAAACCCGCTTCGGTGAGCAGCTCGGTGACCAGCGGGCCGAGCGAGTCAACACCTCCATGCGCAGTCCGATCGTCCACGACCACCACCAGGGCACGCCCCGCCACAGGAGCATCGATTTCCATGGTGCTCACCGTAGCGCCTACGTCCAGCAACTCGGCAGCCGCGCCGAGAACGTCGGCGTCGACATCGATCATCCGACCACGTCCGCCGGGCATCGCGCGCATCACCGGCCGCCGTCCGCGGGCGCGCCGGAAAGGGTCACCTCGACGGTCTTGGCATTGTTGCCCTGATCATCGGTGTAGGTGACTTTCACCTTGTCTCCCGGCTGGTGCGAGCGGACCGCGGCGACGAGCGCGTTGCCGGAATCGATCGGGCGGTCGTCGAGCTTCGTCACCACCGCCCCCGGCGGGATGCCCGCGCGGGCGGCGGGGCCGTCCGGCGTGACGTCGCGGACCTTGGCGCCGGACACCTGCTGCGTCGGGTCCTGTTGCCGGGACACCGTGATGCCGACCTGCGCGTAGGTGGCCTTGCCGGTCTTGATCAGTTCGTCGGCCACCCGGCGCGCCTGATCGACGGGGATGGCGAAGCCGAGCCCGATGGACCCGGTCTGGCCGCCCGCCATCTCGGTGGGGCCGAGCGTCGCGATGGCGGTGTTGATGCCGATCAGCTTGCCGCTGCCGTCCACCAGCGCGCCGCCGGAGTTGCCCGGGTTGATCGCGGCATCGGTCTGGATCGCGTCGATCACCGGGCTGACCGCGGCGGCCTCGCTCCCGTCGCCGGTGGTCACGACGGGGCGGTTCAGCGCCGACACGATGCCCGTGGTGACCGTGCCCGCGAGGCCGAGCGGCGAGCCGATCGCGACGACCGGCTGACCGACCTGCAGATTGCCCGAGCTACCCAGCTCGATGGGAGTGAGGCCGGTCTTGCCCGAGACCTTGATGACGGCCAGGTCGGAGACCGGATCGGCGCCGACCAGCGTGGCGGGCGCGCTGCTGCCGTCGGAGAACACGACCTCCATCTTGGCGCTCGGCCCGCCGCCCGCGGCCACGTGGTTGTTGGTCAGGATCAGGCCGTCGGAGGACAGGATCACCCCGGAGCCCTCGCCCTCGGCCTTGCTGCTGGCCACCTTGATCATCACGACGCTGGGCAGCACCTTCTGCGCGACCGCCTGCGTGGAGCCGGCCGGAGCGTTCACCGCGTTGCTCACGTTCGGCTTCGGCGCGTCCAGCGCGTTGGTCACCGGGGCGCGACCGTCGTCGCCGTGCGTGACCAGCGCGCCGACCGCGCCGCCGACGCCACCGCTGACCAGCGCGAGCGCGACGGCGCCGACGGCGAGGCCCGCGCGGAACGGACGCCGGGCCGGTGCGGGCTCGGCGCCGTAGCCGGGGCCGTGCGGCTGCGTGAGGCCGTGCGGCCGCGTGGCGTCGTTCGGTGGACCGAAGGACGCCGGATACCCGGGGAACGGCGCGGCCGGATGGTGCTGCGGCGGGAACTGCGCGGTGTGCTGCCGCGCTTCCTGCGGACCGTAACCGGGCGCATGCGCCTGCCCCGGCCCGAACGCGCCCGCGTCCGGCGCGCCCGGCTCCCGGCGATCCTTCGAATCCTCGGTCATGGACTCCTCGTTTCTGCTCACGTCTCGTCCAGGTTGGCCGCGGGGACTGAGAGCGGACTGAGACCGTGCTTTCAGTTTTCCGAGAGCTGTCGAAGCAACCGGTGCGCGAAAGAATCACCGGCAACTTGATGTCTCAAATTCTGCCGCAAACCAATCGGAGCGTTGTCCGAAATACCCCACCGACGGCGAATATTCCGTACGAAACTCGAGATTGTGCCGGAAATGGAGTTCCGCCGCCCGCTATTGCGTCAATCCGGCACGGGCGCGCCCGGCTCGCCGGGCAACACGATGCGAACCACGGCGCCCCCGCGCTGCGAGGTATCGATGGCGATGGTGCCGCCGTGTTTCGTCACCACCTGTTTGACGATCGCCAGGCCGAGACCGGAGCCCGGCATCGACCGCGACGACATGACCCGGTAGAAACGTTCGAACACCAGCTCGCGCTCCGCCGCCGGGATACCGGGACCGGCGTCGTCGATGGACAGCTCGAGCAGCCCTGGGCCGCTCTCCCGCATCAGGATGCGCACCTGCGCGCCCGCCGGGCTCCACTTGGCCGCGTTGTCGAGCACGTTCAGCACCGCACGCTCCAAACCCGCCTCGTGCCCGTAGACGAACCACGGGCGCAGGTCGGCGACGAATTCGATGCCGGTGCGACGGCGGCGGGCCCGCTCCAGCGCGCGTTCGACGACCTCGCCCAGATCCACGCGTTCGTACACCGTTTCCGGCGCGTCCTCCCGCGCGAGGTCGACGAGGTCCCCCACCAGCGTGGACAGCTCCTCGATCTGCGCCATCACGTCGGCGCGCAGACCGGCCATGTCCTCGTCCGGGATGCGCGGAGCGCCGGGACGGCTCGACGCGATGAGCAGCTCCATGTTGGTCCGCAACGACGTCAGCGGCGTGCGCAGCTCGTGCCCGGCATCGGCGACGAGCCTGCGCTGCCGATCGCGCGACTCCGCGAGCGCGCGCAGCATCGTGTTGAAACTCTCTGTGAGCCTTGCCAGTTCGTCGTCCCCGGTCACCGGGATCGGGGTCAGGTCGTCGGTGCGGGCGATCCGTTCGGTGGCCGCCGTCAGCCGCGCGATGGGCCGCAGACCGGTGCGGCCGACCGCCGTGCCCGCCGCGGCGGCCAGCACGACCCCGCAGCCGCCGACGACGAACAGCAGCCAGGCCAGCCGGTCGAGCACCTCCCTGGTGCGATCCAGCCGCTGCGAGATCACCAGCGTCGCACCGGAGTTGGTGTAGACGGCGAGCACGCGCTGATCGCCGTCGGTACGCAGCGACGAACTGCGCTCCCCGCGCGCGACGGACAGCTCCTGCGGACCCACCGGCGGATCGGTGGACTGCGGCGGCAGCCAGCGCCGCAGATCGGGGTAGATCAGCGCGATGCCGGTGTCGTCGTAGAAGGCCGCGGCGACCATCAGGTTGAGGTTGTTGAAGCCGTAGGGGTTGCTGGCGATCACGGCCGTGGACCGGCTGCGCAACTGAGCGTCCACATCGGCGTACAACGCGCGCGCCACCAGCGCGTAGGCCGCGATCGATGTGACCGCGACCGCGATGGCCACCACGGAGGCGGCCAGCAGCGTCACCCGCCAGCGCAACGAGACCGAGCGGGTCAGCGGCATGGGCGGCCGCATGTCCACGGACTCGGGCTGACGCTGGCCGAGCGCGGCGACGGCGGGACGTTTGGGTGGTGTTCGTGCCATGACCGCGGGCCTACGGCGGCGTTTCGCGCAGCACATAGCCGACGCCGCGCACCGTGTGGATCAGCCGCGGCTCGCCCTCGGCCTCGGTTTTGCGGCGCAGATAACCGATGTAGACCTCGAGCGCGTTTCCCGAGGTCGGGAAATCGTAGCCCCAGACCTCCTCCAGAATGCGGCTACGGGTGAGGACGCGGCGCGGGTTCGCCATCAGCATTTCCAGCAGTGAGAACTCGGTGCGGGTGAGACTGATCGGCCTGGCGCCCCGGGACACCTCGCGGGTCACCGGATCCAGCGACAGGTCGGCGAACTTCATCGCCTCCGAGGCGTCCCCAGGTCCCGCGGCCGTGCGCCGCAACAGCGCGCGCAGCCTGGCCAGCAGTTCCTCCAGCGCGAACGGCTTCGGCAAATAGTCGTCCGCCCCGGCATCGAGCCCGGCGACCCGCTCGGATACCGAATCCCGTGCGGTGAGAACCAGAATCGGCAAATCGTCGCCCGTGCTCCGGAGACGGCGGCAGACCTCGAGCCCGTCGAGCCGGGGCATCATCACGTCGAGGACGAGGGCATCGGGTCGCTGGACGGTTGCCTTCTCCAGCGCGTCCACACCGTCCACCGCGAGATCGACGGAGTAGCCGTTGAAGGTGAGCGACCGGCGCAGCGATTCCCGGACCGCCCGATCGTCATCGACCACCAGAATGCGCATGCCACCAGTTTGACCGCAGCGACTGAGAGGTAACTGAGAGGGCGCTCCCGACACGCCGTGGTGAGCGGCCGCGATACTTCCCGGCGCGTCGCCCCTGTCAACGGGGGATGACCAGGGCCTTCCATGGCCCCGACGGGAAGTTGACGCGTCCCTTACGCATTCCACCGCGAATCATGTTCTCTATAGCCATATTCGGTAATTTGTGGGCGGACTCCCCCGGATTGCCGATGACCACTCTGCACGGTATGTTCCGTGCGGTAAAAAGAAGACCTCTAGTTGGTTCTTTGCGGGTTGAATCAATACCGAACAGCCACGCGCGCCCGAGGTCACTGGTGAAGCGGAGGCGACGGAAGCGGATGGAAGCTGCACCGCGGTCCTGGCAATTCAGCCTGTCGAACTGGTCGGTCACCCGCAAGGTTGGCGTCGTGCTGGTGCTTCCGGTGCTGTTGGCCACCGTCTTCGCCGTGCTCCGCATCAACAACGAACTGCGCACCATGGCGCAGTTGGACGCGGCGACCGAACAGGCCATCATCATCCGCCCGATCGTCAAGTTCGGCACGGCCACCGAGCAACTCGGCGTCACCGCGACCGCCACCTGGGGCAACACCGCTGACCCGCAGACCGACGCCGCGCTGACGAGGTTCGACCAGGCCCTGGCCGAACTGGAAGCGGCGTTGCAGACCACCAAGGTCAGCGGGCGGGTCACCTCCGAGCTCGCCTCGGCCATCGCCACCGGCACCACGATGCGCAACAGCCTGCGCAACGGCTCGCCCGCCATGGTCGGCGAGCAGTCCGACGAGATCATGGTCCGCATCGGCAACGCGCTCGCGCTGTCGCCCTCGGTGGACGACCTGGTCATCCAGCGGTACTTCCTGCAGCTGGCGTCGGTGCAGACCGCGCGGCGCGTGCTCACCCAGCAGCGCATGCTGATCGGCTCGCCGGACGCGGGCCGCAACCCGAGCGTGCGGCCCCGCGTGCTGGTCGCCGCGGGCGCCGAGATCACCATGATCTACCAGTACGCGCAGATCCTGCCGGACTACGCGGGCAACATGCGCCCGCTGCTGGACGCGGTGCAGACCCGCCTGGGCACCTTCAGCCAGAACGCCGCCGATCCGGCGACCAATCCCGCCGTCATCGACTCGCTGCTGATCAGCTCGGACACCTACGAGAAGACCACCGCGCAGTTGATCGACACCATCGACGGCGCGCTGGCCGCCCGCACCACCGAAGCCCAGGCCGGTGCGCTGCGCGAGACGACGATCGTCATCGGCATGCTGCTCGCGGGCCTTGCGCTGGCGCTCTCGGTCGCGCGCACCCTGGTCGTGCCGGTCCGCCGCCTGCGGCGGGACGCGCTGGAAGTGGCGCACATCAAACTGCCCGACGAGCTCGCCGTGGTGCGCGCGGGCGGCACCACCCCCGAGATCACCCCGGTCGCGGTGCACACCACCGACGAGATCGGCCAGCTGGCCCGCGCCGTGGACGAGATCCACGAGCAGGCGCTCAACCTCGCCGCCGACCAGGCCCGCCTGCGCCTGCAGATCGGGAACATGTTCGAGACCCTGTCGCGGCGCAGCCAATCGCTGGTCGAGCAGCAGCTGGCGCTGATCGAGGACCTCGAGCACGACGAGGACGACACCGACCGGTTGCAGAGCCTGTTCCGCCTCGACCACCTGGCCACCCGCATGCGCCGCAACGGCGACAACCTGCTGGTGCTGGCCGGCACCGCGCTGCGCCGTGGCCAGCTGCACCCGGTGCCGCTGTCGGACATGCTCTGGAGCGCGGTCTCCCAGGTGGAGGACTACCAGCGCGTCGAGATCGGCGCGGTGCCCGACGGCATCGTCGCGGGCGAGCCCGCCGTCGACATCGAACACCTGCTCGCCGAGTTGATCGACAACGCACTGCGTTACTCCCCGCCGACCACGCCGGTCACCGTGATGGTGTCGCGCGCGGTGGACGGCGGCTACCTGATCGAGATCACCGACCGCGGCCTCGGCATGTCCCTGGAAGACCTCCAGACCACCAACGACCGGCTCGCCTCCGGTGGTGAGGTCACGGTCGAGACCGCCCGCCGCATGGGCCTGTTCGTCGTCGGCCGCCTGGCCAAGCGCCACACCATCACGGTCAGCCTGCGCCGCACGTCCACGATGGCGCAGCAGCCGGGCATCACCGCCAGCGTCCACCTGCCCGGCGCGCTGGTGGCGCCGCCGATGGACGTCACCGACCCGGCGGGCAAGCCGCTCGACATCACCGCCGAGCATCAGCTGCCCTCGCTCGCGACGCCGCCCACCGGCGCGCAGCCGCGCAACCTGGTTCCGGTGCCGAGCCTGCCGCAGCGCGACACCGCGCGCTTCGGGGTGACCAGTTCGGGCCTGCCGCAGCGCCGTCCGGCCATCCGGGTCGCCGACACCCCCGAGCAGCCCACGGTCTCCACGCCGGTCGGCCGGGCGGTCAACCCGGCGGATCAGCCTGCCACCCAGCCCTGGCCGGTGCTCGCGCCGCGCGCCGACGAGCGCACTCCTTCCGGTCCGTTCGCCGCGGTGACGCCCGGCGTCGGCGAGCAGGCCGTCGAGCGGGAGCAGCAGCCCCCGCGCACCGATCTGTGGACCGAGGTCAAGGACGACGAGCCGACCACCGGTCCCACACCCGCCGTGCCGGCCCAGCCGCCCGCGCCGCAGACCACCGCTCGATCCGGCCTTCCGATCCGGAAGCCGGCCGCACCCGCCGAACCACCGCAGCAGACGGCACCGGAACCCGCGACGGTGACCTCCTCCCGGCTGCAGCCGGTCGCGGGCACTTCCCCGACCCCCATCTATCAACGCATGGTCTCGGAATGGCTGGTCGAGCCCTCGACCTCGCCGTCGCCGGACAGCTCGTGGTCCTCGCCTGGTGACGCGGGCTGGATGGCCGCCGAGGACGCCAGCCATCCGACCACCACCGCGCGCACCGTCGGCGGGCTGCCGATCCGCAGGCCGGGCGCCCAGCTGGTGCCAGGCGGCCTCGCCCCCGCGGAGGACGCGGGCACGCGCGATCCGGAAGAAATCCGCAACAATCTGACCAGGCATCTCAGTGGGGTCCGCAGCGGGCGGGCCAATGCGCAGTACAACGACGGAGGGCTTGCATGACCAACGCGAACAACAGCACCACGGACGAGAATCTGAACTGGCTGGTCGCCCGCTTCACCCGAGATGTGCCCGGCGTGTCCCATGCGGTGCTGGTCTCCGCGGACGGCCTGTTGCAGGCCACCAGTCCGCACCTGCCCAGCGATCGCGCCGAACAGCTCTCCGCCGTCACCGCGGGACTCGCGAGTCTCTCCATGGGCGCGGCGTCGCTGTTCGACGGCGGCAAGGTGATGCAGTCGATCGTGGAGATGCAGCGCGGCTACCTGCTGGTGATGAGCGTCGGCAACGGCTCGCATCTGGCCGTGCTGGCGAACAAGTCGCACGACATCGGCCGCATCGGCTACGAGATGGCCCTGCTGGTCGATCGGGTGGGCTCGGTGGTCACCGCGACCGCGCGTACCGCTGTCTGAGCGTGAGATGTCCAACCCATACGGCCCCGGACCACGACCGACCACGCGGGTCCGGCCTTACGCCCTGACCTCGGGGCGCACCGAACCCGCGATCGACCTGCCGTTGGAGGCGGTCATCGAAACCTTGTCGTACACTGCACATCTCGACTGGCCGACCGGCGACATCCGCACCGAGATACTGCGACTCGGCACGCATCGGCTGTCGGTCGCGGAGATCGCGGCGCATCTGGACCGGCCGCTCGGCATGGTCCGCGTGGTGATCGGCGACCTGGTCGTCGACGGCACCATGCGCGTGCATTCGACCCTGACCGAAGAGGCGAGCTATGACGAGCGCCGTTCCCTGATGGAGAGGACATTGCGTGGACTCCGCGCCCTATAGGAATTCGGGGCCCAGTGGACATCCCGGGCCAAGTGGAAATCTCGCACCGGGCAACGCTCCCGGCCAGGACGGCTTCGAGAACCGGGTCGCCTCGACGAAGATCGTCGTCGCGGGTGGCTTCGGCGCGGGCAAGACCACGTTCGTCGGCGCGGTCTCGGAGATCGTTCCGCTGCGCACCGAGGCGATGGTGACCCGCTACTCCGACGGCATCGACGATCTCGCCGAGACGCCGGAGAAGGAGACCACCACGGTCGCCATGGATTTCGGCCGGATCATCCTGCCCGGCAACCTGGTGCTCTATCTGTTCGGCACACCGGGCCAGCGGCGGTTCTGGTTCATGTGGGACGACCTGATCCGTGGCGCGATCGGCGCCGTGGTGCTGATCGACACCCGGCGACTGGAGGACAGTTTCGCCGCGGTCGACTTCTTCGAGGCGCGCAAGCTTCCGTTCCTGATCGCGGTCAACCGGTTCCCGGACGCGCCGCGCTTCCCGATCGCGGAACTGCGCGAGGCCCTCTCGGTGCGCGAGGGCGTGCCGATCGTCGACATCGACGCGCGCAACGCGATCGAGGTGCGCCAGGCGCTCGCCGCGGTCACCGAGTACGCGATCGCGCAGCTGAAGGCCAGCGAGCTGGAAGGAACCGCCCGCCATGCGTGAGGTGCTGGCCGCGGAGAGTGCCGCCGCGACGTCCGTCGACCAGTTCGCGCTCGGCTATTGGCTGATCGCGCTGTCGCTTGGCATCTCGGTCCTCGGCGCGGTGGTCGGCCTCGCGTGCATCGTGCACGGCGCGCGCTCGGTTCAGTTCCGGCTGGTGTGGCTGGTCTCGGCGGCGATATCGCTGGGCGGCGTCGGTGTGTGGCTGGCCACCTCGGTGGCCATGCTGGGATTGAAAGTTCCCGGCAGCGCGATGCGTTACGACCCGGGCAGGCTGGTCGCCGCGCTGGTGGTCGCCATCGTGGCGGTCTTCGCGGCCCTGCTGATCGTCGGACGCACGCCCCGGCTCGCGTTGCTGCTGCCCGGCGGGCTGGTGCTCGGTCTCGGTATCGGGCTCACGCACTACCTCGGCATCGGCTCGCTGGAGATCCAGGGTTCGGTCGGCGTCACGACCTGGCTGGCCTCCGTCTCCGCCGTGATCGGGGTGATCACCGCGACGGCGGTGCTGTGGCTGTTCCAGACTCTGCGCTTCCCGCTGGCTCGCACCGCGACGGTACTGCTGTTCGGCGTCGGCGTGGCCGCCACGTACTACACGGCGGTGGCCGCCCTGCACTTCGACGTCAACCGGGCGGCGAAGGTACCCGGCGGCGTCGAACTGTTCGACTTCGTGTTCCCCATGTTCGTCATCGGCTTGCTCGCGCTGACCGTGCCGATCTCCGCGGTGCTGATCGCGCCGGATCGCCGCGAACTGGCCGCGCCGCCGAAGCCGCGCAGGCCGAAGCTGGAGCCCGCCCGCTGACTCGCGCGCCGGACTGATCGACCGTTTACCACTGGCCGATCCCCCCGGGCGGGCGGGATTCGACGATGCCACGGCCGCGCCCGCCCGGCCCACTTACAGTGGAGGCCATGCGTTTCGGTCTCGATTACGCCGCAGGACGTCCGGGGGGCGCGGCGATTCGGGCGGCGGGGTACGACTTCGCTGTGCGGTACCTATCCGACGGAGGCCCGAGCCTGCCCGGCAAGCTGCTCACTCCGGCAGAAGCGAACGATCTGCGGGCGCACCGGGTCTCGATCGTCTCGAACTGGGAGACCACGGCCGCGCGGATGCTGGACGGTTACGGCGCGGGCATCGTCGACGCGCGTGCGGCCCTCGCCCAAGTGCTGCGCTGCGGCGGCCGGGTGGACCGGCCGATCTATTTCTCCGCTGATTTCGACGCGACCCAGCAAGACCAGTTGCGCGTCAACGCCTATCTGGACGGTGCGGCGACCGTGCTCGGCCGCGCGAACGTCGGTATCTACGGCGGGTACTGGACGGTCAGCCGCGCGCTGGACGCCGGGTACGCGACCTGGGCGTGGCAGACCGACGCCTGGTCCGGCACGAACGTGGAGACGAGGCGTGCCATTCATCAGACACGACGCCAGGTGACGGTCGGCGGCGTGCGCTGTGACGTGAACGAGGCCGAGACGATCGATTTCGGCCAGTGGGATTTCCTGGAACAGGAGGAGCCGGACGTGACGCCGGAACAAGAGGCAGTGCTGCGCGACATCCAGATTCAGCTGCGCGGGCCCGACTTGTCCGGCTGGCCGCAGCTGGGCGTCGACGCGGACGGCCGGAGTCGTACGCTGGTGGACGGATTGGCCGCGGCGCTGGGGCGCATCGCGGCACTGGAGCGCGAAGCCGCCGAATTGCGATCGCAAGTAGGCGAATTGCGTACCGAGATCAGCGAACTGGAAGCGACGACGGCCGAGCTGACCGAGCAGGTGGAGCGCTGGAACGGGCGGCACTGGCCGTGGCCGTTGTCGCTGATCGAGGGCCCCGCGGCGCTGGTCGGTGAACAGCTGGCTCGCCTGGAGGCGCGGCTGCCGGACTTCCCCGGCCTGCCGGGACACGACGGCACGCGGCACGCGGCGGCCGACGACACCGGACCGGCGGCCTTGACCTCGAAAAACCGAACCCACACCGGCGCGATCGACGAACACGCGCCCTTCGGTGCGCGAGAGTGACCGGCTGAGTGAAACCGGCTGAATGCCCCCAAAATTGGCGATGAGCGGGTTCTCTTGGGAACCAAGAGAACCCGCCCTCGACGACGAGGGTACCGGTATCTGGCTGCGAGCGCACCATTTTCGGCGAACTTTTCTGTGACCGAAAACCAACCGACGGTCCGGGATTCCGCCTGTGGCTATTCGGTCGCAATCGCCTCCGACGCAATAGTGCGACGTGATGCCGGACACATTGATAGCTAGAAAATAGCTGTCAATGTTCTAACGGCCCGGAAATTTTTTTCCACAAGGCGCCGAAGTGCCGGTTTCCGGACGGTCGACCAGCACATCGCGCGTTGCTGGCGCCAGTGGCATCGGCCGAGCAATCACCGGTCGCGGTAGCGGCACCGGCTCGCGGGCGTACCGCTCAGAGTTTCTCGACGTCGATCAAGCCGCGCCGGACGGCCGCGACCAACCTGCGCGGCACCCGGTGCACAACGCCGCCGATGGTGACCGGCACCAGGTCCACCGGTGCGGCCTTCCAATTCGACCGGCGGCTGCGCGTGTTCGACCGCGACATCTTCCGTTTCGGCACCGCCATGTCAGGCTTCCTTCCGTACGCGCTTGCCGTACTTGCGTTCGAACTTCTCCACCCGCCCCTGGGCGTCCAGCACGCGGTGCGCACCGGTCCAGAACGGGTGCGAGTCGGCGGTGACGTCCACCGTCAGCAGCGGATAGGTGTTGCCGTCGGCCCACTCCACGGTGCGCGCGCTGGTCGCCGTGGACCGGGTGAGAAACCGCTTGCCGGCGCCCGCGTCCTCGAAGACCACCGGGTGGTAGTCCGGATGGATACCCTTCTTCATTTCGCCTCTCCTCTCGGGGTTTTCAGGTCCTGAACGGGCTGCCCGGACTCCTCCTCGCTCGCGCACGGGTCGGCGTGCCACTCGCCGAACGGGTCCTCCCATCGGGCGACGCGCTCCGGCGCGCGCTCGACCAGGCGCAGTTCGTCGTCCTCCACCAGCGCCCAGTGCAGCGCTTCGCGGATCTGCGCCGGATCCGCGTCGTGCACCAGGATCGACAGCGAGACATCCCGGTCGCCGAATCGCTCGTCCCAGCGCAGAGCGGCCATCGCGCGGCGCTCCGGGTCCGCCTCGGCCAGTTCCGCTTCCGGCATCGCGGCCAGCCAGCGCCCCGCACCGCCGACGCGCAGGCCCCCGCCGGCGGATTCGAGCCACACCACCTCGTCGGGCTGGGTGGCCAGCCACAACCTTCCGCGCGCGGTCACCACGCCGTCGAACAGCACGTCGAGCGCCTCGTGCAGGCGCGCGGGATGGAACGGCCGCGCCGCGGCGAATTCGACGAGTTCCACGCCGTAGTCGCTGGTCAACGGTGGTCGGCCGCGCAGAAGCGGTGCGTGCGCGTCGAAGACCCGGCCGCGGCGGGAATCGGCGGGGACGCGCGCGAGCAGCGACTCGACCAGGGCGGGCGTGACGGAACCCGGTTCGTCCACCCAGGCGACCGGGGCGCCGGGAACCAGCCTGGCCAGGACCGCGGCGAGCTTGCCTCGCTCGACCGCGGCGTCGGCGGCCGGGGCCGCGTCCGCGCCGAGGGCGATGACGGCATCGGCGAAATCGACCTGCCCGACGGCGACCTGCGCCACCGTGCGGTCGTCCTCCGCCGCGGCGAGGCCACGCTCGGCGAGCGTCTCGTCCCCGGTCGCGTCGGCCAGCCAGACCGCCGCGTCCAGGCAGGTCAGAACGGCGTCCACGCGCACGTCACGCCCGGCGGGGCCGTCGACGCGACCGTGCACCCCGGTGACCACGACGTGCGCGATGGCCTGGCACACCGCCTCCGCCTCGAAGGCCGGGTCGAGGGCGAGCACGATGCGATCCACGGATTCGCGCCGCGCCAGAGTGCACAGCAGCGGAAGCAAGTCCATCCGCAAGGTGCAGGAGACACAGCCGTGCGCGAGTTCGAGCACCGCCGACGTCTCGCGCGTGGCGGTGCGCACGGTGCGGTGCACGATGCCCTCCCGCAGCTGGGTCAGGTCATGGCGGACCACGACGGTGCCCGCGGCCATGCCCAGCATCGCCGCCGCGCGGTCCACGCCCGCCGCGGCGAGTCCGGCGAAACCGGCGAGCACCACCACGGGCGTTCTGCGGTCGGGTGGGACCAGGGTGGAATCTCCCGCAGCCACCGAGAACCCCTTTCAGTAACGATTTTCATTTGCTGTACGGCAACGGTACATTGTCGAACAGTTGTTGTCGAAAATGATTGTCATCTACTGGAGGGAGTCCGGATGTCGGCCCACTGCCAGGTCACCGGGCGCAAGCCCGGATTCGGCAAGTCCGTGTCGCACTCGCACAAGCGGACCAGCCGCCGCTGGAACCCGAACGTCCAGCGCAAGACCTACTACCTGCCCAGCGAAGGCCGGCGCATCACGCTGACCGTGTCCGCGAAAGGCATCAAGACCATCGACCGGGACGGCATCGAGGCCGTGGTGGCGCGCCTGCGCGCCCGCGGCGACAAGATCTGAGGAGCGACCCATGGCGTCGAAATCCACCGTCATCCGCCCGATCGTCAAGCTGAAGTCCACGGCGGGCACCGGGTACACCTATGTGACCCGCAAGAACCGCCGCAACGACCCCGACCGCCTGGTGCTGCGCAAGTACGACCCGGTGGTCCGCAAGCACGTCGACTTCCGCGAGGAGCGCTGAGATGGCCAAGAAGTCGAAGATCGCCCGCGATCAGCAGCGCAGGGCGATCGTGGCGCGCTACGCGGGGCGCCGCGCCGAATTGAAGGAGATCATCCGCAAGCCGGGCACACCGGAGGACGAACGCGCGGCCGCCCAGGCCGAACTGCGGCGGCAGCCGCGCGACGCCAGTCCGGTACGATTGCGCAATCGGGACGCCGCCGACGGACGACCGCGCGGTCATCTCCGGAAGTTCGGACTTTCCCGTGTGCGTGTGCGCGAGATGGCCCACCGGGGCGAGTTGCCCGGTGTGCACAAATCGAGCTGGTAGACAACCACTGATCTCGTGAGAAGGAACTCGTCATATGGCAGTCAAGCGAGCACCGTCGAAGAAGGTTCGCGCAGAGCAGGCCCGCCGTCCGAAGAAGAACCCGCTCATCGCCGCCGGCATCGAGACGGTCGACTACAAAGACGTGAACCTGCTGCGTACGTTCATCTCCGATCGCGGCAAGATCCGCAGCCGCAGGGTCACCGGGCTCACCCCGCAGCAGCAGCGTCAGGTCGCCGTCGCGGTGAAGAACGCCCGTGAGATGGCGCTGCTGCCGTTCACCAGCCGCTAGGCGTACTCCGCGCACGAGCCGAACCGGAAAGACCCCCGATGCGTGAGCACCGGGGGTCTTCGTCGTCGTCGCTACCGAACCAGCCGGGTCACGGAATGGTCAGCACCTGGCCGGGGTTGATCGCGTCCGGGTTCGGGATTCCGCTGGCATCCGCGATCTCCTGGTAGCGGTTGCCGTCGCCGTAGAAACGCTCGGCGATGGCCCACAGGGTGTCGCCCGGCTCGACGGTGTAGGTGCGCGGCTCGGGCGCAGGCGGCGGAGGCGGGACCTCCTCGGCGGCCGGAGCCGCGACCTGCTCCTCCTGCACCGGCTCCGCTTCCGGCTCCGGGGCGGGCAGCGGGGTGTCGGTGTTGGTGCCGGAGGCCCACAGCGCGCTGCCGTCGCCGCCGTACAGCACGACATTGCGATCCGCCTGCACGACCAGCCGGTCGGCGGCCTGACCGTTGGTCTCGGTCGCCCAGGCCGCGCCGTCGCTCTTGTAGAGCACGAAGTTGCCGTCGTCCTGCAGCACAGCCCGCTCCACGCCTTGGTCGTGAGTCTGGGTGGCCCACACCACATTCCCGCCCGGCTCGGACAGCACCAGATTGCCGTCCTCCTGCAAGGTGAGGGTGTATGCCCCGCCCTGGAGGGACTGACCCCGCCCGAGTTCTTCGCCTACGCGCAGCGTGTCGACCACGTTGGTTCCTTTCCGGAAAAAGCTGGTAGAGCATCCGACATGACGCCCGCCGCAATGGTTTCGGCGCGCATCCCCGCAGAACTTACTGGGCTCGAACGGTTTTGGGAGCTATTACGCGCACGGTTCGCGGAACGTTCACTGTGGGGTTCGTCCCAGTGCACCCTCCACCCGCGGCGAACTCGGCGAACCGCCGTCGAGACTAGGGTGATCGGTATGGATCGGACTCAGGCCGGACGCGCCGCCACAGCTGTCGCCGTAGTGCTCGCCTGTCTCGCCGCCGCGGGCTGCGGCGGTTCGGACGACGGGGTGAAGACGCCGAGCACGAGCGCCGCCACGTCCGTGGCGCCGAGCACGCCGACCGAGGACCCGCGCGGGAACCAGGGCAACGAATTCACCGCCGACCCGACCATCGTCGGCGCGCATCCGATCCCCTTCCGATCGTGGACCCGGTTGGGAGACAACAAGATAGCCGTGAACTTCGAGACCGGGTCGCCGGAGTGCTACGGCGTGGACGCCACCGTCACCGAGACCGCGTCGACGGTCACGGTGGAACTGCGCTCCGGCAGCCGCGCCGAGGCGGTCGGCCGGATGTGCGCGATGATCGCGGTCTTCGGCACCCTGGAGGTGCCGTTGAAGGAACCGCTCGGGAACCGCACGGTGCTCAGCGCGGTCTAGAACGCCGCGCGCCCGGCGGGCCTGCCCGTACTCCGTCCATCCGCAACCGGATAGCTGTCGGCTTGCGACGGGGCGTCGGCGCGGTTGCGCGAAGAAGGCGGCCCCACCTCGGCCCGGTTGGCGGCGATGGCCGCCGGAAGCCTCGCCGGACCGCGCGACACCGGCGGGAAGCACAATGCGGAACGCCGCGCCGGATCCTCGATCCGGCGCGGCGTTCAGCGAGCTTGCCGACCTCAGTGGGCGAAGTGGCGGGCCCCGGTGAGATAGAGGGTCACGCCCGCCTCGCGCGCGACGTCGATGGTCTCGCGGTCGCGCACCGAGCCGCCGGGCTGCACGATGGCGCGGACACCGGCCTGGATCAAAGTCTGCGGACCGTCCGGGAACGGGAAGTAGGCGTCGGAGGCCGCCACCGACCCCTTGGCCCGGTCCCCCGCCCGCTGGACCGCGAGGCCGACCGCGTCCACGCGATTGACCTGCCCCATGCCGACGCCGACCGAAGCGCCGTCGTGCGCCAGCAGGATGGCGTTGGACTTCACGGCCCGGCAGGCGCGCCAGGCGAACGCGAGGTCGGCGAGCGTGTCGGCGTCGGCGGCCTCGCCGGCGGCCAGCGTCCAGTGGGCCGGGTCGTCGCCCGGCGCGTCCAGCACGTCGCGCTGTTGCAGCAGGACGCCGCCGCTGATCGGGCGCAGCTCCGCGCCCGCGCGCGTCGGCGGCTCGGCGACGAGGATGCGCACGTTCTTCTTGCGCTGCAACACCTCCACCGCGCCGTCGGCGTAGGACGGCGCGACGATCACCTCGGTGAAGATCTCGGCGACCTGCTCGGCCAGCTCCACGGTGACCTCGCGGTTCGCCGCGATCACGCCGCCGTACGCGCTCACCGGATCGCACGCGTGCGCCTTGCGGTGCGCCTCGGCGATATCGGCGCCCAGCGCGATGCCGCACGGGTTGGCGTGCTTGATGATCGCCACGGCCGGGGCCTCGTGATCGTAGGCGGCGCGCCAGGCCGCGTCGGCGTCGACGTAGTTGTTGTACGACATCTCCTTGCCGTGCAACTGCCGCGCCTGCGCCAGCCCGAGCTTGCCGTCGCCGTTGATGTACAGGGCGGCGGACTGATGCGGGTTCTCGCCGTAGCGCAACACCGCCGACCGCTCCCAGGTGCCGCCGAGCCACTCGGGGAACCGGGGCGCCGTGTCCTCGGCCGTGTCGCCCGCGCCCAGCACGTTGGTCATCCAGCTCGCGACCGCCACGTCATAACTCGCGGTGTGCTGGAAGGCCTTTGCCGCCAGCGCCGTGCGCTCGGCCAAGGTGAAGCCGCCGGACTTCACCGCGGCGAGCACGTCGTCGTAGTCGCCGCTGTCCACGACCACCGCCACCGACGGGTGGTTCTTCGCCGCGGCGCGCACCATGGAGGGCCCGCCGATATCGATCTGCTCCACACACTCGTCGGGGGTCGCCCCGCTCGCCACGGTCTGGGTGAACGGGTACAGGTTCACCACCACGAGCTGGAACGCTTCCACGCCGAGTTCGACCAGCTGATCGACGTGCTCCTGCTTGCGCGAGTCCGCCAGGATGCCCGCGTGCACCCGCGGATGCAGCGTCTTGACCCGGCCGTCGAGGGTCTCCGGGAACCCGGTCAGGTCCTCGACCTTGGTCACCGGGATGCCCGCGTCCGCGATCCTGCCCGCGGTGGACCCGGTCGAGACCAGCTCGACGCCCGCCGCGTGCAGACCGGTCGCGAGCTCCACGAGACCCGTCTTGTCGTAGACGCTCACCAGCGCCCTGCTGATCGGCTTGCGTTCACTCACCGGAGAACTCGCTCATCTGGGATAACTGCCTTTCGTCCGTCGGAGACAATGCCTCGCGTCGCGACGGCGGCGACGACCTCCGCCAGCAACCGTCGCTCGACAATCTTGATGCGCTCGTGCAGGGCGGCCTCGTCGTCGCCCGGCAGCACCGGCACCGCCTCCTGCGCCAGGATGGGCCCGGTGTCGATGCCCTCGTCGACCAGGTGCACGGTGCAGCCGGTGACCCGCGCTCCGTAGGCGAGCGCGTCGCGCACGCCGTGCGCGCCGGGGAAGGCGGGCAGCAGCGCGGGGTGGGTGTTGATGATCCGGCCGCCGAACCGGTCCAGGAAGGCGGGGCCGAGCAACTTCATGAAGCCCGCCGACACCACCAGATCCGGCTGGTGCGCGGCGACCGCGTCGGTGAGTTCGGCGTCCCATGCGGCACGGTCGGGGAAATCCTTCAGCGCCACCCGGAAATGCGGTACGCCCGCGGCGTCGGCATGGGTGGTCGCCGCGCAGAGCCGGTCGACGCCGACCGCGACGACCTTCGCCGGGTAGCCGGGCGCGGCCGTGGCCTCCAGCAGGGCCTGCAGCAGCGAACCGGTGCCCGACGCCAGGACGACTACGGTGGCCGGCGTCGTCACGGGCTTCCACGAGGCAGGCTGGGACGTCAGCGCTCTACTCCCTGATCGATCGGATGGCGGACGGATGCGGCACCGCCGGGTTAGAGCCTAACGACCGTCCACCCGGTCACTGTCCGGCAGGTCCGCCTCGACCACCTCGGCGTCGACGATGTCGCCCGCGCCGTGGTCGTGGCGGCGGACGCCGGTCTCGATCGCGGGCGGGGAGTCCACGAGTTCGGCGTCCAACGGGGGCTGCGGGGCCTCCAGCTCGGGCCGGTCGTAGTCCTCGTAGTAGTCGTCGTCCTCGTAATAGTCGCCGTCGTCCTCCGCGTAGTAGTCGTCGTAGTCGTCCTCGTCGCGGTAATCGTCGTAGGGATCGGTGTAGTCGGCCGGTGGAACGCCGACCGGCACCAGGAACCAGCGGGCGAACACCAGACCCGCGTAGCCGGGAAGCGCCAGCCAGGCGAACGTGACCAGCGCGAAGATCGGCAGCTGGAGGCCGACCCTGCCCACCTCGCCGAGTTCGCCGCCAGCGACCGCCCCTGCCACCGTCAGCGCGAGCGCGGCGAGCGCGGCGGAAACGAGCGTGGCCCACGGCGCGCCGATCCGGTCGGTGGAGGTGCGCGCGATGTCCAGTCCACCGAGCACACCGACCGCAGCGGGGATCAGCAGCAACACCGGCCACCATCCCGCCGCCGGACCGGTCGGCACCGCGGCGAGCAGCGGAAAGGCCGGGACAGGTCCGCCGACGATGGAGAACACCCCGAAGGAAGCGACGCCGATCTGCGCGCTGGAACCGACCAGCACACCGACGGTGTGAATCACCAGATTCGGCAGATAGGCCACCGAGAGCAGCGTCAAGCCGAGCACGCCCCCGGCGTTGCCCGCCGATTGATACATGTCACCGAGTCGCGACACGTGCGCGAGGAAGGAGATCACCACCACTGCGGTCGCGCAACCCAGCAGGCGCAGGACGGACCGGCCCGCGCCGTAGAGTCCCGAGACCGCCCAGTCGGGCAAGCGCAGCACCACGAACAACTCGCGGCGGAGACGGACGGCGATGCCGATGGCGGCGGCCAGCAGATACAACGCGGCGACCCACGCGAACGCGGCGAGGGTGTTCGGCGGTTGCAGCGCGAAGACGCCGGAAGCGTCCTCGGTGACCGCGAGGCAGACGGAAGTGACCAGCAGCGGGCCGCCTGCCGCGGCGCCGACGATCCACCCCAGATCCGCTCGGGTGCACTGCGGTTCCACGGCGCGCGCGCATTCCCGCGCGGCCAGCCACACCAGCAGTCCGGTGGGCAACAGCGGAAGCAACCCGAGCGAGGTCTTGCCGATCACCAGCGGAACCTGGTGCACGCCCAGCCAGGAGGCGGCGATCGCGCCGGACGCGCCGTCCAGATCGCTGCCCGCCGCCAGCAGCGTGGCGAGCACGAGGACGACCAGAGTGGTCAGCCCGAACGCGGACGGGCGGCCCGCGACGGCGATGAGGACTCTGGAGCGCTCCGGGGTGAGGGACAGAAACCCGGCTTCGTCCGCGTCGGGGTGCGGCGGCGACGAGCGCGGCCCGCCGATCCGGCGGGCCGAGGAGTTTCTGGAGGAGCTCATGACATTTCAGCGTGGCATCCTCCCCGGCGCGAACGGGTCAGGCGCGCCGTTGGCACGCGATCGCCGCACCGGGGAGGAGTCCGCCGAGTTCGCTATTTGTTCTTGTCGTCCGAGGGACGGAACGCCTGAGTGGCGTCCGAGGACGGGTCGCCGCTCTGCTCGCCGCCGAACGGACCGCTCTGCTGGCTCGGCTGGCTCTGCTGGCCCGGCTGTGACTGCTGCTGGCCGTAACTCGGCGAACCGTAGGGCGACTGCTGACCGGTCTGCTGCTGGCCCCCGAAGTGCTGGGTCACGCTCTCGTCGGGACGCGGCTGCGCGCCGTACGGCGAGCCCGGCTGCTGCGGCGCGCCGTAGGCCGTGGTCGGCTGGCTCTGCCCGTAGGGCGACTGCGGCTGTCCGTACGCCTGGCCCTGCTGGCTCTGTCCGTAGCCCGGCTGGCTCTGCCCGTAAGGCGATGGCTGCCCCTGCTGCGAGGGGAATTGCGGCGGCGCGGACTGGGTGCCGTACCCGCCCTGCCCGTAGGAACTCGCGCCGTAGCCGGGCTGCTGGCCCGGCTGCCCGTAGGACGGCTGCCCTTGTCCGAACGACGCCTGCTGCTGACCGTAGCCGCCCTGGCCGAACCCGCCCGCCGCGGCGGCCGGACGCGGTGCGGGCGCCTTGATGATGCCCACCTCGAACAGCGTCGCGGCGATCGCCACCGCCGCCTGCACGAACGACAGCACGAGCAGGACGAACGCACCCGCCTTCAGCTCGCTGCCCGGACCGAAGTTGAACGACTGGAACAGCAGCGCGACGAAGCCCGCGGTCGAAGCCGCGGCGGCCGCGCCGGTCCAGTTCTGCTTGGGCAGCAGCGACAGCGCGGCGAGCAGGCCGCCGAGCAGCAGCAGGCCGAGCAGCGGCGAGCCGGACGCCACCTCGAAGGCGTTGCGCGTCTCCGCACCGCTGACCCTGGTGCCGCCGAAATCGATCGGCTTACTGCCGAGGAACGGAAGGAAGCCGAGCAGGAAGTTGATCACGCCGAGCGCCGCTACGCCGACCACCAGGAAGAACGGCAGACCTTTGGCATCGGAACCGGTAGCGCTCGAACCTGAAGTCGCACCACCCGCGGCCGGGCTCTGGCTGGATGGTGCTGAGGGCGCGGGTGTGTTGTACCCGGAGCCCCCGGTCGGGTAGGACATGTCGTCGTCTCCTAAATCGAGTCGTACATGGTCTTCACGGCTGGATTACTTCTGACGCTACTGCACTCCCTCGCTCGGGTCATCCCGCCGCGACGGCCGGAACGAGCGGGTTCGCCCGCGTTCCGGCAGGTCGCGGCTGATGTCCTGTGCGGAGTTCCTAGCGTGACCACCTACCGCTCACTGACACTGTTGCCCGCGATGGCGCTTTTCACACCACGCGAATTCTCAACGGCGGGGAATTCCGGATGACGACTCGATGAACCATCCGCCCGGCTGCCTCGTGATGCATAGCGAGGAGAACCACGAGTGGCCGGTCAGGACGCTCGGCTTCTGCCCAAGCCTGAGCCCACTGCCACACATGACGAAGGCCGCCCCCCGAATTCGGAGGCGGCCTTCGTGCACGGTGGGAGATCAGGCGCTGATGCTGGCCTTCTCCAGGATCTCGCGCGCCAGCGCGGCGGTCTCGGACGGCGTCTTGCCGACCTTCACGCCCGCGGCCTCCAGCGCGTCCTTCTTCGCCTGGGCGGTGCCAGAGGAGCCGGACACGATGGCGCCCGCGTGGCCCATCGTCTTGCCCTCGGGGGCGGTGAAGCCTGCCACGTAGCCGACGACCGGCTTGGTGACGTTGGCCTTGATGTAGGCCGCGGCGCGCTCTTCCGCGTCGCCGCCGATCTCGCCGATCATCACGATCAGCTTGGTCTCCGGGTCCTTCTCGAACGCCTCGATGGCGTCGATGTGGGTGGTGCCGATGACCGGGTCGCCGCCGATGCCGATGGAGGTCGAGAAGCCGAAGTCGCGCAGCTCGTACATCATCTGGTAGGTCAGTGTGCCCGACTTGGAGACCAGTCCGATCGGGCCCTTGCCGGTGATGTTGGCGGGGGTGATGCCGACCAGCGACTCGCCAGGGGTGATGATGCCGGGGCAGTTCGGGCCGATGATCCGGGTCTTGTTGCCCTTCTCCACGTTGTAGGCCCACGCGTAGGCGGTGTCCTGCACCGGGATGCCCTCGGTGATGACCACCAGCAGCGGGATCTCCGCGTCGATGGCCTCGATGATGGCGTCCTTGGCGAACTTCGGCGGCACGAACGCGATGGACACGTCGGCGCCGGTCTCCTTGATGGCCTCGGCGACGGTGCCGAAGACCGGCAACTCGACCGCGTTGCCTTCCTTGTCGGTGTGCGCGACGGTGGTGCCCGCCTTGCGCGCGTTCACACCGCCCACGATCTGGGTGCCCGCCTTCAGCATCAGCGCGGTGTGCTTGGTGCCCTCGCCGCCGGTGATGCCCTGGACGATGACCTTGGAGTCCTTGTTCAGGAAGATAGACATTTCTTTTCGTCCTTACTCGGCCGTCGTTATCGGGCGGCTGCCAGTTCGGCGGCCTTGTCGGCGCCTTCGTCCATTGTCTGCGCCAGCGTCACCAGCGGGTGGTTGGCGTCGGCCAGGATCTTGCGACCCTCGTCGACGCGGTTGCCGTCCAGGCGGACGACCAGCGGCTTGTTGGCCTCGTCGCCCAGGATCTCCAGCGCCTTCACGATGCCGTTGGCGACCGCGTCACACGCGGTGATGCCGCCGAACACGTTGACGAACACGCTCTTGACCTGGCTGTCGTTCAGGATGACGTCCAGACCCGCTGCCATCACCTCGGCCGAGGCGCCGCCGCCGATGTCGAGGAAGTTGGCCGGCTTCACGCCGCCGTGGCCCTCGCCCGCGTAGGCGACGACGTCCAGGGTGGACATGACCAGGCCCGCGCCGTTGCCGATGATGCCGACCTCGCCGTCGAGCTTGACGTAGTTGAGGTCGTTCTCCTTGGCCTTCAGCTCGAGCGGGTCGGTCGCGTCCTTGTCGGCGAACGCCTCGTGCTCCGGGTGGCGGAATCCGGCGTTCTCGTCCAGGGTGACCTTGCCGTCCAGCGCGAGGATCTCGTCCTGCGGGGTGCGCACCAGCGGGTTGACCTCCACCAGGGTCGCGTCCTCGGCGACGAAGACCTCCCACAGCTTCTGGATGGTCACGGCCGCGGCGTCCAGCACGTCGGCGGGCAGGTGGCCCTGCTCGGCGATCGACCGCGCGAACGCCAGATCGACGCCCTTGACCGCGTCGACGGGGACCTTCGCCAGCCGCTCCGGCTTGGTCGCGGCGACCTCTTCGATCTCCATGCCGCCCTCGACCGAGCACATGGCCAGGTAGGTCCGGTTGGCCCGGTCGAGCAGGAAGGAGATGTAGTACTCCTCCGCAATGTCCTTGGCCTCGGCCACCAGGATCTTCTTGGTGATGTGGCCCTTGATGTCCAGGCCGATGATGTTCTGCGCGTGCGTGAGCGCGTCGTCCGGGGTGGCGGCGTACTTGACGCCACCGGCCTTGCCGCGGCCACCGGCCTTCACCTGGGCCTTGATCATCACCGGCTTGCCGATTTCCGCCGCGATGGCGCGGGCGTCCTCGGCCGTGTCCGTGACGCGGCCCTCGGACGAAGGCACTCCGTGCTTAACGAAGAGCTCCTTCGCCTGATATTCGAAGAGATCCATGTACTCACCGTCTCGTCTGCGTTGTGATGACAACGTCTTTGTTGGCGGCCCGACGTCGGAAGCGGGTCGGGTCGGACTCTAACCAGTCACATGGAGGGCCAATCGGCCACGTTCATCCTAAGTGGCGCAGGTCACGGAGCAACGTTCGGAGCGGCAAAACCGCTGGCCAACGCTACTGACGAGTAGGTTGCTGGCACCGCGCCAGGTAGAGCGCGGTGCCCGAGGGCGGCGCCGCCTTCTACTACAAATCGTCGTTGATCGACCTCTCCGGAGTGCCCATACCGCAGTGAGATATTCCGGGGTGGAAGAGTGATGAATCTCACATGTTTGTTACGAACCCTGCGCATCGCTTGTCGCGGCTCAATCGTTTCGTTACCGTCATTGCGGTCGATGTCACAACACGGTCACGACTAGGAGGACGGCAAGTTTGACGCAGCACAGCGCTCCGCAGACGGAGAGCCGCTCCGCATTCGACCGATCGACGCCGCTGGTCAGGCGGCATCCGAGTTCCACCAGCTTCACGATGTGGCACCGCCGATGAACCACAGCTCAACTTTCGCTCCCGCTGATCGCTCGCGGACGGGACATCGTTACCGCCCCGACGACGAGCCCTTCGCCCCGGCGAGTTACGCCGCGTCCTCGTACGAGGTTCCGCAGGGCGATTACGACTTCCAGTCCGCCGACGCCGGATACGGCTTCGAGGCCGAGCAGCCCGCCCACGACGGTGGCTACGACCAGTCGGCCTACGCGAACGCAGCCGCCGACGACTCCTGGGCCGCGAACAACGCTTGGGCGCAACAGGATTGGGCGCAACAGGACGCCTGGTCCGACGGCGCGGCCTGGAACTCCGGTGCGGCGTGGGCCGAAGAGGAGAGCTGGGCGCCCGACGAGCAGGCCTGGGTGTCCGACACCGGCTGCTGGGCTCCCGAGGAGTCCTGGGCGACCGAGACCACCGAGCCCGAGTCCGAAGAGCCGAGCGCACCCGCTCTCCCGACCGTCATCCCCGCGCGCCGCGCCACGAACAAGCGCGGTGGCGCGCACCGGGTGGCAGCGCCGCCCGCCGCGCTGAAGGGACGCGCCGCGGTGGCGGCCGTCGCCGCGGGCGCTGTCGTAGCGGCCGGGCAGGCCGCGTTCGCCTCGCCCGACCAGCCGTCGCAGGCGGTCGACTACGAAGCCGCGGGGCAGATCCACGAGATCGCCGCGCAGTCGATGAACGTGGCCGATCCGACGGCTTCGCCGGATGCCCCTCAGGTGCTGAGCGTTTCCGCGCCGGCCAACCTCGATCAGTTCAACGACATCCTGCAGAAGGGCCAGAAGTACGCCGAGGACCTCGCCGCCCAGGAGGCGTCGAAGCTGCGCCCGCTCTTCAGCAGGTTCGCCGCGGGCACCTTCACCTCCGGCTTCGGCGCCCGCTGGGGCGTGCAGCACCTCGGCATCGATATCGCGGGCCCGATCGGCACCCCGATCTACGCCGTCGCCGACGCCACCGTGATCGAGGCCGGTCCCGCGTCCGGCTTCGGCATGTGGGTCCGCCTGCTGCACGACGACGGCACCATCACCATCTACGGCCACATCGACACCGCCACGGTGTCGGCGGGCCAGCGGGTGCTCGCCGGTGACCAGATCGCCACCATCGGCAACCGCGGCTTCTCCACCGGCCCACACTGCCACTTCGAGGTCTGGCTGAACGGCACCGACAAGGTCGACCCGCTGCCCTGGCTCGCCACCCGCGGCATCAGTCTCGGTCCGCAGCGCGACTGAAACGGCGACACGTCCAGCACGTCACCGACGTGCATCCATCGGCCGATCGCCGGCCTCACATGGCAGGGATGCCGGTAGGGCCGGTGTCCTCGAGCAGTTCGGGGGCGGTGCGGCGAATTCTGGCCAAGGCGGCAGCGGCACGCGCGGATTTCACGGCGTGCAGTGCGGGTACGGCGGTGCGCCACATGTCGACAGCGTCAGTGTGCTTGCCGAGTTTCCAGCGCAGCAGCCCGGTTTCAGCAGCGCTGAGCGCCCACACACGGGCGTGCGTCTCGCGATCCCAGATGTTGGTGGCCAGCTCGTAATACCGTGCAGCATTGGGGGTGTCGCCTAGGGCGAGGAACGTCTTTGCGGTCTGGTCCACAACCGTTCCCTTGTTGGGGCACCACATCGATACCCAGCGGGGCTGTTCGCTGGTCAGGTCAGGAGTTATGTGGGGTTCAGCGGTGCGCAGAGCGGCCAGTGCTCGACTGTGGTCGCCGGTTTCGGCGTGGCAGCGGGCGACAGCGATCGTGAGCAATGCCGTCACATCCGGTCCGAGTCGGCCGCCGTCCCGAGTTACGGCCGCTTCGGCGAGTGCCGGACTGAAGTTCGGCTGGCCGATATCGGTTCCTTGCATGGCCAGGATGCGCAGCACCCAGGCTTCTTGGCCGCGCATCCGGCCTTCCTCCGCCAAACGCAATGCCGAGAGGAAGTACCGTTGCGCGATGCCGTCTTCCCCGGCATCGTGCGCTTTGAAGCCTGCCAGATAGGCCAAATCGGCGGCAGCACTGAATGCGGCGCAGCGGACCGTCGAATCGGCGAACCGTGAGCGGAGCAGCGACGCGACATCCGTGCTCAGGAACTCCGCCACAGCGGTTCGGCCGATGCCACCGCCCTTCACTTCGTCCATGCGCAGGAAGGCATCCGTAATGCCCTGCACCGCAAGCACTTCCGGCATGCCGACATGCACCGACTCGCCCACCCGGACCAGCCGGGCCATATCCGACTGCGACACCAGCGCTGTTGCGGAAAGCGCGGCACTGTAAACGGATGTGCGTAAGAACGACCGCCGGTCGACATCCGCTCGGCCCAACATACTGACCAGTGTGACAGCGTCGCAGGTCATTTCGCCGCACGCGCGCATATACGCAGCGATCACATCAGCCGAGGCGACGCGCGTTCCCGTCTCGACATGGCCGAGGTAGCTGCGCGAGAACGGTATCCGTGCGGCCAGTTCGGCCAGTGAGAGCCCCGCCGCCTGCCTGGCTGCTCGCAGACGTTCCCCGATATCAGGAGGAAACCCCCCGTCCGTCCCCATGCGTGCATCGTAGGCGGATCGGTAGACGCGTTGTAGCCATTTTCCCAGTCCAGAGCGAAGTTTTCCGCGCGACGCTTGCAGCCGCACCCACCCGGCGGGCGCGTCCTCCGTCCCGAGCGGACGCATCGCAAGCCGTGAGCGGCCCGCGGTGACCATCACCCCGCCGGGTGGCGTGCGCCCACATGACGAGCGACAACAGCAGGGGTGAGACGCGATGGGGTTCAACTGGTGGCGAGACGGCGAGCAAGACGACATGTCGGCGCAACCGACCATCGATCGAGTAGCGGCCGAGTGGCGGGCCGCACGCGAACGCGAACGGATCAGCGCCGATCAGCCCGGCACCGGGCTGTGGCCCGCCGGTTGGCCGCACGAAGCTCCGGAGACTCCGTTGAGCGTCACCGAAGCGCACCAGACGATGCAACGGCATCGGGCATGCCGCGCCGATCAATGCCCGCGTAAGGCGGCGGCCCGGCAGACGCTCATCGACGCGGGGCGGATGAAACCGGACACTTCGCGGGAACCGCGCTGACGCATTTCATGACCAAGATCCAGCGCTAGGCAACCTAGGGCGCGGCTGCGATCGCCAAGCCGATCAACACCACGACCTTGACGACCTCCAAGCCGATGTACCAATAGTGCGCGTGGGAGCGCGGCAGATCCTCGCCCGCCAGCACGCGATCGGAGCGGCGGGACAGTGGCGGGCGCACCACCGCGATCTGAACGGCCAGCACTACGGCGGCGATGCCCAGCCATACCCAGACCGCCGTGCCCGGGCCGACGATCAGGGCCGCGAGGACCAGCACTGCCGCGAGCACGGCCTCGACGATGTTCAGCGCGCGGAACACCAAGCGGCCGATGCCGAGGCCCAGTGGCAACGTGACGCCGGGGGCACGGAACTTCAGGGGCGCTTCCAGGAACGAGATGGCCAGCACCATGCCGAGCCAGAGCATGGGCAGGAACCACAGGAGATGCTGGGCGATCGTATCCACATCGCGGACGCTACCGACGCGACGCCGACACGGGCAGGGTCGAAAGGCCCGCGCCACTCACAGTTTGACCAGCGTGCGACTGTACTGCGGGATCAACCGGATCTTGCCCGCGGTGCCGAAATCGATCGTCACCGTGGCCAGTGGCCCGAAGCCCTCCGCGGCGATCACGCGGCCGAGACCGTACTTGTCGTCGCTGACCCGATCGCCCACGGCGAGGACCAAGTTCGTGTTGTTGCGGGTAGCGCCGCCGGGAGCGGGCCTGCGCGGGCCGCGATCACGCAAGCCGGGCCGCGGCTCCGACCACCCGTCGCCGCGGGTCCAGTCCCGTTCCAGCCCGTCGTCGTCGCCGCGCCGCCGCAGACCCCGCGTTCCGGGTGCACCGGCGGGCTCGAGCCGGCGCCAGTCGATGAGGTGACCCGGAATCTCCTGCAAGAAGCGGGATTCGGGGTTCGACACCGGCTGGCCCCAGCCGGAGCGCACCACCGCGCGCGTCAGATACAGCCGCTGCCTGGCCCTGGTGATGCCGACGTAGGCGAGGCGGCGTTCCTCGGCCAGCTCGGTCGGATCGCCGAGCGCCCGCATGTGCGGGAACTGCCCGTCTTCCCAGCCGGTCACGAACACCACCGGGAATTCCAGCCCCTTGGCGGTGTGCAGGGTCATCATCGTGACCACGCCGGAACCCTCGTCCGGAATCTGGTCGGTGTCGGCCACCAGCGAGACGCGCTCCAGGAACGCGGCGAGCGAACCCGGATCCGGCTCGCCTTCGCCCACCTCGGGCAGCAGCCCCTCCTGCCGGGCCGCCTCCGCGTTGTTGTGCGCCTCGGAGCTGAATTCCCGCGCGACGCTGACCAACTCGTTGAGGTTGTCCAGCCTGGCGCCGTCCTGCGGGTCGTCGGAGGCCTCCAGCTCGGCGCGGTAACCGGTGCGCTCCAGCACCGCGTCGACGACGTTGCCCACATCGGGGAAGGCGGAGTCCGCTTGTTCGCCCGCGGCCCTGATGTCGTCGAGCAGCTCGAGGAAGCCGGCGATGGCGCGCTGCGCGCGCGTGTTCAGCAGCGCCACCTTGCCTTCGGCGGCGTCGCGCAGGGCGGCGGCGAATCCGATCCCGCGCTGTTCGGCATGCACCGCGACGCAGGCTTCGGCCCGATCGCCGATGCCGCGCCGGGGCGTGTTCAGGATGCGGCGCATGCTCACCGCGTCGTCGGGATTCTCCAGCACGCGCAGGTAGGCGACCACGTCGCGTACTTCTTTGCGCTCGTAGAAGCGGACGCCGCCGACCACCTTGTAGGGCAGGCCCATCCGGATGAAGATCTCTTCCAGCGCGCGGGAGTTGTTGTTGGTGCGGTAGAACACCGCGACATCGCCGTAATTCGCCTCGCCCTGGTCGACCAGCCGGTCGATCTCGCGGGCGACGAACGACGCCTCGTCGTGTTCGTTGTCGGCGACGTAGCCGGTGATCAGCTCGCCCTCGCCGGAATCGGTCCACAGCTTCTTGTCGCGCCGGTTCTCGTTGCGCGCGATCACCGCGTTGGCGGCGGAGAGGATGTGCTGGGTGGAGCGGTAATTCTGCTCCAGCAGAATGGTTTCCGCGTCGGGGAAGTCGCGCTCGAACTCCTCGATATTGCGGATCGTCGCGCCGCGGAAGGCGTAGATGGACTGATCGGCGTCACCCACCACGCACAATTCGCTCGGCGGCACCCGGTCCTCCGCCGCGTCTTCCACATGGTGGCCGACCAGCTCGCGGACCAGTATGTATTGCGCGTGATTGGTGTCCTGGTACTCGTCCACCAACACATGCCGGAACCGGCGGCGGTAGTACTCGGCGACCTGCGGGTGGTTCTGCAGCAGCGCCACCGTCTCGCCGATCAGATCGTCGAAGTCCAGCGCGTTCGCCGAGCGCAGCCTGCGCTGATACTCGGTGTAGACCTTGGCGACCAAGCCCGGCAGCTCCGTGTCGTCGGATTCCGCGTCGGCGGTGGCCCGAGCCGGGTCGATGAGTTCGTTCTTCAGATTCGAGATCGCCGTCGCGAGCAGCCGCGCCGAGTACTTCTTGGCGTCGATGTCCAAGTCGCGGCTGATCATGGTGAGCAGGCGGCGCGAATCGTCCGCGTCGTAGATCGAGAAGTTCGAGTTCAGGCCGGGCAGCAGGGCCGCCTGGGTGCGCAGGATGCGGACGCAACTGGAGTGGAAGGTGGAGACCCACATGGCGTTCGCCCGCGGGCCGACCAGCCCCGTCACCCGCTCCCGCATCTCCGCGGCGGCTTTGTTGGTGAACGTGATGGCCAGCACCTGACCCGGCGTGACGCCGCGGGCGGCCAGCAGGTAGGCGATCCGACGGGTGAGCACGGCCGTCTTGCCCGAGCCCGCGCCGGCCACGATGAGCAGTGGAGAGCCGGTGTGCACCACCGCCGCGCGCTGCTGCGGATTCAGGCCGTCGAGCAGGCGCTCGGCCTCCTCGGCGCGCCGCTGTTCCCGCTCGACGCGCTGCCGCTCGCGGTCGGCATCCGTCGGCGGCGCCTCCGGAACGGCGGCAGGCTGCGCCCCCTCCGCCGCGTTACCGCCTGCGAACTGCGGTTTCGATGCCGGATCCGGGTGCACGACCCGACCGGCCTGCGTCTTGGGAGCCACCGTGATGTCCATCGTCCATCCACGCTACCGGCGGCCACCGACAGAGATGAAGCCCCGGGTGACATCGGTGTCGGTTCGGCGCAGGCCGACTGAACGGCGGGTGAACTCCCCCTGGTGGGAAGGGTGCGTGAAACGACCGGCAATTCTCACGCGATTGCCAAACGTATCCGTTTTGCATACCCCCCAGCCCGTGGCACACTGGCGACATGCTCAGCGCTTTCGCAAGACATCCGATTCGGCGGCCAGCCGAACGCCGGGATCGCGGAGCCTGTACCTGAGCACACCGTCTGGGGGGACAATACGAAGGCCCCACCAGGTCTGTTTCACGGTGAAAGAACTGATCGGTAACGAGCCGTCGGCACGCGCCGATCGAAGTTCTGACACGAGGAGATGAATGATGAGCACCCCTGCCACGACGACCGGGTCCGAATCCGCGCTGCCGCAGACCGAGGCCGAGATCGACAAGCTCCGCAAGGAGATCGACCGGCTCGACGCGGAGATCCTCGCCGCGATCAAGCGCCGGACGGAGATCTCCCGGATCATCGGCCGGACGCGCATGGCGTCGGGCGGGCCGCGCCTGGTGCACAGCCGCGAGATGAAGGTGCTGGAGCGCTTCAGCGAACTCGGTCAGGAAGGCCACACCCTCGCCATGCTGCTGCTTCGCCTCGGCCGCGGTCGTCTCGGCCACTGAACCGATCGCACGCGACGCGCTCGCCTGAGCGTCGCCACCGATGACCGCCCCTGGTGCGCACAACCCGGGGGCGGTCGTTTCATGTCCGCGGCCGGATAGGCGAATCCTGTCGGTGCGCAGCGGTAGGCTCGCGCTCACCGATCCCGCCGCGCGGGCCATTCGAAGAGGGGGAAGCATGTCGATCGACCGCCGCATGACGGCTCTGGAAAGTCGCGTCACCGACATCGAGTCCGGCTATGCCGAGACCATGTACGAAACGCATCGCCACGTACTCGGCCTGGAGATCACGTTGAGCCGGGTGGCGGAGAAACTCGGGGTTCATCGGGCAACGGACGCGGAGATCGACGCGGCCATCGAGGACCGGAGCTGAGCATCCGCCCGGGTGGCCGCGCACCACCCGGGCGGGATCGACTCACGTGAGGGCGATGTACTTGGTGGACAGGTACTCCTCGATGCCCTCGGTGCCACCCTCCCGGCCGAAGCCGGACTCCTTGACGCCGCCGAAGGGGGCGGCGGGGTCGGAGATGACGCCGCGGTTGACGCCGACCATGCCGGATTCCAGGCCCTCCGCGATCCGCAGCGCGCGATCGAGGTCGCGCGTGTAGACGTAGCTGACCAACCCGAATTCCGTATCGTTGGCGGCGGCGAGCCCCTCTTCCTCGGTGTCGAAGCCGACGATCGGCGCGACCGGGCCGAAGACCTCCTCGCGCAGGATCCGCGCTTGCGGCGGGACGTCGCGCAGCACGGTGGCCGGGTAGAACCAGCCGGGCCCGTCGGGCGCCTTGCCGCCGATCAGCACCTGCGCGCCCTTCTCGACGGCGTCGTCGACCAGTTCGCCGACCGTGCGCAACTGCTCCTCGTTGATCAGCGGGCCCAGCGTCGTGTCCGGGTCGGCGCCCGGCCCGAGCCGCACGCTGCTCGACATCGCCTCGACCAGCTTGGTGGTGAACTCCTCGAGCACGCTGTTGTGCACGTGGAAGCGGTTGGCGGCGGTGCACGCCTCGCCGCCGTTGCGCAGTTTCGCCAGCATCGCGCCCTGCACCGCGGCGTCGACGTCGGCGTCGGCGAACACCACGAACGGCGCGTTGCCGCCGAGTTCCATCGAGGTGCGCAGCAGCCGGTTCGCGGATTTCGCCACCAGCTTCTTGCCCACCTCGGTGGAACCGGTGAAGGTGAGCTTGCGCAGCCGGGAGTCGTCGAGCAGCGGCTGGGTCACCGCGCCGGAACGGCTGGAGGTGAGCACCGACAGCACGCCGTCGGGCAGGCCCGCCTCGCTGCACAGCTCGGCAAGCAGCAGCATGGTCAGCGGTGTCGCGGAGGCGGGTTTGACGATCATCGTGCAGCCTGCGGCCAGCGCGGGGCCGATCTTGCGCGTGCCCATGGCGAGCGGGAAGTTCCACGGCGTGATCGCCAGGCAGGGGCCGACCGGTTGTTTGTGCACCATGATCCGGCCGGTGCCGGAAGGCGCGTGCAGGTAGCGCCCGTGCACCCGGGCGGCTTCCTCGCTGAACCAGCGGAAGAACTCGGCGCCGTAGCGCACCTCGTTGCGGCTCTCCGGCAGCGCCTTGCCCATCTCCAGGGTCATCAGCAGGGCGAACTCCTCCGCCCGTGCGGTGATCCGCTCGAACACCGCGCGCAGGATCTCCCCGCGCTCCCGCGCCGGCGTGGCCGCCCATTCGTCCTGCACCGCCACGGCCGCGTCGAGCGCCCGCAGCGCGTCCTCCGGCGTCGCGTCCGCGACATTCGCCAACACCTCCCCGGTCGCCGGGTTGTGCACCGGGAAGGTACCCGCGCCGGTGGCGTCGACGGCCCGCCCTCCGATCCACAACTGCGTCGGTACGGATTCGAGAAGTTCACGTTCGGACACCATGACGCCAGCCTATGCCTGATGGGGGAACAGTTCCGGCGGTCCGGCCGACTCTCCGCGCCCGCAGCCGTGCGCGCGGCGGCGCCTGCTTGTACTCTCGGCGAACGTGAGCAGCGACATCACCGCGACGGCGGCCTGGCGGAAACTGCACGATCACCACGGCGCCGTCGCGGGACGACACCTGAGGGAGTTCTTCGCCGACGACCCGGCCAGGGGCAGCGAGCTGACCGTCCAGGTCGCGGACCTGCACATCGACTACAGCAAGCACCGCGTGAACCGCGAAACCCTGCACCTGCTGGTCGAATTGGCGCGCGAGGCGGGCGTGCCGCAGCGGCGCGACGCGATGTTCCGCGGCGAGCACATCAACACCTCGGAGGACCGCGCGGTCGGCCATGTCGCCCTGCGGCTGCCTGCGGGCGAGACCATGATCATCGACGGCGTCGACGCGGGCGCCGAGGTGCACGAGGTCTTGCGGCGGATGGGCGAGTTCATCGACGCGCTGCGCTCCGGCGCGTGGCGGGGGGCTACCGGCGAGCGCATCACGACGGTGGTCAACATCGGCATCGGCGGATCGGATCTGGGGCCGGTCATGGTGCACCAAGCGCTGCGGCACTACGAGGACGCCGGCATCGGCGCTCGATTCGTCTCCAACGTCGATCCCGCCGACCTGGTCGCGAAGCTGGACGGGCTCGACCCGGCCACCACGCTGTTCATCGTCGCGTCCAAGACCTTCTCCACCCTGGAGACGCTCACCAACGCGACCGCGGCCCGGCGCTGGCTGGTCGCCGCGCTGGGTGAGGACGCCGTAGCCAAGCACTTCGTCGCGGTGTCGACCAACGCCGAGCGGGTCGCGGAATTCGGGATCGATACCGAGAACATGTTCGGTTTCTGGGACTGGGTCGGCGGGCGCTACTCGGTGGCGTCGGCGATCGGTCTTTCCGTGATGGCGACCATCGGCAAGGAGCGCTTCGCGGAGTTCCTCGCCGGTATGCACGCGGTGGACCGGCACTTCGCCGAGGCGCCGCTGGAGGCGAACGCCCCGGTGCTGCTCGGCCTGCTCGGCGTCTGGTACTCGAACTTCTTCGGCGCGGAATCCCATGCGGTGCTGCCGTATTCGAACGATCTGGCCCGTTTCCCCGCCTATTTGCAGCAGTTGACCATGGAGTCGAACGGGAAGTCGGTCCGCGCCGACGGCACACCGGTCACCACCTCCACCGGCGAGATCTTCTGGGGCGAACCGGGCACCAACGGCCAGCACGCCTTCTACCAATTGCTACATCAGGGCACCCGCCTCATCCCGGCGGATTTCATCGGGTTCGCGCAGCCCACCGACGATCTGGCGACCCGCGACGGCACCGGCAGCATGCACGACATCCTGATGAGCAACTTGTTCGCGCAGACCAAGGTGCTCGCCTTCGGCAAGACCGCCGAGGAGATCGCCGCCGAGGGCACCGATCCGGCGATCGTGCCGCACAAGGTGATGCCGGGCAACCGTCCCTCCACCACCATCCTCGCGCCGCGGCTCACGCCGTCGGTCGTCGGTCAGCTGATCGCGCTCTACGAGCACCAGGTGTTCGTGGAGGGCACCATCTGGGGCATCGACAGTTTCGACCAGTGGGGTGTCGAACTGGGCAAGCAGCAGGCGCTGGCTTTGGCTCCGCTGCTCACATCGGCGGAAGAGCCCGCGCCACAGGATGATTCGTCCACCGACTCGCTGATTCGCTGGTACCGCGCCAACCGCTGATCTCGTTCGCTAGTCGCCGCCGCCCGTCGGACGGTTGCGCTGCGCCTCGCTCAATTGCTGGATGATGTGCGAAGTCGATATCGCGATCAGGATGCCGATGACGCCGAGGTCGAAGGCGACCTGCACCATGGTGGCCACCTTGGCGGCGGTTCCGACCGCGTGCACGTCGCCGTAGCCGATCGTGCCGAGCGTGACGATGGTGTAGTAGAGCGCGTCGGTTCGCGTGTGCAGGCCCTCGAACTGGCCGGGGGCGCGCAGTTCCAGCAAGTAGTAGTACAGGGCGAAGAAGGTCACGACAACGCAGACGACGAGCAGCACGTCGTTGATCCGCCCGACGGTCGCGCGCGGATCCATGATGTAGCGCCGGATCCGCCACCGGGCCAGCCAGATCAGGCCTGCGACGCCGACGACGAACGCGATCAGCGCAGGCACGCCGGACAACCGGCCGAACGGCGCGACCTGCAACGGCAGGAAGTAGTAGAACAGCAGAGCGCACACCACGGCGAACAGGTTGTGCAGGGCTCGGGACAACCTGCCAACCGCGCGATTCTCCGTCATTTTCCCATCATCGTGCCAGGTAGAGCGCATGAGCCACGACACGCGCCGGACGATGCGAAGTTCCGCCCGCTCGGATGCGGCAGGGACCGGCACGCGAACGGGTGCCCGGATCGCGACGCGGTGTGTCGTGCCCGCGGACGAGACGTCGACCAGCTCGGACGATGTGCGCGCGCTAAGAGCTGCTCGGATCGGCTGCCGAGGGCGGGGCTGCCACCGTGTAGCTTCCCGCATTCCAGCGCAGCACGAGGTCGGCGCGCTGCCTGGTGGCAGCGACGAGATCGGCGTTGCGCAAGTCGCTGTTGTGCACTTTGTCGTGCGCCGACGCGGGCGTGCGGCCACCGCGAATGTGACGGTGCAGCAGGCGCTTTCCGAGCACCTCGCGCGTAGCGTCCAGATACCAGCATTCGTCCAGCAGCGCGCGGACCACCGACCACCGCCGCGTGCCGAAGTCGTCGAGCAGCAGGTAGTTGCCCTCGGTGAGGACGATGGACTGCCGGTCGAACACCACTCCCCCTGGCACCGGGGCGTCGATGGATCGGTCGAAGGTGGGCCACGGCACCGGCTCGCCCACCGGCGTGGTGCGCAGGCGGCGCAGCCCCGAGACGTAACCGTCGACATCGAAGGTGTCCGGTTCGCCTTTGCGCGCGAGGCTTTCGGTCGCACGCAGGACATCGTTGCTCAGGTGGTAGCCGTCCATGGGTGCGATTTCGGCGACCGCGTCGCCCGCCGCGAGGTTGATCGCGTCGCGCAACGCGACCGACAACGTGGATTTGCCCGCGCCGGGCGGCCCCGCGATGCCGAGCAGATACCTCCCCCGCGTGGCCCGGTCCAGCACCCGCCGGACCAACCAGCTCAACGGTCTGTCGACGAACTCCGCTGCCACCGCCGCCACACTACCGGCGCTCCACTGTCCCGGCCCCCTACTTCCACTCTCGTGCGGCTGCCGTATCCGTCTCTGCGCTGACCGGGAGTTGTGGCACAGGTGTCCACACTCGTCCACAAGATCCGCTGCGATCACGCGCCCGCGCGAAGACGCTGGCGCACCTGGGCGGCCAAGTCCGCCGCCTGATCGCGCAGCGCCTCGATGAACGCACCACGCGGCTGCGCGGCCCCGCGATCGCGATACGCGACGACCGTCCGCCGTACCGCCGACGGGTGGTCGATTCGGAGCACCGCGACGGTCGGCGGGAGTACGGGTACGGCGATGCCGGGGACCACTGTGCTGCCCGATCCGGCGGCGACGAGCCCGATTTTGGCGACCCAGTCGCGCGCGACGAAAGCGATGCGCGGCTCCCGGCCAGGGTCGCGCCAGGCACCGAGAGTGTGGCGGACGGCTCTTGACTGCCCGCGATCCATCGTTCGTCGCGCAGCATGTCCGGCGTCGCGCTGACGGCGCCGGCCAGCGGGTGCGCGGAGCCGACCGCGACCAGCAACGGATCGTCCAGCAGCGGTTCGATCACGACGCCGGAGGGCAGGGTGTCCGGTGCCGTCACCACGGCGAGGTCGAGGCGTTCCCGCGCGACGGCGGTGAGCAGTCTCGCACTGAGCCCCTCCCGCAGCGAGATCCGCAGGCGTGGGTCGCGGGCGGTCGTGGCGGCGATCGCCCGCGGCACCAACGCGGCCATCGCTGTGGAGAACGCCCCGATCCGCAGGCGGCCCGCCGGGCGCGTCGCGAGATGACGGATGTCGTGGCGGGCCTGGTCCAGTTCGCCGAGGATCACGTCCGCGTGTCGCAGCACGATGCGTCCGGCCTCGGTGGGCTGCACACCGCGCGCGTGCCGCTCGAACAGCGCGCGGCCCGCCGCCCGCTCCATGAGCGCGATCTGTCTGGACACCGCGGATTGCGTGTAACCGAGGTTTTCCGCTGCGGTCGAGAACGATCCGCACGCGGCCGCCTCCCGCACCACTCGCAGCCCGGCGACGGTGAACTCATCCATGCGTAATCCTCATACCAGATATGCGAGACAGTCGCTTGTCGCATGCTTTCGGCGGCCCTAGCGTCGTCGTCATGACCGCGATCGAGAACAAGAAGCTGCTCACCGACATCTTCGAACAGATGTCCCTCGGCAACACCCGCGCGCTGAGCGACGCCATGGCCGACGACTTCCGCTGGGTGTTCCCGGGCGACTGGTCCTGGAGCGGCGCCTGGGAACCGAAACAGGCAGTGCTGGAACAGCTCCTGCGTCCGCTGATGGCTCAGTTCACCGAGTACCGCAGCACCGCCGAGACGATTCTCGCCGCGGACGACCGCGTGGTCGTCCAGGCCCGCGCCGAGGCCGTGACCACGCGCGGGGAGACCTACAACCAGACCTACTGCTTCATCTTCCGGGTCGCGGAAGGAAAACTGCGCGAGGTGGTCGAGCACTGCGACACGGCGTTGGTCGAACGGGTGCTGACCCGACCCGCCGGATAGGCCGGACTCAGCCGCGCCAACCCGCGATGAGCAGATCGGTGAGCTGATCCAGGTAGTCCGGCTCGATCGGGATACCCACGATCATCAGCCGCCAATAGAGCGGTCCGGCGAGCATGTCCAACGCCAGATCGATGTTCAGCTCCGCGGGCAGCTCGCCGCGGGCGACAGCCCGCCGCAGCATGTCGGCGGCCCGCTCGCGCCGCGTATCCCGGGCGCCGATCAGAAGAGATTCCGCCAGCGTCGGGTTCCGCGATGCCTCCGCCAACAGATCGGGAATGACTCTGGCGGCCAACGGATGTGACAGCAGGCCGGCCGCCGACTCCAGATAGGCCCGCACATCACCGCGCAGCGTGCCCGTGTCCGGAGTGTCGGCGGCCGCCACCGCCAGAGTCGAGGCCAATGCGGCCACCATCTCCTCCTTCGAACGCCAACGCCGGTAGACCGTCGGCTTGCTGACGCCCGCCCGCCGGGCGACGGCCTCCATCGACAGTCGGCCGTAGCCGACCTCCGCCAATTCGGCGAGCACCGCTTCGGTGATCGCCTCCGTCACCTGCGGCTGCATTACGGCCGCCCCAGCGGGACGGCGGCGCCCACCCTCATCTTCGCCCCGGACAACGACCACTTCTTCGCGGGCCAGCCCGAACGCCTACACCGCGAATTGACCTGCCCCGCGACGTTGATCCCGCTGCACAGCGCGGATGGCGCCGGGGAGCACTGCGCCTACGGCGCCCGTTCCACCTTGCTCCACCACATGTTCGCCTGGCTCGACACCCTCTGAGGTCGGGTCGGCGGAGCGGCGTGGGATCTCCCGGGGGCGCCTCGCCACCGGGGACCGTTTCACCTGAACCGGCCCCCGGTCGCTGCGCGATTTCAGACGAACGCCCGCTCGATGATCGCGCCGGTGTCGACGCCGGTGGGCAGCGTGCCGAACGCGATGCCCCAGTCGTCACCGAGCCGGGTCGCGCAGAACGCGTCGGCGACGGCGGGGTGGCCGTGCCGGACCAGCTGCGCGCCTTGCAGCACCAGCGCCATCAGCTCGACGACCCGCCGCGCGCGGTATTCGATGTCGTTGAGATCCGACAGTTCCTTGCCGACCCGGGCGATCGCGTCGTCCAGGCGCGGGTTCTCGCCCTTGGCGAGCGACACTTCGTTGAAGTACGCCTCGACCGTCTCCGGCTGCCGCCCCATGGCGCGCAGCGCGTCCAGCGCGGCGACGTTGCCCGAGCCCTCCCAGATGGACATCAGCGGCGCTTCCCGGTACAGCCGCGGCATTCCGGACTCCTCGGCGTATCCGTTGCCGCCGAAGCATTCCAGCGCCTCGGCCGCGTGCGCGGGGGCACGCTTGCATACCCAGTACTTCGTCACGGCGAGCGCGATGCGCCGCAGCGCCGCTTCGGCCGGGTCGCCGCCGGCGCGATCGGTGGCCCCGGCAAGCCGCATCATCACGGTGGTCGCGGCGTCGGACTCGATCACCAGGTCGGCCAGCACGTTACGCATGGCGGGCTGGTCGATCAGCTCGGCGCCGAAGGCTTTCCGGTGCCGCGCGTGGTGCACCGCGTACACCGCGCCTGCCCGCATGCCGGTCGCGGAGCCGATCACGCAGTCCAGCCTGGTCATGTTCACCATCTCGATGATGGTCTTGACGCCGGCGCCCTCCGCGCCGACCAGCCAGCCCGAGGCGTTCTCGTACTCGATCTCGGAGGAGGCGTTGGACTTGTTGCCCAGCTTGTCCTTCAGCCGCTGGATGCGGATGGGGTTGCGGGTGCCGTCGGGCAGCACGCGGGGCAGCAGGAAACAGGACAGGCCGCCGGGCGCCTGGGCCAGCGTGAGGAACATGTCCGACATCGGCGCGGAGGTGAACCACTTGTGGCCGACGATCCGGTAGGAGCCGTCCGGCCGCGGCGTCGCGGTGGTCGTGTTGGCGCGCACGTCCGAGCCGCCCTGCTTCTCGGTCATCGACATGCCCGCGATGAGACCGGCCTTGGCGGACGGTTCGCGCAGCCCGAATTCGTAGACGCGGGAGCCGAGCAGCGGTTCGTATTTCGCCGCCAGTTCCCGGTTGTGCCGCAAGGCGGGGACCACCGCGTACGTCATCGAGATGGGGCACATGTGGCCCGCGTCGGCGGTGCCCCAGGTGTAGAACTTCGCCGCGCGCGCCACGTGCGCGCCGGGCCGGTCGTCCAGCCACGGAGCGCCGTGCAGGCCATGCTCCACGGCGACGCGCATCAGGTCGTGCCAGTGCGGGTGGAACTCGACCTCGTCGATGCGGTGGCCGTAGCGGTCGTGGGTGCGCAGCACAGGCGGGTATTCGTTGGCCAGCCTCCCCCACTCCTGCGCCTGCGCACCGCCCGCGAGCGCGCCCAGTTCCCGCACTTCGGCCTCGGCCCAGCCCGCCCCTTCCCGGTGCAGGCCCTCCAGCAGGGCCGGATTGCGCGAGACATCGAAGGGCACGATGTCGGGCACCTGGTTGAAGACTTCATGCGTCTGCATCTGACACTCCTGATTCCAGCCGGGCGCCACCCGCGCCCGGGTTGTCGCGCACGCCGAGCGCGCGGATCGCGAAAGCGGTGAGTTCGGGGACCACGGCTTCGCCATGCGGCGCGTCGGCGAGCGGGCCGACCAGCACCTCGCCGATCGCGCCGACCAGCGCGGCGGCGCTGATCCTCGGGTCCTGCGGTGGGAGTTCGCCCCGCGCGATGCCTTCGGCCACCGCCGATTCGAAGGTTTCGGCGAATGCCCGGCGGAAGTGCAGGCGTTCGCTGTCCACGGCCGCGTCGACCGGCTCGGCGAGCAGCACGTAGGCCAGGTTCGGGTTCTTCAGAGCGCGGCCCGCGAAGGTCTCCACCGCCGCGGTGACCCGTTCGACGGCCGTTCCCCGCGCGCCCGCCGCGGCCACGGCGGCGACCTCGCGGGCGACCACTTTCCGGAACACCGCGCGTACCAACGCGGCCTTGCCGTCGAAGTTCTTGTAGACGGTGCCGGTGGCCAAGCCCGCCTCGGCCGCGACCGCGGCCATGGACAGCGCCGCGTAGCCGCCGCGAGAAAGCACCTTCGTCGCGGCCTGCACGATCAGCCCCGCCTGAGCGTCCAGGCGGGCCTGCACGGCAGGTGTTCTGCGGTAGGCCACCCAAGAAGTGAAGCACGGATTCATTTCTTCACACAAGGGGGCCTTTACGGCGTATGTTCGAGCGCGTGACGGTACTCATCGAACGCAACGGCCCCGTGACGACCGTGATCCTGCACCGGCCCGAAGCACGCAACGCGGTGGACGGTCCGACCGCCGCCGCGCTGGCCGACGCCTTCCGTGAGTTCGACGCCGATCCTGAGGCGGCGGTCGCGGTGCTGTGGGGCGACGGCGGCACGTTCTGCGCGGGCGCCGACCTGAAGGCACTCGGCACCGAGCGCTCCAACCGCGCCGCCGAGGACGGTGACGGCCCGATGGGACCCACCAGGATGCGGCTGTCCAAGCCGGTGATCGCCGCGGTCTCCGGCTTCGCGGTGGCCGGAGGGCTCGAGCTCGCGCTGTGGTGCGACCTGCGGGTCGCCGAACAGGACAGCACCTTCGGCGTCTTCTGCCGCCGCTGGGGCGTCCCGCTGATCGATGGCGGCACCGTGCGGCTTCCGCAGATCATCGGCACGGGCCGCGCGATGGATCTGATCCTCACCGGCCGCGCGGTCGACGCGGAGGAGGCGCTGCGGATCGGGTTGGTGAATCGCGTGGTGCCAAGCGGTGCGGCCCGCGGCGCGGCGGAGGCGCTGGCCGCGGAACTGGCCGCGCTGCCGCAGACCTGCCTGCGCTCGGACCGCATGTCGCTGCTCGAGCAGGAAGGGATGACGGAAGAGTCCGCGCTGCGCAACGAGTTCCGCCACGGTCTGACGGCACTGGCCGACGGCGCGCTGGACGGCGCGCAGCGCTTCGCCGCCGGCGCGGGCCGGCACGGCACTCGCGCCTGAGGCCCATGGGCAGATTGAGCGTCGTCGACGAGATCTTCCTGCGCAGCCACCGTGGGCTCGGCACGCCGATCGCGTTGCAGGGCCTGTGGCGGACGGCCGACCGGGTGGAACCAGCGCTGTTGACGCGGGTGCACGAGGCACTGCGGTCGGGGCCGTTGGGGCGCAGAGTCCTTCGCCCCCGCGTGCCCGGTGCACGCCGGGCCTGGCGACCGAACGTGCGCGCGTATCCGATCGACCGCGCCGAGAGCGTCCTCCCAGTGACGGAGCTGCTCGACTGGGCCGACGCGCAGGGCGCCGGGCTGGATCCGGAATACGGGCCGGGCTGGCGGCTTTCCGCCGCGGCCATGGACGACGGCGGTTCGATCGTCTCCCTCACGTGCTCGCACGCGCTGGCCGATGGACGTGCGCTCGCGCTCGCGGTGGACGACGCGCTCGGCGGGGCCCGGGTGCGTCCGGCGCGGCTCGCCGCGCGGGAATCGGATTGGGCCGACGCGCGCCGCCAGTGGTCGATCGTCCTGCGCGACACCGCGGCGGCGCTGCGGCACGGGATACCGCGGCAACCCGCCGCGCCGAACCGGGACGAGCAGCCGCGCGGGGCGGACAACCTCACGCGCAGCGCGATCCTGCAATGCCCCGCCGCCGACTGGGACCGCGCGGCGGCGCGCGACGGCGGCACGACCAACAGCCTGTTCATCCACCTCGTCGCCACCGTGCTCCGGGACAGCGGCTTTTCCGGCGAGACGATCGAAGCCAGCCTGCCCATCGACACCCGCGACGAACCCCGCGTCGACAACGATCTCGCCATGACGCGCATCGCGATCACCCGCTCCGACACCCCGGCGACCATCCGCGCGCTGGCTCGGGCCGCCTACGAGCACCGCATCTCCGCGCCGGGCGGCATGCCGGAAGAACTGCTCCAGGTGATCCCGGACCGCTGGGCCTACGCGCTGTCCAAAGGCGCGGGCGAACGAGACATCCTGTGCTCCAACATCGGAACGCTCCCCGCCGCGCTGCTCGAACTCGGCCCGCACCGCTGCACCGGCGTCGCCGCCCGCGCCATCCATCCCGGCCTCACCACCGCACGACTGCCCCGCACCCGTCTGTCGGGTTACCTGTGCCGTATCGGCGACGACTACGTGCTGAGCCTGGTCTCCCTGGACCCGGAGCGGATCGAGTCCGCCGACGCGTTGCGCGAACTGGCGGTGCGTGCGGCGCATTCCGTGGGTTTGCCCACCCAGGCGTGGTGATAGCCGCGGGCTCCCATACCGACACGGGGCGATTCCCGCGGGCTCACACACCGACACGGGGCGATTCCGGCGGGGCGACGCGCCGAGCCGCGGTCGCCCTTGGGCTCATCCGCCGGATCCACCCACGGGCACGCATCCGAGCGCGGCAAATTCATACGACACGCGCAATGTTTCGGCGAACGGCCGGGAATTTCGATGACCTGGTATGAAATCCGATAGTTTCGCTCGCCCGTCACCGGCGATCGGAACGACTGCCGACGACCGCGATCAATCGTGTCGGCCGACTCGCCGTGCGGCGTGATCAGCCGTGTCGGCCACACCTCCCGATAAAGTCTGCGGCGTACGCCGAATAGGGCCGTGACGGCCCCATTTGCCGTGTGAGTCCGTTTCGCGCAGGAAGTTCCGATTCCATCGATACTCGACTGGAGCATGATGAACCGAAAGCATTCGCGCGCTCTCTCCGCGCTCATCGCGGTGGCCATGGCCGTAACGGGCGCTTTCGCTGTTTCTGATTCCGTGGCGGGCGCCGCGCCAGGAGAGATCAATGCCGGAGGACTGCATCTGGTCGCGTCGGCGAACGCCACCAACGTCGCACCCGCGGGCGACATCGCGCCGGGAATCCCGTTCGTGCACGCGGCGAGGGTGTCCGGCGACTTCTCGGTGACGCTCGACGGCCCCACGGCGCTGCGCGGCGGAGAAATCGCCATCGGGTATCTGGTCGGGTGCGCGGTCGACATCTCCAACGGCATTTCGATCGGTATCTCACCGAACGTCGGCGTCGACTTCGGGATCGCGCCCTCCTTCGGCCTGGAGGGCTCACTCACCTGGGACGCGCCCTCCGTGCAGATGAACATGCCCGACAAGCAGATGATGAACATGCCCGACAAGCAGATGATGATGATGCCCTCCCTGCAACTGGTCGCGCCGCCGAGCGTCACCGTCGGCGCCGCCGTCGGCATCCAGCCCAGTTTCGACGTCGAGGCGGGTGTCTCCGTCGAACTCGCGGTGAATCTGGCCCCCGGTTCGGTGACGGCGGCGGTGATCGGCGCGGCGGAAATCGATGGGGAATCCGAGTTCCCTTACACCTTCGCCCACACCAACACCCCGTTGAATATCAGCGGCTGCCTTTCCCCGGCCTCCGCCATGCCTTTCGTCACCGTAAGGGCCGATTCGAAAAGGGCCACCGCGCAAACGACCGGCTATGGTGCCCCGTTCTGGTTCTGACCGTCGCCTCGCACCAATCCGTCCAGCAGCGCGCGCAGTCCCCAGTCGAACTGCGCGCCCGAGATCCACTGCGCCGCAACGGCGGCACTCGCCCGGGTGCGCGGCCAACGGTCACCGTCGACGGTGTCGAACGTGGCCGCGCGCCCGGCGATCCGCTCGGATTCCGGCGCCAGCGGGGGTTTTCCGTCGGTTTCCGCGACTTCCATCGCGAGCGAGCCGATGACCTGCACCATCACGGCGTAGGCCGCGCGGGCACAGTCCTCCTCGGCGAGGCCGGTTCTGGCCAGGCAGTTCAGCAACGCCTCCCCGACGTCTCGTGCGGCGTCACCGTCCATGGGCGCGCTCATCATCAACCCCGCCACCGCGGGATGTCTCAGCACCTCGGTTCGTAGTCCACGGGCGAATTCGAGAACGGCCGCGCGGGGTTCGACGGCCGGGTCGGTGAGCACAGCGACCGGCACCGCGCCGAGCACCCGTTCGACCACCGCGCGCTCCAGGTCGGCCCGGCTCGCGACGTAGGTGTAGACGGCGTTGGGGTTCACGCCCAGACGGGTCGCGACCGACCGGATCGACACGGCGGCGACACCGCCTTCGTCCATGAGCGCTATGGCGGCATCGACGATCTGCGCGTCGCGGAACGCCCGCCGCTCGGGTCTGGTCCTGCGTTCTCCCGGTGTTGACTTCGCCGCTGCCACGTTGTTGACTGTACCCCGTACAGCTAACTGTACCCCGTACAGCCAGAATTGAGACGTCATGCCCGCACGCCCATGGCCCACCATCGCCCTGCTGGTGGCCGCACCGATCACCCTGAATCTCGCCTTCGCCGGGCTCGGCTCGGCCTTCGACTATCCGCACGTGCTCGGCGAACCGGCGGCCGACGTGCTCGCCTCGTTCCGCCACAACCAGACCGCCGTCGTCCTCTGGTTCGTCGTGCTGGCCGTGGCGGCCGCCGCGCTGGGGCCGCTGGCCGTGCTGATCGGCAGGCTGGACCGCTCACCGGCCATGCGCGCGGCCGTGGCGACGGGCGTCGCGGCCGCCGCCGTGCAGGCCATCGGCCTGGCGCGCTGGCCCGTCGCGGTTCCGGCGCTGGCGGCGCGGGCCGCCGAGGAGGGCGCCGACTCCTCGGCCGTGCGCACTTTCGAGGTGCTGGGCGCGGTACTCGGCACCGGACTCGGCGAGACGGCCGGATACACCCTCACCGCCGCGTGGACGGCCCTGGTCGCCGTGGCGTTGCGGCGCAGGCTGCCCACGGCGTGGACCGCACTCGGTTACGTCTGCGCCCTACTGGTGCTCAGCGGAGTACTGGTACCGCTGCACGTCCCGTTCACCGCGCTCGCGAACTTCGCGGGCTATGTGCTGTGGAGCGTCTGGCTCCTCACCTTCGCGGCGCTGCTCGTCCGCCACCCGGCCGCCTCGGCGGCCCGCCACGCCTCCGCGCCCGCACAGCCACTCGGCGCACCTGGCCCGCGATGACGGGCGGAAGCTCGGGCCGCCGTGCGGGTTCCGCGCGGTGGTCGATCTCGCCGCGATCGCGGCACTCGGGTCGTCCGCACCTCCACGAGCAGTCAGCGGGCCGGGACCGGACGCTCCAGGACGTCCGCAGGGACCGGGACGCCAGGGTCCAGATCCTCGGAGTCGATCGGGGAATCCCAAGCCTGGCGCAGCGGGAGGACACCCGCCCACACGCCGCCGTTGTCGATATCCGACGGGTCGTCCTTCGGGCCACCGGCGCGGATCTTCACCGACGCCTCGGTCAGGTCGAGGGCGAGCACCTTCGTGGCGGCGAGTTCCTTCTTGCTCGGGGGCCGCACGCGCGACCACGCGCCGGGCGCCGCGTGTTCGACGATCACGCGCAGCCCGTGCAGGCGTTCGTCGTGCTCGGTCACCTCCCGCGCCCGGCCGAGCACGACCGCGGAGCGGTAGTTCATCGAGAAGTGCATGGCCGAACGCGCGTAGACCACGCCGTCCACCAAGGTCACCGCCACCGAGATGTCGGCGGCGAGCGCCGCGCGCAGGTTCCCGGCGCCGGTGGAGCCGTGCAGGTAGAGCGTGTCGCCGTCCCGGCCGTAGGCGGTGGGCAGCACGACCGGCGTGCCGCCGAGCAGCACACCCAGGTGGCAGATCAGCCCGGCGTCGAGCACCGCGTCCAAGTCGGCGCGATCGGTGCTGGCACGGTCGGTCAACCGGGTCGGCGTGCTGCGCGGCGTCGGCGAGAGGGGAGTCCGTTGGCTGACTGTTTCGGTCATGCTCCCAGAATCGGGGCGCTAATGGCATTATCAAAGTGCCAATCTGAAGGATTCTCAGCAGTCCACTTCGAGGAGCAACCGTGCTGGACGACCTCCCCCTCGCCCTCGATCGCGATCTGGCGCAACCACTGTCGGTGCAGATCGCCGACCAATTGCGCCACGCGGCGACCAGTGGGCCGCTGCGCGGCGGCGACCGGCTGCCGTCCACCCGCGCGCTGGCCGGGCGGCTGGGCGTGAGCCGCACCGTGGTCGCCGCCGCCTACGACCAATTGCACGCGGAGGGCTGGCTGCGCGGCAGACGCGGCTCCGGCACCTACCTCACGACCGCGCCGGCCGCCGCGCCCACGCGCCCGGATTCCGTGCACGACACCGACGCCACGCCGGAACTGCTGGACCTCGCCCCGGGCGCCCCGTGCGTCGATGCCATCGATCCGGCCGCGTGGCGCCGCGCCTGGCGGGCCGCGGCGGACCACTCGCCGCTCGTGCGCAAAGACCGCGCGGGCGAACCGGAGTTCCGCACGGCCGTCACCGAGCATCTGCTGCGCCACCGCGGGATCGAAGCGGGCAGCGACACCGTGCTGCTCGCTACGGCCGGAACCAGCTCCGCCGTCGGCGAATTGGCCGCCGCGCTGCTGCGGCCCGGCGATGCGGTCGCCATGGAGGACCCCGGCTACCAGCGCGCCGCGGGGGCGTTCGCGGCGGCCGGTCTCGAGGTCGTTCCGGTCCCCGTCGACGCGAACGGCCTGCGCGTCGACCTGCTGCCGCCGCGCATCAAAGCGGTGTATTGCACTCCAGCACATCAGTTTCCGCTCGGCGCGCGAATGCCTGCCGCGCGGCGGGTGGAGCTGGTGGAACACGCGCGCCGCTGCGGGATCTTCGTCATCGAGGACGACTACGACGGCGAACTGCGCTACGACACCGCGCCGCTGCCGCTGCTGGCCACCATGGCTCCGGACGTCGTTGTCCACTTGGGCACGACCAGCAAGATCCTCTCCCCCAGCCTCGGTGTCGGCTGGCTGCTCGCCGCTCCGGAGATCGCCGCGGCGGTGCTTGACCACCGCGAGCGCACCGGCACCGGTCCGAGCCCGGCGGGGCAGCGCGTGCTGGTCGCCTTCGCCGCGCACGGTGATCTGGCCAGGCACCTGCGCAGGCTGCGCCGCGCGCTGCCACCGCGCCGGGCGCTGGTGGTGACCGAACTGCGGCGCCGCGGCCTCGACGTGCTCGGTGACGACGCGGGGTCGCACGTCGTCGTGCCGGTGTCGTCGGCCGAGGCCGAGCGGCGCGTGATCGCGGCGGGCATGGCGCGCGGCGTCGCGCTCGACGGCCTGGCCAGGCATCACCTCGGATCCCGCCGGGACCATTTCGGTGTCGCGCTCGGCTACACGGCGCTGCCGTGGCCGGAACTCGCCGCGGCCGTCCCGAGGGCCGCCGCGTGCCTGGCCCGGCCGTAGCATGGTCGGCATGTGCGGTCAGCCCGGAGTCGGCAGCACGGCGTTGCCGACTTCGGGGTCCCGCACATGCCGGAAACGACGGAGCATGAGCGAACAGGCCCGGAGGCGGCGGCGCGGCGTGACCACGCAGGGGCCCGCTCTGGCCGGAAGGGACGAAGCATGAGCGAACAGGACATCTTGGCGCGGATCAAGGACCTGGTCGACCAGGAGCACCAGCTGCGCTCGCAGGCCACCCACGGCGAGCTGGACCCGAAGACCGAACGCCAGCGCCTGGCCGAACTGGAAGTGATGCTGGATCAGGCCTGGGACCTGCTCCGTCATCGCCGTGCGCGGATCGACCAGGGCCAGTCCCCCGAGGCGGCCCAGGCCAATCCGGTGTCGCAGGTCGAGGGTTACCTGCAGTAGGCGCGGCGATGTCGAGCGCACCGACCGACTACGACGTCATCGTGATCGGCGGCGGACCGGCGGGTGAGAACGCCGCCGCCTACGCCGTCGCGGGCAGCGACCGCACGGCCGCCATCGTGGAGCGTGAACTCGTCGGCGGCGAATGTTCCTATTGGGCCTGCGTCCCGAGCAAAGCGCTGTTGCGGCCGGGCCACGTGCTCGCGGCCGCGCGAGCGATGCCGGGGATTTCGGCTACCGGCCTCGAGGTCGAGGCGGTGCTGCGGCGCCGGGACGCCTTCGTGCACGACCATGACGATTCCGCGCAGGCCGACTGGGCGCGCGCCAACCGCATCGACATCGTGCGCGGCACCGGACGATTGACCGGCACGCGGTCGGTGGAGGTCGACGGGCGGCAGTTGCGCGCCCGGCTCGCCGTGGTGCTGGCCACCGGCACCACCGCCAATGTGCCCGACGTGCCCGGCCTGCGCGCCGCGCTGCCGTGGACTTCCCGCGACGCCACCAATCTGCACGAGGTCCCGCGCCGGGTCGCCGTGGTCGGCGGCGGCGTGGTGGCCAGTGAGGCCGCGACCTGGCTGGCCGCGCTCGGCGCCGAGGTAACCCTGCTGGTGCGCGGCTCGGCGCTGCTGGCCGCGGCCGAGCCCTTCGCGGGCGAACGGGTGGTGGCGGCGCTGACCGGCGCGGGTGTTCGGGTGCGCATGGGCACCGCGCCCACCGCCGTCGAACGCCCGGCCGCGAAGGACACCGGCGAAGGCTGGATCCACGGCGGGCCTGTCACGATCCGGTTGCGCGGCCCCGAGGGCGAGTCGGCGCTGGAGGTCGACGAGATCGTGGTCGCGGCCGGACGCGCGCCCGCCGCGAAGGGGCTCGGCCTGGACGCGGTCGGGCTGTCCGATGGTTACGTCGCGGTGGACGATCACCTCACCGCGCGCGATGTCGAAGGCCAGTGGCTGTATGTGGTCGGCGACCTCAACCACCGCGCCGCGCTCACGCACATGGGCAAGTACCAGGGCCGGGTGTGCGGCGACGTGATCGCGGCGCGGGCCGAGGGAAAACCGCTGGACGACCCGCGTTTCGTGGCGAGTTCCGATCACGGCAAGGTGCCGCAGGTGGTGTTCACCGCGCCCGAGGTCGCCTCGGTCGGCTTGACCGAAGCCGCGGCCAAGGACGCGGGGCACGCGGTGGAGACCGTCGAACTCGACATCGAAGTGGCCGGTTCGGCGCTGTCCAGGGACGACTACGCGGGCCACGCGAAACTGGTGATCGATCGCGACACCGACACGCTGCTCGGCGCCACCTTCGTGGGGCCGGACGTGGGCGAGCAACTGCACGCGGCGACGATCGCGGTGGTCGGCCGGGTACCGCTGTCCACCCTTTGGCACGCCGTGCCAGCCTTCCCGGCGGTCAGCGAGTTCTGGTTGCGCCTGTTGGAGGCGCGGCGCGCATAGCTACCATTTGAAAATGGTGGCAACAACGGATATCGCGACCGCCGACGGAGTCGTCCGCGGTCGCCGTGGCCGCCGCGTCTTGCGCTGGCGGTCCATTCCCTACGCGGCTCCTCCGATCGAGGACCTGCGCTTTCGCGCTCCACAACCGGTCGAACCATGGTCCGGTGTACGGGCTGCGACAGACTTCACCTCCGCGGCGATGCAGCACCGCTCCGGAGCGCGGATCGGGCCGCGCGCCTATCAGCCGACCAGCGAGGACGCGCTGACACTCAATGTCACCGCGCCCGCGACGACGGCGTCGAGCCCGCGCCCGGTGCTGGTGTTCATCCACGGCGGCGGCTATCTCATCGGGACCTCCGCGCTCGGGCTGTACTCCGGGGCGCGAATGGCGCTGCGCGGCGACGTGGTGGTGGTCTCGCTGAACTACCGGCTCGGCGCGTTCGGCTACGTCGATTTCAGTGAGTTCGGCACCGACGAAGAACCGTTCCACTCCAACCTCGGCCTGCGTGACCAGCTCGCCGCGTTGGAGTGGGTGCGCACCAATATCGCGGCGTTCGGCGGCGATCCCGACAACGTGACGATCTTCGGCGAATCGGCCGGCGCGCACGCCGTGCTGAGCCTGCTCGCCACACCGGCGGCCAAGGGCCTGTTCCATCGAGCCATCGCCCAGAGCCCGCCCGCCGACTGGGCGGTCACCGCGGAGGAAGCCCGCGGCTTCGCACGCCGCTGTGTGGCCGCGCTGGGCGCGACGCCGGACACCGCGCACACCGCGCTGCGCACCGCGGGGGCCAACGACATCCGCCGCGCGGTCGATCGCACCATCGCACAGGTGGTGCGGGAACACCCGGGCGCCTTTCCGGTCTGCCCGGTCATCGACGGTGAGTTCCTGCCGTTTTCCCCGGTCGACGCGATCGCCGACGGTTCGGCGCACCGGGTGCCGCTGATCATCGGCACCAACCGGGACGAGGGCACGCTGTTCGCCAGGTTCGCCGACGAACTGCCGACCACCGCGGACCGGCTGCGCAAGGCGCTCGGCAACTCCACCGAGGCCGAGTCGAGAATCAGGGCGGCGTATCCCGGCTATCCGCAGCCGAAGGCCGCGGTGCGGGCGGGTGGCGACTACACCTTCTGGCGTCCTTCGCTGACGGTCATGGAGGGGCACAGCAAGCACGCGCCGACCTACGCCTACCGCTACGACTTCGCCCCGCGCGCCTTGCAACTGGCCGGGATCGGCGCCACGCACGCTACCGATCTCATCCCGGTGTTCGGCGTGACGGACACCCCGATCGGCCGGGCCTTCACGGCCGCGGGCGGCAGGCGCGGCCTGCGGGCGGTCACCGATCAGTTCCAGGACAACTGGCTGGCTTTCGCCCGTACCGGCGCTCCGCTGCCGTCCTGGCCCACGTACACGGAGGCGCGCAGGTCAACTCTGATCATCGACTACCCCACCCGCGTGGAACACGATCCGGACCGGGCGAAACGACTCGCTTGGCAGGGCGTGCGGGTCCCCACGCTTACCTGAGCCGGGCCGCTACTTCAGCAAGCGCGACATCCGCCGGTCCGCGAGGATCTTGCCGCCGGTCTGACAGGTGGGGCAGTACTGGAAGGACCGTTCGGCGTAGGAGACCTCGCGGACCGTGTCGCCGCAGACCGGGCAGGGTTGCCCGGTCCTGGCGTGCACCCGCATGCCGGAGCGCTTCTCGCCCTTGAGGCGGGCGGCGTCCTGGCCGACGGAACGACCCACCGCGTCGGTGAGCACCGTGCGCATCGCGGTGTACAGTTCGGCCACCTTGTCGGCCGGGAGCGTTTTGGTGTTCGCGAACGGCGATATCCGCGCTGTGTGCAGGATCTCGTCGGAGTAGGCGTTGCCGACACCCGCCAGCAGCGACTGGTCCACGAGTGCGGTCTTGATCCGCTGCGAAGTGCCGTGCAGGATGTCGGCGAACTGCGCCTCGGTCACCTCCAGCGCGTCGGGGCCGAGGCGCGCGATACCGGGGACCGCCTTCGGATCCGGCACCACGTACACCGCGAGCCGCTTCTTCGTGCCCGCTTCGGTGAGGTCGAACGCGGGCGTCGCCCCTTCGGGCGTGAAGAAGTGCACCCGCAACGCCAGCGGGCTCTTGCCGCCCGGTTTGGGCGGTGCCGGGCTCGGTTCGTCGATCCAGCGCAGCCATCCACCCCGCGACAGGTGCGTGACCAGCCACAACCCGTCACATTCCAGGCCGAGGAATTTGCCCCAGCGCCCCGCGCCGGTGACGTCTCGGCCGGACAGGGCGGTGACCGGGGGCTCGAACGTCTTGACGGCGCTCAACGCGGCCACGTCGACGCGGCCGACCACGGCGCCGACCGCATGCTCCCGGAGGAACTGAGCCAACGCCTCCACTTCCGGTAGCTCAGGCACGGGGTTCAGACTACCCAGCCCTACCGACAACCTGCCGGTTCTCGCACGGCGGCGGGCGGATCACGCCCCGCGGCGCAGCAGGTAGATGTCCATGATCCAGCCCTTCCGCTCGCGCAGCTCGGCGCGCCGCCGGACGATCCGCTCCCCCACCTCGGCCAGCGGCCCTTCGATCAACGTCTCGTCCGGCATGCCGAGGTAGGCGCCCCACCAGATGTGCACATCGGGGTCCTGGATCGCGGTGAACGAGCAGTCACCGTCCAACATCACCAGCGCGTTCTCCGCGCCCAGCCCCTCCTCGCGCAGGCGGCGGCCGGTGGTGATGCGCACCGGTTCGCCGATGCCGTGCAGCACGATCCGGTGCCGTGCGGCCAGGGCCTGTGCGCTGGTGATGCCGGGAACAACCTCGTATTCGAAACGCACCGCGCCGCGAGCGAGCACCAGCTCGACCATCCGCAGCGTGCTGTCGTAGAGCGCGGGATCACCCCAGACCAGGATGCCGCCGACGCCGTCGGCCGCCGCGAACGCCGCTTCCAGCAGCGCCGACCGGCGATCGTGCCAGTCGTCGACCACGTCGACGTAATCCGCCGGCGTGCGGTCCCGCGGCGGATCGGCGATCGGCACGATCCGGTACGGCCGATCCATGTGCTCGGCCAGAATCGCTGTCCGCACGTCGGCCAGTTCCCGCTTGGCCTCCCCCTTGCCGATGACGAAGAACGTCTCGACCTGCCGCATCGCCTTGACCGCCTGCACGGTGACCTGGTCGGGATCGCCGGCGCCGATACCGATCACGTAGAGCTTGCGCATGGGCCGAGCTTGCCAGGGCCGCCGCCGTCGGGCCGGGCCGGGGACGCGCCCGAACGGCTCGCGGGCAGTGCGAGGACGACGACTAGAGTTGCCAGACGTGGCTCACGACGCGCTCGATCCGGCATCGGCTCCCGACACCCAGTACGAGGACCTGCTGCGGCTGGTGCTGACGTCCGGCACCAAGAAGGCCGATCGCACCGGCACCGGCACGCGCAGCATCTTCGGCCACCAATTGCGCTACGACCTCGCGGCGGGTTTCCCGCTGATCACCACGAAGAAGGTCCACCTCAAGTCGATCGTCTACGAGTTGCTGTGGTTCCTGCGCGGCGACTCCAACGTCAGCTGGCTGCGCGAGCACGGCGTCTCCATCTGGGACGAATGGGCCGACGCCGACGGCGAACTCGGCCCGGTCTACGGCGTGCAGTGGCGGTCGTGGCCCGCGCCGGACGGCACGCACATCGACCAGATCTCCCAGGTGCTGCACACACTGCGCACCGACCCCGACTCCCGGCGCATCATCGTCTCGGCGTGGAATGTCGCCGACCTGGACAAGATGGCGCTGGCGCCGTGCCACGCGTTCTTCCAGTTCCACGTGGCCGACGGGAAGCTGTCCTGCCAGCTCTACCAGCGCAGCGCCGACCTGTTCCTCGGCGTGCCGTTCAACATCGCCAGCTACGCCTTGCTGACCCACATGGTGGCCCAGCAGACCGAGCTGATCCCCGGCGACTTCATCTGGACCGGCGGAGACTGCCACATCTACGACAACCACCTCGATCAGGTCACCGAGCAACTCGGCCGCGACCCCTACCCGTTCCCCACGCTGCGGCTGCATCCCGCGCCGACGCTGTTCGACTACCGCTACGAGGACGTGGAGGTGGACGGCTACCGGCACCATCCGGCCATCAAGGCCCCGGTGGCGGTGTGAGCGAGCGGACGGTCGGGCTGATCTGGGCGCAGACCCTGGACGGGGTGATCGGGTCCGGCAACAAGATTCCCTGGCGGCTGCCGGAGGACATGGCCCACTTCAAGGACGTCACCTGGGGACATCCCGTGGTGATGGGCCGCAGAACCTGGGATTCGCTGCCGCCGAGGTTCCGGCCGCTGGCCGGGCGGCGCAACATCGTGGTGACCAGGCAGCCGGACTGGTCGGCCGAAGGCGCCGAGCGGGCGTCGTCGGTGCCGGACGCGCTGGACAGCTGCGCACCGGACGCGGTCTGGGTGGCCGGTGGCGGCGAGATCTACCGGGCGGCGCTCGAGTTCGCGACGGACCTGAGCGTCACCGAGATCGATACCGCGGTCGAGGGCGACGCCTTCGCGCCGCCGATCGGACCGGAGTGGCGATCCGACGACCCGGAGCTATGGCGCACCTCCACCACCGGTCTGCGCTTCCGCATCCGGCACTACACCCGCCGGTCCGCTTAGCGCGCCACGCCGTGCCGGCCCGCGAACGCCGCCCTCACGGGCGGGGCCGGTGAAACCCGGCCCGCGTCGCGGCGGACTCGGGCATACTCCTCGATATGCGGGCGGCCGGACCCGCGTCCGGTCGAACGCCTCGAGCCGTTGCCAGCAGCCCGGCATCGGCTGTGGTGCTCTGCGAAAGGCGGTCCATGGAAAAGAAATCGCTGACTGCGGTCGCGCGCCAGCAACTGAAGCTGGCCGCCCTCGCCACGAGCGGGCGCAGTTCACAGACAATCTATGGCGGCCACACGCACACGCTGCGGCAAACGGTGGTCGGCCTGTCGGCCGGGCACAGTCTGGCCGAACACGACAACACGGGCGAGGCCACTTTGCTGGTGCTCAGCGGCACCCTGGTGTTGCTCAGCGGCGCCAACGAATGGAAAGGCTCCGAGGGCGACCTGATCGTGGTGCCCAAGGCGCGCCACAGCGTCAAGGCGATCGACGACGTGGCGTTCCTGCTGACGGTGGCGATGTAGTCCGCCACGATGCGGGTCGGCACCCCGGCCGCACCGGCCTGGCATTAGGGTGTCGATCATGGGTGAGCCGCAGCCGATCCTCGAACCGCTCACACCGTCCGCGATCTTCTTGGTCGCCACGATCGACGAGGGTGGCGAAGCGGCGGTCCGCGACCTGCTCGCCGATATCACCGGCTTGCGCCGCTCGGTGGGCTTCCGCCTGCCCGGCGCGAACCTGACCTGCGTCACGTCGATCGGCTCCGACGCATGGGATCGCCTGTTCGCCGGGCCGAAACCGGCTGAGCTGCATCCGTTCCCCGGTTATGTCGGCCCGCGCCACACCGCGCCCGCGACGCCGGGCGACCTGCTGTTCCACATCAAGTCCGAAGTGCAGGACGCCTGTTTCGAGCTGGCGATGGCCATCGGCGACCGGCTGGCGGGCGCGGGGACGATCGTGGACGAGACCGTCGGCTTCCGCTACTTCGAGCAGCGCGACCTGCTCGGTTTCGTGGACGGCACGGAGAACCCGGAGGGCCACGCGGCTTTCGCGGCGGCTCTGGTCGGCGACGAGGACCCGGAGTTCACCGGCGGCAGCTACGTGATCGTGCAGAAGTACACCCACCCGTTGGAGGACTGGCGCGCGCTGTCGGTGGAAGAGCAGGAGCGCGTCATCGGCCGCACCAAACTGGACGACTTCGAACTCCCCGACGAGGTCAAGCCCGCCGACTCGCACGTCGAGGTCAACACGCTGATCGATCCGGACGGCACCGAACGCCAGATCCTGCGCGGCAACATGCCGTTCGGCAGCGTGCGCGAGGGCGTGTTCGGCACCTACTACATCGCCTACGCGGCCACGCCGAGCGTCACCGAACGCATGCTCACCCGGATGTTCCTCGGCACCGATGAGGCGGCCTACGACCGCATCCTCGATTTCTCCGTCGCCCACACCGGCACCTCGTTCTTCGCACCCACCGTCGATTTCCTCGACGACCTGCCTCCGGCGCCGTGGGAGGCGGCGGAATCCACGGTGTCGGTGGACACCGACGGTCGCACAGAACTGCCCGGCACCGCCGCGCCCGCGGGCGACGGCGCCCTCGGTATCGGCTCGTTGAAAAGGAGCATCAGGTCATGAACAACCTCCATCGCGAACTCGCGCCGATCACCTCCGAGGCGTGGGCCGCCATCGAGGAGGAGGCGACGCGCACGTTCAAGCGGCACATCGCGGGCAGGCGCGTCGTCGACCTGTCCGGCCCGCACGGCGTCGACTACTCCGCGGTGGGCACGGGACACACCACGGCGATCGACTCGCCGGACGCCGGGGTGTTCGCCCGGCAGCGGGTGGTCGCGCCGCTGGTCGAGCTGCGCGTGCCGTTCACGCTCTCCCGCGAGGAACTCGACGACGTGGAGCGCGGCGCGCAGGACACCGATCTGGACCCGGTGAAGGACGCCGCGAAGAAGATCGCGTTCGCCGAGGACCGGGCGATCTTCGAAGGGTATCCGGCCGCGCACATCACCGGCATCCGCGCCAGCTCGTCCAACGACCCGATCACGCTGCCGAGTGACACCAGGCTGGTGCCGGAGGCGATCGCGCAGGCGTTGAGCGCCCTGCGGCTGGCCGGTGTTGACGGTCCGTACTCGGTGCTGCTCAGCGCCGACCTGTACACCGCCGTCAGCGAGATCTCCGACCACGGCCACATGATCCGCACGCACATCGAGCGCCTGATCCCGGAAGGGGAGATCATCTGGGCGCCCGCCATCGACGGCGCGATCGTGCTCACCACCCGCGGCGGCGACTTCGATCTGCGGATCGGCCAGGATCTGTCCATCGGTTACCTGTCACATGACAGCTCCTCGGTGCAGCTGTACTTCCAGCAGAGCCTGACGTTCCTGGTGTACACCGCCGAGGCAGCGGTCCCGCTCACCCTGTGAGCACCGTTCAGAACTGGGAACGGCCGGGGTGTGTGCGCTCGGGGCGCGAAGCGGTACGGTGGGCCGGAAATGCGCCATGAACAGGTAGGTGAGATGACGGCGGTGCGGGCAGGTGTCGTCCCGACGCAGCGCGCCGTGTTCTACAGCGTGCTCGGCATACTGGCGACGGTCATGATCTGCGGCTCGTTCGTCGCCGCGTTCGGAGTGAACCGGGTGTTCACCGGTTTACTGGCCGGAGCCGTCGTCGGTATCGCGGTGCTGGTCGCGCTGTTCACCCGCGACGCCGTCGTGCTCACCGATCACGCCATCTACCGGCGCAAGCCGTGGACGGTCTCCCGGATCTCGTGGGATCGGGTGGTAGCCGGGCGCTTCGCGCTGGACGAGCGCGACCGGTGGTCGCTGGCGCTGGACCTCTCCGGCGGCGACGAACCGCACGGCGAACTGGTGCTGCTGTCCATCCCCCCGGTGGTCCGCCCGGTCGCGGGAGCGTACGACCTGCGTAAACGCGATCAGGTTACGGAGATCCGGGCGATCCTGCGGCACAAACGGATTCCGGTGACCGTGCTACCGCAGATCGCGGGCGCGTTGCAGGAGCACTGGCAGATCGCGCCGCCGACGCACTGAGCCGGATCTTTCGCTTTTCTGCTCAGCGCAACTCGCGGATCAGCACATCGAAACGCGGGGCATCGGGCCAAGATGGGCGCAGCCATCCGACTCTTTCCCAGCCCCAACGCCGATATCGCTGGTAGGCGCGCTCGTTGTCCGCTTCGACGAGCAGTGTCGCGCGCTGTTCGGTTCGGGAGCCGAGCAGCTCATCATGCAGTGCCCGCGCTATGCCCCGCCCGGCATATTCCGCGCACACCATGATCTCGCTGAGCCCGAATGTGCGCCTACCGTCTTCGGCAGTGAACTCTTCGACGTCACTACTGTCGAGATGCAATCCCGTCCACCATCGCGCGTTCGGCGGTAACGGCCATCCCCAGATCTGCCCCGCCGGTTCACCGTCGACTCGAGCGAGCACATACGCGAATCCGCTGCCACGAGGACCGGTGTAGGAATCGAACCGGCGCATGAATTCCGAAGGCGAGTCGAACGGGTCTCCCGAGGCGATGGCATCGACGTATGAACGCCGGTAGACATGCTCGACAATCTCTCTTCGCGCACGTGCTTCGTCAGCGGTGTAGTGCTCGAATTTCAGGCCATCCGGCAGGCCGGTCATGCGGTCACCGCCTTCTGTGCCAGAGAGTCGTACAGGTCGCGGAACTCCGCACCGGCGGGCACCCGATCGACTGCTGTCCGAACCGGCGCGAGGCGGCGTAGTGTGCGTGTCGACGCAATGGCGGACAAGTCCGACAACGCCGGGTACCCGTGCTCGAGCGCGCCAGTGATATCTCCCAGACGAGCCCTGGTCGCGGCGGACCATGCGCGGACGATTGTGGCGTTACGCATGGCCGCGGGGTGCTCGACCGCAGCCGAGTACATTTCGACAGATCGGCGCAGGTCGCCGATGTCTGCATAACCGCGTGCTTCGTGGTCGGCGACCTCCGAGTAGGTCACGAATCGCAGCCATTGCGGAACTTCTTCCAGCGGCTCGGACTGCATGGCCTGATCCAACTCTCGCCATGCGGTCGCGATAGCACGCCCGAAAGCAATTCTGTCACCGAGTATTCCGCACGCCTGCGCCTCACGAACAGCTATCAGAGCATGTATCCGTCCTGGTGGCCGACCGCGCATCAAGGTGCGGGCACGATCAGCGAGTTGCAGTGCCTTGTGGGGGCTTCCTCCTCGATTGGCGCGAGCAAGGGAGCTGGATTGATTCGCCGCAATCAGGCAAGTGTGTGCGATGAGGTCATCGTCGTTCGCCTCGGTGCCGAGAGCCATGGCATCAGCAAAGCACCGGCGCGCAAGAGGGTGCCGGTCCGCGTCATAGGCCAACCACCCGGCGAGCACGGCGAGTTCTCCGGTCGCCTTGGTGAAGGCGCTGCCAGTAGCGGAATCGAATACACCGGTTTGAAGCCGGTCCAGGGCGTGCGCCAGCTTGTCGACGGCGAAACCGACCAGTTGTGCACCGCCTGTGCGCTGATCCTCCTGACCGAGCGCATCGATATCGGCCAACAGCCGTTCGGCATCACTCATGCCGATTCGGTCGGCGCTGTCCGGGACAAGCACCGCGACCGCGCCTACCGCGGCTAGCTTGCTGAACTCACGCCGCTTCACATCGTCCTCGACTTCCCGCACACGCATACCGACCGCACCGTCACCAGCATTGGCCGGTTCGGGCTGGATGGTTTCTGCCCCGCTAAGAACAGGATGCCCTCCGGTTTTCGGTGGTGCACCTGCCAACTGATGCCAGAACCGCTCCCGCTGCGCCGGTTCGAGGCCGTTGTAGATCGTGTCGAGCGCTTCGGCCGACCGCCCTCTGACCGGACGCTCCGCTGTGGTCCTCTGTTCCCACTTCTGCACAGTCGCAGTCTGAAACCCGACCTTCTCGGCGAACTCCTCTTGTGTCATGCGCAGAGCAACCTCGCGCAGCGCTCGGACTTCTTTTCGTGTCCATGTGCTGACGATCAATACCCACCCCTCGCCCGTGCCCTCCAACGGTCCGTACGAGAAGCGTACGACCTCGAGGCGAGTTGTGTGCCTGGGATCACATGCTCAGCGCGGACAAGCTGGAAGAGCCCCGCCGCCGGGTCGATGCGATGCCTTGACCGGCTCCCCGGCGGCGGGCGCACACCAAGGCCGAGCAAGCTGACCAAGAGGTCTAACACCGATGGCACACATATCTTTCGGGGACACACCCCGGTCTCGCTGCCACTTCTACCGGCGCGTGTGTGATTTGCCCGCTGTCATCGACCCGCCGGAGCTGGGGCGCATCATCATGCGCGCGTCGTACGTCGGAGCGTTGACCATGCCCGCTCCGTTAGGGCGAGCCGTCAGGCAAGTCATGCAGCGCCGCAGGGATGCGATAGGGCCGATTGTCGCGCATCCTCGCTCGAACAGGTGGACCTACATTGTGCGGCCGGATCTACCCGACGACACAAAACTTTTCGCGGAGATGTTCCGGCTCGACGTGTCGATTGTCCGGGAGGGCGGCACGGTGGCACTGCCGTCGCCCACAGCCGAGTCCGGCGCTGTCCGGCATTGGATAGAGACACCGCGGGACAGATACCGCCCGTCCGGAATGGTTGTAGTCCAGGCTATCCGGGCATGTGCCGATCCAGGCAGGCGATGACGGGAGAAAGCGCGATGACTTCTCCGCTGCCGAACGATCCGGATGTGCATCTGTCGGTCTTCCTGCACGGCGTCCGGCTCGACTTCACGGCCTGCCTCACTGCCGCGTTGACGTTCATGGAAGACCACCGGAAACGCCACTACGTCGACGCGGTGCACATACTCCCGGATAATGCCGAGGGCTGGCCCAGGTTGCCGAACGAGAGGTTGTACCTGGAGGTCTGGAGAGTTCCTTGCCCGCCGACCGGTGCAAGCGCGACACTGACCTGTTCGGACCATGACGAGAAGGAGCTGGGCGTGGGAAATGACGAGCAGTTGACCATCGATCTCGGCGTACCCGTCGAACAAACCGAATGGGGCAAATGGGTCGACCCTGATCGCCGGAAGGCGCAGGCACAGAAGTTCATGGACCATGCCGGTATAAGCCGCATCCCTTCGGAACCGTGGCCGGAAGACTCGGCGGAGGTGAAGCGGCTGGACCCCATCGTCGCGGAGTTGTTCCCGGACATGGCTACCGCGATGGCTCCGGAGAATGCCGACATGGTGGACGCTTTCATCTGCTTCGTCGGTGAATGCTTCATCAGATTCGCGGGCGCACGATGGTTCGATTGCGAATGGTTCGGCCGAGAGTATTCCTTCTACCCGCGCGTCAATCCCGCAGTGGAATGCGACACCTACGACGAAGACGAAATCGTGATGTGGCGACTGGTAGACAGCATGATCGGCTACAACCCCGAAGATCATGACGGCATGTTCTCCTACATTGCCGCTGCAGTGCGCGAATACGCCTACTACCACGAAGAGAAGCGGTAAGAGGAATCCACCGACAGCACGTGAAGGCTTAATTCTTCACGCCTTCTCACCAGGACACCACGAACACCGGGGGGTGTGTCCAGCTATGCCGGACGGATACGACCGGGACCGCGACAAGGTCAGGAATCATGAGCGCGGCAGAATATTCGAAAACGGCACCGACCGTTTCTTTAGCGACCGCGAGAACGGATACGTTCAGCAGTCGCGATTATACCGCGTCGAAGGCGTGGGTAAAACCCGATTCGACAAGATCAAAGACGATCGAGGAATAATCAGCTCTATCGAAGAGAAATCCGGCAGAATCGAGGGAGACAAGGACGAAACTCAACTCAAGGTGATACGTGCCCTTCTCGCCAATCGTGAGGTGCATCAACACACATTGCGATCCGTCGAAGGCGAATTCATCTCGAGTAAGGCCCAGGAACTCATCAGAGGATTGCTCCGGGATTTCGGGGATCGGTTCACGCACCAGGTCATCTCGCGCGCCGATGCACGCGAGATCTGGGCACGCGGTCTGGCGTTGGAGCGAGGCCAGCAGCTCGAATTGCCCGGTGTCGGCGAGAAGGCGCGGCAGCAGAAGGCGCAACAGCGTGAGCACCGGTCGAAATTGGCGGAGCTGGCGAACAAGGCACGTGAGCGAGCCGAAAAGTTCCGGAATATGCTCCGGTTCCGGGAAGGCGCCACTCGTGGGCGGGCGGAAGCCCCGCAGCGAGCCGAACACGCCAGGCAAGTCCACGAGCAAGCCGAACGAGCCAGGCAAGCACCTCGAGCGCCGGAGACCGAACCCGCACGGGTTGCACGTGAGGCCGCCGAGCGGGTCGCGCGGGAATTCCCGGCACTCGACCAGCACCAGGAACGAGCAGCCGCCGACACCGGGGAACGGGCGGCCAGAGAGGCCGCCGAGGCCCGTGCGGCAGAACGCGAGGCAGCGGAGAAGCAACGCGAGGCAGCGGAGCTGGAGCGCGCGGAACATCTGGCGCGGTTGCGAGCGCAGGGAATGCCGCCGGAGGTGGTGAAGATTCTCGGGCTCGGTCAGGCGGAACCACCGTCGGCGGCGGTGCGGGAGCCGCCGGGGCATGCTCCGTCTGTCGTGCGGGGCTATTCGCACAGCCAGGATCGGAGCCGGGGCATCGAGCGCAACCGGTAGTCGCACCGGGAACGGGTCATGGGGTGGGCGATGCCAGGCGGTCGAGCAGCACGACCGCTTCGGCCCGGATCGGGTCGAGATCTCCGGACCAGCCGAGCGCCCGCAGCACCGCTCCCGGGATCGTGCGTTCCGCGTACTTGGGCGCGGCCCCTTCGTCGGAGCGGATGCTGATCACCGTCTCCACCAAGCGGAACGGCAGCAGTTCGGTGCCGGGCACGCGCACCGCGCTCACCTCGGCCAGCACCTGCGTGGCCAAAGCCTCGTAGTGGCCGCGCAATTCGTCGCGGCGCAGGCGGAAGGCGGCGAAGCGCTCGGTGCGCAGTTCCGGGAGCAGGTACAGCGCACCGAGATTCCAGCGCGACGCGCACAGCTGCCGCACGTCGAACAGCGCCAGCGCGTACAGCCGGACCGGCGGCGGTTCGGACGCCGCGCGCAGCCGCTGCGCCAATTCGAGCGGTGCGGCGACGGTTTCGGCGAGCAGCGCGTCGAGGATGTCGTCCTTGGCCGCGAAATGGTGGTACAGCGAGGCCTGCCGGATGCCGACGGCGTCGGCGATCGCACGGGTGGAGGTGTTGGCGTACCCGTTGGTGGTGAACAGTTCGCCTGCGGCGTCGAGGATCTCCGCGCGGGGCGTCGATCCGCGCCTGCGTCGTTGTTCCACGCGCGGCCGTCCGGGCCCGAGGTTCGCCACGGGTCCATTCTGGCAGGTCGGTGCGGGGACGCCCCGGCGCGGGGACCGGGCGCACGGCGGGGCGGCGACCAGCGGTGCGTTTTCTGTCATTTGATAGAAATCCCCGCAACACAGAAGTTACCGAAGGTCTCGAAAGCGATACACGCAGGTCACCGAAAGCGCGATCGCGGCGGCAAAACTATCGCCTGATAGTTATTGGCACGCCGAAGGACCGCCCATGGCCACCACGCTCGCCCCGACCCCACCGCCCGACCTGACCGGCGACAGCGCCGACCTCGCCCGGTTCGGCTACCAGCCCGTCCTGCACCGCAAGCTCGGCCGATACGCCTCCTTCGCGGCCGGTTTCTCGTTCGTCTCCATCCTCACCACGATCTTCCAGTTCTTCGGCTTCGGCTATTCGTTCGGCGGAGCCGCCTTCTTCTGGACCTGGCCGATCGTGTTCGCCGGACAGTTCCTCGTCGCGCTCAACTTCGCCGAGCTCGCCGCGCGCTACCCGATCTCGGGCTGCATCTACCAGTGGTCGCGGCGGCTCGGCGGCGAACTCGTCGGCTGGTTCGCCGGCTGGATGATGATCATCGCGCAGATCGTCACGGCCGCAGCCGCGGCGATCGCCCTGCAAGTGGTTCTGCCGTCGATCTGGAGCGGATTCCAGCTCGTCGGCACCGACACCGCGCTCACCTCGTCGTCCGGCGCGACCAACGCCGTGCTGCTGGGCAGCATCCTGCTGGTGGTCACCACGCTGATCAACGTCATCGGCATCGAGCTGATGGCGCGGATCAACTCGATCGGGGTCACGGTCGAGATCGTCGGCGTGCTGGCGATCATCGCGCTGTTCTTCACCCACACCGAGCGCGGGCCCGGTGTGGTACTGGAGACCGACCAGGCCGCGCCGGGACCCTACTGGGCCGCGTTCCTGGTGTCGGGATTGATGGCGGCTTACGTCATGGTCGGATTCGACTCCGCCGGTGAGCTTTCCGAGGAGACCAAGAACCCGCGCCGGGTCGCGCCGCGCACCATTCTCACCGCGCTGTCGGTCTCGGCGCTCGGCGGTGGGCTGATGCTGCTGGGCGCGCTGATGGCCGCGCCGAGCCTGTCCGACGGCGCGCTGGCCTCCGACGGGCTGGCCTACGTCCTGACCGCGAAGCTGGACAGCCCCGCGGGCAAGGTGCTGCTCGGCTGCGTGGCGGTCGCGATCACCGTGTGCACTCTGGCGATCCAGACCGCGGGCTCGCGGCTGATGTTCTCCATGGCGCGGGACGGGAAGTTGCCGTTCGCCCGCAGGCTCGCGGCGGTGCACCCGCGCTACGGCACGCCGGTGCTGCCCGCGATCGTGATCGGCGCGCTCGGCATCGGCCTGCTGGTGCTGAACCTCGGCAACGCCGCGATCTTCGCGACGCTGGCCAGCGTCTGCATCGTCACCCTGTATCTGGCCTACCTCCTGGTGACCGTGCCGCTGTTGATCCGCCGGTTCACCGGCCTTCCGGACGCGGGCACCGACACGCGGCTGTTCGGCCTGGGCCGGTTCGGCGTTCCGGTCAACGCGCTCGCCGTGGTCTGGGGCGTCGCGATGGTGGTGAACCTGGCCTGGCCGCGCGCCGAGGTATACACCCCGGCCGGCGGCGGCTGGTGGATGCTCTGGGCCGCACCGCTGTTCGTGCTGCTGGTGCTCGCCGTCGGTGTTCTGGTGCATCGCTTCGTGGTCGGCTGGTCGCGCGGCGTCGTCGCCGAGCCCGCGCCGCAACCGGCCTGAGCGGCCTCCGATGCGGCGGTGCGCCCGGCGCCGCCGCACACCCACCCATGCAGCATCCGAAAGGAATCATCGTGACAAGCACTGCGGACACCTCCGGCGCGCGAGCGCACGCACGGGCGCAGGCCGCGGCGGCGGCGATCGCGACTCCCGTGCTCCCCGCCGGGATACCCGCCTCGAAGATCACCTTCGCGCAGCGGATCCCGGCGGACGGTTACGCGAACATCGCGCTCGGACGCGGCACCCGTGTCCGCCTGTCCGACCCGGACGGTGGGGCCTGCGCGCACCTGCTGCTGGTGCGCACCGACGCGCCGTGGGAGCGCCTCAATGTCGCCGACACGGTGAAGGTGCCGTGGCAGGCGTACCTGGGCAGCGGTCATCCGCTGCTGTCGGACCAGGGCCGCGTGCTGGCGACCGTGCTCGCCGACACCTCCGGCCACCACGACACGCTCTGCGGACCGACCGCCCAGGCCCGGCACTCGCTGCGGCTCGCGGGCGCCAAACACGGCCTCGAGCCCCGCGACATCGGGCCGACGGTCTCTTTCTTCCGTGGCGTCCGCGTGCGGCAGGACGGCGCGCTGGTCTCGACCGGCAGCGCCGCCCCGGGCTCCTCCGTCGATCTGCTCGTGCACCTGCCGGTCACCGTGCTGGTCGCCAACTCCGCGCACCCGCTGGACGACCGGCCCGCGACGGACCTCGACTTCGTCGCGTGGGCCGCACCGGAAGACCTCGCCGCACCCGGCAGCGAAGACCCGGAATACCTCCGGGCGCTGGAGAACACCGAACAAGCCTGGACCGCCGCGCTGACCCTGGAGGCAACCGCATGACCACGACTCGCACCGTCGTGCTCGACGAGACCGTTCCCGCCCGCGCGCCATGGTCGGCGGTGGTCCGGGCGGGCGAACACCTGGAGATCATCGATCTGCACGGCAACCAGGCGGTGGACTGCCTGCTGTACTCGGCGGCCGATCACGCCGACCGCTACAGCGCGCAGGCCACGATCGCCGCGCAGCGCAACATCTTCCTCACCACCGGCAGCGTGCTGCTGACCGACGCGGGCACGGCGCTGATGACGGTGGTGGCCGACGAGGTGGGCAACCACGACACCATCGCGGGCGCCTGCTCCCAGGAGTCCAACACGCTGCGCTACGGCCACCACACCCGCCACCAGCACGCCTGCGTGGAGAATTTCCTCAGCGAAGCCTTGCGCTGGGGCCTGGGCAAACGCGACCTGGTGTCGAACATCAACTGGTTCATGAACGTTCCGGTCGAGGCGGACGGCACGCTGGGCATCGTGGACGGACTGTCCGCGCCCGGCAAGCGGGTCACGCTGCGCGCCGAGGTCGACACGCTGGTGCTGGTGTCGAACTGCCCGCAGATCAACAACCCGTGCAACGGCTTCGATCCGACCCCGGTGCGCATGGTGGTGTCGCGATGACCGTCGTCGAGCTACCGGCGGCCAGGACGGAGCGGGCCACGCGACCCGGCCGGATCGAGGTCGTCCGTCCCGGCATGCTCACCACCGTGCAGGACTGGCCCGGCAGGGTCGGGTACTGGCACATCGGTGTCCCGCCGTCGGGTCCGATGGACGATCTGTCGTTCCGCCTCGGCAATCGCGCGCTCGGCAATGCCGAGGGCGCCGCCGGACTGGAATGCACCCTCGGCGGCCCCGCGCTGCGGTTCACCGCACCGGGGTGGGTCTGCGTCACGGGCGCTCCGGCGCAGGTGACCGTGGACGGCGTTGCCGTGCCGCAGTGGCGGACGGTGCCGGTGCCAGCGGGCGGCGTGCTGGACGTCGGCGCGGTGCGCGGACCGGGGATGCGCTGCTACGTGCTGATCGCGGGCGGCATCGACGTGCCCGAATACCTGGGCAGCAGTGCCACATTCACGCTCGGTCGTTTCGGCGGCGGCACCGGCGGCGCGTTGCGCGCGGGGGAATCCCTGGCGTTGGGCGCGCACCACGGCCGGGTCGCCACCGCCGTGCCGATGGACGAGCAACCGGTACTGACCCGACGCTGGGAACTCGCGGTCACCGAAGGCCCGCACGGCGCGCCCGAGTTCTTCACCCGCGCCGACTTCGAGACCGTCGTCGGCACCGACTACGAAGTGCACTTCAACTCCGACCGCACCGGCGTCCGGCTGATCGGGCCGAAACCGGAATGGGCCCGCACCGACGGCGGCGAAGCGGGATTGCACCCGTCCAACATCCACGACACCCCGTATTCCGTCGGCGCGCTGGACTTCACCGGCGACACGCCCATTCTGCTCGGCCCGGACGGACCGAGCCTCGGCGGTTTCGTCTGCCCGGTCACGGTCGTTGCGGCCGACCGCTGGAAGCTCGGACAGCTCTCGCCCGGCGACGAAGTGCGGTTCGTGCCGGTGCGCGGCGACCGCGCGGCCTCGATCCGGGAGTTCGGGCCCGCGCGCAGGGCTGGGTGGCCGACGGTGCTCTCGTCGGGCGGCGACGGCGACGACGGGGTGCTGCGCCGCGCCGACGTCGACGACGATACCGCGGTGACCTACCGGCGCGCGGGCGACGACGGCGTGCTCGTCGAATACGGCGCCATGACCCTGGATCTCGGCCTGCGCGCCCGCGTGCACGCGCTGCATCAGCACCTGCTCGCCGCCGGGGTGCGCGGCGTGACCGAGCTGACCCCCGGCATCCGCTCGTTGCAGATCCGGGTCGACCCGCACGTGCTGCCCGTTACCGCGCTGCTCGATCTGCTCGCCGAGACGGAGGCGCTGTTGCCCGCCTCCGATCAGCTGATCGTGCCGAGCCGGGTCGTCCATCTGCCGCTGTCCTGGGATGATCCGTCCACGCGCGAGGCGATCACCCGCTATATGCACGGCGTGCGCGCCGACGCGCCGTGGTGCCCGTGGAACATCGAGTTCATCCGGCGCATGAACGGCCTGGATTCCGTCGCGGACGTCCACGACACCGTGTTCGGGGCCGAGTATCTGGTGCTCGGCCTCGGCGACGTCTACCTCGGCGCGCCGGTCGCCACCCCCACCGATCCGCGGCACCGGCTGGTTACCACGAAATACAACCCCGCCCGCACCTGGACACCGGAGAACGCGGTCGGCATCGGCGGCGCCTACCTGTGCGTCTACGGCATGGAAGGGCCTGGCGGTTACCAGTTCGTCGGGCGCACCACACAGGTGTGGAACCACCGAGCCGGTGCGGCCCCGGTTCCTCCCGGTGCGGACCGGGCCGCCTCCGGAGCCGAAACACCGTGGTTGTTGCGATATTTCGACCGGATTCGCTGGTATCCCGTCGAGGCGGAGGAACTGCTCGACCTGCGTGCCGACTTCGCCGCGGGCAACGCGCGGGTGCGCGCCGAGGACGGCGAATTCCGCTTGGCGGAGTATCGAGCGTTCCTCACCGAGAACGCCGAATCCATAGAGGCGTTCCGCGCGAAGCAGACGGAAGCGTTCACCGCCGAGCGCAATTCCTGGCGCTCGGCGGGTGAGCTCACGGGATGAACCGTGTTCATGGGTCGCGACCGCGGCCGACCTCCGCGTGGTGCTCATGGAGGCAGACAGGCCAGGCCCACCCACGAATCGGCGGAACTTCGCACGCACCTGCGCGAACTCGCCGCGCGCCTCGGCGCTGCGGTCGACTGACCTCGCTCAGACCGGTACGGCCGCAACGGCTTCGATCTCGCATACGGCGCCCGGCACGGCGAAGCCCGCCACCTGCGCGACCGTGATGGCGGGCGGGTTCGGGCGGCTACCCCACACCTCGCCGAACGCCGCGAATCCGTCCCGCAATGGCTCGCCCTCGCGGATCAAGATCGTCCACTTCACCACGTGCTCGAGGGAAGCGCCCGCGGCGGCGAGGCACGTCTGCAGGTTGGCGAGCGCTTGGCGCGCCTGCTCGGCGACGCCGGGACCGACCACACGCCCGGAGGAGTCGACCCCGTTCTGTCCGCCGACGTAGATCGTGTCCGCCGCGGCCGACACCCGCACGACCTGGGTGAAAGCCGGGTTGCTGTGCATCGTGGCCGGATTGATGTGCGTGGTGATCGTCATGCGAGCACTGTAACCAGTTAAACTGGTGTCATGCAATCCCGCGCCAGCCTGCCACCCGATCTGCGCCGCCGCTTCCGCACCGGGCGCGCCGCCCTCGACCTCGTGCACACCGGAGGAGAGGGCGAACTCGCGGTGTGGGAGATCGTGCACACCGTCGAGGACCTGCGCCGCTTCCTCGCGGTCATCCTCGAGCTCGACGAGCTGGACGCCGACGAATCGGACCTGTCGGCGATGCGGGCCCTGCGCGCCGCGATCACCGGCGCCGCGTACGGTCTCGCCGCCGGAGAACCGCTGCGGCCGAACGACATCACGGCGATCAACGCCGTCGCCGCGCAGCCGCCGCTGATCCCGGAATTACGCGGCGACGCCACCGCGGGATACGCGCGCCCGACGGCTGCGGCCGCCTTGTCCACGCTGGCCAGGGACGCCATCGACCTGTTCGCCGGTCCGCTGTCCGGCCGCATCCGCGTCTGTGCCGCCGACGACTGCGGCCTGCTGTTCGTCGACGCCTCGCGTCCCGGACGCCGCCGCTGGTGCTCGATGGACCGCTGCGGCAACCTCAGCAAGGTTCGCCGTTACCGCGACCGGGAGTGATCGCGGGTGTCACAGGTCGCGCTCGTGCGTCGTCGTCCCGATGAAGCGGTGGGACCGCCCCATCGGCGCAGACGAGATCGGAGACAGTCATGACCACCAAGATCTTGGTCACCGGCGGCACGGGCACCCTTGGCCGCGCGGTGCTCCCGCTGCTGCGCGACGCGGGCGCCGACGTGCGCGTGCTGAGCCGCGCCGAACGTCCCGCGAACGACGGCGTCGAGTTCGTCGCGGGAGACCTGCTGCGCGGCACCGGCCTCGACGCCGCGGTGGCGGGCGCGGACACCGTCTTGCATCTGGCGGGTGACGCGAAGAACGACGACGTGGCGACCGCGAACCTGCTGCGAGCCGCCGCGGCGGCGGGCGTCGGGCACCTCGTGTACATCTCGGTCACCGCCGCCGACCTGCTCCCGATGACCTACTTCCGCGCGAAGTTCGCCGCCGAGCAGGCCGTCGCCGAATCAGGCATTCCGTGGACCACGCTGCGCGCCGCGCAATTCCACGATTTCGTGCTCAAGCTGGTGGACGCGATGCTCAAATCGCCGGTGCTTCCGGTGCTCGGCGGGGTGCGGCTGCAACCGGTGCACGTGCGCGAGGTGGCGGCGCGGCTGGCGGAGCTGACGGTCGGCGCTCCCGCCGGACGGGTCCCCGATCTGGTCGGCCCCGAGGTGATCGGCATGCGCGAGCTGATCCGCGACTACGTGGCGCTGCTGGGCAAGCGGCGTGCGCTGCTGACCGTCCGGGTGCCAGGCAAGGCGGGCCGGGTCTACCGCGCGGGCGGCAACCTGGTGACCGACGGGGCTGATGTCGGCAAGCTGACCTGGGCCGACTATCTGGCGGAGCGCCGGGGCGCGGTCTCGGCCGGATGACCCGGCGTCCGGTTCAGACGACGATCACTGTCTCCGGGGCGGGCTCGCCCGCGACCTGACCCGATCACGGCCTGCCGCCCTCAGCGCATCATCCCGCGCGGGTGAAACCCGGCGTTCGAGGGGAACGGAGGGTCACGATGCGACAACGACACGGGGCCCCACCGGCTACACCGGCGATGAGCTGGGCTTCTGCTCTATTCTCCGGGGGATGGGCGCTGCGCTCGGTGATCTGCTTCCCTTGGCGGTGGGGGTGGCGATCTCCCCGATCCCGATCTTGGCCGCGATTCTGATGATCCTGGCGGCGCACGCCGGTGCCGCCGCCCGTGGGTTCGCGCTCGGCTGGGTGGCCGGGATCGCGGCGACCACCGCGATCGTGGTGTCGCTGGCCGGTCCGTTGGGCGGGGCCGGTGACCGCCAGCCCTCGGCGGCGGGGTCGTGGGTGCGGATCGTGCTGGGGGTGCTGTTGCTCGGATTGGCCATCGCACAGTGGCGTTCCCGGGCCGACACCGCGGTGCCGGGCTGGATGCGCGCCATCGACCAGCTCACCATCGTGAAGGCCACCGTGCTGGGAGCCGCGCTTTCCGCGGTGAATCCCAAGAACCTGCTGCTGTGCCTGTCCGCGGGCGTGGTGATCGGTTCGGCCGGAATCAGCGTCGGCGGGCAGGCGGTCGCGGTCGTCGTGTTCACCGTGCTCGCCGCCTCCAGCGTGGTAGCGGTGGTCCTCGGTTACAGCCTCGCCGCCGATCGGCTCCGCGTACCCCTGGAGTGGACCCGAGGGTGGCTGCAAGCCAACAACCATGTGGTGATGGCCCTGGTGCTCGCGATCATGGGCGCGGTCGTAACCGGAAGAGGCGTCAGCGGACTCTGAAGCAGGTGGACGAGCTCAGTCCATGCGGAATGTGGCCTCCGGGTTGGCGGTGTCGCGCACGATCCGCAGCGCCTCGGACAACGCCGCGAGCTGTTCGGGCGTGAGCAATCCGACGAACCAGCGGTCGACGGCGGCGAGGTAGTCCGGCAGCACCTGGGCCAGCCGCGCCGCACCCGCCTCGGTGAGCACCGCGTACGCGCTGCGCCGATCCCCCGGGTCCAGTTCCCGCTCCACCAGGCCGGCGCGGGACAGCCGATCGACGAGCCGGGTGACCCCGCTGGTGGACAGCGCGGTCTGCACCGCGAGCTCCGTCATCCGCAGCCGCCGCCCCGGCGAACGACTCAGCCGCATCAGGGCGTTCAGATCCAATCCGGACAGCCCGTGCGCCTTCCAAACCTGCTCCAGCTTGGCGACCACACCGCCGTGCGCCTCGAACAGCAAGCCCATCGTGGTCAGGCGCGGATCTTCGAACAGCTCCGTCACGTCCATAGGGCAAACCTACCGGAATGTTTCGCTGCGGATAGTTGACACGAGGAATAAGCCACAGTAGAAATATGCATACGCAATATTCCTCATGTCAAACACTGGAGGCTCCCATGTCATCGACCGCCTGGATCGCCGGATTCCGCTCCGCGGTGATTCGCCCGGACGAGCAGATCAAGCTCGCGGAGTCGCGCGCGTTCACCGACCAGACCGTGCGCCAGGTGCTGCACTTGGCGGGCGGGGGCGCGCAGGTGCGGGTCGGGCTGACCAATCGCTATGGGAAGACACCCCTGACGGTCGGCGCCGCTCGGGTCGCGCTACGCAAGACAGGCAGCGAGATCGTCGCGGAGACCGATACCGCGTTGCGGTTCGACGGGGCCGAGCAGGTGATCATCCCGGCAGGCGGTGAAGTGTTCAGCGACCCGGTGGATCTGGCCGTGCCCGCGGACGCCGATCTGACGCTCAGCCTCTACCTGCCCGGCCCGACGGGGCTGGCGACCTACTCCCACCAACCAGGCGAAATCGCCTATGTCGCCGCCGGAAACGTCGCGTCCGCGACCGCTTTCGACGACGCCGACGAGGTCGCGGCGCGGTTCTACGTCGCGGGCGTCGACGTGCTCGCACCCGCGCGGACACCGGTGGCAGTCGCGTTCGGCGATTCGTGGTTCGAAGGTTTCGGCACCACGGTCGGCGCCAACCACAGGTCGGTGGACTACCTCAACGCACGACTGGACCGGGGCTGGGCGGTCAACCAGGGCATCTCGGGAAATCGCCTGCTCACCGACGAGATCGGCGAACCGGGACTGACGCGCTTCGAGCACGACGTGCTCGCCGTGCCCGGCGTGACCAGCGTGCTGATCAACTTCGGCATCAACGACCTCATCCTGGGCGGGATGGCAGCACAGCCGCCCGCGACCGCCGACGAACTGATCGCGGGCTTCACCGCCATCGCGCGGCGCGCGCACGCGGCGGGGCTCACCATTCACGCCGCGACCATCGGCCCCTACGGCGGTTGCGTCTACGAGGGCCTGCCGATTGCCGAGACGTTGCCGACCCGCCGCCGCGTGAACGAATGGCTGCGCGGCACCGACGTTTTCGATTCGGTGTTCGACGTGGCCCGCGCGGTCGAGGACCCGGAGCGGCCGGACTTCATCCGTCCCGATCTCGACAGTGGCGACGGCATGCACCTCAACGACGAAGGGGCCCGCGCCATGGCCGAAACAGTCGATGTCACAGCGCTTTTCGTCCGGAAAGCCGACTAGGGCCGCAGACCGCGCAGCACGATCTCGACGCCACCGCGGAATTCGTCGTCGGCCGACATGCCCTTGGCCTGGCCCGCGGTCTGCGCCAGGTGCGGGTATCTCTCCTGGGGCAGTTCGGCCAGCACGACCGTCCCCTCCCCCGGCAGCGGCGCGTAGTGCTTGTTCTGGAGGTAGCCGATCAGGAAGGCGATCAGGGTGCGCTGGGCGATGACGCGGGCGCGCCCGGTGAATCCCCCCTCGGTGAGCACGGCGAGCATGGTCTCCATCACCCGCAGCGACTCGACCGCCGACTGCCTGCGCCGCAGCACGATCGGCACGGCGGCCGGATGGGCCGAGAACCCGTTGCGAATATTCTCCAGCAGCACCGTCACACGCTCTCGCCAGTCGCTTCCGTCCGGGAGCGTGGTGTCGATCGCGGCGAACACTTGGTCGGCCACCAGCACCTCTAATTCGTCGCGGTCGCGCACGTAGCGGTACAGGGCCATGGTGGCCATACCCAGCTCCTTGGCCACCGCACGCATGGTCAGCGCCGCGAGCCCCTCGCGGTCGAGCACGGCGAGGGCCGCCGCGGCGAGATCGGCGGTGGTCAGCGAGCGGGGGCGGGGCACGGATTGACAGCGTACGCGTTACGCGCATACTGGTCGTAGGCGTACAAAGTACACCTACGAAAGGAGCCCTGATGTCGCTGCCTACCGCTGTTCCCGACCGGACGCTGGTCACCGTCTCCGGTGCACAGGTCCAGGTGCCGGACCCGGATCGCCTGATCCACCTGCAATTCCGTCGTTTCGCCGGATGCCCGGTGTGCAACCTGCACCTGCGTTCGATCGTCACGCGGCACACGGAGATCGCCGCCGCCGGGATCCGCGAAGTGATCGTCTTCCACTCCAGCGCGGCGGAACTGCGCAAATACACCGCCGAACTGCCCTTGGACTTCATTGCCGATCCGGACCGGAAGCTCTACCGCGAGTTCGGCGTCGAGTCCTCGCCGCGCGCCCTGCTCGACCCGCGCGGCTGGCCCGCCATCCTGCGCGGTGTCGCCCACGACGCCTACGCGACCCTGCGTCGCAAGCAGGCCGCTCCACCCGTCAAACCCGAGGGCGGAAGTCTCGGGCTGCCCGCCGATTTCCTGATCTCCCCCGACGGGCGGGTGCTCGCGGCGAAACACGGCGCGCACGTCAACGACCAGTGGTCGGTCGACGAACTGCTCGCGCTCGTCCCGGCGGAGCGGCACGCGTGAAACTCCCCGAAAGCCCCTTGCTCGCGCGGGCATTGGCGGTGATCCCGGCGGGGCTGCTCGCCGGGGCCTTCGGTTACGGGGCGGTCAATGTCCTCTACGCCTTCCGCAAAGTCCCCTTGGATGTGCGCTTCACCTTCCACACCGCGCTGATGAGCGTCAACGGCGTGGTCATGCAGTCACTGATGGGCCTGACCATCCTGAGCGCCCTGGTACTCGCCATCCGCTCCACCGGCCGCGCACGCCTGCTCGCCGCCGGCGCCAGCACACTCGCCGTCGCCGCCTTCCTGATCACCCGCCTCGGCAACGTCCCCATCAACCAAAAGATCAAAGTGTGGGCGGTCAGCGGCCCGCCCGCCGACTACGCCGAAATCCTCGGCCGATGGGAAACTTTCCACCTCGCCCGCACCACCTGCGCCCTCCTGGCCTTCACCCTCCTCGTAACCACCACCCTCCGCCCCACCAACCCCTGAACCATTCCGCGAGTGGCACATGGTGGAGGGACTTCTCGCGATTCGCCGCGATGATGTGCCACTCGCGGGCCGGGCGTCAGGGCTGTTCCAGGATGTCGAAGGGGATGGTTGCTTCGACCGGGTCGTCGAGGAGCAGGACGCGGCGGTGGACGGTGTGGGCGAGATAGCGGCGGCCGGACCAGTCCAGACGGTATTCCTCGATTTCCTCGATGCGTTCTTCCTTCTGATCGAGCCGGACGATGAGGTAGCGAGGGATGCCGGCGGCAGCGTACTGGATTCGCTTGTCGGTGATATCGGCGTCGATGGTCGATACGGAAGTGACCTCGACTATCAGCAAGATATGGTCACGCACGGTGTTGACGTCGTAAGGCTCGCAGTCCCGAATCCAGATATCGGGGTAACGGATGTTCAACCGCCGATCCGCCGCCGCGGCTTCCGCGTCGGCGAAGCGAGCGGCCACATCGGAGTCCACGACCATACACGGCCCGCCATCGCGCCGGGCTGCCTCGAGCATTCCGGCCAGCCGCCGCACCACACGGCTGTGCACGGGGCTCTGGGCCATCAGCCGAACCACGCGCCCGTCGACGATCTCTATGTCACCGAGCTCGGCAGTCGCCCCATCGGCGAACTGCTCGGCCGTCACACGCAGGGCGTCGTCGGGGCCGCTCATAGCGGACATCATTGCAGTTCGCGCCGGACCGGACCACGGGCTCGGCTGATGGTCCCCCGGTGGCGAGAGGAACCGTCCGTCACCGCACTGCGGAGATTCCGCTACAGCGAGGTCAGGGCAGCAACGTCTCCGGGTCGATCGTGAAGTCGAAGGGACTGCGCAGAGTGACCGTGTTGCCCGCGGACACCCGGTGGGTCAGCTCATAGTTGCGGGCAGCGCCGAGTTCGTACGTGAACAGAACGGGGAAGGACTCGCCCGGCAGCTGTCCTTGGAACGGTTCGGGCTCCAAGCGCCAATAGTTCCTGACACCCGCCTCTGCATAAAGAATGGGTTTGACGAGCCTGTCGGGCATCATCGTAGATCTCGATACCACCTCGACTGCGAGCTTTATCCGGCTGGCGGGAATCCCCTTGCCGTTCGGATCGATCGGGCCGACCGCGACCACCAGGTCCGGTATCGGCTCGTCGTCGCCCGAAAGCAGCCCGATGCCGGCCAGCACGATATGGTTCGGCGGCGATACCACATCCAGAGCCCGGACGAGCGATCCGATCAGCCACTGATGCCTTGGCGTAGGCATGGCATTCACGACGAGCTGACCGTTCAAAACCTCGTAACGAAGACCGTTCTCGGGCATGTGATCGAGATCGGCGGCCGTCCACCTGTCGCCACGTGGAACCGGCATCGTGTCGAACCTCCCGACTTCGTCGAACGACGGCGACACGGCAGTCGCCGGTCGGGCGGACCGACCTGACCCACATCGACCAGGCTGATCAGGCCGAGTGTCGGCGGTCGATCATATCTGTCGACGTGAACCGACGAGCCCCTCCCGCGTCGGGTGGGGCTCGTCGGTTTCAACCGGGACCTACTCCGCGGTCACGATCGTGATCTCCTCGCCCGCCGCGTCGGTCGCTTCGCCCGGACCCGCGAACCAGTGGGTGACCTCGCCCTCGGTGAGGTCGGTTTCCAGGTCGCCGGTCGGCAGGACGGACAGGGCTCCGGCGGTGGCGGAGGTCAGGAACTCCATGATCGCGGGGCGGCCGGACAGTGCCGTGGTGTACGTGGTCGACTCGTAGTCGATCTCGTGCTCCTCGCGCACGCGTTCGGCCTCGTCCAGCGCCTCGGACTGGGTGATCGCGACGACCCCGTTCGCCGTGGTGACGACGAACGCGGGATGTTCCTCGCCGAGCGGGCGGACCCGGTCGGCGTAGGACACCGGGTGCGCCGCCGCCGCGTCGATGTCCGCCCGCACCTGGGCGTCGTCGAGCGCGAGCCAGCGAACGTCGCTGTCGGCCACCGGCTCCGAGCCGATGCCGAATCCGGCGCCCGCCGCGGTCAGCTCCTCGGCGGTGAGATCGCCCGCGAACAGGCATGCCGCACCGGCCTTCTGCACCGCCCAGGCCGCGACCACCGCGTCCACCGAACGCGGCAGCGTCACCGCCACCACGTCGCCGGGTCCCGCACCCTGGTCGATGAGCACACGGGCCAGCTGCGAGGAACGCCGATCCAGCGTATGGAAGGCGACCTCGTCCTCGCCGGCCAGCAGCGCGGGCGCTTCCGGATCCTCCTCGACGACTTCGCCGAGCACCTTGGCCACCGTGCGCGCGCCGACCCGGCCCACCGGCTCCGGCGTGGCAGCCGCGGCCGTGACGCCGGACTCGGCCAGCAGCCGGGCGCGTTCGCCTTCGTCGAGGATGTCGATATCCCCGACCAAGGCGTCCGGATCGCCGAGCAGCGCGTCGAGCACCCGGACCAGCCGCTCGGCGAGGGTCTCGACCTCTTCGGCGGTGAACCGGCTGCCCAGGTACTTCAGGGTCAGCTCGATGGTGGCCTCGGACATCACCAGCAGCGTCATCGGGTAGTGCGTGGCGTCGTTGACGCCGACACCGGTCACCGACATGCCGTCGATCGAGCTGGCGGCCGAGATCGCCTCCTTGTCCATCGGATACGACTCGAACACCAGCAGCGTGTCGAACAGCGCCCCGGTGCCCGCCACCCGCTGGATGTCGGTGAGCCCCACGTAGTGGTGCTCGAGCAGGCCCGCCTGGTCGCCCTGCAACCGCGCCAGCAGTTCGCCGATGCTCTGGCGGTCATCGATGCGCAGCCGCACCGGCAGCGTGTTGATGAACAGACCCACCATCGACTCGACGCCGGGCAGCTCGGCCGGGCGGCCGGACACCGTCGCGCCGAACACCACGTCGCCGCGGCCGGTGAGCCGTCCGAGCAGGATGCCCCACGCGGCCTGCACCAGCGTGTTCACCGTGACGCCGAGTTCGGCGGCGTGCTTGGTGATCCGGCGCGTGCGGTCGGCGTCGAGTTCGGTGACGACCTTGCCGATCTCGTAGGTCTCCGCTCCGCGCGGCTGCGGCGCGAGCTGGGTGGGTTCGTTGACCCCTTCCAGCGCCGCCGCCCAGGCGCGCAGCGACGCGTCCCGGTCCCGCGCGGCCAGCCAGCCGAGGAAGTTGCGGTAGGAGGTCACCCGCGGCAGCGCGGTCAGGTCGCCGCGCACCGCGTACAGCACCAGCAGATCCCGCATGAGCAGCGGCATCGACCAGCCGTCCAGCAGGATGTGGTGGGTGGTGATGGCCAGGTGCCATTGCGCGGAATCGCTGCGGAACAGCGTGAACCGCATCAGCGGCGGGGTGGCCATGTCGAAGTGCGTCGCCTGATCGGCCGCGACCTGCCTGCGCAGCTCCTCGGTCCGCTCGTCGGCGGGCAGCTCGGTGAGATCCACCTCGCGCCACGGCGCTTCGACCCGGTCCAGCACCACCTGCACGGCCTGTCCGTCGGCGTCGGTGACGAACGCGGTGCGCAGGTTCGGGTACCGGTCGATGATGCCCTGGGCCGCCGCCCGCAGCCGCGCCACGTCCAGCGTGCCGCCCAGGTCCACCACGGCCTGCATGGTGTACACGTCCACGGTGGACTGGGTCATCATCGCGTGGAACAGCAGACCCGACTGCAACGGCGACAGCGGCCACACTTCCGACAGCGCCGGGTAGGCCCGTTCCCACTGCTCGATGTCCTGCTGCCCCACCCGCACCAGCGGCATGTCCGACGGCGTGAAGCCGCCCGCGTCCGGCCGCCGCGCGTGCGTGGCCAGCGCGGTGAGCGCGGCGACGAACAGGTCGGCGAACTCCTGGACCCGTTCCCGGGTCAGCAGACCGGTCGGGAAGGCGAACGACGCGCCCAGTCGCGGACCCTCGTCGGAGTCGGTGACGATCGCGTTGATGTCGATCGTCGCGTTGGCGGGCATGTCGAGGTCCATGTCGACATCCAGCTGACCCAGGTCGGCCACCGGCACCCAGCCGATCTCGGCGAGCTGCTCGGGGATCTCCCCGGCCGACATCCGGCCGAGGTAATTGAAGCTGATCTGCCCGGACGAGCCGAGGGTCGGCGCGGTCTCCGGATTCAGCTGCCGCAGCAGGCCATAGCCCAGACCCTTGTCGGGCACCGCGAGCAACTGCTCCTTGATCGACTTCACGATCTCGCCCAGCGCGGCGCCACCGGCGAACGCGTCGGCGAGGTCGGCGCCGGCCAGATCCAGCCGGACCGGGTAGGCCGAGGTGAACCAGCCGACCGTGCGCGACAGGTCAGCGCCCGGCACGACGTCCTCTTCCCGGCCGTGGCCTTCCAGCTTGATCAAGGCGGCATCCGGGCCGTCGCCGCGCCAGCGCGCGACCGTCATGGCCAGCGCCGTGAGCAGGCCGTCGTTCACACCGCCCCGGTACAGGCCGGGGATCGCGGTGAGCACCGCGTCGGTGACCTCGGCGGGCACGGTGACCTCCACCCGCTCGACGGTGGCGAACGTGTCCACCGCCGGATCGAACGGACGCGCGCCGAGCAGCGGATCCGGCGTGGCCGTGACCTGCTGCCAGAACGGCACTTCCGCGACCCGGTCCGGCGCGCTCGCCGCCTCGACCAGGCTGTGCGCCCAGCGCCGCATGGAGGTGCCGTTGGCGGGCAGCGTCACCGGCTGACCGGCGACCAGCTGCGACCAGGCCACCGCCAGATCCGGGATCAGGATGCGCCAGGACACGCCGTCGACCACGAAGTGGTGCGCGACGATCAGCAGCACGTCCCGCCGCTCGCCCTCGAAGGCGAACCAGACGAACTGCGCCATCGACGCCTCGGCCGGATCGAGCCTGCCCAGCGCGCCGTCGAGCGCTTCGGTGGCGACCTGCGCCAGCTCCGCTTCGTCGGTGTCGGCGGCCAGGTCGACCCGGCGAACCAGGGCGTCGACGTCGACCGCGCCGTGCGGCAGCGCCTCGAAGGTCCAGTCGGTGCCGGTGCGGCGCAGACGCGACCGCAGCACGTCGTGGTGGTCGAACACGGCCGCGATGGTGGCGACCAGAGTCTCCCGGTCGATGCCTTCGGGCAGCCGCAGCGCCATGGTCTGCGAGAACCGCTGGTAGGTCGAGCCGCTCGCGAGGATCTGCCGCATGATCGGCGTCAGCGGGATCTCGCCGACACCGCCGCCGGGCAGCTCCTCCAGCCGCGCCTGCTCCGTGCCCGCGCCCAGCGCGGCGACCTCGGCCAGCGAGGCCACACTGCGCCGCTCGAACACGTCGCGCGGGGTGAACAGCACGCCACGCGCCTTGGCCCGCGAGACCAGCTGGATCGACAGGATGGAGTCGCCGCCGAGCGCGAAGAACGAGTCGTCCAAACCGATCTGGTCCACGCCGAGCACCTCGGCGAACACCTCGGCGATGACGGCCTCGACCTCGCTGGCCGGCGCGCGGAACTCGCGCGGGGCCAGCTCGGGCTCGGGCAGCGCCTTGCGGTCCAGCTTGCCGACCGGGGTCAGCGGGATCTCGTCGATCACCACGATCGCCGTCGGCACCATGTGCGGCGGCAGGGTGCGCGAGGCGTACTCCGACAGCCGTGCGGTGTCGATCTCCCGGCCCGGCGCGGCCAGCACGTAGGACACCAGGATCGTCGCGCCCGCGTCGGTCTTACGGCCGATGGTGATCGCGTACTCGACATCCTCGTGGCTCGCCAGCACGGTGTCGATCTCGCCGAGCTCGATGCGGAAGCCGCGGATCTTCACCTGGAAGTCCGAGCGGCCCACGTAGTCGAGCTGCCACGGCACCGAAGGCAATGCGGCGTTGCCTGCGCGCTCGCCCGGTTCGGCGAACCAGCGCACCACGTCACCGGTGCGGTACATCCGCGCGCCCTCGTCGCTCCACGGGTTGGCGACGAACCGCTCCGCGGTGAGGTCGGGGCGGTTGTGGTAGCCGCGCGCCAGCGCGCCACCGGCCAGGTACAGCTCGCCGGCGACGCCCGGCGGCACCGGGTTGAGGCGGTTGTCCAGCACCAGCGCGGACATGCCGCGCACCGGACGGCCGATGGTGATGTGCCTGCCCGGGGTGAGCTGGGCGTAGGACGAGATGATCGTGGTCTCGGTCGGGCCGTAGGCGTTGAAGTACTTGCGGCCCGGCCACCACTTGGCCAGCAGCTCCGGCGTGGTGACGTCACCGCCGACCGACGCCACTTCGAGCGCCTCCATGCCTTCCGGATCGACCGTGCCCAGCACCGCGGGGGTGATGATGGTGTGGCTGACCCGCTCGGTGCGCAGCAGCTCCGCCAGGTCCGGTCCGCCGATGATGGTCGACGGCACGACCACCAGCGTCGCGCCGGTGTAGGCGGCGCACAGCCACTCCAGCACCGACGGGTCGAAGCTCGGCGAGCAGATGTGCAGGAACCGGTGGTGCGATTCCAGCTGGTACAGATCCGCCGCGACGCCGACCAGGCCGCCCATACCCGCGTGGGTCACGGTGACGCCCTTGGGCATACCGGTCGAGCCAGAGGTGTAGATCACGTACGCCGGGTGGCGCATCGCCAGTGCGGCGTTGCGGTCGGCGTCGGTGACCTGCTCGCCGGACTGGCTCTCGATCAGCTCGCCGAGCGCCGGGTCGTCGATGCGCAGCCACTCCACGTCGCGCGGCAACCGGTCGACGTACTCACTGGCGGTGATGCCGATGACGGCGCCGGAGTCGTTGACCATGTGCCGCATGCGGTCTTCGGGGTAGGTCGGGTCGACCGGCACGTGCGCGCCGCCCGCCTTCGCCACCGCCCAGAACGCGGCGACCATCTCGTAGGAGCGCGGGAACGACAGCGCCACGATGCGCTCCGGTCCCACACCGCGCGAGATGAGCACGCGCGCCAGGCGCGAGGAGTACTCGTCCAGTTCGCGGTAGGTGATCGAGCGGCCCTGGTAGCGCACCGCGATCTGGTCCGGGTCCAGCCGCGCGCCCTGCTGCAACAGGTCCGGCAGCAGGCCGGTGGCCATGACGTCCTCACCCGCCACGTGCGTGAGCAGGTGGTGCTCGGCCGCGTCCAGCAACGGCAGGTCGCCGATCGGGGTCTCGCGGTCGGTGGCGATCGCGGTGAGCAGCCTGGTGAACCGCTCGGCGAACACCCGCACCGTCTCGTCGTCGAACAGGTCGCGCGCGAAGGAGAACTCCGCGTACATGCCCGCGTCGTCGGGGTTCTCCCCGGCTTCGCGGATGGTCAGCGACAGGTCGAACTTGGCGGTGTCGACGTCGAAGTCGACCGCGCCCACGTGCAGCCCCGGCAGTTCGAAACTGCTCTCGGGCAGGTTCTCGAACGACAGCGCCACCTGGAACAGCGGGTGCCGCGCGGTGGAGCGCTCCGGGTTGAGCAGTTCCACCAGCCGCTCGAACGGCAGGTCCGCGTGCGCGAACGCCTGCAGGTCGGCGTCCTTGGTGCGGGCCAGGAACTGGTCGAAGGTCAGGTCGCCCTCGACGTGCGAGCGCAGCACAAGGGTGTTGACGAACATGCCGATCACGTCATCGAGTTCGGCCTCGCCGCGGCCCGCGATGGGGGTGCCGACGGCGATGTCGTCGGTGCCGGACATGCGCGCCAGGAACAGCGCCAGCGCGGCGTGCACGACCATGAACAGCGTCGCGTTCTGCTGCCTGGCGATCTCGGTGAGCTTGCCGTGCAGCTCGCCGGAGATCGGGAACACCACGCGCCCACCGGCGAACGACTGCGTCGTGGGACGCGGCCGGTCGGCGGGCAGGTTCAGCTCGTCGGGCAGCCCGGCCAGCGCGGTGCGCCAGTACTCGGCCTGCTGGGAGATCAGGCTCTCCGGGTCGTCCTCGGAGCCGAGCACGTCGCGCTGCCACAGGCTGAAGTCGGCGTACTGCACCGGCAGCGGCGCCCAGCCCGGTTCCACACCGGCCGAACGGGCCGCGTAGGCCAGCATCACGTCGCGGGTCAGCGGGCCCATCGACCAGCCGTCGGCGCTGATGTGGTGCGCGACGAACACGAGCACGTATTCGGTCGGAGCGACGCGGAACAGCTTGGCCCGCAACGGAACCTCGGTGGTCACATCGAATCCGGCGGAGATCACCTCGATGATCCGGTGCCGGATGTCCTCGGGCGCGACCGCTTCCGGCCGCAGGTCCGGCATGGCCCGCTCGACGGGCACGATGACCTGGTGCGCCGCGCCGTCCTGTTCGGGGTAGACGGTGCGCAGGGTCTCGTGCCTGGCGATGACGTCGCCGACCGCCGCTTGCAGCGCTGCGACATCCAGCTCGCCGGTGAGCCGCACGGCCACCGGGATGTTGTTCACCGCCGAGGCGGTGTCGAACTGGTTGAGGAACCACATGCGCTGCTGCGCCAGCAACAGCGGAATGCGCTCCGGACGCGGACCGGCGACCAGTTCGCGGCGGCCACCGGCGCCCGCGTGCTGCTCGACCTTCGCGGCCAGTCCGGCGACGGTGGAGGCTTCGAACAGCACACGCACCGGCACACGAGCATCCAGCGCAGCGCCGATACGCGCCGCGACCTGCGTCGCCAACAGCGAATTACCACCGAGGGCGAAGAAATCGTCGTCCGCGCCGACACGCTCGACACCGAGTACCTCGGCGAACACGTTCGCCACGATCTCCTCGATCGGCGTCGACGGCGCACGGAACGCCTGAACCTCGAACTCAGGCTCCGGCAACGCCTTACGATCCAGCTTGCCGTTGACGTTCAACGGCAACGCATCCAGGACCACGAACGCCGACGGCACCATGTACGACGGCAACCCAGCGGTGAGCTCCGACTTCACCCGCGCCACATCAATACCGGCCTCGGCATCACTGGGCACCAGGTAGGCCACCAAACGGTCACCGGTCTTCGGATCGGACTTCGCGATCACCGCCGTCTGCGCAACCTGCGGCAGCGCGAGCAGCGCGGCTTCGATCTCACCCAACTCGATACGGAAACCACGGATCTTCACCTGGAAATCCGTACGACCCCGGTATTCCAGTTCACCGGTGCTGTTCCACGCGACCAAATCACCCGTGCGGTACATCCGCTCACCCGGCAGGAACGGATTCGCCACGAACCGATCCGCGGTCAGATCCGCACGACCGAAGTAACCCCGCGCCAACTGTGCACCGGCGAGGTACAGCTCACCGGAGACGCCGTCCGGCACCGGCCGCAGCCGGGAGTCGAGGACATACACCTGGCTGTTCCATTCCGGCGCACCGATCGACACGGAGGTCTCGTCGGCGAGGGTGACCCGGTGGCTGGTGATCGACACCGCCGCCTCGGTCGGACCGTACAGGTTGAACAGCTCGGTGCGCGGGTGTTCCCGCAGGAACCGCTGGGCGACCGAACCCGGCAGGGCTTCACCGATGGCCAGCACCCGCCACAGCGAGTTCGGCATACCGGCGGTCAACAGCGCGTCCAGCATCGACGGAACGACGTGCAGCGTGGTGACCCACTCGCGGGCCATCAACTCGTTGAGGTACGCCGGATCCCGGTGACCGTCGGGCGAAGCGATGACCAGGCGACCACCGCAGACAGCGGCCGACCAGAACTCCCACACCGACAAGTCGAACGTCGCCGCCGTCTTCAGCAGAATAGCGTCGGCAGCGTCGAGACCGAATTCGACGTTCTTCCACTGCAACTGGTTCGCGATAGCGCCATGCGGCACCGCCACACCCTTCGGGCGACCCGTCGAACCCGAAGTGAAGATCACATATGCCGTGTTCTCCGGACGCAACGGTCCCACCCGATCGATATCCGTGATCGGCGTGGCAACCACACCCGACAAGTCGAGCTCATCGATCCGCACCACCGGCGCGACATCCGTTTCGAACTCCGCCTCGGCGTTGCTCAACACACAGACCGGTGCCGCCGTCTCGAGAATGTAGCTCGTCCGCTCAGCCGCCTGATCCGGATCCACCGGCACATACGCACCACCGGACTTCGCCACCGCATACATCGCCACGATCAAATCCACCGACCGACGCAACGCGAGCGCCACCCGCGACTCCGGACCGACACCCAACGAAATCAGATGCCGCGCAAGACGATTCACCCGCACATCGAGTGCGGCGTAGGTGATCGACTCGCCGTCCTCGGTGACGAGCGCGACTTCCCTCGGCCCGGCCGCCACGGACGCGTCCAGCAGCGACACCAGCGTGGCGGAGGTGTCCACCGGCTGGTCGGTCGCGTTGCGCGCGGTGAGCAGCTGGGTCCGCTCGGCGGCGTCGAGCAGCTCGAGGTCCCCGACCGGGGTGCGCGGCGCGGCGACGATCTCGCCGAGCAGACGCGCGAACCGGTCCACGAAGCCCTGCACCGTCGCGCGGTCGAACATGTCGGTCGCGTAGGTGAAGAAGCCGGTGATGCCCTCGGGCGTGCCTGCCTCGTCGTAGCGGTCGGTCGCGATCAGGTGCAGGTCGAACTGGGACAGCTCGGTGTCGATGTCCAGGCCGGACACGCTCAGGCCGGGCAGTTCCAGCGCCGACTGCGCCAGGTTCTGGAACGACAGACCCACCTGGAACAGCGGGTGCCGCGCGGTCGAACGCACCGGGTTGAGCACCTCGACCAGGCGCTCGAACGGCACGTCGGCGTTGGCGAACGCCTGGATGTCGATCTCGCGCTGACGGCCGAGCAGATCGGTGAACGCCTCGCCGGCGTCCACCCGGGTGCGGAACACCAGGGTGTTGACGAACATGCCGATCAGATCGTCCAGCGCGGCCTCGCCACGACCCGCCATCGGCGTGCCGATCGCGATGTCGTCGGTGCCGGACAACCGGGCCAGCAGGACCGCCAGCGCGGTGTGCACGACCATGAACAGCGTCGCGCCCTCGGCACGCGCCAGTTCGATCAGCGCCTGATGGGTCTGCGCGTCCACCCGCAGCTCGACCTTGCCGCCCGCGAACGACTGCACCGCGGGGCGCGGCCGGTCCGAAGGCAGGTCCAGCTGATCGGGCAGCTCGGCCAGCGCCTGCTTCCAGTAGGCGACCTGCTTGGCGGCCAGCGACTCCGGATCGTTCTCGTCGCCGAGCAGTTCGCGCTGCCAGATGCTGTAGTCCGCGTACTGGACCTCCAGCGGCGCCCAGTTCGGCGCCTCGCCCGCCGACCTGGCGGCGTAGGCGATCATCAGGTCCCTGGTCAGCGGGCCGACCGAGGAGCCGTCACCGGAGATGTGGTGCACGACCATGGCCAGCACGTAATCCACCGACCCGTCCGCCGGAGTCTGCGTGCCCTCCCCGGCGACCTGGAACAGCGCGACCTTCACCGGCACCTCGGTGGTGACGTCGAAGATCGTCGAGGTCAGCGCCACCACGGCGGCCTCGATCTGCGACGGCGCGACCACCCGCACCTCCAGCCGCGGCACGGCCTGGGCGGGCGGCAGGATGACCTGCACCGGCCCCGCCTCGGTCTGCGGGTAGACCGTCCGCAGAATCTCGTGCCTGCTCACCAGGTCCGCGATCGCGGCACGCAGCGCGGCCACGTCCAGCGCGCCGGACAAGCGCACCGCGATCGGCACGTTGTAGGCCGCCGACTGGGTGTCGAACCGGTTGAGGAACCACATGCGCTGCTGCGCCAGCGACAGCGGAATGTGCTCAGGACGCGGTCCCGCGGTCAGCGCGCGGCGGCCGCCCATGTCGGCGTGCTGCTCCACCCGCACCGCCAGCGCGGCCACGGTGGACGCCTCGAACAGCAGGCGCACCGGCACCCGCGTGTTGAGCGCCTCGCCCAGCCGGGCGGCGACCTGGGTGGCCAGCAGCGAGTTGCCGCCCCACGCGAAGAAGTCGTCGTCCAGACCCAACCGCTTGGACCCGCCGGAGCCGCCGTCGCGATCGGAGATCCGCAACACCTCGGCGAAGGTGTTCGCCACGATCTGCTCGATCGGCGTGACCGGCGCGCGGAACACCGCCTTCTCGAAGGTGGGCTCCGGCAGCGCCTTGCGGTCCAGCTTGCCGTTGGCGTTGAGCGGCAACGCCTCCAGCCCGATCAGCATCGACGGCACCATGTACGACGGCAGCTCGGCCGACAACGCCGACTGCAGCGCGCGCTTGTCGAGCGCGCCCGTGCGGGTCACCACGTAGGCGACCAGCCGGTCACCGATGTTCGGATCGGTGTGCGCGACGACGGCGGCGGCGCTCACCGCGTCCTGCCGCAGCAGCGCGGCCTCGATCTCGCCGAGTTCGATGCGGAAACCACGGATCTTCACCTGGAAGTCGGTGCGGCCGCGGTAGTCCAGCTCGCCGGTGGCGCTCCAGGCCACCAGGTCGCCGGTGCGGTACATCCGTTCGCCCGGCGCGCCGAACGGGTCGGCGACGAACCGGTCCGCGGTCAGGTCGGCGCGACCGAAGTACCCGCGCGCCAGCTGCGCGCCGGCCAGGTACAGCTCACCGGAGACGCCGACCGGAACCGGCCGCAGGCGCGAGTCCAGCACGTAGACCCGGCTGTTCCACTCCGGCGCGCCGATGGACACCGACGCCTCGTCGGCGTCGGTGACCAGGTGGCTGGTGATCGACACCGCCGCCTCGGTCGGGCCGTAGAGGTTGTGCAGTTCGGCGGCGTTGTTGCGGCGCAACCGCTGCGCGGTCGCCGCGGGCAGCGCCTCGCCGATCGCCAGCACCCGCCGCAGCGAATCCGACAGGCGGCCACCGGATTCCGTGAGCAACGCGTCCAGCATGGACGGCACCACGTGCAGCGTGGTGACGCCGGTGGCGCGCATCAGCTCGTTCAGGTACGCCGGGTCGCGATGTCCGTCGGCGGAGGCGATCACCAAGCGGCCACCGGAGACCGCGGCCGACCAGAACTCCCAGACCGAGAGATCGAAGGTCGCGGCGGTCTTCAGCAGCACCGCGTCGTCCGCGCCGAGCTCGAAGACGGAGGTCTCCCACTGCAACTGGTTGGCGATCGCCGCGTGCGGCACCGCGACGCCCTTCGGCTGGCCGGTGGAACCGGACGTGAAGATCACGTACGCGGTGTTCGCCGGGGTCAGCGCGCCCCTGCGCTCGGCCGCGGTCACCGGAGCGGTCGGGTAGTCGGTGAGGTCGAGCCCGTCGATCTGCACGACGTCGGCCGCCGCGGTGTGGAACCCGTCACGGCCGGTGGTCAGCACGCACACCGGCGCGGCGGTGCCCAGGATGTAGTCGGTGCGCTCCGCAGGCTGATCCGGATCGATCGGCACGTACGCCGCACCGGCCTTCGCGACCGCGTACATGGCGATCACGAGATCGGTGGAGCGGCGGATCGCCAGCGCGACCCGGTCCTCCGGACCGACGCCGCGGCCGATCAGGTACCGGGCCAGGCGGTTGACCCGCGCGTCCAGCCCGGCGTAGGTCAGCTCGCGCCGACCGGTGGGCTCGTCGGCGACCAGCGCCACCGCCGCCGGCGTCGCGGCCACGGTGGCATCCAGCAGGGACACCAGCGTCGCGGTCGTGTCCACCTCGTGCTCGGTGGCGTTCCACGCGGTGAGGATGCGCTCGCTCTCCTCGGCCGCGAGCAAATCGATCTCGCCCACCCGCACCGTGGCGTCGGCCAGCACCGCGTCGAGCACCCGCAGGAACCGGTCGGCGAAGCCCTGCACCGTGTCCTCGTCGAACAGGTCGGTGGCGTAGCCGAATTCGGTGATGATCTCGGCGGGCGTGCCGTCGTCGGCGTACCGGTCGTACAGCGTGACGTGCAGGTCGGTCTTGGCCAGCTGGGAGTCGAAGTTGACCGCACTCACCGTCAGGCCGGGCAGCTCGAAGGTGGTCTCGGCCAGGTTCTGGAACGACAGGCCCACCTGGAACAGCGGGTTGCGCGCGGTCGAGCGCACCGGGTTGAGCACCTCGACCAGTCGCTCGAACGGCACGTCGGCGTTGGCGAACGCCTCCAGGTCGCGTTCCTTGACGTCGCCGAGCAGATCGGCGAACGAGTCACCGGCGTTCACTTCGGTGCGGAACACCAGGGTGTTGACGAACATGCCGATCAGATCGTCGAGTTCGCGTTCACCGCGACCGGCGATCGGGGTGCCGACCGCGATGTCGTCGGTGCCGGACAACCGCGACAGCAGCACCGCCAGGGCCGCGTGCACCACCATGAACAGCGACGCGTTGTGCGAGCGCGCCAGTTCGTGCAGGCGGGCGTGCCGCTGCGGATCGATCTCGAATCGGATCGCCTTGCCCTGGAACGACTGCGCGGGCGGGCGCGGCCGGTCGGCGGGCAGTTCCAGCTGATCGGGCAAGCCGGCCAGCGCCTGCTTCCAGTACGCCACCTGCTGGGCGGCCAGCGATTCCGGATCGTCCTCCGACCCGAGCACCGCGCGCTGCCACAGCGCGTAGTCGGCGTACTGCACCGGCAGCGGCTGCCACTGCGGCGCCTCGCCCTGCACACGGGCCACGTAGGCGGCCATCACGTCGCGGGCCAGCGGGCCCATGGACGAGCCGTCGGCGGCGACGTGGTGCACGGTGAACGCGAGCACGTGCTCGTTGTCCGAGATCCGGAACAGCGCCACCGCCAACGGCACCTCCACGGTGACGTCGAAGGTGGTGAGCGCGAATCCGATGACGGCGCCGAGCAGATCGTCCTCGGTGACGTCGATCGGGGTGAGCGCCGCCGCGGACCGGTCGGCGGGCCGGATCACCTGATGCGGGCCCTCCGCCGAGCGCGGGTAGGTGGTGCGCAGCACCTCGTGGCGGGTGAACACGTCGCCGATGGCCTGCTCCAGCGCGGCCACGTCGAGCGTGCCGGACAACCGGACGGCCAGCGGGATGTTGTCCACCGCCGAAGTGGCCGTGTCGAACTGGTTGAGGAACCAGTACCGCTGCTGCGCGGGCGACAGCGGGATGCGCTCCGGGCGCTCCCCCGCCTCCAAGCGCGGCCGGGCCCGGCCGGACCCGGCGTTGCGCTCCACCCGGGCGGCCAGCGCCGTCACGGTGGACGCCTCGAACAGGTCACGCACCGCCAGCTGGGTGTCCAGCGCGGCGCCGAGCCGCGCGGTCACCTGGGTGGCCAGCAGCGAGTTGCCGCCGAGTTCGAAGAAGTCGTCGTCCAGGCCGACCCGCGCGACGCCGAGCACGTCGCCGAAGGTGCCCGCCACGATCTCCTCGATCGGGGTGGACGGCGCCCGGAACACCTTGGCCTCGAACACCGGAGCCGGCAGCGCCTTGCGGTCCAGCTTGCCGGAGGCGTTCAGCGGGAACGCGTCCAGCACGACGAACGCCGACGGCACCATGTACGCGGGCAGCTCGCCGCCGAGTTCGGAGCGCACGCTCTCGATGTCCACCGAGCGGCCCGCGGTCGCGATGACGTACGCGACCAGCTGATCGCCCAGCCGCTCATCCGAGCGCACCACCACCACGGCCTGTGCGATCGAGTCCAGCGCGGTGAGCGCCGACTCGATCTCGCCGAGCTCGATGCGCAGACCGCGCAGCTTCACCTGGAAGTCGGTGCGGCCCAGGTATTCCAGTTCGCCCTTGTCGGTCCAGGAGACGAGGTCGCCGGTGCGGTACATCCGCTCGCCAGGAGCGCCGTACGGGTTCGCCACGAACCGGTCGGAGGTCAGGTCGGGACGCGCGACGTAGCCCCGGGCCAGTTGGACGCCCGCGAGATACAGCTCACCCGCGACACCCACCGGCACCGGGTGCAGGCGCGAATCCAGCACGTACACCTGCGTGTTGAACACCGGGGCGCCGATCGGCACCGACACGGAGTCGTCCTCGGTCACCTCGTGATAGGTGACGTCGACCGCGGCCTCGGTCGGGCCGTACAGGTTGTGCAACCGCGCGCCGGTCAGCTCGACGAGCTTCTGCGCCGTCTGCGCGGGCAGCGCCTCACCGGAGGCGAAGACGTTGCGCAGGCTGGTGCATTCGTCGGCGCGTTCCTCGGCGACGAACACCGACAGCATCGACGGCACGAAGTGCGCCGTGGTGACCTGTTCACCGGTGATGATCTGCACGAGGTAGGCCGGGTCGCGATGACCGTCCGGCTTCGCGACCACCAGGCGCGCGCCGACCTGCAACGGCCAGAAGAACTCCCACACCGACACGTCGAACGTGGCCGGGGTCTTCTGCAACACCACGTCGGTGTCGTCGAGGCCGTACTCGTCCTGCATCCACACCAGGCGGTTGACGATCGACGCGTGCGAGACCGCCACACCCTTCGGGCGGCCGGTCGAACCGGAGGTGAAGATCACGTAGGCGGTGTTCGACGGGCGCAGCGGCGCACGGCGATCCGCGTCGGTGACCGGCTCGTCGGAGTACCCGGCCAGCGAGACCACATCGATCTCGACGGCCTTGGTCGCGCCCGCGTCGAACCCGTCGCGCGAGGTGGTGAGCACGCACACCGGCTGCGCGGTGTCGAGCACGTAGCGGGTGCGGTCAGCCGGGTGATCCGGATCCAGCGGCACGTACGCGCCACCGGCGACGCTCACCGCGTACATGCCGACCACCAGGTCGATCGAGCGGCGCATGCCGAGCGCGACCATCGAGTCCGGGCCGACGCCCAGCGAGATCAGGTGCCGGGCCAGGCGGTTCACCCTAGAGGCGAACTCGGCATACGTCAGCGTCACGTAGTGACTCGATGAGGGGTGGTGGTCGGGCGACGGGTGGGCCAGACTCGTCCCCTCGAACGTCACCGCGGGCGCGTCCGGAGTCCGCGCCAGCTGCGCGGCGAACATCGACACCAGGGTGGCGTCCGGGTCCACCGGGTGCGCGGTGTCGTTCCACCGCTCGAGCACCTCGGTGCGTTCGACGCTGTCGAGCAGCTCGACATCGCCGACGGCCACCGACGGGTCGGCGGCGATCGCGGTCAGCAGCCGCACCAGCCGCGACGCGACGCCCGCGATGGTGTCGGGGTCGAACATGTCGGTGGCGTAGGCGAATTCGGCGGTCATGCCGTCGGCCGAGCCCGAAGCGTCGAACCGGTCGGCGAGGTTGAGGTGCAGGTCGAACTTGGCGGTCACCACGTCCAGCGGCACCCCGGCCACTTCCAGGCCGGGCAGCTCGAAGGTGGCCTCGCCGGTGTTCTGGAACGACAGCATCACCTGGAACAGCGGATGCCGCGCCTGCGAACGCGCCGGGTTCAGGATCTCCACCAGCCGCTCGAACGGCAGGTCCGCGTGCGCGAACGCCGCGAGGTCGGTGTCCTTGGTGCGCGCAAGCAATTCGGTGAAGGCGAGCGCGGGATCGACCGCGCTGCGCAGCACCAGAGTGTTGACGAACATGCCGATGGCGTCGTCGAGCACCGCCTCACCGCGACCGGCGACCGCAGTGCCGATGGCGATGTCGTCGCTGCCGGACAACCGGGCCAGCAGCGCGGCGAACGCGGCGTGCACCACCATGAACAGGCTGGCGCCGTTGGCGCGGGCCAGCGCGTTCAGCTCGCGCAACAGTTGCGCGTCGAGCGAGAACTCGTACACGCCGCCGCGGTTGGACGCCACCGCCGGGCGGGAGCGGTCCGACGGCAGGTCCAGCTGGTCGGGCAGCCCGGCCAGGGTGTCGGACCAGAACGCGACCTGCTGGGCGATCAACGACGCGGGGTCGCCCTCGGAGCCGAGCGTCTCGCGCTGCCATAGCGCGTAGTCGGCGTACTGCACCGGCAGCGGAGCCCATGCGGGGGCCTCGCCGCGCGAACGTGCCGAGTAGGCCACCATCACGTCGCGCGCCAGCGGGCGCACCGACCAGCCGTCGCCGGAGATGTGGTGCACCACGAACACCAGCACGTGGGTGTCGGGCTGGGAGCCGTCCATCGAGCCCGCGATGCGGAACAGCGCGGCGCGCACCGGGACCTCGGCGGTGACGTCGAAGCCGGTCAGCACCAGTTCGCTGATCCGATCGGAGATCTCGGCCTCGGACACCTCGATCGGGGTGAGATCGAGGGCGCTGTGCCCGGCGGGCAGCACGACCTGCACGCCTTGGCCGTCGGCGGTCTCCGGGTAGACGGTGCGCAGCACCTCGTGCCGGTCGACCACGTCGGCGACGGCCTGGCGCAGCGCCTCGGTGTCCAGGGTGCCGGTGAGCCGGACCGCGAGCGGGATGTTGTTCACCGCGGTCTGGTTGTCGAACCGGTTCAGGAACCACATCCGCTGCTGCGCCAGCGACAGCGGGATCTTCGGCGGGCGCGGTCCGGCGACCAGCTCGCGGCGGCGGCCGGTGCCCTGGTGCGCCTCCACCCGCGCGGCCAGCGCGGCCACGGTTGGCGCCTCGAACAGCGCGCGGACCGGGATCCTGGTGTCCAGCGCGGCGCCGAGGCGGGCCACCACCTGGGTGGCGATCAGCGAGTTGCCGCCCAGATCGAAGAAGTCGTCGTCCAGGCCGACGGCGCGGTCGGCCGTCGCCAGGCCGAGCACCTCGGCGAAGACGTCGGCGACGATCTCCTCCACCGGAGTCGAGGGCGCGCGGAACTCCCGCGCCTCGAAGACCGGTTCGGGCAGCGCGCGCCGATCCAGCTTGCCGTTCGGGTTCAGCGGCATGGCGTCGAGCACCACGATCGCGGCGGGCACCATGTACGACGGCAGCTGCCTCGCCAGGTGCGCGCGCAACGCCTCGACGTCCACCGTCGCGCCGTTCGCGGGCACCACGTAACCCACCAGCTGGTCGCCGGTGCGCGCGTCGGAGCGCACCAGCGCGACCGACTGGCCGACCGATTCGTGCGCCGTCAGCGCGGTCTCGATCTCGCCGAGCTCGATGCGCAGACCACGCAACTTCACCTGGAAGTCGGTGCGGCCCAGGTACTCGATGGCGCCGGTGCCGTCCCGGCGCACCAAGTCGCCGGTGCGGTACATCCGCGCGCCCGGCGCGCCGTACGGGTTGGCCACGAAGCGGTCGGCGGTCAGGTCGGCGCGGCCGAAGTATCCGCGCGCCAGCTGGTCACCCGCGAGGTACAGCTCGCCCGCGACGTTCGCCGGCACCGGGTGCAGACGCGAATCCAGCACGTACGCTTGCGCGTTCCACACCGGCAAGCCGATCGGGACGGCGCCGTCCACCTGCTCGGCGACCGGACCGTGCGTGGCGTGCACGGTGAACTCGGTGGGGCCGTAGAGGTTGTACAGCGCGGCGTCGCTCACCCGCCGGATGGCCACGACCGTGTCGGCCGTGAACGCCTCACCGGCGACGAACAGCGTGCGCAGCGAGGCGAGCGCGTCGGCGTCGGCCGGGTCGATGGCGCCGGCGAAGACGGTCAGCATCGACGGCACGAACGAGGTCATGGTGACCCGCTCGGCCGCGATCACCTCGGCCAGGTACTGCGGGTCGCGGTGCCCGTCCGGGCTCGCGACCACGATCCGGCCGCCGGTGCTCAGCGGGCCGAACAGCTCCCACACCGACACGTCGAAGGTGGCGGGGGTCTTGAACAGCACCACGTCATCCGAGCCGATGCCGTATTCGCCGGTGATCCAGCGGATCTGGTTGACGACCGCCGAGTGCGGCACGGCGACGCCCTTGGGGCGGCCGGTGGAGCCGGAGGTGAAGATCACGTAGGCCGGGTGCTGCGGGCGCAGCGGCGCGACGCGCTCGGCGTCGGTGACCGGAGCGTCCGCGTAGCCGGAGAGGTCAAGCTCATCGATGCGCAGCGTCGGGCGGCCCGCGCCGTCGAACGCGTCGCGCGCGGTGGTCAGCACGCAGACCGGGTCGGCCGAGTCGAGCACGTAGTGCACCCGGTCGGCGGGCTGGTCCAGATCCAGCGGCACATAGCCGCCGCCCGCCGCGTGCACCGCGTAGGCGGCCACGACCAGGTCCACCGAGCGGCGCAGGCCGAGGGCGACCAGCGTCTCCGGGCCGACGCCCGCCTCGATGAGGCGGCGCGCGAGCTGCCGCACGCGGGCGGCGAATTCGGCGTAGGTCAGCCGCGTCCCGGTGGCGGGGTCGATCACCGCGACCGCGTCCGGCGTGGCCGCGGCCTGTGCGGCGAACTCATCGACCAGCGTGCTCGCCGGGCCGAGGTCGCGCGCGGTGTCGTTCCAGCCGCGCAGCGCCTGTTCGGTCTCCGGCTCGTCGAGCAGGGCGATATCGCCGATCGGCCGGTCCGGCGCGGCGGCGACGGCCTTCAGCAGCCGGCCGAAGCGCCGCCCGAACTCGGCCATGGTGGCCGGGTCGAACAGGTCGGTGGCGTAGATCAGCTCGGCCGCGATGCCCGCGGGAGCCGAGGCGGCGCCGGTTTCGGCGTCGCGTTCGGACAGCACCAGTTGCAGGTCGAACTTGGCGACGTCGATGGGCAGCTCGACACCGCTCACCGTCAGGCCGGGCAGCTCCAGGCTGTTCTGGCCGGTGTTCTGGAACGACAGCATCACCTGGAACAGCGGATGCCGCGCCTGCGAACGCGCCGGGTTCAGGATCTCCACCAGCCGTTCGAACGGCAGGTCGGCGTGCCCGAAGGCGGCGATGTCGGTGGCGCGCACGGCGCGCAGCAGCTCGGTGAACGTCGCGCCGGACTCGATCGGGGTCCGCAGCACCAAAGTGTTGACGAACATGCCGATCAGATCGTCGAGCGCGCGCTCACCGCGCCCGGCGACCGGCGTGCCGATCGCGATGTCGTCCTCACCGGACAGCCGCGACAGCAGCACGGCCAGCGCGGTGTGCGCGACCATGAACAGCGTCGCACCTCTGGTGCGGGCGAGTTCGGTGAGCTGGGCGTGGGTCTCGGCGTCGATCTCGAAGACGTGCGTGGCGCCGCGGCCGGAGGCCACCGCAGGACGCGGCCGGTCCGACGGCAGGTCCAGTTGCTCGGGCACCCCGCGCAGCGTGTCCGACCAGAACGCGATCTGCTCGGAGATCACCGAAGCCGGATCGTCCTCGGCGCCGAGCACCTGGCGCTGCCACAGCGCGAAGTCGGCGTACTGGACCTCCAGCGGACGCCAGGCGGGTTCGCCGCCGTCGACGCGGGCGCCGTAGGCGGTCATCACGTCGCGGGTCAGCGGGCCCATGGAGAAGCCGTCGGCCGAGATGTGGTGCACCACCAGGGCGAGCACGTGCTCGGTGGGGCTGATCTCGTACAGCCGGGCGCGGAAGGGCACCTCGGCGGTGACGTCGAAGGCCGTGCCGATCAGCCGCGCGAGCTGCTCGGGCAGTTCGGCTTCGGTGACGTCGATCGGCGTCAGGTCCGGGATGACCTTGGCCGTGGGCACGATCTGCTGATGCGCGGCGCCGTCCACCTCGGGGTAGAAGGTGCGCAGCGACTCGTGCCGGGCCAGCACGTCGGCGACGGCGATCTGTAGCGCCTGCCGGTCCAGCAGGCCCGACAGCCGCACCGCGGCCGGGATGTTGTCCACCGCCGACTCTGGGTCGAAGCGGTTGAGGAACCACATGCGCTGCTGGGCCAGCGACAGCGGCACCAGCTCCGGCCGGGGCTGCGGCGCCAGCGGCGCACGACCGCCCGCGCCCGCCTTGGTCTCCGCGCGCGCCGCCAGCGCGACCACGGTGGACGCCTCGAACAGCTCGCGCACGCCGAGATCGGTGTCCAGCGCGGCGGACAACCGGGCGGCGACCTGGGTGGCCGACAGCGAGTTGCCGCCGAGGGCGAAGAAGTCGTCGTCCAGGCCGACCCGCTCGAGCCCGAGCACGTCGGCGAAGGTGGAGGCGACGATCTCCTCGACCGGCGTGGTCGGGGCGCGGAACACCGCGGCCTCGAACACCGGCGCGGGCAGCGCCTTGCGATCCAGCTTGCCGGAGGCGTTGAGCGGGAACTCGTCGAGCGTCATCACGATCGACGGCACCATGTAGGCGGGCAGCTGCCGTCCCAGGTCCTCGCGGACCAGGTCGGTGTCGAGCGCGGCGTCCGGCGCGGGGATGACGTAGGCGACGAGCTGGTCGCCCGCGTGCGGGTCGGAGCGCACCACGACGACGGCTTGCGCGATTTCGTCCAGGCCGGTCAGCGCCTGTTCGATCTCACCGAGCTCGATGCGCAGACCACGCAACTTCACCTGGAAGTCGGTGCGGCCCAAGTACTCGAGCTCACCGTGCTCGGTCCAGGCCACCAGGTCGCCGGTGCGGTACATCCGCGCGCCGGGCTCCCCGTAGGGGTTGGCGACGAAACGGTCACTGGTCAGGTCCGGGCGCGCGACATAGCCACGGGCGAGCTGGACGCCCGCGAGGTACAGCTCACCCGCGACACCGACGGGAACCGGGCGCAGGCGCGCATCGAGCACGAGCACCTGTGTGTTGAACACCGGAGCACCGATCGGCACCGTCTCGACATCGGTATCCACGACCTCGTGGAACGTGACGTCGACCGCCGCTTCGGTCGGGCCGTACAAGTTGTGCAGGGACGCGCCGGTCAACTCCCGCAAGCGATGCGCGGGCTTGGGCGGCAACGCCTCACCGGAGGCGAACACAAGTCGCAGCGAATCGCATTGTGCGGCTGCGGCATCCGCGACGAATACCGCGAGCATCGACGGCACGAAGTGGGTGACGGTCACCTTTTCGGTGCTGATGATCTCGGCCAGGTAGGCGGGGTCACGATGCCCGTCCGGCTTGGCGACCACGAGGCGCGCGCCGATCTGCAACGGCCAGAAGAACTCCCACACCGACACATCGAAGGTGGCGGGCGTCTTCTGCAAGACCACATCAGTGGGCGTCAGCTGGTAGGCGGTCTGCATCCACACCAGGCGGTTGACGATCGCGGCGTGCGAAACCGCGACACCCTTCGGACGACCCGTCGAACCCGACGTGAAGATCACGTAGGCGGTATTCGACGGACGCAGCGGCGCACGACGGTCCGCGTCGGTGACCGGCGCCTCGGACAGGCCCTTCAGATCGAGCAGATCGATCCGCACCTGCGCGGTATCGATGTCCAGATCGCTGCCGGAGGTCAGCACACACACCGGATCGGCCGTGGCGAGGATGTATTCGGTCCGCTCGGCCGGGTGATCCGGGTCCAGCGGCACGTACGAGCCACCGGCCACGGCGACGGCGTACATGCCGACCACCAGATCGATCGAGCGCCGCATGCCCAGCGCCACATACGATTCCGGACCCACGCCGCGCGCGATCAGCCAGCGCGCCAGCTGGTTCACCCGCCAGGAGAACTCGGCGTAGGACAGACTTGTCCCCTCGAACGTGATCGCGGTCGCGTCCGGAGTGCGTTCGACCTGGTCGTAGAACATCGAGACCAGAGTCGCGCCGGCGTCCACCGAGTGCGCGGTGTCGTTCCAGCCCGACACCACCAGCTCGCGCTCAGCGGCATCCAGCAGTTCGATGTCGCCGACCACCGCGTCGGGCTCGTCGGTGATCGCGGTGAGCACCCGGATCAGGCGGTCGGCGATGCGGCGCACCGTCTGCTCGTCGAACAGGTCGCGCAGGTAGCCCGCGCGCACCCGCAGCCGCGAATCCAGCTGCGCGATCAGGGTCAACGGGTAGTGCGTGGCGTCGGCCGCGTCCAGGCCGACCACGGCCATGCCGTCGATGTCCGCCGCCTGCGCCTGCAAGCCCGCGGCGTCGACCGGGTAGGACTCGAACACCACCAGGGTGTCGAACAGGCCGCCGATGCCCGCGACCGCCTGGATGTCGGCCAAGCCCACGTAGTGGTGGTCCAGCAGATCGGCCTGCTCGCCCTGGGTGCGGGTCAGCAGCTCGCGCACGGACTCCGAGGAGTCGAAACGCACCCGCACCGGCACGGTGTTGATGAACAGGCCGACCATCGCCTCCACGCCGGACAGCTGCGCGGGACGACCGGAGACGGTGGTGCCGAACAGCACGTCGTCGCGGCTGGTCATGCGGCCGACGAGGATGCCCCACGCCGTCTGCAACACCGTGTTCGGCGTGACGCCGAGCGAACCGGCCAGCGCGGTCAGCCGCGCGGTGGTCGCCTCGTCCAGGTCGAAGAAGTACTCGCCGGACAGCGAGGTGATCTCACGACCGGCGTCCGGCCGCGCCAGCAGGGTCGGCTCCCCGACACCGCGCAACGCGCGCGCCCACGCGGCCAGCGACGCCGCGTGATCCTGCTGCCTGGTCCAGTCCAGGAAGTGGCGGTAGGACCGCACCGCCGGCAGCGCGGAGACGTCCGCGTGCGTGGCGTAGAGCACCAGCAGATCCCGCATGAGCAGCGGCATGGACCAGCCGTCGAGCAGGATGTGGTGGTTGGACACCACGAACTGCCAGCGGTCGGCCGCCACCTGGATCAGCGTGAAGCGGATCAGCGGCGGCTCGGCCAGGTCGAACCGGCGCATGCGGTCGGCCTCGATCAGGTCTTCGGCCGAACCGGATTCGATCCGGTCGTGCTCGGCCCACGCCACCCGGACGCTGTCCAGCACGATCTGCACCGCGTTGCCGTCGTGGTCGGTGACGAACGCGGTGCGCAGGTTCTCGTAGCGGTCCACCAGAGCCTGCGCGGCCGCGCGCAACCTGGCCGCGTCCACCCGGCCGGTGAGCGTCAGCACCGCCTGGGCGGTGTACACGTCCACCGAGCTCGCCGCGAGGCGGGCGTGGAAGAGCAGACCGGCTTGCAGCGCCGACAGCGGCCACACGTCGGCCAGCGCCGGGAAGCGCCGCTCCCAGACGTCGATGTCGCGCTGGGTGCTGCGCACGAGCGCGAAGTCCGACGGGGTGTGCCCGCCCGCGCCCGCCGAATTGGCGTGCCGCGCCACCGCTTCCAGCGCGGCGGTCCACAGCTCGCCGAACTCGCGCACGTCGGCGGCCGACAGCAGGGTGGACGGGTAGCCGATGTTCGCGGTCAGCTTGTCGCCCACCACGATCGCGTTCACATCCAGCGGCGCCATCGCGGGCATGTCCGCGTCGTAGGCGCCGCCCAGCGCGCCGAGTTCCGGCGCGGGGATCCAGCCGAAGCCGCGCAGCGACTCCGGCACGTCGCCCTCTGACACGCGGCCGAGGTAGTTGAAGCTCACCTGACCGGGCAGTTCGCGGGGCAGTTCGGCCGCGGTCTCGGCGTTCAGGTAGCGCAGCAGGCCGTAGCCGATGCCCTTGTCCGGCACCGAGAGCAGGTGCTCCTTGACCGCCTTCACGGCCGCGCCCAGCGCCGGGCCGCCGGTGAACGCGGCGTCCACGTCGATGCCGGACAGGTCGAACCGGACCGGGTAGATCGCGGTGAACCAGCCGACGGTGCGCGACAGATCCGCACCGGGCACCACGTCTTCCTCGCGGCCGTGACCCTCGAGGCGCAGCAGCAGGTCCTCGGCGCCCGCGGCCACCCTGCGCGCCCGCCACTTGGCGGTGGCCAGCGCCAGCGCGGTGAGCAGACCGTCGTTCACGCCGCCGTGGAACAGCGCGGGAACCGTGGTGAGCAGCGCCTTGGTGACCTCGGCCGACACCTCGACCCGATGCTTCTCGATGACGCCGGAGGTGTCGACCTCCGGGTCCATCGGACGCTCGGTCAGCAGCGGATCGGCCGCGGCGACCACCGAACGCCAGTAGTCGAGTTCGGCCACCCGCTCCGGGCTGGCCGCCTCGCGCTCCAGCGCGTACGCCCAGGCGCGCATCGACGTGGCCGGAGCGACCAGCTCGGGCGTCTGCCCGGCGGTGCGCTGGCCCCACGCGGTGACGAAGTCCGGCACCAGGATGCGCCAGGAGACGCCGTCCACGACCAGGTGGTGGGCGACGACGATCAGGCGTCCGGCGCGCTCGGCGGAATCGGGCTCCAGCCAGACGAACCGGATGACCACGCCCGCGGCGGGATCCAGCCGGTCCAGCGACTCGTCCAGTGCGGCCGAGGCGATCTCGACCAGTTCGGCATCGGTGACGCCCGCGTCGAACTCGGTGCGGTCGATCAGCGCGTCCACCTCGACCGTGCCCGGCGCGGCGGTCTCCACCACCCAGTCGTCGCCGTCGCGGCGCAGGCTCGCGCGCAGCATGTCGTGGCGATCGATGACAGCGCCGACCGTCGCGGCGATACCAGCGCGGTCGATGCCGACCGGCAGTTCCAGCGCCAGCGTCTGGTTGAACCGGCCGAACGAGCCGCGCCGCTCGGCCATGAACCGCACCACCGGCGTCAGCGGCATGACGCCGATGCCGCCGCCCGGCGGCTCGGCCAGCGTCGTCGCCGACGCCTCGGCCGCCTCGGTGGTCTCGGCGACCGACGCCAGACCCGCCACCGTGCGCTGCTCGAAGACGTGCCGGGGGGTGAACACCACGCCGCGCGCCTTGGCCCGCGACACCAGCTGGATGGAGACGATGCTGTCGCCGCCGAGCGCGAAGAAGGAGTCGTCGACACCGACCCGCTCCACGCCGAGCACCTCGGCGAACACCTCGGCGATGGTCTGCTCGAGCGGGGTGCGCGCCGCGCGGAACACGACCTCGGTCGCGAACACCGGCTCCGGCAGCGCCTTGCGGTCCAGCTTGCCCACCGGGGTGAGCGGCACGTGGTCGATCACCATGATCGACGAGGGCACCATGTAGGCGGGCAGACGTTCCTCGACGTGCGCGGTCAGCGCCGCCACGTCGATCGAATGTCCTTGCGCGGCAACGACGTACGACACCAGCGACACCGCGCCCGCTGCGCTCTTGTGGCCGACGGTGACGGCGAAGTCGACGGTCTCGTGCGAGGCCAGCGCCGCGTCGATCTCGCCGAGTTCGATGCGGAAACCGCGGACCTTCACCTGGAAGTCGGAGCGGCCGACATACTCGACCTCGCCGGTGTGGGTCCAGCGCACCACGTCACCGGTGCGGTACATCCGCGCGCCGGGCACGTACGGGTTGGCGACGAACCGCTCCGCCGACAGGCCGGGGCGCGCGTGGTAGCCGCGCGCCAGCTGGACGCCCGACAGATACAGCTCACCTGCGACACCCACCGGAACGGGCCTGAGCTGGGCGTCCAGGATCAGCGACTGCATGCCTCGAGTCGGGCCGCCGATGGTGACCCGGTCGCCCGGCGTGAGCGCGTCGCTGATGTTGGTCATGATCGTGGTCTCGGTCGGACCGTAACCGTTGTGGAAACGGCGGCCCGAACCGTCGGGCGCGCCACCCCACTTGGCGACCAGATCGGCGGGCACGGCCTCGCCGCCCGCCACGATCACCCGCATCCCGGCCAGCGCGGCCGAATCCAGCGACGCGAGCACCGACGGGGTGATGAAGGCGTGCGTGACCCGCTCGGCGCGGATCAGCTCGGACAGTTCCTCGCCGCCGTACACGCCGGGCGGGCAGACCACGAGCGCGCCGCCGCGACCGATCGCCAGCAGGAATTCCAGGATCGATGCGTCGAAGCTGGGCGAGGCGAAATGCAATGCGCGCGTGTCGGAATCGACGTCGTAGCGCTCGTTCTGCTCGTCGCGGAAGTTGGCGAGGCCCGCGTGGGTGACCACGACGCCCTTGGGCATGCCGGTGGAACCGGAGGTGTAGATGACGTAGGCCGGGTGCTCCGGCCGCACCGGGCGCACCCGGTCGGCGTCGGTGATCGCGGCGGCGTCGAACCCGTCGAGATCCAGCTCGTCGAGCACCAGCCACTCGACCGAGTCGGGCAGCTCGGCGCGCACCGACGCCACGGTCAGACCGATCGGGGAGCCGGAGTCGGTCACCATGTGCGCGATGCGGTCGGCCGGATAGGTCGGGTCGATCGGCACGAACGCGCCACCGGACTTCGACACCGCCCATTCGGCGAAGTACGACTCGTCCGATCGCGGCACGGCGACCGCCACCAGATCCTCGGTGCCGATGCCGCGCTCGATCAGCAAGCGGGCCAGGCGGTTCGACCGCGCGTCCAGCTCGCCGTAGGAGACACTTCTCCCCTGGAACACCACGGCGGGCGCCGCGGGATCGATGGCGGCGGCCTCGGCGATCAGGTCGGGCAGCGTCCGCGCGGGCGTGGCAGGGGCTCCGGTGCGTGCGATCAGGTCGGCGCGCTCCGCCGCGTCGAGCACGTCGATCGCGCCGACGGTCACCGACGGATCGGCCGCCACCGCCGCGAGCACACGCTCCCAGCGGTCCACGATGGCCGCCGCGGTCGCCTCGTCGAACAGCTCGGTGGCGTAGGTCAGCGCCAGCGCCATGGCGCCGGAACCGCTTTCGCCGCGCTCGGCGAGGGTGAACTGCAAGTCGAAGCGCGCGACGTTCTCTTCCAGGTCCAGCGCGGACACCGAGAGACCGGGCAGCTCCAGGGTGGTGCGCTCCAGGTTCTGGAACGCCAGCATCACCTGGAACAGCGGGTTGCGGGCCTGCGAGCGCTCCGGCGCGAGCAGTTCCACCAGCCGCTCGAACGGCACGTCGGCGTTGCCGTAGGCGTCCAGGTCGGTGCGGCGCACCCGGTCGAGCAGGCCGGCGAACGACTCACCCGGCTCGATACCCGTGCGCAGCACGAGCGTGTTGACGAACATGCCGACCAGGTCGTCGAGCGCGGCCTCGCCGCGGCCCGCGACCGGGGTGCCGACCGCGACGTCGTCGCTACCGGACAGCCGCGCCAGCAGCACCGCCAGCGCGCCGTGCATCACCATGAACAGCGACGCGCCGCGCTGCCGCGCGATCTCCTCCAGCGCGGCGACCAGGTCACCGGACAGCTCGCGGTGCAGCGTCGCGCCGCGGTGCGAGGCGACGGCCGGACGCGGGCGGTCGGTGGGCAGGGCCAGCTCGTCGGGGATGTCGTCGAGCGCGTGCCGCCAGTAGGCGACCTGCTCGGCCAGCAGCGAGTCGGGATCGTCTTCCGAGCCGAGGATCTCGCGCTGCCAGACCGCGAAGTCGGCGTACTGCACCGCCAGCGGGGCCCAGCCGGGAGCGCTGCCGGTGCTGCGCGCGGTGTAGGCGGCCATCACGTCGCGGGTCAGCGGGCCCATCGAGAAGCCGTCGGCCGCGATGTGGTGCACCACCACGACGAGCACGTGCTCGTCCGGCCCGGCCGCGTACAGCCGGGTGCGCAGCGGAACCTGTTCGGCCACATCGAAACCGGTGGTGACGAACTCGGTCACGGTCTCGAGCAGCCGCGCCGGGTCCACCGGCTCTGGATGCAGATCCAGCGCGATGTCCTCGGCGGGCACGATCACCTGTACCGGGGTGCCGCCGTGCTCGGGGTAGCGGGTGCGCAGCGATTCGTGCCTGCGCACCACGTCGGCCACCGCCAACCGCAGCGCCTCCACGTCCAGCGCGCCGGTGAGCCTGATGGCGATCGGCAGGTTGTAGGCCGCCGAGGAGGTGTCGTACTTGTTCAGGAACCACATGCGCTGCTGCGCGAACGACAGCGGCACCAGTTCGCCCGCCGCGCGCTCGCGGGCGACGAGGCGAGCCCGCGCCGCACCGTCGGCGTGCGATTCCACCCGCGCGGCGAGCGCTTCCACCGTCGAGGCCTCGAACAGGGTGCGCACCGCGACGGTCGTGCCGAGCGCGGAGCCGATGCGGGCGACGACCCTGGTGGCGATCAGCGAGTTGCCGCCGAGATCGAAGAAGTCGTCGTCCACGCCGACCCGGTCCAGGCCGAGCACGTCGGCGAACACCGCGGCGACGGTCTCCTGCACGGGGGTGGCCGGCGCGCGGAACGCGCGGGACTGCGCGGTCGGGGCGGGCAGCGCACGACGGTCCAGTTTCCCGTTGACCGTCAGCGGGATCCACTCCAGCCGCACCACGGCCGAGGGCACCATGTAGGCGGGCAGCTGCTCGGCCGCGCCGTCGCGCACCGCGTCCAGCGCGGGCTCAGCGCCCGGCTCGGACACCACGTAGGCGACGATCCGCTGATCGCCGGGCTGGTCCTCGCGCACGATGACCGCGGCCTGCGCGATGCCGGGCTGGGCGAGGATCGCCGATTCGATCTCGCCGAGCTCGATGCGGAAACCGCGCACCTTCACCTGGTCGTCGGCGCGGCCGAGGTATTCCAGCTCGCCGAAGCGGTTCCAGCGGGCGAGGTCGCCGGAGCGATACAGTCGCCCACCCGGCGTGTCGCCCATCGGGTCGGCGACGAAACGAGTCGCGGACAGATCGGGGCGGCCGAGGTAGCCGCGCGCCAATTGCGGTCCGGCCACGTACATCTCACCCGCGACGCCGACCGGCACCGGGCGCAGCCTGCTGTCGAGCACGTACACCCGCAGCCCGGCGATGGCGCGGCCGACCACGCTGCCGGAGGCGGCGGCGATGGTCGCGGCGTCCAGCGCGCGGTAGGACACGTGCACCGTGGTCTCGGTGATGCCGTACATGTTGACCAGCAGCGGTCCGGCCGACGCGCCGGTGCCGTCGCCGTGGCGCGCCACCCAGTCCGACAGCCTGCGCAGCTCCAGCGCCTCACCGCCGAAGACCACATACCGCAGCGCCAGCGGCGCGGCGTCGGACGCGGCGTTGCGGTCGGCCTCGGCCAGCTGGTAGAACGCCGACGGAGTCTGGTTGAGCACCGTGACGCGTTCGGCGCGCAGCAGTTCCAGGAACTGCTCCGGCGAGCGCGAAGTGTAGTAGTCGACCACGACGAGGGTGCCGCCGAACAGCAGCGGGCCCCACAGCTCCCACACCGAGAAGTCGAACGCGTAGCTGTGGAACAGCGTCCACACGTCGTCGGGCCCGAAACCGAAGTCGCGGTCGGTGTTCGCGAACAGCCGCACCACGTTGCGGTGCGCGACCGCGACACCCTTCGGGCGGCCGGTGGAGCCGGAGGTGTAGATCACGTACGCGACGTTGTCCGGCGTGAGCGCGGCATTGCGGTCGGCGTCGGTGATCGGGGCGTCGTCGGCGTCCTCGACGTTGCCGGTCTCCACCGCGAACCCGTCGAGCACGACGGACGGCAGCCCGGCGGGCACCTCGACCTGCACCGTGGAGTCGAGCACCACGCTGGTCGGGCGGGAATCGGCGAGCACGTAGGCGATGCGCTCGGCCGGGTAGGTCGGGTCCACCGGCACGTAACCCGCGCCGGTCTTCACCACGGCCAGCAGCGCGACCACCAGGTCCAGCGAGCGCGGCAGGATCACCGCGACCAGCGTCTCCGGTCCGGCGCCGTCGCTGATCAGCCTGCGCGCCAGCACATTCGCGCGCCGGTCCAGCTCGGCGTAGGTCAGCGTCTCCACGCCGAAGCGGGCCGCGACGCGGTGCGGATGCGCGGCGACGGCCGCGTCGAACAGCCCCACCAGGGTGATGTCGGGATCGGCGAACAGGCCCGCGACGCTCTCGGAGCCCGACGACACCCAGCGCTGCGAGACGTCCAGCCGCTCGCCCTCGCCCAGCAGATCGATGTCGCCGATCGCGGCACGCGGATCCTCGGCGACCCCGCGCAGGATGCGCACGAAGCGATCGGCGAACGCGGCCACCGTCTCCGGGTCGAACAGTTCGGTGGCGTAGTTCCACGACAGCGTCAACCCGCCGTCGGCGGCCTCGCCCACGGTGAGCTGCACATCGAATTTCGCGGTGCCCGGGTCGAATTCGACCGCGGCGACCTCGAGTCCGCCGGGCAGCGCGACCGCGCCGAGAGCGGCCGCCGAGGCCGCCTCGAAGGTCAGCGCGACCTGGAACAGCGGGTGGTGCGCCTGCGAGCGCGCCGGGCTGAGCACGTCCACCAGGCGCTCGAACGGCACGTCGGCGTTGGCGAACGCGGCCAGATCGGTGCGGCGCACCTGCTCGAGCAACTCGTCGAAGCCGGCGCCCGGCTCCACCTGGCTGCGCAGCACGAGCGTGTTGACGAACATGCCCACCACGTCGTCGAGCGCGCGTTCACCGCGGCCCGCGATCGGCGTGCCGATCGCGACGTCGGTGCTGCCCGACAACCGGCCCGCCCACACCGCCAGCGCGGCGTGCACCACCATGAACAGCGTCACGCCGCGAGCGCGCGCCAGCTCGGCCAGCGCCTCGTGCACCTGCGCGTCCACCGCGAAGTTGTGCGTGCCACCGGCGTTCGAGGCGATCTCGGGCCGGGGCCGGTCGGCGGGCAGCTCGATCTGGTCGGGCAGGTCACGCAGCTGCTCGGTCCAGTAGGCGATCTGCCTGGCCGCCACGGAGTCCGCGTCGTCCTCGGCGCCGAGCACCTCGCGCTGCCACAGCGCGTAGTCGGCGTACTGCACCTCGAGCGGAGCCCAGGAGGGAACCTCGCCGCGAGCGCGCTCGGTGTAGGCGAGCACGACATCGCGCAGCAACGGCCGCAGCGAGAAGCCGTCCGCGCTGATGTGATGCATCACCAGCACCGCGACGTGCTCGGTCGCCGACAGTGACAGCAGGCTCGCCCGGAACGGGATCTCGGCGGTCACGTCGAAACCGACGCTCGCCAGCTCGACGATCCGCGCGGGCAGTTCGTCCGCGCCGACCGGCTCGGCGACCAGGTCGAAGCCGACCTCGCCGACCGGGAGCACGCGCTGGTAGCCGGTGCCCTCCACCTCGGGGTAAATGGTGCGCAGCGCCTCGTGCCGCGCGAGCACATCACCGATGGCCGCGCCAAGCGCGGCAACGTCAAGCGCACCGGTCAGCCGCAGCGCCACCGGGATGTTGTTCACCGCGGTGCGGTTGTCGAACCGGTTGAGGAACCACATCCGCTGCTGCGCGAGCGACAACGGCACCAGCTCCGGCCGCTCCCGCGCCACCAGCGGCGTCCGGCCGCCCTCGTCCGCGGCGGATTCCACCTTCGCCGCCAGCGCGGCCACGGTCGACGCCTCGAACAGTGTGCGCACCGGGACCTGCGTGTTCAGCGCCTCGCCCAGCCGCGCCGCCACCTGGGTGGCGACCAGCGAGTTGCCGCCGAGTTCGAAGAAGTCGTCGTCCAGGCCGACCCGCTCCACGCCGAGGACCTCGGCGAAGGTCTCCGCCACGATCTCCTGCACCGGCGTCGCGGGCGCGCGGAACACCTTGGCCTCGAACACCGGCTCCGGCAGGGCCTTGCGGTCCAGCTTGCCGGAAGCGTTGAGCGGGAACTCGTCCAGCACCACGTAGGCCGCGGGCACCATGTAGCCGGGCAGCCGCGCGCCGAGCTCGGCCTTGACCGACTCGACGTCCACCACCCGGTCCGGGTCCGTCACCAGGTAGGCGACCAGCTGATCACCGGTCCGCTCGTCGGCGCGCACCACGACCACCGCCTGCGCCACCGAATCCAGCGCCGTCAGCGCCGACTCGATCTCGCCCAGCTCGATGCGCAGACCGCGCACCTTCACCTGGAAGTCGGTGCGGCCCAGGTACTCCAGTTCACCGTCTTCGGTCCAGGCCACCAGGTCGCCGGTGCGGTACATCCGCTCGGCGACGCCGAACGGGTTGGCCACGAAACGCTCGGTGGTCAGGTCGGGGCGGCCGACATAGCCGTGCGCCAGCTGCGCGCCAGCGAGGTACAGCTCGCCGGGTACGCCGACCGGAACCGGCCGCAGCCGCGAATCCAGCACGTAGACCTGCGTGTTGAACACCGGGGCGCCGATCGGCACCGACACCGTGTCGTGGTCGGTCACCTCGTGGAAGGTGACGTCGACCGCGGCCTCGGTCGGGCCGTACAGGTTGTGCAGCCGCGCGCCGGTCAGCTCGCGCAGCTTCTGCGCGGTCACCGCGGGCAGCGCCTCACCGGACGCGAAAACGTTGCGCAGGCTGGTGCATTCGGCCGCCCGCTCCTCTGCGACGAACACCGACAGCATCGACGGCACGAAGTGCGCCGTGGTGACCTGCTCGTCGACGATCAGGCGCGCCAGGTACGCGGGATCGCGATGCCCGTCCGGCTTCGCCACCACCAACCGCGCGCCCACCTGCAACGGCCAGAAGAACTCCCACACCGACACGTCGAAGGTCGCGGGCGTCTTCTGCAACACCACGTCGTAGGCCGCCAAGCCGTACTCGGCGTGCATCCACACCAGACGGTTGACGATCGCGGCGTGCGAGACCGCGACGCCCTTCGGGCGGCCGGTCGAACCGGACGTGAAGATCACGTACGCGGTGTTGGCCGGACGCAGCGGCTTGTGCCGGTCGGCGTCGGTCAGCGGCTGGTCGGAGAACTCCGACAGGTCGAGCTGATCGATGCGCACCTGCCGGGAGACGGTGGTCTCCAAATCGGAGCCGGAGGTCAGCACGCACACCGGGCGCGCGGTCTCCAGGATGTAGTCGATGCGCTCGGCCGGATGGTCCGGGTCCAGCGGCACGTACGCGCCGCCCGCGGCGTTCACCGCGTACATGCCGACCACCAGATCGATGGAGCGGCGCATGCCCAGCGCCACATACGATTCCGGCCCGACGCCGTTGACCTTCAGCCAGCGCGCCAGCTGGTGGACCCGGCGGGCGAACTCGGCGTAGGACAGACTTGTCCCCTCGAACGTCACGGCGGGACTGTCCGGGGTACGCGCGACCTGGGCTTCGAACAGCGAGACCAGGGTCGCGGCGGCGTCGCCGACCGGCGAGGTGAGCGCGGCGTCGACCGCGAATTCGGTCGCGTTCCACCGCTCGATGACCAAGGCCCGCTCGGCGTCGTCGAGCAGGTCGATGTCGCCGACGGTGACCGACGGATCGGCGGCGATGCCGCGCAGCACGCGCACGAAGCGCTCGGCGAACGTCCCGGCGAACACCCCGTCGAAAAGATCGGTGGCGTAGACGAGTTCGGCGTCCATCGCCGTCTCCGCCCCGGGGACCTCGCTGAGCGTGAGCTGCAGGTCGAACTTCGCCGTCGGCTGGTCGATGCCGAGCTCGGAGACGGTGAGTCCGGGCAGTTCCAGCGCCGTGCGGCCGAGGTTCTGGAACGACAGCATCACCTGGAACAGCGGGTGGCGCGCCTGCGAGCGCGCCGGGTTGAGCACCTCGACCAGCCGTTCGAACGGCACGTCCGCGTGCGCGAACGCCTGCAGGTCGCGTTCGCGGACCCGGCCGAGCAGGTCGGAGAACGACTCGGCGGTGTCGACCTGAGCGCGCAGCACCAGGGTGTTGACGAACATGCCGACCAGATCGTCGAGCGCCTGCTCGCCACGACCGGCGACCGGAATGCCGATGGCGATGTCCTCGGAGCCGCTCAACCGCGCCAGCAGGGCGGCGAAGGCGCCGTGCACCACCATGAACAGCGTGCTGCCGTGCGTGTGCGCGACCCGGTTCAGGTCCTCGATCAGCTCGCCCGGCACGCGGAACCGGTAGGTGCCCGCGCCGTAGGAGGCGACGGCGGGCCGAGGGCGACCGGCCAGGCGCAGTTCGTCGGGCAGGCCGGCAAGCGTCTCGCGCCAGTAGTCGAGCTGCTCGGAGATCAGCGAGGTCGGGTCGTCCTCGGAGCCCAGCGTGTCGCGCTGCCACAGCGCGAAGTCCACGTACTGCACCGCCAGCGGCGGCCAGCCCGGCTCGGCCTCGGAGGTCCGCGCCACGTAGGCGGTCATCAGGTCGCGCACCAGCGGGCGCATGGAGAAGCCGTCCGCCGCGATGTGGTGCACCACCACGACCAGCACGTAGTCGTCCGGGGCGAGCCGGTAGGCGCGCAGGCGCACCGGCGGCTGGGTGGTCACGTCGAACCCGCGCTCGACGAACTCGTAGAGCACGCCGAGCAATTGGCCCTCGGCCACCTCGACCACGTCCAGTTCGGGGATGGCCCTGGTGGCGTTCAGCACGCGCTGATAGGCCACACCGTCGCGAGACGGGTAGATCGTGCGCAGCGATTCGTGGCGGCCGACCACGTCGGCGATCGCTCCGCGCAGCGCGTCCAGATCCAGCGCGCCTTCCAGCCGCACCGCGGCCGGGATGTTGTTCGCGGCGGAGTCGGCGTCGAAGCGGTTGAGGAACCACATGCGCTGCTGCGCCAGCGACAGCGGCGGGTGCTCGGGACGCACCTGTGCCGTGAGCGCCTGTCGCGCACCGGTTCCCGCGTGCGACTCGATCCGCGCGGCGAGCGCGCCCACGGTCGGCGCCTCGAACAGCACACGCACGCCGACCTCGGTGTTCAGCGCCGCGCTGACGCGGGCGACCACCTGCGTCGCCACCAGCGAGTTGCCGCCGAGTTCGAAGAAGTCGTCGTCCACGCCGACGCGCGGCACGCCGAGCAGGTCGGCGAAGATCTCCGCGACGATCTCCTCGATCGGGGTCGACGGAGCGCGGAACACCCTGGCCTCGAACACCGGCGCGGGCAGCGCCTTGCGGTCCAGCTTGCCGGAGGCGTTGACCGGGAAGGCGTCCAGCACCACCAGCGCGGCCGGGACCATGTAACCGGGCAGCGCCGCGGCCAGCGCGGTCTTCACCTCGTCGATGTCGACGGCCACATACGGTTCGCAGACCAGGTAGCCCACCAGCTGGTCGCCCGCGTGCGCGTCCGAGCGCAGCACGACCACCGCCTGCGCGATCCCCGGCTGCGCCAGCAGCGCCGACTCGATCTCGCCCAGCTCGATGCGCAGGCCGCGCAGCTTCACCTGGAAGTCGGTGCGGCCCAGGTAGTCCAGCTCGCCGTTCGGGGTCCAGGCCACCAGGTCGCCGGTGCGGTACATCCGCTCGCCCGGCGCGCCGTAGGGGTTGGCCACGAAGCGGTCGGCGGTCAGGTCGGCGCGGCCGAGGTAGCCGAGCGCCAGCTGTTCGCCCGCGAGATACAGCTCACCCGCGACACCCGGCGCGACCGGGTGCAGGCGGCTGTCGAGCACGAACACGCGGGTGTTCCACACCGGGCGTCCGATCGGCACCGACACGGTGTCGGCGTCGGTCGCCTCGTGATAGGTCACGTCGACGGCGGCCTCGGTCGGGCCGTACAAGTTGTGCAGGCGCGCGCCGGTCAGCTCGCGCAAACGCTGCGCGGTCTGCGCGGGCAGCGCCTCACCGGAGGCGAAGACCTGCCGCAGCCGCGGCGCGGGCAGTCCGTCACCGTTCTCGTTGCCGAGCGTGGAGACGAACACCGACAGCATGGACGGCACGAAATGCGCCGTGGTGATCTGCTTCTCGGCGATGATCTGGGACAGGTACACCGGGTCGCGGTGCCCGTCCGGGCGCGCGACGACCAGCCTGGCGCCGGTCTGCAACGGCCAGAAGAACTCCCACACCGACACGTCGAACGTGGCGGGCGTCTTCTGCAGCACCGCGTCGTCGCGGCCGATCGGGTACTCGTGCTGCATCCACAGCAGCCGGTTCACGATCGCGGCGTGGCTGACCGCCACACCCTTCGGGCGGCCGGTGGAACCGGAGGTGAAGATCACGTACGCGGTGTTCTCCGGCCGCAACGGGCGCGTGCGCTCGGCGTCGGTGATCGGCGCGCCACTGGTCTCGGCGAACCCGGGCACGCCCTCGATGCCCTCCACCGACAGCGCGGTGACTTCCGGCTGCGGGTCGAGGCCGAATCCGTCCGCCGAGCGGTACAGGATCATCCGCGGGCGCGCGGTCTCGATGATGTAGTTGATCCGCTCGGCGGGCTGGTCCGGGTCGAGCGGCACATAGGCCGCGCCGGTCTGCACCACCGCGTACATCGCGACGACCAGTTCGGTGGAACGCCGCAGCGCCAGCGCCACCAGCGATTCCGGGCCGACGCCCGCGCCGATGAGCTGGCGGGCGATGCGGTTGGCCCGCTCCTGGAACTGGCGGTAGGTCAGCCGCTCGCCCTCGAAGTCCAGCGCGATCGCGTCCGGCGTCGCCGCCGCCTGCGCGTCGAACAGCGAGACCAGCGTGGCGACCTGGTCCACCGGATGTCCGGTGTCGTTCCAATCGACCAGCACCCGCGCGCGTTCCTCGGACGCCAGCAACTCGATGTCGCCGATCGGGACGTCCGGGTCGGCGGTCACGGCCGCGAGGATGCGGTCGAGGCGCCGGGCGAACGCCGCGACGGTCGGCTCGTCGAAAAGGTCGAGCGCGTAGGAGAACTCGGCCGACATACCCGCCGAATCGCCCTGCTCGTCCTGGGTCTCCGACAGCGTCAGCTGTAGGTCGAACTTGGCCAGCCGCGCGTCGTAGTCGATGCCGTTGACCGAGAGACCGGGCAGCTCCAGGCTGGCCTGCCTGGTGTTCTGGAAGGTCAGCATGACCTGGAACAGCGGGTGGCGCGCCTGCGAGCGCGCCGGGTTGAGCACCTCCACCAGCCGCTCGAACGGCACGTCGGCGTGCGCGAACGCGTGCAGGTCGGTCTCGCGGGCGCGGGCGAGCAGGTCGGCGAAACTCATCGCGCCGTCCACCTCGGTGCGCAGCACCAGGGTGTTGACGAACATGCCGATCAGGTCGTCCAGCGCGGCTTCACCGCGACCGGCGACCGGGGTGCCGATCGCGATGTCGCTGGTGCCGCTGGCACGGGCCAGCAGGACCGCCAGCGCGCTGTGCAGCACCATGAACAGCGACGCGTTGTGCCTGCGGCCCAGCTCGACCAGGGCACGCTGGGTCTCGCCGGAGATCACGAACGGGTAGGTGCCGCCGCGGTAGGACGCCACGGCGGGGCGCGGGCGATCCGACGGCAGCGTCAATTCGTCGGGCAGATCGGCCAGTTCGCGGGTCCAGTACCGGATCTGGTTGGCGATCAGCGAACTCGGGTCGTCCTCCGAGCCGAGCACCTCCCGCTGCCACAGCGCGTAGTCGGCGTACTGCACCGGCAGCGCCGACCACGCGGGCGCCTCCCACGACGTGCGCGCGGCGTAGGCCACCATCACGTCGCGGGCCAGCGGACCCATCGACCAGCCGTCGGCCGAGATGTGGTGCACCACCATGCCGAGCACGTACTCGGTCTCGCTGATCTCGAACAGCCGCGCGTGCAGCGGCACTTCGCTGGTCACGTCGAACGCCATCGACGCCAGCTCGACCAGGTGATCGATCAGGTTGTGCTCGGTCACCGGCACCGGGGTCAGGTCCGGCACGATCTGCGCCGCGTCCAGCACCACCTGCACCGGGCCGGTCTTGGTCTCCGGGAACACCGTCCGCAGCGACTCGTGCCGGTCGATCACGTCGATGACCGCGACCTGCAACGCGGCGATGTCCAGATCGCCGGACAACCGGATCGCGACCGGGATGTTGTTGACCGCCGAGGAGGTGTCGAACCGGTTGAGGAACCACATGCGCTGCTGCGCCAGCGACAGCGGCACCTGCTCCGGGCGCTGCCGGGCCACCAGCGCCTTGCGCGCGCCGTCACCGGCGTGCGACTCCACCCGCGCGGCCAGCGCCTCGACCGTGGACGCCTCGAACAGCATGCGCACCGGCACCCTGGTGTCCAGCGCGATGCCGAGGCGGGAAGCCACCTGGGTGGCGATCAGCGAGTTGCCGCCCAGCTCGAAGAAGTCGTCGTCCACGCCGACGCGGGAGATGCCGAGCACCTCGCCGAAGATCTGCGCGACGATCTCCTCGATCGGCGTCGTGGGCGCGCGGAATTCGCGCACCTCGAACACCGGCGCGGGCAGCGCCTTGCGGTCCAGCTTGCCGGAAGCGTTCAGCGGGAACGCCTCCAGCACCACGATCGCCGACGGCACCATGTACGCGGGCAGCGTCCGGTGCAGAGCGTTCTTGATGTTGTCGATGTCGACCGGGCCGCCGGTGCTCACCACGTAGGCGACCAGCTGATCGCCCGCGACGGTCTCCATGACCAGCACCACGGCCTGGGTGACGGCCGGGTGGTCGAGCAGTGCGGTCTCGATCTCGCCGAGCTCGATGCGCTGACCGCGGAACTTCACCTGGAAGTCGGTGCGGCCGATGTACTCCAGCACACCCGCGCTGCCCACCTCGGGATCGCGCGGCCGCACCCACCGCACCAGGTCGCCGGTGCGGTACAGGCGGGAACCGGGCGGGCCGAACGGGTCGGCCACGAAGCGTTCCGCGGACAGGTCGGGGCGGCCGTGGTAACCGCGGGCGGTCTGCACGCCGCCGAGGTACAGCTCGCCTGGCACGCCGACCGGCACCGGGGCGAGGCCCTCGTCCAGCACGTAGGTCTGCGCGTTCCACACCGGGCGGCCGATCGGCACCGACGTCGGCGCGACCTCGTTGAGGTGCCAGGCGGTGGCGTGCACGGTGAACTCGGTCGGACCGTACAGGTTGTGCACCGCGGCGGTGGAGAACTGCCGGAACGCGGTGACGGTCGCGGGCGGCAGCGCCTCACCGGCGACCAGAACCGCACGCAGCGAAGCGCATTCGGCGGTGTCCGCGGCGCCCGCGAACACCGAGAGCATGGACGGCACGAACGAGGTCATGGTGACCCGGTGCCGTCCGATGATCTCCGAGAGGTAAATCGGGTCGCGATGACCGTCCGGCGCGGCGATCAGCATGCGGGCGCCGACGGCGAGCGTGCCGAACAGCTCCCACACCGACACGTCGAAGGTGACCGGCGTCTTCTGCAGGATCACATCGGCCGGGCCGATCCGGTATTCGGCGGTGATCCAGGCGATCTGGTTGACCACCGACGCGTGGCTGACCGCGACGCCCTTGGGGCGGCCGGTCGAACCGGAGGTGTAGAGCACGTAGGCGGTGTTCGCCGGGCGCAGCGGGGCGCGGCGCTCGGCGTCGGTGACCGGTCCCTCGTCGAACCCGCTCAGGTCGATGGTGTCCAGCGTCAGCACCGGGATGTCCGCGGCGGTGACGTTGTCGGCGGTGGTGGTGAGCACGCACACCGGCGACGAACTGTCGAGCACGTACTCCGTGCGCTCGGCCGGGTGGTCGGGGTCGATCGGCACGTAGCCACCGCCCGCGGTGAGCGTGGCGTAGATCGCCACCAGCATGTCCACCGAGCGGCGGATGCCGACGGCGACCAGCGTCTCCGGGCCGACGCCCGTCCCGATCAGCTTGCGCGCCAGGCTGTTCACCCGCGCGGCGAACTCGGCGTAGGTCAGCTCGACCGGCGCGCCGAACTCCTCCGCGCCGCGCGAGCCGCCGTCGAACACCACGGCCGGATCGTCCGGCCTGCCCCGCACCTGCTCTTCGAACAGGTCGAGCACGGTGGCGGCGGGCACGTCGTGGCGGGTGTGGTTCCACTCGGTCAGCACCCGGGCGCGCTCGGCCTCGTCCAGGATCTCGATGTCGCGCACCGTGGTTCCCGGCGCGGCGACCGCGGCTTCCAGCACACGCAGGTAGCGGCGGCCGAATTCGGCGACGGTGGGCGCGTCGAACAGGTCGGTGGCGAAGGAGATGACCGCGCCCATGCCCGCGGGCTCGCCGTTCGCGCCGCGCTCCTCGGTGACCGTCCACTGGAGGTCGAATTTGGCGATGTCCACCTCGAGCTCGTCGGCGGTGACCGAGAGACCGGGCAGTTCCAGCGTCGCGTGCGACATCTCCTGGAACGACAGCATCACCTGGAACAGCGGGTGGCGCGCCTGCGAGCGGGTCGGGTTGAGCACCTCGACCAGCCGCTCGAACGGCACGTCGGCGAACGCGAACGCGGCGAGGTCGGTTTCCCTGGTGCGGCCGAGGAATTCGGCGAACGACTCGCTGCCGTCCACCTCCGAGCGCAGCACGAGGGTGTTGACGAACATGCCGATCAGGTCGTCGAGCGCCTGCTCGCCGCGCCCGGCCACCGGGGTGCCGATCGCGATGTCGCTGGTGCCGGACAACCGGGCCAGCAGCACCGCCAGCGAGGCGTGCATGACCATGAACAGGCTGACGCCCTGCGCGCGGGCCAGCCCGACCAACCGCCGGTGCAGCTCGGCGTCGATGTCGAAGCTCACCCGGCTGCCGTGGAAGCTCTGCACCGGCGGACGCGGGCGGTCCGCGGGCAGGTCGAGCTGATCCGGCAGCCCCGCCAGCGCCCTGCGCCAGTAGGCGATCTCGCGCGCCGCCATGGACGCGGGATCGGATTCCGCGCCGAGCAGTTCGCGCTGCCAGACACTGAAGTCCTGGTACTGCACCGGCAGCGGCGCCCAGCTCGGCGCCTCGCCCGCGGCGCGGGACAGGTAGGCGGCGGCCACGTCGCGCGCGAGCGGTCCGAAGGAGAAGCCGTCGGCCGCGATGTGGTGCACCACGAACGCCACCGCGTAGTCGGCCGCGCCGTTGCCGCGCCCGCCGGTGACCGCGAAGACCCGCACCCGGATCGGCAGCTCGCGCGAGACGTCGAACCCGCGCGCGGCGAATTCGGCCAGCGCGCCGTGCAGTTCGGCCTCGTCGATCGGCTGCACCTCGATGCCGAGATCGACCTGGTCCACCGGAAGCACCTGCTGGTAGCCGCCGTCGCCGGACTCGGGGAAGATCGTGCGCAGCGACTGCTGCCGCTCCACCACGTCCAGCAGCGCCGACTGCAACGCGTCCAGGTCCACCTGGCCGCGCAACCGCACCACGAACGGCAGGTTGTAGGTCGGCACGGTCGGGTCGAACTGGTTGATGAACCACATGCGCTGCTGCGCCAGCGACAGCGGCACCCGCTCCGGCAACTGCTGGGCCACCAGCGGCGGGCGCGATTCGCCCACGGGGGCGGCGTTCTCGGCGCGTGCGGCGATACCGGCGACGGTCGGGGTCTCGAACAGCGCCCGCACCCCGATCTGGGTGCCGAACGCGGCGCCGATGCGCGCCACCACCTGGGTGGCGACCAGCGAGTTGCCGCCCAGATCGAAGAAGTTGTCGTCGATGCCGACGCGGTCCTGGCTGAGCACGTCGGCGAAGATGCCGGCCACGATCTGCTCGGCCTGGGTGCGCGGCGCGCGGAAATCGCCTGCGTCGGCGCTGAACACCGGCTCCGGCAGGGCCTTGCGGTCCAGCTTGCCGCTGGTGTTGAGCGGGAAGGCGTCCAGCACCATGATCGATGCGGGCACCATGTAGCTGGGCAGCTGCTCGGCGGCGAACCTGGTCAGCTCGACCGGCTCGACGGTGTGGCCGGGAGCGGGGACGACGTAGGCCACCAACTGCTGACCGGTCGCGGTGTCCATCACCAGCACCACGGCTTGGCTGACCGCGGGATGGGCGAGCAGGTCGGTCTCGATCTCGCCGAGCTCGATGCGCTGGCCGCGGAACTTCACCTGGAAGTCGGTGCGGCCGATGTATTCCAGCGTGCCCGCCTCGTTCCAGCGCACGAGGTCGCCGGTGCGGTACATCCGCTCACCGGTGCTCGACAGCGGGTTCGCGACGAAGCGGTCCGAGGTCAGGTCGGGACGGCCGCGGTAACCCCGCGCGAGCTGACGCCCGCCGAGGTACAGCTCACCCGGCGCGCCGATCGCGGCCGGGCGCAGCCGCGAATCCAGCACGTAGACCTGGACGTTCCACTCCGGGATACCGATCGGCACGGTCACCGTGTCGGCGGCCGTCGCCTCCCAGTAGGTCACCGAGACCGCGGCCTCGGTCGGGCCGTACAGGTTGTGCAGCCCCGCGTCGGTGATCGCGCGGAAGCCCGCCGCGGTCTCCGGCGGCAGCGCCTCGCCGATCACGAAAACCGCGCGCAGCGTGGCGCATTGGGCCCGCGTGGCGTGCGCGACGAACACCGTGAGCATGGACGGGACGAAGTCGGTGACGGTCACCCCGTGCCGGGAGATCATCTCCGCCACGTACAGCGGGTCGCGGTGCCCGTCGGGCGAGGCGATGACCAGCTTCGCGCCCACCAGCAACGGCAGGAAGTAGCCCCACAGCGACACGTCGAACGTGGTCGCGGTCTTCTGCAGATACACGTCCGCCGCGGTCAGCCGGTACTCGTCGAGCATCCACAGCTGCTGGTTGACGATCGCGTGATGGGTGACCGCGACGCCCTTGGGGCGACCGGTCGAACCCGAGGTGTAGATGACGTAGGCGGTGTTGTCCGGACGCAGCGGCGCGACGCGGTCGGCGTCGGTCACCGGGTCGGCGGAGTACGCCGAGGTGTCCAGGGTGTCGATCTCCACCCGCCGCACCGACTCGGGCAGCTCGAGCTCGTCGGCCGAGAGCGTCAGCACGCACACCGGCGCGGCGCTGTCGAGGATGTAGGCGGTGCGTTCGGCCGGATGATCCGGATCGATCGGCACGTACGCGCCACCGGCCTTCAGCACGGCGTGCATGCCGATCACCAACTCCAGCGAGCGGCGCATGCCCAGCGCGACCAGCGACTCCGGGCCCACGCCGTCGGCGATCAGGAAGCGGGCCAGTCGGTTGACCCGCGCGTCGAACTCCGCGTAGGTGAGCGTCGCGCCCTCGAAATCGAGCGCGACGTTGTCCGGGGTCAGCGCCATCTGCGCGTCCAGCAGCGCGGCGAGCGTGGTCTCCGGGACTTCCTGCTCGGAGTCGTTCCACTCCAGCAGCGTCCGCTCGCGCTCGTCGGCGGTGGTGACCGGAAGACCCCACACGGTGGTGTCCGCCCCCGCGGCGAGGAAGCGATCGAAGAACTCCAGGAAGCGGCCGTGGTGACGGCGCGCCTCGTCCTCGGTGTAGAGGTTGGGGTTGGTCTCGAAATCGATGTGCGAGCGCGTGCCCGCGACCGACTGGTAGAAGTTGACGCCCAGATCCTCGATGCTGCCGGTGGACAGCACGTGCATCTGCCCGACCACCGAGCCGAGCGCGATCTCGTCGTGGAACAGCATGATGTTGACCCACGGACCGAAGAACTCCGTGGTCACCACGCCGTCACCGGCCGCGTCGCGGCGGATGTCCTCGTGCCGGTAGCGCTGGTGCCGCAGCGCGCCGGACACCTCGACCTGCACCTGCTTGAGCAGTTCCGCCACCGTCGTGTCGTGGCCGACGTGCAACCGCAGCGGCACGATGTTCGACGACGCGCCACCCGAGCGGCGCATCGCCGCGGTGGTGCGCGCGGTCACCGGCAGGCTCAGAATGACGTCCTCGACGCCGTTCCACTGCGCCAGATACGCCGCGAAGCCGGCCAGCAGCAGCCCGGCGGGCGAGGAATCGTGCCGCGCGACCGCCGCGTCCAGCGCGGCGTTCTGCTCGTCCGACAGCGCGGCGCTGGCGATGCCGTTGATCGCCGCGGGCGGCGCGGAACGGCCGGTCAGGCTGGTGCCTTCCTCCAGCCCCGCCACTCGCTGGGCCCAGTACTCCTTGTCGGAGGTGAAGCGCGAGCTCTCCCGGTAGGCGATCTCCTGCTCGAACAGCGTGCGCAGATCCGTCGCCTTCGACGGCGCGGGCTCGACGCCTTCGGCATACGCGGTGTACAGCTCGGCGATCCGGTTGACGTTGGTCATCGCGCCGAAGCCGTCGAGCGCGATGTGGTGCGAGCGGCTGTACCAGTACCAGTGGTCGTCGGCCAGTTGCAGCGCGGCCGCCTTGATCAGGCGGTCGGTGGTCAGATCGAGCGGACGGCTGTACTCGGCGCGCATCCACGCCAGCGCGGCGGCCTCCGGATCGGCTTCCCCGCGCAGGTCGACGTACTCGACGCGGTCGTAGTCGGCGATCGAGTGGTCGACGAACTGCAACGGCTCGCCGTCACGCTCGACGATCCGCAGGAAACCCGAACCCAGCTCGTGCGAGGCGTCGATGCTGGCCCGGTTGAGCAGTTCGACGTCGAGCTCCCCGCGCAGGTCGACGTACTGCGCGATGTTGACCGGCACCTGCGGGTCGACATGCTGCGCGTACCAGATACCCAGCTGAGCAGGGGACAACGGGAAAGCGCCGGACAAGCCGGGGTCCACCCCAGCACCAGCGTCCGTCCGTTCGCCACCAGTTTCGCCGTTTCCGCCGAAATCCAGCCGGTCCAACCGTAACCTCGCTTCCGGAACACCACGCAAGCGCTCCCCGACCACACCCGGAGAGGGCGCCCACCTATCCGAGCGTGGCGCCTGCGTCTCCAGGTTCAGTTCTCACATCAAATCAGGCAAAAATGTTCATTTGAACTATCTGTCCAACCGGCCGGGCTCGTTACATGGGCTCGACCGCGCCCAGAACCCACCGACCGGCTCCGCCGGGACCTTCTTTGCGAATCACCGGATCAATCTACCGTCGCCCCCGGCGGGCGACCAACCAACCGTCATAGCCGATGAACATCACCGCTGGTATCCGCCTCGGAAAAGGTTTGCCAGACGGATGTTGCGGTTCTCACATGAGTCACCGGCGTATCAAACCGGCACTTTCGCGCCGAGGGAGGCGGACGCCTACGGCAGCCGCCGTCAGCAGACGGGGCACCGCGGACAAGATCGCAGCGCCGCCTGCCCCCGAGCCGCGCCCGCCGAGTCGATCCCGCCGCGACCGCCCGGCCCGCTGACCACGCTGCACACCGACCAGGGCAGATGGGCGGCCGCCAGTCGGCTATTCGCGCGATGCGCCTGCCGACCCACGCACGCGCGCCGGGTCGTAGAGGTGGGATTCCGCGCACGACACCGAGGGCGTGAGCGCACGGCCCACCAGGATCACCGCGGCCTGCCGCAGCCCGGCGGCCTCGACCTGGTCGGCGATGTCGTGCAGGGTGCCGCGCAGCACCAGTTGGTCGGGCTGGCTGGCGCGGTAGACGACGGCGACCGGGCAGTCCGGGCCGTAGTCGGCGGACAGCTCGGCAGCCAAGCCACGGATGCGGGTGATGGCCAGGTGCAGTGCGAGCGTGGCGCCGGTGGCGGCGAAGTTCGCCAGCGCTTCGGACTCCGGCATCGCGGTGGAGCGGGCCTGCGCGCGGGTCAGCACGACCGACTGGACCAGCTCGGGCACCGTCAGCTCCGCGCCGAGCACCGCCGCCGCGGCGGCATAGGCGGGCACGCCCGGTGTGACGTCCCACGGCACCCCGTGCGCGTCCAGCCTGCGGGTCTGCTCGGTCAGCGCCGAATACAGCGACGGGTCGCCCGAGCACAGGCGGGCCACGTCCCGGCCGTCCCGGTGCGCCCGCACCAGACGCTCGGTGATCTGGTCGAGGTCCAAGTGCTGGGTATCCACCAGCTCGGCATCCGGCGCGCAGTACGCCAGCACGTCAGGGTCCAGATACGTCCCCGCGTACAGGCACACAGGCGACGCGCGCAGCAACTCGACCGCGCGCACCGTCAACAAATCGGCCGCGCCCGGCCCGGCCCCGATGAAGTGCACGGTCATGCGCGCGAGTGTAGGCACGGTGGGCATCAACCAGACGTCCGACTACGTTCACTGCACAAGCGAACGCCTCCAGCCCCAGTGCTGTCAGTCCGTCCCCGCCAGGGGACTGTAGGCGCGTAGCCCGTCGTCGAGGGTCCATATGGTGGTCGGTATTCGCGAACGCATCTCGAAACTCTGTCGCTCCGCCAGCACGCACAGATCTCCCAATCCGACACCATTCTGGGCGTGTGTCACGTAATCTGCCCCGGAATCAGCGCCTTCGAGCAATCTTTCCAGGAATTCCTTATTCCAAGGCACGTCGTGAAGCACCCACGGCGCCTTTCCGGCGCAGATCAGTTTCAGGATATCTTCCAGCCGCTGGGCTGTCTTTCTACGCAGCCCGCCATTGGACAACTGCGCAATGAAATTCCCCGTTTCTATCACAGCGGTGATCGGCAAGATGAACCGCTGATCCAGAGCGATCCGCTTTTTCAGCTCTTCTCGTACTTGCTCTGCGGCTTGGTCACGCCCAGGCACCGGAACAAGATTGCACAGAATGCTGGTATCAATGAAGACGACCTGCTGTATCAACGGATACCCAGCAATCTCTCGAACTCGCCGAAATCACCTGCGTCTTCACCAGGTGCGCCGACCAACTTCCCGGCACTTATTGCCTTTCCGAGCGATCCTTCGGCAAGCGCTGTGGTGTACCCAGGTACTTCCATCAACCCCGTCAAGAGACTGTAACCGGTGTTCGGATCTCGATGACAGACCACGACGTTTTCGTTGAGCGACCCTTCGGCGGCATCGAGGATCGCAGGACTGTGCGTGGTCACGAGCACGCTCGTTCCCGGCGTATCACTGCTCGTCCTGACTAGATCGAGCACGCGCCGAGCTTGTGAAGGATGGAGACCGTTCTCGAGTTCTTCGATGACGATGAGTACTCCGCCACCAAGTTCTTCTTCGTCGGCCAATTCCGTGCGCGCCCGAACCAAAGAATCGACATCCAAGCCGTATCGGGACGACAGTAGCGCGGTCGCAATCGCGGTGAATCGCAAGAGGCCGTCGCTCATCTCCCGCGCCGGAGTTCGTTCGATTATTCTTTGTTTCCCGTGTTTTTCATCGAGCGCCAGCATCACGTCACCCAAATCCGACGAAACAAAACTTATACTTTGCACGCCTTCGTCGTCGGCAACCGCTCGAACCAGACCCTGGACACGATCGAATGCGGCTGGGTCACGAATCATCAACGTTCGCAGTGCAGCCGAAAGATTCTCACCCGTCCGTCGCAGCTCCGCATCTCGCTCGGGAACGAACCCACGCATAAGATGGGGCACAGGATCGAGGTGGAAAATTCCCCTCAGCGCTAGTAGCACCGCCTCCACCCCTCTGATTACCGAGAGTTCAGCGCCGTTTGTCCCGGCAAGCGCGAGCGGTACCTGACCGATGATCAGCCGACTGTCCCGAAAAGTAAACGGGGTGTTCGGACCACGCTTACCGTTGTGCAACTCAGCCACGATCCCGGTGCCGGGCGCACCGGGTTCGCGAGTCTCGATGAGCGATCCATAGGTAACCCTGCCGCTCCGCACCGCCTTCGCGGGACCACACAGCTTCTCCGCCACCACACGTAAATCGGGCTGGACCTCGACCGCAAGGTCGTAGTCGTAGCGATCGCCATCGAGTTCGACTGAGCACCCGAGTTCAAAGCGCTGCGTCCCATGCGGTGGACAACCCGCCGATCCGCCCCTGACCATGCCTCCCTCACGCCTGCGGCCGTCGAGCGCGTCCGCCAAGTCCTCGCCTTCGGCGAGACGCGCCAGAACCTCCAGACCGTCGAAGGCGTTCGACTTTCCGGAGCTGTTGCGGCCAATCAGAATTGTCGTGCCCTTCAGCGGCAAAGTCGCACCGCGAAACGACTTGAACGCGGTCAGGCGCAACTCGATAAGGCGAGATGGGATCACACCGTCAGCATATGCGGCCAGTGTTCGCCAAGGCCTCTACTATTCACCGATCTCGATGCTCGCACAGCAACTCGACCGTGCGCTACTGACGGATCTGCCGCGCCGGCCCAGCCCGTCCGTCGATGCCCTGTTCAGGCGGTGGCGTCGAAGTGGGCGATCACCTTGTCGGGGCGGAGGCGGACGACGAGTTCGCCGGGGACGCCGTTGCGCTTGCCGAATTCCTCGGCGCGGTCGGCGCCCATGTAGCGGCCGCCGATCTCGGTGGCGGTGCGCAGCAGTTCGTCCGGGTCTTCCGAGAGCGTGACCGTGCCCCGCAGCTGGACCGACGCGTAGGGCGGCTCCTCCAGGTCGACGCACACCGCGACGCGCCCGTCCCTGGCGAACGCCTTGCCCTTCACGGTGGACTTGCCGGTGTTGAAGACCAGTTCGTCGCCTTCGACGACGAACCAGACCGGCGTCACCATCGGACTGCCGTCGGCCGCCACGAACGCCACCTTGCCGGTGCGGGTGCCGTGGGTGAGAAACTCGCGCACTTCGGGATCGGAAAGAGAGGCCATCTGCTCACCCTAGGTGTCGCTTCGCGATCGCTCGGCACGGTTGATCAGATCGGCACCGTTCGGCTGATGGCGGTCGTTCGATCCGCTGCGGACCACGGTTGAACTGCGTCGACGCGGTAAGGGCCCGCAAGCGAAGCCTGGGGGTCGATGCGCCGGGCTGCCTCGGTTGTCGCGCGTACGCCGGGTCAGCGCGGCCAGTTGGTGTCGGGCGTGTGCGGCGCGGGCTGCTGAGGCCACTGCGCGCCGGGGCCGCCCGCGGCGGGCGGCTGGTATTGGCCACTCTCGGCGTTGGCGCGGGCGAGCAGGTCGGCGACCTGCGGTCCGGCGACCGGCGACGACGCGCCGCACCAGGTGCAATCCACGTGGTGTTTGGTGCTGATCGGGAAGAGCGGAATGAAGAAGAGCGTGAATTTGGTGACGAGTTTGCGCAGCGCGTGGGCGGCGGGATTGCCGCAGCGACCGCAGATCAAGGTGATCATGGCGAGCGTGTGGACACGCTTCTGCCAGCCCCAGATCAGCATGTGAAACCCCCAGAGATAGAGAATCCGATGCGGTCACAGTAGTGGATCCGACAGGCGTCGGCCGCAGTCCCGAACGGCGGCATCGCGAACTCGGTCGCGTCCACATCACAGCATGCCGCGTTCGCGCGCCCGCGCCACCGCCGAGGTGCGTGAGCGCACGCCGAGCTTTCCGTATATATGCACCAGGTGCGACTTGACGGTGGTCTCGCTGAGGAACAGCTGTCTGGCGATCTCGCGGTTGGACCGGCCGTCGGAGACCAGGCGCAGCACTTCGATCTCACGCCTGCTCAGCGTGGTGTCGGCGCGGCGAACCCTCGTCATCAGCTTGGACGCCACGGCGGGCGAGAGCACGCTGTCCCCCGCCGCGGCCGCCCGGACCGCGGCGAGCAGTTCGGCGGGCGGCGTGTCCTTGAGGATGTAGCCGCACGCGCCCGCTTCGACGGCGCCGAGGATGTCGGCGTCGGTGTCGTAGTTGGTCACCACGAGGACGTTCGGCGGCGTCGCCAGTGCACGCAGCCGCGCGGTCGCCTCGACTCCCGACCGCCCTGACCCGAAACTCAGGTCCATCAGCACGAGATCGACCGGCGTGGTCGCGCAGAACGCGACAGCGGCCGCCGCGGTGGCCGCCTCGCCCACGACGGTGATGTCGTCGGCGACGTCCAGCAGCGCCCGCAGACCGGCGCGAACGATCGCGTGATCATCGGCGAGCACCAGGCGGATCACTCGCGCGCCTCCGTTTCGAGCGGGAAGGACACCGTGACCGCCGTGTGCCCCGGTTCGGATTCCACCGCCATGACGCCGCCCTGCTCGTGTACCCGCGACCGCATGGCGGCCAGTCCGAACGATCCCGACGGGCTTCGCTCGAGCACTTCGGCAGCGATGCCGACCCCGTCGTCGACCACGTCGAGATGGACCGCGTCGTCCGCATAGGTGAGCGTCACGCGCATCCGGCTCGCACCGGCGTGGCGGATCACGTTGGAGACCGCGCCTTGCGTGATCCGGACCAGCGCGGCTTCGATCGGCATGGGCAGTCGTTCCGGCGGGCCCTCCACGACGAACCGTGCGTCCAAGCCGGGCGTGGCGGCGCGCTGGGTGATCCGCTCCAGCGCCTCGGCCAGCGACTGCCCCTCCAGCGCGGCCGGAGCCAGCTCGGCGACGAGGCGTCTGGTCTCGGCGAGGTTCTCCGCGGCCGCCTCCCTGGCGAGCCGGATCCGTTGCAGCGCGGGGTGATCGGGCGCTTCCTGCTCGACGGCGTGCAGCAGCAGTTGAATGGAACTGAGCCCCTGCGCGACCGTGTCGTGGATCTCGGCGGCCAGCCGCTCACGCTCGGCGAGTTTGCCCGCCGTGCGCTCCCGTTCCGCCAATGTCGCTCTGGCGCTGAGCAATTCGTCGATCAAACGCTGCCGGTCCGCGGCCTCGCGGAACAACGCCTGATAACCGAGCCCGATGCCGACCGCGACGGCCGCTCCGATGACCGGCCCGACGACACCGGCCGCCGACCAGCCCCGATGCAACCCGAAACCCACGACCGCGACAGCGGTCGCGGCGGCCACGGCGCAGAGGTTCCATGGGCGCGGCAACAAGTGCAGGTACAGGAAGAACAGGCCGAACGCGAGGTAGCCCGCGTCGGGCGCGAGCACGACCAGCCCGAGCCACAGCGCCGTCAGCGCGCCCAGCCACGCCGGGATCGCGCGTCGTCTCCCGGCGAACGCCGCACCCGCGAAGTACGTCGTGAGGAAGGCCGCGGTGAGGCCGACGGTCGCGGCCGGATGCGCGGCGCCGGGCAGGACCGCGCGCACCGCGACAACCACCGCCAAGCCGGCCATCAGCACGTGCAGGCCGAGCCGCAACGTGGTGAAAACCGGGGTCAGCGGGGACGAGTGCACGGTGCCAGCTTATGGACGGCTATCGCGGCGACATCCATCGAAAGGCGGAAAATCACCGCCGACTTTCGTTCGTCCGCCCTTCCTCCCCCGGCGCGATGGAAGCGGCCCGGCACGGCGCGAGGGTGAAGACATGTTCGTCGCACTCCGAGACCTCCGCGCCGCTCGTGGCCGGTTCGCACTGATCATCCTCGTCGTCACGCTGGTGGCGGTGCTGGTGAGCTTCCTCAGCGGGCTCACGGCCGGACTCGCGCACCAGAACGTCTCGGCCGTCGCGTCGCTGCCCGGTGACATCGTCGTCTTCGCCGACACCGGCGGCGCTCCCTCGTTCGACGGGTCCGTGCTGACCGAGGACCAGATCACGGCCTGGCGCGCCGCCGCCGACGGCGTGACGCCGGTGGGCATCGCTCGCGGCAAAGCGACCGGTGACGGCCGCGCGCAGGCGCAGGTCGCTCTGTTCGGCACGGACACAGCCTTCGGCAACCACTCGGCGACCGAAGCGGGCACAGTGCTGCTCAGTACCGGCGCGGCCGCCGATCTCGGTGCCGCGCCCGGCGATTCCGTCGCGATCGGCGGACGCGCCTTCACCGTGGCGGCCGTGCGCGGCGACGACTGGTACAGCCACACGCCCGTGGTCTGGACGACGCTCGCCGATTGGCAGGCGCTCAACCCTCGTTCCGGCGCGGCCACCGTGCTGGCGGTGTCGGGGGCGGCCAATCCGGAGGCGGTGAACTCCGCCGCGCACACCAGGACCGTCGAATCGTCCGCCGCGCGGGCGGCGATCGGCTCCTACCAGGCCGAGAACGGCTCGCTCACACTGATGACCGTCCTGCTGTTCGCGATCTCCGCGCTGGTGATCGGCTCCTTCTTCACCGTGTGGACCATTCAGCGGATGCCCGACATCGCCACGCTGAAGGCATTGGGCGCGACCTCGGGCGCACTCGTCCGCGACGCCCTCTGCCAAGCGGCGGTCGTGCTCGCGACCGGTATCGCGGCAGGCCTCGGGATCACCGTCGCCGCGGCGGCGCTACTCGGCGACGCGGTGCCGTTCGTGCTGAATCCGGTCACCACGCTGCTGCCTTCGGCCGCTCTCATCCTCCTCGGACTGCTCGGAGCGGCATCCGCCCTGCGCTTCCTGTTCACCGCCGACCCGCTCACCGCACTCGGTGGGGGCCGCTGAACCACGGCGCGCCAGCACCGCACATTCCGACCATCGATCGCAACCGACACGCACCCTGCGAGCACCCGCGCCGCTTGCCCGCCCACGCCACCGGAGTTCCCAGATGACCACACTCACCCTCGCGGACGTAACGCTCACCTACCCTGACGGCGCGGGCCGCCTCACCGCGCTGGACCGAGTGAACCTGCGCGTTTCCTCCGGCGAGATCGCCGCCGTCACCGGCCCCTCCGGCTCCGGCAAATCGAGCCTGCTCGCCGTGGCCGCCACCCTGATCCGCCCGGACTCCGGGCACCTCCGACTCGACACATCGGACGGACCGGTGGATCTCGCCACCGTGAGCCGCCGCGAGGCCGCGGCACTGCGCCGTTCGTCCATCGGCATCGTCTTCCAGCAGCCGAACCTGATTCCGGCGCTCACCGCCCTCGAGCAGATCGAAGTCATGGCGCACCTAGGGCAACAGATCGGCACCTCGCGCCGCCGACGTCGCGAACTGCGCGCTCGGGCATCGGCTCTGCTCGATTCCGTCGGCCTGGCCGACCAGCGGGACAAGCGCCCCGCCCAACTGTCCGGCGGCCAACGCCAACGCGTGAACATCGCCCGTGCCCTGATGAACGACCCGTCCCTGCTGGTGATCGACGAACCCACCAGCGCGCTGGACACCGAACGCGGCGCGGCGGTGATCGACCTGATCGTGTCGGTCGCCCGCGACCACGCGACCGCGACTCTTCTGGTCACCCACGACCGCTCCCACCTTCACCGGATGAACGCCGTTTACCGCATGGTCGACGGACGCCTCGCACCCGAAACCGCTCCGACCGGTAATCCACCGTTCGACCCCGATCGGCATTCTGCCGCTGGAGTGAATACCGCCGCCACGGCGTGATCGGCGGTCGGGAGACAATTTCCGATTGGTGGCTACCGCCCTGTTGGCCGTCGCGTCGACGGGCATAGCGATGGCCACGGCACACGGTGAGGGCACCCTGGCAGACCTCACGGTGAACGGGGTGGATGGACCGATCTCCTACACGACGACCCTCGCGGCGGATCACCGCACCGCCACGGTCGATCTGGCTTCGGGACGGTTCGAGGTGACACCGGCAGCGGTCAACGTGCTGTCCGACGACGGCGCGATCGTCGGTGCGATCCCGACGACGCTGCGGATGGAGAACGGCCAGAACTTCAGCGTCATACCGTCGGTAGACCCGTCGGCAAGGACGCTGACGCTCACGCCGGCGGCAGGTGTTCCGTCACCCGCCGCGGTCACACCCGAATTGCAGGGCCTGATGCATGACGCCCTGTTCGGTGGCGCCTTGGTGGGCGCGGCGATCGGTTGCGCGATCGGCATCGCCATCGGCATCTGGTTCTTCGTGGTCGGCGCTGTCGTCGGCTGCGCGGTCGGCGCTGCCATCGGAGCCTGGATCGGCTTCTTCTTCACGCCGTTCTGATCGATACGGGAGCAATCCCATCCAGGTGTCGGCACAGGCCGGGCGGATCACGAATCCGCCCGGCCTTATCAGTCGGGATGGCCGTCGAGTCGGCGAACCGATACCCGCGTCGATCGCCCACCGCCTGCCGCACCGCCCCGCCTTACGACCATGCCGCGTGCAGCCGAGGCCCATGAGCGATGGCCAGGGTTGGCGAATAAATAAGCGTGCGCATATCATCTACGAATGCTTACCAATGACTCGGACAGCCGCTCCGACAACAAGACCAGCGAGCCTGTTCAACAGCCGTTTTCCGACGGCACCGTGCTGATGCCCTGGCAGGCGGGTCCGCTCCACGACACCGGAGGCGCGGTGTTCGTCAGCGTGACCGACTTCCTGGCCGCCTCGGAGGAAGACGTGCAGGCGATCTACCAGACGGCGATGCGCCTGGGACGGAACTGGCCGGTGATGCACGGCGCGGTCGGCTTGTGGCTGTGGGGTCGGCCGTCGGAGGCGCGCGGCGGCTCCATCTCGGTGTGGGAGACCGAGCGGGACATGCGGCGGTTCGTGCGATGGCCGGTGCACGCCGCCATCATGCGGAAGTGGCGCGGCCGAGTCGGTCTTGCCACCGACTCGTGGCAGGCCGCGAAGTTCGAAGCGGAGGAAGTGCTGGCACGGGCGCGGAACACGATCGAACTGCGCCCGCACCCACAGGCGGGGTGACGCCCCCGGTGCTCAGTCCGCCGTGCCGCGCGGGCGAGGCCGGGGGCCGATCTGATCGAGCAGCGTGTTCACCTCGTCCGGGAAGCCGTTCGTCACCGGCTTCGGCGTCTTCGCCGGGAAACGGCGGGTGACGTGCTCCTCCGCGGCGGACCCCGGCAGCACGTAGACGGGTTCGGACTTGTTCTGCAACGGCCGCACCACCTCCGCCAAATGCCCCTTCCGGTCGTCGAGGAAAGCTCCGATCACATCCTCTCCAGCCGGGCAGACGGCCATGCAGTAACCGGCCTTGTAGTTCGGTTTGAACGACAGACTCTGCCACATCGAGAACGACTCACCCGTGGTCACGCGTTCGCGATACTCGGCGCGGTCGGCGCTGTCGGCGATGGTTTCGGCCCAGTCGGTGAATCCACCCATGAATTCTCGATAGTTGTGCGTATAGCACGCCTGGAAATCGAATCCGCCGTCGTCGGTGATCGCGCCGACCGGGCAGGCGGACACGCACAACTTGCACTCCAGGCACGGGTTGAAATCCAGCGCGGCGCTCGGCTCGTCGACCACGGCATCGGTCACTACGGTGCCGAGCAGGATGAAGTTGCCGAACTTCGGATGGATGACGTTGCGGTGAATGCCCATCACGCCCAGGCCCGCAGCCTGTGCCACCACTTTGTGCGCGATCACCCAGACGCGACCGGGGAATTGATCGACCTCCATCGGATATCCCGGCGCCGGATACACGGCGCGGTAGCCCGCGTCCTGGAGTGCCCGCGTGATCCGGCGCGAGACCTCATTCGTTTCGTCGTCGGCGTGGTTGAACTCGGTATTGGCCAGGCTGCGCTGGGGGCTGCGCAGATTGTCGCGATTCATTCGCACGCAGAAGGCGATGTATGTGCGTGCCGAGGGCAGTATTCCGCGCGCGTGCTCGCGTTCTTCGGCCACGCGCGGATCGTCGACCGGAACGAAGCCCACGTCGTCAGCGCCCGCGGCAAGACAGATTTCGCGCAGCTGGGCGGTCGACAGCACCGGATCGGGCGCGGGCCGCGGGTGCTGCGCCATCCGCTGAACGGTCGGATGCTGCGCCAACCGCCGCGGACTCCCTGGTTCCTGGTTCGTTTCCGACATCGAACTCTCCTATCCCTGCACGACCGAGACGGCCTCGAAGAGATAGACGTTCCGGGACAGCGAAACTCATCGCGGGACCACCGCTGGGTTCTTGTCGGTTCCCATCTTCCGAGACGGGCGGTCGTCGCATCGGTGACGACCCAGGCGAGGACAGCTCGGCCACCGGGTCAGGGTGACCGCCGTTGGCGTCCGTCCGATCCCCTATGCGCACCCGAAGGGCCACGCGGCGGGGTCGGCGCCATCCCCCGCGGCCGGATGTGCCGGGATTCCAGCGTGATCAGCGCACATACCGCCATGATCTCCTCCGCTCGGAATTCCACATGTTCCAGCGTCGGAGTGATCACCGCGACCGCGCCGACGCGAACCACCACGGTGCGCAGCGCCGCGAGCGAAGCGGGCGCGGTCGGTCCGGCGACCAGAGTCCGCGCCAAATCGAACCCCGACGCCTTCGCCAGCGCGCGGATTTCCATCTCGTGCCTGCGCGCGCGGCGTCCGGAGATATCGCGGCGCAGATATCCGACCACTTTCGGCTTCATCATCACCTCTCGTTCGATGGGAGCGCCCGCCGCCGGGGGCTCTCGCCCCCGTCCGCGGCTCACCGCGTCCGAAGTGCCGTGCCCGGCACGGCATCACCCCGGCGGCGCGCGCACGTCAAAGCCTCGAGGAACGAAGGGTTCACCGCGACGCTGTCAAGCGCGCGCGACCAGGTGTGCGACATCTGCGGTTGTCGCACCTCACCTGCGTGATCGTGCTTAAAGTCCGCCCATACACCGGATTTCGGCTCAGGGGGACCAAAGTGACGGACAACGAGATCGACGGCGTGTGGAAATCACCGCGATTCCGCAAGTTGCTCGCCGAGGGGCGGCCCGGTCAGGCCCTCGCCCTTGTTCGCAGAGAAATGGGTTTGTCCCAAGCTGATTTCGGCGCACTCCTGCATTGGGACCGCACCCACGCGGGCCGGGTGGAGCGAGGGGAGGTTGGAACCATCTTCGACGTGCGTGAGTTGGTCCGCGCCGCCGACGCACTGGGCGTGCCGCGCACGGCATTGCTTCCAATCTTGCTGGGGGCGGCCGATCCGAGGACCATCAAGGGTGGGGGTGAAGGAGCCGACGATATGGACCGCAGACAATTCGGCCTGGCAGCGACGATCACGACGTTGGCGGCGAGCGCTCCGGCAGATATGGCGCCGACGCAGGTCGGGTCCAGCCATGTCGGCTACATCCAGACACTGACTCGACGTATGTGGCAGCACGACAATCATTTCGGCGGTGGGGATATCGCCGAGTTCGCACTCCGTCAATACGGTTTGGCTCGTCGTCTCCTCGACCACGGCACCTTTGGCCGGGACACCGGCGTACGGTTGTTGGCCGAGACGAGCCGGCTCGCTCGGTGCGCCGGCTGGCTCTGTCTCGACGCCGGTCGCCCGGCCGTCGCCCGGCGGTGCTACATCGAAGCGGTACTGATGGCCGAGCAAGCCGACAACGACGAGTTGCTCGCCAATGCGCTGGCCAGCCTGACATTCCTGACCACGGACAGGCCGACCAGCCGTGAGCCCGTGCGGCTGGCCCAGCGCGCCAGCCACCTGGCTCGAAGTATCCCCTCGGCCCGGCTCAATGCCGTTCGCTCCGCGCGGGAGGCCGTCGCGCACGCTGCGATCGGGGAACGACAGGATTTCGAGAAGGCGATGACGCGCGCCTGGCGTGAGGTCGACCGCGGACTCGACGATGTCGACGAGCCGGTGTGGCTGCACCACGTCACCCCGTTCGAGATCCGGTCCATCGAGGCCAGAGGCCGCGTCTATTTGGGACAGCACGACCGCGCGGTGGGCATCTACCGGGAAACCCTCGGCCATCACGGCCAGCGTCCGCGGGACGAAGCGTCCTACCGCGCCTACTACGCCGCCGCCCTCACCGGCCTCGGCGACATCACCACGGCGATCACCGAAGCCCACACCGCCCTGACCCTCCTGGAAGGACCCGTCAACTCCCCCCGCCTCCTGGCCGAACTCCGCCCCGTCCGCGTCGCCGCCACCCACACCAGAGGCGACGACGCCGAACACTTCCGCCACCGCTTCGACGCACTCGCCCACACGGCGTGACCTGGGTTCGACCGGATCTGTGCGGTTGCAGCGCAGCCGGCACTGCCCTCGCGGTGCTGAACAACGAACTCGGCTAGAAGGCGTATCGGAGTATGCGGTTGGCTTGCCGGGACAGTGCCGGGCTCAGGGCTGTGGCGCGGGTTATGGCGCGTAGCGGTTGGGGGAAGAGGGCGACTTCGGGGGCTCGGGTGAGGAGTTGTTCTTCGATCAATTTCAGGCCAGCGCCCCAGGTTTCGGGTTCGTGGGGGTCGTCGAATCCTTGGGCGGCGCTGATGCCGAGGGCTTTGATGGAAGGGTGGTATTTCATGGCCCAGGCGGCGAAACGGGTGTAGCCGTTGAGGGCGAGTTCACCGGCGGGGAAGTGTGTGGTCGCCTCGCGGATCAGGGTGTGGAAGGTGTCGCCGGGCAGGAAAGGCAGCAGGCCCTCGGCGACGATCATGGCTGGTCGATCGGCGGGCAGCTGCTCGGTCCAGCCCGGTTGGGTGAGATCGACGCCCAGCAGATGGGAGCTGTGCGGAAGCAATTGCGCGCGCAGTTCGATGACTTCGGGGTAATCGATGTCGTACCAGTCGACGTCGGCGGATGGATCGCATCGGAGCATGCGGGTGTCCAAGCCGCAGCCCAGATCGAGTACCACCGCATTTCGGTGCGTCGCGGTGAACGCTCGTACCGCTTCGTCGAGTTTCTTCCCGCGTAGCGCCGTTCCGCAGATGAGGCTGGGTTTCAGCTTCAGTTTGGTGTAGTCGTAGTCGATTCGGTCGGCCAGCTCGGCCTGGTGGGTGTCGCCCAGGATCGGGGTGCGCGTGGTCGCGTCCACTGCTCGGGCTCGCAGGGTGAGGAGCAGGGTTTCCTGAATCGGGTTCAGATCGGGTCGGATTCGGAGCACGATCGGTCCTTCATGTCGTGGTGTCCTCGGACCGGGCGGCGATGTCGCGCAGCCAGGTCAATGCCTGCTGAGCGGCCCGGATGCGTTCGGTGAGCGCGGGATCGGCGCCGCCGACCAAGGCGAGTCCGTCCTCGGCGATGTCGCCGAAGGCGCCGAGGCCGGCGATCTTGCGATGGATGACCTTCTCCCAGGCGTCGTCCTCGATGCGGTAGTAGGCGGTGCGGTCGCCGGGGATCCGCACCTTGCGGACGAGGCCGATGGTGGTCAGCAAGCGCATGTTGGAGGTCAGCGAGGCGCGGCTGGCGTGGATCGCCTCGGCGATCCGGCCCGCGGATTGCTCAGGCGGATCGCAGATCATCAGAAGGCCGAGAATGCGGCCGGTGATGGGAGGCAGTCCCCATTCCTCGACGCAGAAGGTAGCGACTCGCTCCACCCACTTCAGCGTGGCGTCCTGTGGGTCCGTGTCCGGCATGCTGTGTCCTCCTGCGCTGTCTTTCGGCTCGATTACTGTGGCACAGCGGTCACCGACTCCCAGGTAGGCGCCGGGGTGGGAGTGATGATGCGGGTCCGGCGCAGGTGCCGGTCGAACCACTCGACGGCCAGAGCCATGGCCTCCTCGAGCCCGGGACCGGTGTAGAGACCGAGCACGTCGTAAGGCAGCACCTCGAGTCGTTTCGGCTCGCCGGCCTTGGCGAACGCGCTCTGCGCCTCCTCGAGCATGTGGTACGGGTCCCAGCCGCCGTTGGCGATCATCAGCAGCGGGGTCGGCGCCAGGCGATGAATGATGTCCTCCGGTGCGAAGGTCAGGAGATGTTCCGCGGAGTCGAGGGTCTTCTCGTTCCGGTAGTTCGGGAACATCTCGGCGGCGAGATCCGGTGTGTTCTCGACGTTTTCGCCCTGCAGCGTCAGGTGCGGCACCCGAGCGCTGTCGTGGCCGGCATATCGGCGCTGCCAGTCCTCGTCCAACCGGTCCCGCAGCGCGCCGACTCCCTCCCTGCCGAGCAGCCGCTCCAGATAGCGCCATCCGTTCCACACGCTCGGGCTCTGCACCACAACGCATTTCACGCGCCGGTCCAATACCGCGGCTTGCGTCGCCACCGAGCCCCCGATGCTGACCCCCCAGACGCCGATCCGATCCGGGTCCACCTCCGGGCGGGTTTGCAGATACGACACCGCGCTACGGAAATCTTCTGCCTGTCGCTGTGGGTAGTCCTGGCCGCGAGGCTCCCCCGCGCTGGCCCCGACCGTGCGATAGTCGATCGCCAATACCGCGAACTTCGCCCGCACGAAATACGGTGCGAAAACCCGCAACGCCTCCTTCACCATCACCCCGGAATGCCCCAGCACCAGAGCGGCGACCGGGCCGTCCGCCGCGGGTAGATACAGATCGCCCGCACACGCGGTGCCGAGGCTGTTGAACGTCACGTGCTCGATCTCTAGATCCATCAAAGCTCCCTTCGTTGCTAGTCGTTTCAGTCTCCACTGAAATGACTAGCAATGTCAATCTCTCGGCCGATGCCGCCGAAGCGACTCCGATCACCGACGACCGAGGAGGGTGTCGCGCTGATCGGCGACCACGGCCCGGATCGCCGTCACGACGGCGGCCACTTCCGGGCGGCGCAAGGTTTCGGTGCGGGCGACCAGCCAGTAGCCGAGCGTGACGGTCACCGAATCCGCCAGCACCCGAACCAGATCCGTGTGGCGATCGGCCATGAAGCAGGGCAGCAGCCCCAGGCCCGCCGACGCGCGGGTGGCCTCCACGTGCACGAAAACGTTGGTGGAGGTGACCGATTCACGCATCGCGGGCACGAAGCTGGAGGCCAGATCGAGGTCGTCCACCTGGAGCATGGAGTCGATGAAGTAGACCAGCGGATATTGGGACAGGTCCTCGACCGTCGCGGGCGCGCCGTGCTCGCGCAGGTATTCGCGGGAACCGTAGAGGCCCAGACAGTAGTCGGCCAGATGAGTGGCGGTGGCGCGGTGCACTTGCGGCTCGCCCACCACGATCTCGAGATCGAGCCCCGAACGCTGTTGTGAGGCGCGCCGGGTGATCGCCACGATCTCCACCGAGATCTTCGGATGCCGCCGCTGCACCTCCGCCGCCGCGGGCGCGGCGATGTAGGCGCTGAAGCCGTCGGTCGCCGAGAGCCGGACCACTCCCTCCAGCACCCGGTTGCCCTCGGCGTCCGCGGCCAGCGACTTCACCGCCGTCTCCACCGCCTCGGCGGCGGCCAGCGCCTCCCTGCCGAGATCGGTCAGCTCCCAGCCCCCGGTCACCCGGGTGAGCACCCGGCCGCCGAGCGTGTGCTCCAACGCGGCGATGCGCCGGGAGATGGTGGTGTGGTTGATGCCCAGTTCCTCGGCCGCCGTCACGAACCGGCCGGAGCGCCCGACGGCCAGCAGGACGAGAAGGTCGTCCGCGCTGGGACGACCGGGAGAGGCCGGGCGCATATCTGCATCTTTGCAGAGACGCACTGCACAAATGGTCATTGCGGCACGATTCCTCTGCACCAATACTCGGTGCAGCCAAGCATTGTGGGGGCCGTCACATCGGGATCCGAAGTGTGGCCCCGGGCACGAAGGAGAAGTGCGATGAGGGAGCACGACGCCGTAGCGGCGGATTCGGGCACGACGACCAGCGGTCTACGCCGCGTGGTCGCCGCGTCGATGGCGGGCACGGTGGTGGAGTGGTACGAGTTCTTCCTGTACGGCACCGCCGCCACGCTGGTGTTCAGCAAGGTGTTCTTCGCCAAGGGCACCAGCGACTTGGACGCCATTCTCGCCGCGTTCGTCACCTACGCGGTCGGTTTCGCGGCGCGACCGCTCGGCGGCGTGGTGTTCGGGCATTTCGGTGACAAGTACGGCCGCAAGAAGCTGCTCCAGTTCAGCCTGGTGCTGGTGGGCAGCGCGACGTTCCTGATGGGCTGCCTGCCCACCTTCGGGCAGATCGGCTACTGGGCGCCCGCGCTGCTGGTGGCCCTGCGGTTCATCCAAGGCTTCGCGGTCGGCGGGGAGTGGGGCGGCGCGGTGCTGCTGGTGGCCGAGCACAGCCCGAGTCGCGGTCGCGGATTCTGGGCGAGCTGGCCGCAGGCGGGCGTGCCCGCGGGCAACCTGCTGGCGACGGTGGTGCTGCTGGTGCTCACCTCGACCCTGTCGGACGAGGCGTTCCTCGGCTGGGGCTGGCGCGTGGCGTTCTGGCTGTCCGCGGTGGTGGTGCTGATCGGCTACTACATCCGCACCAAGATCACCGACGCGCCCATCTTCGTCGCGGCGCAGCGGGAGGCCGAGCAGATCAAGGCGACCTCGCTGAGCGTGGTGGAGGTGCTGCGCCGTTATCCGCGCGGCGTGTTCACCGCGATGGGGCTGCGCTTCGGCGAGAACGTCATGTACTACCTGGTGGTCACGTTCACGATCACCTACCTGAAGACGCAGGTGCACGCCGACACCCAAGTGATCCTGTGGTGGCTACTGGCCGCGCACGCGGTGCACTTCGCGGTGATCCCGCTGGTGGGCGGCCTTTCCGACCGCATCGGCAGGCGACCGGTCTATCTGATCGGCGCGCTCACCGCGGGCACCTGGGGCTTCTTCGCCTTCCCGATGATGGACAGCGGCCACAACGCGGTCATCATGTCCGCCATCATCATCGGCCTGATCTTCCACGCCTTCATGTACGCCGGACAGCCCGCGATCATGGCCGAGATGTTCCCCACCCGGATGCGCTATTCCGGTGTGTCCCTCGGCTATCAGGTCACCTCGATCGTGGCCGGTTCGCTGGCGCCGATCATCGCCGTCCGGCTGCTGAACACCTACCACTCCGCGGTGCCGATCGCCTGGTACCTGGCGGGCGCGGCGGCGGTGAGCGCGATCGCCGTGCTCGTCGCACGAGAGACGAAGGGGCTGACCTTGGAGAGCATCGATCACGCCGACGCCGAGACCGTCGGCGCGCGCACCGAAGTGACCGTGCGATGAGCGATCTGGCGGGGCGCAGCGCCCTGGTCACCGGCGGCGCGAGCGGCATCGGCGCGGCATGCGCCCGCGCGCTCGCGGCGCGCGGCGCCACCGTCACGGTGGCCGACGTCGACGAGGTCGGCGCGAAGACCGTGGCCAGGGAACTGGGCGGGAAATCGTGGGCGGTGGATCTGCTCGACGTCGCGGCGCTGGAGGAGTTGGAACTCGAGGCCGACATCCTGGTGAACAACGCCGGGGTGCAGCACGTCAGCCCGATCCAGGACTTCGCGCCGCAGCGCTTCCGCGACCTGCTCACGCTGATGGTCGAGGCGCCGTTCCTGCTGGTGCGCGCGGCGCTGCCGCACATGTACCGGCAGGGCTGGGGGCGGATCGTCAACATCTCCTCGATCCACGGCCTGCGCGCCTCCGAATACAAAGTCGCCTACGTGACGGCCAAGCACGGGCTGGAGGGGCTGTCGAAGGTCACCGCGCTGGAGGGCGGTCCGCACGGCGTCACCAGCAATTGCGTGAACCCCGGCTATGTGCGGACGCCGCTGGTGGACAAGCAGATCGCCGATCAGGCCAAGGCCCACGGCGTGCCCGAGCAGGAGGTGGTGGAGAAGATCCTGCTCACCGAGAGCGCGATCAAACGGCTCGTCGAGCCGGAGGAGGTCGCCTCGCTGGTGGCCTGGCTCGCGTCGCCGGAGGCGGGCATGGTGAACGGCGCGGCCTACACGATGGACGGTGGGTGGAGCGCGCGATGAGGGCGCGCTCACCCCAGCGCGGTCAGCGCCATCCTGCGCAGCACCGGCCGGGCCCGCGCCGCGGTCGCCTCGCTCGCGCTGTGCGGGGTGGAGTTGATCAGTCCGAAGGCGGCGTGGGCCTGCACCCGCGCCGCCTCTTCGGGTAGGTCCGGATGCAGCTCGCGCAGCACGCTCACCCAGATCTCCACGTATTGGCGCTGGGTGCGGCGGATCTCGCGGCGGGCGGGGGCGGGCACGTTGTCCAGGTCACGGTCCTGGATGCGGATCAGTTCCGGCTCGCCGAGCGCGAAGTCCAGGTGGTGATCGACCAGTCCGGCGAGCGCCTGCTCGGCGGAATCGGTGCCCGCGACCACCTTCTTGCCGCCGTCGAGCAGGCGCTGGCTCACCCCGACCAGCAGTTCGACCAGCAGCGCCTCCTTGTTCGGGAAGTGCCGGTAGACGGCGGGGCCGCTGATGCCGACGGCGGCGCCGAGGTCGTCCAGGCGCATGCCGAGGAAGCCGCGGTCGGCGATCAAGCGCGCTCCCGCTTCCAGCAGTTGCGCCCTTCGCTGCGCCTTCAACTGCTCGCGACGCGTGGGCGCGACGGATTCGGCACTGGTCACACGCGGTCCTTTCCGCCGATCTGGACAGTTCGGTTAATCAAGACTAACCTGAATTCCAGTTATCGTCGACTAACTGGACGACAGGATGGCGTGATGACCGTTACCGAAGAGGCCGTCGGGAACCGTGCCGCGCACGCGGCGCTGGTCGACGACCTGCGCGCCCGGCTGGCCGCCGCGGCGCTGGGCGGACCCCAGAAGGCGCGCGATCGTCACGTCGCGCGCGGCAAGTTGCTGCCGAGGCAGCGAGTGGACCAACTGCTGGACCCGGGGAGCCCGTTCCTCGAACTCTCCCCGCTGGCCGCGACCGGAATGTACGGCGACGAGTCCCCCGGCGCCGGGATCATCACCGGGATCGGCCGGGTCTCCGGCCGCGAATGCGTGATCGTGGCCAACGACGCGACGGTCAAGGGCGGCACCTACTACCCCATGACGGTGAAGAAGCACCTGCGCGCGCAGGAGATCGCGTCGCAGAACCGGCTGCCGTGCGTCTACCTGGTCGACTCGGGCGGCGCGTACCTGCCGCATCAGGACGAAGTGTTCCCCGACCGGGAGCATTTCGGGCGGATCTTCTACAACCAGGCGACCATGAGCGCCAAGGGAATTCCACAGATCGCCGCGGTGCTCGGCTCGTGCACCGCGGGCGGCGCCTACGTGCCCGCGATGAGCGACGAGGCCGTGATCGTGCGCGACCAGGGCACCATCTTCCTGGGCGGCCCGCCGCTGGTGAAGGCCGCGACCGGCGAGGTGGTCACCGCCGAGGAACTCGGCGGCGGCGAGCTGCACTCGCGTACCTCCGGCGTCACCGACCATCTGGCCGAGGACGACCAGGACGCGCTGCGCATCGTGCGCCGCATCGTGGCCACACTCGGCCCGCGCACGCCGGTGCCGTGGGACGTGCGGCCCGTCATCGCGCCCGCCGCGCCGGAATCCGAGCTCTACGACGTGGTTCCTGTCGATCTGCGCACCCCTTATGACGTGCGCGAAGTGATCCACCGGCTGGTTGACGGCACGGCCGAGGGCGAGAGCGGCTTCCACGAGTTCAAGGCCGAATACGGCAAGACCTTGGTCACCGGGTTCGCGCGCATCCACGGGCATCCGGTGGGCATCGTCGCCAACAACGGCGTGCTGTTCAGCGAATCCGCCATGAAGGGCGCGCATTTCATCGAGCTGTGCGACAAGCGCAGCATCCCGCTGCTGTTCCTGCAGAACATCACCGGCTTCATGGTCGGCCGCGACTACGAGGCGGGCGGCATCGCCAAGCACGGCGCGAAGATGGTCACGGCGGTGGCCTGCGCGCGGGTGCCCAAGCTCACCGTCGTCATCGGCGGCTCCTACGGCGCGGGCAACTACTCCATGTGCGGGCGCGCGTATTCGCCCCGTTTCCTGTGGATGTGGCCGAATGCCAGGATCTCGGTGATGGGCGGCGAGCAGGCGGCGTCGGTGCTGGCGACGGTGCGCGGCGACCAGCTCGACAGCAGCGGTCGGCCCTGGTCTGCCGAGGACGAGGAAGCGTTCAAGGCCCCGATCCGGGAGCAATACGAGAGCCAGGGCAATCCCTATTACTCGACGGCCAGGTTGTGGGACGACGGCGTGATCGATCCCGCCGACACCAGAACCGTGCTGGGGCTCGCGCTGTCGGTGTGCGCGCAAGCTCCGCTCGAGCCGGTCTCCTACGGCGTTTTCCGGATGTGATGACGATGCTGAACAAGTCCGTTCCCGTCGGGTTCGATACCGTGCTCGTCGCCAACCGCGGTGAGATCGCGGTCCGGGTGATCCGCACCCTGCGCGCGTTGGGCATCCGCTCGGTGGCCGTCTACAGCGACGCCGACGCCGACGCCCGCCACGTCCACGAAGCCGACACGGCGGTGCGCCTCGGCCCGGCCCCGGCGCGGGAGAGCTACCTCGCCATCGACCGGGTGGTGGCCGCCGCCGTGCGCACCGGCGCGCAAGCGGTGCACCCCGGCTACGGATTCCTCTCGGAGAACGCCGCTTTCGCCGCCGCGCTGGCCGAGGCTGGGATCGTGTTCCTCGGGCCGCCTGCCCGCGCCATCGAGGTGATGGGCGACAAGATCACCGCGAAGAACACCGTCGCCGCGTTCGGCGTCCCGGTGGTGCCCGGCATCGCCACACCGGGCCTGACCGATGACGATCTGATCGCGGCGGCCGCCGAGGTCGGCTATCCGGTGCTGGTCAAGCCGTCCGCGGGCGGTGGAGGCAAGGGCATGCGACGGGTCGACGATCCGGCCCGGCTTCCCGAGGCGCTGCGCAGCGCCCGGCGCGAGGCCGCGGCCGCGTTCGGGGACGACACGCTGTTCCTGGAACGCTTCGTCACCCAGCCGCGCCACATCGAGGTGCAGATCCTCGCCGACCAGTTCGGCAACGTGCTGCACCTGGGCGAGCGCGAATGCAGCTTGCAACGCCGCCACCAGAAGGTGATCGAGGAAGCGCCGTCGCCGCTGCTGGACGCGGCCACCAGGGCCAGGATCGGCGCGGCGGCGTGCAACACCGCGCGCAGCGTGGATTACGTGGGCGCGGGCACGGTGGAGTTCATCGTCTCCGCCGACCGGCCCGACGAGTTCTTCTTCATGGAGATGAACACCCGCCTGCAGGTCGAGCATCCGGTCACCGAGCTGGTCACCGGCGTCGACCTGGTGGAATGCCAGGTCCGGGTGGCGGCCGGGCAGAAGCTGGCGGTGGCGCAGGACGACATCCGCATGGTCGGGCACGCGATCGAGGCCAGGGTGTACGCCGAGGACCCCGGTCGCGGGTTCCTGCCCACCGGTGGCACGGTGCTCGACCTCGACGAGCCCGTGGGCGACGGAGTCCGGGTCGATTCCGGCCTGCGGATCGGCACCCGCGTCGGCAGCGACTACGACCCGATGCTGTCGAAGGTCATCGCGCACGCCGCCGACCGCTCCGCCGCGCTCGCGAAACTCGATCGGGCGCTGGCCGACACCGTGCTGCTCGGCGTGACCAGCAACATCGAATTCCTGCGCTTCCTGCTCGACGACGAGGACGTGGCCGAGGGACGGCTTGACACCGGTCTGCTCGACCGGCGCCTCGCCGACTTCCGGCCCGCCGCGGTAGGCGACGACGAGTTCGTCGCCGCGGCGGCCTGGCACTGGCTGCGCCGCTGGCCCGCCGCGCCGCGTGACCCGTGGGAAGTCCCGTCGGGCTGGCGGATCGGGGCCGACGCGCCGACGCCGATCCGGCTCGCGGGCGGCGAACGGGTCGAGCACGTCTATCTCTCCGGCACCCCGGACGACGGCACGGTGCGGGTCGACGACGGCGAAAGTCGTTCGCTGACCGCATCGTTCATCGCATCCGGCGATCGGTGCGCCGGCGTTCTCACACTCACACTGGACGGACTGCGCCGCACCTACCGGGTCGCCGAGCAGGACGGCCTGCTGTGGGTGGCCGGACCGTCCGGCATCGCGACGCTGCGCGAAGTGGCGGAGGTCAACGTGCGCGGCGGCGACGAGCACGTGGGCGACGCCGAGATCCGCTCCCCCATGCCCGGCTCGGTGATCGCGGTGCCGGTCGCCTCCGGCGCCACAGTGGAAGCGGGCGATCCGGTGGTCATCGTGGAGGCGATGAAGATGGAGCACTCGCTCACCGCGCCGGTCGCCGGAACCGTCGAACTGCTGGTCGAACCGGGCGCGCAGGTGCGCCTGGACCAAGTGCTTGCGCGCGTCGTCGCGCAGGCCGCGACGAATCACCCCGAACGAGAAGGAATCCCCGCATGACCGACTTCCTGTCCACCGGCACGCTGCCGGAGGAGTACCGCGACCTCGCGCTGACCGTGCGCGACTTCGCGCGGTCGGTGGTCGCTCCGGTGGCGGCCGAGCACGACGCGAACCACACCTTCCCGTACGAGGTGGTCGCGGGGATGGCCGAGATGGGCCTGTTCGGACTGCCGTTCCCGGAGGAGTACGGCGGCATGGGCGGCGACTACTTCGCGCTGTGCCTGGCGCTGGAGGAACTGGGCAAGGTCGACCAGAGCGTGGCGATCACACTGGAGGCGGGCGTCTCGCTGGGCGCGATGCCGATCTATCGCTTCGGCGACGACAAGCAGAAGCAGGAATGGCTGCCGCAGCTGACCAGCGGCCGCAACCTCGCCGCGTTCGGGCTCACCGAGCCGGGCGCGGGCAGCGACGCGGGCGGCACCAGGACCACCGCCGTCGCCGACGGCGGCGAATGGATCATCAACGGCAGCAAGCAGTTCATCACCAACTCCGGCACCGACATCACCAAGCTGGTCACGGTGACCGCGGTGACCGGGACCACCGGCGGCAAGAAGGAGATCTCCACCATCCTGGTGCCGACCGACACGCCCGGCTTCGTCGCCGAGCCCGCCTACAACAAGGTCGGCTGGAACGCCTCCGACACCCATCCGCTCAGCTTCACCGACGTGCGCGTGCCCGAGGAGAACCTGCTCGGTGAACGCGGGCGCGGCTACGCGAACTTCCTGCGCATCCTCGACGAGGGCCGCATCGCCATCGCCGCGCTCGCGGTCGGGGCCGCGCAGGGCTGCGTGGACGAGAGCGTGCGCTACGCCAAGGAGCGCGAGGCGTTCGGCCAGGTCATCGGGCGCAACCAGGCCATCGCGTTCAAGATCGCCAGGATGGAGGCGCGGGCGCACGCCGCGCGCACGGCCTACTACGACGCGGCGGCGCTGATGCTGGCGGGCAAGCCGTTCAAGAAGCAGGCGTCCATCGCCAAGCTGGTGGCCAGCGAGGCCGCCATGGACAACGCCCGCCACGCGACGCAGATCTTCGGCGGCTACGGGTTCATGAACGAGTACGCCGTCGCACGGCACTATCGCGACAGCAAGATCCTGGAAATCGGCGAGGGGACGACGGAGGTGCAGCTGATGCTGATCGGACGGGAGCTGGGCCTGTGACCAGGCGGACAGTCGTGCAGCGCGGCCTGTGGTTCGAGGAGTTCGACACCGAGGTGGTCTACGAGCACCGGCCCGGCCGCACCATTACCGAGGCCGACAACGTCCTGTTCACCACGCTCACCATGAACACCCAGGCGCTGCATCTGGACGCGGCGTTCAGCGAGCAGTTGCCCCCGTTCAACCAGCGGCTGGTCAACTCGATGTTCACCCTGTCCACCTTGATCGGGCTTTCGGTGGCGCAGCTGACCCAGGGCACCATCGTGGCCAATCTGGGCTTCTCGGAGGTCGCGTTCCCCAAGCCGCTGTTCCACGGCGACACCATGTACGCCGAGACCGTGGTCACCGACAAGCGCGAGTCGAAGAGCCGTCCCGGCGAGGGCATCGTGACCTTCGCGCACACGGCGCGCAACCAGCACGGCGACATCGTCGCGACCGCGGTGCGCAAGACGCTGGTGCGCAAGGCGCCGGAGGGCGCGGCATGAGGGGGCCGGGTGCGCGGCAGCCCGGCGTCGGCACACCGGGCTCCGCACATACCCATGACCAACCCCGCATGAGCGGTCGGACCTCGGGATGGCAGTGCCGCGCGCATGCCGGAGGTGATGCGGCGTGAGCTGGGAGATGGCGGGCCCGGCGTGGTTGTTCTGCCCGGCCGATCGTCCCGAACGCTTCGCGAAGGCGGCGGCCGCGGCCGATGTGGTGATCCTCGACCTCGAGGACGGCGTCGCCGCGCACGACAAGGCGGGGGCGCGCAAAGCGCTGCTGGACAACCCGCTGGACCCGGAGACCACGGTGGTGCGGGTCAACGCGGCGGGCACCGAGGATCACACGCTCGACCTGGCCGCGCTCGCCGAGACCGCCTATCGGAGGCTCATGCTGCCCAAATGCGAGTCGGCCGAGCAGATCGCGGCGCTGGCCGAATACGAAGTGATCGCGCTGATCGAGTCACCGCTCGGCGCGCTCACGGTCGGCACGGCGATGACGGCGCCCAACGCGATCGGCGTCATGTGGGGCGCGGAGGATCTGGTCGCCGGGCTCGGCGGCACCGCGAGCAGGCGCGCCGACGGCGGCTATCGCGACGTGGCCCGGCACGTGCGCTCCACCGCGCTGCTGGCCGCCAAGGCGTACGGCAAGTTCGCGCTGGACTCGGTGTACCTGAACATCCGGGATCCGGACGGGTTGCGAGCGGAGGCCGAGGACGCGGTCGCGGTGGGTTTCGACGCCAAGGTCGCGATCCACCCGAGCCAGGTGCCGGTGTTGCGAGCCGCCTACGCACCCTCCGGCGAAGAAGTCGCCTGGGCCCGCCGAGTGCTGGCGGAAGCGCCGAACCACCGCGGCGTGTTCGCCTTCGAAGGCAGGATGGTCGATGGCCCCGTGTTCCGGCACGCCGAGCAGATCGTGCGGCGCGCCGACCGCGCCTGAGCACCGAGTTTCCACAGTCGAGAGGACCGCGATGCAACCACAATGGGTGCCGACCGAAGCCGACATCGCCGCGGCGAGGATCACCGACTTCGCCCGATTCGTGGCCGAACGCACCGGTGTGCGCGCGGCCGACTATCACGCGCTGTGGCAGTGGTCGGTCGAGGATCTCGCCGGGTTCTGGCACGCGCTGTGGGACTACTTCGAGCTCGGCGACATCGCGGGCGAAGTGCTGGCGAGCGCGCAGATGCCCGGTGCGCAGTGGTTCCCCGGCACCCGGCTGAACTATGTGGACCAGGTGATCCGGCAGCTGCGCACCGACCGGCCCGCGATCAAGGCGGTCAGCGAGGACGCGCCGATCCGTGAGGTGTCCTGGGCCGAATTGATCGACCACACCGCCGCTTTCGCGCGAACGCTGCGTTCGCTGGGTGTGCGGCCGGGCGACCGGGTGGCGGGTTACCTGCCCAACATCCCGGAGGCGGTGATCGCGTTCCTGGCCACCGCGAGCATCGGCGCGGTCTGGAGCGCCTGCGGACAGGACTACTCGCCGAAAGCCGCGCTGGACCGGCTCGGGCAGCTGGAGCCCACCGTCCTGGTCACCGCCGACGGCTACCGCTTCGGCGGCAAGGCGCACGACAAGCGCGACGACATCGCCGCGTTGCGGGCGGGCCTGGACTCGCTGAAGGGCACGATCGCGATCTCCCGGCTCGGGCTGGACGTGCCGGACACGACCTCCTGGGACGAGGCGGTGACCACCACGGACGCGCTGCCTCCGGTGATCACCACCGAGGCGGTGGACTTCGACCATCCGCTGTGGATCGTGTTCTCCTCCGGCACCACGGGCCTGCCGAAGGGCATCGTGCACGGCCACGGCGGCGTGCTGCTGGAACACCTCAAAGCCGTTGCCCTGCAATCGGACATCGGCCCCGACGACACCTTCTTCTGGTACACCAGCCCGAGCTGGATGATGTGGAACTTCCAGATCGCGGGCCTGCTCACCGGGGCCACCATCGTCACCTACGACGGCAGCCCCACCGCGCCCGCGCCGGACGCGCTGTGGCGGATCGCCGCCGAGGTCGGCGCCACCGTCCTCGGCGCGAGTCCCGGCTACGTGCTGGCCTGCATCAAAGCGGGCTCGGTGCCGCGCGCCGACCACGACCTGTCGGCGCTGCGCACCGTCGGCATCACCGGCTCCTCGCTGCCCACCTCATCGGCGCTGTGGCTGGGCGAGAACGTCGGCGAGCACGTCCAGGTCTCCTCGATCAGCGGCGGCACCGACGTGGTGTCGGCGTTCATCGGCGGCGTGCGCACCGTGCCCGTGTGGCCGGGCGAGCTGTCCGCGCCCTTCCTCGGCGTCGCGCTGGACGCCTACGACCCGGAGGGGCGGCCGGTGCGCGGCGAGGTGGGCGAACTCGTCGTCACCGCGCCGATGCCGTCCATGCCGGTCTCCTTCTGGCGCGACGAGGACGGGAAGCGTTATCACGACGCGTATTTCGACATGTTCCCCGGCGTGTGGCGGCACGGCGACTGGATCACCATCACCGACCACCACAGCGTGATCGTGCACGGACGCTCGGACTCGACGCTCAACCGGCACGGCATCCGAATGGGCAGCGCCGACATCTACCAGTCCGTCGAACGGCTCCCGGAGATCGCCGAAGCGCTGGTGATCGGCGCCGAGCAGCCCGACGGCGGATACTGGATGCCGCTGTTCGTCACCCTGGCGCCCGGCGCGGATCTCACCGACGAGCTGAAAGCACGCGTCACCAGCACGATTCGCACCGAGGTATCCCCCCGCCACGTGCCCGACGAAATAATCCTGGCCCCCGGCATCCCGCACACCCGCACCGGCAAGAAGCTCGAGGTGCCGATCAAGAAACTGTTCCAGGGCGCCGACCCGAGCCGCGTCGTCGAACGCAGCGCCGTGGACAACCCGGACCTGCTCGACTGGTACGCCACCATCCGGCCCGGCGGGCGCGGGTGACTACGACTGCGCGCGTCCGGGACCGCGTACGGCGACTTCCTGGTTGAGGCTGCCCTGTGGCACCACCCAGACATGGGGCTGCCTCGTCACCGACGCGATGTGTTCGAAATCCGCGTCATAGTGGACCAGTACGGCCCCGTGGAACTCGGCGACCGCGGCGGTGAGCAGATCCACGATCCCCGCGGCTCGGTGGTGACCTTTGCGCGCCATCAATTGCTGAACTTCGCGCGCACGGTCGGCGATGGTCTCGTTGATCGGGAGGTTGACGTAGAGGGAGCGCCGTCGTTGTGCGATGTTCTGCACGTCGGCGAGGTTGCGCCCCGAGTAACCGGCCTCCAAGTCCACCGTCACGCAGGTCGCGGCCGCACGGTCGGCGATCAGGCCGGCGATGACCGTGCGTACCGGCTCATGCGCGAGCCTGGCGCTCGCGGAGGTGTCCACCAGATGCAAACGGAGCGGAGTGGTCTCGGTCAACGGCGGGCCTCGCGCATGACGTCCGCGTCACCTATGTCAGGGCCGACTCCGAACCCGTACGGGTCGGTCAAGACCTGCTCGATCCGGCGGCGCCGGTCGGCGACGAATTCCAGCGCCGCGTTGACCGTGTCCTTCTTGGTGGTGGTGCCCAACTCCTTGGCGGCTAAGGCTAGAGCTTCGTCGTTGAGATCGATCATCGTCTTCATATATGCAAGGATATATCCAGCGAAACCTTGGCAGCAATACTGCGCACCGGCGTGGTCGCACCCGGCGCGGGAAGTGCACGGTCACGGTGCGTGCGGGTGGGCTGCGCGCGACGACCCGCCCGACCTGGACTGAATGGGGATGCCGAACGTGAGGCTTCCAGGCTGTTACGAGTTCGGCTGCGGCGCAGGATTTATCCGCGGTAGGCGCGGCCGCCGATGGACGCGGTGAAGACCGCCGCACGTGCGCCGCGGGCGGCTTCCAGGTTGCGCTTCTCCTGCGGGGTGAGCCGATAGCGCGCCGTGATCCGCCGCATCGCGGCGATCACGGCGCCGAGCACCGGTATGGGGTCCACCGGGCGCAAAGCCAACGCCATGACGAACTCCTTACCAGAAAGACGAACCGGTACAGGCGAATTCGGCTGAATCTGAGCGGCGGCGTTCAGGCGCAGCGCATTCGGTACCCCGGTCGGGACGAGCGAGCGCGCCGGTCGGCGATCCGGCTTTGGCAGGGGCATGGACCGGCGTCCTGGTTTCTCCTAGCGTGGAGGCGACAGTCGGTTCGACATCCGCGTGGAGGTGGCATCGTGGCCGCACAGGACGTCCGAGAACGTACCGGGCCCGCGGGGTTTCCGCCGGGCCCCGCGCTGCCGCCGCTCGTGCAGAGCGCGTTGTTCCAGCGGGACCGGGCCCGCTTCCTCACCGCGATGGCGCGCCGCCACGGTGACGTCTTCACGCTGCGGATCCCGCCGTTCGCCGACCGGGTGGTGGTGTACTCCCGCCCGGAACACATCAAGGAGATCTTCGCGGGCGATCCGCGCGACCTGCACGCGGGCGAGGGCAACCAGATCCTCGGCACGATCATGGGCCCGCACTCGCTGCTACTGACCGACGAAGCCGAGCACGCGCGGGCGCGCAGGTTGCTCATGCCCGCGTTCAACGGCGCGTCGCTGCGCGGCTACCGGGCGCTGATCACCGAGATCGCGGCCGCGCAGGCCGGCAGCTGGGCGGCAGGCTCCACGGTGCGCATGCTGGACCGGATGAACGCGCTCACCCTCGAGGTGATCACCCGGGTGGTCTTCGGCGTCACCGACGAGCGGACCAGATCGGAGCTGAACCCGCGCCTGAACCGGATCGTCCACCTGAACCCGCTGATCTTCCTCGGATTCAAAAGCGACCGATTGCGCCGGATCGGGCCATGGAAAAGCTTCGCCGAGAACCTCGCGGCGGTGGACGCCTTGCTCTACGCGGAGATCGCCGAACGGCGGCGGGCGGCCGATCTGACCGGGCGCACCGACGTGCTCTCGCGCCTGCTCCAAGTCGGCGACGGCGACGCGCCGCTCACCGACGCCGAACTCCGCGATCAGCTCATCACGTTGCTGCTGGCCGGGCACGAGACCACCGCGTCGGCGCTGTCCTGGGCGCTCTACGAACTCGCCGCCGATCCCGAGACCCAGCGGCAGGCGGCGGAGGCGGCGCGCACCGGCGACGAGCGATATCTGGACGCGGTGCTCAAGGAAGCCATGCGATTGCACACCATCATCTCCGGCACCAATCGAAAACTGACCAGGGACATGACGATCGGCGGACAGCGGCTTCCGGCCGGCACCGTGGTCGCCACGTCGATCGTCCTCGCACACCGGCGTACCGAGGCCTACCCCGACGTCGCCGTCTTCCGCCCGGCCCGTTTCCTCGACGGCGAAGTGGCGCCGAACAGCTGGCTGCCGTTCGGCGGCGGCGTGCGGCGGTGCATCGGCGCGGGATTCTCGCTCCTCGAAGGCACGACGGTGCTGCGTGAAATCCTCGTCCGCCACACTCTTTCGCTTCCCGCGGGAAGCGCGCGGGAGCGCGGCAAGATCCGCAACATCACCACGGTGCCGAGCGGCCGGGCGCGGGTGGTCGTCGACCGGCGGACAACCAGTATGTGAACAATCATTCTTTGCCGCTTCAGCTCTTGTACTGGAAATATATTCGTGTAAGTTTGTCTCTGTTCGACAGAACTGGACCACGGAACGGCGCGCATGGTGCCCCGCGCTTCGGCCGAGTCCGGTCGTCGACCTCCGGACGCGGCGGCGCGCGCATCCCGCCTTGTCGCGTGCCGCCGCACACCGGAGAACAGGTACAGCTCCCGGGGGCCGCTCATCCCCGGGAGCCGTATCCCGTGACACGGCGGGCCCGGTATACGGCCAGGTCGTTACGATGTTCGTCATGAGTGTCGACAATCGCCGTACGGCGCGGAAGGCGAGCAGCGGCGACTCGGCACCTCGCGAGATCCGGCGCAGGCCGAAGAACCGCCGGGCACAGATCGCCGCGGCCTCGGCCGCCGCGTTCGGCGCGCTCGGCTACCACGGCGTGAGCATGGACGACATCGCCTCCGGGCTCGGCATCAGCTCGGCCGCGCTGTATCGCCACTATCCGAGCAAGTACGCGCTGTTCCGGGAGGAACTGCTGCGCGTCGGCCAGGCGATGACCGAATCGGTCGAGCTGCCCGACGAGGCGGCCGAGTGGACGGCCGAGCAGCGGTTGCGGCACGTGCTCGACGCGCTCATCGCGGTGACCATCGACAACCGCCCCACCGTCACGCTGGTGCGCTGGGAGGTCAGGTACCTCGAGCCCGACGACCAGATCACGCTGAACGAACAGCAGGCCACGGTGCTCGGCGCGCTGGGCAGCCAGCTGGCCGCGCTGCGCCCCGATCTGACCGAGGAAGACGTGCGCGTGCTGCGCGCCGCGCTGCTCAGCACGATCACCAGCATCGCCGACCACCACGCCGCCCTGCCCGCGAAAGCCCTTGCTCGCCTGCTGCATTCGGCTTGCTGGTCGGTGGCGCACGCGAAGCTGCCCGCGACGCGCGCGGTGGAGCCGGTCGCGGTGGTCGAGATCCCGAATTCGTTCAAACACGAACTGCTGCTGCGCAAAGCGGTGGAGTTGTTCCACGAGCGCGGCTACCCCAACGTCAGCGTGGAGGACATCGCCACCGCCGCAGGGCTTTCCGCGGCCTCGGCGGTGTACCGGTTCTACCGGGGCAAGAGCGACATCCTGGCCGCAGCGTTCCGCCGTGCGGCCGAGCGGGTTTCCGGCGCAGTCGGCCCGGCGGTGGCGGCGGCCACCGATTCCGAGGACGCACTCACCGCGCTGATCAACCAATACGTCGCAGGGTCTTTCGCCGAACGCGCCCTCACCTTCGTGTATTACACGGAATTTCAGCATGTTCCCGCCGAGGAACGCACGGTGCTCCGCAATATCCAGCGGCTCAGCGTCGAGGAGTGGGCTCGGTTGCTGCGCGAGGTGCGCCCGGAGCTCGCTCCGGCGGAAGCGCGCATCCTCGTTCACGCGGCCTTCGCGCTGGTCGTCGACCTCGGCCGCTCCTTCGGCAACGAACCGCTGGCCGCCCAGGACCGGGTGCGCCTGCTGATGCAGCTGGTGCTCTTCGGACGACCCGCGCGATAGCCAGATAAGTTAGCCGAAATTCTCGACTTGGCGAATACATAGTGCGACATGAAGGCGAGATCACCGAATTTTTGTGATCTACCATTCATTTCTTCCCCACACCGGGTAGCGTCGATGTACCGAACGTTGTGTTGGGCTACCATCGCGGCATGGGTGCCCAGGACCGCCATGCCGCGGACAAGGCGGCCGACGGGACACCGGCACGGGTGATCCGGCGCCGACCACGCGACCGCCGAGCCCAGATCGCGGCGGCGTCGGCCGAGGCGTTCGGGGCGCTGGGCTACCACGGCGTCAGCATGGACGACATCGCCTCGCGGCTCGATATCAGCTCCGCGGCGCTGTACCGCCACTATCCGAGCAAATACGCGCTGTTCCGCGAGGAAGTGCTCCGGTTGGGCACGGTCAGCGCGGAAGCGGTCCGGCTTCCCGACGCCACGGGACTGCCCGCCGAGCAACGGCTCGCACGGGTGCTCGACGCCCTGATCGAGGCCGCGATCGCCAACCGGCGCAGCGCGGCACTGCTGCGCTGGCAGCGGCGCTATCTGGAGGAAGAGGACGCGGCGACGCTGGCCGATCAGCTCGCCGGCGTGAACGCGACGCTCACCTCCCTGCTCGCCGAGACCAGGCCCGCGCTGGCGAAGGCCGACCGCGCCGTGCTCGCCGCGGCGGAGCTGAGCGTGCTCAGCAGCATCGGCGACCATCACGTGTCGATCCCGGTGCGGGCACTTACCACGCGATTGACCGCGGCCTGCCGTGCGCTCGCCGCGTGCGAACTGCCGCCCCCCGGCAGCGCCGAGGCCGAGCACGGCACCGCGACCGAGATCCCGCTGACCTTCAAACACGAGCTGCTGCTGATGCGCGCGGTCGAACTGTTCCACCAGCGCGGTTACCCGAACGTCAGCGTGGAGGACATCGCCAACGCCGCCGGACTGCCCGCCTCTTCGGCGGTGTACCGGTTCTACCGGGGCAAGGGCGACATCCTCACGGCGGCGTTCCGCCGGGCCGCGGATCGGGTGTCGGCCGCCATCGGCCCTGCCGTCTCCGCCGCCGAGACGCCCGAACAAGCGCTCGACACGCTGATCGAGTTGTATGTGGCGGGCTCGTTCGCCGAGCGCGAGCTGACCTTCGTCTACTACGCCGAGATCAGCAATGTGCCGCCGGAGGAGCGCACCGTGCTGCGCAACATCCAGCGCCTCAACGTGGAGGAATGGGCCAAACTGCTGGCCGAAGTGCGGCCCGAGCTGTCCGCCGCCGAGGCGCGGCTGCTGGTCCACGCCGCTTTCGCCCTGGTAGTCGACCTTGGCGAACGCTTCGGCTCCACCGACCCGGCCTGCTCCCCTCGCCGCGTCATCCGCCTGATGCAAACGATCCTCTTCGACCGGCCAGCGCCGTAGCCCGGCGCTCCACGGCGACGTCCACCGATCTACGGACGGAGGCGGTAACGCACCGGCTCAGCCCACGACAGCGCGTCCACCGTGAGCGGCACATGGATGCGGCGAATCGCGAGTGCGGCCCGCGACGGTGTGCCACTCCGCCGACGTCGACCAGCCCGGCGAGCGGGAACTGGCGCACCGTGGATGAACCGCCGCCCAAGCGGACGTCTCCTGTCGGCTACCTGGGCGTGGCCGATGGCCGGACTTCAGGCGCAGGTCCTCGGCCGTGCTGGAGGACGCGGACGGTTTACGCCACCGGCGAACAGCGCGGCGGGAATCGACCTCGTGACGGTGCTGTTGGGGCAGGAAGAGCGATCGGCCCGACCGGCGCGGCGTTCGTAGAGCATCGATGCAGTTTTCCGACTTCGGAAGGACGAATCCCATGAGCACAGATCTCGACGCGCAACCCGCCGCGGCCTCCGGAACCTTCGCCATCGGCGGCGATCTTCCGGTGCGTCGGCTGGGGTATGGCGCGATGCAGCTGACCGGCCCCGGCGTGTGGGGTGACCCCAAGGACCCGGACGAGGCGGTGCGGGTGCTGCGGCGCGCGGTGGAACTCGGCGTGAACTTCATCGACACCGCCGACTCCTACGGCCCGTTCGTCAGCGAGCAACTGATCCGCAAGGCGCTGCACCCGTATCCGGAGGGCCTGGTGATCGCCACCAAGGCCGGTCTCACCCGGCAGGGCCCCAACGAGTGGCGTCCGGTCGCGCGGCCCGAATACCTGCGTCAGCAAGCCGAACTCAGCCTGCGCCATCTCGGCGTCGACCGGATCGACCTGTACCAGCTGCACCGCATCGACCCGCAGGTGCCGCTGGCCGATCAGCTCGGTGAACTCGTGGCGCTCCAGCAGGAGGGCAAGATCCGGCACATCGGCCTGTCCCAGGTGACCGTCGAACAGCTGCGGCAGGCGCGCGAACTCGCCACCATCGTCTCGGTGCAGAACCTGTACAACCTGGCCAACCGCGCCGACGAGGACGTGCTGAACTACGCCGAGCGGGAGAACATCGGCTTCATCCCGTGGTTCCCCATCGCCACCGGCGAACTCGCCGCCCCCGGCGGTCCGCTGGCCGCCATCTCCACCGAGCACGGCGCGACCCCGGCCCAGCTCGCGCTGGCCTGGCTGCTGCGCCGCTCCCCCGTCGTGCTGCCGATCCCGGGCACCTCCAGCGTCGCGCACGTCGAGGAGAACATCGCCGCCGCGCGCATCGAATTGACCGACGCGGAATTCGAGGCGTTGTCGGCCGCCACCGGGTCTGCCGGGAAATAGTCGGCACGGCCGTCGGAGGGGGCACCCGGTGTGTGCGGGTGCCCCCGAACGCGACCAATTAGTGGTTCGCGTGTGTTTTCAGGAATCGAAGCCGGTATTCAACCCCAGCTCGGCGGTCGCATCCAGCTCGGCGGCTACTCGCGCCAGCTTGTCCCGGATACCTTGCACGGCGTCCGGGCCCAGTGCCAGGCGCAGCGGTGCGCCGGGCCGGCGGACGGTGGCCAGGACCGCGGCGGCGGCTTTGCCGGGGTCGCCTTCCTGCTGCTGATCGGACTCGGGCAACCCGTCGCGGACCACGCCCGCGGTGGCGGCGTAGTCGGGGATCGCGGAGCTGATGGCCAGCGCGGCGGGTTTGGCGAAACCGGTGCGGAACGCGCCGGGCTCGACGATGAGCACCTGAATGCCCAGCGGCTCGACCTCCTGGGCGAGGGCTTCGCTGGCCAGCTCCAGCGCGCCCTTGGCGGCACTGTAGATGCCGACGCCCGCGAAGGACATGAACCCACCCATGCTCGTCACCTGCACGATCGCGCCCGATCGGCGCTCCCGCATCTGGGGCAGCACCAACCGGGTCAACCGCAGCGGGGCGTGGAACATGACCTCCATGGCGGCGCGCTCATCGGCCTCGTCGGTTTCCTCGATCGCGCCGACGATGCCGTATCCGGCGTTGTTGACCAGCACGTCCACGCGCCCGGCCTCCTTCACCGCGCGCTCGGCGGCCGCAGGGTCGCGCACGTCCAGCGTCACGACCCGCACCCGATCCGGCTGCGCGGCGACGAGTTCGGCCATCGTCTCGGGGCGGCGCACGGCCGCCACCACCTCGTCGCCTGCCGCGAGCACGGCGCGGGTGAACGCCGCACCGAAGCCGCTGTTGGCGCCGGTAATCAGCCAGCGCCGCACCGTGTTCTCCGTAGTCATGATCGCTCCTTCTCACTTTCCCGGCCCGATGAGCGCGGTCGCTTCAAATATCGATGCCGCGGCGCCGCGTCATCGGGGAACCGTCGCGGGGCGGGGGCGCCGGTCCAGCCACCATTGCGCGATCAGCAGCGACGAGGTCCAGCCCAGCCAGGTGCCGATGCCTGCGATGGTCTGGACGAGCAGCGTCTCGTCCCCATGGAAGGTGGTGTCCAGCAGCGGGTTCAGCAGCAGGAACAAGATCGCCCCCAGTACGCGGTTGAGCATGATCGACAGCGTCAGCGCGAAACTGCGGATCATCCACCGCCGGTGGTCGCCGAACCGGCGCTCACGGGCCGCCCGCAGACCGGCGAGCGTCGTGATCAGCCACAGCAGCGCCAGCATCACATTGCTCACTCGGGCGACCGGGCCGAACGGGCTGGTCGCGCCGATCACCACCCCGGCGAGCCCGGCGGGCAGCACACCCGCGAAAACATAAGCGCGGCCGATGATTCGATGCAGCCGCGGATGCCGCCCGCGAAACCACGGCCAGACCTGGAAGCCGCAGCTCAGAATGGCCGTCGACGCACAGATCACGTGCACCACCAGCAGGGGGTAGTGCAGGGCGAAACCCGGGTCGGGCACGCGCGACAGTGAACGATCGAAAGTCAGGTAGGGCGGAAGGGAGAACGCGACGAACGCGAACACCAGCACCAGCAGCGGTCCCACCCGTGGGCGTTGCCACCAGGAAGTATGGGCGAGGCGAGGCGATTGCCGGGTCGGAACACTCATGAGGGACCATCCGGGGAGTAACCGAGAAGCATGACTGCGTATAAGATACGCAATTGCGTATGCCATACGCAATGCCCATGAGGAGTGACTTGTGAGCGATGAGCTACCCGCGGTCGCGCGGTTGTTGTGGTCGGGCCAGCGGGCATCAGGGCGCGGGCCGCGGCCCGCGCTGACGCTCGACCGCATCGTCACCGAAGCGATCGCGGTGGCCGACGCGGACGGCATCGGGGCCCTGTCGATGCAGCGGGTCGCCAAGCAGCTCGGCGCGGCCACCATGTCGCTCTACCGGCACGTCCCCGGCAAGGACGACCTGATCTCGCTCATGCTCGACGCTGTGATGGCGACACCGCCGCAGCTGCCGTCCGGCGGCTGGCGGCCCGCGATCGAACAATGGGCCCGTGCCATGCGGCAGCTGTATCTGCGCCACCCCTGGGTGCTGGCCGTCGGCACGGGCAACCGCTACATGGGACCGAACGAAGCCTTGTGGGGAGAAATCGCCACGCGCGCATTGCTCGACGGAGGCCTGCCACCGAGCCTGGTGACCGAAACCTTGCTGTCGATGAGCGCGTTCACCGCGGGAGTGACCCGCCTCGAGATCGACCCGACCAAAGGGCGTGACGCTCCCGGCCACGCGGGGCCGGTCCTGGATCCTGCGGTGCTGACCGAGTTCGGTGGCATCGAGCGCTTTCCGGCCCTCGTCGCCGTCGCCACCGAGAGTGCGCCGGAACGCGTGGGTGCGCACGCCGCCGCAGCAGCGGTATTCGAATTCGGGCTCACCGCCCTCATCGACGGCGTCGCCAACCGCATGCGCGGATGATCTCGGCACCGGGGCGTCCTCGTAGCCCCGCGGTACGGGGATACGAGGACGTCGGCGCTGTCGGGGCTCCCTCGCCGTAGTCCCGAGCAGGGGGGGTGAATCTCGTCGGGGGGCGGATCACGCCGGCCGACGAGTTCGGCACGCCGACGCGAGGTCAGCGCGAGTATCCGTCGGCCCGGTTGTCCGGGACGACGCGGCCGGAGGCGACCAGGGCGCGGAAGGCGGCCCGCTTGCGCGGGCAGACGTCGGCGCGGCACGGCCGGTGGCCCTGCATCACCCGGTGCGCCTGTTCGACGGTGAACGGCTCATCGGGCGGCCGGTGCGCGTCCTCGGCGCCGCCGTCCGGCAGGCAGGAGCCGACGCCGAGGATCGCGGCCACCAGCAAGGTGCACACGCCGAGCATGCTCAGCAGCGGATTCACGACCGCTCACTGGTCTGCGGCCTGACGGGAACAGAAGGCCGACGCGGATAGGTACTGCCTGCACTGGGCACCGTGCCCGGCGTGGACGGCGCACAGGAAACGCGCGCGGTCATAGGTCAGGCCCAGCGGCTCCTGCGTGCAGTCGCGGCCCTGGATCAGCCACAGCTCTCGGACATCCGAGTGCAAAACGTCCATCGTCAACCTCCATCAGCGCAGTGCACCCGGCATCGGGAAGGCGCCGCCGGAGCCGCGCTCGACACGGATGGATCGGGCCGTGTCGGGACCGTGCGCCGGGCTCCGGGCAACGGGCGCCCTCGACAGGGTTTGGGCGGACCCCCGATGCCGGGTGCGATTCAACAGTGCGCGTTGCGATTCGGTAGATAACAGACCCGAATGCGGTAATTGCGAGTACTTTCCGTTTGTAGCGGCCTGGAGCGAGGAAGAGAGACCTATGGTGGAGGTCGACTGGACGGGCGAAGCTGTACATGCGCTTCGCACGGCGATGAAGCGAAGCCGTTACGAATTCGCGCGTCTGGTGGGCGTCACACCGCGCACCGTGGTCCTGTGGGAGAACGGCCGAACAACCCGGATGCACGCCGCTAGCCAGCGTCTCCTGGACAGGGTCCTGTCGGGCGTCGATTCCGTCGTCGCCGAACGATTCGAACGCGCGATCACCACGCGCCAGGAGACGGCCCCCGACTACGAAAGCGCCGATTCGGCGCCCGAAAGGCACACCAAGCTCGGTAGGGAAATCGGGCTCGACAAGGAAGTCGAGGAAGACGACGTGAGAAGGCGAGAACTGCTGGCCTGCATCGGCGCGGGCCTGGCAGGCCAGGCGGCGGACCTGGTGGCGAGTGAACCCGAACGGATGCTGGCTACCCTCGACGCTGGGTCGATCAGCGAGCGGCGGCTGGCATTCCTGGAGCAGTCGGCCGAGGTCCTGGGCACGCGGGTGGTCCAGGTCCCGCCGCACGAGCTGTTGCAGACGGGGCTGGAGCAATTCCGTTTGGTGCGTGGCTGTCTCGGCGAACGGCAGCCGACCCATCATCAGGTGCGGCTGGTGCGCACGGCGGGGCGGCTGGCGAACGTGGTCGGCGAGATCCTGTTCAACGAGGGCCACTTCGGTCAGGCCCGCATGTGGTACGCCACCGCCATCCACGCCGCGCAGGACATCGGCGACCGCTATTCGGAGGACATCGCCCTGGCCGGGCTCGCGTATTTGCCGACGTATAGCGATAAACCGAAGGAAGTTTTGCAGTTACTCGACGGGCGCTTGCAAGAAAATCCGTCCTACGGCCCGGCCGCCGCGTGGTTGTGGGGAATGGCGGCGCGTGCGCACGCCAGTCTCGGTCACGCCGATGAATTCGCACGGTGTATAACCCGATCGGCGTCGGCGTTGGAAGACGTCGGCACAGAAGACCTTTCGGTCGGTATCTTTTCTTTCCGCCCGGAGAAACTCGCTTTTTATCAGGCGATCGGATATTCCCGTCTCGGTCGCGCCGAGGAGACCGCCGTGGCGGCCGCCCGCGCGATGGCGCTGTACGACCCGTCGGAGACCATGGAACCGGCCTTGGTGCGCTTCGAGCACGCCACGGCGCTGCTGGCCTCGGGCGAGGTCGAGGAGGCGTGCGCGGTGGCCACCGGCGCCATCACGAACGCGCACACCTACGTCGGGCTCACGGTCACCAAGCGCGCCAGACAGTTCGACTCGGCGCTCGGCGGCCTGCGCACCAAAGCCGTCGCGGAATGGCGGCAGCACGCGCACGCGGTGATCGACGCGGCGCGCGCCGAGGTCTGAGTCCGCGGAGACGAGGCGGGGCGCACCGGTCGGCAGGGGGGATGTGGACCGGCGCGCCCCGCGCATTCAGGTGGTCATTTCCCCTCGCTGGACATGGCCTCGATGAGCGACTTGGGACGCATGTCCACCCAGTGCGTCTCGACGTACTCCAGGCAGGACTTGCGGTTGGCGGCGCCGTAGGCGATGGACCAGCCGCCGGGGACGGCGGCGAAGACCGGCCAGAGCGAGTGTTCGCCCTCCTGGTTGATCAGGACGTAGAACTTGGCGTTGTCGTCGTCGAACGGGTTGGTCATTTCGGATTTCCTTCCTGAGTCGGTTCATGGGGGCTAGGGGCGGTCGGTGTCGGCCAGCGCCGTGGTGAGGACGTGGCCGATGCGAGCCAGCGCGGATTCCGAGGTCATCCGCCAGTGCGAGGCGTGCACCGCGTGGTTGTGCACGGTGCCGTCCACGGCGTCCGCCCAGCTCGCCGCGCCCGCCGCGCCGGTGGGGTCGTCCAGCGCGGCGGTGAAGTACACGAGGTTGCCCTTGTAGGGGCGGGGGCGGTAGCGCCGGATCAGCTCGAGCGACCCCGCGCCCGCGCCGAGCACGCGGTCGAGGCGGTCGGCGCCGAAGGAGGCGAACGGCTCGGGTAGGTCGGCGATTCTGCGGGCCAGACGGGGCAGGTCGAGGTCGGCGTCCTCGTCGTCGGCCGCTTCGCCGAGCAACCCGCCGAGCAGGTCGGCGACCGGCAGCGCCGCCGCCGCGTCCGCGGCGACCCGCAACGAGCTGTCCATCATGGCCAGCACCGCGACCCGCTGGCCCTGCTCTTGCAGCTGCACCGCGACCGCGTGCGCGAGTACGCCGCCGAGCGACCAGCCGAGCAGGTGATACGGCCCTTCGGGCTGCACGGCGCGGATCTCGCGCACGTAGCGGCTCGCCCAGTCGTCGATGGACTCCGGCAGCGCCGCCGCCGAGTTCAGCACCGGCGACTGGATGCCGTACACGTCCCGGTCCTGTTCCAGGTGCGCCGCGAGACCCGCGAACGACCACGCGACACCGCCTGCCGGGTGGATGCAGAACAGCGGCTCCCGCGCGCCGCCGGTCCGCAGCGGAAGCACGACGTCGAACGCGGCGGCCGCGTCCACCCGGCCGCGACCGGACCGGTGCTGCTCCAGCTGGGCGATCAGCCGGGCGGGCGTCGGCGCGGCGAACAGCCACAGCACCGGGATCTGCTCGCCGAGCGCCCCGCTCAGCCGGGCGGCCAGGCGGGTGGCCAGCAGTGAGTTGCCGCCGCGCTCGAAGAAGTTGTCGTCCAAGCCGACCCGCTCGGCGGCGAGTACCTCGGCGAAGCCCGCGCACACGGCACGCTCCAAGTCGGTACCGGGGGCGCGGAATTCCCGCGCGTGCGTTTCGGGCCGTGGCAGGGCGGCGCGATCGACCTTGCCGTTCGCGGTGAGCGGCAACGTCTCCATCTGCCGCAGCGCGGCGGGGACCATGTAGCTGGGCAGGACATCGGCCAGCGCGGCCCGCACCGCGCCCGGCTCGAGCCGCTCGGCGGCGGTGAAATAGCCAGCGAGGATGCCGTTCTCGCCGTCGGTGTCGTAGGCGACGACGATCGCGGCGCCGATCTCGGGCAGCGAGCGCATGGCGTGCTCGATCTCGGCGAGTTCGATGCGGTAGCCCCGGATCTTCACCTGGAAATCGCGCCGCTCCACGTACTCGAGGTTGCCGTCGGCGGACCAGCGCACCATGTCGCCGGTGCGATACAGGCGGGCGCCCGGGGGGCCGAACGGGTCGGCCACGAACCGCTCCGCGGTGAGCGCGGCGCCGCCGTGGTAGCCGCGGGCCAGCTGCGCTCCGCCGAGATACAGCTCGCCGGTCACCCCGGCGGGCACCGGGTGCAGCCGGTCGTCGAGGACGTAGACCCGGTTGCCGGATTGCGGTGTGCCGATGGGCACCAGCGCTTGCCGGACGCCGGCGGCGGTACGGAACCGGGTCACCGATACCGCGGCTTCGGTGGGACCGTAGAGATTGTCGATCCTGGCCGTGGTGAGCGCCTCGGCCCGCCGCAGGGTCGCGGCGGGCAACGCCTCGCCGATGACCAGCAGTCGGCGCAGCGAACGCGGCAGGCGGCGCTCACCGGACGCTTCGGCCAGCAGCGCCAGCAGCGACGGCACCAGCGTCAGCGTCGTCACCGAAGCGCGGCGCACCAGATCGAGCAGCCCCGCCGGGTCGCGCTGCGCCTCCTGGGGCGCGAGCACGAGCCGGGCGCCGGTGCGCGGCGCCCACCAGTACTCCCACACCGACAGGTCGAACGCGGCCGAGGTCAGCACCAGCACCGCGTCGTCATGGCCGAGCCCGTACTCCGACTGCATCCAGTCCAGCTGGTGCGCGACCGCCGCGTGCGGCACCGCGACGCCCTTCGGCGCGCCGGTCGAACCGGAGGTGAAGATGACGTAGGCGGTGTTCGCGGGCGACAGCGCGGCGATCCGTTCGTCGTCGCGCACCGGACCGTCGGAGACGGCGCCCGCGACGGTCGAGATATCCAGCACCACACTGTGTTCCGACGCCGTCGTGGGCAGCATCGGCACCCGCGCCGAGGTCAGCACCAGCTGCGGCGCTGCGGCGGCCAGCACGCTCGCGGTGCGTTCCAGCGGATGCGCCGGATCGAGCGGCACGTACGCGCCGCCTGCCGTCACCACCGCGTACATCGCGACGAGCAGGTCTACGCTGCGCGGAATGGCCAGCGCCACCAGCTTCTCCGGGCCGATGCCGCGCCCGATGAGGACGCGGGCCAGGCGATTGACTCGCGCGCCGAACTCCTGGTAGGTGACCGTCGCGTCGTCGTCGACGATCGCGATGGCATCCGGCGACCGGGCCGCCCGCTCCTCGAACGCGGCGACCAGCGTGGCCGGGGCGAAGGCGAGCTCGGCCCGGTTCCAGGTGACCAGCACGCGCTCGGTCTCCGCCGGGTCGAGCAGCGTGAGATCGCCGACCGGCAGCCGTGGGTCCGCGCAGACCGCGTCCAGCAGTCGTTGCAGGCGAGTGGCGAAACCGGCCACCGTGGACTCGTCGAACAGGGCGGTGGCGTAAGTGATCGACGCCGCCATGCCTGCCGGGGCCCCGTCGGGGCCGTAGCGATCGGTGACGATCAGGTGCAGGTCGAACTGAGCGACCTCGGAGTCGAAATCGGCCGCGGTGGCCGTCAATCCGTCCAGGGAGAAGTCGGCCTCCGCCTGGTTGTGGAAGGAGAAGCCGACCTGGAACAGCGGGTGGCGGGCGGTGGAGCGCTCCGGGTTGAGCACCTCGACCAGACGCTCGAACGGCACGTCGGCGTGCGCGAAGGCCGCGACGTCGGCGGCCCGCACGCGAGCGAGCAGGCCGGTGAAGTCCTCGCCCGCGTCCACCCTGGCGCGCAGCACCAGCGTGTTGACGAACATGCCGACCACGTCGTCGAGTTCGGGCGCACCGCGTCCGGCCACCGGAGTACCCACCGCGATGTCCGAGGTGCCCGACAGGCGAGCGAGCAGCACCGTGAACGCCGCGTGCAGCACCATGAACAGCGTCGCGCCGCAGGCCCGGCCGAGATCGGCCAGCCGCGCGTGCACCTCGGGAGCGATCGCGAAATCGACGTGCCTGCCGCGCGTGGAGACGACGGCCGGGCGCGGCCGATCGGCGGGCAGACTCAGTTGCGCGGGCAGCTCGGCCAGCGTCTCGGTCCAGAACCCGATCTGCCGTGCCAGCGGCGAATCGGGATCGTCCTCCGCGCCCAGCATGTCGCGCTGCCACGCGCTGAAATCGGTGTACCGCACCGGAAGCGGTGACCAGTCCGGCGCGACGCCGCGTTTGCGCGCGGCGTAGGCGGCCATGACGTCGCGCGCCAGCGGCGCCAGCGACGAGCCGTCCGCGGCGATGTGATGCACCACCACCACGAGCACGTGCTCGGTCCCCGCCGCGTCGCCGTCGACCGGAGCGAACAACCGGGCGCGGACCGGGACGGTCTCGGTGACGTCGAAGCCGCCGCCGACGAAATCGGCCACCGCCGCGGCCAGGTCGTCGGCCTGCACGGCGATCGGCGCGAGCACGGGCGTGCTGTCCGCGACGGGCAAGACGACCTGCACCGGCCCGGACGCGTGCAGCGGATACACGGTGCGCAGCACGTCGTGGCGGGCGACCACATCGCCGATCGCCGCGTTCAGCGCCGCCACGTCCAGCTCGCCGGTCAACCGCACCGCCAGCGGGATGTTGTAGGCGGTGGACTGCCGATCGAGGCGGTTGAGGAACCACATGCGCTGCTGGGCGAGCGACAGCGGCATCGGACCGGTCACCGCGCGCCGGGTGAGCGCGGCACGCGCGGAGGTGCCCGAGGCGTCGTCCAGCGCGCGGGCCAGCGCTTCGACCGTCGAGTGCTCGAACACCGCGCGGACCCCGACGGCGACCGAGAGCCGGTCACCGAGCCGGGCGGCCAGCTGGGTCGCGGTCAGCGAATTGCCGCCGCGGGCGAAGAAGTCGTCGTCCAGGCCGACGCCGCCGTCGAGCCCGAGCACCTCGGCGATCGTCCGCGCCACCGCCCGCTCGGTCGCGGTGCGGGGCGCGCGGAACTCGGCGGCGCGGAACTCGGGTCGCGGCAGGGCTTTCCGATCCAGCTTGCCGACCGGGGTCAAGGGCAGCTCATCGAGCACGAGCACGCTGCTCGGCACCATGTACCCGGCGAGCGACCGCGCGGCATGCGCCAGCAAGTCGGCGATGTCGATCGTGCGACCCGCCGCAGGCACCACGTAGGCGACCAGCGACACCGCGCCGGAAGTCTCGGTATGGCCGACGGTGACGGCCGCGCGCACCGTCTCGTGCGCCGCGAGCACGGCGTCGATCTCACCGAGTTCGACGCGCAGGCCGCGCACCTTCACCTGATGGTCGGATCGTCCCACATAGCGCAGTGCGCCGGAACCGGTCCACCGCACCAGATCTCCGGTGCGATACAGCCGCCCACCTTCGGGCCCATAGGGATCGGCGACGAACCGGGACGCGGAAAGCCCTGGTCGCGCATGGTATCCCCGGGCCAGGCCTGGACCGCGCAGGTACAGCTCGCCGGTGACGCCGATGGGAACGGGTCGCAACCCGCCGTCGAGCACCACCGCGGACATGCCGTGGATCGGGGCGCCCAGATCGAGCGGATCGCCGGGCCGCAGCGCCGCGCTGATCGTCGCGATGACGGTGGTCTCGGTCGGGCCGTAGGTGTTGTGGAACGACCGGCCTGGCGCCCAGCGGCGCACCGTGTCCTGGCCGTAGGACTCGCCGCCGACCGTGAGCTGCCGCAGGCAGTCCAGCTCGGCCGGGTCGAGCGTGGGCAGGACGGCCGGGGTGAGGAACGCGTGCGTCACCCGCTGGTCGCGGATCAGCGCGGTGAGTTCCGCTCCGCCGTAGACACCGGGTGGCGCGATCACCAGCGCGGCCCCCGCGGACACGGCCAGCAGCAGTTCCAGCATGGACGCGTCGAAGCTGGGCGAGGCCACGTGCAGCACGCGCGCGTCCGCGGTGACCAGGTACCGGTCCCGCTGGGCGATGGCGACTCCGGCGAGGCCGGTGTGCGTGGCGACCACGCCTTTGGGCGTTCCGGTCGAGCCGGAGGTGTAGATCATCCAGGCCGGGTTCGCGCATCGCACGGGACGGACCTGTTCGGCGGCGGTGATCGGCGCTCCGCTGTTGCGGCGCATCCGCGCGGCGGTGGACGGGGCGTCGAGCACCAGCCAGTCGACGTCATCGGGCAGCGCCGCGCGGCAGGTGGCGATCGTGAGGCCGAGCGCGGCGCCGGAGTCGGTCAGCATGTGCGCGATCCGTTCGGCCGGATAGGTCGGGTCGACCGGGACGAAGGCGGCGCCCGTCTTGGCCACCGCCCACACCGCGAGCACGGAGGTGATCGAGCGCGGCACCGCGACGGCCACCACGTCCTCGGCCCCGAGTCCGTGACCGACGAGCATGCGCGCCAGCCGCGACGACTGCTCGTCCAGCATCCGGTAGGTCAGCTGCCGCTCGCCCGCGACCAGCGCGACCGCGTCGGGGTCGATCGCGACCGCGGCGGCGAGCAGGTCGGCCAGGGTGCGCGGTGGCACCGGCGCGTCGCCCGCGCGGCCGAGCAGGTCGGCGCGTTCGGCGGGCGCGAGCAGGTCGGCGGCGGCGATCGGCGCGTCCGGACGGGCCGTGAGCGCGCCGAGCAGCCTGCCGAAGCGGCGCAGCAAAGCGCGTGCGGTGGCGCCGTCGAACAGGTCGGTGGCGTAATCGAGTTCGACCGCGAGGTGGCCGTCGGCGTCCGGCTGGGCGGACACGGTGAATTGCAGGTCGAAACGGGCCACCGGCTCGTCGAATTCGACGGGGGAGAATTCGAGGCCGGGCACCGTGAAGGCGTCCGCGGCCGCGTTCAGGTAGCTCAGCGCCACGGTGAACAGCGGATGCCGAGCCGGGGAACGCTCGACCCCGAGTTCGTCCACCACCCGGTCGAACGGCACGCTCGCGTGTTCGAACGCCGCGAGGTCGACGGACTTGATCCGGGTGAGCAGCTCGCTGAAGGACTCGTCGGCGCGCACGTCGGCGCGCAGCACCACGGTGTTGACGAACATGCCGACCAGGTCGTCCAGCGCCGCGGCGCCCCGCCCGGCCACCGGTGTGCCGATCGGGACGTCGCCGGAGCCGGACAGCCGCGACAGCAGGACGGCGATGGCGGCGTGCACCACCATGAACGGCGTCGCCTCGTGGCGCAGCGCCAGCTCGCGCACCCGCCCCGCGACGCCGCCGCCGATCCTGGCCCGCACGTTCGCGCCGCGCTTGCTCGCGACCGCCGGACGCGGACGGTCGGTGGGCAGGTCGAGCTCGCCGGGCAGGTCGCGCAGTGTCTCGGCCCAATACGAGAGCTGCGGCGCGGCAGCGGTTTCCAGCTCGGCGGCTTGCCACAGGGCGTAGTCGGCGTACTGGGCGGTGAGGGTGGGCCAGACCGGTTCCGTGCCGAGCACGCGGGAGAGGTAGGCCGTCAGCAGATCGCGCAGCAGCGGGCGCATGGAGTAACCGTCGGCGGCGATGTGGTGCACCACCGCGACCAGTACGTGACTGGTGGCGTGTTCCCGCAGCAGTGTCGCGCGCACCGGAACGGCGGCGGTGACATCGAAACCCGCGTCGAGGAATTCGGCGATCCGGTCGTCGGCGGCGCGACCGTCCAGCGCTTCGACCGTCAAGCGCACCGCGGCGGCGTCCGCGGGCAGGATCACCTGGTGACCCGCGCCGGTCGCGTCGGCCGGGTACACGGTGCGCAAGGTCTCGTGCCTGGCCACGACGTCGGCGAACGCGCCGATCATGGCGTCGGCGTTCAGTTCCCCTTCGATGCGCAGCGCGACCGGGATGTTGTGCGCGGCGGACGCCGGATCGAGCCGGTTGAGGAACCACATGCCGCGCTGGACCGGCGCGAGCGGAATCCGGTCCGGCCGCGAACCGGCCACCAAGGGCACCGCATGTTCGGTCGCGGCGGCCTGCGCGCCGAGCAGTGCGGCCAGCGTCCCTACCGTCGGCGCGTCGAACAGCAGCCGCACCGGGACGCGGCGACCGAGCCGGTCGGCCAGCCTGGCCGCGACCCTGGTGGCGCTGAGCGAGTTGCCGCCCAGGGCGAAGAAGTGGTCGTCCACGCCGATCGGCCCCGCGCCGAGCACCGTTTCGAATGCCTCGGCCACCAGCCGTTCGGCCAGGGTGACGGGCGCGAGATAGGCGGCTCGGTCGAAGACGGGGTCCGGCAACGCTTTCCGGTCCAGCTTGCCGGAGGCGTTGAGCGGGAAGGCGTCCAGCGTGACCAATGCCGAGGGCAGCATGTACGACGGCAGCGTGCGCGCGGCGGCGCGCAGCACCTCGGCGTCCGACAACTCCGTGCCCGGCTCGGCGGTGACGTAACCGACCAGGTGGTCGTCGCCGGTGACGGTGGTGACCACCCTGGCCGCCGCCTGCGCCACCCCTGGCGCGGCCGCGAGCGCGGCCTCGATCTCGCCGAGTTCGACCCGCTGACCGCGGAACTTCACCTGGAAATCGGTGCGGCCCAGGTACACCAATTCGGCGGCGTCTCCCCGGGTCTGCCAGCGCACCAGGTCGCCGGTCCGGTACATCCGCTGCCCCGGCGCGCCGAACGGGTTGGCCACGAACCGGTCGGCGGTGAGGTCCGGCCTGCCGTGGTAGCCGCGCGCGAGCTGCACACCCGCGAGATACAGCTCCCCCGCGACGCCGGGCAGCGTCGGGCGCAACCGCGAATCCAGCACGTAGACCCGGCTGTTCCATTCCGGATTGCCGATCGGCACGGCGGTGCGGTCGCGCTCGCCCGTGACCTCGCGGTGGGTGATGCTGACCGCCGCTTCGGTGGGGCCGTACAGGTTGTGCAGCCGTGCGGCGCTCACCGCGCCGAACGCCCGCACGGTCTCGGCGGGCAGCGCCTCGCCGATCAGGAACACCGTGCGCAACGACGCGAGCGCGGCGCCGCGCCCGGTGGAGGCGACGTATCCGGCGAAGACGCTCAGCATCGACGGCACGAAATCGGTGACGGTGACTTGTCTTTCATCGATCACCGAGGTGAGGTAGGCCGGGTCGCGGTGGCCGTCGGGAGCGGCCAGTACGAGCGTCGCGCCGACGCGCAGCGGCAGGAAGTACCCCCACAGCGACACGTCGAACGTGGTCGCCGTCTTCTGCAAGTACACATCGTCGGCGGTGAGCGCGTACCGCGACTGCATCCAGGTCATCTGGTTGACGATCGCGGCGTGCGACACGCTGACGCCCTTGGGTTTCCCGGTCGATCCGCTGGTGAAGATCACGTACGCCGGGCTGCCCGGGTGGATCGGCCCGCGACGCTCGTCGGCGGTGATCGGGTCGTCGGAGTAGCGGTCCAGGGCGACGGCGTCGACCAGGACGGTGGCGACGGATTCGCCGGTATCGATCCGGTCGGCGGTCGTGGTGAGCACCACCGCGGGCATGGCGGTACCGAGGATGTGGGCGATGCGCCGCGCGGGGTGATCCGGGTCGATCGGCACGTACGCGCCGCCCGCCTTGAGCACCGCGTACATCGCGATCACCAACTCCGGTGCGCGCCGGATCGCCAGTGCCACCAGCGCTTCCGGGCCGACGCCCGCCGCGATCAGGTGGCGGGCCAACCGGTTGGCGCGCCGGTCCAGCTCGCCGTAGGTCACGGTGGCCGCAGGCGACGCGCCGTCGGGCACGAACACCAGCGCCGGGTCGTCCGGCGTCGCGGCGGCCTGCGCCTCGAACTCGTCGAGCAGCAGTTCGTCGGCCAGCGCGGTGTGCGCGGAATCGTTCCACTCGGTGACCACGCGACGCAGTTCGCCCGCGTCGAACAGATCGATGTCGCCGACCACCTGTTCCGGGTCGGCGGCGACCGCGGCCAGCAGGCGGGTGAAGCGCGCGCCGAAGGTCGCCACGGTGGCGGCGTCGAACAGGTCGGTGGCGTAGGTGAAGCGCAGCGCGTCACCGCTGACGGTGAGCTGAAGATCGAACGGCGTGGTCTCGTAGTCGAAGTCGTGCTCCGTCACGGTGACGCCGGCCATGTCCAGGGTGACCGGCGCGAGGTTCTGGAAGAACAGCGCGATCTGGAACAGCGGGTGCCTGGCCTGCGAGCGCGGCGGGTCGAGCGCCTCGACCAAGCGCTCGAACGGCACGTCGGCGTTGGCGAAGGCGTCCAGGTCGCGCTCGCGCACCCGGCCCAGCACAGCGGCGAAGGTGTCCGAGCCGGGGACCTCGGTGCGCAGCACCAGCGTGTTGACGAACATGCCGATGAGGTCGTCGAGTCCGGCCTCGCCTCGGCCCGCGACGGGTGCGCCGATCGCGATGTCGGCCGTGCCGGACAGCCTGGCCAGCAGGGTGGCCAGCGCGGCGTGCACGACCATGAACGGTGTGGCCTCGTAACGCGCGGCCAGGTCGGCGATGCCGGCACCGATTTCCGGCGGGAGCGCCACGGTCGTGCTCGCCGCGGCGTGCGAGGCGACGGCGGGACGGGGCCGGTCGGCGGGCAGGTCGAGCTGGGCGGGCAGGGCGCGCAGCGTCTCCCGCCAGTACGCCAGCTGGCGCGCGGCCACCGAACCGGGGTCGTCCTCGGCGCCGAGCACCTCGCGCTGCCAGAGCGCGTAGTCGGCGTAGTGCAGGCCGAGTTCGGTCCAGTCCGGGGCGGTTCGGGTCGCGCGGGCCGCGTAGGCGGCGGCGAGATCGCGGGCCAGCGGGCCCATCGAGAAGCCGTCGGCCGCGATGTGGTGCACCACCAGCGCCAGCAGGTGATCGCTGTCGGACCGGGTGACCAGGCCGATGCGCAGCGGCACCTCGGCGGTCAGGTCGAACGGGGCGGCCACGAACTCCCGCAGCGCGCCCTCCGCCTCCAGCGCCTGGATCGCTGGCGCCTCGTCGACGTCGAGAATGCGCTGGTAGCCGATGCCTTCGTAGTCGGGATAGACGGTGCGCAGCGTTTCGTGCCTGGCGACCACGTCGCCGACGGCGGCGGCCAGGGTGCCGGGGTCGAGGTAGCCGGTCAGTCGCACCACCACCGCGATGTTGTGCACGGTCTCGGCGGGATCGAAGCGGTTCAGGAACCACATGCGCTGCTGCGCGGGCGACAGCGGTATGCGCTCCGGGCGCGGCCGCGGCGCGAGGGCGGGCTTGCCGCCGGTCCCCGCGAGCCGTCCGGTCCGCGCGGCCAGCGCGGTCACCGTCGGCGCCTCGAACAGCAGGCGCACCGGGATCTCGGCGTCCAGCTCCGCGCCGAGCCGGGCGGCGACCTGGGTCGCGATCAGCGAGTTACCGCCGAGGGCGAAGAAGTCGTCGTCCGCCCCGACCCGCTCGACGCCGAGCAGCGCCGCGACGATCCGCGCGACGGTGGCCTCGGCGCGGGTGACCGGAGCCCGGTAACCGGCGGTGGCGACCTGCGGCGCGGGCAGCGCCGAGCGGTCCAGCTTGCCCGATGCGTTGACCGGGAGCCGCTCGAGCACGACGAACGAGCTCGGCACCAGGTACGCGGGCAACACGGCGCTCAGCGCGGCGCGCACGTCATCGGTGTCGATCGTGTGGCGGCCGGAGGCCACCAGGTAGGCCACGAGTCGATCACCCAGCCGTTCGTCGGAACGGACCAGCACCACCGCCTGCGCCACCGCGTCCAGCGCCAGCAGCGCCGACTCCACCTCGCCCGGCTCGATCCGCAGGCCGCGCAGCTTCACCTGGAAGTCCGTACGACCAAGGTATTCCAGCTCGCCCTCGGCGGTCCAGCGGACGAGATCACCTGTGCGGTACATCCGCGCACCGGCGGGTCCGTACGGGTCGGCCACGAACCGGTCGGCCGTCAGCTCCGGGCGCGCCACGTAACCCTGGGCCAGTTGCGCGCCCGCGAGGTACAGCTCCCCCGCGACGCCGACGGGCACCGGCCGCATCCGGGCGTCCAGCACCAGGAGGCGGGTGTTGGCCACCGGTCTGCCGATCGGCACGGACACCACGTCCTGATCGGTCACCTCGTGATAGGTGACGTCGACGGCGGCCTCGGTGGGGCCGTACAGGTTGTGCACCCGCGCTCCGATCACCTCTCGCGCCCGCTGCGCGGCAACCGCGGGCAATGCCTCGCCCGATGCGAAGACGTTGCGCAGCGTAGTGCACTTTTCCGTGCGCGGATCCGCCAGGAAAACGCCCAGCATGGCGGGTACGAAGTGCGCGATCGTCACGCGCTGCTCGATGATCAGCCGCGCCAGATACGCGGGGTCGCGATGCCCATCTGGACGGGCGACCACCAAGCGCGCGCCGAAAGCCAAGGGCCAGAAAAATTCCCAGACCGAAACATCGAAGGTGGCCGGGGTCTTCTGCAGCACCACGTCGTCCGCGGCCAGCGGATAGGCCGACTGCATCCAGGTGAGGCGATTCACGATCGCCGCGTGGGTGACGGCCACGCCCTTCGGACGGCCGGTCGATCCTGAGGTGAAGATCACATACGCGGTGTGGCCGGGGGCGGGAGCACCGAGCCGGTCGGTGGCGGTGAGCGGGTCGGCGGAGTAGCGCGACAGGTCGAGCCGGTCGACGCGGACCTGCCGTGCCGCGCCCGCGTCCAGGTCGAGGCCCGAGGTGAGCACGCACACCGGCCGCGCGGTGGACAGCACGTACTCCAGCCGCTCGGCCGGATGGTCGGGGTCGAGCGGGACGTACGCGCCGCCCGCGATGGTCACCGCGTAGACGCCGACTACCAGGTCCAGCGACCGTCGCATGCCGAGCGCCACCGGTGTGCCGGGGCCGACGCCCTGGGCGGCCAGCCAGCGCGCCAGCCGCCGCGCCCGCGCGGCGAACTCGGCGTAGGACAGGGTGCGCCCCTCCACCGTCACCGCGGGCGCGTCCGGAGTCCTGGCCACCTGGGCCTCGAACAGCGAGATCAGCGTGGCGGCCGGGTCGACGGGGACGGCGGTGTCGTTCCAGCGGTCGAGCACGAGGGCCCGTTCGGCGTCGTCCATGAGGTCGAGGTCGCCGACGCGCACCGAGGGGTCGGCCACCGCGGCACGAAGCACGCGCGTGAAGCGAGCGCCGAACGTCTCGACGGTGGCGGGGTCGAACAGGTCCGTGGCGTATCGCAGCACGCCGCGCAGCGCGTAGCCGGTCTCGACGCGGTGTTCGGTCAGTTCCACCGCCAGGTCGAACTGCGCGACGCGGTTGTCCAGCGGATAGGCCGACACCGTGAGACCGGGCAGGCGCAGCACGGTGTCGTCGTGCTGCTCGAAGGTGAGCAGCGTCTGCACCAGCGGCGAATGCGCTTGTGAGCGAACCGGGTTCAGCTCCTCGACCAGGCGCTCGAACGGCAGGTCGGCGTGGGCGAAGGCCCGCACGTCGATCTCGCGCACCCGGCCGAGCAACGCGGCGAACGACGCGTCCGCCGCGATCGGCGTGCGCAGCACCAGGGTGTTGACGAACATGCCGACCAAGTCGTCCAGCGCTGCTTCGCTCCGGCCGGCGACGGGCGTGCCGATGGCGACGTCGCCGATTCCGGTGAGCCGGGCGAGCAGGGCGGCGTAGGCGGCGTGCAGCACCATGAACGTCGAGACGCCGTGCCGCCGGGCGAGTCCGGCGATCGCGCCGGTGAGGTCGGCGGGGATCGCGAATTCGACGGTGGCGCCGCGCCCCGAGGCCACCGCCGGGCGTGGACGGTCGGCGGGCAGTTCCAGCACGGGGGCGAGTCCGTCGAGTTCGGCCCGCCAGTAGGCGATCTGGCGCGACAGCGGCGAGTCCGGATCGTCGGCGGAGCCGAGCGCCGCGCGCTGCCAGAGAGTGAAGTCGGGGTATTGCACGGGCAGCGGCGGCCACGACGGCGCCTCCCCCGCGACGCGCGCGGTGTAGGCGGTCATGAGGTCGCGGGCCAGCGGCGCGGTGGAGACGCCGTCGGCGGCGATGTGGTGCACCACCACGGCCAGCACATGGTCTTCGGGCGTGACGCGGAACAGGCTCGCGCGCACGGGGATACCGGTGCGCAGGTCGAAGCTCGGGCCGATCGCCGCGAGCACCGCGTCGCGCAGGGTCGGCTCGGTCACCTCGATCGGGTGCGATGGCAGTTCGGGCACGTCCGCACCGCTGCGAACGACCTGGGCGGGCCCGTCGGCGTCCGCGGGGAAGACGGTGCGCAGCGATTCGTGCCGCTCGATCACGTCGCGCACGGCCGCGCGCAAAGCCGCGAGGTCCAACGCGCCGGTGAGCCGGATGGTGATCGGGATGTGGTAGACCGCCGAGTCGGGGTCCAGCCGGTGCAGCAGCCACATCCGGGTCTGCGCCAGTGACAACGGAATGCGCTCGGGTCGTTCGCGGGGGACGAGCGCGGGCCGGTCGACGTCCACCCGTTCCGATCCCGCCACTCGCAGGGCGAGTTCGGCGACGGTCGGCGCTTCGAACACCTCGCGCACGGTCAGCGCGCATCCGAAAGCCGCGTTGACCCGCGCGACCAACCGCATGGCCAGCAGCGAATTGCCGCCGCGGGCGAAGAAGTCGTCGTCCGCGCCGATCCGCTCCGCCCCGGTGAGGTCGGCGACCAGCGTGGCGAGCACCGCCTCGGTCCCCTCCCGTGGCGCGCGGAACGCTCCTGTCGCGCCGATGAGTTCGACGGCGGGCAGCGCCGACCGATCGAGCTTGCCCACCGTGGTCAACGGCATCTCGTCGAGCACGACGATGTGGGCGGGCACCATGTAGGCGGGCAGTTGGGCTCGCGCCGCGTCGAGCACCGCCTCGGGCGTCAGGCCCGCGCCGGTGACGTAGCCGACCAGACATTCCTGTCCCCCGCCGTCGCGGGTGACGAGCACCGCCGCGTTGGTCACGCCGGTCGCGGCGGCGAGGACGGCCTCGATCTCGCCCAGCTCGATCCGCTGGCCGCGCAGCTTGACCTGGAAGTCGTTGCGGCCCAGATACACCAGATCGCCGTCGCGGTTCCAGCGCACCAAGTCGCCGGTCCGGTACATCATGCGGCCTGGCACGCCGAACGGATCGGCGACGAATCGCTCCGCCGTCAGGCCGGGGCGGGCGTGATAGCCGCGCGCCAGCTGGTCGCCCGCGAGATACAGCTCGCCCGTGACGCCGATCGGCACCGGGCGCAGCCGGGCGTCCAGCACGTAGGCCCTGGTGTTCCAGCACGGGCGGCCGATGGCCACGTCACGCCCGGATTCGGCGTCGGCGTTGGTGAATTCGTGGTAGATCGCCGAGATCGCGGCCTCGGTCGGGCCGTAGGCGTTGTGCACCGCGCCGTCGAAGCTGCCGCGCAGCGCGGCGAGCAGGTCCGGGGTGAGCGCCTCGCCGCCGCAGTGCAGGTGCCGGAACGACCGCAGCGCGTCGCCCATGCCCTCGCCGATCAGCGCGGCCAGCACCGAGGGCACGTACTCCGCGATGGTGATCCGGTGTTCGCGCAGCAGAGCCGCGAAGTAGGCCAGGTCCAGGTGCCCGCCGGGCCTTGCGATCACCAGCGGCGCGCCGACCGCGATCGGCAGGAAGCATTCCCACACCGACACATCGAAGGTCAGCGGAGCCCGTTGCAGGATGCGGTCGGACGCGGTGACCTGGTAGCGGAATTCCAGCCAGCGCAACTGGTTCATGATCGCGCGGTGGGTGACCGCGACGCCCTTCGGCCGCCCGGTTGAGCCGGAGGTGAACAACACGTAGGCGGTGTTGTCCGGGCGCAGCGCGGCCGTACGCTCGGCATCGGCTATCGGGCCGTCGTCGAGGTCGTCCGAGTCGAGATCGGCGAGATCGAGCACCGGCACACCGTCGAGCGCGGGCAGCGTCGCGCCGCCTGCGGTCAGCACCAGCCGCGGCGCCGCGCTCGCGACGATCTGCGCCAGGCGTTCGGCCGGATGCGCCGGATCGATCGGCAGATACGCCGCGCCCGCGCGCACGATCGCGTACATCGCCACGAGCATGTCGATCGAGCGCGCCGCGGCCAGCCCGATGATGTCCTCCGGGCCGGCACCGGCGTGCATCAGCCTGCGGGCCATGCGGTTCACCCGGGAGGCGAATTCGGCGTAGGTCACCGCTTCGTTCTCGTAGCGCACGCCGACGCGGTCGGGCGTGGCCGCGACGCGGGCGGTGAGCAGGTCGTCGAGCGTCTCGGCGGGCAGCGGGTGCGCGGTGGCGTTGCGGTCCGACAGCAGCAGGCCCCGTTCGGCAAGTGACATCAACTCGACCGCTCCGACCGTGGTGCGCGCGTCGCGAATCATGGCGCGCAGCACCCGTTCGAAGGCGGCGATGAACCCGGCGACGGTCGGTTCGTCGAACAGGTCGAGCGCGTAGTGCAGGTGCACGTCGATGCCGTCGGGCGCGCCGTCGGGGGTGTAGCGGTCGGTCAGCGTCCAGTCCAGATCGAGCTGGATCGGCGCGGCGCCCACCTCCAGCGCCGCGATGGCCAGCCGGTGCAGCCGGAACTCGGGCGCGGTCTGGTTCTGCAAGGTCAGCGCGACCTGATACAGCGGAGCGTGTGCCTGCGAGCGGACCGGGTTCACCACCTCGACCAACTGCTCGAACGGCACCGCGGCGTGGTCGAAGGCGGCCAGGTCGGCCGCGCGCACCGACTCCAGCGACTCGGCAAGGGTCGCGTCCGGATCGACCTCGGTGCGCAGCACCAGCGTGTTGACGAACATGCCGACCAGCTCGTCCAGCGCTTCCTCGCCGCGCCCGGCGACCGGAGCGCCGATGACGACGTCCCGGCCCGCGCCGTAGCGGCTCAGCAGCACGGCCAGCGCGGTGTGCAGCACCATGAACGGGGTCGCGCGGTGCGCGGCGGCGAGTTCCTGGATCTGCTCGTGCAGGGCGGCGTCGAGCCGTCCGGTCAGCGCGCCGCCCCGGTTGGTGGCGACCGCGGGGCGGGGCCGGTCGGACGGGAGCGTCAGCACTTCGGGCAGCCCGGCCAGCCGATCGGTCCAGTAGGCCAGCTGACCTGCCAGCACCGAGGCCGGGTCGGCGGCGGAGCCGAGCGCGGCGCGCTGCCAGATCGCGAAGTCGGCGTACTGCACCGGCAGCGTTCCCTGCGCCGGAGCCGTGCCCGCGCACCGCGCGACGTACGCGTTGGCCAAGTCCCGGGTGAGCGGGGCGAACGACCACCCGTCGGCGGCGATGTGGTGCACGACGAACAGCAGGACGTGCACTTGATGTGCGCCCTCGGCCGCCTCGTCCGCCACGCGCAGCAGGCGGACGCGCAACGGTACCTCGGCGGTCACGTCGAATCCGGCTCGCGCCGCGGCGGCGACGAGTTCGGGCACCTGCGCCGCGGGCACCGGCCGTGCGACCAGTTCGACCAGCTTCGTGCCCGCTGGCAGCACCAGCTGCGTAGCGCCGCCGTCGTGTTCGGGATAGATCGTGCGCAGCGTTTCGTGCCGGGCGATCACGTCGGCGATCGCCGCCTCCAGGGCGGGCACGTTCAGCGCTCCGGTCAGGCGCAGCGCGAACGAGATGTTGTACGCGCCGCTGGTGGTGTCGAACCGGTTCAGGAACCACATGCGCTGCTGCGCGATCGACAGCGGAATGGACCCGCCGCGCTCCTGCCGGGTGAGCGGCGGCAGCGCGACAGGCCCGGTCTCGGGGAGAGCGTCGACGGTGATCCGCCGCGCCAGCGCCCGCACCGTCGGCGCGTCGAAGACCGTGCGCACCGCCACCTCCGCGCCGGTGGCTTTGCCCAGCCGGGCGGCGAGCTGGGTGGCGCTGAGCGAGTTGCCGCCGAGGGCGAAGAAATCGTCGTCGGCTCCCACCTCGGCGACGCCGAGCAGGGCCGAGAACGTCGCGGCGACCAGCTTTTCCGCTTCCCCGCTCGGCGCGTCGAACACCGCGGCGGCGACCGCGGGCGCGGGCAGCGCCGATCGGTCCAGCTTGCCGGACGCGTTCACCGGGAACCGGTCCAGCACCACGACCTCCTGCGGCACCAGGTAGCCGGGAAGCCGCTCGGCCACCGCGTCGCGCACCGCCGCGACATCGATCGGTCCGTCCGTCACCACGTAGGCGACCAGGCGCTCGCCCACGCCGCGATCGTCGCGTACCACGACGACGGCCTGCGTGACACCGGGCGTCGCGAGCAGCACCGACTCGATCTCGCCGAGTTCGACGCGCAGGCCGCGAATCTTGACCTGGAAGTCGCCGCGACCCAGGAACTCCAGCTCGCCCGTCGCGGTCCACCGCACCAGGTCGCCGGTGCGGTACATCCGTTCGCCGGGCGTGCCGAACGGGTCGGCGACGAACCGGTCGGCGGTGAGGTCGGGGCGGCCCAGATAGCCGCGCGCCAGTTGCACGCCCGCGAGATACAACTCTCCCGGCACACCCGTCGGCACCGGCCGCAGCCGCGCGTCGAGCACATAGGTTCTGGTGTTCCAGATCGGCACACCCATCGGCACGGTCTCGAAGTCGGTGTCGCGCACTTCGTGGAAGGTCACCTCCACCGCGGCCTCCGTCGGGCCGTACCCGTTGTGCACGCGCGCACCGGTTCCGCGCATCCGCTGGGCGACGCCGACGGGCAGCGCCTCGCCGGAGCAGAACACCTCGCGCAGCGACGGCACGTCGAAGTCGCCCGCGACGAAGACCGCCAGCATGGACGGCACGAAATGCGCCGCGGTGACGCCCTCGGCGCGGATGACGCGCGCCAGGTACGCCGGGTCGCGATGCCCGTCCGGCCGTGCCAGCACCATGCGCGCGCCGACCTGCAACGGCCAGAAGAACTCGGGCACCGACACGTCGAAGGTGGCGGGCGTCTTCTGCAACAACACATCCCCCGGCCCGAGCGGGGCATACGCGGACTGCATCCAGCGCAACCGGTTCACGATGCCGCGGTGGCTCATCGCCACGCCCTTCGGCTTGCCCGTCGAGCCGGAGGTGAACAGCACGTAGGCGATGTCGGCCGGGCGCAGCGGAGCGCGCCGGTCGGCGTCGGTGAGCGGGGTGTCCTGGTAGCCGGACAGGTCCAGCCGGTCGATCCGCGTCTCGGGCAGGCCGCAGTTCAGGTCCGCACCGGCGGTCAGCACGCACACCGGCGCGGCGGTGGCGAGAATGTCGGCGGTGCGTTCGGCCGGGTGGTCGGGGTCGAGCGGCACGTATCCCCCACCGGCGACGGTGACCGCGTACATCCCCACCACCAGGTCGACCGATCGGCGCATCCCCAGCGCGACCAGCGATTCCGGCCCGACACCCTGCGCGACGAGCCACCGAGCCAGGCGGTTGACCCGTCCGGCGAATTCGGCATAGGTGAGCGTGGCCGAGGGAGTAGTCGAGGCAGGGTCATCGGGCGACAGCTGGGGCGCGGTCGTCGCCTCGAAAGTGATGGCGGGCGCGTCCGGTGTGCGAGCGACTTGGTCGGCGAACAACGATGCGAGCGTGTCTGATTCGGGCACAGGATGCGCGGTGTCGTTCCATTCCCGCAGTACGCGAGCGCGTTCGGCGTCCGACAGCAGTTCGATGTCACCGATCCGCGCACCGGCGTCGGCCACGACGGCGGCGAGCATCCGCTGGAAGCGCTCGGCGTAGGACTCGGCCGTCGCGGCGTCGAACAGATCGGTCGCGTAGCGCACGACACCCGACAGCCGCGCCGAATCCGCGTGTTCCGCCACGATCAGGTGCAGGTCGAATTTCGCTCCGGTATCGGGGATCTCGACCGGCCGCACCGACAGCCACGGCACCTCGACGGCTTCGCCCGAGGCCGGCGTCGCGGTCTCGAAGCTGAACATCACCTGGAACAGCGGGTGCGCGCCCGAGGAGCGGTCCACCGCCATGGCGTCCACCAGGCGCTCGAACGGCAGGTCGGCGTTGGCGAACGCGGCCAGGTCAGCGTCGCGCACCTCGGTCAGCAGCGCGGCGAACGAGGCGTCGGCGGCGACGCGGGTGCGCAGCGCGAGGGTGTTGACGAACATGCCGACCAGGCCGTCGAGCGCCCGCTCCCCGCGTCCGCCGACGGGCGAGCCGATCACGATGTCGGCGCTGCCGCTCAACCGGGCCAGGGTGGCGGCGAAGGCCGCGTGCAGCGTCATGAACAGCGTCGCGCCGCTGCGCCGGGCCAGCGCGCGCAAGCCCGCCGCCAGCTCGGGCTCGATGACGAAATCGACGGCAGCGCCCTCGTGCGAGGGGATCGCGGGGCGCGGATGATCGGCCGGGAGGGGCAGTTGCGCGGGCGCGCCGTCCAGCACGTCGCGCCAGAAACGCAACTGCTGACAGGCGAGGTCGCCGGGAACGTCCTCGGCGCCCAGCAGCTCCCGGTGCCACAGGCTGTAGTCGGCGTACTGCACCGGCAGCGGTTCCCAGTCCGGTCGTCCGCCGGTCAGGCGCGCTCGGTAGGCGCGAACCAGATCGGTGACCAGCGGGACCATCGACATGGCGTCGGCCGCGATGTGGTGCACGACGAACACCAGCAGGTATTCGTCGCCGGTGACGCCGCGCGCCTCGTCCACCCGGTCCACCGCGAGCAACGCGACCCGGCACGGCAACTCGGCGGTCACGTCGAAGCCGGCGCGCACGATGCTCGCCACGGCGTCCTCCGCCGCGCGGCGGTCGATCGGCGCCGGGTGCAGGCTCAGGCCGATGTCGGCGGCGTCGAGTACGGACTGGCACGGGCCGTCGCCGGTGTCGGGGTAGGTGGTGCGCAGCGTCTCGTGCCGGTCCAGCACGTCGAGCACGGCGCGCTCCAGCGCGGTCACGTCGAGTCGGCCGGTCAGCCGCAGCACGATCGGCAGGTTGTAGACGCTGTCGGCGCCGTCCTGGCTTTCGACGCGGTTGAGGAACCACAGGCGCTGCTGCGTGGGCGAGAGGGGCACCCGCTCCGGTCGTTGGCGGCGCGTCAGGGGAAGCCGCGCGGCCCCGGCGTCACCGAGCCGCTCGACGGCGGCGGCGAAGCCTTCCACCGTTGGCGCGTCGAACAGCGCGCGCACCGGCACGCGCACGCCCGCCGCCTCGCCGGTGCGTGCGCTGACCCGCGTGGCGTCCAGCGAGCTGCCGCCGAGGGCGAAGAAGTCGTCGTCCAGCCCGGCCCGCTCGACCCCCAGCACCTCCGCGAACACGGCGGCGACCAGACGTTGCGCGGCGCTCACCGGCGGACGGAAGCGCTCGGCAGCGAGCACCGGCGCAGGCAGCGCCGCGCGATCGAGCTTGCCGCTGGTGTTGCGGGGGAACTCGTCCAGCTCGACCACCGCGGTCGGCACCATGTAGTGCGGCAGGCGTTGCGCCACAGCGGATTTCACCGCGTCCGAATCGAGCGTCGCGCCGGGCGCGGCGATCACATAGCCGGCCAGGAACTCGCCAGCCGGTCCGGTGACCAGCCGCGCCGCCGCCTGGCCGACCCCGTCCGCCGCCAGCAGCGCGGCCTCGATCTCGGCGAGCTCGATGCGCTGGCCACGGAATTTGACCTGGAAATCGGTGCGTCCCAGATAGATCAACTCGCCGTCGCGGCTCCAGCGCACCAGATCGCCGGTGCGGTACATGCGCGTGCCCGGCGCGCCGAAGGGGTTGGCGACGAAGCGGTCGGCGGTGAGGTCGACGCGGCCGTGGTAGCCACGCGCCAGCTGCGCTCCCGCCAGGTACAACTCGCCCTGCACGCCGATCGGCGCGGGCCGCAACCGGCCGTCCAGCACATAGACCTGCGAATTCCATTCCGGTTCGCCGATCGGCACCTGCGGCGAATCCACCTCGGTGACCTCGCGGTTGGTGATCGACACCGCCGCCTCGGTGGGGCCGTAGAGGTTGTGCAGGCCCGCGGCGCACACCCGCCGGAACGCCGTGACCGTCTCCGGCGACAGCGCCTCGCCGATGACGAAGACGTCGCGCAGCGAGTCGAGTTCGCCCGGCTCGGCGTGCGCGGCGAACACCGCGAGCATCGATGGCACGAAGTCGGTGAGCGTGACGCGGTGGCGGGCGACGGTTTCGGCGAGATAGCGCGGATCGCGGTGCCCGTCCGGTGCGGCCAGCAGCACGGTCGCGCCCGCCCGCAACGGCAGGAAGTAGCCCCACAGCGAGACGTCGAAGGTGCTCGCGGTCTTCTGCAAGTAGACGTCGCCGACGCGCGGACCGTACTCCGCGTGCATCCAGGCCAGCTGGTTGGCGATGGCCTGGTGGGTGACCGCCACACCCTTCGGCTTGCCCGTCGACCCGGAGGTGAAGATCACGTAGGCGGGGTGGCGCGGGTGCAATGTGCCGTGGCGTTCGCGGTCGCCGATCTTGCCGGAGGGGTAGGCGGAGAGATCGAGTTCGTCGAGGTGATACACCGGCGCGGCAGCCGTCGCGGGCAAGGCGAACCGAGTGGTGGTCAGTACCGCGTGCGGGCGCGCGATGTCGAGGATGTGGCCGATGCGTTCGGCCGGGTGCGCCGGGTCCACCGGAACGTACGCGCCGCCCGCCCGCGCCACCGCGTACATGGCGACCACCAGTTCGACCGAGCGCGGCAGGGCCAGCACGACCAGCGCTTCCGGCCCGACGCCGATACCGATGAGCATTCTGGCCAGCCGGTCGGCGCGGTCGGACAGCTCGGCGTAGGTGAGCCGCTCGTCGTCGGCGACCACCGCGACGGCATCCGGGGTGCGGCGCGCCTGCGCGTCGAAACCCTCGTGCAGGAACCGATCGGGCACCTTGTGCCCGCTGGCGTTCCAGCTCGCGGTGACGTAGTCGAGCTCGCCCGCGTCCAGCAGCGGCAGGTCACCCACCGGCGCGTCCGGGTCGTCGACGGCCGCGCTCAGCAGCCGGATGAACTTCGCGGCGAACTCCCGCACCGTCGGCGCGTCGAACAGATCGGTGGCGTAGGTGAATTCGGCGCGGTAGCCATCGGCGGCGTCCGAGACCGTGAGCTGGAGGTCGAACTTCGCGAAACCGGAGTCGAAGTCGACCTGCTCGGTGTCGAGACCGGGCATGGTGAGCGCGATCGGCCCGATGTTCTGCATGAACAGCGCCACCTGGAACAGCGGATGCCTGGCGGCCGAACGCGGCGGGTTCAGCGCCTCCACCAATTGCTCGAACGGGATGTCGGCATGGGCGAAGGCGCGCAGGTCGCGGTCGGCGGCGTGGGCGACCAGGTCGGCGAAGCCGATGGCCGCGTCCACTCGGGTGCGCAGCACGAGGGTGTTGACGAACATGCCGACCAGGTCGTCCAGCGCGGCCTCGCCCCGGCCTGCGACGGGCGTGCCGATGGCGATGTCGGCGGTGCCGGACAGCCGGGCCAGCAGGGCGGCCAGCGCCGCGTGCAGCACCATGAACGGCGTCGCGCGCACGCGCGCCGCGAGCGCATCGACGCCGGAGCGCAGTGCGGCGTCGACGGCGAACTCGTAGGTGGCGCCCCGATACGAGGGCGCGGCCGGACGCGGCCGATCGGCGGGCAGATCCAGTTGCGCGGGCAGTCCGGCCAGTTCGGCGCGCCAGAAGGCGAGTTGACGCGCCGCGACGGAATCGGCGTCGGCCTCCGAACCGAGTACCCGTTGCTGCCACAGCGCGTAGTCGGCGTACTGCACGGGCAGCGGGGCCCACTGCGGGCCGCGGCCGTCGCGCCGCGCGGCATAGGCGGTGGCCAGGTCGCGCATCAGCGGCCCGAGCGAGAAGCCGTCGGCCGCGATGTGGTGGACGACGAGCACGAGGGTGTGGTCCTCGGGCCCGCAGCGCAGCAGGCGCACCCGTACCGGGATCTCCTCGGCGACGTCGAAGCCTTGCGCCGCCGCCCGGCGGATCGCGGCGGCCAACCGCTCCTGCGGCACCTCGGCGGGCGACAGGTCGAACACCGCGTGCACCCGCCGCACCGATTGCGCGGGCCCGTCGGTGGTCTGCGGATACACAGTCCGCAGCACTTCGTGCCTTGCCACCAGATCGGTGATCGCCGCCGACAGCGCCGCGACGTCCAGCGGGCCGCGCAGGCGCAGCGCCACCGGGATGTTGTCCACGGCGGCGGCGCCGAGGTCGCGGGCCTGCTCGGTGTCGGCGTCGAACCGGTTGAGCAACCACATGCGCCGCTGCGCGGGCGAGAGCGGAATCGGGTCCTGGCGCAGACCGGCCACCAACGGCGGACGCGGCATGGCCGGACGCGCCGACGCGGCCACCGCGGCCACCGCGGCCACGGTCGGACGGTCGAAGAAATCGCGCACGTCGACGGTCGCGCCGATGGCCGCGGCGATCCGGGCGATGGCGCGGGTGGCGAGCAGCGAATTGCCGCCGACGGCGAAGAAGTCGTCGTCCGCGCCGACCCGCGGCAGGTCGAGCAGCTCGGCGAAGATCGCGGCGACCGCCGCCTCGGCCTCGGTTTCCGGCGCGCGATACGCCGATGCGCCGGAGCCGAAGTCCGGTTCGGGCAGCGCCCCGCGATCCAGCTTGCCGTTGGCGTTCAGCGGCATCGCCGCCAGCGGCACGAGCAGCGCGGGCACCATGTACTCGGGCAGCTCGCGGCGGACGGAATCCAGCACCTCGGCTGTCGCCACCCCAGCACCGACCACGTAGCCGACCAGATGATCGCCGCTCGTGTGCCGGTGCAGCACCACCGCCGCCTGGGTGACGCCAGGATGGCGCAGTAGCGCCGCCTCGACCTCGCCGAGTTCGATCCGCAGGCCGCGCACCTTCACCTGGAAATCGGTGCGGCCCAGATATTCCAGCTCGTCGGGCCCGCCTTCGGCGCCGGGCGCCCAGCGCACCAGATCGCCGGTGCGGTACATCCGCTCCCCGGCCGGTCCCTCCGGATTCGCGACGAATCGTTCGGCGGTCAGGCCGGGGCGGGCGAGGTAACCGCGGGCCAGTTGCACACCCGCCAGGTACAGCTCGCCGACGACGCCGCGCGCCACCGGACGCAGGCCGTCGTCGAGCACCAGCAGTTCCGTGTCGTCGGCGGCGACGCCGATCGGCACGCCCGCCACGTCCGCGCCGGTCACCTCGTGGCCGGTCACGTCGACCGCCGCCTCGGTGGGCCCGTACAGGTTGTGCAGCGTCGCGCCGCAGATGTCGCGGAAGGCCGCCGCGGTGGCGGCGGGAAGCGCCTCACCCGAGGCGAAGACCAGCCGCAGCGAGTCCATCGCGGCCCCTGCCTCGGCGACGAAGACCGCGAGCATGGAGGGCACGAAATGCGCTACGGTGACGCCGCGTTCGGCGATCACGCGCGCCAGGTAAGTGGGGTCGCGATGACCGTCCGGTTCCGCGACGACCAGCCGGGCGCCGATCTGCAACGGCCAGAAGAACTCCCACACCGACACGTCGAAGGTGAACGGCGTCTTCTGCAACACCACGTCGTCGGCGCGCAACCGGTACATCCGTTGCCGCCAGCGCAGATTCGCCACGATCGCGCGGTGCGACACGGCCACGCCCTTCGGCCTGCCGGTCGACCCGGATGTGAAGATCACGTAGGCGAGGTCGTCGGCCGACCGGGCGACCGCGGGCGCTTCCGAGGCAGGCGCGCCCGCGAATTCGTCGATCCGCAGCGTCGCGACCACGCGGCCGAGATCGGGTTCGTCGCGCGTGGTGGTGAGCACGAGCACCGGTTCGGCGACCGCGAGCACATACGCGATGCGATCGGCCGGGTGATCCGGGTCGATCGGCACATACGCGCCGCCCGCCCGCAGGATCGCGTACATGCCGACCAGCAGGTCGATCGACCGCCGGACGGCCAAGCCCACCAGCGCGTCCCGCCGCACGCCGAGTTCGACCAGGTGATGGGCCAGCGCGTTCACCCGGCCGTCGAATTCGGCGTAGGTGAGCGTGCTGCCCGCGTATTCGACAGCGATCGCGTCGGGCGTCCGCGACACCTGTTCCTCGAACAGGCTCACCAACGTCTCGACCGGCGCGGTGGTGGCCGGAAGGCCGGGCACGGTCGCGAGCGCGTCGTCGAGCAGCGCGTCCAGCATCGCGCCGAGCGCGCCGTCACCGGATTCCAGCAGCGCGGGCAGGAGACCGGAGACCACCACCGGGACCAGCGCGTCCGCGCCGACCCCCGCGCCCATGACTTCGGACAGCGCCGCGAGTTCGCCGGCCAGTTCCGCGTAGGTGACGGTGCGTTCCCCGTGCCGCAGCGCCACCCGCCGCGGGTCGAGCCCGGCGACGGTCGCGACGAGACCGGGCAGGTCATCGATGCCGTAGCCGCGGCGCACGGCGTCTGCGTGGGTCATCAGCGGTGTCCTTCCGAATCGATGGCCGCCGCCGAGTCGGCGAGCAGCGCCTCGGCGGTGGCGGGCAGGGTCCGCAGCAAGGCCGCCAGACCGCTGCCGCCGAGGGCGGCGAGCAGGCCGGGCACCAGCCCGGCGAGCGAGACATGGATCAAGGCTTCGGGTGTGGCCGCCGCGCCCATCGCCTTGGCGACGGTCGCGAGCTGGGCGTCGAGTTCGCCGAAGGAGATCAGCCGGTCACCGTGCTCGAACGCGATGGCGGCGGCGTCCGCCCGCGCCGCCCGGGCGATCAGCGCGGGCAGCTCCGCCACCGACGTCGCGGGCCGCGGCAGCCGTTCGGCCGCGGATCGGATGTCGATCGCGCGAACGGCCACCGCCGGGTCCGCGGCGACCGTCTCCAGCACTCGCAGCAGCCGGTCACCGAACGCGTGCGCGGCCGGCTCGTCGAAGATGTCGGTCGCGTAGCCGACGCGCAGTTCCAGACCGGCGCGTGCGCCGTCGGCGGCGAAGCGCTCCAGCACGGTCACCTCCAGGTCGGATTTCGCTTCCGCCAGCGGGAGATCGATCGCCTCGACCGTCAGTCCCGGCAGGTCCACCGCCGTCCGCGGCAGGTTCTGGAAGGTGAGCAGCACTTGGCACAGCGGCGCGTGCGAGCCGGAACGGGTGACGCCCAGCGCCTCGACCACCTGCTCGAACGGGACGTCGGCGTGCGAGAACGCCGCCAGGTCCCGCCGGGTGACCTGCCGCAGCAGCTCGCCGAAACTCGCCCCCCCCGGGTCGAGCTCGGTGCGCAACGCCACGGTGTTGACGAACATCCCGACCAGCTCGTCCAGCTCACGGACCCCGCGCCCGGCGACCGGGACGCCGACCGTGACGTCCCCCGCGCCGGACAGCTTCGCCAGCAGCACCGCGAGCGCGCTGTGCACCAGAGTGAACAGCGTGCCGCCGTGTTCGCGGGCCATTCGCTCCAGGCGGACGGTGAACTCGGTGTCGATCGCACGGACGACGCTCGCCGCCCGCGTGCTCCGTCGGGCCGGTCGCGGGCGGTCGGTGGGCAGGGCGAGCAGTTCCGGCGCGCCGGCCAATTCGGTGCGCCAGAAAGCGAGTTGACGCGTCAGCAGGCTGTCCGGGTCGGCCGCGTCGCCGAGCAGTTCGTGCTGCCAGGCGCTGTAGTCGCGGTACCGGATGGCCAGGGGCGCCCAGTCCGGGGCGTGCCCGGCCGACCTGGCCAGGTAGGCGCGCACCAGATCGGCGGTCAGCGGTGCGATCGAGTACCCGTCCGCGCCGATGTGGTGCAGCACGACAACCAGGACGTACTCGTCGGCGGCGGTGGCGAACAGGGCGGCGCGCACCGGGGGCGCGGCGGCGAGGTCGAAGCCCGGTGACACGAATTCGGCGATGCGCGAGCCGAGTTCGGTCACCGTCACCGGAATCGGCGTCAGCTCGACCGGTGGAGCGGGCACGACCTCCTGGACCGGTCCGGAGTCGGTGTCGGGGTATCTGGTGCGCAGCGTCTCGTGCCGGTCGAGCACATCGCCGAGCGCCGCCGTCAGCGCCGCCACGTCCAGCTCGCCGCGCAATCGCAGCGCCGTGGGGATGTGGTAAGCCGACGAGTCCGGCGCGAGCCGGTCGACCACCCAGATGCGCTGCTGCGCGGGCGCGAGCGGCGCCGGTCCGGCATCGGCTCGACGGACCAGGACGGGCCGCGCCGCGCCGCCGTCGACGGCAGCGATGCGCTCGGCGAGGGCGGACGGCGTCGGGGCTTCGAAGACCGCGGCCACCGCGACGTGGCCGCCGAGTGCCGCGCCGAGCCGGGCCGCGAGCCGGGTGGCCATCAGGGAGTTGCCGCCCCTGGCGAAGAAGTCGTCGTCCGCGCTCACCGTGTCCACGCCGATGACCTCCGCGAACGCGTCCGCGACCAACCGCTCCAGCGCACCGGCCGGTGCGCGGAAGGCCGCCTCGGCGAACACCGGCTCCGGCAGCGCGGCGCGATCGATCTTGCCGTTGGCCGTGAGCGGCAGCGCGGCCAGCACGACGACGGCGGCGGGCGTCATGTATCCGGGTAGTCGGGCGGCCACCGCCGCGCGCAGCGACGCGGCCAGGTCGGCGTGGGCGGCCGGGTCCGCTTGCGGCGCCGCGGCGTACGCGATGAGCCGTGCCCCGTCGCGCTCGTCGGCCTTCGCCACCGCGACGGCCGCGGTCACCCCCGGCTGCCGCAGCAGGGCGGCCTCCACCTCACCGAGTTCGATGCGGAAACCGCCGATCTGCACCTGGAAATCGGCGCGTTCGAGGTACTCCAGGGCGCCGTCGGGACGCCAGCGCACGATGTCACCGGTGCGGTACATCCGCTCGCCCGCCGCCGCGCCGAGTTCCGCCGCGAACGGATCGGCCACGAACCGGTCCGCGGTCAGCGCGGCACGGTTGTGGTAGCCGCGCGCCAGCTGCGCCCCGGCGAGATACAGCTCGCCCGGCACCCCGATCGGCGCGGGCCGCAACCGCCCGTCCAGCACGTAGGCCCGGCTGTTCCAGGCGGGGAGCCGATCGCAACGGTGTGCTCCGGCTCGGTGTCCACCGCGAACGCAGTGATCGACACCGCCGCCTCCGTTGGACCGTAGAGGTTGTCCAGCGCGGTCCGGTCGCGGTGGCGGCGCACGAAGTCGGCGGCTGTCGCCGGGGGCAGCGCCTCGCCGATGGCCAGCACGTGGCGCAGGGTTTCCGGCAGCGCGGCGCCGGGCTCGGCCGCCAGCAGCATGCCGACCAGCGCGGGCACCGCATGCAGCACGGTCACGCCGTGGCGGCGCAGCAGTGCGCGCAGCAGGTCCGGGTCGCGTTCCGCGCCGGGCGCGGTGACGATCAGCCGTCCGCCGGTGACCAGCGCGGACCAGAACTCCCACACCGACAGATCGAAGGTCGCGGGCGTCTTCAGCAGCACGCGATCGTTCGCGCCAAGGCCGTATCGCGCTGCCAGCCAGAGGAGCTGGTTGACGATCGCGGCGTGCGGAACCGTCACGCCCTTGGGCAAGCCCGTCGATCCGGAGGTGAAGACGATGTACGCCGGATGCTCCGGACGCAGCGGACGGACCCGTTCCGCGTCGGTGATCGGCGTCGCGGCGAACTCCGCGCGGTCGGGTCGATCGACTTCCACCACGGCGCAGCCGGTTTCGAACGGAAAACCATCGCGCGAGGTGGTGAGCACGACAGCAGGCGCGGCGGTGGTCACGATGTGGGCGATCCGCTCGGCGGGATGATCGAGATCGATGGGCACATAGGCCCCGCCCGACCGCACCACGGCGTACATCGCGACCACCAGTTCGAGCGAGCGGCGCATCGCCAGCACCACCGTCGACTCCGGTCCGACACCCGACGCGATGAGCCTGCGGGCCAACCGGTTCACCCGGTCGTCGAACTCGGCGTACCGCAGCTGTTCGCCGGTCGTCGCGTCCACCAGCGCGACCGCCTCCTGGCTGCGCGCGGTCCGCGCGTCGATCAGATCCGCCAGCGTGGCCCGTGGCACCGGGTGCCTGGTCCGGTTCCATTCGGCCAGCACCTGCGACCGATCGGTGCCGAGCAGGTCGATGTCGCCGACCGGCAGTTCCGGCCGTGCCGCGACCGTTTCGAGCACGCGGCACAGTTGGGCGGCGAACCGGAGCGCGGTCGCCCGCTCGAACAGATCCGTGGCGTATCCGAGGGACAGCTCGATGCCGTCGGGCTCGCCGTCGGCGTCGTAGGAGTCCACCGCGAACAGGTGCAGATCGAATTGCGCTACGCCGCTGTCGAAGTCGAACTCGCGGACGTCGAGCCCCGGCAGCCGCAGCTGTCCGCGTTCGTGGTTCTGGAACGAGTAGCCGACCTGGAACAGTGGGTGCCGTGCGGTGGAGCGCACCGGGTTGAGCACTTCCACCAGACGTTCGAACGGCACGGTCGCGTGTTCCAGCGCCGCCAGGTCGGCGGCCCGCGCCCGGCCCAGGAGTCCGGCGAACGACTCGCCGCCGTCGACGCCGACGCGCAACACGAGGGTGTTGACGAACATACCGATGACGTCGTCCAGTTCGGCCGCGCCGCGTCCGGCCACCGGCGTGCCGACCGCGATGTCGCCTGCGCCCGACCAGCGCGCGAGCAGCACCGCGAACGCGGTGTGCACCACCATGAACAGCGTCGCGCCGTGCCGTCGGCCGAGTGCGGCGAGATCCGCGTGCAGCCGTGGGCCGATGGCCAGCGGAACCTTGTCCCCGCGCAGGGTCTGCTTCGCGGGGCGGGGACGGTCGGTGGGCAGCGCCAGCTGATCCGGCAGTCCGGCGAGCGTCCTGGTCCAGAAGCGGATCTCGCGCGCCGCCAGCGAATCCGCGTCGTCCTCGGCGCCGAGCAGTTCGCGTTGCCACAGTGCGTAATCGGCGTACTGCACGGTCAGCGGTGCCCAGTCCGGCGCGGCGCCGTCGCGGCGCGCGGTGTAGGCGGCGATCAGGTCCCGGACGAACGGCGCGATGGACGAGCCGTCGGCGGCGATGTGGTGCAGCACCGCGGCGAGCACGAACTCACCTCGCGCACCAGTGCGGAGCACGCGGAACAGTCGTATCCGCACCGGGATCTCGGCGGTGCCGTCGAAGGTCGTCTCCGCCAGTTCCCGCACCCGCCGCGGCAGCTCGGCTTCCGGGACATCGATCGGCCGCAGCGCCGGAGTCGCGGCGGGTTCGACGAGCTGCACCGGTTCGCCGTCGATCTCCGGGTAACGGGTCCGCAGCGTTTCGTGCCGGGCGACCACGTCGCCGAGCGCGGCCCGCAACGCGGGCACGTCCAGCTCACCGGACAGCCGCAGGGCCACCGGGATGTTGTAGGCGGTGGAGGACCGATCGAACCGGTTGAGGAACCACATGCGCTGCTGCGCGGGCGAGAGCGGCACCCGCTCCGGACGCGCCGCCGCCACCAGCGCCGGCCTGCTGCCTCCCATCGCCACCGCGCTCGCCGCCGCCGCGAGATCCGCGACCCTCGGCGCTTCGAACAGCGCCCGCACCCCGACCGTCCGGCCCAGCGCCGCGCCGATCCGGGTGACCGCTTTGGCGGCCAGCAGGGAACTGCCGCCGAGCGCGAAGAAGTCGTCGTCGGCGCCGACGCGCTCGGCGCCGAGCACTTCGGCGAACACCTGCGCCACGACCCGCTCGCTCGGTGTGGACGGCGCCCGGTATGCGGTCGATTCGAACCGTGGCGCGGGCAGCGCGGCGCGGTCCAGCTTCCCGTTGACCGTCAAGGGGATGCGCGGCACCGGGACGATCGCGGCGGGCACCATGTGCTCGGGCAGGCGATACGTCAGGGCCTGGCGCAGCGCGGCCGGGTCGATCGAGTCGTCCGCGGCGACCACATAGGCGACGATGCGCGCTTCGTCCACCAGGTCCGCGCGCACCACCACGGCCACTTCACGCACCGTTTCGGACGCCTCCAGCAGCGCGGCTTCGATCTCACCGAGTTCGACGCGGAAGCCGCGCAGGTTCACCTGCTGGTCCGCCCGCCCGAGGTACTCCAACTCGCCGTCGGCGGTCCAGCGGGCCAGATCGCCGGAGCGGTAGGTGAGCGACCCGTCGTCCGCGTACGGGTCCGCCACGAAGCGGCCCGCGGTCAGGGCGGGACGGTGCAGGTAGCCGCGCGCCAGCTGGCCGCCGGAGACGTAGATCTCGCCCGGCACCCCCACCGGGACCGGCCGCAACCGGTCGTCGAGCAGCCGGACGGTCAGCCCGGGCAGGCCTGCGCCGATCACGCTGGCGGAGCCGGTGCGTCCGTCGATCTCGCGATAGGACACGTGCACCGTGGTCTCGGTGATGCCGTACATGTTCACCAGGCGGGGTGCGTCCGGGTAGCGGGCGAACCACCCGGACAGCCGCTGCGGTTCCAGCGCCTCGCCTCCGAAGATGACGGTGCGCAACGCGAACGCGGCCGGTTCCGGCTCGGCCAGGTCGGCCGCGACGAGTTGATAGAACGCCGACGGGGTCTGGTTGAGCACCGTGACCCGCTCGGCGATCAGCAGTTCGCGGAACTGCCGCGGCGAGCGCGAGGTGTAGTAGTCGACCACCACCACCGTCGCGCCGGACAGCAGCGGGCCCCACAGTTCCCACACCGAGAAGTCGAAGGCGTAGGAGTGGAACAAGGTCCACACGTCCGCCGGGCCGAAGCCGAAGCGCCGCCGCGTGTTGTCCAGCAGCCGCAGCACGTTGCGATGCGGCACCACGACGCCTTTCGGCCTGCCGGTGGAGCCGGAGGTGTAGATGACGTATGCCGCGTTGCCGGAGCGCAGCGGAGCGCGCCGGTCCGCGTCGGTGATCGGCACGCCGCTGAATTCCGTGAGGTTCGGCGCGTCGACGTCGATCACCGGTCCGCCGAACCAGCCGCGCGGCAACTCGGTGGCGGCTCCGGCGATCGCGCAGATCGGCCTGGCGTCGTCCAGGACGTATTCGATGCGGTCGTCCGGATAGGCCGGATCGATCGGCAGGTAACCGCCGCCCGCTTTGAGGACCGCGAGCAGGGCGACCACCAATTCCGCCGAGCGGGGCAGCGCGACGGCCACCAGCGTCTCCGGCCCCACGCCCGCGGCGACCAGCCGTCGCGCCAACCGGTTGGACCAGTCATCGAGTTCGGCATAGGCCAGCGACCGCGCGCCGTCGCGCACCGCGACTGCGGCCGGGTCCAGCGCGGCGGCCCGCGCGAAACGCTCGGCCACGCTGCCGGTGACGTCCGCGACGCCCGCCGCACCGACCGGCCATTCGTACAGGGCGCGATGCTGCTCCTCGGCGCTGAGCAACTGGATGTCGCCGACGACCACCGTCGGATCGGCGGCGATGGCGGCCAGCACCTGGGTGAACCGCCTGCCCAGCACGGCGATCGACGGCGCGTCGAACAGGTCGGTGGCATAACGGATCTCGATCCGCATGCCGTCGGCGCGCCCGTCCTGGTCGTTCGACTCGAGCACGGTGAACTGGAGGTCGAATTCGGCGACCGGCGCGTCGAACTCCTGAGCGCGCACCCGCAGGCCGGGCAGCTCCAGGTCGGGCAGGGTGAAGTTCTGGAAGGTCAGCGCCACTTGGAACAGCGGATGACGGTTGCGCGCGCGGGCGGGCGCGAGCAGTTCGACGAGCCGTTCGAACGGCGCGTCGGCGTTCGACAGCGCGTCGAGATCCTGCTCGCGCACCGCGTCGAGCACGGTCTCGAACCTGGCTCTGGTGTCGACGGCGGTGCGCAGCACCAGCGTGTTGACGAACATGCCGACGAGCCGGTCCAGCGCCGCGTCACCGCGTCCGGCGACCGGGGTGCCGATCGCGATGTCCGAGCCGCCCGACAGCCGGGCCAGCAGCACCGCCAGTGCCGCGTGCACCGTGCTGAACAGCGTGGTCTCCCGTTTGCGCGCCAGCTCGCCCAGTTCGCTGTGCAGGTCGGAATCGATCCGCAGGCGGTGGGTCGCGCCGCGATGGGAGGAGACCGGCGGACGCGGGCGGTCGGTGGGAAGTTCGAGTCGCTCCGGCAGGCCGTCCAGCGCGGTGCGCCAGTGGTCGAGCTGCCGCTCGGTGTCGGCGAGGTCGGCCTGCCAGAGCGTGTAGTCGGCGTACTGCACCGGCAGCGGTTCCCACGCGGGGGCGGCGGCGGACCGGCGCGCCGCGTAGGCGGTCATCAGATCCTCGGCCAGCGGCCCGAGCGAGAACCCGTCCGCGGCGATGTGGTGCAGCACCAGGGCGAGCACGTACTCCGTGCCCGGTGCGTCGTCGATCGCGAACAGCGCCGCGCGCAGCGGGGTGTCGGTGGTGACATCGAAGGGCGCGGTAGCCAGCTCCCGAAGCCTCTCCGGCACAGCCGTTTCGGTCACTCGCGTGACGGGAAGGCCGGGCGCGGCCTGGGGCAGCACCCGTTGTTCGGGCCCCTCCGGGCCGTCCGGGTAGACGGTGCGCAAGATCTCGTGCCTGGCGGCCACGTCGGCCAGGGCCGCGGTCATCGCCGTGACATCCAGCTCACCGGCCAGGCGTAGCGCGACCGGGATGTTGTCGATCGCGTCGGCGGGCGCGGCTTGCCCGGCGGCGTGGAAGCGGTTGACGAACCAGACGCGCTGCTGAGCCGGAGACAGCGGGATGCGCCGCGGCCGCGGGCGGGGACGCAGCGGGACGCGTCCGCCCGCGCCTCGGTGCGTTTCGGCGCGGACGGCCAGCGCGGCGACCGTCGGCGCGTCGAACAGCGCCCGCACCGGTATCCGGGCGTCCAGTGCGGCGCCGAGCCGGGCCGCCACCCTGGCCGCGGTGAGCGAATTGCCGCCGAGGGCGAAGAAGTCGTCGTCCAAGCCGACCCGATCGACGCCGAGCAGCTCACCGTACGCGGCGGCGACGAGTTTCTGCACCGGTGTGGCGGGCGCGCGGAATCGCGTGGGCTCCACCACGGGCGCAGGTAGGGCGCGGCGGTCCAGCTTGCCGGACGCGTTCACCGGGAACTCGGGCAACACCACGTAGGCCGAGGGGATCATGTACGCCGGGAGACGCCGCGTGAGCGTCGCTTCGAGCGCCCCGAGGTCGAGGTCGACGCCGGAAGCGGGCACCAGGTAGGCGACGAGCCGCTCGCCGGTACCGGCGTCGTCGCGCACGAGCACGACTGCCTGCGCGATCTCGTCCACAACCGTGAGCGCCTGCTCGATCTCACCCAGCTCGATCCGCAGACCACGCAACTTCACCTGGAAATCGGTGCGACCCAAATACTCCAGCTCACCGTGCTCGGTCCACGCCACCAGGTCGCCGGTGCGGTACATCCGCGCACCAGGCTCCCCGAACGGGTTGGCGACGAACCGGTCACTGGTCAGATCCGGGCGCGCCACATAACCACGTGCGAGCTGAACACCCGCGAGATACAACTCACCCGCGACACCCACCGGCACCGGACGCAGGCGCGCATCCAGCACGAACACCTGCGTGTTGAACACCGGAGCACCGATCGGCACCGACTCGGTATCCGCGTCCACCACCTCATGGAAGGTGACATCGACCGCCGCTTCCGTGGGACCGTACAAGTTGTGCAGCGACGCACCGGTCAACTCCCGCAAACGATGCGCGGGCTTCGGCGGCAACGCCTCACCGGAAGCGAACACCAAACGCAGCGAATCACACTGCGCCACAGCCGCATCGGCGACGAACACCGCGAGCATCGACGGCACGAAGTGGGTGACCGTCACCTTCTCCGCGCTGATGACCTCGGCCAGGTAGGCCGGATCACGATGCCCGTCGGGCTTCGCGACGACCAAGCGGGCACCGACCTGCAACGGCCAGAAGAACTCCCACACCGACACATCGAAGGTCGCAGGCGTCTTCTGCAACACCACATCAGCGGGCGTCAGCTGGTAGGCGGTCTGCATCCACACCAGACGGTTGACGATCGCCGAATGCGAAACCGCAACACCCTTCGGACGACCCGTCGAACCCGACGTGAAGATCACATACGCGCAGTGCGACGGCGTAAGCGGGCCCAGCCGGTCCGCGTCGGTCAGCGGCGCACCGGAGTAATCGCCGGTGTCGAACAGGTCGACATCCAGCACCGCCCACATCCCCGCGTCCTGGCCGGACAGGTCGAGTCCGTCCACAGATCGAGTCAGTACGCAGACCGGACGCGCCGTCCGCAGCATGTCCGCGATCCGCTCGGCCGGATGCTCCGGATCGACGGGGACATAAGCTGCCCCGGCCGCGAGCACCGCGTACAGGGCGACGACGAGATCGACCGACCGCCGCATGCCCACCGCCACCGGCTTGTCCGGCCGCACGCCGACGGACACCAGCAGCCTGCCCAACCGGTGCACCCGGTCCGCGAACTCGGCGTAGGTGAGCGATGCGCCGTCGCAGGTCACCGCGATCGCTTCGGGCGTAAGCGCCGCCTGCGCCTCGAACAGCGATACCAGCGTCGCGTCCGGATCCACCGGACGCCCGGTGGCGTTCCAGGTGTGCAGGACGCGGGCGCGCTCCCCTGGGCTCAGCACGTCGATCGCGCCGACGGGCGCCTGCGGGTCGGCGGCCACCGCGTCCAGCACCCGGCGCAGGCGCAGCGCGAACGACGCGACGGTGGCGGGGTCGAACAGATCGGTCGCGTATTCGAAGACCGCCGCGAGGCCGGACTCGTCCTCCGTCAGCGACAGGTGCAGATCGAATTTCGCCGTCCGCGTGTCGATGTCGAGCCCGGAGACGGTCAGGCCGGGCAGCTCGAGGTCGGTGCGCGCGGTGTTCTGCAGGTCCAGCATCACCTGGAACAAGGGATGCCTGGCCGCCGACCGCTCCGGCGCGAGCACCTCGACCAAGCGCTCGAACGGCGCGTCGGCGTTGGCGAAAGCGGCCAGGTCGCGATCGCGCACCGCGGCGACCAAGCCGGTGAACGTCAGCTCGGGGCGGACGTCGGCGCGCAGCACGACGGTGTTGACGAACATGCCGACCAGCTCGTCCAGCGCCCGCTCGCCGCGACCGGCCACCGGGGTGCCGATCACGATGTCGTACTGCCCGGACAAGCGGGCCAGCAGCGTGGCGAACGCCGCGTGCAGCACCATGAACAGCGAGGCGTTCGCCCCGTCCGCGATCTCGCGCAACCGGCGCCGCGTCGCGGCATCGATGGTGAACGGATGGCGCGCGCCGCGACCCGACGCGACCGCCGGGCGCGGCCGATCGGCGGGCAACGTCGTCACGTCCGGCAGACCGGCCAGCTCGCCCTGCCAGAACCGGATCTGTTCGGCCAGTATCGAACCGGGGGCGTCCTCCGAGCCCAGTGTCTCCCGCTGCCACAGCGCGTAGTCGGCGTACTGGACGGCAGGCGGCGTCCAGTCGGGCGCGCCGCCCGCGCGTCGCGCGACGTAAGCGCGCATGAGATCACGGGTGAGCGGCGCCAGCGACCAACCGTCGGCGCTGATGTGATGCAGAGCGACGACGAGCACATGCCGCTGCGCGCCGAGGCGCAACAGCAGAAGGCGCACCGGCGGCTCGCGATCGACCCGGAACGGCGTGGCCACCGATTCGCGAATCCGCTCCGTCAGCCGCCGCTCGTCGATGGATTCGGTGACCAGCGCGACCCGCGCCTCCTCGACCGGAAGCACCAGTTGATACGGGATGCCGTCCGCCGCCGGGTAGATCGTGCGCAGGGACTCGTGCCTGGCGAGCACGTCGAGCACCGCGTCCGCCAGCGCCGCCTGGTCGAGCGCGCCGTCCAACCGGATGGCTGCCACCAGATTGTCGGCCACCGAGTCCGCGTCGAACTGGTTCAGGAACCACATGCGCTGCTGCGCGTAGGACAGCGGGATCAGCGTGGGACGCGGCCCGGCGACCAGCGGCGCGCGCGTGCGCGTCCGGCCGCCGGACAGGTGCGCGGCCAGCGCCGCCACGGTCGGGTACTCGAACAGTGCCCGCACCGGCACGTCGGTGTCCAGCGCGTCCGCCAGGCGGGCCGCGATCTGCGTGGCGACCAGCGAGTTCCCGCCCAGCGCGAAGAAGTCGTCGTCCGAGCCGACCGGATCGACGCCGAGCACCTGCCCGAACACCGCGGCGACGGCCCGCTCCCCCGGCGTGCCCGGCGCACGGAAGGTCCTGGTGACCGGCACGGGGTCGGGCAGCGCCTTGCGGTCCAGCTTGCCGGAGGGAGTCAGCGGCATCGCGGCGAGCGGGACGTACGCGGTGGGCACCATGTACGACGGCAGCACGGAGCGCAGCCGCTGCTCCAGCTCCGCGGCGAGCCGGTCGGGGGCGATCGCGCCGACCACGTAAGCGGCCAGCGTCTCCCCGGTCGGCTGCGCCACGACCCGCGCCGCCGCCGCGCGCACGTCGTCCATGGCGAGCAGGGCGGCCTCGATCTCGCCCAGCTCGATCCGCTGCCCGCGCAGCTTCACCTGGAAATCACCGCGGCCCAGGTACTCCAGCACCCCGTCGCGGCGGCGGCGCACCAGATCACCGGTCCGGTACATCCGGCTGCCCGCCGGTCCGTACGGGTCTGCGACGAAACGCTCCGCGCTCAGGTCGGCGCGGCCGTGGTAGCCGCGCGCCAGCTGCACGCCGGACAGGTACAACTCGCCGACCACGCCGTCCGGAACCGGTCGCAACCGATCGTCCAGGACCATGGCCCGGCTGCCCGGCACGGGACGCCCGATCGGCGCGGGACCGCTCGCGGCCGGATCGACGGGGGCGTACGTCGCGTGCACGGTGAATTCGGTGGGGCCGTAGAGGTTGTGCAGCCGCGCGTGACTCACGGTGGCGAACGCGGCGGCGGCCTCACCGGTCATCGCCTCCCCCGCGACCAGCACGGTGCGCAGGGACGCGACCTCCTCCGGCGCGGCGGCGTCGGCGAACACCGTGAGCACGGACGGAACGAAAGAGGCCATCGTGACGCGGTGCGCGGCGATGGTCGCGGCGAGATACCGGGGATCGCGGTGCCCGTCGTGGTCGGCGACCACGATCCGCGCGCCCCGGGTGAGCGGCGCGAACAGCTCCCACACCGACACGTCGAAGGTGGCCGGGGTCTTGAACAGCACGACGTCGCCCGCGCCGATCCGGTATTCGCCCGCGATCCACTCGATCTGGTTGACCACCGAATCATGCTGTACCGCCACGCCTTTGGGACGTCCGGTCGATCCGGAGGTGAAGATGACGTACGCCACGCACGACGCGCGCAAGGGGGCGAGGCGATCCACGTCGCCGACCGGCGCGGCGGAGTACCCGGCGACCGCGGGATCGTCGGCCGTGACCACCGGTGTCGCGGGCAGCCCCGCGAGCGCGCAGCGATCGGCGAATCCGGCCGCCTCCTCCCGCGAGCGGGTGAGCACGCACACCGGGCGGGCCGCGGCGATCACCTGGGCGACCCGGGCCGCGGGCTGGTCCGGGTCCACCGGCACGTACCCGCCACCCGCGGTCAGCACCGCGTACGCGGCCACCACCAGATCGACCGAACGCCGCATGCCGAGCACGACCAGCCGCTCGGGGCCGACGCCCGCGGCGATCAGCCGCCGCGCCAGCCGGTTGACCGCGCCCGCGAACTGCGTGTAGGTCAGCCCGCGCTCGGCGTCGAGCGCCGCGACCGCGTCGGGAGTGCGGCGCACCTGCGCCTCGAACGCGTCCAGCAGCGTCTGCGCCGGATTGTGGGCGGCCGCGGGAGCCAGCCCCGCCTCGAGCGCGCGTGCTCGCTCGTCCTGATCGAGAAGTGGCAGGTCGCGCACCGCGATCGTGGGATCCGCGGTGATCGCCCACAAGAAGCCGATCAGCCCGCGCGCGTACCCCGCGATGGTGGCTTCGTCGAACAGATCGGTGGCGTAGGTGAATTCGGCGGGAACGCCCGCCGGTGCCGAACCTTCCCCGAGTCCGGCGCCGGCGGCGTTCTCGGTGACCGTGAGCTGGAGATCCAGCTTGGTCACTCCGGTGTCCAGGGTACTGGTGACGACCGACAGTTCGGGCAGTTCGAAGGCGATTGCCTCGGCATTGTCGAACGCGAGCAGCACTTGGAACAGCGGGTGGCGCGCCTGTGAGCGTGGTGGATCCACCGCGGCGACCACCCGCTCGAACGGCAGTTCGGCATGGCCGAAGGCGGCGAGGTCCCCCGCGCGCACCCGCGCCAGCAAGGCGGTGAACGGCTCGGCCGCGTCGATCCGGGTCCGCAGTGCCAGCGTGTTGACGAACATGCCGATCAAGTCGTCGAGCGCGCGGTCGCCCCTGCCCCCGACCGGGGTGCCGATCACGATGTCGTCGCCGCCGGACAGCCGGGCCAGCAAGGCGGCCAGCGCGGCGTGCGTCAGCATGAAGGTGGAAACGCCGTGCGCGCGGGCGAGTTCGTTCATCCGCGCGACCAGTTCGCCGGGGAACTCGAAGCCGAACACCGCGCCGCGACCTGAGGCCACCGCCGGGCGGGGCCGGTCGGCGGGCAGGTCGAGCTGGTCGGGCGCGCCCGCGAGCGCATCGGTCCAGAAGGACGACTGCGCGGCCGCGAACGAATCGTCCGCGCAGCCGAGCAGCTCGTGCTGCCACAGGCTGTAGTCGGCGTACTGCACCGGCAGCGGAGCCCAGGTGGGCGCGCTGCCGCCGCGACGCGCCCCGTAGGCGGTCATCACGTCGCGGGCCAGCACGCGCAGCGAGAGCCCGTCGGCGGCGATGTGGTGCAGGGCCAGCGCGAGCGCATGACTGCCGTCGTCCACCGCGAAGACGCGGGCCCGGATCGGGATCTCGCGTTCCAAGTCGAAGCCACCGGCGGCGAACGCGCTCAGACGCCCGTCCAGCTCGGCGGCGGCGATCGCCTCCGGCGCGCCCGCGACCTCCGCCACCGACAACACGACCTGCCGCGCCGCGGGACCCGTGCCGTCGCCCGGCAGCGCGGGGAAGATCGTGCGCAGCACCTCGTGCCGGATGACCAGATCGTCGAGCGCCTGCCGCAGTGCGGTGACGTCCACCGCGCCGCGCAGCCGCACCACGAACGGCATGTTGTAGCTGGCGCCCGGCTCGAACCGGTTCAGGAACCAGATGCGCTGCTGCGCCGGAGAGAGCGGAACCAGCGGCGGCCGTGGCCGTGCCCGCAGCTGCGCGACCAAGGACGCGCCGCCGGATCCACCGGCCCGCTCGACGAGTCCGGCGAGTTCGGCCACCGTGCAGGCGGCGAACACGTCGCGGACTCCGAGCGGGCAGTTCAGGTCGGCGGACAGCCGGGCGGCGACCTGCGTCGCCACCAGACTGTTGCCGCCGAGTGCGAAGAAGTCGTCGTCGCGACCGACCAGCTCGTTACCGAGCACCTCGGCGAACACCCGCGCGACGGCCAGCTCCACGGGGGTCGCCGGCGCGGTGTAACCCGTCGAAGCCCTGCTCGGAGCCGGTAACGCGGCGCGATCCAACTTCCCCGACGCGTTCACCGGCAAGGTGTCCAGCAGCACGTAGGCGGCGGGCACCATATAGCCGGGCAGCGCCTCGGCTGCCGCGGCGCGCAGCCGCTCGGGCCGCACCGCACCCGGTCGCGCCGCCACGACGTAGGCCACCAGCTGCGCGCCGACCCCCGCGTCGTCACGCACCACGACCACCGCTCGGTCCACCCCGTCCACCCCGGCGAGCACGGCCTCGATCTCGCCCGGCTCGATGCGCAGGCCGCGCAGCTTCACCTGGAAGTCCGTGCGTCCGAGGTACTCCAGCTCGCCGTGCGTGGTCCAGCGCACCAGGTCACCGGTGCGATACATCCGGTCGCCCGCCCGCGCGGGCCCGGCCGGGCCGCCGAACGGGTCGGCCACGAACCGCGCCGCGGTCAGCTCCGGTCGCGCCACGTAGCCCCGGGCGAGCTGTACCCCCGACAGATACAGCTCGCCCGGCGCCCCGACCGGCACCGGCCGCAGCCGCGAGTCGAGAACATAGAGCCTGGTGTTGAACACCGGCGCGCCGATCGGCACCGAGAGGGTATCGGTGTCGGTGACTTCGTGAAAGGTGACGTCGACCGCCGCTTCCGTCGGACCGTACAGATTGTGCAGGCGAACACCGGTGAGTTCGCGCAACCGCTGGGCGAGCGCGGCGGGCAGCGCCTCCCCTGAGGCGAACACCGTGCGCAGCGGCGTGCGGAACGCGGCGTGCTGATCGGCGAGGAACGCCGCGAGCATCGAAGGCACGAAATGCGCTGTGGTGACGCCGTGTTCCGCGATGACCCGGCGCAGATAAGCGGGATCGCGGTGCCCGTCCGGCTGGGCGAGCACCAGCGTCGCGCCGATCTGCAACGGCCAGAAGAATTCCCACACCGAGACGTCGAAAGTGGCCGGAGTCTTCTGCAGCACGACGTCTCGCGCCGATAGTCGATAGGTCTGCTGCATCCACACCAACCGGTTGACGATCGCGCGGTGGGTGATGGCGACGCCCTTGGGCAGACCGGTCGATCCGGAGGTGAAGATCACATACGCCGGGTGCTCCGGTCGCAGGGGCGCGACTCGTTCCCGGTCCCAGATCGGCCCCGCACCGTCTGTGTCGTCGGCCTGGTCCACCCGCACCACCGGCAGGCCGGACAGCTCCGGCGGCACCTCGTCCCCGGCGATCAACGCGCACGCCGGACGGGCCGTGGCCAGAATGCGCGCTGTGCGCTCCGGCGGATGATCCGGATCCAGCGGAAGGTAGGCGCCGCCCGCGGCGAGCACCGCGTACATCGCGATCACCAGCTCCGGCGAGCGCGGCAGGTGCAGCGCCACCAGCGTTTCCGGCCCGACGCCCACCGCGATCAGCCTGCGGGCGAGCCGATGGCCGCGCGCGGCCAGCTCGCGATAGGTGAGGTCCGGCGCACCGGCGGCCCGCAGCGCCACCGCGCTCGGCGTGCGGGCCACCTGCGCCTCGAACATCGACACCAGCGTCGCCACGGGAGCGAAGCCTGCACGGCGACCAGGCAGCAGCGCTTCCACGTCGAAACCCGTCTCGTTCCAGATCCGGGTGCTGACCTCGAGTTCCAGCTCGGTCGCGACCTCGACGGCGGCGAGCGCGGTGTCCGGCTCGGTGGCGACCAGGCGCTCCAGGTAGCGGAGGAACCGGGCGTGCTGCCGTGCGACGTCGTCGGCGGTGTACAGGTGCGGATTGGCCTCGAAGTCGACGTGCACGCGATCCCGGTCGCCGTAGTAGACGTTGAAGCTCAGGTCCTCGACCGGGCCGGTGGACAGCACGTGGTACCGCCCCGCCGTGTCGCCGAGGGTCAGGTCGCTGCGGAACAGCATGATGTTGGCCAGCGGCCCGAAGAGCCCGCGCCGCGCCGGACCGGCGGCGCGCTCGGCGTCCCGCTGGATGTCCTCGTGGCGGTAGCGCTGGTGGCGCAGCGCCCCCGCGACCTCGACGCGAGTGGCGCGCAGCAACGCGCCCCAGCTGCCGTCGACCGGCAACCGCAGCGGCACGATGTTCGACAGCATGCCCGCCGAGCGCCGCAGCGCCGCGGTGGTCCGCGCGGTCACCGGCAGGCTCAGCACGGCCTCGTCCCGGTCGGTGAGCCGTCCCAGATAGGCGGCGAACGCCGCGAGCAGCACCACCGCGAGCGTCGAATCCTGGCTCGCGGCAAGCGCGTTCATCCGCTCGACGAGCTCGGGCGCGAGAGCTCGCCCCGCGGTGAGGTTGGTCGCGCGGCGGTGCGCGCAGCGACCGGTGAGACTGGTCGGGCCTTCCAACCCGGCCACCCGCCCGGCCCAGTGGGCGCGATCGGATTCGAACCGGGGGCTGTCGCGGTAGGCGAGCTCGGCCTGGGTCAGTGCGGCGAGGGTGGCGGGCCGCACGGCTTCGGGTTCGGTGCCGAGCACCCGCGCGGTGTACCGCTCGGCCACCCGCATGGTGTTGGTGAGCGCGCCGTAACCGTCCAGCACGATGTGATGGGCCCGCAGGTACCAGAAGTACCGTCGCTCGGCGACGCGCAGCACCGCTCCTGCGAACAGCCGGTCGGTGCGCAGGTCGACCGGCGCGCCGGCGTCCGCCCGCATCCAGGCGTGCGCCGCGGCCACCGGGTCGGTCTCCGCGCGCAGGTCGATCAGCGGGATGTCGACCGACAGGCCGAAGTCGACGTACTGGTGCGGGACGCCGCCGGATTCCCCGATCCGCACCAGCACCGACTCGTACTCGCGGGCCGCTTCGACCGAGACCTCTTGCAGCAGCGCGGCGTCCAGCTCACCGCGCACGTCCACGTACTGCGCCACGTTGATCGGGATGTCCGGATCGAGCAGCTGCGCGTACCAGACGCCGAGTTGCGCGGGCGCCAAGGCGAACGGCTCGGCCCCGGACGGCTCCGGCTCGACGGAACGCGGCGGCAACGCGCTGGACCCACCCAACTCCGTATCGTGCACCAGAGCCTCCTACCCGGCGAAACAGCGGCTGGCCGAACGTTTTCCAGCAGCACGAACAGGCCGCTGCACCCGGCTGCCCAGCCCGGACGCATGGCATCGGCCACCACGTGCGATTCGATGAGAGCGCGAACGGTGCTCGGGCACGCTCGCGCGGAAAGCCGCCAATCCTCCAACGTCATCGCCGTGGAGCGGGCGCCACGGCTATGTCAGCTACGTCACACGGGTTCCGATCCGTGCAGTGCGAACATTAGGCGCTTCGTTAATAAAAAGGAACAATTTGCACTAAAAACTTCTGGACGGTCGTCCAGCGCGGCTACCAGGGCCGGGAGTCCAGGGCAAAGCGCAATGCGCGGTCACATCCGACCGCGGCGACACCGATGGCTGTGCAGATTATGGGCCGAAACGTTGCATTCGCGTTGCATCGGCCCCGAGGCGGCGATCCAGCACCCGGATCTTGGCCTCGATCTGCGCGTACAGCGGCGAATCACGATCGACCGTGGCCCGGTAGGCCGCCCATGCCGCGGCGTCGTCGCGACCCTCAGGGCACGCGGTCCACCGGCGCAGTACCGCGGCGTCGCCCGAGGCCAGCACCGCGGTGCGCAACCTGACCCGCAGTTCGTCGCGAATGTCGATGATGCCCGGCGCGGTCGAGCGCGGCAGCACGGGCCCGGCATGGAGCCGTAATGCGGAATCGACATCACCGGAGTCGAGCGCGGCGCGCAACGCCTCCACATCGGTTGCGACGGGAACGCGCAAACGGTAAGGGCGCGAATCGAACACGGCCGGACCGACCACCGCCCGCAACCGCGACACCGCGGCGCGGATGGTGCCGTTGTCCAGATCGGTGTCGTCGAGCAGCAGCGCGAGGTGATCGGCGCCGAGCCCCTCCGGATGTTCCGCGAGCAACAGCAGGATCTCGGCGTGCCGCTGCGACAGGGGCACCCGGTCCTCCGCGACGCTCAGTTGCGGCTGCCCGAGACCGAGCACGTCGAGCGCGAGCCGGCCCGCCGGGTGCGGCTGCCCAGGGTCGCGCCTGCCGTGACCGTCCGCGTGACGCTCGCCGGAGCGCATCGCGGTGAGCAGCAGGTCCATTTCCGCGGCCGTCGCGGTGGCTTTGACCAGGGCGAGGATCTCCGGTTTCGCCACACGGACACCGCCGGCGATCATCAGCACACCGACCAGCCTGCCGTCGGGGTCGTGCACCGGGGCCGCGGCTCCGGTGATCTGGTGCATCCGGTGCAGGAAGTGCTCGGGGCCGTGGATCCACGCGGCGCGCCCGGTGCGCACCACCAGGCCGACCGCGTTCGTCCCGATGCGGCGCTCGCTCAGATCGTCACCGGCGCGCAGGCCGATCTCCGCGGCGGCCGCCACCTGCTCGGGGCCGCCGTGCACCGAGAGCACCCGGCCGAACTGATCGGCCACCACGACGATCAAACCCGTTCTGGCCGTGTCTTGTACGAGCAATTTGTCGATCAGCGGCATCAGCGCGGCGACCGGATGGGCCTGGAGATAGCGCTGCAGGTCGGCGCCGCGCAGACCGCGGCCGTCCACCGCGTCCATCGGGTCGACGCCCCCGCGCAGGCTACGTAACCAGGACTCCAGCACCGCGGGACGCAGCAGACCGGCGAGGCGGGCAAGTTGATCGCCACCCGCGCCGAGATATCCGTGCGCCTGCGCGGCGTAGACTTCGAGCGCACCGAGTTGGGCGCCCGGCTCCACGCCCGGCCGTGGGGGTCGCCCACCCGCGATGTTGCTGACCATTTGCCTTTCTTTCCGCCCCAAACTGTACCGGCGCATTCTCGGCGGCAGCGGCCGATGTTCGGCTTTGTCCGCCAGGTCACACCTGGTGCGCATCCAGGAAAATTGTGACCGAACCGTCTTTCACTTCATGCGGACAGGTATGCGGCCGCCTTTTCCGCGATCATCATGGTCGTGGCCTGCGGTCCCCGGCCGAGTGGCACCGGGACGACGGACAGATCCACCACGGACAACCCGGTGACTCCGAGCACCCGGCACCGCTCGTCCACCACGGCCGCCGCATCGTTCTCCCGGCCCATTCGGCAGGTACCGGACAAATGCTGCGAGGTGGCGAGATTCGCGCGTAACCAGGCGTCCAGACCCGTCTGCCGCGGAATCGGATCGACCGGCCGCGCGTTCATTCGTCGCAGCAGCCCGCCCGCGGTCGCCACCGCGTCGCGCAATCGGGCGCGGTCCGCTTCGGCGGTCAAGTAGCGATAGTCGATCAGCGGGGCGGCGGCGGGGTCGGCCGACCGCAAGCGCAGCACCCCGGAGGATCGCGGGCGCATCAGGGTGACGCCAAGCCGGTGCACCCCTGGCGTGAACGACACAGCGTAGGGCCGGACTTCGACATCGTCGACCTCGAGCACCACCTCCAGCGGGACGGTCGGCGGCTGGGCGAGGTCGAGCAGGTAGGAGATGCCCACTTCCGGATGGTCGCCGAGCCAGGCGCCGACCGGGGCGGCGTGCACGACGGGGATGCCGAGGGAGCGTAGCTGTTCCGGGTCGCCGACGCCCGAACGCAGCAGCAGCGTTGCCGACTCGATCGCGCCCGCGCAGAGCACGATGCGGTCGGCCCACTCGACGCCGCTCTCGCCGTCGCGGACGTACTCCACGCCCACCGCACGGGTTCCGTCGAAGCGGATGCGCGTGACCAGGGTTTCCCCCGCGACGCTCAGATTCGGGCGGCCCAGCGCGGGCAGCAGATAGCCGAGCGCAGGACCGATTCGCCTCCCTTGATCGCAATTGCACGGCACCACGCCCACCCCCTCGCCGCTGTCGGGCGCATTCAGATCGGGTATCTCGGCGAAGCCGGACGCGAGGCACGCCTCGGTGAACGCCGCACTCACCGGCGCGGGAGCCGAGCCGCGCACCACGGGGATCGGGCCGCGATCGCCGTGCCAGGGCTGCTCGCCGAAGTCGAGGTCACGTTCGATCCGGCAGTAGAGCGGAAGCACGGCGTCGAACGACCAGGCGTCCGAGCCGCCGATCGCCCGGCTCCACGCGTCGAAGTCCGCCGCCGTGGCGCGGACGAAGTAACCGCCGTTGACCGCCCCCGACCCGCCGATCACCTTGCCGCGCACGATGGTCGCGGGCATCGGCGGGTCGTCGGCGAGGGTCACCTCGTAGCGCCACAGCCATTCCACCTCTGGACCGATCGGCAGCGCCGCGGCGTCCAGCAATTCGGCGGGCATCACGTCGCGGCTGGTCCACAATCGACCGGCCTCGAGCAGCCGCACCGTGTGCGCCGGATCGGCGCTCAACCGCTCCGCCAGAACACACCCGGCGGTACCGCCTCCCACGATGAGCGTGTCGGCCATTCGGACTCCCGTTTCGGTATCTCGTCGCGAGGCTGCGGGCAAGATCCAGGTCATCGCGGGCGATCGGGTCGGTCAGCGGGATGGTGTGGTCGGTTTCAGCGCTTCCACGCTGCGCGCGCGGAACGCGCCCAGCCACAGGCCGGTGCCGTAGGCGATGTCGTCGAGGCGCTTGTAGACCGCGTAGCGCACCGGATCCAGCCCGCCCGCGTCGCGATGGGTGAACCAGTCGGCCAGGCCGTCCGCGACGGCCATGGTGACGGCGATGCGCCGCACGCGCCCGGAGAAGACCATCGCCAGCACCGTGATCGGCCAGTAGTGCCTGCACATCGCCGAGGCCAGCCGCCACAGTCCGGCGAAGAAGCCGCGCGCCAAATAGATCGCCGCGATCCTGGTCGGGTTGTCCAGCTCGGTGAAGACGCGGCGCAACCGGGCCAGCGCGGTGATCAGCGTGACGATGCCGCCGAGCAGGCCCCACTTGGTGAGCGTGGCGAACAGGAACGCGGCCAGCAGCGTCCAGGACGGCACCGACAGCGGCGACACCGTGCCCGCGTGCCGCTCGCCCAGCGGCGCCGCGCCGGTGCCGTAGAACAGCTTGCGGCCGAACCACGCGCGGAACGACACCCGGTGGTCGTGGGCCACGTGGGCCGCGGGCTCGTAGCGCAGCCGCCAGCCCGCCCGCTCCAGCCGCCAGCACAGGTCGACATCCTCGGCGACGTGCATCGACTCGTCGAAGCCGCCCTGCTCCAGCAGCGCCCTGCGCCGGGCGAGCAGCGCCGCGCTCGGCACGTAGGACACCAGACCGCGCGAGTGCACCGCCGCCTCGCGCCTGCCCAGGTCAAGCGAGGAGCGGGTGTGCTCGTAGCGCGCCAGCGCGTTGGACTCCGGGTCCAGCGCGACGATCCGCGGCGCGACCAGCGCCACCCCCGGGTCGCTGAAGTGGCCGAGCATCACCTCCAGCCACCCGCTGCGCGGCACCACGTCGGAATCCAGGAACGCGACGAAGTCGGTTGTCGCCGCCCGTAAGCCGGCATTGCGCGCGGCCGCGGGGCCCTGCTTGCGGTCTTGCCGCAGCACGGTCACCCGGCACCGGGTGCCGCGGTTGCGCGGTATCCGGACCGGCTGGTCGGACCCGTCGTCGACCACGATGACGTTGTGCCCGCGCAGCGCGGCGAGCAGCCGCGCCAGCCCCTCGGCGTTGTTGTGCAGCGGCACGATGACGGTGACATCCTCCGGCGAAGGCAGCAACCGGGGGCGTGGGTTGGCCACTCCGGAGTCGAGCAGCCGTCTGGCAACGACGGCGGACTTCGGATCGGTCACCTCGAGGTACCCGTCGCCGATCATCTCGGCGGCCTCCGGGGCAAGCCGCAGCAACCTGGCCGGCGAACCGCCGATCAGAAGCCGCCCGCCGGAGTATGCGCGTACCCGAGGATCGATCCGCACCCCGAATCCATCGGGCAGGCGATCATGGCGCATTCCTGGCATGCTAGGCGGACTTTCGCGGGCAGACATCAACACTCGGGAAAAATCGGCGGAATTCCGGGCGAAACCGGCCCGCCACCGGAACGGGCGCGGGACGCACGCGATGCCGAGTGTTCGCCCGCACCCACTTTCCAGCATCCGGCAACGCGACGGCTAACGCCCGGTCCGCGACCGGGCGATAGCCAAACCCACCGCAGTAGCACACTTTCAGCAAACTTCACGGCTTCAGGCCAGCGGGCTTTCGTCGCAGGCTCGCGCGGGGCGGCGTTCCGGCGTGAATCCGGCCGGGCGCGTCGCACTCAGCGTCAGCGGGACCGGCGCGCTCCCACGCCCGCCCGCGCGTGGCGTGACCCGGCGGGAATGGTCGACCGACGAACGCGGGATCATCCGCGCCGTGTCTGCCAACGCCGCCTCGCCGTAGCCCTGGACGCACTCCGGGTCCGGTCCGTCGGCGGGCAGCCCGGTGAAGAACTTCGCCGCCATGCAACCGCCCCGGCAGGCGTCGTAATGACTGCACGACGCGCACGCGCCGCCGCCGCTGGGCTCGCGCAATTCCCCGAACAGTTCCGAGGACCGCCACACGGCCTCGAAACCACCGTCGCTCACCACGTTTCCGGCGCGGAACCGGTCGTGGATGGCGAACGGGCACGCATAGACGTCACCCACCGGGTCCACCAGGCAGACCACCCGGCCCGCGCCGCACATGTTCAGGCCGGGCAGCGCCTGGCCGAACGCCGACAGGTGGAAGAACGAGTCGCCGGTGAGCACGCCATCGCCGTTGCGCAGCAACCAGTCGTAGAGGACGCGCTGCTGGTCGGGCGTCGGATGCAGCTCGTCCCACACGTCCGCGCCACGGCCCGACGGCCGCAGCCTGGTCAGACGCAAGGTGGCGCCGTACTTTTCGGCGATGGCGCGGAACTGGTCGAGCTGGGCGATGTTGTGCCTGGTCGCCACCACCGACAACTTCGCGTCCCTGAACCCCGCGGCGGCGAGGTTCTCCAGCGCGCGAATGGCCATGGCGTAGGAGCCGGGGCCGCGCACGGCGTCGTTGACCTCGGCGTCGGCGCCGTCCAGCGACACCTGTACGTCGACGTAGTCGCTGGCCGCCAGCCTGGCCGCGACCTCGGGGGTGATCCTGACGCCGTTGGTGGAGAACTTCACGCCCACGTGGTGCGCGGTCGCGTAGTCGACCAGCTCCCAGAAGTCCGGGCGCACCGTGGGCTCGCCGCCGCCGATGTTCACGTAGAACACCTGCATGCGCTCGAACTCGTCGATCAGCGCCTTGCACTGCTCGGTGCTGAGCTCGCGCGGATCACGGCGTCCCGAGGACGACAGGCAGTGCACGCAGGAAAGGTTGCAGGCGTAGGTGAGTTCCCAGGTCAGGCAGATCGGCGCGGCGAGACCGGACTCGAAGCGGTCCACCAGGCGGACCGCCGCGTCCGACGGCGGGACCACCCCCGCCGTCGACGGCGGCGCCGTGGCCGCGCTCGCGACGGAGGGTGCCGTCGGTGCGCCGGCCGGCGCACCGATGATCATGTCGGATTCGGCGAGCTGTGTCAGCGCTTCGGCGTAAGCCGCCGCGCTCGCGTCCGCCACGCCCGCCGCGCGCATGGCCGCACGGGCCGACGCGTGCTCCGGCAGCGACCGGACGATCTCGACGATCCGCGGACTCTTCAGGAAGGAGAGCTTGCGCGTGCCGAAGTGGTAGAGCAGCGCGCCGAACGGCTCCGGACGCAGCGCCACTCGCGGATGCAGCTGCCAGCGGGTATCGAGATCGAGCATCGTCGTCGACCGCCCGTCAGTAGACGCCGCACATACCGTCGATGGACACCTCTTCGATGAGGCTCTCCTCGACCAGCGGCGCCTCTTCGGCCGACCGCGCGGCGGCCTCCATCCGTCCGGTGTTGTCGGTGTCTGCGTGTCCGGTGGACCCGTATTCCGGCATGGCTACCTCCGCGAGGACGATCCGTGTGCGAACTGCACGGCGCAGTTCGTGCTCACACAATAACGTCATGAACTGACAAAAGAACAGGTTTCAATCGTAGTTCCGGCGATCGGGAGGTACGGGCCGCCGCGCGCGGGGCGGGAGCCCGCCGCGTCCGGGAGCCGAGCGGAACAGGCGGCGACGCGGCCGACGCACGGCGCTCTAGACTGCGGGTGGCAAGCAGCTGAACAGAATGTGACGGGCGGCACGCCCGCAGCGGTAGAGGTGGCATGGGAGTCGGACGAATGCAGGCGAACGGGGGCGGCGGCACACCGTCGTGCGCGCGACGGGCTCGGAGGCGGAAGCGCCTTGCGTAATCACGGAGGGCCCGCGAGCACCACGAACGGCACGCTGTCGGAGTCCGAGATCGTCGAGGCCGCGCTGCGGGTGGTCCGCGAGGACGGCGTGGAGAAACTGTCGATGCGGCGACTGTCGCGCGAACTCGGCGTCTCCCCCATGGCGCCCTATTACTACGTCGCCGACAAGCGCGAGTTGCTCGACCTCGTCGCCAGCGCGGCGCTCACCGGAGTGCGCACGCCGCCAGCGGAATCCGGCCCCTGGCAGCATCGGCTGCGCGATCTCGTCGACCAGATCGACGAGAAGCTGCGCAAATATCCCGGCCTCGGTGACATCCTGATCGAGCAGATGCTGGGCAAACAGCTGGACCTGATCGCGGCGATCATGGACATCCTCGACGAAGCGGGGTTCGGCGACCGCAATATCCTCGCCGCCTACGCGACCATCCACACCTACCTGTTCGGCCGCAGCCGGGTGAACCCGCGCGACCGCTCCGCACCGGCGGACGTCACGCTCCCGCCGGTCGTCGAGCGGGCCACCCGGTACATCGGCGACCTGCGCGGACGCTACTCCTACGACTTCGGCATGGAGGTGCTGATCGCCGGCCTGGAGGCCCAGCTTGTCCGCCAGGCGACCACCGACGTACGATGAAACTGAAACACGTTCTAGTTTTGGTGTCGCGGGATGCCCGTGCCAGGTTCGAGAGGACGACATGACCACTGTCGAGGTTCCCCACGGCTCGCGCTCGGTCGTGCTGCGGGTGTCCGCGGTCATCGCCGAGACGGCCGACACCCGCTCGCTGGTCTTCGACGTCCCCGACGAGCTGGCGGAGAAGTTCCGTTACCAGCCGGGCCAGTTCCTCACCCTGCGCATTCCCAGCGACCGGACCGGCTCGGTGGCGCGCTGCTACTCCCTGGCCAGCTCGCCCTACACCGACGACCGCCCGAAGGTGACCGTCAAGCGGACCGACGGCGGCTATGGGTCGAACTGGGTGTGCGACAACGTGAAAGAGGGCGACCGGATCGAGGTGCTGCCGCCGTCGGGCGTCTTCACCCCCGCGGACCTCGACGACGACCTGCTGCTGTTCGGCGCGGGCAGCGGCATCACGCCGGTCATGTCCATCCTCAAGTCGGCGCTGGCTCGCGGCACCGGCCGCATCGTGCTGGTCTACGCCAACCGCGACCACGAGTCCGTGATCTTCGCCGGTGAGCTGCGCGATCTGGCGGAAAAGCACCCGCAGCGGCTCACCGTGATCCACTGGCTGGAGTACCTGCAGGGTCTGCCGACGGCCGACGCGCTGGCCACCCTGGTCGCACCGTATCGCGGCTACGACGCGTTCATGTGCGGGCCGAAGCCGTTCATGGACCGGGTGCACGACGCGCTCGCGCAACTGGGCGTGCCGCGCAGCCGCACGCACGCCGAGGTGTTCAACTCGCTGGCCGGCGACCCGTTCGCCGACCAGGCGCCGGTCGAGATCTCCGCGGAGGAGGCGGCCGACGCGGCGACCGTCGAGGTCGAACTCGACGGCGAAGTGCACGAATTGGCCTGGCCGCGCAAGCAGACGCTGGTGGACATCATGCTGGCCAAGGGATTGGACGTGCCCTACTCCTGCCAGGAAGGCGAGTGCGGTTCGTGCGCGTGCACCGTGCTCGAGGGCAAGGTCGAAATGGACAACGCCGAAATCCTCGACCCGGAGGATATCGAGAACGGCTACATTCTCGGCTGCCAGGCGCACCCGGTGACCGACCACCTGCGCATCCAGTTCTGAGCGATTACGAGATTTGCCGACCCTTTGCGGCGCCTATCGCGCGCGGTATTCGGCGCGGAGTTCGGGCGGCAGGTGCTCGGTCGCATAGCTCAGCGCGGTGCGTCCCATGGCGGCGGCGTGCCGGTCGAGGAAATCGGTCAGCAGGGCGCGGTCGACGCGCTTCCCGACTTCGCGCAACATCCAGCCCAGCGCCTTCTGGATCAGATCGTGCCGGTCGCCGAGCAGCAGTTCGCCCAGCGCGAAGGTGGTCGAGGCGTCACCGGCCTTGATGAAGGCGAAGGTGGACAGCAGTGCCACCCGCCGCTCCCACAGCGACTCCGAGCCCGCCAGCTCGAACAGCAGATCACGCGGTTTGTCCAGCAGCCATGGGCCGACGATGTTCTCCGCGGACACGTCTACGAGATCCCAGTTGTTCACCCGGCCGCGGCGCACGGCCGCCAGATACAGCCGCACCATGGCGCCGCGCGCCGCGTCGTCGAAGGAGCGCGGCCTTGACGCCGCGGCGAAGCGCGCGTTCAAGATCACCAGCGCGGCGAACCGATCCTCGTGCACGTCGCTGTCGAGCAGCCGATCGATCTCCTCGAGCGGAAGCGCCGCGAAACGCTTGGCGACCCGGCGGCTCGCCGGAACCCGGACGCCGAGGAACACGTCGCCCTCGCCGTACTCGCCGGGCCCGGTCTTGAAGAACCGCCGCAGGTTGGCCGCGTCGGCCGGGTCGGCCAGTTCCCGCAGCGCCGCGCGCACGTCGTCGGCGGTCACCGAGTCGGTCATCGAGCCATGCTCCTGTTCCCGAATGCCCCGTGCTCCCTCTGCGCCGCGCCTTCGGCGAAGCCCGCACCGCACTCGGTGGCGCCGGTCGTCAGCACGGGGGACGCGGTGCCGAACAGTGGTTCACCCTTGCGCACCCAGCACGCGGCCGGACTCGAAGGCTGCCGCGCTGGCGGGCAGGTCGCCTGGGCGTCCGCTGTTCAGCACCCGGATCTCACCGTTGCCGGTGCTCGGGCGGCCCAGCGCCTCGATGCGCCGAATGGTCTGGGCCGCGACGGCTTGGGCGCTGTCGAACAGCCGGACGCCGGTGGGCAGCGCGGCCACGATCGAGTCGGTCACCAGGGGGTAGTGCGTGCAGCCGAGCACCACCCCTTCCACGCCGGGCGGCGTCCGCTCCGCCGCGCCTGCGATCGCCTCGTCGGCGGCGGCCAGATCGCCCCGGTCGATCGCGTCGGCCAACCCGTGACACGCCACCCCGACCACGTCGGCGTCACCGCCGAATTTCGCGATCAGGTCGGCTTGGTACCGGCTCGCCGTCGTCGCCGCGGTGGCCCACACCGCCACCGACCGGCACACGGCCGCCGCAGGCTTGATCGCGGGCACGGTGCCGATCACCGGCACATCGGGTCCGACCTCCGCCCGCACGTGCTCCAGCGCCGTCACGCTGGCGGTGTTGCACGGCAGGACGATCACCTCCGCGCCCGACCGGAGCGACGTCCGCGCGGCGTTCACCACCCGCTCGACCACCCACTCCTCCGGCTTCGGCCCCCATGGCGCGCCGTCCGGGTCCAATTGCAGCAGCAGATCCACATCGGGCCGCAACTTGCGCAACCAAGCGGCAGTGGGCAGCAACCCCAGACCCGAGTCGATGAGCGCGACGATCACCGCACCACCGTATTACAGCCCTGCGACAGCCCCACAGCCGTGCGCGACCCCGGCGACAGCCGCCCCGGCGCGGGGAAACCGGCCGAACCGCCGCACTCGTTCGGTGAAGGAGTACGACAGCAGGGCCGCCGACTGACGCCGAACAAGGGGACGGCAGGAGCGTCAGCCACCGGCCAGAATCGCCGCTGCCGCGGGTGTGCCGAGCCGAGCCACCTCTGGCGCGAGAAACCGGCCGAACCGCCGTCCCCGCTCGGCAACGGAGTACGACAGCAAGCCACCGACTGGCGCGGAACAGGAGGGCGTCAGCCGTCAGCCGGGATCGTCGCTGCCACGGGTGCGCCGAACCAGAACGACAGCGCTGCTCGCAGACCGCGCTCGGCCGCGCCGGTGGGTTCGTCGATGGTCGCGGCCCAGGCGATGTGGCCGTCCGGGCGGATCAGCAGGGCGTCGGCCGTGCGGTTGTCCGCTTTCGCGGTGCGGATGTCCACGCGGTGCCGCGGGTCCCGGGCGGCATCGCGCAGATCCGCGCGGTCGGCGAGATCGAGCAGGACTGGCCGTGCGGCGTGCAGGAGTTCGGCGACACTGGTCGTCCCGTCATCGGTGCTCAGGGTGAGGTCGGGCGCGAAGGCGCCGGTCAAGGGATGATCGTTGGGGTTGGGCAGCGGGTAGCGGATATCCGCGCCCGCGATGAGGGCTGCCATGCGCCGCAGCGGCTGTTCGTCGGTGAGAAGTTCCTGGAAGACCTCCCGCAACGCTTCGGCGGCCGGGTCGTGCCCGCGCCGCAGCGCGACCTGCGCCTGGGTGTGCAGCATGGTGCGCGCTCCAGCGAAACGGCGTTCCTGGTCATAGGTGTCCAGCAGGCCGTCGGGCGCCCACCCCTGCACCTCGGCGGCCAGCTTCCAGGCCAGGTTGACCGCGTCGAGCATTCCGGCGTTGAGTGCCACGCCCGTGGCAGGGAACAGATGGGCCGCGTCACCGGCGAGCAGGACCCGGCCGGCGCGATACCGTTCGGCCTGACGGGCCTTGAAGGTGAAACGCGACAGCCGAAACGTGTCGGCCACCGGCAGATTCGCGCCGAGCACGCGACGGATGCTCTCCTGCAGCTCGGCCACGGTCATCGGCACGTCGTCGTCGTATTCGACGGTCTCGTCCTCGATCGTGTAGACCGACAACACCTCCGACGCCGGCGAGGCGCCCATCCCGAACAGGCCGCGGTCCGTCCGCGTGAAACCCGCTCGGATGCTTCCGAAGCCGGGGAGTTCGAGGTCGCCGTTGTCGAGCCGGGTCACCGAACCGGGCACGGTGATCTGGGCCAGCCGATTCACCTCCGGATAGACGGTGCCGGGAAACGCAATCCCGGCCAGGTCGCGCACCCGGCTGCGCGCGCCGTCGCAGCCGACCAGATAGCGGGCGGTCACCCGGTACGGCCCGTCCGGCCCGCCGACCTCGGCGGTGACCGCGTCGGCGTCCTGCCGCAGGTCGACCACCTGATGTCCGCGCCGGATGTCGACGCCGAGTTCGCCTGCGCGTTCGGCGAGTAGTCGCTCGAGTTCCTGTTGCGGCAGCGGCAAGGCGTGCAGCGGGGACTCGGGCAACTGGGTGAGGTCCACGTGCACGCCGCCGAACGGGAAACGCGGAGCGGGAATCGGATCGGTGCAGGCCGCCTCGAACCGATCCAGCAAGCCCCGGTAGCGCAACAGCTCCAGGATCTGCCCGCCGAGACCACCGGCCTTCGGGGTGTCGCGCGGCTGCGACTGCCGCTCCAGCACGAGCGGCCGCACTCCGGCCAGGCGCAGCTCGGCGGCCAGCATCAGGCCGGTCGGGCCCGCGCCCACGATGATCACGTCGGTTTGCATGTCTACTCCCATTCCGGCCGGGCCGCGGCCGACGATCATTCGGACAACCAGGTCGTCGCTCGGGCTACCGCGCCCCGTACCTGCCGTGCCGGGGCCATCCGCTCTTCGAATTGGTCACCGCGCGCGGAGGTACGGGACGAGTCGCGAAGCGCTGCTGGTTGCTCTGGGCCGGGAAGGTGCTGCGTTGCTTTCGCATATGGGTGCCGCCTTTCGAAAAGCTGGTGAAAAAGAGATGCCGGAAACTCCGGCCGGATCAGGCGCGGTCGAACCAGGTCACCTGCGCGCCGTTGCTGAACTCTCGGCGCTGGGTGACCTCGAACCGCGTCGGCTGGAAATCGCCGGTGAACGCCCGGACGCCGTCACCGGCGATCACCGGGTAGCTCTTGATGATCAGCCCGTCGACCTCGCCGAGGAGCTGACCGGCCAGCTTGCCGCCGCCGCAGAGCCAGATGTCCAGGCCCGCTTCCTTCTTCAGTCGCCGGACCAGTTCGACCGGATCGGTGTCGACGATCTCCACCTGCGGGTTGTCCACCGGCGCGAGGGTGCTGGAGAAGACGTACTGCTTCAGATGGTTGTACGGGCTGGCGCAGCCGATCGCGAGGCCCGGTTCGTAGGTGCCGCGGCCCATGACCAGGGTGTCGAAGACCTTGTTCGGCGTGTCGATGGGCAAGCCGACCGATTCGCGGAGGGGCGTCGGCACCGTCTCCGGATACCGATCGTTGATCCACGCCATCATGTCGTCGCCCACCGGATAGAAGTCGACTTCGCCCTGCGGCCCCGCGATGTAGCCGTCGAGGGAGACGCCGACGTAGTAGATAAGCTTTCGCAACTTGACCGCCTAGCGTGTAGTACTCTGAACGAAGTGATTTGAACCGTAGTACTACACATGGAGTGGTGTCAAGTGGTGCGCACGAATCCGGAACGCAGACAAGCTCTGCTGGATGCATCGATCGAGGTCCTAGCCCGCGAAGGGGCACGAGGACTGACTTTCCGCGCGGTCGATCAGGAGGCGGGCGTGCCCGCCGGAACCGCGTCCAATTACTTCCCCAACCGGGACGCGCTGCTCGTCCAAGTCGGCAACCGCTACTACGAGCGGCTGATCCCCAGCGACGAGACCATGGCGAGATCACGCGGACCGCAGACGCGCGAGAGCATGATCGAACTCATGACCGAGGTGGTCGACCGGGTCTTCCACTTCCGGACCGGCTATCTGGCGATCCTCGAACTGCGGCTGGAGGCCACTCGGCGCCCCGAATTGCAGGCACTGCTCACCGAGCGGGTGCGCGCGGATCTGGACTTCAACATCGCCAATTACCAGGGGTCGGAGCTGCCCGGCGACGAGGACGCCGTTGTGCTGCTCTACCTCGCCCTGAACTGGCTCATCCTGGAAAGACTCACCCTCCCAGGCATCTTCGACGAGCAGCGGGCCGCCGAACTGGTGCGCACGATCGTGGAGCGCGCGATACCGGCTACCCCGTAGGTCGCAGGGACCGGACGCCCGTCACCGGCTCGCGAACTCATCGAGGTTGGACGCTCGCCCCGCACGCCCGGTGTCGCCACAGGCGTGCACTCAGCTGGGCGCGAGCAACTCGGTGACCGGAGCGCCGGACGCGATCTTGGCGCGGGCCTTCATCACCTGGGCGGTCATGCCCGCGCCGACGACGCCGGTGAGGTTGCCGCCCTGGGAGTAGTAGGCGAGGAATTTGCGGCCGTCGTCGGAGGCGATGTGCACCTCGTCGGACGGACGCGGGGTGCCGAGCGCCTGGATCTTGACGTCGTACTGGTCGCTCCAGAAATACGGGACGCGCGCCGCCGTCGGCCGTTGCGCGCCCAGTAGCGCGCACGCGACCAATTTGGCCTGTTCACCCGCGTTGGTCCAGTGTTCGACGCGCTTGCGCGCTCCGGTCTCGTGCAACCAGGCCGCCACGTCGCCGACCGCCCACACGCCGTCGGCGGAGGTCCGCCCCACCTCGTCGGCGAGCACACCGCCGCCGGCCGACGGGTCGGCCAACGCGATCCCGGAATCGCCGAGCCATTCGGTCACCGGCCGCGAACCCACTCCGATCACGACGAGGTCGGCGGCGATCTCGGCGCCGTCGGACAGTCGCGCGCCGCGCACCCGCCCCGCGTCGTCGCCGAGCAGGGTGTCCACGCCGATGCCGCAGCGCAGATCCACCCCTTCCGCGCGGTGCATCCGCGCGACCAGTTCGCCCACGGCTTCGCCGAGCACCGAGGCCAGCGGCGTCGCCTGCGGTTCGACCAGCACGACGTCCACGCTCCTCGCACGGAAACTCGCGGCGAGTTCACAACCGATGAAGCCCGCGCCGACGACGAGCGCCGTCTCGGCGCCGCTCAGATCGGCGCGCAGGGCGACGGCGTCGGAATGACCGCGCAGCACGTGCACGCCGCGCAGGTCGGGCAGACCGGGCAGGCGGCGCGGGCGCAGACCGGTGGCGATGACGAGCTGGTCGTAGTCCAGCGTGGCGCCGTCGGCGAGGCGGACCTGGCGCGCCACGGTGTCGACCCCGACGGCTTCGGTGCTCAGGCGCAGATCGATCTGCTTCTCGGTGTAGAACTCGCTCGGACGCAGTGTGGTGTCGTCGGTTTCGCCGCGCACGAACTGCTTCGACAGCGGCGGCCGGTCGTATGGCAACCGCGACTCGTCGCCGACCAGCACGAGTGGACCGGCGTAACCCGCACGGCGCAATTCCTCCGCGGTGCGCAGGCCGGCGAGGCCTGCTCCGACGATCACGATCGGCGCGGTCATGCGGCCATCCCTTCCCTGGAATCCGGCCGCCGATTCCACGGAATCGGCGGTGCGACGAAGCTCACCCTAACTGTTGCTTGGTTCATTCCTCTGTGAGGGCCGTCACGCCGAGTGACGGGACAACCGTCGCGCAACCGTGTCCGTTTCGGTGTTGATCGGGCGGTCAATCAGGACTAAACCGAGGTCAGGACATACGCACAGCCTGAGGAGGTACACATGTTCACCGAGAGCCGCGCGCAGGATCTCTTGGCCGTCGTGCTCGGAGCCTTCGCCGCACTGTCCCCGCTGTGGGTGGACCACAACGACAACGCCATGTGGTCGCTGATCGTGCTCGGCGTGCTCATCGCCCTGACCGGTCTGGCCCAGATGTCCCGTCCCGAGATGGCGGCGGCGGACTATGTGATGGGCCTGTGCGGCGCGCTGCTGTTCCTCTCGCCATGGGTCATGGACTTCACCGAGTACCGCAGCGCATCCTGGACCGCATGGGTGGTCGGAGTCGTGACGGCGGTGGTCGCGGTGGCGGCGCTGCCGACGGTGTCGGGGCGTCTGCACGACATGGCTCCGCATCACTGATGCAGCGGCCGGGCGCTCGGCGCGCCGGGCGTCGCCGCAGCGCGAAAGCCGACGGCGACGCCCGGCAGCTGATCCTCGACGCCGCGGAGGAACTCTTCGCGGCACAGGGATACGACGCCACCGCGACGGCGGCCATCGCCGCCGCGGCGCGCGTCCCCAAAGGACTCGTCTTCTACTACTTCCCGACCAAGGACTCGATCCTGTCCGCCTTGATGTCCGAGCGGGTGCCCGCGCAGCCGATCGATGACCTCGGCACCGTGGTCGCGCCGGGCGATCCGGCGACGAGCCTGGTCAACCTCGACGCCGCGCTGAACCTGCGCGACCACCGCTCGTCGGTGCTGCGGGTGATCCTGTGGCGGGAGGCCGACACCCATCCCGACGTGCGGCGGCAACTGCGGCGCCTGCGCGACCAGATGCTCGAGGTGACCGCCAAGGTGCTGCAGGCCAGCGCCCCCGGCCCCGTTCGCCCTGGCACCGTGCGCGCGTGCGCAGCGGCCTGGGTCTCGGCGATGTTCGCGATCGCGAGCACCGACCGCCTGCACGCGCTCGACGGCGTGCCGCTGCCCACCGCCGACGAAGTGCTGAACGTGGCCCAAGTGGTCGCGGCGGGCATGACCCAGCTGGGCTGACCTCCGGAGTTGTCCACAGCCCGAGTGTTGTGCACATGCGCCGCCGCGACGGGCGTCGCGAGGTCGCCGGTCGATCACGATTGCCGGTATGGAAGCACCGCAACTGATCTCGCGCCGGCAGGCGCTGGCCTCCGGTCTGTCCGACGACGCTGCACCGCCTGTGCAGCACCGGGAAATGGCAGCGGCTGCGCGCCGGGCACTACCTGAACTCGCCGGGCTCCGGTCTCGGCGCCACCGGCAGGCATCTGCTGATGACGCTGGCCACCGCGGAATCCACGTCGGACTCCGCCGTCACGAGCCACTGTTCGGCGGCGGTGCTGCACGGGATGACAACCTGGGGCATCCCGCTCGACCGGGTCCATCTGACCAGGAGCCGGATCAACGGCGGCAGGCTGAGCAGGCGGGTCGTGGTCCATTCGGCCCGGATGGAGCCCGACGAGATCACCCTGATCGATGACATCCGAGTGACCACCCCGGCGCGAACCGTGCTGGACATCGCCCGTTCGGAGGGATTCGAGCAATCGGTCGCCCTGGGGGATTCCGCGCTGCGCCAGGGCCTGACCACCACGGCGGAACTGGGCGAACACCTGCGCCGGGCCCGGCGCAGGCCCGGATGCCGTCGCGCCGCGCTCGTCCTGGAGTTCCTGGACGGCCGCAGCGCGAGCGTCGGCGCGTCGCTGAGCCGGATCCTGCTGCACCGGGCCGGTCTTCCGGCTCCCGAAGTGCGAGCTCGCGTCTTCTCCGATGAGGAGATCTGTGTCGGCCGTGTCGATTTCCTGTTTCCCGATCTCGGCGTGATCGGCGAGTTCGATGGAGGCGATCATCGCACCGCCGCACCGCGCGGCCCACTGCCCGCCGCTCGCGTGGTCACGGCGGAGCGGGTCCGCGCGGATCGGCTCCGCGACCTCGGCTGGGCGGTCGTGCGCTGGACCTGGAGCGATCTGTCCGCCCCCGCCCAACTGACCGATCGTCTCGACGCGGCGATCCGCACGGCGGCGGGCACTCGCCGGCGCGGCTACTGGACTCCCACGCCGAGACCATGACCCGGCCGAGCCCGGTCCGTCTCCCACGCGCCGTCGCCCGCGCTCGCCTCGGTGGCCGCACGCCCACCGATGGCAGGTCAGGCGGGACGGTCGAGGAACTGGGTCACGTCGATGGCGAAGCGCGGGCGCCTGATCGCGCTCACGTGGCCCGCGCCCGGATAGATGAGCAGGTGGGAACGGGGGATGCCGTCGGCGGTCCGGCGGAAGGTGGCGAGGCTGTAGGCGGCGTCTCGTTCACCTCCGATGACCAGGGTGGGCGCGTGGATCTCGCCGAGGCGGTCGGTGAGGTCGAACTCGTCCTCGGCGCGGAGAAAGGCATACGTGTCGGCGGGCTCGCGCGGGCGGCTCAAGGGGTCGAGCAACCACATGAGCGCCGCGGCGAAACGGGCGGCGACGGGCGAGGAGACGCTGCTGGACGCGAGATGGTGCGCCGCCCGGCGTCCGCGCAGAACCGCTTCGGCGTAACGCATCTGTCCTTCTTTGGCGACCGGATCCAAGCGGCAGCCCGACGACGCGACGACGAGGCGGCGCACGACATCGGGATGGTCGGCGGCGAGTTGCAGCGCCACCGAACCACCCGACGAGATGCCGAGCACGTCCACCGGCTCGTCGAACTCGGCGCGCAGCGCGTCCGCGTGCTCGGCCGCGATCCGCGCCATCGTGGTGCCCTCGGCCATGCCGGGCGCACGGCTCACCGCGTAGACGCGGAAGTTCCGCGCCAGCGGCCGCAGCACTTTCACCTCGGAGGCGAGCATGTGCCCGCGGGGATTCGCGTGGTCGGGACTGAACCACCGGAGCAGGACCAGCGGCCGGCCGGAGCCGAGGGCGAAGTACGGCATGCCGTGCTCGAGCACGCCTTCGGCGATCTCGGGCCGCGCGGCCCGCCCGGTCTTGCCCACAACGCCCTCCGCTCAGCGGTCCCTCCGCCCTCCCGACGCTAGCGGAGCGTGCCGTCGGCTGCGATGACCTCCATGGTCATGCCGTGGAATGCGCCACGGCCCGCGATGAACGCGCGGAGCATACTGGCCCGGTGAGTCAGGAAACCTCTTCGCGCGCAGCCGGGACGCGGCCTTTCCCGCTCGATCCGACGCCCATTCATGTCTCCGACGACGTGCTCGACGACCTGCGCAGACGGCTGGAGCTGACGCGCTGGCCGGTCGACGCGGGCAACGAGGACTGGTTCTATGGTGTGCCGCGAGGCTACTTGCAGGAGCTGGTCGAGTACTGGCGCACCGATTACGACTGGCGCGCGGCCGAGGCCGCGCTCAACGCCTACGAGCACTACTTCGTCGGAATCGACGGAGTACCGGTGCATTTCCTGCGCAAGCCGGGTGTCGGCCCCGACCCGACGCCGCTGATCCTCACCCACGGCTGGCCCTGGACCTTCTGGCACTGGGCGAAGGTGATCGAGCCGCTGGCCGACCCGGCGGCGTTCGGCGGCGACCCCGCCGACGCCTTCGACGTCATCGTCCCGTCCTTTCCCGGATTCGGCTTCTCCGCGCCGCTGCCGGACAACCCGGACATGAACTACTGGAAGGTCGCCGACCTCTGGCATGTGCTGATGACCGAGACGCTCGGGCATGCGAAGTACGCCGCGGCGGGCTGTGACGTCGGCGCGCTGGTCACCGGGCAACTCGGGCACAAGTACGCCGACGAGCTGTACGGCATCCACATCGGCTCGGGCCAGAAGCTCACCCTGTTCAACGGCGACCGCGCTTGGGACATCACCGGCGGCATGCCCATCCCGGATGGCTTGCCCGCCGCCGTGCACGACCGGATCCTCGAACTGGAACGGCGTTTCGCCGTGCACTTGACCGCACACATGCTCGAACCGAGCACCCTCGCCTACGGGTTGTCCGACTCACCGGCCGGGCTGCTGGCCTGGCTGTTGCAGCGCTGGGTGAAGTGGAGCGACAACGGCGGAGACATCGAGTCGGTCTTCGGCAAGGACGACCTGCTCACGCACGCGATGATCTTCTGGGTCACCAATTCCATCGGCACGTCCATCCGCACCTACGCCAACAACAATCGTTATCCCTGGACGCCGTCGCACGACCGGCAGCCGCCCGTCGAGGCGCCGACCGGCATCACCTTCGTCGCCTACGAGAACCCGCCCGGCGTCGGCACCGACCGCCGCGTGCAGGCCTTCGCCGACAGCGATCGCGGCGATTGGTACAACCACGTCAACCTCACCGTTCACGAGCGCGGCGGTCACTTCATCCCGTGGGAGATCCCCGCCGAGTGGGTCGACGATCTGCGCCGCACCTTCCGCGGACGCACCCCGTCCACCGCTGGGTGAACGGTCCCGGCCCGTATGTGAACTGCCCCAATGGAAGCCGCCGCGCCGGATTCGGCCCGTAAGGTACCGATCATGGTGCCCACCGAGAGGTCCGAGTTGGTGCGATCGGCCGTCGAGTCCTATCTCCTCGGCGGAGCGCGGCGGTACAACCGCACCGAGGTCGCCGAGCAGTCCGGGGCGACGACGGCGCTCACCCGGCGATTGTGGACGGCGCTCGGTTTTCCGTCGAGCATCGGCGACGACGCGGTGGACTACGCCGACGCCGATGTGGCGGCGGTGCGCGACTTCGAGCAGTTGAACGTCCTGGCCTCGGCCGACGCCAAGCAGCAGGCGGCGACCGCGCGCACGCTCGGCCAAGGGATGGCGCGCCTGGCGGAGTGGCAGGTCGACCTGGTGCTCGCGGAGATCGAGGAGCGCATCGCCCGAGCCGAGCCGGGGGCCGACCCAGAGGAGACGGCGCGCGTCGCCACCGAGGGCGCCATCGCCACGCTGGAGCAACTGAACACCTACGCGTGGCGGCGGCATCTGGCCGCGTCGCTGTCCCGGTCGCTCGACCCGGGGACGAGCGCGGGCGAGTCGGTGCGCGAACTGGCGGTAGGTTTCGCCGATATGGTCGGTTACACCAGGCTGACCAGGCATCTGCATCCCGACGAGCTGTCCATACTGCTGGAGGCGTTCGAGTCGACCACGACCGCCGCCATCACCGAGAACGGCGGATGGGTGATCAAGAACGTCGGCGACGAGGTCATGTTCGCGACGGAGACCGCCGCCGAGGCCGCCCGGATCGCGCTGGCCATCCAGGAGTCCACCATGATGGTCGGCGGCACCCCGGAGTTGCGCGTCGCCCTCGCTTACGGCCCGGTGCTGCAACGGTTCGGGGATCTGTACGGCTCGGTGGTGAACATCGCCTCCCGGCTCACCGGCGTCGCGCGGCCGGGCACCGTCCTGATCGACGACCACGCCGCCGCCGAACTGGACAGCGACCCGGCCTTCGCGATCAAGCACCTGCGCAGCGTCCGGGTGCGCGGCTTCAATCGCCTGCGTCCGCACCTGCTGCGCCGCAACGGCCGCAACGGCAGGTAGCCCGACCGCGTGCCACCGGCCGCGGCGTCCGCCCTAGGCTCGTCCGGTGGACAAGGACTGGTCACAGCTACGCGCGCGCTGTCTCGTCGAGGAGGACGCGGCGATCCTGGCCCTGCACAAGCCCGCCGGGATCTCCGTCATGGGTGAACGCCACGACACCGATCTCGTCGAGCTGGCCGCGGCCACGGGAGAAACGCTGTATCCGGTGCACCGGATCGACAAGGTGACCTCCGGCTTGATCCTCTTCGCGAAGGAGCTGCGCGCGCACGGCGAGCTGACCAGGCAGTTCAACAAACAGACCGCCGACAAGGCGTACCTGGCCGTCGTCGCGGCCACCGGCCTGCCCGACACCGGCGTGTTCGATCTGCCGCTCAGCGTGGGACGGAAGAACCGGGTGCGGATCGCGGCGCCGCGCGAGAGCATCCGGCAGGAGGCGGGCCGCTGGTTCGTCGACGACGCCGACCTGCTGCCCGCCAAGAACTACCCCTCGCTCACCCGGTTCGCGACGGTGCTGCGCGGTCCCGCACACACCGTTCTCGCCCTGCGCCCGGTGACCGGCCGTCGCCACCAGATTCGCGTCCACCTGGCCTGGACCGGCCATCCGATAGTCGGCGATCCCCTGTTCGACCGCTCCGGCGCGCACCCGCGCACCTACCTGCACTCGTGGCGTCTCGGCCTCACCGCTTCCTGGCGCACCCCGCCGGAACTGGCTCTGGCCGCCGAACCCGACGCGGCCTTCTGGGAGCCGCTGCGCGAATCCGCCGACCCAGCGGCCCTCGACCGCGCGGCCGACCTGTTGCGGACGCTCGACTAGCCGCACCGCGTCACCCGTTCGTCCCGTCGGCGACCGTAGCGACGTACCGAGACGATGGCCGGGCCCGAAGTCTCATGCACATCGGTTCACAGCGAGCGTCCGAGGGGCACGACCGCGAAGCGGCAGTTCTCCCGAGGCCGCCGCCCGACCGGACGCCGCGCAACGCGAGCCGGTGTCCTTCGTTCGGTGAGCGCGCCGTGGCGGCGATTCCTTCCCCCAAGGTTTCCCGGTTCCGCAGCCGCGTACGCCGGACGGCACGAGAAGGCCGTTGTGAGCCAGTCCGTACCGGCGACACGGCGCGGCCCGGACCGGTTGGGTCGTCCACAGTCGTCCCCAAGCGCCGACGTGCACAGAGCGCCAGCGGTCCGCCGAGCTACCGAGCGGATCAGTTCGGCCACTCCGGCGAACGGCCGAGGAGTAGAAGGATGCGCTCGAAGGCGGGCGTCTGCTCCGGCACGGACAGCGCCGGGGCGAAGGCCGCACCGGGGGCGGAGCGTTCCGGCCCGTCGGGGACGGCGAGCGCGACGGTCAGCGCGGCCTCGGCCACGTCGACATCCGGGGTGACGGTCTCGCCGATCGATCGCGCGACATCCCAAGCGTGCACGACGCTGTCCACGAGGTGGAAGCCGATCACGCGCACGGCCGGGATGCCCTGGCCGGGCAGGACCTCCGGCAGCACGAGCGAGCGCTCGAACACCCCGTCGGCGGCGAACGCGGAGAGCACGTCGTCGGCCGAGGCGCGATAGTCGGCGACCGGATCGGCGGAGGCGCGCACGGTCCAGTCCTCGAGATCCTCACTCCCCCGCGCGGCGGCGGCGAAGCCGTGATTCTGCGCGATCATGTGTTCCAGCAGGTCACGAAGACGCCAACCCGCGCACGGTGTTTCGGCGTCCAGCTGGTCAGGGCGGACGCGGGCGACCGCGTCCACGCTCGAACGCACCGAACGGGCGTGCTGGTCGCGCAATTCTTTCAATCGATCAGTAAGCATGAGCTTATCGTATGCGCAAGCTTACGGTTTTGCCAAGCAGTATCGTCGACCCATGCCGAACGCCCGTCCCGATCTCGCCGCGATGATCGTGCCGCTCGGGCGGGCGCTCATGGCCCTCGAACTGCCCATCCTGGAGCGGCACGATCTGTCCATGTGGGGTTACTCCGTGCTGCTCGGCCTCGGCGCGGAACCCGTCTACACCCAGGCGGCGCTGGCCAGAGCGATCGGCGCGGACAAGACCCGCATCATCGGCGTGCTCGACGAGTTGCAGCGCCGCGGCCTGATCACGCGCGAAGCCGACCCGGCGGACCGGCGGGTCAACCTCTTGTCGCTCACTCCGGCGGGACGCACCCTGCGCGACCGCGTCCAGCGCGAGATCCAGGCCGGCGAGAACCGGCTGCTGGAGCGACTGCCCGCTCCGGACCGCGACGCGTTCCTGCGCGCACTGCGCGCCCTGTCCGACACAGTGTCCGAGCAGCAGAGATAGCGAGACTCACAGTGTGACCCCGCCCACAACTCGGTGGGCAACGGCCGCTCGGTGGCGAGCGTCATGACGACGCGTAATACGCAGGTCAATTAGCCTGATGACGTGCCGCGGACGCGACGCGCGCGCCATCTGACGCAATGCAGCGAACCCCTAGCGAAAGCGAATGCCGATGATCCTGGTTGCTCAGGTCAGCGACACCCACTTCGATCTCGGCAACCGCAACGCCCAGCGTGTGCGGCGGGTGATGGCCTACATCGCCGGGCTGCGCCGCAGGCCGGACGCCATCCTGGTGACCGGCGACATCACCGACTCCGGCAAACCCGAGCAGTTCGCCGAAGCCAAGGCCGCTTTCGACAGCGAGATCCCGATCTACGCGATTCCGGGCAACCACGACGACCGCGCGGGCTTCCGTACCGCTCTGCTCGGCGAGTCCGCCTCCGAGGCCCCGATCAACCACGCGCATCGCGTCGGCGATCTCACCGTCGCACTGCTGGATTCGAGCGTCCCGGGTCAGCCGGGTGGGCGACTCGCGGAGGAGACCTACGCCTGGCTGGGTGACGTGCTGGACTCCGCGCCCGCGGGCAAGCCGATCCTGCTCGCGCTGCACCACCCGCCCGCGCACCTGTTCAGCCCGATCGTCGACGTGATCTCGCTGGCCGATCCGCAACGGCTCGCCGATCTGGTGGCCGGTGACGACCGGATCGTCGGCGTGGTCACCGGCCACGCGCACTCCGCGGTGGCGACCACCTTCGGGGGACGCCCGCTGCTGGTGGCCCCGAGCACCGCGTCGGTGCTCAGCGGCGAGTGGGAACTCGACCTGCCCGACCACGTCATGGACTACGCGCCCGACCCGGCGGTGGCGCTGCACGTCATCGGGGACGATCACCGTCTCACCAGCCATTTCCGGACGGTTCCGATGGGTGGCCGGATCGGCGTGCAACCGGCCTGACGGCGTTTACCCGGCCCGAGCCGGGGCAATCGGGAGGCACACGACGCCTACCCGGGAGGATTCGCCATGGTCGATCTACCAGCCGCAGTGGTGAAGAACGCGTTCGCGGCCGGAGCCAGGATCCGGCATGCGCGGGTGTTCCACCCGGCGGGCTTGCACCTGGCCGGACGTCTGCACGCCGAGCCCGAATTCGAGCCGCTGTTCGGCAGCGGCGATCGCGCGGTCATCGCGCGGGTGTCCAAGGGCATCGGCCTGCCCAACGGACTGCCCGATGTGCTCGGCCTGGCGTTCCGGGTACTCGATCGCGACGAGCAGCCTTGGGATTTCGCGCTCGCCACCACCGGCCGGGGACCGCTGGGACGGTTCGTCATCACTCCCGCGCGCGGCTGGGCCAGCGCACGGTACGGCTGCCTGATGCCCTACCGGATCAGCAACTCCTCGCCCACCTGGTTCTTCGCCGAGCCGGACAGCGTGCAGCCCACGTCCGCGTCGCTCGAGGCGATGCAAGCGCACTTGGACGAGGACCTGGTCAGCTTCACGCTCACCGCGGGCCGCCTCGGCGGGCCCACCTGGCGGGTCGCCGAACTCACGCTGCGTCCCGCCGAATCCGCCGAGTACCGCACGGATTACTTCGATCCGATGCTCAATCACCCGGCCGAGGTGGAGCTGTTTCCTGCCGCCATCGGCAAGATCCGCGAGCTGGCGTACACCGGCAGCAGGAGCGGACGGGGCGAGGAGAGTTAACGCCGGACGGCGCGTTCGCGGCGATAGGCCGCCGGTGTGTTACCGGTCCAGCGCTTGAAGGCGAAGATGAACGTCGACGCCTCGGCATAGCCGAGCCGGATGGCGACGTCGCTCACCGAGAGCGGTGTGGCGGTGAGCATCTCCTCCGCCAGCGCGCGCCGCACTTCGTCCAGCAACGCGCGGTAGCTGGTGCCCGCCGCGTCGAGGTGCCGCCGCAGGGTGCGTGTGCTCATGTTGAGATCATTCGCCACGGCGTCGATGCCGGGCGGAGCGGCGAATCCGTCCGCTCCGCCGCGCGGCACCAAGCGTTCGCGCACCTCGGCCGCGATGCCGGTACGCGCCCTGCGGCGGTGCACCAGTTCCCGGCACTGCGCCAGGCACATCGCCCAGGTCTGCTCGTTGGCCTGCGGCAACGGCTGTTCCAGCAGCATCGGTTCGATCGCGAACAGGTTGTGCGGCATGTCGAAACGCGGCGGCACGAGGGTCACCTCGGCGATCCGCTCCGCGTAGCCGGGGTCGGGGAACCGGAATTCCGCCCTGGTCAGCGGCAGGCGGGTGCCGAGCAGATCGCTCATCACCTGGTGCATCGCGGTGACGTCGCGTTCGACGAGGAATTGGCGCACGTCGATCGGCACCGACTCGTCGTGCACCACCGCGACGAATTCGCGCTCGCCCCACTCGGCCACCGGGATGCAGAAGGTGAAGCTGAGGTCGAGGTAACGCAGCGCGAAGCTGATCGCCTCTCCGAGGGTCGGGCTGCTGACGCAGGCGAAGCCGAAGATGCCGAAGGTGGTGATCCGGTAGCGGCGGCCGACCTCCACGCCGAGCGCGGGCCGATCGGCGAGTTCGCGCACGAGATTGCGGATGACCGCCAGTTCGGTGTGCGCGTCGATCTGCACGTCCGGATCGCGCAATTGCCGCTCGCCGAGCGCGGTGCCGATCAGCATGCGCGCCGCGGGCACGCCGTGTTCGGCCGCGTAGCCGACCATCAACGCCACACTGGCCACACCGCGCGGAAAGTTCCAATCGCGGATATCCGGATCCTGCACCCGCTCCACGCGGACATTATGGCCGAATTTCTCTATGCGCCGACACGGCGGCTCTTACAGTGGAATCATCTACGGTCGCAGTGAGGAGGCTCACATGACAGCGCGCCATCGGCCATCCGTCCTCGTCATCGGCGCCGGCTTCGGCGGCATCGGCATGGCGATCGAGCTGCGTCGCAACGGCTTCGACGACATCACCATCCTGGAGCGGGCCACCGACATCGGCGGGGTCTGGCGGGAGAACACCTACCCCGGCGCGGCCTGCGACGTCCCCTCACCGCTGTACTCGTATTCGTTCGAACCCAAGCCGGACTGGCCGCAGCGATACTCGGGGCGCAGCGCCATCCATTCCTATCTGCGCGGCGTCGCCGAACGCCACGACGTGCTGTCTGCAATCCGGTTCGGCACGACCGTCAGTGACGCCGAATTCGACGACGCCACCGGCCGCTGGACCGTCCGGTCCACGGACGGAAGGAGCTGGGTCGTCGACGTGCTGATCTCGGCGGTGGGCCAGCTGTCGCGTCCGTCGCTGCCCGCCATTCCCGGCATCGACACCTTCACCGGCCCGTCGTTCCATTCCGCCGAGTGGGACCACGACGTCGACCTGCGCGGCAAACGCGTCGCCTGCGTCGGCACCGGGGCCAGCGCCGTGCAGTACATCCCGGAGATCCAGCCCGAGGTCGCCCAGCTCACGCTGTTCCAGCGCACACCGCCCTGGGTCGTCCCGAAGTTCGACACCGACTACTCGCCGATCCAGCACAACGTGTTCGCGCGGGTGCCGGGCGCGCTGCTGGCCGAACGGTTCGGGTGGTGGTCGATCGCGGAGTTCATCTCACTCGGGTTGGTCGAAGTGCCCGCCATCGCCCGGTGGGTGGCCCACATCGCCTCCCGGCACCTGGCCGAACAGGTCGAAGACCCGCAGTTGCGGGCCAAACTCACCCCGGACTACCCCATCGGATGCAAACGCGCCCTGTTCTCCAACGACTACTACCCCGCGCTCACCCAGCCCAACGTGCGGGTGGAGACCACCGCGATCACCGAGATCACCCCGCAAGGCGTACACACCGCCGACGGGACTACGCACGAAGTCGACGTGATCATCTACGGCACCGGTTTCAAGGGCACGGAGTTCCTCTGGCCGATGGAGATCCGGGGCCGCGGCGGACGCAGGCTGGCCGACGCGTGGGCCGACGGCGCGCACGCGTACTACGGCATGGCGGTACCGGACTTCCCGAACTTCTTCCTGGTCTACGGGCCGAACACCAACCTCGGCGTCGGCTCGATCATCTACATGATCGAGTCGCAGACCCGCTACATCCGCCAGGCGGTGCAGTGGCTCGCCGACCACCCCGGCCTCTGCGTCGACGTCCGCGCCGACCTGGAAGAGGACTACAACACCGCCCTCCAGCAGCGCCTCGACCGCACTCCGTGGAACTTCTGCTCGAGCTGGTACCGCAACTCCGCCGGCCGCATCACCAACAATTGGCCGGGCTCGCAGACCAGCTACCGTCGCCGCACCCGTCGCTTCGACCCACGGCACTACACCCGCACGCCCGTCTCGTGACGAGCGCGCCACGCGAGCCCGCCCCGCCCGGATCTCGCCTCGACCCGCCACCGCCCGCCGGGCTGGCAGACTTGTGCTGTGAATGAACTGGCCCGTCCGGGCGGATCGGATGTGCGTGGTCCGCTGCGTCCGATCGAGTTGGCTACCGGCGCCGTGCTGGGCGGAGCCGCCGTCGGGCTGGTGACCATCGGATCGGTCGTCCCGTTCGCCGCCGCGCTGCAACTGGTCGGCGCGGTGCCGATCGGGCTGATCGCGCACCGCTTCCGGCTGCGCGCCCTGGTCACCGCGACGATCGCGGCGACGCTGGTCACCTTCGTCGCCGCGGGCGTCGCGTCCGCGACGGCGCTGGTCGCGTCGGCCACCGTCGGCGGGATCATCGGCGTCGTCAAGCGGCGCGGCGGCGGGATCGTCACCGCGTCCGGGCTCTCGGTGCTCGCCGGGCTGGCCTGGGCCGCGTTCGCCGTCGGGTCGCTTTCGCTGATGTCGACCACGCGCGAACTGCTGTTCGACAACATCCGCAACGCCTCGCGCGGCGTGCAGGATCTCGCGGCCCGCCAGGAGCAGCTGGCGCCGCTCGGGCAACTCGCCGCAGACCTGACCGACTCGGTGCTGCACTGGTGGTGGGCATGGATCGGCGGCAGCGTCGCGCTCGGCATGGTGGCCACCGGGGTCTTCTCCTGGTATGTCCTCGGTTCGGTGCTGGATCGGCTGGCTTGGCTGCCCGGCCGGGACCGGCTGGACGCACCGCACGACGACCGGCCCGTGGCACCGCTTCCGGTGACGCTGCACGACGCGGGCTTCCGCTATCCGGGAGCGGCGCGCGAGGCGCTGCGCGGCGTCGACCTGACCGTCGATGTCGGCGAGTTCGTCGCCGTGGTCGGGCACAACGGTTCGGGCAAGTCCACCCTGACCCGCTTGCTGGCTGGGCTGCCGCCCACGTCGGGATCGGTGCGGCGGCCCGGGTCGGCCGGGCTGGGCAAGCTCGGCGGGACGGCGCTGGTCCTGCAGCGGCCGGAGAGCCAGACCCTCGGCGTGCTCGTCGCCGATGACGTCGTGTGGGGATTGCCCGCCGAACTCGCCGCCGAGGTGGACGTGGACGCGCTCCTCGGCGAGGTCGGGCTCGCCGGAATGGGAGCGAAGGAGACCGCGACGCTCTCCGGCGGACAGCAACAGCGGCTGGCGGTCGCCGCCGCGCTGGCCCGGCGGCCCGCGCTGCTGATCGCCGACGAGGCGACCTCGATGATCGATCCGGACGGGCGGCGGGAACTGGTGGACCTGCTGGCCTCGCTGCCGAAACGCCACGCGATGGCCGTGGTGCTGGTGACCCATCACGAGGCCGACGCCGCGGTCGCCGACCGGGTGGTGCACCTGGCCGGGGGACGCACCGTCGCGCGGCTGCCCGCGTGGCCGCGGCCGGCGCGGGACCAGCGGCGCAGGCCGATGGGCGCGCCGATCCTCGAACTGCGCGAGGTCCGGCACACCTACAACCGTGCGACGCCGTGGGAAGCGCCCGCCCTGCACGGCGTCGACCTGTCCGTGCGCCAGGGCGAGGCCCTGCTGATCGTCGGCGGGAACGGCTCGGGCAAATCCACCCTCGCCTGGATCATGGCGGGCCTGATCGAACCGAGTTCGGGCCGATGCGAGCTGCGCGGGAAGCCGATCGGCAAGCAGATCGGCCGGGTGGGGCTGGCGTTCCAGCATTCTCGCCTGCAATTGCAGAAGCAGACCGTCGGCGCGGAGATCGCGGACTGGGGCGGCCGCGCGACCGGTTCGGGGGCCGTCGGCCGGGCGCTGGACGCGGTCGGTCTGGACCGCTCACTGGCCGCGCGCTCGATCGAGGAACTCAGCGGCGGCCAGGCCAAGCGGGTCGTGCTCGCGGCGATCGTGGCCAGCCACCCCCAAGTGGTCGTGCTCGACGAGCCGCTGGCCGGTCTCGACCCGGAGGGCAGGGCCGACATCGTGGAACTGCTCGCCCGGTTGCGGGATTCCGGATTGACGCTGATCGTCATCTCGCACGACGTGGCCGACATGGCCGCGGTGTGCGACCGGACGGTGCAGCTGCGGTCGGGACGCATTCTGGGTGCGGAGTCCGCGCCGCAGACGGCGCAGGCGCCGAGCGACCCGGCCGCGCGAGCCGATGCCGGTCCCCGCTCGGTGCGCGCGCACGGCGAAACCGCATGGCGGTTCGAGCACGGAGGTCGATGATGAGCACCGTTCTGCTGCGCCAGGTCCCGGTCGACAGTCCGGTCCATCGATTGTGGGCCGGCACCAAGATGATCGGGGTGTTCCTGATCAGCCTGCTGCTGATGTTCCTGCCGTCCTGGCCGGTGCTCGGTGTGATGGCGGCGTTCCTGGTGCTGGTCGGCGCGGTGGCCCGGCTGCCGCTGGGCACGGTGCCGCGGCTGCCGTGGTGGTTCTGGGCGCTGCTCGTCGCGGGAGCCGTGATCAACGTGCCGGTCGGGGGGACGGCCGTGCTGCGTTATGCCCAGGTGCTGGCCTTCGGCCTGATCCTGGTGGCGGCCTCCTTCCTCATCGCGTGGACCACGCCGATGGGCGACATCGCGCCCGCCCTGGCCAAGCTGGGCGCTCCGTTGCGCCGGTTCGGGGTGCCGGTGGACGAATGGGCTGTCGTGGTAGCGCTCACCTTCCGCGGTCTGCCGCTGCTCATGGAGGAGATCCGGGTACTGCGCGCCGCTCGCAGGCTCCGGCCCAAGGACCGCATGATGATCGCCCGCGCGGCCGACAACCCGCTCATCGACATCCTCACCGCGGCCATGGCGGTGTCCACCCGCCGCGCCGGTGAACTCGGTGAGGCGATCACAGCGCGCGGCGGCACCGGGCAGCTCACCGCCCGTCCCAGCGCACCCGGCCTGCGTGACGCTGTCGCGCTCGCGCTGGTCGTCTGCGTCTGCCTCGGCTCCATCGCGCTGCACGTCGCGCTGTGAGCGCGGGCCAAGAGTCGACGGAGGCGCGAATGCGGGGCCCGAACCGGGCCTGCGGTCTGTTGCCACCCCCGATGGGTGCAGGGAAATTCCGGCGGACAAATTCGCTGAGAATTTGCAGACCGAGTGGTATCCAACGAAAAGTCTCCGCACGCGACCCCGGATGCGCCTCCTGCTCGAGGTTTGCGTCTCCAATGCATAGCGGTTGATCTCCTTGCGGCGAACCAGGACCGATCGGAGCCACCACCCGCGTCTCCAGGTTCGCAGTCACACAGGCGAGACGGCGCAACCCTTCCCGCACTCCGTGTACCGCAAACGAAAATCCTTGACCTACTGCGGCTTCCGCCTAAGGGCGGCGCAATATGAATGATCCGAGACGGATGCCCCAATTCGGGGCATCCATCTACACGCGCCCCCCGCGGAGCCCAACCGGCACGGCCGAAGTCCTTCGAAGCGAGACACGAAAATAGCCGATTGCTATATAACTAGGCTCAACAAAAGTCGGAGGATTACCCTCTGAATCCGTGTCCCAAACCCCCTGGGCCACAGTACAGTTATCACTCGGAAGTAACTGTCTTTTGGATCACATCACGGATGTACGCGTCGGCGGGGGAAGGAATTCCGGCGTGTCCCGCGTTCTCTAATGCTTGAACCCTGATGAAGATTGGAAACCGAGAAATGATTCTCCGGAGAGTCACCGCCGCCGCCGCTCCACTCGTCGCCGCCCTCGCGGTGGGGGCGGGCGTCGTGCACGCGGAACCGGCCGCGGCGCCGGTGCCCGATATCGGGTACGAGGCCCACCTGGTCGGCGACAAGATCGTCACGACACTCACCGCGGGCACGTTCGACGTGCGCGGCGACGCCGTCGACATCAAGGACGCCGCGGGCGACGTCGCGGTCACGCTGCCGCTCGCCTTCCGTCAGGACGGGCTCGAATACCCCATGGCGCACGTGGTGCGAGACGCGGGCCGCGTCCTGGAACTGACCGTGGTCAAGGACGCGGCGCAGGCCCGTCCGGTGGCGACGCCGGTCGCGTCGCCGTTCGAGAACCAGCGCGCGATGGACGCCTTCCTGTCGCAGTTCGGCATCGCCACCGCGGTCGGCGGGTTCATCGGCACCGTCATCGGCGCGCTCGTCGGATTGACCGGCCTGATCGGCGGTCCCATCGGGATCGGCACCGTGGTCGCCGGTGCCGGCATCGGCGGCATCATCGGCACGATCGTCGTCGGCGGACCGGCCCTGATCATCGCCGGTATCGATCTGATCAGCACGCTGGCCGCCCCGCCCGGCACCACCAAGTGGATGGACACCACCGGGCGTCCGCAGAACTGATCGGCGACTTCGGCACGACGCGCACCGAATCGGCAAGCGATTCGGTGCGCTTTCGTTTGTGCGCGGTCAGCTGCGACGCCGCACGCGATCACGCACCGGTCCGGAGCCGTCGCGCCGGTCCCCTTATCGCTCGCGGCATCCTGGAGCCACCGGCAGACCGGCGAACCGGTCGGCGAGAAAGTTCATCGCGCCCGGCGCCTCACCGATCGCCGCCGGGTTGTGCGTGGGCAGCATCGAATGCACCGAGGTGAGGGTCGCGCCCTGCGCGCAGTACCGGCCGACCAGGTCGGTGAAGCCCGCCACGGGAATCACGTCGTCGGTGCGGCTGTGGTACAGGTACATCGGCGCCTCCGGCGCGCTGCCGCCGAGTTCCTGCGCATCGGTGGCGGCACGGAAATCCGGGTGCGCGAACACATCCGGCACGGTGGTGAAGTCGGCGATCCGCGCGCCTGCGTAGATCGGCACCAGATCGGACCCGCACGCCGCGCCGTTCGCCGCCAGCGCCGCGCGCCCCTGCTCGTCGAGCAGGTCCAGTACGCCCGTCGCGGGATCGTTGCGGGCGAGCGCCAACAGGATGAGCAACGCCAGCCCGGCCTGCACGGTGCCGTCCGCGTCGCGCGCGATGGCAGGCCAATCCGCCGGAATCCCACCGGACGTGATGCCGGCGAACCGCACGTCCGGCGCGTACCACGGCTGCAGCTGCGCGGCCCACAGCGTGGCGAACGCTCCACCGGAGTAGCCCCACGCGCCGATGGGTGTCGCGGGCCCGAGCCCGGCTTGCGGCAGATCACGCGCCGCCCGGATGCCGTCCAGCACGCCGCGCCCCGAGTTCACTCCGTCCAGGAAGCGCGACCGCGGCCCCTCGTAGTCCGCGGCCACCACCGCCCACCCGCGCCGCAGCGCCTCGGCCATGAACGGGGTGTCGATCAGCGTGTTGACCGCACCGGTGTCCCAGCCGCCGCGCAGCGCGAACGACGGCGCGCACCGTGTGCCGAGACTGTCCTCCGGCACCTGGTACGACAGCAGGGGCCGAGCGCCGGGGCCGAACCACGGCAGCATCGGGACCAGCACGGTCGCCACGTCGGCGACGGGCTCGTCGCTCGAGTCGGTGCTCCGGTATTTCACCTGCCAGGCCGAAATCGGCAGGGGCAGCCCGAACAACGCGATCGGCCGGGAATCCAGCACGGCGCCGTTGTGGTGCAGAGCGAGATCGGCGGGAGCGGCGTAGAAAGGGTCCAGATCGGGCGGCGGTAGCTCGGCGTGTGCCGCGGGGGCGGCGGCCAGACAGGCGGCCAGCACGAGCAACACGGATAGCACGACCCGCGGGATCGTCTTTCGCACAAGATGGTCGCTCGCCTGCGCGAAGACAGGCGCCGCGTGAACAACCTTCATCAGGGCCTCCCCAGTCCGGGCGAGGCGGCGAGTGTCCCGGCACTGGCGGCGCCGGCAGCTGGCCTACCTGCTTCAACCGTACTGCCGGGTCGACCGGCCCGGCAACGGTCTACCGCAGGTCACACCCACCGCCGCCGTTGTCCGCCCGGCTGGTTACAGTGTTGGCCAAAACGCCCCCAGCGCAAGCGAATAGCTGCCCGGCGCGACCGGCGTCGGCAGCGCGAGCGCGACGAAGAGGAGTAGCCGAGCATGCGGCATGGCAACGGACTGGACATCCCGGAAGGACTCGCCGACGTGTGCGCGCCGGACCGGATGGCGGTGATCGTCTACGACATGCAAGTCGGTGTGCTCAGTCAGTTGCCGGACGGCCAGGAGATCATCGAGCGGGTGGCCGGGGTGGTCGACGCGGCGCGCTCCGGCGGCTACCCGGTGGTCTTCCTCCGCCATTTCTTCCTGCCCGAACGGCTCAGCGGGACCTTCGCGCTGCGCATGGCCATGAACTGGCAGCAGGTGGATTCGGTGGACAAGGTGCGCTTCATCCTGCAGCGCGACACGCCGGCCTTCGAACTGGTGCCCGAACTGCGGCCGCGCGCCGACGAGGTGGTGTTCGACAAGACGTCGATGTCCGCCTTCGAAGGCACTCCGCTGGCCTCGATGCTGCGCGACCTGCGTATCGGCGCGTACGCGATCGCGGGTGTCGCTCTGGAGATCGGCATCGCGCCGACGGTCACGCATTTTACCGATCTCGGATTCGTTCCCGTGGTGATCAGCGACGCGGTCGGCGGCCGGGACAAGGACGCCATGGCGCGGGCTTACGACGATTTCGAGTTCCAGGGCCACGCGCTGGTGACCGACATCGCGACCATCACCCCCCTGCTCGCGGGCGCCAACTGACCCGAGACCGGGACCCGGCCCGCGGGTCCCGGCCGACGCTCACTGCTCCCGCAGGGCCTTCTTGGCCGCGTCCTGGGCGGCGTCCACCTGGCTGGAGTACTTGTTGCCCGTCTTCTCGTCGACCAGGTCGCCCGCCTTGTCGATGACCGCGTCCAGCTTGTCCGCGTTCTTCTGCGCCAGGTCCATCGCCTTGCCCGCCAGGTTCTTGAAGTCCACCGTGCACTCCTCGTTGTCGCGCTGAGAACAACCGCGCCACAACCCTACCCAGCGCCGGGCGCTGGGCCGAGCCACGCGGGATGCCACATCCGGCCCGCCTCGGTCCAGTTCATGAAACGCACGGTGCCGGCGAGTTTCGGCGTCACCCACACCGCTTCCTTGCGTTCCTCGGCGGTGAGCTCGTTGTCGAACGGGGAGGTCTTGCGTTCCAGTTTGCGCAGCCGCGCGGCCAGCTCGCGCATGTCCGGCTCACTGAAGCCGGTGCCGACCCGCCCGACGTAGTACAGCAGTCCGTCGTGGGGAATGCCGATCAGCAGCGACTTGAACTCCCGCGCGCCGCTGCGCCGCCACCCCCCGATCAGCACCCGCTGGGTGCGCCAGTTGCGCTGCTTCACCCAGGAGTGCCCGCGCTTGCCCGGCAGATACACCGAATCCTTGCGTTTCGCGACCACGCCCTCCAGCCCGCGCTCCTGGCTGTAGCGCAGGGCATCCGCGCCCGAGCCGTCCAGTCGCGGCGGCACCACCAGCGACGGCGCGTTCGCCGCGAGCGCCTCCAGCACCCTGCGGCGGTCGGAATACCGTTTGCGCAGCAGCGACGTGCCGTCCAGATACAGCACGTCGAACGCGACGAACACCGCACGGGCCGCGTCGGCCTGCAGCAGGCCGAGGTTGGCGACATCGTGATCGTCGAAGACGACGGCCTCGCCGTCCAGCACCACTTGGTGCCCGGACAGTTCCCGTCGCAGCGCCCCGATGCGGGGATAGCGGTCGGTCACCACGTTCCCCGCCCGGCTGCGCAACGTCAGCGCGTCGTCGTCGATCTCGGCGATCAGCCGGAAGCCGTCCCACTTGGTCTCGAAGCACCACTCGTCGGCGCCGAGTTCGGTGACGTCGCCGAGCGTCGCGAGCATCGGAGACAGACCGTGCGGAAACGTCGCGGGTCCATTCGACGGACGGATGATCCGGCCCCGCGGCTCGTCCCGCTCCTCCTGCGGTTCGGCTCCGTTCCGCGCGCGCATCAGATGCATCAGCCACTGGTTGCCGTTGGTCTGGATCAGCGCGTACCTGCCGTTGAGCCGCTTGCCGTGGAACTGCACGATGACTTCGTCCTCGCGCCACTTCTCGGTCTCGTAGGTGCCGGAGTCCCAGATCGTCATCTCCCCGCCGCCGTACTCGCCCTTCGGGATGGCGCCGTGGAAGTCGAGGTACTCCATCGGATGGTCCTCGGTGTGCACGGCGAGGCGGTTCTGGTCGGGCGAGGTCGGCGGCCCTTTCGGCACCGCCCAGGACACCAGGACACCGTCGCGCTCCAGCCGCACATCCCAGTGCAGGCGACGGGCATGATGCTCCTGTACGACGTAGCGGTTGTTCGCGCCCGGCGCGGGCGCCTCGGCGGGAACGGGCTCGGGCGTGCGGGACGGATCGCGCATCGACCGATACTTGGTCAACGCGTCCGGCGCGGACGAGTCGTCCTCGGCGAGTGACGGATCCAGTCCGGCGAGCAGATCGCCGTCGGATCGGTACCTGGCAAGCACCTCGTCGAAGCGCAGATGCCGCAACTTCTTCCGGTTCTCGATCTCTTTCCAGGTGCGTGGGGCCGCGACGTTCGGCTCGGCCCGTCCCCGCATCGAATAGGGCGCGATGGTGGTCTTGGCCGGATTGTTCTGACTCCAGTCGAGGAAGACCTTGCCGCCGCGCGCCGCCTTCGCCATCGTCGCCGTCACCAGATCCGGGTGCAGCCGTTGCAGATTCGTGGCCACCTGTTTCGCCACCGTGGACGCGCCGTCGGAGCTCAGCTCGCGATCCAACGGCACGTACAGATGAATTCCCTTGCTACCGCTGGTCACCGGGTACGCGTGCAGCCCGATGCCCTCGACCATCTCGCGCACGGCCAGCGCCACCTCGGCGCATTCGGCCAGCCCGGCTCCTTGACCGGGGTCGAGATCGAACACCAGCCTGGTCGCCGGGCCCATGTCGTCGCCGTCGAAACGCCATTGCGGCACATGCACTTCCAGCGCGGCCTGCTGCGCCAGCCAGGCCAGCCCCGCTTCGGAATCGATCAGCGGATAGACGATCTTGCGGTCGGAATGACGCAGGGTGCGCCGCTCGATCCAGGATGGCGCGTGCGACGGGAGATTCTTCTCGAAGAAGGAGGGTTCGTCCACCCCGTTGGGCCAGCGTTTCCGGGTGACCGCCCGCCCGGCGATGTGCGGCAGCATGGCGGGCGCGATGGCCGAATAGTAGGCGATCACTTCGCCTTTGGTCGTTCCGGTGGCCGGGTACAGCACCTTGTCGAGGTTGCTCAGCTCAACCTCGATACCACCGAACTCGCGGCGGGCCGCCATATCCGAAGTGTAGCGGCGGAGGCCACGACGTGACCTCCGCCGCGGGCTCAGGCGTGCGGCCCGGACTGATCCGGCGGGACCACCTTCTTGGCGGCCTCCTTGCCCTTGGCGATCTTGTCCGAGTACTTGCCGTGCGTCTTCTGGTCGATGAAGTCACCGGCCTTGTCGACCGCGTTGTTGATCTTGTCGGCGTTCTTGGCCGCCGCGTCCTTCCCCTTGTCGACCAGGCCCTTGACCGTATCCGCGAAGCTCATCGCCGTGATCCTTCCTGTCGCCGATTGTCCGGAGTCGTTCAGCCGATATTCTCCCACCAGGAATCCGCGGATGGGGCGCTCGACGGGTCCACACGCTGCCCCGGCATCGGCACCGCCACTTCGGTGCCCGCCGCCCGCGCCGCGGCAACCATCCGCGTGACCGGCTCCGACCAGCCGTGGAAGGCGAGGTTGAAGGTGGCCCAGTGGATCGGCACCAGCAGTCCGTGGCCGGGATTCCCGCCACACAGGTCGGCGTGTGCCCGCACCGCCTCCTCGGGATTCATGTGCACATCCGGCCAGCGCTCGTCGTAGGCCCCGATCGGAAGCAGCGTCAGGTCGAACGGGCCCAGCGCCGCGCCCGCCTCGGCGAACGCCTTGGTGAAGCCGGTGTCGCCGCCGAAATAGGCCCGCTTGGTGGGACCGACGATCGACCACGAGGCCCACAATGTGGTGTTGCGCAGCAGGCCGCGTCCGGAGAAATGCCGCGCCTCCGTGCAGGTGATCGCCAGATCCACGCCATCGCGGTCCCGGCCCAGCTCCGCGAGCGACACCGAACCGCCCCAGTCCAATTCGACGATGCGGTCTTCCGGGACACCCCAGTGCCGCAAGTGGGCGCCGATGCCGATCGGGACGAGGAACGGCGCGCTCTGACATGCCACCAGTTCCCGGACGGTCTCCTTGTCCAGGTGGTCGTAGTGGTCGTGGGAGATGAGCACCGCGTCGATCGGCGGCAAGTCGGCCAGCGGCTGCGGCACCGGATGCATGCGTGCCGGACCGACCAGCGGCGACGGCGAAACCCGCTCGCTCCACACCGGATCGGTGAGAATCCGGTACCCGTCGACCTCGATCAACGTCGTGGCGTGGCCGTACCAGGTGACGGCGAGAGCCCCCGCGGCGGCCGGTTGCTGCGGCATCCGCACCGGGATGCGGCCCCGCGGCCTGCCCACGTTGCGCTGGGTCAGCGCCGAAACCAAGAGGGAGGGAGTCGATCCGGCGACCACCTGGCTACTCGGCTCGGTGTTGTGGAACTGCCGATCGCGATAGGTCGTCGCGCCCATCGCGTACGGCTGGATCGCCGAGATCGACGCGCCCATCGCCGACGGGATGTCCCACACGGCCCGGACCAGCCAGCTGATGCCGAGCGCACCCGCCGTGGCGCCCGCGATACGTCTGATGTCCATCATCGCCCCACGAACTTCGCTGGGCGCTTTTCCTGCCTGGCCAAACGACCCTCCTTGGCATCCTCGCTCGTCCATGCGGCCTCCAGGGCCGCACGTTGCTGCGCGGTTTCCGGCTCGCGCGTTCCGTCGTCGTTGAGCACCAGCTTCATGTGCCGCAGGGACAGCGGGGCCAGCGCCGCGATGTGCTTGGCCCAGGCCTGCGCGTCGGCCACGGTGCCGATCCGGTTGGCGAACCCGAAGGTGTAGGCATCGTCGGCCGAGATCTGCTCGGCTCCCAGCAACACCGTCCGCGCCGGACCGCCGCCGATCAAGGCGGCCAGCCTGCGCACCGTCCACCGATCGACGGTGATGCCCAGTTTCGCGGCGGGGACCGCGATGTAGGCCTCCGGCGCGATCACCCGCAGGTCGGAAGCGAGCGCCAGCTGCACACCGGCCCCGATCGCCGCACCGTTGATCGCCGAGATCACCGGGACCGGCGCCGATTCGATGGCGTGCAACATGTCCAGCAATCCGGACAGGAAATCACCGGAGTACACCCCGGACAGATCGGCTCCCGCGCTGAACACCGGGCCACGCCCGGTCAAGACGATGGCCCGTGCCTGGTCGGCGACAGCGGCGAGCACTGCTTCCCGCAGCAGTGTCACGAGTTCGTGATTGAGCGCGTTGCGGCGCTCCTCCCGCTGCAGTTCGATGGTGACCACGTCACCATCACGGCTGACCCCGAGCATGCGACCTCCCCGACTGAACGGTCCGTCTGATCTCTTCACTCTGCCACAGGGGACTACCCGTTCCACGCGGGGCGATACGATCACCGGCTGTGCCGACCGACTTCGACATCCTGGTGATCGGCGCTGGTCAGGCGGGACTCTCGGCCGGATACCACCTCCAGCGCCTCGGGCTGCGCCCGGAGCGGCACTATCTGCTGGTCGATCGGTCCCCCGGCCCGGGCGGCGCGTGGCAGTTCCGCTGGCCGTCCCTCACCCTGGACACGGTCAACCGCGTGCACGATCTGCCCGGTATGTCGTTCGCCGAGACCTTGCCGCCCGGTTCGTCGTCCGCGCCCGCGGCGTCCGCCGTGCCGCACTACTACGAGTTGTACGAGAAACGGTTCGACCTGCGGGTGCACCGGCCGGTGTCGGTCACCGTGGTGTGCGATCGCACCGAGGAAGGCGCCCCCGCCGAACGCGGTGCGGTGCTCAACGCGGAGACCGACACCGCGGGCCGGATCCGGGTACGCGGCCTGATCAACTGCACCGGCACCTGGGAGCATCCGTTCGTTCCGCACTATCCCGGTGCCCAGACCTTCACCGGTCGTCAGCTGCACACCCGCGACTACCGCACCGCCGCGGAATTCGCGGGCGAGCACGTCGTGGTGGTCGGCGGCGGCATCTCGGCTGTTCAGCTGCTCGACGAGATCTCCAAGGTCACCACGACGACCTGGGTCACGAGGACACCCCCGCGTTTTCGCGACGGCGCCTTCACCGAAGCAGCCGGGCGGGCCGCCGTCGCGATGGTCGAGGACCGAGTGCGGCGCGGGCTGCCGCCGGGATCGGTGGTATCGGTCACCGGGCTGCCGCTCGACGACCGGCTGCGGGCGGCGCGGGCCCGCGGCGCGCTCACCCGCCTGCCGATGTTCGAGCGCATCGAGCCCGACGGGGTGCGGTGGGCCGACGGCACCTTCCAGCGAGCGGACGTGATCGTCTGGGCCACCGGATTCCGCAGCGCGCTCGACCACCTCGCGCCGCTGCGACTGCGCGGTCCCGGCGGCGGCATCACCATGGCGGGACGGCTGGCCACCCAGGTGGCCGCCGACCCGCGCATCCACCTGATCGGGTACGGACCGTCGGCGAGCACCATCGGCGCCAACCGCGCAGGCCGCGCGGCGGCCGACGAACTCACCGGTTATCTCGGCCTGCGCTGACCGGCCGGCCGCCCGGATAGTCAGTCGATCAGGCCCATGGTGAACGTGTCGGGATCCCCTCCGGTGCGCGAACCGGTGTCCAGCGCGGTGATCGCGTTCATCTGCTGCGGGGTCAGCTCGAAGCCGAAGACGTCGAAGTTCTCCCTGATCCGCGACGGCGTCACCGACTTCGGGATGACCACATTGCCCAGCTGCAGGTGCCAGCGGATGATCACCTGCGCGGGAGTGCGGCCGACCTCGGCGGCAACGGCGGTGACGGTGTCCTCCGCGAGGAGCGTGCCCTGCCCGAGGGGGCTCCACGCCTCGGTGGCGATCGCGTTGGCGGCATGAAACTCGCGCAGTTCGGGTTGCGCCAGCCGTGGGTGCAACTCGATCTGGTTCACCGCCGGGATCTCTCCGGTTTCGGCGATCAGCCGCTGCAAATGCGCGACCGTGAAGTTCGATACACCGATCGACCGCACCCGGCCCTGTGACTTCAGCGCTTGGAAGGCGCGGAAGGTGTCCACGAAGCGCCCGGCCGCGGCCACCGGCCAGTGGATGAGGTAGAGATCGAGGTATTCCAGACCGAGCCGCCGCATGCTGGCGTCGAACGCGCGCAGCGTGGAGTCGTAGCCCTGGTCGGAGTTCCACAGCTTAGTCGTGACGTAGATCTCCTCGCGGGGCAGGCCGGATTCCCGGATCGCGCGGCCGGTGCCCTCTTCGTTCCCGTAGATCGCTGCGGTGTCGATGCTGCGGTAGCCCGCCTCCAGCGCGGTGGTGACGACCGAGGAGACATCCCCGGCGGGCACTTGGAACACGCCGAAGCCGAGCTGCGGGATCACGTTCCCGTCGTTCAGCACGATCGAGGGAACGGTGCTGGTCTCGCTTTTGAAGGTCACATTCCGACGGTAGAAGTGTGGCGGCGAACCGTCAATCACGCGGTCGGGTGTGTTGGCCCGCAATTTGCTGAGAAACCAGCGCTGCGCAGTGCGGACGGGCCGCGTCCGCCGCCGGTCAGTTGGGCATTCCGGGCAGGCCGAGCCGCCGGTAACGCGCGTGCCGAGCCGCGCGCAATTCCGGTTCCGGTAGGGCGCGCAAGGCCGCCAGTTCGCGCGCGATCGCGGCGACCATCCTGCGGGCGAAGTCGACCGGCTCGTCCGCCGCGTCGGGGCACTCGGGCACGATCCGGTCGACCACGCCGTCCTCCAGCAGGTCGACGGCGCTGATCCGTTGTGCCGCAGCGAGTTCCGCCGCATGGTCGGTGTCGCGGAAGACGATGGCGCTCGCCCCTTCCGGCGGCAGCGGGGCCAGCCACCCGTGCGTGGCGGCCAGCACCCGGTCCGCGGGCAGCAGCGCCAGCGCGCCGCCGCCGGTGCCCTGACCGAGCAGCACTGAAACGGTCGGGGTGTCGAGCGTCACCAGATCGGCGATGCAGCGGGCGATCTCGGGCGCCAGCCCGCGCTCCTCGGCCTCCTTCGACAGCGCCGCACCCACCGTGTCGATGACCAGCACCAGGGGCAGCCGCAATTCCTGAGCAAGCGCCATACTGCGCCGAGCCTCACGCAACGCGGCCGGACCCATGGTGTTCTCGCCCTGCTGACCGCGCCGGTCGTGGCCGAACACGACGCACGGCTGCCCGCGGAAACGACCGAGGGCGAGCACGGCGGTGCGATCGGACTCGCCCTGCCCGGTGCCGCTGAGCGGAACCCGTTGCGTCACATGACGAAGCAGTTCGCGAAGGCCGGGACGCTGCGGGCGGCGGGAGATGAGGACCGACTGCCACACCCGATCGTCCGCAGGGCGATTCGGCTCGGCATCGGACCGAATCGCCTCTGCCGCACCATTTTCGGCAGGCGCAGCAGGATCGCGACTCGACAGCTGTTGCGATGCCGCGGTCTGCTCGGAGAACTGGCGTCCAGTCGCGGGATCCGGCAACTCCATGCCGCTCAGCACACTCAGCGCGCGATGCGCGATCCGACGGAAGACCGGAATCGTCAGAACGCCGTCGATGACGCCGCGCCGATACAGGTTCTCCGCGGTCTGCACGCCTTCCGGGAACGGCCTGCCGTACAGGGCCTGATAGACCCGAGGGCCGAGGAACCCGATGAGCGCACCGGGCTCGGCGAAGGTGATGTGCCCCAACGAGCCCCACGAGGCGAAAACGCCGCCCATGGTGGGATTGCGCAGGTAGACGACGTAGGGATACCCCGCCGACTTGTGTGCCGCCACGGCGCCCGCGATCTTCACCATCTGCACGAAGGCGACGGTGCCTTCCTGCATCCTCGTCCCGCCGGAGGTCGGCGAAGCGACCAGCGGCAGACCGAGTTCGGTGGCGCGCTCCACCGCGGAGACGATCCGCTCGGCCGCGGCCACGCCGATCGAGCCGGCCAGAAACCCGAATTCGCAGGCGATGACGGCCACGCGCCTGCCACGCAGCGAACCTTCGCCGGTGAGCACCGATTCGTCGGTGCCCGCCGCGACGGCCGCTTTCCGTAAGGCATCGCGGTACTGCGGGGATGCGGCCACCGTCACCGGCGGCCGGTCCCAGCTGACGAACGAGTCCTTGTCGAGCAGTTGCTCGAGCAACTCTCGCGCCGAAGTACGCACCGGGCGAGCCTATCCCGCCCTACCCGGTGCTCCGGCATGCGACGCGAGCACTCAGTAGCCCTGCATCACCTTGCGCAACGCGTACTCGGTGAGCGCGACCAGCGCCTGCTTGGCCGGCTCGCGACGACGAGCATCGATGGACAGGATCGGCACATCGGCAGGCACGGCGAGCGCCTGCCGGATGTCCTCGATCGGGTACCGCGGCGCGTCGTCGAACTCGTTGAGCGCCACCAGGAAAGGCAGGCCGCGCGCTTCGAAGTAGTCGACGGCCGCGAAGCTGTCCTCCAGCCTGCGGGTGTCGACCAGTACGACGGCGCCGATGGCGCCGCGGATCAGGTCGTCCCACATGAACCAGAAGCGGTACTGG
>NZ_BDBC01000004.1 GCF_001612785.1 Nocardia beijingensis NBRC 16342
CCGGCCGAAGTCCATCGCCACGGTGGTGGTCGACTTCATCGGGATGCCGGTCAAATTGTCGATACCGGCACTGGCATTGGTCACCAATGCCTCGGTGCGCAGCGGAACGATCTCCGAGACAGCACCGACCAACGTGGTCTTCCCGACACCGAAGCCACCCGCGACCACGATCTTCGCCGATGTTGGCTTACTGGTACGAGTGTCGACCTGCGCCGTCGAATCAAATACGCCGGAGTCCACTGAGAACCCTTTCGATCAGCTCGCGACGTTCATCGTCGCTGGAATCGTCTTTCAATGTCGCCGAAACGCGCACGTGCCCGGCCTCGATCAAATCGGCCACGAGCACACGGGCCACCCCGATAGGGATACCCAATCGGGCTGCCACCTCGGCAACGGACGGCGATTCTCTGCACAACTCCACGATTGACGTCTCGATGTTGGTCAGTTCGAACTGCCGCTCCAGGGCGACCGGATGCGATGCGACGAGGGCCTCCAACGCCAACTCGACCGCGGGCCTGGTGCGGCCTGCGGTCAACGAGTATGGGCGTACGAGACTCGGCTCGACGCTCCCCACGCGGTGATCTTCTATGTCCATCCCACCATCAGGAACCCATCGTGACGCGTGGTGTGGCCTGAACAGTCTGGCCAACCCGCTCGACCAACAGAGCCATCTCGTAACCGACCTGACCGATGTCACACGACGTGTTGGTCAGCACCGCGAGATAGGAACCATCGCCGACAGCCATGAGTAGCAGGTAACCGTGCTCCATCTCCACGACGGACTGCAGCACGGTGCCACCCTCGAACAGGTTCGAGACGCCGACCGACAGGCTGGCCAGACCAGCCGTGACGGCCGAGAGCTGTTCGGCGCGGTCGACGGGCAGCTGGGCACTCGCGGCCATGAGTAGGCCGTCGGCCGAGACCAGGACGGCATGGGCTACGCCAGGAACCTCGTTGGCAAAGTTCGAAACCAGCCAATCCAGCTGACGATTCGTACCACCTAGATCGGGGTTCATCGGTCTCCTTTATCTCCGGTTAGGTTCATTGCTCTCATTGCGCGGCCATCCCGGACGCCCTGCTGGTGACGACTCAAGCTGGACCTGATTGTTTCTGGGTCGCGGCGCGGCGCCCGATCCGCCGCACCGCTCACGCCGCCGGGGACAAGCCTTCCGCCCGGATTGCGTTGAGGCAACCCCGCCGCCGTTTTGGTCTCCGGCTGCGCCTCGCTGGCGCGGCGAGCCGCTTGCCATCCCTCGTCACCCGGCGATTCGAAGGAAGCAGCCACCTGGGACCTATCCGCGTTGGGATCCGACAGCCAGGCCGACATCATCTCGGCGAAGATCGGCGTTCCGCCCATCGCCGCCCCCGACTCGTCCGCGGGTTGCAGCCTGGTCTGGAAGAACGAGGCCGTCTTGGCCGGGTTGGACCGGAAGCTGTGCTTGCCCGGATCGCGTCCCGCCGACGCGGCAGGCTGCTCTTCGCTCGCGGCGTGCTGGCCACCGCGATCCCGCTGCGGCAGTGCGACACCCGGCGGCACGGGCTGGCGCTGCGGCGCCTGGGCGCCCGGCTGCCGCTGCGGCAGACCGGTCAGACCACCCTCGCGCTGTGGCAGGCCCGACGGCGCGGGCGGACGCTGCGGCAGACCATTGAGCGCACCGGCATCCCGCTGCGGCAGGCCATTACCCGTACCCGCATCGCGCTGCGGCAGGCCAGTCGCCGCCGAATCCCGCTGCGGCAAGCCGTTGCCGACGGCGGGCAGCGCGCCGGAACCCGGCTCACGCTGCGGCAGGCCACCCGTGGCCTCACGTTGCGGCAGACGGTGGGCGCCCGCGTCCCGGTGCGCACCCGGTTCGCGCTGCGGCAGACCCGTGGCCGCATCGCGCTGCGGCAGACCCGGCGCGGGTTGCCGCGACGGCAGACCCGTGGCACCCGGCTCACGCGACGGCAGACCCGTGGCACCCGGCTCACGCGACGGCAGACCCGTGGCACCCGATTCACGCGACGGCAGACCCGTGGCACCCGGCTCACGCGACGGCAGACCCGTGGCACCCGGCTCACGCGACGGCA
>NZ_BDBC01000005.1 GCF_001612785.1 Nocardia beijingensis NBRC 16342
GACCGGTCACACCCGGCTCACGCGACGGCAGACCCGTAGCACCCGATTCACGCGACGGCAAACCGGTCACACCCGATTCACGCGAGGGCAGACCACCCGCCGCCGAATCCCGCTGCGGCACACCGTTCGACCCCGGCTGCCGCTGCGGTAGGCCGGTGGCGCCCGATTCGCGCTGCGGCAGGCCACCCAGGGCGGATTCACGCTGCGGCACACCGTTCGTACCCGGCTGCCGCTGCGGTAGGCCGGTGGCGCCCGGCTCGCGCTGCGACAGGCCACCCAAGGCGGACTCACGCTGCGGCAGACCACTCGCACCGGACTCACGCTGCGGCAGACCGCTGGCCGAATCCCGCTGCGGCAGACCACCCGAGGCGGACTCACGCTGCGGCAGACCGTTCGACGCGTCCCGCGCGGGCACGCCATTGGCGCCCGGCTGACGCTGCGGCAGACCGGTGCTCGGCTGCGGCACGCCGTTGGCGCCCGGCTGACGCACCGGCAATTCACCCGAATTCGGATCACGCGGCGGCAGACCGGAACCAGGCCGCTCCGCGGGACCACCGGGCTGGCGCGGCGGCGGACCACCGGGGCTGAGGTTGCGTTTCGGCAAGTTCGCCGCGGCGAGCTTGCCGCGCTGCGGGCCGCTCGGCGCGGGCTGCCCAGGCGCGGGCCGCAGACTCGTGGGCGACTGCTGGGCCTCCGAGCGCATGCCGGACGACGACATCGCCGAACCCGGCTGCCGCTGCGGCAGTCCGCCGGGGCCGGTGGGGACCGGTCCGCTGGTCGGAGCGGCGGGCTTGGCGCTCACGGCCGGGATCGGGCCGCTCACCCCGGGATCGACGGTGACCACGACATTGCCCCCAGGAGTCCGCTGGACGGCCCGCATCTGCATGGACGACGGCGCCGACGGACGCTGAGGAGCTGCGGCCTGCGGCGAAGGCTGCGGGGTGACGGGCTGCCCCGCGCTCGGTTTGCCCGCGACGATGAGTCCGACGGGCACGTGCACGGTCACCGTCACGCCGGGATCGCGCGCGGTGTCGAACGTCGGCCGCAGCCGCACGGTGAGACCGTGCCGCTCGGCGAGCCTGCCGACCACGAACAGACCCATGTGCCTGGCCGTGTCCGGCCCGGGCTCGGCGGTCTGCTCCAGACGGCGGTTGATCTCGGCCATCTCGGCGGGCGGCATACCGATGCCGCGGTCGGCCACCTCGATGAGCAGGCCCTGATCGTGCGCCTGCGCGAAAGTGAACTTGACGTCGGTCTCCGGCGGCGAGGCGCGCAGCGCGTTGTCCAGCAGCTCGGCGAACAGGTGCGCGAGGTCGGAGGCGGCGGGTTCCTTCAGCGAACCGCGGGGGGTGGCGCCGAGCTTCACGCGCTCGTAGTCCTCCACCTCGGAGATCGCGGCGCGCAGCACGTCGGCGATCTCGACCGGGGCGGACTTGGCGCGGCGCTGCCTGGTGCCGGCGAGAATCAGCAGGTTGTCGCCGTTACGGCGCATGCGGGCGGCGAGATGGTCGAGCCGGAAGAGGTTCTCCAGCAGGCGCGGGTCCTTCTCGTCGTACTCCATCGCCTCGATGAGCGTGAGCTGGTGGTCGACGAGCGACTTCGAGCGCCGCGCCAAGGTCTCGAACATGTCGTTGACCTGCGACCGCATCTTCGCCTGGTCGCTCGCAAGACGCAGCGCCTGGCCGTGGATGTCGTCGACCGCGCGGGCCAGCTGACCGATCTCCTCGGTGCTGCGCACCGGCATCGGCTCCAGCGGCACCTCCTCCGGCGACGCGCCGTTGCGGAGCTGGGCGACCTCGTGCGGCAGGTCGCTCTCGGCCACGCGCAGCGCGGCCAGTCGCAGCCGGTGCAGCGGGACGATCATCGAGCGGGCCACGAAGACCGCGAGCAGCAGCGCCGCGAGGATGGTGGCGATGACGACCGCGGTGTAGGTCCACGCGTCCCGCTGGGCGGTGGTCACCAGCGAGTTCATCGCGGAGTCGATGTCCTTGGTCGCCTTGCCGACGACGTGCTCGTAGACCGCGAGGCTGTCGGTCAGCGACTTCTTCAGATCACCGACGGGAAGCTGGCCCGCCTGCGACTGCGGGCTGGTCAACAGCGCGATCCTGGTGTCGATGCCCGCGCGCAGGTCGGCGATCGAGGTGTCGCCGTCGGAGAAGCGGTGCGCGAGCACGTTGAGCAGCGCGCGCTCGGTGTTGGAGGCGATGAGGAAGTTCTGGACGCCGGACTGCTGGGAGCGCAGCACCTCGGGAAAGGCGGCGAGCTCGCTGACCAGGGTGGCGCGAGTGTTGAGCGAGTCGACCAGCCGCAGTTTGGCCGCGTCCACCGCGGTGTCGCTGACCTGGCCGACCGTCGTCTCGACGATCCGGACGCTGTCGCTGCGGACGCGGTCGATCAGCGCGAGGGTGTCCGACGGCGGGCCGGTGGACACCGATTTGCCCTGGGCACGCACGCCCTTGGCCTGGGTGAGCATGTCGTCGATGGCCGCGCGCGCGCCGGGCACCCCGTCGAGCTTGCCGACCGCCTTCTCGGCGTTGGCGATCGCTTTGTCCAGGTCCGCCAGGTTCTGGTCGGTCACCACGGACTGGTTGCTGCCCAGCGAGATCATCTGCGAGCCCGCGGTGGTCGCGGTCTGCGCGCTGAGCGCGGTGACGGATGGGATGGCCGCGACGTTCTCCGAGATGTCGGCGAGCCGGTTCGAGTCCGCGAACTCCGACGAGATCCTGGAGACGCCGAGCCCGACCGCGACCGCGAGCGGCACGGCGAGTACCGCCGTCACCTTCCAGCGCAGGTCCCAGTTGCCCAGCGCCCAGCGGCTACTGCCGGAACTAGCGGCGTCACGCATCTCCCACTCACTTTCCAAACTGGCCTCTACCACGCGCCATCAACCGAACCTCCACAATCGCGTGCTTGGCTCGACAGGTGGAGCTGGCCGAGAGCTGCGGCTGGCCGAGAAATTGCGTCTACGACGGCCCAAATAAGTGACATCAGATTCTAACGGATCAATAACTTCTTGGGTGACGGGGCGTGATGTCGCGATCGTTGACCTGCCGGTTCCAGGCAAAACCAAAGGTAGCGGCACCCACCCGGGCGTCGCGTGAAGTCTGCCACAATCAACCAGATCTATCGAGGCGGGCATCGAGGCGAGGCTAGGGAGTCACGGGGTTGAACGTGCGGCACGAGTATCGACCGGCCTATCAGACCAGCTTGGTGGATCCCGCCGAGTTCTGGGCCGGCGCGGCCGAGGCGATCGACTGGGACGTGCCGCCCGCGCAGATCGTCGACAGCGGCGCCCGCCCGGTGGCCAGGTGGTTCACCGGCGCTCGGCTCAACACCGCCTTCAACGCTCTCGACCGCCACGTCCACCCCACTTCCCCCGGTGTCCCCAGCCGCGCCGACCAACCCGCCCTCATATACGACTCGGCTATGACCGACGTCACCGTCGTCTACACCTACGCCGAGCTGCTCGACGAGGTCTCGCGGTTCGCCGGAGCGATGGCGCGGCTCGGCGTCACCGCGGGCGATCGCGTGGTGATCTACCTGCCGATGATTCCCGAAGCGGTGATCGCGATGCTGGCCTGCGCCCGCATCGGCGCGGTGCACTCCGTGGTGTTCGGCGGGTTCGCGGCCCCCGAGCTGGCCGCCCGCATCGATGACGCGGAGCCGGTGTTGATCATCACAGCCTCCGGCGGCCTGGAACCGGGCAAGCGGATCGAATACCCGCCCATCGTGCTGCGGGCGCTGGATCTGGCCCAGACGACCGCGCCGCGCACCGTGATCGTCAAGCAGCGGCCGCAGTTCGACACGATCCCGTTCCCCGCCCCGCAGCCCGCCACCGAATACCTGCCGAGTTCGGCGGAGACCGTGGCCGCGCAGTGGCTCGATTGGGACGACGCCGTCCGCGACGCGCCTCGGGCCGATCCCGTGTCGGTCGCCGCGACCGATCCGCTCTACATCCTCTACACCTCCGGCACCACCGGGAAGCCGAAGGGCGTGGTCCGCGACAACGGCGGCCACGCGGTCGCCTTGGCCTGGTCGATGCGCAACATCTACGACGTCGGCGCAGGCCAGGTCATGTGGGCCGCCTCCGACGTCGGCTGGGTGGTCGGGCACTCCTACATCGTCTACGCCCCGCTGCTGGTCGGCGCGACCACGCTGCTGTACGAAGGCAAGCCGGTCGGCACCCCGGACGCGGGCGAGTACTGGCGGGTGATCGACAAGCACAAGGTCGACGTGCTGTTCACCGCGCCGACCGCGCTACGCGCCATCCGCAAGGCCGACCCCGATGCCGAGCTGGCCCACCGGCACGACCTGTCCTCCCTGCGGGCGCTGTTCTGCGCGGGCGAACGCCTCGACCCGGCCACCTACAGCTGGGCCGATGAGATCCTGCTCGCGGGCCGCTCGGACTGCCCGGTCGTCGACCACTGGTGGCAGACCGAGACCGGCTGGCCGGTCTGCGCCAACCCGCTCGGCCTGCAACAGCTGCCGATCAAACCGGGCTCGGCATCGGTGCCGGTGCCCGGCTATCGCCTTCGGGTGCTCGACTCCTCCGGCAACGCGGTGGCCCCGAACACCGAGGGCAACATCGTCATCGGTCTTCCGCTGCCGCCCGGCACGCTGACCGGCCTGTGGCGGGACGCAGCCCGGTACGAGCGCTCCTATCTCTCCGCGTATCCCGGCCACTACCTCACGGGCGACTCCGGCTACTTCGACGAGGACGGCTACCTGTACGTCCTCGGCCGCAGCGACGATGTGATCAACATGGCCGGGCACCGGCTTTCGGCGGGCAGCATCGAGGCGGCCATCGCGGGGCACGACGCGGTCGCCGAATGCGCCGTCATCGGGCTGCCCGACGAGCTCAAGGGGCACCGGCCGCTGGCGTACGTGGTGCTCAAGTCCGGCGTCGACCTCGACCCGGACCGGTTGCGCGACGAGTTGATCGAGCGGGTGCGCACCCAGGTCGGCGCCATCGCCACGCTGCACGACGCCGTCATCGTGACCGCGCTGCCCAAGACCAGATCGGGCAAGATCTTGCGCAAGACCATCCGGCAGATCACCTCCGGCGAGACGTTCGAGGTGCCGTCCACCATCGAGGACCCCGCGGTGCTGGTGGCGCTCGAACAGCAGATCCGCGCCGCGCGTCCCGAGTGGCTGGATCCGGCGCACGGCGGCGGCGCCGACACGGGCGAGGTGGTCGAGCCCGACGTGGATCCGGTTGTGCCGTCCTGATTTCCGCACCGCCGTCGACGTCCTCAGAGTTTCCTCAGAGGATGTTCATATGGGTGCCAGCAGTTCGAAATAGCCTCGAGACCGTCCTGAAACCCCTCGATGATCTGGAGGCAGATTCATGAAACGTTCCGTAGGCCGCCCCGCCATCGCCGCCGCGGCAGCAGGTGGAATCGCCACGGTCACGTTGCTACTGAGCCCCGCGATCGCCGCCGCGGGCCCGATGGAATACGCCGAGCCGCTGCTCACTTCGGATTGCTCGTTCGCCCAGGTCGACGCGGCGTTGCACGACAAGGCGCCGCAACTGGCCGCGGTGCTCGACGCGAACCCGAGCCAGAAGGCCGAGTTGCAGCGCAGGTTCGACCAGCCGGTCGAGCAGCGCAGGGCCGAGTTGCGGCGGGCCATCGACGAGAACCCGGACGCGGTGCGCCAGGCGGAGAACGACCCGCGGACCGCGCAGTTGCGCGACACCATCCGCGTCGTGGCGGAGACCTGCCACAACTACTGATCCCGCGGAAACACGGGTGACTCGCCGGGTGTCTCCGGCATCCGGCGGGTCAGCTCCGGGTTCCGAACGCGAGTCAGCGCGCCGACTCGCACGACCGAAGATTCGCCGGAGGCGGGGAGCAGAATGGACGACGTGACCTCGACCTCGAACCCGACGGTTCTCGTCGTCGACGACGACGAGGACGTGCTCGCCTCGGTCGAGCGCGGGCTGCGGTTGTCCGGCTTCCAAGTCTTGGTGGCCAGGGACGGCGCGCAAGCGCTGCGCAGTGTGAACGAGAACGCGCCCGACGCCATCGTGCTGGACATGAACATGCCGGTGCTCGACGGCGCCGGCGTGGTGACCGCCTTGCGCGCGATGGGCAACGAGGTGCCGATCTGCGTGCTCAGCGCCCGCGCGTCGGTGGACGACCGCATCGCCGGACTGGAATCCGGCGCCGACGACTACCTGGTCAAGCCATTCGTGCTGAAGGAGCTGGTCGTCCGGATCAGGGCGCTGCTGCGCAGGCGGTCGGACGCACCCGCCCCAGCGACCCCAGGCGCGGTCACGGTCGGCCCGCTCGAGGTGGACGTCGCCGGGTACCGCGCGCTGCTGCACGGCCGCGAGATCGAACTCACCAAGCGGGAATTCGAACTGCTGTCGACCCTGGCCAGAAACGTCGGGGTGGTGCTGAGCCGGGAGCGTCTGCTGGAACTGGTGTGGGGCTACGACTTCGCCGCCGACACCAATGTGGTCGACGTCTTCGTCGGCTATCTGCGCCGCAAACTCGAGGTGGACGGCGCTCCCCGGCTGCTGCACACGATCCGCGGCGTCGGGTTCGTGCTGCGGGCGCCGAAATGACGGTGCCCGCCACCGCACCGCAGGAAACTCGCCGGCGCCGGGCGTTTTCCCTGCGCACCCGCGTCGCGGGCGCGGCCGCCGCGGGCGCGATCATCATCGTCACGCTGATCAGCTTGATCAGCATCCGCGCCATCGAGCGCAACAACGTGCGGCAATCCGATCAGCAGCTCGACGTCGCGGCGCGGATCGTCCTGATCGAACCGCAGATCGCCGTCCGGGTCATCAGCCTGACCGGCCTGAACAACAACATGGCTGTGACCGTCCGCGACAACGGCGATGTCGTCGCGAGCACGCCCTCGGAACTGCCCGAGCTGCCGGTCGGTTCCCGCACCGTCCCGGTGAACGGTATTCCCTACCGGATTCTGACCACCACCGAGAAGCAGCCCCCCGGCCGGGTAGTCGCGATCGGCATACCGGCAGCCGACGCGGCCGAGGCCACCGCCGAGCAGCAACGCTGGGTGCTCGGCGGCGCCCTGCTCGCCATCGCCGCGGCCGCTGGGCTCGGCTGGTTGCTCGCGGGCGCGGCGGTGCGCCCGATCGTCCGGCTCACCCGGCAGGTGGGCGCACGCAGCGCGTTCCCCGATCCGAGCAATCCGCAGGAGCCGGTGGAGGGCGCGGGCGTGCACGAGGCGGAACAACTGGCCGACGCGGTGAACACCATGCTGCAGCGAGTGGACCAGGCACAGGCCCAGACCGCCGCCGCACTGGAGACCGCACGCGACTTCGCCGCCGTGTCCGCCCACGAACTGCGCACCCCGCTGACCGCGATGCGCACCGACCTCGAGGTGCTGCGCACGCTCGATCTGGACGAGGAGCAGCGGGCGGAGATCCTGCACGACCTGCAGCGCAGCCAGGGCCGGGTGGAAAGCACGCTGGCGGCGCTGGAGCGGCTGGCCACCGGCGACCTGACCAACGAGCGCGACCACGTCGCCACCGACGTCGGCGACCTGTGCGACCAGGCCGCGCACGACGCCATGCGGCACTTCCCCGGCCTGGTCGTGCGCATCGATTCCGACGCCGAACTGGTCACCCGCGGCCTGCCCGCCGGGCTGCGACTGGCGGTGGACAACGCGCTGGCCAACTCGGTGAAACACGGCGGGGCGACCGAGGCGCTGGTCTCGGCACACCGCGCGCCGGACGGACACATCGTGATCTCGATCGACGACAACGGCCGCGGCATCCCGCCGCACGAGCGCGAGGCCGTCTTCGACCGTTTCTTCCGCGGCAGCCAGGCGAGCAAGGGCGGTTCCGGCCTCGGCTTGGCGCTGGTCGCCCAGCAGGCCCAGTTGCACGGCGGCCGCGCCTATTTCGACACGGGCACCCTCGGCGGCATCCGCCTGGTCCTAGAGCTGCCTGGCTCTGTTTGATTTCCAGCGCCTTCGGCGCTGGGTGTTCGCAGATGTTCGGTCTCGCTCCGCTCGAAACCGGGGGTTGTGGTGGGCCGGGCGCGTGAGCAGTCGAACTCCTCACCACGTGCACGCCCCGGCCCCTTACTCAACTCTCAGAGAAACGCCAAGGGGCGCGCCATAACTCGCGTTTAATGTCTGCGGCGTGATCGTAAAACGCGCCCGTCGGGGCCTTTTCGCCGTTGGCCTCGTCGCAGCTGGGGCGCTCGGGGCCGGAATCGTCGCATGGACCGGAACGGATCCGGGGCCGACGGGGATCGCGCTGGTCAACGCCGATGCCGGGCCGACGGGTGCGCGCGTGGTCAAGGCGTTGCAGGACGCGGGCGGCTACGAATGGACCGTAGCGGCGCCGGGCGAGGCGAGCGCCGACGACTACGCCGCCGTCATCACGCTGCCCGCCGATCTCACCGCCTCGATGGGCACGTTGGCCGGACCGGAACCGAAGCGGGCCAAGGTGACCGTGGACACCAACGAACACGCCGACGCCGACCTGGTGCACGGCGCGGTGACCGCGGTGACGCACCGGATCGGCGCCGCCGGCGTCGACGCCGCGCTCACCGCCGTCGCGCAGGCCAGGTCGCAGATGTCGCAGGTGCAGTTCACCGCCCAGTTGCTCAACGCCGGCGTCGAGGCGGCCGCCGCGGGAGCCGACCAGTTCAGCTCCGGCGCCGACCAGTTGCTCGGCTTCCTCGAATTCGCGAAATCGGGTTCGGCGCAGCTCACTTCGGCCATCGCGTTGCTGAACTCCACCGTCGACGGCGCCGCCGCGCAGGCCGGTCAGCTCGCCGCGGCGCTCGATTCCACCGGCATCACCATCGCGCAGGTGGAACGGACGGCGAACACGGTGAGCGGCGGCCTCGACCAGGTGCTGCCGCTGCTGCGCGCGCTGCCGTTCGCGAACGATCCGGCGCTCGCCGACATCATCGGAAAGCTGGAGGCGCTGCGCGGCGTGTCCGCCCAGGCGGGCTCCCAGCTGACCGGCCTCGGCTCGCTCGTCGGCGGCGCGGTCGACCCCGACACCGACCTCGGCACCCTGCTCCGCACCGTCGTCGACCGCCTGACCAGCGCGAGCGCGCAACTGTCCGAGGGCGCGAAACTCGCCGAGGGCCTGCCTCAGCTCGCCGAACAGGGCGGCGCCCAACTGGTCGACGCCATCGGCCAGCTCACCGGCGGCGTGGGCCAGCTACAGAACATCGTGCACAACTTGAGCACCCAAACCGACAAGGCCGTATCCGCCCTGCCCCAGCGCAGCGGCACCCAGCAAGCAGCGCTGGCGGCGGCCCTCACCGACCCGGTGGAGATCGTCACGCGCTGAACTCTGAATACGACGATGGCCCGTCTTCCTTTATGGAAGACGGGCCATACCACCTTCAGGCTCGCGGCGGGCGAGTCAACGGTGATCCACAGATGCCGGTCACCTGGAGTCCGACTGCTCAGGACCGCGTGCACTCAATCCGCAACTGGCGTGCCAACGAGCCCACTCACCTCAACCACGGCTTTCGAGCGAAGCGAGACCGAGCATCCGCCGTTCGCGGCCCGGCTCGCGTCCGAGTGACCGCCGCGTCCGCGACGAAGTCGCCAGCGGCGGTCGCTCGGACGCGAGCCATAAGAGGGCCGCGAACACCCAGCGCCGCAGGCGCTGGAAACCAACACAGCCGCAGGCGCCGCCAGACTAGTTAGCGTTCAGCAGGTCGATCACGAAGACCAGCGTCTTGCCGGACAGCCGGTGACCGGCCCCCGCCGGGCCATAGGCCAGCTCCGGCGGAATGGTCAGCTGACGACGGCCGCCGACCTTCATCCCGGGGATGCCGTCCTGCCAGCCCTGGATCAGGCCGCGCAGCGGGAAGGTGATGGACTCGCCGCGGTTCCACGACGAGTCGAACTCTTCGCCGGATTCGAATTCGACGCCCACGTAGTGCACTTCCACGGTGCCGCCGGGCACGGCTTCCTTGCCCGAGCCTTCGATGATGTCCTTGATCACCAGCTCGGTGGGCGCGGGCCCCGCCTGGAACTCGATCTCCGGTTTGGTCATTCGGCTATCCCCTTCGATAGATGGTGGATGGGTTGCGTCAGCGGTTGTTGATCTCGCGGTAATCGCGAGCGCCGTAACCGGTGTAGATCTGCCGGGGACGGCCGATCTTCAGCGGCTCGCTGTGCATCTCGCGCCAGTGCGCGATCCAGCCGGGCAGCCGGCCCATCGCGAACAGCACGGTGAACATGCGGGTCGGGAAGCCCATCGCCTTGTAGATGACGCCGGTGTAGAAGTCGACGTTCGGGTACAGGCGGCGCTCGATGAAGTAGTCGTCGGTGAGCGCGGCCTCTTCCAGGGCCTGGGCGATGTCGAACAGCTCGTCGTGGCCGCCGAGCTTGCTCAGGATGGCGTCGGCGTGCTTCTTGGCGATCGAGGCGCGCGGGTCGTAGTTGCGGTAGACGCGGTGACCGAAGCCCATGAGCTTCACCCCGTCTTCCTTGTTCTTGACCTTGCGGATGAACTCCTTGACGTCGCTGCCGCTGGCCTTGATGCCGTCGAGCATCTCCAGCACGGCCTGGTTCGCGCCGCCGTGCAGCGGGCCCCAGAGCGCGTTGATGCCGCCGGACACCGAGGTGAACAGGTTGGCGTCAGACGAGCCGACCAGGCGCACGGTCGAGGTGGAGCAGTTCTGCTCGTGGTCGGCGTGCAGGATCAGCAGCATGTCCAGTGCCGCGGCGACCTCGGGGTCGACCTCGTAGGGCTCGGCGGGGAAGCCGAAGGTCATCCGCAGGAAGTTCTCCACCAGGCTCAGCGAGTTGTCCGGGTAGAGGAAGGGCTGGCCGACCGACTTCTTGTACGAGTAGGCCGCGATGGTGGGCAGCTTGGCCAGCAGCCGGATGGTGGACAGCTCAACCTGCTCGGGGTCGCGCGGGTCCAACGAGTCCTGGTAGTAGGCCGACAGGGCGTTCACCGCCGAGGACAGCACCGGCATCGGGTGCGCGTTGCGCGGGAAGCCGTCGAAGAAGCGCTTCAGGTCCTCGTGCAGCAGCGTGTGCCTGCGGATGCGGTCGGTGAAGTCCTCGAGCTGGGCCTGGGTGGGCAACTCGCCGTAGATCAACAGGTAGCTGACCTCGATGAAGGTCGAGGCCGCCGCGAGCTGGTCGATCGGGTATCCGCGGTAGCGCAGGATGCCCGCCTCACCGTCGATGTAGGTGATGGCCGACTTGGTCGGGGCGGTGTTCATGAAGCCCGGGTCGTACGTCACGTACCCGGTGCTGGCCAGCAGCTTCCCCAGCTCGATCCCGTCGTTGCCCTCGGCGGCCCTGGTGACCGTCATCGGGAACTCGCCGCCGGGGTAGGAAAGAACCGGCTTGGCGTCGTCGTCGACGTTGATGATGTTCTCAGCGGGCACGGAAGGATCCCTCTCAGGCTAGAACCACAGGCACCGGCGCGGTGGCGCACGATGCGCTTGCCTCAACGCTAGCCGTTGGCCGACGCGGACAATACCGGAGGGTAGTCCTGCGGCGGCTCACAAACACGTCTCGGCGCGGTGAGGTTCGCGCGCCGCGGCGCGACGCCGTCACCAGGTGGTCGCGGCGCACGTCACGCGGCGATTTCGGCATGAGCGCGAGCGACACGGTAACGCGTGAACGCCGGAAACGCGACCGCCGCGATCAACACGCCCGCCACCACGAGCGCGCCTCCGCCTGCCGCGGCCACAGCGGTACCCAGGCTCGCAGCCGCGAAACCGTGGGCAACATCACCGATGCGCGGGCCGCCGGCGACCACCACGGTGAACACCCCTTGCAGCCGCCCGCGCAGATCGTCGGTCGCCACTGTTTGCAGCATCGTGACCCGCAGCGCGGCCGAGACCATGTCCACCGCGCCGCCGAAGGCCGAGCAGGCCAGCGCGATCCACAGCCCGGCGCCCAGAGCGAGACCGTGGCTGGTGAGCCCCACGGCGACGCCGAAGCCGACCATCGCCAGCCCCCACAGCGCGATGCAGACCAGCACCGCGAACCCTTGTCTGCGGATGCGCGGGATCCACCCGGAGAACACCCCGCCGAGCACCGCGCCCGCCGACATCGAGGCGAACAGCAGGCCGAGCGCGACGCCGCCGGTGGCCGGGTCGCCGAAGGTCTCGTGCGCGATCTGCGGGAACAGCGCGCGCGGCATGCCGAACACCATGGCGATCACGTCCACCGCGAACGAAGCGAGCAGCACCCGCTGGGTGGCGAGGTAGCCGAAACCGTCGAGCACCGTGCGGAATCCGGCGCGGCGCACCGTCCCGGTCGGCGGCAGTTCGGGCAGCCGCCACACCGCCCACAACGTCGCCAGCAGCGCGACCGCGTCGATCAGGTAGAGCGTGGCGAGCCCGACGACGGGGATGAGCACCCCGGCCAGCACCGGGCCCGCGATCGCGCCGAACTGCATCACCGTCATGTTCAGCGAATTCGCCGCCGCCAGTTGGTCTTCCGGCAGCAGACGGGGAATGGTCGCGCTGCGGGTCGGCTGATTCACCGCGAAGAACGCCTGCTGCACGGCGAACAGACCGAGCACGAGCCACACGTTGTCCACCCCGGCCGCCGCTTGCAGCCAGAAGGCCAGCGCGGTGAGCCCGGTGCCGGAATTGGTGATCAGCAGGAGTCTGCGCCGGTCGAGCACGTCGGCGAGCGCGCCGCCCCACAGGCCGAACACGATCAGCGGCACCAGGCCGAACAGACCGGCCAGGCCGACGTAGCCGGAACTGCCGGTGATCTGGAAGATCTGCTGCGGTACCGCGACCACGGACAACTGCGCGCCGATCATGGTGACGATGCCCGAACTCCAGAGGCGTCGGAAGTCGGGATCGCGCAGCGGAGTGGTGTCGGCGAGCAGTTTCACCGCCGCAGCGTAATCAGTCCTCCCTTTCGGATCGACGCGAGAATTCTCACCCTCATGCTGGGAATACGTCAGGGCTGCAAGCGCTCGACGGTGGTCGTCGCGCCTTCGATCCGCATCCGGATGCGGTTGTGCAGCCTGCCGCGCCGCCCTTGCCAGAACTCCACCTCGTCGGGACGGACCAGGAAACCGCCCCAGTGCGGCGGTACCGGAATCTCGTCGGCATCGGCGAACCGCGCGGTCGTCTCGGCCAGCGTGCGATCCAGTTCGGCGCGCGAGGCGATCGGCTGGGACTGGCGTGAGGCCCAGGCGCCGAGTTGCGAGTCACGGGGGCGGGAGCGCCAGTAGGCCGCCGTCGTCTCGGCCGGAACTCGCTCGACCGCGCCGCGCAGATGCACCTGCCTGCCCAGCGCGGGCCAGACGAAGGTGACCGCGGCATACGGCAGGGCGGTCAGCTGCGCGCCCTTGGCCGAGTCGTAGTTCGTGTAGAAGATCACACCCTCGGGCGAGAGGCCTTTGCACAGTACCGTCCGCGCGACCGGCCGCGGCGTGCCGTCCGCCAGTGACACCGTGGCCAGCACCATCGCGTTGGGCTCGGCGATGCCGACCGCGGTGGCCTGTTCGATCCAGTGCCGCAGCAGCGGCTCCCAGCCGCCCGCGAGCCAGGTCTCGTCCAAGTCCAGGTCGTCGTTGCCGCCGTGCGGCAGGCCGCCGTAGTCGACCCGCATGGCGGCGAGATCGGATGAATTGTCCAGGTCACGCATGGGCCAGACGTTACTCTTCGGTAGCGGGGAGCTAAGGTTTTGATGATCGGCATGTGCTCGTCAAATCCGACAATTCCCATCGGCGAGAACATGCGACCCAAGTGCAAGGAGCGTCGCGACATGACTACCAGCCCCGCGGTTTCCGGTGGGCAGGCCACCGTACCCAGCGATTTCGTCAGTGGCCTCGAGGGCGTGGTGGCTTTCACCACCGACATCGCCGAACCGGACAAGGACGGCGGCGCGCTGCGCTACCGCGGAGTCGACATCGAGAACCTGGTCGGGAACCACGTCACCTTCGGTGACGTGTGGGCGCTGCTGGTCGACGGATCGTTCGGGCGCGGCCTGCCGCCCGCCGAGCCGTTCCCGCTCCCGGTGCACACCGGTGACGTGCGCGTCGACGTGCAGGCCGGGCTGGCCATGCTCGCGCCGATCTGGGGCTACCAGCCGCTGCTGGACATCGACGACGAGACCGCTCGGGAGAACCTGGCCCGCGCCTCGGTGATGGCGCTGTCCTACGTCGCGCAGTCGGCGCGCGGCATCTACCAGCCCGCGGTCCCGCAGAAGAAGATCGACGAGTGCACCACGGTCACCGAGCGCTTCATGACCCGATGGAAGGGTGACCCGGACCCGCGCCACACCGAGGCCATCGACGCCTACTGGGTCTCCGCCGCCGAGCACGGCATGAACGCGTCCACCTTCACCGCCAGGGTGATCGCCTCGACCGGCGCCGACGTCGCGGCCGCGCTGTCCGGCGCGATCGGCGCCATGTCCGGCCCGCTGCACGGCGGCGCGCCCGCGCGCGTGCTGCCGATGATCGAGGAGGTCGAGCGAACCGGCGACGCGCGGGCGCTGGTCAAGGGCATCCTGGACCGCAAGGAGAAGCTGATGGGCTTCGGTCACCGGGTCTACCGGGCCGAGGACCCGCGCGCCCGCGTGCTGCGCGCCACGGCGAAGCGCCTGGCCGCGCCGCGCTACGAGGTCGCCGCCGCTCTGGAGCAGGCCGCCCTCGCCGAGCTGCGCGAACGCCGTCCGGACCGGGCCATCGAGACCAACGTGGAGTTCTGGGCCGCCGTGATCCTCGACTTCGCCGAGGTGCCCGCGCACATGATGCCCGCCATGTTCACCTGCGGCCGCACCGCGGGCTGGTGCGCACACATCCTGGAGCAGAAGCAACTGGGCAAGCTGGTCCGCCCGGCGGCCATCTACACCGGCCCCGGCCCCCGCAAGCCCGAGGACGTCGAGGGCTGGGCCACGATCGCGCACACGTAGCGCGCACGGCGGCACGACCGCGAGCCGGACCTGAAGGCGGAAGACGTTGTCCCGCCGTCAGGTCCGGCTCGCGTAGCATCCGGGAGGGGAAGCTAGAGGACTAGAGGGATGCTGGACAAAGGAATATCGAGGCGGCGGGTGCTCGGCGTCGGCGCCGCTCTGGCCGCAGGATTCGCCGCCACCGGGTGCTGCACCACCCAGAACACGTCTTTGGCGCAGGCGCGCGCGTCGATCGCGCCCGGCGCCACCACGGGGATGCGGGCCGCTCCGGCCTCGGCGGGGCTGGACGCCGGCACACCGGTCGCCGTCGCCGCCAGACACGCCGGAAGCCTGCCGCGGCAGTGGGGCGTCGACATGCCGGGCATCACAAGTACTTTCAGCGCCGCGGGCAAACAAATGGCGCTCACATTCGACGCGTGCGGCGGCACCGGCAACAACGACATCGATGAGTCGCTGCTGAATTTCCTGATCAGCGAGCGGATTCCGGCGACGTTGTTCCTCAACAAACGCTGGATCGAGGCCAACCGCGCGCGTACCGCGCAGTTGGCGGCGAATCCGCTCTTCGAACTGGCCAATCACGGTGTGGCGCACAAACCGCTGTCGGTGAACGGCCGCGAAGCCTATGGCATCGCGGGCACCGCTTCGGCGCGGGAGGCGGCCGACGAAGTCTGGGCCAACCACGAGTTGCTCACCACGATCACCGGCAAACCGCCGCGATTCTTCCGCGCCGGCACCGCGCATTACGACGATGTCGCGGTGTCCATCGTCAACGAATTAGGTGAAACCCCGGTCGGTTTCAGTATCAACGCCGATTTCGGCGCGACCGCGTCGGCCACCCAGGTGCAATCGGCGATGAATGCCGCGGCGTCCGGCGCCATTTCCCTGGCCCATATGCATCGGCCGCGCTCAGGAACCGCGGCGGGGATGATCGCGGCGCTGCCGAAGATCCGCGCCATGGGGTTCACCTTCGTGCACCTGTAGCCGCTCGGCACCCATCAGCCCGAGGTTCACTCCTCGAGCGATGCGACCCAGTCGACGGCGACCGTGTCGCCGCGGTCCACCTCGAAGAAGGCGACCTCGAGATGCCTGCCGAGGTCGACCAGCCGCAGGGCGTGCAGCGGCACCGGCTGGACCAGCCGCACCCGCCACGGCTTGGGTTCGTCCCAGGCGCGCAGTTCCAGATCCAGCCGCAGCACCGGATCGTCCCGACCGGAGTAGTCGGCCGCGACCGGCGCGGCGGCGAGCACGGTGGCGTCGGCGCGGCGGCCGTCGGCGAGGATCTTCGCGATGCTCGCCCGGCCGGCTTCTTCGAGGTCGGGCACGTACAGCACCAGGCGATCGCGGTGGCGCGGGTCCACCCGGCAGCACACCGCGTCGCCCGGCCGCATCCAATCCAGGTCCGCGTCCGGCACCCGCTGCCGCACCCGGGTCTCGTAGGGGAACTCACCGGCCAGCTGCACACGGACCCAGAACACGTGCCCCGGTTCGGTGCGGCGCGGACGCACGCCGAGGATCGTCGCGGTTCCCGACTCCCCGCGGATCAGCAACTCCCGCCGCATCGCGTCCGAAACCGTCGCGCCGCGCAGGCGGAAATTCCGCGCTCGCTCGCGCAATCCCCACCCCGAGTTTGCTGAGGGCATGCTCATGGGCGCTTACGTTAGCCGGAGTGTGGGCGTCGCCACAGCGACACCACCGACTACCCTGTTGGCCATGACCTCTGCGTTTCCGACCATTCCCGACGACATCAAGCCCGCCGACGGACGGTTCGGCTGCGGACCCTCCAAGGTGCGGCCGGAGCAGCTGCAGTCGCTGGTGAACGTCGGCGCCTCGGTGTTCGGAACCTCGCACCGGCAGAAGCCGGTCAAGGACGTGGTTGCGCGGGTGCGCTCCGGCCTGCGCGAGCTGTTCGGCCTGCCGGACGGCTACGAGGTGGTGCTCGGCAACGGCGGCACCACCGCCTTCTGGGACGCGGCGGCCTTCGGCCTGGTCCGGGAGCGTTCCCTGCACCTGACCAACGGCGAGTTCAGCTCGAAGTTCGCCGCCGTGACCAAGGGCAACCCCTTCATCGGCGACCCGATCGTGGTCTCGGCGGAGCCGGGCAGCGCGCCGGAGCCGGTGTCGGACCCGTCGGCGGACCTGATCGGCTGGGCGCACAACGAGACCTCCACCGGCGTTTCCATCCCGGTGCGGCGTCCCGCGGGTTCGGAGCACGCGCTCGTCGCCATCGACGCCACCTCCGGCGCGGGCGGCCTGCCGGTGACCATCACCGACGCCGACGTCTACTACTTCGCTCCGCAGAAGTGCTTCGCCTCCGACGGCGGCCTGTGGGTCGCGCTGATGAGCCCGGCGGCGCTGGAGCGGGTCGAGGAGATCAAGGCTTCGGGCCGCTGGACGCCCGATTTCCTGTCGCTGCCGATCGCGATCGACAACAGCACCAAGGACCAGACCTACAACACCCCGGCCCTGGGCACCCTGCTGCTGTTCGCCGACCAGATCGAGTGGCTCAACAACAACGGCGGCCTGGACTGGGCGGTCAAGCGCACGCTGGACTCCTCGTCGCGGCTGTACTCGTGGGCCGAGTCGAGCGAGTACGCCACCCCGTACGTCACCGACCCGGCGCACCGCTCGCAGGTGGTCGGCACCATCGATTTCGCCGACTCGGTCGACGCGGCCGCGGTGGCGAAGATCCTGCGCGCCAACGGCATCGTGGACACCGAGCCATACCGCAAGCTCGGCCGCAACCAGCTGCGTATCGGCATGTTCCCCGCGATCGATCCGGACGACGTCAGCCAGCTGACCCGCTCCATCGATTGGGTCGTGCAGAATCTCGGCTGAGCGCCGCATTTCTCGGTCCGGAGTGCGCAACACGCCCGGGATCGACACGCCGCAGAATTAGCCAAAGCGGATCGAACAGAGCAGATTAGCGGGGCACGGACGTCTCCGAGGAGATTTCCGTGCCGCGTGTCCTGCCCCATGAATCTCAGATGTGCACTACTGTTTCGGAAAGTGGGCGGTGTCGCGAGTCGACGCGATAAGGAGGTAACGGTGCGTGAACTTCGAGTGATCGGGGTGACGCCCGACTCCACACACATCGTGTGCATCGACACCGAGTCCGGTCAGAAGTTCCGGCTGCCCGCCGACGACAAACTGCGAGCCGCCGCGCGCGGAGACCTTGCCCGATTCGGCCAGATAGAGATCGAAATGGAAGCAACTATGCGTCCCCGCGATATCCAGGCCCGTATTCGTGCAGGGGCCTCCGTGGAACAGGTCACCGAAGAATCCGGAATGCCGGCCAGTCGCGTCGAGCGATTCGCCTATCCGGTGCTGCTGGAGCGAGCCCGCGCCGCCGAGCTCGCCCAGAAGGCGCACCCGGTCCGCCCCGACGGTCCCGCCGTCGACACCCTCATCGATGTGGTCACCGCCGCGTTCACCGCGCGCGGGCACAACATCGAGGGCGCCGAATGGGACGCGTGGAAGGACGAGAAGGGTTACTGGGTCGCCCAGTTGCAGTGGCAGAACGGGCGATCGGAGATCGCGGCGCACTGGCGTTACCAGCCGGACGCGCACGGCGGCTCGGTCTCTCCGCTCGACGACCCGGCCTCCGACCTGATCGATCCGGACTTCGGACGCGCGCTGCGCGGACTGGCCACGATCGTGCCGCCGGAACCCGAGCCCGCCCCGCCGCAGCCCGAGCCGGTGGCCGAACCGCGGCCTGCTCCGGCCGCGCCGCCCGCGC
>NZ_BDBC01000006.1 GCF_001612785.1 Nocardia beijingensis NBRC 16342
GGCCGCGACTCCGGCCACCCCCGCCGACACCGCCGTGCCGGCGCCCCCCGCGACCGAGGAGCCCGCGAAGCCCGCGGCCAAGGCTCCGGCGAAGCCGACGCGCAGCAAGCGCGGCAAGGCACCGATGCCGTCCTGGGAGGACGTGCTGCTCGGGGTGCGCAGCTCGGGTCACTGAGCGTTCCGCCACCGCGGGTCTTCTTTGTACCGATCGGGGGTACGCGAGCGCGCTCCCGAGGGTCGCTCGGCTCCGATGAGCGCGCGAAATCAGCGGTCACGAACCGGTGTTCAGGGTGCGAAGCCGCACCGAGGCCGGAGCGAGGCGAGTAGATTTTCGGTGGGTCGACGAGCGTCGGCGCCGACGGTGGCCGCGGCGGTGCGCGGTCTACGCCGTCGTGCGTTGCTCGAAGTTCGCGGAGTTGATTCGTGCGACTATCGGGAGGTGCCGGAATGCTATCCAAGGCTTGGTCGCTCTGGTACGTCGACGCACCGGACCCGCTGACCGTACTGCGCGCGAGCCGCAACCCGGATCCTCGAGCGGCACTGGCACTGGCCAAGCAACTGCACGAAGACCACGACGTGCAACCGATCCTTTCAGGCACGCTGGCGGGTTGCGCGGGGCCGGCGAGCGACGAGGTCTGCATCGGTTGCTTTCCTGGGGTGACGGTGCTGTGCACGGCCCAGGCCGCGCGCATCCACCCGACCGAGATCCCGGAGTTGCTGGTGCGCCCGCTGGCCTCGGAACACACGTATCTGGTGTCGTTCGACATCGAACACGGCTGGGGCGCGTTCGCGCACTGGGAGCGCGGCGAGTTCCGCAGATCTTTCAGTTCGACGCGGGTGCGCATCCTGGAGGACGAGGGACTTCCGCTGGTGTGGGAGCGGTCGTACTGGGCAGGCGAGCATCCGGTGCGCTGGCGCGCGGGCGAGCTGCCCGACCCGCAGTCACTGCCGTTCGATCCGCCCGACTTCGCCGACGCGGCCAACAACGAATGGCTCGGCTTCCACTACCGCGGGGCCGCCGCGCCCGGCGCGCTCGGGCCGGGCGACATCCCCATCTGCAAGTTCGCGCTGCACCCGAAGGGCAAGCTACCCACATCGGGGATACGCGGCTCAGGCGAGGGCGGGGCGCACACGACGTCGCGCAAGCGCGGCCTGTTCGGCTGGCTGCGTGGACACGACCCCGTCGGCTAGCGGCGTCACCGCGCCTCCAGCTTCGCGCTGGATGGGCGCAAGCCGGATATCGTCCGCCGACAAACAGCGCACGGCCGGAGCAGAGGCGGAGGTACGCAAAAAGCGCACGGCCGGAGCGAACGCGGAGGTACGCCTCAGGCGAACAGTCCACCCAGCAGCAGCGCGACCCAGCCGAGCAGCACGCCCGCCGCGCCGCCGCCGATCACCCACCGCGTCACGGGGGTGAATCGCCAGCGCCAGGCGGTGGGCGCGGCGCCGCCTGCGGCGACCAGGTTCACCGCCACCGCGAGCAACGGATGCACTTCGGCCAGCGCGGCCCCGAAGGAATACACCGCGACCGCCGAAAGCAGCGCCACCATGAACGCCACGGTGAGGCCCGCGCCCCACGGCGTCGGGTCCTGGTAGGACGGATAGGGCCGGTACGGTTCGGTCACGCCGTCCTCACCCGCTCGTAGAACGCCATCGCGGCCGCGGTCGCGACATTGAGCGAATCGGTGCCAGGCGTCATGGGGATGCGCGCGCGGACGTCGGTGGCCCGCATGGCCTCCTCGGTCAGTCCAGGCCCCTCCGCTCCGAGCAACAACGCCACCCGCTCCCCCGTCATCGCGGCGGCCAGATTCGCCGCCGCCGGATCGGGCGTCAAGGCGATGATCTGGAATCCCTTGCGCCGCAGTATATCCAGACCGCCCGGCCAATCCGGCACGGACGCGAACGGCACGCGAAGCACATGTCCCATCGAGACCCGGACGGCCCGGCGGTACAGCGGGTCGGCACAGCGGTCGCCGAAGAGGATCGCGTCGGCTCCCAGCCCGGCGGCGTTGCGGAACATCGCGCCGAGATTCTCGTGGTCGTTGACGCCTTCCAGCACCGCGACGGTGCGCGCCTTGTCGATCACCTCGTCCATGCCGAATGCGGTGGGACGGGGGGCGACGGCCAGCACGCCGCGATTGAGGTGGAACCCGACCACCTCGGCCATCACCTCGGCCGTCGCGCGGTAGTACGGCACGTCGACGGTCACCAGATCGTCGGCGAGTTCGGCGCGCCTGCGCTCGACGCCGAGCAGCGCGGTCGGCGCGAAACGCGAATCGAGCATGCGCTGGACCACCACGACGCCTTCGGCGATCACCAGTCCTCTTCGGCCGGGCAGATCGGGCCTGCGGTCGGCCGACTTGAGATCGCGGAAATCGTCGACCCGTGGGTCGGCGGGGTCATCGATGTCGATCACTTCGGCCACCGCTCCATCCTGCCGGGCGGCCGCGGCCGGGTCCGAATCGGTGTTCGCCCTGCGGTCGCGGACCGCGAAAATGCGGTGCGGGCAGGTGGGCGAAGGTGGGATGGTCGAGGCATGACCCCGCCGGGAATCACCATTCGGTCGGCCACCGCACACGACGCGCCCGCGATCACGACGCTGTTGGAGACCTCGTTCGGCACCCGCTCCGACCCGGCCGAAGCCGAACGGTATCCGCTGCTGTTCCCACCGGAGAGCGCGATCGTGGCGGTCGACGGCGGAGAGGTCGTCGGGCACACCCAGTCCACCACCATGACGGTGACCGTCCCCGGCGAGCGGACCGTGCGGGTGTGCGGCATCGCGGGCGTCGCCGTCGCGCCCACGCACCGGCGGCGCGGCATCCTGCGCGCCATGTACACCGAACAGCATCGGCGCGTCGAGGCAGCCGGTCTGCCCTTGACCATGTTCACCGCGAGCGAGGGCGGCATCTACGGCCGGTTCGGCTACGGTCCCGCGACACGGGAGAACGCGGTCGGCATCGACCGGCGATTCGCCGGATTCCTCCCGTCGACGCCCGATCCCGGCGGTGTGACGCTGCGCTCGCCGAGCGAGCTGCGCGCGTCGGCGGAAGCGATCTACGACCGCTGGCGCAGGCTGGTGCCGGGTGCGCAGGTACGTCCGGCGGCGGCCTGGGACATCGTGTTCGACGATCCGCAGCGTTACCGCGAGGGCGGCAGCACCCTGTTCGGGCTGCTGCACGCCGACGGCTACGCGCTGTATCGGTACCACTCGGACGGCAGGGCACGGACGGTGGAAGTCGCCGAACTGCGGACGGTCACGGCCGAAGCGCACGCGGCCCTGTGGCGGGCCCTGCTCGGGCTGGATCTGGTGCGGCGGGTGGATGCCGTGCTCACCGACCACGACCCGCTGCCCTATCTGCTGACCGACCACCGGCTGGTGCGCACCACCGCTCGCTACGACGGACTGTGGCTGCGCCTGATGGACGTCCCCGCGGCGCTGACGGCGCGCGCTTACGCGAGCGACCTGGACGTGACGCTCGCGGTGACCGACCCGTTCCGGGACGCGGGCGGCACGTTCGCGCTGCGCGTCCGGAACGGGCAGGCCGCGTGCGAGCCGACCGAGCGCGCGGCCGATATCGAACTCGGCATCGACGTGCTCGGGAGCATGTATCTCGGTGCGTATCCCGCGCGGGTCTTCGCCGCGGCGAACCGGTTGCGGGCGAAGGACGCCGCGCGGCTGCGCGCCTTCGACGACGCCTTCCGCGCGGAGCGGGACGCGATGCTCGGCTGGTTCTTCTGACGGCGCGCACCGCGCCCCGCCGCCTGGCATGCTGGTCTCATGAAGCCGATCCAGTTGATTCTCAACATCCTGTGGCTGGTCTTCGCCGGATTCTGGCTGGCGCTGGGCTACATCGCGGCGGGACTCATCTGCTTCATCCTGATCATCACGATTCCTTTCGGCATCGCGTCGTTCCGGATCGCCGCCTACGTGCTGTGGCCGTTCGGCCGCACGACCGTGGAGAAGCCGGGCGCCGGCGCGGGTTCGCTGATCGGCAACATCATCTGGTTCATCGTCGCGGGGTGGTGGCTGGCGCTGGGGCACCTGCTCACCAGCATTCCGCTGTTCGTCTCGATCATCGGCATCCCGTTCGGCTGGGCCAACTTGAAGTTCATACCGATCTCGCTGTTCCCGCTCGGCCGGGAGATCGTGGACAGCGACCGGCCGTTCGGCGCGCAATAGCGGCAGCTCATCCGGTTTTCCGCGCTCCGGCGGCACGGGCAACGAGACGCGCCACATCGCGATAGTACTGTGATCTGAATCACAGACTGTTAACGAAGTCACACCTCCATGCGATGGTTAGCTAGAAGGTAACTGATTTATTTCCAGTGCCCACAGCGTCCCGAGCGGGCGCCGAGCCGACCGCGCAGGAGGGCTCCACCATGACCGACCGAACCGCCCGCAGGGCCGACTCGGACACCGCGCCACTCGCGCCGATCGCGGTGACTGTGGGAGTGCTGCTGCTCATCGGCGCGGCCACCCAGCTCCCGCACCTGCCCCGATGGGCCGACGATTACGGAGTTCTGATCTATCCGGTCTTCGTCCTATGGCTGACCGTCGCGGGTGGACTGCTGTGGTGGGGCGCCGGGATCATCCGAACCAAGCGCTGACCCACGCGGGCGCGGCGAATCCCGTTGCTGCCGTGGCTACTCGGATTCCGCGACGATCTGTTTCATGATCGCCACGGCACGGGTCAGCACGACGAGCTGCTCCTCGGTGAGCGTCGAGAGCTGCTCGGTCATCCACGCCTCGCGGGCGCTCGCTTCGTCGGCGATGAGCGCGCGGCCCGCGGAGGACAGCGAGACGATGATCTGACGGCCATCGGTCGGATGCGGATTGCGCTCGACCAGATCGAGATCGGTGAGCGAGGCGATGACGCGAGTCATCGACGGGGGCTGGACGCGCTCTTTCGCCGCGAGCGCGCCCGGGGTCATCGCGCCTTCGCGCGCCAGCGTGGCGAGCGCGGAGAGCTGGGTCAGCGAGATCTGCGAATCGGCCCGACGGCCGCGCAGGTGTCGCGTCAGTCGAACGACCGCCAGCGAGAGCTCACCAGCAAGGGCTCTGACATCCGATGGCGTTGTCACAGTGCCAAACGATACGGGACCGAGAGCGGCCGGTCGCGGCTTCCCGCCATGGTGCGCCACCTCGCCTCCGCGCGGTCGGCGGACTCCGCCCGGCAGGGCGGATTAGGCTGAGCCCGTGACACCGAAAGTCCCCCAGCTTCCGCCGCGACTGACCGACCCGCGCCCCGTGCTCGCGGTCGGCAGCGCACTGTGGCTGATCGCCACCGTGGTGGTGTGGGCGAGCGGCGACCGATGGGCGTCGGCCCGCCCGGTCTGCCTGATGGGGCTGGCGGTCGGACTGCTCGGGCTGGTCATCTATCTGGTCCAGCGCCGCGGCGCCCGACGCGGGGACAAGGGCGCGCAGACGGGACTGTGAGGGCGGGTCAGGGTCGGACCAAGTCGAATTCGTCGGTCGTGCCGGTGAGCGGGTAGAGCCTGCCGTCGGGGTCGAGACGGGTCGCGTAGTGCTGGAAGCGATAGCGTCCCGGCTCGGCGTCCAGGGGGATGTCCCAGGTGAACCGGGCCACCGACTCCGCGAGCCCGCGCTTGCTCCAGTGGTATTTCACCGCCCACTCACCCTCGTTGGCCACCCGCACCCATTCGCCGGACGCGTTCCTGCGCTGCACTTCCAGGAACGTGCCGTTGCGCCGGATGTCGTGTTTCGGATGGGCCGAGACGAATTCGGCCAGCACTTGATCTCCGGGGCCGTAGGACGGGTGCGGTTGCACCAGCACGTCACCGAAGCCCCGGCCCGGCGCGGCCGCGTCCGGCCCGGCGCCCGGCTGGAAGTTCGGCTGTAACTGGGATACATCGCGCGGGGCGGGGCCGCGCGGCACCGGCGTGCGGGCGGCGAAGGCCGTGGCCAGACGGGTGAACTCCTGCTGATAGGCGCACAGGGTGTAGCGGCCGAACAGCGTCGAAGCGCCCTCGTATTGCTGGGAGTCGTATTCCTCTGGGGTGGTGACGTATTCGTGATAAGCGTTGGCGTATCCCTGCATGAGCACCTGCTCCAGCGGAACGTTCAGCGCCGCGGCCACCGCCCGGCGGATGCGCAGGCCCGACGTGATGGTGAATTCGCCACCCGCGGCGGCCAGATAGAGCTCGCCGATGCGAACGAGCTGAATCGGCAGCACATTCGGCACCCAAGGCACGGGAGGCAGCAGGCCGAGCGGCACCGCGATCGCCTTCGGCGCCTGCGCGTCCGCCAGCCAAGCCGGAGCGGGCTGCGCGGGATCGCCGAGCGCCGCGAGGAACGGGTTGCGCACGCCCTCCGGGATCGGACCGCCCGGCAACCCGGGGCCATCCTCGACGCTACCCGCGATCAGCGACACACCCGCCGCGGCCGGTGCGGTACGCCGCGACAGCCCGTCCGGCGTGAAACGGCCGTCCACGGCGATGTCGGCGAGGTCTATATAGCAGAGCATCCCGTCGACCGGGCCGGAGATCGATCGGGCCCGGCCCGCCGCCTCCACGGACGCCGCGTACTGCCGCTCGCCGAGGATGCGGGTGTTCTCGAACTCGTCCTCGGTGGGGCCGGAGCCTTGGCGCAGATTCAGGTTCGGGGACATGTCACCGGCGTTGGTCTGCGCGAAGGCCGCGACGAACGCGGGCTTGCCGTCCAGGTAGCGCAGGCCGTGCTCGATGTGCTCGGAGCAGAACGACGCGTAGCCCTTGTTGTCCGAGCTGATCAACCGGTTCGCGTTGGTCATGGAGGTGTTGTGGGTGGCGAACCAGGTGATGGTCCCTGCCGTCCGCCCGCCCTTGCGCAGGACGAGAGTGGTCACCGCCGGATCGATGGCATCCGGGAAATGTTGTTTGTCCGTCGGTGGATTGAGTTCCCAAGCCACGCGCGACCGGTTCACGCTCGCGTTGTGCAACTCGGCGCGGCCGACGGCCAGCGAACCCTGCCCCAGATCGGCGTGCGCGGCGGCGATCGCCTCGACGATCCCGTTCACCTCGGCGTCGTACACCTGCTGCTGGAAACCGAGGATGGACAGGTTGTAGGCGTAGTCGTTGCTGGAGCCGCCGCAGGTCGCGTGCGAATGGGTCGAGGTCAACAGGACGTTCTGCTCGGTGTACAGATCGCCGAAACGCCGGGCCAGTTCGGTCAGCACGCCGCGGTGCACGGACTGGAAGATCATCCCGTTCTCGGCGACCACGAAGACGATCCGCCGCCCGGCGCTGCCGATGATGAACGCCCGCGCCCGGGGGCGCAGGTGGATGCCCGCGGTCTGCTGCTCGAGCTGGGAGTAGCCCATCATCCCGCATTCGGCGGCCGGACCGGTGATGTCGGAGAGTCCGACGCCGATCTCGTAACCACCGGAATCCGGTGCGGCGGCCGCCGGAACGCCTAGTGCCTCGGTCATACCCGGCGCCGTCGCCGCCGCGAGCGCGGCGGACCCGATCGCGGTCCGGGTCAGAACAGTTCGGCGTGACACCGGCATACCCGTCTCCCTTCTGTCCGGATGCAGCGAACCACACAACTGGTCAGTCGTCCAGTCCAGATTTTTTCCCGCCCATGAATTGACTGCACGGGCCGTGGGCGCTTAACTCCCTTGGGTGTCCTCCCGATTGAGCGTCGAAGAACGACGGGCCCACCTTATCGAGGCCGCGATCGGCCTTGCCGAGAAAAAGGGTGTTGCGGGCGTGACCACGCGCGATGTCGCTCAGGCGGCCGGCGTCTCGCTCGGTGTGGTGCATTACTGTTTCGAAAACAAGGACGCGCTGATGACCGAGCTGGTCAAAGCGTTGTCGATGGAATTACGCGATTCCGTCGATGCCAACGAAACGGTATGGCAGGACGTCGGAAGTGGAAAAGAAGCCCTTCAAAAATTGATCCGGTCGGGTCTGGAACTGATGTGGCTGAACATTGAAGCCACTCCGGAACGACAGCTGCTCACTTACGAAACGACCACTTACGCGTTGCGCGAGGGCGAACAAACCCCGGCGAAACTCGCGATCGCCCGCGAGCAGTACAACTTCAACGACTCCACGGTCGCCGACATCCTGGAGCACGCGCGCGACGCCACCGGCAACACCTGGTCGGTCCCGGTGCAGACGCTGAGCCGGTTCACGCTGAACGTCATCGACGGTGTCGTGCTGCGCTGGCTGGTGGACAACGACAGCGAGAGCGTGCGCGGGCAGTTGGATCTGCTGAGCGAGATGCTCACGGGGTACGCGGCGCAGTAGCCCGCGGCTCAGTCACGCCGCGGCGCTCGGACGTGCACGTCCGAGCCGGTCTGCCACCAGGGCACCGCGACCGTGGCCTCGATCGCACCGCTCAGCCGCACCGTCAGCTCTTGGTGCACCACCAGCTCGCCCGTTTGCGGAGGCAGAGTGAACAGCTGCCGCAGCACCACTCCCAGCGGCTCCGCCGCCCAGGTCGTCCGTCGGCCGGTGCTCGCCACCTCGGCGGTGATGACCTCCGACACCAGCGGCAGATCGAGCAGCGCCGCCAGGGACGAAGCCGTTTCGGGGTCGCCCGCCACCAATCGATCCGGCGGCACGGCGAGGCCGAAACACGGACGATCGAGGACGAACGCGTCCTCCGGATCGACCACGGCCCCGGTGAGCGCGCGCACGCGATCGGGGGGTCGCAGATCGGCGAGATCGAGCAGGCCGGCGGCGACAGCGGCGGCCAAGCGGGCATGGGTGCGCGAAACCACTTCCGGCGACGGGGTTCGCGAGGGGTCGGCGAGCGCCTCCAGCAAAGCGGCGGCCAACTCGTCGGTGATCGTCGCCGGGTCGGCGAGCACCGCGCGACAAGCGTCCGGGTCGACACCGGCGACGGTGAACGCCGGTAGCAGCCCGTCGAAGTCGGTGTCGGCGGGATGGCGCAGCAACCCCAGCGGCGTGCCGTCCACCCGCGCGTACCGGCGCAGCCACCACGCGGTGTAGCCGTCGGCGTCGGCGAGCAGACGACGGGTACGCGGCGCCGCGGCCAACTGCCGCAACGCTTCCGGCCAGGCGGCGTCATCGATCAGATCGAGGTCACGGACAGCCACCAGCTCGGGTGGGTCCTCCGGCAGCGTCGACCACCAGTGTTCCTCGTCGTCCAGATCGTGGTCAGGGCCGGTCGGATCGGCTTCGACGAGCACGCCGAAATCCCAGCCGACACCTACGGCGCGCAACGCGTCCGCGCCGTAGCGCTCGACGAGGCCGGGGTCTGCCGTGCCGAACGGCGCGTCGGGAACGAGCAGCTCGCGCAGCGGCGCTCCGGGCAACAGCAGTTCGTCGGCGGGCCGCGAATCGCCTTCGGTATCGGGCAATTCGAGCGAACCCAGCCAGGAGGGCATGGCGTCCCGATCGGCGTGCGCGGCTAGGCGCAAGATCGCATCCGCGGTGTCGGGGTCGCCCGGGTGATCCTCCAGATCGGCACGCAAGCCAGGGTCGGTCAGAAGATCCTCGGCGGTGGCCGACCGCGCGCCGAGCCGAGCCAGCAAGGGATGTGCTGCCTCTGGATGCGCCAGCCGGGCCCAGTGCAGCGGGATCGCGTCCTCGAGCCGATCGTCCAGCACCACGGTGCGCGGTCCGGTGACGAGCCTGCCGTCGGCCAGCGGCACCGCCAGCGCGCCCAACTCCTCCGCCGCGAGCGGATCCACTACGAACGGCTCGAGCGCGGCGTAGAAGGACCGCCACCAACTCGGCGGCCGCTCCAAGCCCCCGGACAGTTCCGCCAGCCGCGCCAACCCGAGCCGGTGCACGTCGAGTACGCCCATGGCCTCGGTGTGCGCCCGCCCGGACAGCTCCGGGATCACGAGAGGACCGACCACTTCGTCGAGCGAGTCGGCCAGTTCGGCGGTCAGACCGGCGAAGACGTAGGCGCGGGTGGGGACGGCGCTGTTCCGGTCGGGCGTCGGTCCGGCGGTAGCCAGTGTCCCGGCGACAGGGAGCGCACCCGGTTCGCCGAGGAGCGATGGGACGTCGGCTGATTCGGTGACGGCCTCTCCGCTCAGCACATCGAGAGCCTCGGTCGCTGCCTCCGGCCCTTCGGCGGCCCGCAGGTCCAGCACTTCGATGTCGGCGACAGCATCCGGTTCTCGATCGGGCAGTTGATCATTCGCGTCGGGAGAGGCGAGCGCGTCCCATTCCGGGTACCTCGCGGCGAGCGGCTCGGCTGCGGCGGGGCCTTCCGAGTAGACGTGCCGGTGCGGGGCGACCACGGGCAGCCAAGGACGGGTCTGCAATTCGCGCAGCAGCGCTTCCCGCAGCAGGCCGTCGGCCTCGCTGCGCGCGAACCCGGGTGTCGGGACCAGCACGAGCCGGTCGCGGGGCGGCAGCGCACGAGCGAAGTCCGCATAGCCGTCCGCCAGTTCGCCGAGCCGCGCGCCGGGCAGCAACCTGCGCCGATCCGGCTGCATCGGGATATCGGCGATGAGCAAGGCGGGCAGCGACAATTCCTCGTCCGACCTGGTCGGCGCCCGCAGCACATCGGGGGCGGCGGCCACCGGCCTGCCGTCGCGCACCGGCAGCAGCCAGCGGGCGCGTCGCGTGCGGTACTGCCACCAGGTGCGCTGTTCGCTGCCGGGGCCGTCGACGTAGACCTCGTGCATGCCGTCGCCCATGTCCTCGGCACTGCTGACGAATTCGGCCGTGCCGATCCGGACGCGCCGCAGTGCGGGCAGTTCCAGCAGCAGATCGACGGCTTCGGCGTGCATCGCGGCCAGCAGCGCGTCGGCGTCCACGTCGGCACGCAGGCGCAGCACCACCTCGGTGTCGAGACCATCCGCCGGTCGCGCCTCGATCGGCCAGGCCAACCGCAGCACGGGCGGGACGAATTCGCCCGCGTCGACAGACGGGAAACGAATCTCGTTGCAGCGCAGTGCATCCCGCGTCTCGGCCTGGGAGAACCGCAGCGATCCGGAGGACGAGCGCAGCTCGATGTCGTCGCTCACCGCGAGCACCGCCGTGAAGCCGACACCGAATCGGCCGACGGTCCCGCCGTCGGACTTCCCGGAAGCGCGCAAGGCGGTCAGCGCGTGCACACCCGAGACGTCCAGCGGCGCACCCGTATTGCCGATGTGCAGGTCGCGGCCGTCGAGCCAGACCACGACAGCGCCGGCCACGCCCGCCTTGCGCGCGGCATCGGCGGCGTTCTGCGCCAACTCGGTCAGCAATCGGTCGCGGTAGCCCGCGCGCACCAAGTCGTTCTCGGTGGCGGCGTCCTCCCGCAACCGCGTCGGCGAATCACGCCATGCGGCGAGCACCGCCGCTCGCAACGCCGACGTGCCGAACGGGTCGGCTGTCGCGCTCAGCTCCGCGGCGATGACTGGAACTCCGGCCGTGCCTCACCATCGGCGACACCCGCCCCGGATGGCGCATCGACGTCTTCGGCACCGGCCGGCGTAGCGGTGGGTTCCGGAGCCGACTCGGCCGCGCCGGTCGGCACGGCGTCCGAACCGGCTGCTGCCACCGACTCTGTCGCGCTCGATGCGGTATCCGATTCCGTCGCGCTCGTGCCGACGGCATTCGACTCGCCGAGGTCCGTCGATGCACCGCTGCTCAGCGCCGCGGAGGAGGTCGATCCCGCCGCGTCCGCTTCCGTCGGTTCGGACGTCGCGGCACTCTCATCGCTCACCGAAGCAGCCGTGCCCTCTGCCTGGCCCACCCCCGGACCGGTCACGCTCGACGCGGCTGAGGGCTCGGCGCGCGAGGTCGCCGACGAACTCGCATGCTCTTCCGGCTCCGTGGCAACGGCTCGGGGCTCGGGCTCCACCGCCGTGTTCGGGGCGGCGTCGGCGCTTTGCGCGTCGGCCGCGCCAGCGGGCACGGCGTCCGAATCGGCGGCCGCGGGGTGGTTCGCATCGCCCGTTCCGTGAGCCTGCTCGGCCGCGCCGTGCCGATCCACGTCCTCGGACGGAGCTTCCTCGGCCTGCTCCCGATTGCCGTCGCGCGGCTCGTCCGTGCGGAGCGTGATCACCTCGATGGCCGAGTCGTCGTACGCCTCGTACAGCGGCGACCCGTTGCCGGTGGGGACCTCGGTGTCCGAGTGCGCGCCACAGCCGTAGGCGACGTGGACGACATGCCCGTCGGCGCCCATGGCGTTGCCGCAGACACCGAACGCGGCGCGCAGCGACCCGGCGAGCGGCAGATAGAAGCCGCAGCTTCCACAGGTGGCAGGCGCGGCCTTGGCCATCTCGGAGTCGGGTCCGTACTCGCTGTACCAGCGCTCGGCGGCCTCCGCGCGGCCTTCCCTGCTCATCACCTTGGTCCGGCCGAGACCGACCTCGTAGGCCACTTCGTCCACCACCGGATCGCCGGTCGCGACATAGCCAGGCACCAGGCGCGGGTCGTCGGCGGGCGGGGCGAGCAGATCGCCTGGCGCGAGGTCGCCGGGGCGGACGCGCTGCTCCCAGGGCACGAACTCGGGCGCGACCAAGGCGTCCGGCCCCGGCAGCAACGCGGACTCGCTGACCGTCGCACGGTCGGCCCCGGGCGGGGCGGCCACCACGACCGCCCACTGCCACCCGCGGTAACCGGGCAGCGTTGCCTCGAAACGGTGGGTCGCCGCGCTCTCGTCCTCGGCGATCACGCCGAGGTGCGCGCCGACGGCCGACGGTTCCAACTCCAGGAGCGCACGGCGGGCCAGGTCGACGGCATCAGCCAGAATCGGCCGCACGCCGGACTCCGAAACAGAAACTGCGCTCACGGCCTACATTTTGCCGTATGGAGCGCAATCGGCGTGCGTTGGCCATCAGTGTGCTGGTCGGTCTGCTCATCCTGGGCGGATGCGGCGGCGTAGCGGACCAGGCGCCCAGGATGAACATCGAGGTACTCGGCACCCGCCCGCACGATACGAAGGCGTTCACCCAGGGTCTGGAGATCGATGGCGACGTTCTCTTCGAGGGCACCGGCCTGGCAGGCGCGTCCGGCGTGCGCACGTCCCGGCTGACGACCGGGGAGGAATTGGCCAGAACCGAGCTGCCCGCGCCGTACTTCGGCGAGGGCATCACCGTCGCCGGCGCCACACTGTGGCAGCTGACCTGGCACGACGGCGTGGCCATCGCCCGCGACCCCGCGACCCTGGCCGAACGCGGCCGGGTGAGCTACGACGGCGAAGGCTGGGGCCTGTGCGCCAGGAACGGACGACTGGTGATGAGCGACGGCACCGACCGCCTCACCTTCCGTGATCCGGTCACTTTCGCCCCCACCGGCTCGATCGAACTGACCAGCCACAACGGCGCGCGCCTCAACGAACTCGAGTGCGCCGCGGACGGGTCGGTCTACGCCAACGACTGGCCCACCGACACCATCCTGCGGATCGACCCGGACTCCGGTGCGGTGCTCGCGACCGCCGACGCCGCCGGTCTGCTCCCCGCCACCGCGCGGGCCGCGGCCGACGCCCTCAACGGCATCGCGCAGCTGCCCGGCACCGACCGGTTCCTGATCACGGGCAAGAACTGGCCGACCATGTTCGAGGTCCGCTTCACTCCCGCCTGAGCACGATCGCGGATCGCGACAACGATCACTTTCCGCCGCCGCCACGGAGCGCGCGTGAACGCCCCGCCCGGGAGTGCGCCAGAATTGGAGTCGTGACTACTCCCCGCGAACCTTCCGGTCCCGGCCGTGATCGGTGGGAAGGCGAGGAGGTCCCGCCGTTCGATCGGCATCCCGGTTTCGACCGGTACCCGCCACCCAACGCACCGCGGCGCCGCAGGCCGCTGCCACCGCTCGGACCGGGAGCCGGACGCGCCGCCGAGCGTTACGACCAGCCGGGACCGCCGCCGAGCCCGCGACGCGACGCGCCACCGCCCGCGCAGCCTCCGCCGACCAAGCCTCTCCCCGTCGACCCCGACGCCGAGCAGCCTTCCGAGAGCCCCGAACCCTCCGGCGCGCGACGGATGCCGCGCAAACTCACGGTCACCCGCGTGGCCGCGATGCGCGGCCGGGAACTCACCGAGAAGGGCATAGCGACTTTTCAGCGCGCGGCCAAGGCCGACGGCGCGGACAAGTCCGGTCTCACGGCGCTCACCTACGCCACCATGGCGAACTTCGCCTTGGACGCCGCCATCGCGGTGGCGCTGGCCAACACCTTGTTCTTCGCCAGCGCCACCGCGGAGAGCAAGACGAAGGTCGCGCTCTACCTGCTGATCACGATCGCGCCGTTCGCGGTGATCGCCCCGCTGATCGGGCCGCTGCTCGATCGGCTGCAGCGCGGTCGCCGCTTGGCGCTTGCGACGTCGTTCGCGGTGCGCGCGGTGGTCGCGGTGGTGCTGATCTTCCAATTCGACACCTGGGCGCTGTATCCGCTCGCGCTGTGCATGATGATCGGCAGCAAATCGTTCGCCGTGCTCAAGAGCGCGGTCACGCCACGGGTGCTGCCGCCGGACATCGATCTGGTCCGCACCAATTCCCGTCTCACGGTGTTCGGTCTGGTCGGCGGCACCATGGGCGCCGGAGCGCTGGCCGGGCTCGCCGCGGCGATCGCGGACTCGAACGGCGCACTGGTCTTCGCGACGCTGATCGCCTGCGCGGGGACGTATCTGAGCCTGCGCATCCCCTCCTGGGTCGAAGTGACCGAGGGCGAGGTCCCCGCGACGCTGAGCTATCACGGCGCCGACGCGCGCACCGAGGTGCTCTCCTCCGGCGCCGAGTCGTCGGTCCCGCCGCGCAAGCGCAGGCAACCGCTCGGCCGCGCCGTGGTGACCGGTCTGTGGGGCAACAGCGCCATCCGGGTGCTGACCGGGTTCCTCACCTTCTACGTCGCGTTCGTCGCCAAGGCGACCGAGCACCGGCCGGTGCAGCAGGCCCTTATGCTCGGCGCGGTCGGCGCGGCCGCGGCCATCGGCAATTTCGCGGGCAACGCGACGGGCGCCAGGCTGAAGCTGGGCAGGCCATCGCTGATCGTGCTCGGCTGCACGGCAGCGTGCGCGCTGGTGTCGCTGTTCGCGACGTTCGCGGACAACCTGCTCGGCGCGGCAGCCGCGGCCTTGGTCGCGGCGGGGACGAGCGCGCTGGCCAAGGTGTCGCTGGACGCATCGATCCAGGACGACCTGCCGCCGGAGTCGATCGCCTCCGGCTTCGGGCGGTCGGAGACCGTGCTCCAGCTGAGTTGGGTCGTCGGCGGCGCGGCCGGTGTGCTGCTGCCGACCGACTACTGGAAGGGCTTCGCGGTGGTCACCGTGATCCTCGTGCTCGGCTTGGTGCAGACTTTCCTCAGCTTCCGCGGCCATTCGCTGCTGCCCGGCCTCGGCGGCAACCGTCCCCAGCACGCGGAGCAGGAAGTGCCGACGACACGGCCGCACGGATATCCGGCGAACGCGCCGCGAGCAGAGGATCCTGCGCCGCGCGGCGGCGACACCACACGCTTTCGACGAGGGCAAGGAGACCCGATCTGGTGAGCAAGCTCAACGCACGCACGATCGCCGCGCTGGTCGCGGCCGCCCTGCTCGTGCTCACCGCCGCCTTCGCGGGCGTGCTGGCGGTGCTGGTCCGCGACGCCGAGAAGCCCGACGTCACGCTCACCGCGTACGCACACGGGAAGACGGTCACCGTGCGACCGTTCAGCTACTGCTCGGTGACCATGCAGGACTGCAGCATCCTGCCCGAGGACAACGTCCCCGGCACGGTGTTCACGACGCTGAACTGCGGCCAGGACACTCCCGACTGCCACCGTGGCCGCACCGTGGACCTGGAAGTCCCCGCCGGTTACCCACTGCAACTGTCGCTTCCGAAGAAGGTCGCCGACGCGCCCTGGCTCGCACAACTGGTCTATCTCTTGCCGAACGGTGAGAAAGTCGACCAGGTGATCAGCCGCAACGACTACCCGGACCGGGCTTTCGCCCTCACCATCGATTCGAAACCGCAGCCGGACCTGCGCCTCATCGGCGTCGAGTTCCAGCTGCCGATCCTCGCCCGCGACGAAACGGGCCGGGAGTTCTACGTGCCGCACGCCACCTGGTCGATCAGCACGGCGTAGTCAGCTCGGGCGCACCGCTTTTCGGGGACCCCGCAGATGCCGGTGCGCGTACGACGCGGCGCAGGCGAATACCGGTTCGACCGATCGCCTCGGCTCGACGGCCGCCTCGGATGAAGCGGCACCGAGCGGAATCAGCGGTCCAGTTCGCGCGCCACCGCGCGGACGACCTCCGAGATGCGTTGCGCTGTCTTGCGATCCGGGTACTTGCCCTTGCGCAGGTCCGGCTGCACCTTCGCCTCGAGCAAGGTGATCATGTCCTCGACCATGCCGTGCAGCTCGTCCGGCGTGTGCCTGCGCGCGGCAGGTTCCTTGCGCGCGTTGCGTTCCTGGCCCTGCCGGACCGACGGCGGCGCCTCGAGCAACTTGAGACTCAGCGCCTGGGGGCCGCGACGGCCCGCGGCCATGCCGAATTCCACGCGCTGGCCGGGCTTGAGGCCCTCGACGCCTTGGGGCAGCGCGGACGAGCGGACGTAGACGTCCTCACCCTCGTCCTGGGAAAGGAAGCCGAAGCCCTTTTCGACGTCGTACCACTTCACCCTGCCGGTCGGCACTGCGCTCACCCGTTCATCATCGAAAACTCGGACCCCTACGGCCCGAGCACATCCGTCTGCCGAGCCGGTCGCGCGACCGGCCCTTTCCTGTGCGAAAAGAACGCGCCCAGCAGGATTGCAGGACGCGATTGCCATCGAGTCTACCCCGGTGTGAATAACGCGAGCACATCAGTTTTACCGTCGATCCGTGACGAACCCTTCCACCCCGACTCCGCCCGGCGGCGCCGAACGGCGTCGCGGCGACTGGTTGCTGCGGCTCGCGCTCTCGGTGTTCGCGCTGGGTTTGCTGGCTATCATCGCCATCTTCACGATTCCGTTGCTGACCGACAGCGAGCCGGGACTGTGGCTCTATTTCGGGGCGATGCTCGCGCCACTGGGGTTCGTGCTGGCGCTCGTGTTCGCGCTGCGCTCCGGCCGCCGGTCGCGCTGAACCGGAGTGCGGACCCCGATCCGACACCGAACCGGTTACCCCGTGTGATCGTTACCCACTCCTAGGTGTGATCCTCGTCACATTACGAGTAGGTCACGGAGTGGTGACAACGGGCGGCGCACCCGACCGCAACGCCTCTAGCTGCGGGAAGCCTTCGCGCCGGTCCGAGACCGGGCCGAGACCCACTGGTACACGCCGGTTACCAAATAGTGATTTTTCCCGCGGTTCGTCGTACCGTCTTATCCAGCCGGGGCACCCCCGGCGACCACCGGCCCGCCGCACCGAGCCTCGCCCCGCGGGTACCGGAACCCCGACGGAAACGTAGGGGCGAGGGCGGAACGGACGACCTCTCAGTCCGAACCAGAACCGAAGACGTCGCAGGTGCGTCGAGAGGAAGACGAACCCGATATGAGTGGACGCCATCGCAAGCCAAGCTCGACCGGACGCACGGTAGCCAAGGTTGCCGTCACCGGAGCCATCATCGGCACCGCCGGTGTGGCCTTCGCAGGCAACGCCAGCGCGGCACCCGACTCCGACTGGGATCGACTCGCTCAGTGCGAGGCCGGCGGCAACTGGGGCATCAACACCGGCAACGGTTTCCAGGGCGGGCTGCAGTTCTCGCCCAGCACCTGGCGCGCCCACGGCGGTCAGGAATACGCCGCCAGCGCCAACCAGGCCACCCGCGAACAGCAGATCGCGGTCGCCGAGAAGGTGCTCGCCTCGCAGGGCTGGGGCGCGTGGCCCTCCTGCTCCTCGAAGCTGGGCCTGAGCAGCGCGCCCACCCCGCGCTCCGCGCCCGCCGAGACCCCGCGCTGGAACCCCGCGCCGCAGGCCGCTCAGTCCGCGCCCGCCGCGCCGGCGGACACGCAGCAGATCTTCTCGGCCGTCGACCGCGCCCTCGAGGTCGTGCAGAGCCAGGGCGTCCAGGTGCCCAAGGAAGCTCTCGACTTCTTCAACGCCGCCAAGTCCAGCGGAGTCACCCTCGACCCCGCGATCGTGAACTTCTACGAGGCGAACAAGGGCTTGCTGCCCTCCTGATCAGGAACGCTTCGCAAGAAGGGCCCCGCATCACCATGGATGCGGGGCCCTTCTTCGTAGTCGAGAACGTTCCGTTCGCGCGCTCAGCGGTTGATCACCGTGTTCGGGTGCATGTAGGGCAACTGCTCAGCCGGGACCGGGAACTCGGTGTCCTCGCCGTAGGGCGAGAGACCACCGGAGCGGGCCGAAGAGAGCTCGGTGACCGCGGGGTCACCGTCGGCGACCTTCGGCCAGCCGTTGTCGACATAGGATTTCTTCGATTTGTTCACCACGGCCCCATGCTAGCCCGGCCGCTCCGCTCGGATGCGCCGCAGCCCGCGCCTCCGGACGTCGGCGGGCGATCGCCCGGCATCGTAGGCTGGATCGGATGACCGCGACCGACTCCCTCGCCGGTTGGCTCGGCGCCCGCAGTGATGCCCAGCTGGTGACGCTGCTGCAACTTCGGCCCGACCTGGCCGTGCCGCTGCCGTCCGCCATGGCCGTGCTCGCCGCCCGCGTCGAACAGCGCGCGTCGGTGCTGCGCGCCACGGAGGACCTGAACACCCTCGAATTCGCCATCGTGGAAACCCTTGCCATGCACGGGGTGACGCGACCCGACGGCGGCCCGCTGCGCCGTGCCGATTTGCATGTGCAATTGAGCGAACGAGTGCAGGCCGCCGCGATCGACGAGGCGCTGGAGCGGCTGACCGCTCGCGCGCTGGTCTGGATCGACGCCGAACAGGGACTGCACCTGATTCCGGCGGCCGCCGAGGCGCTGCCGTGGCCGATCGGCACCGCGACCGAGATCCCCGACGCGCTCACCGAACCCGAGGTGGTCGCGGCGCTGCCCGAGCTCTCGTCCGCCGAACGGTCTTTGCTGGACAAGCTGGCCGCGACGGGGCCGCGTGGCCGCACCAAGGACGCCGCGCCGGGTACTCCGGCCGACCGGCCGATCCAGCGGTTGCTGGCGCGCAGGCTGTTGCACTGGGTCGATGACGAGACCGTGGAGCTTCCGGTCACCGTCGGTCAGGTGCTGCGGCGGGAACCGGTCACCCACCCGCACGCTCTGACGCCGCCGCAACCCGAGACCGTGAAACAAACGCCCGCCGACGTGAACGCGGTCGCGGCGGGCGAGGTGGGCGAGCTGCTGCGGCACTGCGCGGCCGTGCTCGAGGTACTCGGCCAGGTCCCGGCTCCCGCCTTGCGCGCGGGCGGCCTCGGCGTGCGCGAGCTGCGCCGCATCGCCAAGCAGGCCGGTGTCGACGAGCAGCGAGCGGGTTTGCTGGTCGAGCTGCTCGCGGCGGCGAAATTGCTCGAGAAGGGTTTGCCGGACCCGGCGCCCGACTTCGAGACCACCGACGACTTCTGGGCGCCGACACCGCTGGTGGACGCCTGGCTGGAAGCACCACCCGCGCGGCGCTGGGCCACCCTCGGACTCACCTGGCTGGAATTGGACCGGATGCCGTGGATGATCGGCATGCGCGACGCGAACGACAAGCCGCTGGCCGCGCTGTCGCTGGAACTGCGCACTCCGACCGCGCCGCGCGACCGGCGCGCGATCCTCGCCCTGCTCGCGGAATATCCGTCCGGCACGGCGCTGGCCCCAGCGGATATCGGCCGCCTTCTGGCCTGGCGGCAGCCGCGCAGGCGCAGGAACTTCCGCCCTGAGGTGGTCGAACAGACGCTGGCCGAGGCGGCTGCGCTCGGGCTGATCGGCCGCGGCGCGCTCGGCTCGGCGGCGCGCGCGCTGCTGCACGCGGCGCCCACCAGCGTGGCCGACGCCGAGGCGGAGATGGAGGCGGCGCTGCCGGAGCCGGTGGACCACGTGCTGGTGCAGGCGGATCTCACGGTGATCGCGCCGGGCCCGCTGACCACCGACCTCCAGCGTCGCGTGGCCCTCGTCGCCGACGTCGAATCCGCGGGCGCGGCAACGGTGTACCGGATCGGGGAGTCTTCGGTGCGGCGCGCCCTCGACGCCGGGCTGACGGCGGCCGAGCTGCACGCGCTGTTCGCCGCGCATTCCCGGACACCGATCCCGCAGGCGCTGACCTATTTGATCGATGACGTGGCCCGCCGCCACGGCCAATTGCGCGCGGGCATGGCGCAGTCGTTCATTCGCAGTGACGACCCGGCGCTGCTGGCCCAAGTGCTGTCCGCGCCGGTGGCGAGCGCGTTGGCGCTGCGATCCATCGCGCCGACCGTCGCCATCGCGCAAGCGCCGCTGGGCGAACTGCTGGAGCAGCTGCGCGCGGCCGGTTTCGCGCCCGCGGGTGAGGACTCGACCGGCGCGATCGTCGATCTGCGGCCGCGGGGGGCGCGGATCTCCGTGCGGCCCGCCGCGCGGCAGCCCTATCGGCCGACACCGCCGAGCACCGAACAGCTCGAAATGCTCGTCACCGAACTGCGGGCGGGCGAACGCGCCGCCAGCGCCCGATCCGGTCAGGCGGTGCGTCCGGACGGCACCAGGACCAATACCGCCGCCACCCTCGCCCTGCTACAGCTCGCGGCGCGGGTGCGGCGGTCGGTGAACATCGGCTACGTCGACGCCCAAGGCGTCGCCACCCAGCGTGTGGTCGAGCCGTTGAAGGTGGGCAACGGGCAGCTCGACGCGCTCGACCCGGTCACCGGCGCGGTCCGGCACTTCACGCTGCACCGGATCGCGTCGGTTGCCCTGCTGGAATGATCAGCCCTTGGGCTTGGCCGTGCAGAAGGTGACCTTGGGGTCCGATTCGATGAGGCGGAAGCCGTCGGCGTCCTGATCGCACAGCAATTCGTCGGCCTTGCCGTCGATCCGCTTCAGCACCTTGAAGGTGGCTTCCGAGGACGCGCAGTCGACGTGCTTGTATCCGGTCGTGCTGCTCTCGTTGTAGCAGTTGCCTTCCTTGAAGTTCGGTGCCAGGCACAGGAAGGCGGTGGTACCGCCGGCCAGGGTCTCCTCGTAGGAGGTGTATTCGGCGGCGCAGTCGGTCTTCTTGTCGTAGGACTGCGCGACCTTGTAGACGGCCTTGTCCGACGAGCAGTCGACCGGTTCGGTCTTGGAATCGACCGCGGAACCCTCGATGACGTTGATGCAGTCACCGACTCCGGCCTTGGCGGTGTCCGACTTGCCCGCGTCCTGGATCAACGAACAGCCGGCCACCGTGACCACCACCGCGGCCACCGCGACGAGGGCGAGCACGAGCCGTGCCAGCAGCCTCGTTCCTGGAAACTTCACCTGAAAACCTCTCTCACCGAACACGTTCACGGGCTCGTGAACGCGGTGAGGATACCCGCACGACCTGAGCGGCCGCATCAGCCCGCCGGGCGACCTCACCCGGCGGCGCTAGTAGCTGTGCGTGCCGTACATCCCCATGAGCGCGTAACCGAGAATGCTGGGAAGCAGACGGCCGAGCAAGAAGAACGCAGAGTAATTCACTAGCAACGCCTTTCGCGTATTCCATGCAACTGGACTCTTGTCCGGTATGCGGAGTGTGTCGTCGCCCGAGACCGGGTCGTTACGCTTGGGCAGTATGGCGGTCGATGACGTCGCGCGCGACTTGTACGGGCTGGCGCCCGCGGAGTTCGTCGCGGCCCGCGCCGATCGGGCGGCGGCCGCGAAGCAGGCGGGCGACAAGCGGCTGGCGGCCGCCATCGGCAAGCTGCGCAAACCCACCCTCGCCGCGTGGGCGGTGAACCTGCTGTCCAGGGCGGCGCCCGACGACGTGGCCGCCTTGCTCCGGCTCGCCGCGGCGCTGGCCGCGGCGCAGCGGAAACTCTCCGCCGAACAGCTGCGCGACCTCACCGCGCAGCGCCAGCAACTTGTCAACGCGCTCGCTGAGAAAGCGGGCACGCTCGCCGCCGAACACGGGCACCCGGTCGGTGAGAACGTCGTGCGGGAGATCGGCCAGACCTTGACGGCGGCACTCGCCGACCCGGAGGTCGCCGATCGGCTGCGAGCCGGAACGCTCGCCACGGCCACCAGCTACGAAGGCTTCGGACCGAGCGGACCGGAGTTGCTCGCGGCGCCGGAACCGGCCGCGCCGCGCGGAGGAGCGGCCGCGCGAAAGCAGCGGGACGACAGCGCGCGCCGCGAGCTGGCCGACGCCGAGGCCGCGCTCGAAACCGCTCGCGCCGAAGCGGATTCGGCACAGGCCGCACTCGCGGAAGCGACCGAGGAACTGTCCGCGGCCGAGGAACGCGTCGCAGCGCTGCGCGACGAACTCGCCCACGCCGAACAGCAGCGGCAGTTCCGCAAGTCGGCCGAGCGATCGGCCAAAGACGAACTCCAGGCCGCGCGCCGCCAGGTGGAGCGAGCCGAGCGCAGCCTGACGAAGGCACGGCAGCGCGCCGGGAGCGACTGACGGATCAGCTGCGCAGAGCGCCGGGGAACAGGTACTCCTCCGGCGGCGGCGCGGTGGTGTTCAGCCACGCGTGGAAGAAGCCGGTCAGGTCCATGGGCGATCTGGACTGCACGAACGCGCGGAACTCCGGCATCGAGGCGTTGCCGTAGGCGTGCGCGGCGAGGAAGTCCCGAACGGCGGCGAAGAACACCTCGTCGCCGATCTGCCTGCGCAAGGCATGCAGGAACAGCGGGCCGCGGTAGTAGACGGAGGTGAACTCCTTGCCCACGCCGGGATTCTCCAGCGGGATGTTCCAGTACTTCTCGCTGTCGCGGTACTTGCGGATGGTCTCGCGGTACTGGTCGTCGACGTTCTTGCCCTCCATCCGCTCCGGCCACAGGTAGTCGGCGGTATAGCTGGCGAAGCACTCGTTCAGGCAGATGTCCGACCACTGGCGGATCGACACCCAGTCGCCCCACCACTGGTGCGCGAGTTCGTGCACGACGACCGGCAGATCGATCGACGGAGCGTAGAGCGGGCGCGTCTGGGTCTCCAGCGAGAACGTGATGCCCGCGTCCAGGTGGATGCCACCCGCCGCCTCGAACGGGTAAGGGCCGTAGAGGTTTTCGGCGAAGTCGAGAATCTCCGGCACGCGCCGCTCCAGCTCGCGCTGGCGCTGCTCCACATTCGGGGCGAACGCGCTGAGCAGCGGAACGCCGTTGGCCCTGCGCTGTTCGAGGTATTCGAATTTGTCGATCGCCACCGTGGTCAGGTAGCCGACCACCGGCCTGGCGTTGGCCCAGCGGACCGTCCGCTTGTCGCCGCGCACCACGTCCTCGAGACGCACGCCGTTGGAGACCACCTCCCACTCCGCGGGAACGGTGGCGGTCAGACCGAAGGTGGCCTTGTCCAGCGGGGTGTCGTTGAGCGGGTACCACGTCGTCGCCGAGTGCGGCTCACCGGCGACGAACGCGCCGCCGCTGGGCGCGAAGGTCCACCCTTCGCCCTCGGTGTCCAGTGCGGTGCCCGCGTAGTCGACGGTGACGGTGAACGGCAGGCCGGGCAGCAGCGGCAGCGACGGCGTCACGGTCAGCTCGTGCTCGCCGTTGCGGTCGAAACCGGCGGGCAGCCCGTTCACCGACACCTCGCGCACTTCCGGCCCCGCGAAATCGAGGTTGAACGCGCGCAGGGCCTGGGTGGCGTGCGCGGTGACGGTGGTGGTTCCGGCCAGTCTCCGGCTGGGCGGGTCGTACTCGATGCCGACGTCGTAGTGCTGGACGTCGTAGCCGCCGTTGCCGTCGAGCGGATAGTAGGGATCGCCCAGGCCCGGCGCGCCGACCAGCGGGTCCGGGGGCGGATCCGCGTGCGCGGGCACCCAGGACACCGCGGTGAGTACACACGCGACCGCGGCGCACACCCGGCCGGACAACCACATACGAACAACCACCCCTCTCCACCCCGCCTGTCACCGGTACCGGCGCACCGGCTTCGCTGGATGGTAGCGGCTTCAGTCGGCGCTTCCGGTCAGCGCCACCGACGCGCCGACGCCGAAGATCATCACCCCGCCCGCGCCGCCGACCGCCTCCAGCCTGCGCGGCGACTTGGCGAACCAGGATCGCGCCGAGGCGGCCAGCAACGCCCACGCGCTGTCGGAGACCAGCGCGATGGCCAGGAAGATCGTGCCGAGCAGCAGGAACTGCCACGACAGCGACCCGGAGGCCGGATCGGCGAAGTGCGGCAGCACCGCGGAGAAGAAGACGATCGCCTTGGGATTGGTGAGCCCGACGACGGCGCTCTGGCGCAGCACGCGCGTGCCGGGCGCCGGTTCGACCGCGGCGCCGAGCGCCTCGCGCAATGCCGAACGCTGACGGATCGCTTGGATCCCGAGATACATCAGATACAACGCGCCCGCGAACTTCACCACCGTGAGCGCCAGCGCCGATGCGGTGAGCAGAGCGCCGAGACCGATCGCGACCAGCACCAAGGCGACGTAGACGCCCATGGCGTGCCCGAGCACCGAGAGCAGGGCCGCGCGCCGGCCGAGCGTGAGCGCGCGACCGACGGTGAACAGCACGCCTGGCCCGGGCACGACGATGATGACGACCGCGGCGGCGACGAATGCCAGCAGGTTGGACGCTGGAACCATCCTTCGAGTCTAGGCGACGACGCAACCGATAAACCCCGCGTACGCAGCCGGATTCAGGAACCGAGTTCACCCGGCAGCTGGTGCGGATCGAGCAGCAGACGTTTCGTGGTGGTGCGCCGCACCTTCTCGGCGAGCGCGAGATTGTCGGTGAGCAGCCGCCATTCGGCCTCGCTGATCGCGGCGCGGGCGCGGGCGATGACCGCGTCGTCGGTGGTGCCCCAAGCGATCGGCATGGCGCTCACCGATTGCCAGCGCTGACCCACCTGGCGCGGCGCGCGGTCGGTGCGCACGGCGACCGAAGGCACCCGCTCCCCGAGCCTGGCCTCGTGGCCGGGGAGGTCACGAACCTTTCTCGTCACCAAGGCGTAGCGCGGATCGCGCATGTCCGGCGCGGACACGTCGACCAAGGCGAGCAGCACGACACCCGACGGGCGAGCCTCCGAGACCACCGCGGGCACCAGCTCACCGTCCGCGTAGAGCTTGTCGATGCTGGAATGCCACGGCGTCCACAGAGCCACCCACAGCGCCGTCACCGCGCCGAGCGCGAAGGCGACCGCGAGCAGGTAGGCCCACGGATGGTTGAGCCAGATCAGCAGCGCGGTGCCGGACGCAGCGACCACCGCGGCGGCGATCGCCAGCAGGCGCAGGCGGCGGAGGTCGGCGAAGACTTCGTTCACCGCGTGGGCGTGATCGCGGTCCACCGCGAATTCGAAGCGTCGCACGCCCTCATTCCTAGCACAGTTTGTGGAGGATCTGCCTCCGCTTATCCGATGGCGGGGCCGAGCAAGTCGTCGGCATCCGTGATGCGGTAGGCATACCCCTGTTCGGCGAGAAAACGCTGCCGGTGCGCGGCGTATTCGGCGTCCAGCGTGTCGCGCGCGACGACCGAGTAGAAGTGCGCCTGCCCGCCGTCGTGTTTCGGACGCAGAAGCCGCCCGAGACGCTGCGCCTCCTCCTGCCGGGAGCCGAAGGTACCCGAAACCTGGACGGCGACGGACGCTTCCGGCAAATCGATGGAGAAGTTCGCCACCTTGCTCACCACGAGCACCGGAATCTCGCCGCGCCGGAACGCGTCGAACAGCTCCTCCCGCTCCTTGGTCTTCGTCGACCCCTGGATCACGGGTGCGTCCAGCGCCGCGCCGAGTTCGTCCAGCTGCTCCAGGTACGCGCCGATGACGAGGCTCGGCGCCTCCTTGTGCTGGGCCAGGATCGACTCGACCACGGCGATCTTGGTGCGCGCGGTGGAGCACAGCTTGTACCGCTCCTCCGGCTCCGCGGTCGCGTAGGCCATCCGCTCCGCGTCGGTCAGCGTGACCCTGACCTCGATGCAGTCGGCGGGAGCGATCCACCCCTGGGCCTCGATGTCCTTCCACGGCGCGTCGTAGCGCTTCGGGCCGATCAGCGAGAACACGTCGCCCTCGCGGCCGTCCTCGCGCACCAGCGTGGCGGTCAGCCCCAGCCTGCGGCGGGACTGGAGATCGGCGGTCATCCGGAAGACCGGGGCGGGCAGCAGATGCACCTCGTCGTAGATGACCAGCCCCCAGTCCCGGCTGTCGAACAGTTCCAGGTGCTTGTACTCGCCTTTGGTGCGCCGGGTGATCACCTGGTAGGTGGCGATGGTGACCGGGCGGATCTCCTTGCGCTCGCCGGAGTACTCGCCGATCTCCTCCTCGGTGAGCGAGGTGCGCGCGAGCAGTTCGCGCCGCCACTGCCTGCCCGCCACCGTGTTGGTGACCAGGATCAGCGTGGTGGCCTTCGCCTTGGCCATCGCCGCCGCGCCGACCATCGTCTTGCCCGCGCCGCAGGGCAGCACCACCACCCCGGAACCGCCCGCCCAGAACGAGTCGGCGGCCATCTGCTGGTAGTCGCGCAGATGCCAGCCGTCGGTCGCGTAGTCCAGTTCGATCGGGTGCGCCTCGCCGTCGACGTAACCCGCGAGGTCCTCGGCGGGCCAGCCGATCTTCAGCAGCATCTGCTTGATCCGGCCACGCTCGGACGGATGCACCACCACCGTGTCGTCATCGATGCGCGCGCCGAGCATGGGCGCGATCTTCTTGTGCCGCAGCACCTCCTCCAGCACCGCGCGATCCAGGCTGACCAGCGTCAACCCGTGCGCCGGATGCTTCACCAGCTGCAGCCTGCCGTAGCGGGCCATGGTGTCGACGACATCGACGAGCAGCGGCTGCGGCACCGCGTAGCGGGAGAAGCTGACCAGCGCGTCCACCACCTGCTCGGCATCGTGACCAGCGGCGCGCGCATTCCACAGCGCCAGCGGCGTCACTCGATAGGTGTGCACGTGCTCGGGCGCCCGCTCCAGTTCGGCGAACGGCGCGATCGCCTGGCGCGCGGCATCGGCCAACTCGTGGTCGACCTCCAGCAGCAGCGTTTTATCGCTCTGCACGATCAGCGGACCGTCGTTCACAGTCCCTCCTCAGTTGATTCCCCGCCATTCTCCCCGACCCCACCGACAACCCCGCAGGTTACCGGCCCTTCCCGCGAAACGCGGTTGCGGCAGCGACCGCATGTAACGCCGGAAGGGGTCGATGTCTTCCCGCCGACCGTGCGGGACGGCTCAGCCGTGCGCGAGCGCGCGTTCGGCGAGCGCGCCGACCACCGGCGCGAGCGCGGTGGCGTAGCCGCTGGTGATGTGGTTGTCGTCGCGGTAGACGAGGGTGTTCCCGACGATGACCGGACAGCGGGCGGCGGTGCAGAACAGCGAGGTCAGGTCGGCGTACTGCCCGCCGCCCGCGGTGGCCGCCGCGCGTTCGGCGGCAATGCCAGCGTCGTCGACCGCGACCGCACGGGCGGGCGCGCACGCGGAGGCGTCATCGATGTGTTCGGCCACACACGCGGGCACGGTGGCGTGCGGATCGGGGACGCCGCCGAGCACCAGGACCGCCGAGCCCAGCTCGCGCAGCTGGGCGGCCAGGCGGCGCACGCTGTCGATCCACGCCGGGTCGTAGGTCGCGAAGCCGAAGTCGCCGCCATAGCGGCGGGACATGCCGACCACGACCAGCCGGGGCCGCTCGTGCCGCAGCCTGGCCATGATCTGCTCGCGCCACTGCTCGCACTCGGTGTACGTCCGCCCCAGGTACGGACTGGTGATGGGCAGATCGAGCAGCGGGCAGGTGACCTTCGCCATGGTCTCCAGCCGCCAATGCCGCGCGACGGCGATGTCCTCGAACGCCGGTTGCCACATCGCCGCGTGGGAGTCACCCACCAAGGCGACCGTGGTGGCCGAGGCGGGATCACCGGAGGCGCACTCCCCCTGGCCCACGTCGGTCCAGGAACGGAAGCAACCGTTGTCGAACACCTCCGCTCGGTCGCCGCGCGCGTTCGACAGCGCGGGCGTGAGATTCGACGGGACGTCGCGGACCTCCGCCGAGGCGGCGACCGCCGCTTGGGTCTGTGCGGTCAGCTGCTCGATCGCGGCGTCGTAGGGGTCGGCGGTGGGAGCGGCCGGTGCGGCCGGTGTCGTCAGCGTGAGACCTCGCGCCGCCGTGCCGTGCCCGACCGGAGGCGGGACGAGCACGAGTAGCGCGGCCGCCACACCGATGGCCAGCGCGGTGCTCACACCACCGCAGGCGAGGCTGAGCCGGCCCGAACCGCGCAGGCGGGTCGCGAAGCGAACCGGATTCTCGATCAACCGCTGAGTGAGCACGGCGAGCCCACCCGCCATGACGACCGCGCCCAGTGCGCCGACCAGCCCGAGCGGGCGGCCGAGCGCGTGCGGGGCCAGCATCAGCACCGGCCAGTGCCAGAGATACCAGGAGTAGGACAGCCTGCCGACGGCCTGCATCTCGGATACCGCCAGCACCCGGCCGACGCCGAATCGCGATGCGACACAGCCGCTTCCGATGACCAGGACCGCGCCGAGCACGGGCAGCAGCGCCGCGATGCCCGGATACGGGGTCTTCTCGTCGAGCCGAACGCAGGCCACGACGATCAGACCGGCTCCCATCCACCCCACGCAGGTGGCCGCCGACTTCGGCAACCGGGACCAGAGCACGACCGACAGCGCCACCATGCCGCCCGCGGCCAGCTCCCAGGCCCGCGCGGGCAGCGCGAAGAACGCCCACGGTGGCATGGTGCGGGTCCAGGTCAGCGCGACCGCGAAAGAGAGCGCGGCGACGACGACGAGAACGATCAGGTACGGCAGCGCGGTGGCCGAACCGCCGCGGCGCCGTCGCACGAGCCAAGACGTCGCGATCACCAGCGCGGGCCAGATCAGATAGAACTGCTCCTCCACGCCGAGCGACCAGAAGTGCTGAAACGGTGAAGGCGGCGCGTCCGCGGCGAGGTAGTCGGTGCCCTGCATGGCGAACCGATAGTTCCCGGCGTACAGCGCGCTGGCGATCCCGTCGCCGAGCGCTTGGCGCGCCTGCAGCGGCGGCAGCAGCACGGCCGCCCCGATCGCCGTTGCCACCAGCACGACCCCCGCGGCAGGCAGCAACCTGCGCGCCCGCGCGCCGTAGAACCGGACGAGCCCGACAGTGCCGTCGACCGCCGCTTCCCGATACAGCATTCCCGTGATGAGAAAACCGGAAATCACGAAAAATACGTCCACACCGGCAAATCCCCCACCGATCCCCGGCACACCGGCATGAAAAAGCACCACGGCCAGTACCGCGACCGCCCGCATTCCTTCGATGTCCCCCCGAAATGCCGCCCCCGGCGACACTCCGTCGATCAGCTCCGCCCGCCGATTTCCCAACCCGCTGACCGTGGCCGCCATGCGCAGCATTGTCATCGGTCCGGCCGGGCAAGTCCCGCCGACTCGCCGCCTGGCATGCGCCTCGGCCTGCATCTTCGGCCCTTTCGATCGCTGTTGCGGCGGCACCGGCGCAGCGTCGGCGGGTATGCTCCTGGCTGCTGAGGCCAGACCGAAAGAGGGGGCGCCATGGGCGATTTCGACCTAGATCCGGAACAAACGCGCGAACTCGCTCGTGTAGTTCGTGGCCATGCCGACGCGACCGCGCAGTTGACACCCCTGACCCAAGGGGTGCGCGCGGAGCCGACGCTCCCGAAGTCGGACATCGCGGCGACGATCGACTCTTTGAGTGGAGCGTTGGAGAAGGTGATCGACTACCACACGCGTCAACTGCGCGGTTTCGCCGACAGCGCGGACGCCGCGGTCGAGGCATTCCTCGCGCAGGACGCCGAATTCGCGTCCCGGCTGAAGCAGGCAGGACAGAAGTGAGCGGAGGAAACTATGTCGACGCGCTCACTGTTCCTTTGGTCCTGTCCTGGGATCCACGTGCCGCTATCGCGATCGCGGACAAGTTCAAAGAGAAAGCCTCCCAGCTCGACGACCATACCCACAAAGCCGCAGTGTCGATAGACATGTCATATACGTACTATCGAGGAAAGTCAGGTGAGTCGGCGCGCGACCGGGGACATCAGGATCGCGAGCATGCCCGCCGCACAAAAGAAGTGCTGGTCGGAATCCAACAGGAAATCTACAAGCACATCGCTTCGATCGTCGACTACGTCGATGTCATCCGCGAGAAAAAGGCCGAGGCGGAAGAGTCGGAATTCGATCTGTTCGTCAGAGACGACGGCGGAGTCGACTCCCGGATGTCGAACGGGGAAGTCCTCTTGAAATTCGGCCCCTCTGGTCTGGTCGAGAAAGAGGGTTACGAGGCGTATCTCACCGCCCAGATCAGGGCTGCGCTCACAGCTGTTCAGCAGGTGGACAAGGAAGGCGCCGATCAGGTTCGACGCTGGCTGGAAGAGCTGTCGGACGAAGTCAAACGCGGCACCACCGCGATGCCAGAAGATCCCGAACTGGCCAAGATTCTGAACAAATACCAGACCGCACCGTCGAAGTCGGGCGCCAGTCTGTGGCCCTCCGGCCTGCTGCTGACCGAAATCCGCCTGCTCTACCCCGACTTCCAGCCGACACTCATGACACCGGAGGAGGCGGCACTCGTCTCGACGCTTCTCATGAAACCCACCGGCGTGGCGGATGTCGCCGAATTCTTCGAACTCAAGTCACAGGCCGAAAACGCGGCGAAAGCCGCATACCCCGATATTCCTTCAGCCTGGGCAGACGATCATGGCGATGCCTATCGGCACATGTACTGGAACGCCTTGATGACCCAGAAGTACGGGGAAGAGTGGACCGCATCGTTCGCCACCGCCCACGAGGGAACGGGTGCGAACACCCCAGCGCGTGAGGCCATGGATCTCTACAACAACGAGCAAGGCCGCAAAATCGCGGTCGATCATCCCGACGCTTCACCCGAGGAACTGCAACGCCTGGTCCGCCAGCGAATCGATGCCGGACAGGCGATCGTGATCGACAACCGGCAGCAGATCGAGTGGAGTAATCGTGTTCCGATCGGCGACACGGTCTCACCCCACTCGTCGGATATTCCTCTTCCAGGAGCGAAATGATGAAAGTCTTGCGGGCGGTTTCGTTGACGACTCTCGGGATCGTCGCCGCGACCATGACGGCGTGTTCTTCATCGCATAGCGGACACGACAACGGGATCGGCGCCACCTGCGCCGGGTCGTTCGACATGTTGTCCACGGACGAACCGTTGGGCGCGAGAGACGCTCTGGACCGTGCGGTTTCCGAAGCCATCGGCAGGCCCGAGAAGGTGAGCGTGGCGGACCTGACGCGGGCGGCGGGCTGGTCGGCTACCTGGGATCGGGTCGTGGTCGCCAAATCCGGCATCACCCGGGAGCGCATGAATCAAGCCAGCGGCCTCCAGGATTACTGCTGGCCGAACCTCCCCACCGCCGTCGGCAGCGACGGGCCCGCGCGCGTGTTCTACGTCTTCTTCGACGGCGACAGACCACTGCAGTCGATCCGCACGGACACGAGCAAGGAGTACTTCCACCGATATGGCAGTGGCGACGTGCTGCGCCCCGACACCCGCCTCGAGCCGGTGCCACCACGATCACCCGGAAGCGCCGGGTATTTCCAACCGGCGTAGACCGGCCCATTCGCTCACGTCCAGCAGGTGGCGAGTGGACCGCGACAAGGGGCGGTGGGGCGGGTGAGGATCGGGGCATGATCGAGATGGCGGCGGTGGTGGGGGTTGCGGTGGCGGCGTTGGGGATGGTGCTCACGCCGGGGCCGAACATGATGTATCTGGTGTCGCGGACGGTGTCGCAGGGGCGGCGAGCCGGGTTGGTGTCGTTGACGGGGGTGGCGGCGGGGTTCGGGGTGTATCTGGCGGCGGCGACGGCGGGCATCACGGCGGTGTTCGCGGTGGTGCCAGGCCTGTATCTGGCGGTGAAGCTGGCGGGGGCCGCGTATCTGGGGTGGCTGGCCTGGCAGGCGCTGCGGCCGGGCGGCGTCTCGGTCTTCACGCCCGCGGCGCTCTCCCCCGACCCCACCCGGCGTTTGTTCACGATGGGGCTGGTCACCAACCTGCTGAATCCGAAGATCGCGATCATGTACATGGCTCTGATCCCGCAGTTCGTCGCGCCGGAGCGCGGGAAGGTGTGGTTGCAGAGCCTGTGCCTCGGCTCGGTGCAGATCGCGGTGGCGCTCACCGTGAACGGCCTGATCGTCCTCGGGGCGGGCGGTTTGGCGACGTTCCTCGCCGCCCGCCCCCTGTGGCTGCGCACCCAGCGATACATCACCGGCACGATGCTGGGTGCGATCGCCGCCCTGCTCGCCACCGACCGCGCCCGGCCCGTACCGGCCTGAGCCGAGCGCCGTTCAGCCGATTACGTCAACCGGTAGTGCAGTTCCGCGAATTGACCGGCCTGCTCGACGGCCGTCAGCCGCATCCGGTCGGACAGGATGCGCCGCGGCAGCAGTGGGGCGCCCGCACCCAGCGTCACCGGAGCGACGCTCACCTTGACGTGATCGAGCAGTCCCGCGTCGGCGAACTGTCCGGCCAGGTCGCCGCCGCCGACGATCCAGATGTCGCGTTCACCGGCCGCTTCGGCCATCGCTCGGTGCACCGCCTCGACCGGCCCCGAGACGAACCGGAGATTCGCGCCCGGTATCGCGGGAAGATCCCGGTGGGTGAAGACCCAGCACGGGAGGTCGCCGTAGTACTTGCGCCAGTTCTCCGGTGGTTCGTTGGCCACGACCCATTCGTAGGTGGTCGCGCCCATGCACATGGCGCCGACCCGCGCGAGGAAGCCCGCGATGCCCGCCTGCGCCTCGTCCGCGCCCTCCACCTCGAAAAGCCAGGTGAGCGAGTTGTCCGTGTCGGCGAGATAGCCGTCGAGAGAGGTTGCCGTGTAGTACTGGGTTGCCATGCCTTCCACGTTGCCAGCAAAACCTGACAGTTCACGGCAAGGTTGTGTCAAGCGCGACGCAACCGGCGGACCCCCTCGTCCAGCGTTTCGTCGCGCTTGCAGAAGGTGAACCGCACCAGATGACTCCAGGCGGCGGTGTCGTCGGCGAACGCGATGACCGGCACCGCCGCCACACCCTGCCGCTTCGGCAGGTCACGGCAGAAGGCCAGGCCGTCGGCGGCGCCGAGCGGGGTGATGTCGGCGACGACGAAGTAACCGCCCGCGCTCGGATACACCCGCAGACCGGCGTCGGCGAGCGCGGCGGACAGGCGAAGCCGTTTCTGCGACAGCGCCTCCCGGAGCCTGCCGACCCACTCCAGCTCGTGATCGATCGCGTGCGCCACGGCGGGCTGGAACGGCCCGCCCGCCACGAAGGTCAGGAATTGTTTGGCCGCGAGCACCCCGTCGATCAGGTCGGCGGGTCCGCAGGCCCACCCGGTCTTCCATCCGGTGACGCTGAAGGTCTTGGCCGCGCTCGATACCACGATGGTGCGCTCGGCCATGCCCGGCAACGTGGCCAGGCTGATGTGCTCGACGCCGTCGTAGACCAAGTGCTCGTAGACCTCGTCGGTGAGCACCAGAATGTCGTGCTCGCAAGCGATCTCGGCAATCGCGAGCAAGTCCGCCCGCCCGAGTACGGTGCCGGTGGGATTGTGCGGGGAGTTGACGATGAGCATCCGGGTCGCCGGGGTGATGGCCGCGCGCAGACTGTCCAAGTCCAGCACGAACCGATCCCCGTCGGCCACCAGACGCGCCGTGCGCCGCCGGGCCCCCGCCAGCGCCACGGCGGCGGCGTAGGAGTCGTAGTACGGCTCGATCAGCACCACTTCTTCGCCCGGCTCGACCAAGCCGAGTACAGCCGCGCTGATCGCCTCGGTCGCGCCCACCGTCACCAGGACCTGCGAGTCGGGGTCGTAGTCGGTCCCGTAACGCCGTGCGCGGTCGTCGGCGACGGCTCGGCGCAGCACCGGCATGCCGCGCCCCGGCGGGTACTGATTGAGTCCGTCGGCGATGGCGCGGCGGGCGACTTCCAGCATGCTCGCGGGCCCGTCGGTGTCCGGGAACCCCTGCCCCAGGTTGACCGCGTCGTGCCGGATGGCCAGTTCGGTCATCTCGGCGAAGATGGTGGACGCGAAGGGTCGCAGACGGGCAACGGTCGGATGTCGCGAGGGCATAACCGGAGACTAGTCCAGTTGCCCGGCACCGCCTCGAGACAGCTGGCAGCACTGCGCGGGCCAGGCTGGGCTCAGCCCAGCCGGACGCCGGTCAGCTTGGCCGGATTCGCCATATCGTAAGCGCCCCAGACCAATCCGTCCCGAACCGTGAAGCCGACGACCCGCGTGGGATAACCACCCCGGCCTTCCACCGCCGGACGCGGCGCGACCGCGAGACCCATTTGCCCGTTCACCGAGACGAACGTGAACACCTGTGCTGCGTCCTCCAGCCCGTACTTGCGCACTAGGCCCAAGGAGAAACGGGCGATGCGATCCGCGCCGTGCAGGACGTTGATCGCGGTGGCGGTGGTGCCGTTGGCATCGCCGATCATCACCGCGTCCGGGTGCAGCGCCGCGGTGACAGCGGCCACGTCACCCGTGCTCAGCGCGACGAGGAAGCGCTGCACGGCGGCCTCGTGCTCGGCGTCGGGGACCGGTCGCGGCGTCTGCGCCACCGCCTTGCGGGCCCGCACGGCCAGCTGCCGCGCCGCGTCGGCGGAGATGTCGAGAATGCCGGCGATCTCGTCGAACGGCACCGACAACCCGTCGTGCAGCACGAAGGCCACCCGCTGCGGCGGCGTCAAGGTGTCCAGCACGATCAGCGCCGCGAACCGGCACTCTTGCTTGCGCACGACGACTTCCAACGGGTCGGGAGCGCTCGACGGCGTGCGGCCGGTGACCACCGGTTCCGGCAGCCACTGGCCCACGTAACTCTCCCGCCGCGCCGCCGCGCTACGCAGACGGTCCAGGCAGATCCGGCTCACCACCGTGGTCAGCCAAGCGCGCAGATCATCGATCTCGGACTGGTGCGCGCCCGCCAAGCGCAACCAGCTCTCCTGCACCGCGTCCTCGGCATCGCCGACGCTGCCCGTCAGTCGATAGGCGACCGAGAGCAGATGCGCCCGATGTGACTCGAACAGGTCGGAAAGCAGCGCGGCAACCATCGAGGGGAAGTCTACGGTCCGGTATCCCGGCCTCCCCCTCGGCACCGGTGGCAGGCGCCCGACAAACCGGATGATCCACCGGCTCCTCCCGTGACAGCATGGCTCGATGGACCCTCGCGTGCTGTCGAACGGAACCATCTGGCTGTCGGCTCCGACAGCCGACGACGTCGACGCCATCACCGAGTGCTGTCAGGACCCGGCCATCGCGGAATGGGTGACCATCCCCGTGCCCTACGTCCGGGACAGCGCCATGACCTTCATCGAGAAGATGGTCGTTCCGGGGTGGGCGGCGCGCAGCCCGACCTGGGCGGTGCGGCTGCACGCCGAGGGGCAGGTGGTCGGCATGATCGGTCTCGGCGAACAGGACGAGAGCGCGGCGGAGATCGGTTTCTGGCTCGCCCCGGCGCAGCGCTCGCGCGGCTTGACGACCCAGGCCGTGCGCATGGTGTGTGCATTCGGGTTCGCCGCCGACGGGCTGGCGCTGGAGCGGATCAGCTGGCGCGCGTTCGTTGGCAACTACGCTTCGGCCGCGGTGGTCCGGCGCGCCGGGTTCCGCTACGAGGGCATGTCCCGGCTCGGCAGCGTCCAGCGGGGACGACGCCGCGACCACTGGCTCGCCGCCCGCCTGCGCACCGACCCACCCGGCCCGTCGGACGATTGGCCCGGCGAATTTCTCTCCGGCCGGACGCCCGGCATCGAATGAAGATGGTCTCTGCGGTGAACCCCGCACCCGCTGCGGCCCTGCGGACTTCGGCGGCCGCGCGGCTCGTGCACGGGCGGACGAAACTCGCGCTTCGTCCGCTCGGGCACGAGCCGCACCCGGTTCAGCGCTCGCGGCGCTGCCGCACCGCGTCGGCGAGGCGGTCCAGCTGCGCGGCGGTGGTTTCCCAATCCAGGCAGGCGTCGGTGATCGACTGGCCGTAGGTGAGTTCGTCGGCGTGGCCGAGGGTGAGATCCTGGCGTCCCCCCACCAAGAAGCTCTCCAGCATGACGCCGACGACACCCGACTCGCCCGCGGCCAGCCGCCGTGCGATGTCGGTGACCACGTCGACCTGCTTGGTGTGGTCCTTGTTGCTGTTGCCGTGGCTGGCGTCCACCACGATCCGCTGCGGCAGCGACGCCTTCTCCAGCCGCAGGCAGGCCTCGGCGACCGAAGCCGCGTCGTAGTTCGGCCCGGCGCTGCCGCCGCGCAGGATCACATGGCAGTCCGGATTGCCGGTGGTGCGGATGAGCGCGGCGCGGCCGTCCAGATCGGTGCCGGGGAAGACGTGGCTGGCCGCCGCGGCGCGCACGCCGTCCACCGCCACCTGGACATCGCCGTCGGTGCCGTTCTTGATGCCCACCGGCATCGACAGCGCGCTGCTGAGCTGGCGGTGCACCTGGCTGGCCGCGGTGCGCGCGCCGATCGCCCCGTAGGACACCAGATCCGCGATGTACTGCGGCGTGATCGGATCGAGGAACTCACAGGCCACCGGAAGACCGAGGGCGGTGATGTCGACCAGCAGCTTGCGCCCGAAGCCCAATCCGGTGTTGACATCGAACGATCCGTCCAGGTGCGGGTCGTTGATCAGGCCCTTCCAGCCCAAGCTGGTGCGCGGCTTCTCGAAGTAGACCCGCATCACCACGTGCAGCCGATCGTCGAGTTCCGCGGCCTTCGCCGCCAGGCGGCGCGCGTAATCCAGCGCTGCGGCGGGATCGTGCACCGAGCACGGGCCCACGATCACCATCAGGCGATCATCGGCGCCGTCGAGCACGTCGACAGTGGCTTTGCGTCCCGCACGGACGGTGTCGGCGAGGGCATCGGTGATCGGGTGCACCCGGCGCACCTCCGCGGGCGAGCGCAGCGGGCTCACGTTGAGGGTGCGTTGATCGTCCAGATCGGAATGCCGTGCGTCGACGTCGGCTGCGGTTGTCATCTCGTGGGTTCCTTTTCTCGGGGCCGACCCACGGATGCGAATCCCGTCGAGCCGGTCCATCGTCCGGCTCGGGGTGGAAGTTCGTCAGCGCACGCGGTTGCCGCAGACCAGCCCACCCAGGGCCGGCTTGCTAAACCAGAAATACACGCGCTGCACGTCAGGCACAGTACCAGCCCGCAACCGATCGGTGAACTGTGTTATTTGCCACGCCTTCGGCGCGGCGTATTCGCGGCCCTCTTGTGGCTCGCGTTCGAGCGGCCGCCGCTTGCTCCTTCGG
>NZ_BDBC01000007.1 GCF_001612785.1 Nocardia beijingensis NBRC 16342
GGGCGGCCCGGCTGGGGCGGACGGCCGCCCTGCGGAGGACGCCCGTTCGGCGGGGGAACAGGGCGGCGCGGCGGCTGGGGGCCGCGTGGTTCGCCGGGGACGGGACGGCCACCGGAGGGCGGGACGGGACGGGCGCCGGGGGGTGGGCCGGGACGGGGATTCTGGTACGGGTTGGGACTTGGACGTGAACTCTGCGGAGGACGACCGCCATGTGGCTCATCGCCGTAGGGCTCGTAGGGCGAATTCACTGACAAGATCTCCATAACTCGTAGCGGTCCAGGTGGCAATCAGCGGTAGTCGTCACCGTGGCGGGCGCATGCCGGCTCCGCGAGTCACCCGCCGGGGACGACCCAGGCATTTCATTCGGCGGCGGTGCGCCGGTTCGCGCGTGTCCCGGTGCGGCGGCGCGGCGGTGCCGGCGCGGAACCGAGGACATAGGACTGCACCAGATGATTCCAGCTGCAGGTCCGGCATACCTCGACGACATGAACCGAGAATTCTTCGCGCGTCTCGGCGAGTCGCGCAAGCTCCTCGGGTGTGCGAGCCGATCCGGCGACCGGCCCGAGGCCGTCACCGAAGACCCAGGATACGAGGGTCAGCTGTTCCTTCCGGCAGATGGGGCATGTGACCTCGCTCCCCCGGCCGTGGAACTTCGCCGCACGCAAGAGATAAGGATTCGCATCACACACCTCGGCGACATCGACCCGGCCCGCATAGACGTCAGCCAGCAGCGACTTGCGCCGCAGGGCGTAGTCGACAACTTGCCGCTGAATTCGCACGAGAACCAGAGTAGCGGTGTTGGAAACCGGCCGCCCCGGGCTGTTGCGGATTGACCGGTCCCGACCGGGCCGATCCAGCGCGTCACGCCGCCGCCCGGACTACGATCCGTCTGTGTCCACCGCAGCATCAGGGCGCACGCGAGCGCGTGATCTCGACCGCGCCGCCGCGTCCGGTCTTCTCGATGCCGCCTATGCCGAGGGCCAGCTCGGCGCCGACGAGTACCACGACCGGATCGCGCAGGCCGCGGCGGCGAAGACACTCGGCGACCTGGCCGCGCTCACCGCCGATCTGCAAACCACGGCCGCCGCGCGCGGCTTCGCCGGGCAGCGCCCGTCGGCCACGCGAAAAGTGTTGCGCCGCTCCGGATCCGGCGGAAGTTACTCCGGTCACACCAGGGCGCGCGATGCCGATCGCGCCACTACGCGCGAATTGCTCGACCTGGCCCGCGCCGACGGCCAGTTGTCGGCGGAAGAGCACGAGGCCCTGACCGAACTCGCCGCGGAAGCCAGCACCCTGGGGGATCTGGACGACCTGGTCGCCGATCTCCAGCGGCCCCCCGACATCGCCGCAGCGCCGCGACCGCCGCGTTCGCATCGGCGTGAGTGGTATCGGGCCGCGGTCGCCGTGACCGCGGTGCTGGCCGCCTGTGGCGGATTTCTCGCGGTCACCAGGGAAGCGGAACCACGATCCGCGGCACAAGCCCCGCCGGTGGCGGACCTGGGGACGGTGCAGCCCGTGGTGGTCGCGACGCCGAGTCTGGTCACCACCGAGGGAATCGCCACATTCCTGCGTAACTACCAGCGGAAATTCGGTGATCTCCAGGTCGATGAGCTGACCATGCACGACGACCTCGCCTCGCTCGCCCGCGCGGTGCCAGGTCAGCCGAACCGGAAGATCGAGTACGACTACCGCGGGGGCTTCCGGCAGTCCCGTGACATCACGACGCGCAAGGTCGACACCCCGGCGGTCGATCTGGGCGCGTTGAACGTCGAGGCGATCGGCCGCGCCCTCGCCGATGCTCCCGCCGCCACCCGGGTCCCTGGTGGCGCCGTGTCGCATTTCCAGGTCAGCGTGAACGACGTCAGTTCGTACGCGGCGTACGGCATTCCCGCAGGTCAGCCGATCATCGAGGTCCACGTGAGCAACTCCGTCCAAGAGAGCGGCCATTTCGTGATGACCTCGGCGGGCGAGGTGCGCCACGTGTGGCCGTTCAAGGGATGAGGCGATGGTGACAACCCGATACAGCGACATCCGCGCCCGCGACACCGACCGCGCCGACGTCTGCGGGTTGCTCGATGCCGCGCTGGCAGACGGACAGCTGACCGCCGACGAGCACGCCGCGCGGACCGCCGACGCGATGCGCGCGAAGTCCTTCGGCCAACTCGATGCGTTGATCGGTGACCTGCAGATTCCGGATGAGCTGGCGAACGCCCCCGTTGTCCGGGTGGACCGGCGGCGTCCGCGCCGCTGGCTGGCGCCGTTGTCGGTGGTCGTCACCGCCTTGGTGGCCGGTGCCATGGTCGGGGGCATCAGCCGTTGCGGCGTCGATCTACCCGGGTTCGCGGAGGACATCCCGGACTTGACCACCGGCGCGGGGCTGGCCTATTTCCTCGCCGAGTACCGGGCCGAATTCGGTGATATGAGCGCCGACCAGGTCACATTGCACCCGCGGCACGCCGGTGTGGACAGGCAGAAGCCCGGCAGCGCGTCCGAGACCGCCGACTACTACTACAACGGTGACTTCCGAACCTCGCGGACATCGGAACGTCAAGCACGGGCGCGCAGCTTCGATCTCGGCGCGATCGACGTGCCTGCCATCGCCGGCCTGTTGGCCGGTGCGCCACAGACGATGCGCGCCCCGGACGGTGCGGTCACCCACATCATCGTGAATTTCGGCTCCAACGGTCCGGTCGACCTGGGGCCGGTACTGCAGATCTACGTCAAGGGCAAAGGTGGCTCGTCCGGATACCTGACGGCCACTTTCGCGGGCGAGCCGCTCGCGGTCTTCCCACCCTCCTGACCCCGCCCGTCGCCCGAACAAGGCCGACGACTGTGCACAGATGTATCGCTCCGATATAGTGGATAGTCGCATCCATCGGTTAGGTCTGAACACAGTCAGGGGGTGAAGCCCGGTGCTCGAGTTGGCAATCCTCGGGCTGCTCCTGGAAGCGCCCATGCACGGGTACGAGCTGCGCAAGCGGTTGACCGGCCTGCTCGGGGCGTTTCGTGCCTTCTCCTACGGATCGCTCTACCCGACGCTGCGCCGCATGCAGGCGGACGGGTTGATCGCCGAGGAGCTTCCCGCGGGCGCGACGACACGCCGTGCTCGGCGGGTCTACCAACTGACACCGGCCGGGCGGGAGCGGTTCAGCGAGCTGCTCGCCGACACCGGACCGCAGAACTACACCGACGACGGCTTCGGCGTTCATCTGGCCTTCTTCAGCCGCACCCCCGCGGAAGCGCGGATGCGGATCCTGGAGGGCAGGCGGCGTCAGGTCGAGGAGCGCCGAGAGGGGCTCCGGGAGGCGATCAAGAGGGCCAGCGGGTCGCTGGATCGCTACACCCGGCAGCTCCATCAACTCGGACTCGAATCAAGCGAGCGCGAAGTGCGCTGGCTCAACGAGTTGATTGCGGCGGAGCAATCGACGAAGGCGGCACCACAGAAAGAGGGAAATATCGGCCATGAGTGACGTCAAGAAGGCTGACAACGCCACAGAGGTTCGCGTCGCCATCGTGGGTGTGGGCAACTGCGCCTCCTCGCTGGTCCAGGGCGTGCAGTACTACAAGGACGCGGACGAGTCCTCGACCGTTCCCGGCCTGATGCATGTGCGGTTCGGCCCGTACCACGTTCGCGACGTCAAGTTCGTCGCCGCGTTCGACGTGGACGCGAAGAAGGTCGGCTTCGACCTGGCCGAGGCGATCTTCGCCAGCGAGAACAACACGATCAAGATCTCCGACGTGCCGCCGAGCGACGTCGTCGTGCAGCGCGGACCGACCCTCGACGGCATCGGCAAGTACTACGCGCAGACCATCGAGCTGTCCGAGGCCGAGCCGGTCGACGTGGTGCGGGTGCTGAAGGACAACAAGGTCGACGTGCTGGTGTCCTACCTGCCGGTGGGCTCGGAGGAGGCCGACAAGTTCTACGCGCAGTGCGCGATCGACGCGGGTGTCGCGTTCGTCAACGCGTTGCCGGTGTTCATCGCCTCCGACCCGGTCTGGGCGGAGAAGTTCACCAAGGCCGGTGTCCCGATCGTCGGTGACGACATCAAGAGCCAGGTCGGCGCCACCATCACCCACCGCGTGATGGCCAAGCTGTTCGAGGATCGCGGCGTGCAGCTCGACCGCACCATGCAGCTCAACGTCGGCGGCAACATGGACTTCAAGAACATGCTCGAGCGCGAGCGCCTGGAGTCGAAGAAGATCTCCAAGACCCAGGCCGTCACCAGCAACCTGAAGAAGGAGCTCGGCGCCAACGACGTGCACATCGGCCCGTCCGACCACGTGGGCTGGCTCGACGACCGCAAGTGGGCCTACGTCCGCCTGGAGGGCCGCGCCTTCGGCGACGTGCCGCTGAACCTGGAGTACAAGCTCGAGGTGTGGGACTCGCCGAACTCCGCGGGCATCATCATCGACGCGGTGCGCGCGGCGAAGATCGCCAAGGACCGCGGCATCGGCGGACCGGTCATCCCGGCCTCGGCCTACCTGATGAAGTCCCCGCCGCAGCAGCTCGCCGACGACATCGCGCGCGCCCAGCTGGAAGCCTTCATCATCGGCGCCGAGTGATTCGGTGACACCGACGCAAGCCGGCCGGAGGCGGAAGCCTCCGGCCGGCTGCGTTGTACGCCGTCCGCGTCAGTCCAGCGAGACGTAGACCTCCACCGACGCCGGGCCGGTGTAGCGCTCCACCTCGGCGGTGTGGGAGCGGGTGATGGTTCCCGCGTTCTCGGCCTTCGCCACCTGCGCCCAAGCGGTGCGCAGCAGGTCGTAGGGCTTGTCGGCGACGACGAACTTGGCGTAGCGGCCCTGCGGGATGATGGTGAGCACGTCGCCGGGGTCCAGCTGGTCCATCCCGCCGATCTCGTAGCCGAGCACGGCGACGGCGTGATCGTTCTGGCCGATGTAGGCCGCCACGCGCGGCACGTTCTTCTCCCTGGCCAGATAGCGATCCCAGGTGAAGTTCACCAGGTCGAGGTCACGCGCGGTCACCTCGCGGCCGGCCAGCGGGACGGTCAGGCCGGCGACCATGCTCTGGGGCAGAGTGACGATCTCGAAGTCCACTGTCTCGTTCCTACCCGTTGCCCTGATCGTCTGCCACCGCCACGAAAACTTCCACCGTCCGTGCGTCCGGATAGTGCTCCCAGTCGCCGGTATACGCGCGTACGAGCCGCCCCGCGGCCTCCGCGTCCCACACCGCTCGCCAGATGCTCACGATGGTGTCGCCGAGATCGTCCCCGCTGGCGATGAACCGAGCGAAACGCCCGGCGGGCACCCGGGCCAGCACGTCTCCTGGTTCCAGGTCGGCCAAGCTGTGGCAGCGGTAGCCGACGATGTGGGTCAGGTACGAATTGATCTCCGGCGCGTGGTCGACATATGCCGTGGTCGGCGGCCCGGGCAGCTTGCGGGCCAGGTTGCGCTTCCACGCCTCTTCGACTTTCGCGCGGCGCGGTCCTTCGACCGCGAGCGCGGGGCTGCGAAGCACTGTTCCCGCCACCAGCGTCTCAGGTTGGTCAACGACATTGAAATCCACCGGCGTAGCCCCTATGTCTCGTCTGTCCTCAATCGGCGTCGGTCCCGGTGCCCTCCGTGGTGACGCAGGCTACCGCCTCCGGGCCCGTCGCTCGCGCCGCGCTGTCGTCGCTCGGGCGCATATCCTTCCGCATCGTTTTCGCGGTTTCGGCGTCGGCCCGTTCCGACGCACTCGCTGTTCGCTCTCACTCTGGCAAACGATGCTGCCATGTCATGCGTTCCGCCGGGCCACGGAAGGTCACAGCATCATCGCTATCCAGGAACCGGAATGCTCAGGCCCGGGAAAATCTCGACCTCCCTGGGCGGTTGCGGGCTGGGCGGGATGATGACGACCGGTTCGCGCTGTGATGACGGCTGCGGTGGATTCAGGATGTCATAGGGACCACCGGAGGGCGGCTTGCCCGGATTCGGCCGGGCCGGGGCTCGCGTTCCGGGGAACTGCTCGATGGGTGTGCCGTCGAGTGCGTCGTCCATGACCTGTTTCCAGATGTCGGCGGGCAGGCCGGAGCCGTAGATGTCGGCTCCGCGCGCGGTGCGGATCGGTTGGGGCTGATCGGTGCCGATCCACACCGCCGTCGACAGCGACGGGGTGAAACCGATCATCCACGCGTCCTTGTTCCGGTCGCTGCCGAACTGGGTGGTGCCGGTCTTGGCGGCCGAGGGACGGTTGTCCTTCAGCGCGTGCCCGTTGGAGTAGGCCGCGATCGGCAGCATCGCCTCGATGGTGTTCTCCGCGATCGTCTTGGCGATGCGCTGCTGACCCGATGGCTGCTGCTTGCCTGCCTTCCGCTCGCCGCGGTCGAGCAGCACCCGCCCGTCGCCGGTCACCACTCGCTGCACGAAATACGGCTGGTGGTAGACGCCCGACGCACCGATCGTGGCATACGCCGAGGCCATATCGATCGGCCGAACCGAATACTGCCCCAAGACGATCCCGTTCAGCGGTTTCCCGCCGTCCTCGGTGAGGGTCTTGCCCGCCACGCCGGGAAGCTCCTCCGGGATGCCCGCCGCGTGCGCCGCGTCCGCGATGGCCTGAGGACCGTCGGACATCGTCATGGTCAGCCGGTAGAAGCTGGTGTTCAGCGAGCGTTTGAGCGCCTCGGCGATGGTGCACTTGCCGCACGACTCGCCGTCCACGTTGGTGATAAGGGTGCCGCGGTCGGCCACCGGGGAACTGTCCAGCACCCGGGTCAGCGGGATGGCCTGCTGTTGCGCGGCGATCGCCGCGAAGACCTTGAACGCCGAGCCGGTCTGCAACGGCGCCTGGGCGAAATCGAAGCCGAGACCGTCGTAACCGCCGAAGTACGCGCGCACCGCGCCGGAGCGCGGGTCGATCGACACCACTGCGGCGCGCAGTTCCGGGGGCTGCCCGCCGAGCCGGTCCCGCACCGCGCCCAGCACCGCCTGCTGCGCTCTGGCGTCGATGGTGGTGGTGATCTGTAGCGCGCCCTTGTTCAGATCGCGTTCGCTGATGCCGGAGTCACGCAGCTCGCGCACCACCTGGTTGCGGATCAGGCCCTCCGGGCCGCGAGCCACGTTCTCGTCCGGGATCTGGGTGAGCGGGACGATCGGCGGAAAGACGGTCGCGTCCCGATCGCCCGGCGCGAGCGCGCCCATCTCCACCATTCCGTCGAGCACGTATCGCCAGCGCGCCTTCAGGTCGGCCAGGTGGGTCTCCGGGTCCAGGATCGATGGCGTCCGGATCAGCGCCGCGAGCACCGCGCCTTCGGCGAGGGTCAGCTGATTCACCTGCTTGTCGAAGTAGACCTTGGCCGCGGCGCCGATGCCGTACGAGCCGCGGCCGTAGTAGATGGTGTTGAGGTAGGCGGCGAGGATGTCGTCCTTGCTCCACTGCCGCGCCATCTTCGCCGCGATGATCAGCTCGCGCATCTTGCGGGTGACCGTGCGCTCGGAGCCGAGGAAGGCGTTCTTGACGTACTGCTGGGTGATCGTGGAGCCGCCGCCCGCGTTGTCCTTTCCGAGCAGGTTGTCCCGCGCGGCGCGCAGGAAGCCGGACGTCGAATAGCCGGGATTGGTGTAGAAATTGCGGTCCTCCGCGGAGAGCACCGCGTCGCGCACCGGCCGCGGCACGTCGGACAGCGGCACCGGCGTCCGATTGCCGTCCGGCGGGACGATTTTCGCGAGCACCGTGGTGCCGTCGGCGGCGAGCACGGTCGCGATCTGATTCGTCTGCACCGCATTCGGATCCGGGATCTCGGCGCTCCAGTACGCCAGAACGGACAGCAGCGCGGGCACCACGCCGAAGAGGATGAACAAAGCCAGCAGCAGGCGGCGGATACGCTCGGCCCGGCTGCGCGGCGGACGATCCGGCTCCGCAGGGCGAGGAGCGGGCGGTCGCGATTTCCGGCGGGCCGCCTCGCGTTCGCGTCGGGTCCGGGTGTTCGGCCGCTCCCGCCAGCCCGCGATCGAGGCGTACGGCGCGGTCGGAGGAGCCCCCTTGGCGCCACGCCTGCGTTCACGCGGTCTGCGGAACGAGCTCACGATCATCTCCTCCCGGAGCGTCGGACGAACTCACCTGCACGAACGTACGGAAAAGAGCGTCGAACGCAGAGTTTACCGCCTCCATCCCCAAGCGGCTTTCCACTTCCCGAGACAGTTGACACCCACACGGGTAGCTCGGGAACAGCCGAGAACGGGTCCGGGACGTGGTCGGGCAAAGGCCCGCTGGCCCACGCGTCGCAACCACTGGGGGCAGACGACAGAGCTGTCTATCCCCTAGCTATCCCCGCGACGCCACCACACCACCTCGACAACGTCTTTCGAGCGAAGCGAGACCGAGCCTGTTCCGTTCGCGGCCCGGCTCGCGTTTGCGTGGCCGCCGCGCAGGCGACGAAGGAGCAAGCGGCGGTCGCGCAAACGCGAGCCATAAAGGGGCCGCGAACACGCAGCGACGAAGTCGCTGCCAAAGACTCAGCTCTTGACGCCGCCCGCGGTGAGGCCGGAGATGATTCGGCGCTGGAAGATCAGGACCATGACGACCAGCGGGATGGTGACGATCGTGCCCGCCGCCATGATCGCCGCGTACGGCTGCACCAGCGGGTTGTTGCCGGAGAAGCGGGCGATGGCGACGGTGACCGGTTCGGTCTTGTCGCTGGAAAGCAAACGGGCGAGCAGATATTCGTTGACCGCCGCGATGAACGCGAGGATCGCGGTGGTGAACACGGCGGGAGCGGCCAGCGGCAGCATCACCAAGCGGAAGGCTTGCAACTTGGTGGCGCCGTCGATCCGCGCGGCTTCTTCGAGTTCCCACGGCAGTTCGGCGAAGAAGGACGCGAGAATGTATACCGTCATCGGCAGCACGAACGAGATGTTCGGAATGATCATCGCCTGGTACTCGCCGATCCAGCCGAGGTTGGTGAACAGCTGGAACAGCGGGGTCACCAGCACGACCACCGGGAACATCGACGCGCTGAGAATCAATCCGGACACCACGTACTTGCCGTGGAAGGTCAGCCGGGCGAGCGCGTACGCGGCCAGTACGCCGATCACCAACGCGATCGCGGTCGTGATGGAGCCGATGACGATGCTGTTGATCAGGGCCTTGCCGAAGTCGTTGCCGCGGCTGGTGTCGAACGCGTTGCGGAAGTTCTCGAGCGTGACGTGGGTAGGCCACGGGGTGTTGTCGAAGGTGTAGTCGGGGTCGCGGAACGCGGTGACCGCCATCCAGTAGAACGGCGCGAGACCCCAGACCAGCACGATCAGCGCGCCAAGGTACAGCCGCACCGAGCCGAGGCGCTTGGTCCACGGCACCTGCGCCACTGCGGGCTTCTCGGTCACGGCCTTCTCGACTGTCCGCACGGACATCAGTGCGCCTCCCGCTGCTCTTCCTGAGTGCGAACGGCGTTCGCGCCCAGAATCTTCACCAGCACGAACGCCACGGCGAAGATCAAAAGGAAGGTGATCGTCGACAACGCGGCCGCGCTGTTGGGGCCTTGCCTGACCTGATCGACCACCAGGATGGACACCGTGCGGGTGGACGGATTGCCCAGCGTCATGATCGCGGGCAGGTCGTACATCCGCAGCGCGTCCATGGTCCGGAACAGCACCGCGACCAGCAGGGCCGGTTTCAGCAGCGGCAACGTGATCTGGGTGAACCGCTGCCAGGCCGACGCGCCGTCGACCCGCGCCGCCTCGTACACGTCGGCCGGGATCACTTGCAGACCGGCCAGCAGCAGCAGCGCCATGAACGGCGTGGTCTTCCAGACGTCGGCCGCGATCACCGCGATCCGCGCGGGCCACGGGTCGGAGGTCCACAGGATGTGGGTGCCGAGCACGCGGTTGACCACGCCGTCGTACTGGAACATGAACTCCCACAACCGCGCGGTGACGGCGGTCGGGATGGCCCACGGAATCAGCACGGCGGCGCGCAGCAGCGCCCGGCCGCGGAAGGTCTTGCCCATCACCATGGCCATGCCGAGGCCGAGGGTGGCTTCCAGCGCGACGGTGACGACGGTGAAGAACAGGGTGACCCCGATGGCCAGCCAGAATTGCGAGCCGAGGTTGCCGGTCGGGCACGGCACCGTCTCGCCGGTCGCGACCTGGCACTGTTGCAGCAGCCAGTGCGTGTAGTTGGCGAACCCGGCGTTGCCGCCTTCGACGAACATGCCGGTCGCCGGGTCGAGCCCGGAGTCCTTCTGGAAGGACATCCACAGCGCCCGGATCACGGGATAGCCGATGACGACCGCGAGAGCGATCAGCACCGGGGTGACGAACAGCCAGGCTTTTCCGGAACGGCGCAGCTCCAGGGTCAGCCTGGCGGCCAAGCCGCGCTCGGCCGGAACGAAATCGTCTTTCGGCACGCTAGTCGCCGTTCCCGAAGGATCCGACACCGTTTCTCTCCTGCGGGTTCGTCGGGTCCGTTGCGTTCAACCGCTCACGATCCCGCGGTCTCGATGCCCTTTTGCATGCCGGTGATCGCGTCGTCGACGGACTTGGTTCCGTTCAACGCAGCATAGGCGTTGTCCTGGATGGCCTTGCTCACGGCGGGGTAGAACGGCGTCACCGGGCGCGGCACCGCGCTGGCGATGGAGTCCTTGAGCGCGGGCAGGTAAGGCATCTTCGCGATCAGCGCCGGGTCGTCGTACATGGACGCGCGCACCGACGGCAGCGCGCCCGCGGCGACGATGTGCTGCGCGTCCTCGCTGATCAGGAAGCGCAGGAAGTCCAGCGCGGTGGCCTTGTTCTTGGAGAACGCGCTGATCGCCGCGTTGTAACCGCCGAGGGTGGAGGCGCCGACGCCGTTCTCGCCCGGCAGCGGGGCGACCGCGAACTTGTCCTTCACCGCGGAGGCCTCGCCGCCGACGTCACCGAAGGTGGACGGCCACGAGCGCAGGAACATCAGCTTGCCCTGCGCGAAGGCGTTGCTGGACTCGGGCTCCTTGAAGGTGATGGCCTCTTTGGGGATGTCGCCGTTGTTGTAGGCGTCGACCAGGACCTTCAGTCCGGCGCGGGACTGCGGGCTGTTCACCGTCGGTGTCTTGCCGTCGGCGCCGACGAAGCTGCCGCCGTAGGCGTTGATCACCTCGGCCGCGTTCACGGTCAGTCCCTCGTAGGGCGCGAACTGACCCGCGTAGCAACCGATGTTCTGCTGGCGCGCGATCGGGCACTGGGCCAGCAGTTCGTTCCAGGTCTTGGGCGGGTTCGGCACCAGGTCCTTGCGGTAGAACAGCAGGCCGCCGTTGGTGTTGCGGGGCGCGGCGTAGAGCGTGTTGTTGTAGGTCGCGCTGGCGACCGGCGGGGACAGCAGCGCGCTGGTGTCGATGGCGAAGGAGTCCTTCAGCGGCTGGATCCAGCCCTTGGCGGCGAACTCGGCGGTCCAGGGCACGTCCAGGGCGACCACGTCGTAGTTGGACTGCTTGGAGCGCATGTGCTCGACCAGGTCGTCGTACTGCTGGGAGGCGTCGTTCGACTGCTCCTTGAACGTCACCGGCTCGTCCGGGTGCGCGGCGTTCCAGCGCTCGATGAGCTGCTTGACCGCGCCGGTCTCGGTGGTGTCCTTGCCCTCGACGTAGGTGATCGGGCCGCGTCCGGTGAGGTTCTGGCTGATCGGGCTGCCACCGCTGTCGCTGGAGCAGGCGCTGGTGAACGTCGCGGTCAGCAGCCCGACCGAGGCGAGGGCCACCGCGGCCCGCGGTACGAGCGACGAACGTAGGAACGTCACCTTCTTCACAGCCATCGCAAACACTCCAGGATCGTTCGTGAGCGGCAGCACACCCTGCCGGTGCACAAGGCAAGATACATGGTGTCGATCCGGTGTGCGGGACAGTGGCCGCAAGTCGCCCACTAGGCTGGGGCGCGATGTCTTCGCCGAACGCGGTTCCCGATCGGATGCTCACGCGCATCGGTGGGCTGCTGCGCAAGGCCGAGTCGACCGACAACGAGCACGAGGCCGAAGCGTTTCTCGCCGCGGCCCAGCGGCTGGCCACGAAGTCGTCCATCGATCTCACGGTGGCGCGGGCGCATATCGCGGGACGCGAGCGCAGGCCGACGCCGGTGCAGCGGATCATTCCGATCGGCGAGCCGGGCAAGCGCGGGTTGCGCACCTATGTCCAGCTGTTCGTCGCGATCGCGGCGGCGAACGACGTGCGCTGCGACGTCGCCCGCACTTCGACGCAGGTCTACGCCTACGGGTTCGACTCCGATATCGATACCTGCGAAGCGCTCTACGCCAGTCTGCTCGTGCAGATGGTGCGCGCGTCCGATCAGTACATCAAGTCGGGCGCTTACCGATCGGCCACCGTCGAGAAGATCGTGGTGGAGAAGCGGTGGGGTCGCCAGGTGCGGCGCAGGGTGCAGGCGCCGGTCGCGGGTGTGACGGCGCGGTTGAATTTCCAGATGGCCTTCGCCGCGCGGATCGGCAGGCGGCTGTCCGAGGTGAAGGCGGAGGTCGAAGCCGAGGTGTTGCCGGGCGACGCCGATGCGGCCGGGACGGCGCTGGCGCTGCGGAACAAAGAGATCGAGCTCACGGACTTCTACTCGAAGACGTCGGAGGCGCGCGGGACCTGGCGCGGGCCGCAGGCGTCGACCGGGCATTCGGCGGCGGCGCGGGCGGCCGGGGATCGCGCGGGTCGGGCCGCACGGATCGGCACCGCTCCCGAACTGCCCGCCGCCCGTAGGAAGCTGACCTCCTCAGAGGGTAGTTGACCAGCGTGAACGGTACGGGCTGCGCTGGGCGAGCGGCTGCGGCTGCCACGGTTCGGTCGGCCCGGCCCGGCGACAGGGCGAGGCGCACCGCGAGATCGGCCGCGCGGCGATGACCGTGCGCGACAGCCAGCGCGCCAAGGTCTACGACGCGGAGCAGTTGGTGCGCGGTGTGTTCGATCGCGCCGACGAGCACGGTGTGCGCACCGTCGAACTCTATGGTTCGCAGCTCACGCTGCCCATCGAGCGCCGCTTCGCCTCGGTGGAATCCGTGCGGAGTTATACGGACAAGGTGCTTGCGCTCAATTGGGTTCGCGCACGCTGGGAACGGGCCGCCGTGGCGGTGCGCGTCCGTGCGCGCGCCGGGACGACTGCCGCGCACTACGAGGCGGCCGATGCGGTCCTCGCGGTTCCGCTGCACACCGGCGGCACCGCCTGGGCGCTGCGGGAATTGGTGATCCTGCACGAACTGGCGCATCACCTGGAGTCCGCGCCGGGCTCCGTGGCCGCGCACGGCCCGGAATTCTGCGACCGCTATGTGGAATTGGTCGATGGCATCGTCGGACCCGAGGCGGCGTTGCTCTTGCGCACCACGATGCTCGGCTGCGGCGTCCGAATCGGGTGAGCTTGCCCCGGCGCTGTCAACAGCTGCGAGGCGCCGTCGGCCGGATCGGTCGCGTTCCGTGTGCGGCGATTGCGCTCGCGCGCGAGGTCTGATCGTATGCCTGACACTCATCGTGGGAGGGACAAAAAGCTGGGCACGCTACACCGACGGCAGCTGGGTCGGCTCGGTCGGCCCTCTTGGTCGCACGGTCACTCCGACCGCCACGGCAGGAGCCGACGAACCGCCTTTCGTCCCGAGGCGACGTGCGGAGGTTGCGACATCAGGAGATCCTTGCCCCGAATACACCACCCGAACGCCACCCACCGGTCGTCATCATCGGTGATCACATACTCTTCGGCGCCTCCGAGAATGATCGCTTCCACCGCCGCGGCCGCCTGGGACGGCTTGTCCTCGGATTGGATTTCGTAGTCGGCTATGGCGCGGATGCACCAGCCCGTTTCGATGCGCACCGCGGCGTCACCCATATTGACCAGTTTGATGTGTGGATTGACGCCGCGCGCTTCGGCTTCTGTAGACGAGGATCCGCTGGAGAGCACTAGGGTGCCGGGATTCGAAAACGTCTGGATGGCGTAACGCTCGGCGATGACCAACACCTCCGAGCAGAACATCTCCCATTCCGTCCCACTCACCCCGGCCTCCCAGCCCACTCGCAATCTTGCCCCGCCTGGCACTACTTACCGCACGGATTCACCACCGTCGAACGGAGGGAGGTAACCGCGTCGTCCGCGAGCGGACGGCGGCGAACTCTGGTGGGGCTCGCGCCGTTACGTGGGCGGGAGCAAAGCGGTGACGCGGGCCAAGCGGTCCTCCCACCATGCGGTGCGATCGGCGTCGGGGTGGCGATGGCTTTCCAGTAGTTCCGGTTCCGGCTCCGGCGGGGTGCGTAGGACAGGGAGGTAGCCGTCGACCGCCCGGAGCGAGCCGCGGGTCACGTCACCGGTGAGCAGGCTCAAAGTGCCGAGGCCGCAGGCGAAATCGAGTTCGGGCAGCGCACCCGCCAAGGCGAGTTGCGCGGACAGGCCGACGCTGGTTTCCAGAGCGGAGGAAACCACGCAGGGCAGCCCGGCCGCCTCGGCCACTTGCAGGGCGCGGTGGACTCCGCCGAGCGGAGTGCATTTGAGGACGGCGATGTCGGCGGCCCCGGCGACCGCGACGCGCATCGGGTCCTCGGCGCGGCGGATGGATTCGTCGGCGGCGATGCGCACGTCGACGCGGCGGCGCACCGCGGCGAGTTCCTCGATGGTCCGGCACGGCTGTTCGACGTACTCGAGTCCGCCCGCCGCCTTGTCGATCTGCTGGATGTGGCCCACCGCGGTGTCGACGTCCCAAACCGCATTGGCGTCTACCCGGATCGCGCCGTTGGGTCCGAGCGCGTCGCGCACCGCCTCCACCCTGGCCAGATCCTCGGCGAGCGAGGCCGGATGGTCGGCGACCTTCACCTTGGCGGTGCGGCAGCCGGAGCGGGCCACGATCGCGTGCGCCTGCTGCGGGTCGACGGCGGGCACCGTGCAATTGATCGGTATTCGGTCGCGTACCGGCTCCGGCCAACCTGTCGTCACCTGCTCCACGGCGGTGGCCAGCCAAGCGGCGGCCTCCCGGTCGTCGTACTCGGGGAACGGGCAGAATTCGCCCCAGCCGAGCGGCCCGTGGATCAGCATGCCCTCGCGCACCGTGATGCCACGGAAACGGGTGCGCATCGGAATGGCGTAGACGACGTTCTGCGCTGCGGAGTCGCTCATCGCCGATCAGCTTATGCGGCCGTCACGGCGGACCGGGGGATTGCGCATGCGGACTCGAGTAGTTTTCCGGAGCCTGCGCGGCGCACGAGACAGGATCGTTGACGTCATGATCCACACCGGAACCGCGCAACCTTGGCCACACGGCACGACGGCCACCGGACAGCGGCCGGTGCGGACCTGGGACGTCGTGCTCGCCGTCGTGCTGTACTGCGTCGCGGCGGTCCTCGGCCTGGCCGCCGCCTATTTCACCGTCTTCTTCGCCTTCGCCGCCGACCCGTGCGGTCAGGACAACTGCCGCACCGAATACCTCGGCTGGGCCTTCGCCGTGTCGTGGGGCGGGACGGCGATCGCGATCGCCGGCGTGACCGGGATGCTCATCCTGGCCGCGGTCAAGCGCTGGTACATGTGGTACTGGCCGGTGCTGGCGATGGTGCTGATCGTGCTGTCGTTCGCCGGTGGTCTCGCGCTGGCTTCCCAGGTCTACACCGGCGTTTGAGATGCCCCGAGCCCGTGGACCGGTCATGCTGAAGCAATGGCGTTGCACCTTCGGCGGCGAACGGCCGATGCCATGCGCGTCGTGCTGGGTTCGGTGATCGTCCTCGGATTCGGCTGGGTGATGGCCGCTTTCGTCCCGCTCTACGAAGTGCTGTTGCGTGACGGACCCGAGGGCCGTGGCGCGGGTTACCTGCCGTGGGCGCAGGTCGTCGCCTGGGCGGGCATCGCGGCGTCGGTGCTCGCGGCGGTCGTCTCGGCGCTGGAGAAGGTGCGCGACCGGAGGCCGATCGCCTGGACTCCGCTGATCGCTGTGCCGCTGATCCTCGAATCCTGGCTGGTCGGCTTCCTGATCGCGGTGGTGCTCGTCTCGTTCTAGTTCCGGGGGACGGGCCGCGCCACCGGCCTGCGTGCTCGCGTCGGAACCGTCACGAACACGCAGCGCCGGTGGCGAACCGGATCAACCCAGTCGCTCCACGATGGTCGCGTTCGCCAGACCGCCTGCCTCACACATGGTTTGCAGGCCGTAGCGGGCGCCGCGGTCCTGCATGGCGTGGACCAGCGTGGTCATCAACCGGGCGCCGGACGCGCCGAGCGGGTGACCGATCGCGATCGCCCCGCCGTTAACGTTGACCTTCGCCAGATCCGCGCCGGTGTCGTGCGCCCAGGCCAGCACCACCGGCGAGAACGCCTCGTTGATCTCGATCAGATCGATGTCGGACAGCTGTAAACCGGCCCGCCGCAACACCTTCCTGGTCGCCGGGATCACCGCGGTGAGCATCAGCAGCGGGTCGTCACCGGCCACCGCGAAGCTGTGCAACCGGGCCAGCGGCTTCAACCCGAGTTCCTTCGCGCGCTCGCTGGTCATGATGAGCACCGCCGCGCTGCCGTCGCTGACCTGGCTGGCGGTCGCCGCGGTGATCTCCCAGCCGATCTGCGGGAAGCGGGCGGCCATGGCCGGGTCGTAGTAGGCCGGGCGGAGGGCGGCCAGCGTCTCCAGCGTGCTGCCGACCCGGATGCCCTCGTCGGTGGCGAGGCCGTTGATCGGCGCGAGTTCCCGCGTGAACAGGCCGTTCTTGGTGGCGAGCGCGGCCTTCTCATGGCTGCCGAGCGCGAACTCGTCGAGCTGGGTGCGGGTGAGTCCCCACTTCGCCGCGATCAGCTCCGCGCTGATGCCCTGCGGGACGAGTCCTTCCGGGTACCGCTCGGCGAAGCCGACACCGGAGATGTCATCCGAGCCGACCAAGTTGGCGCCCATGGGAATCCGGCCCATCGACTCCACGCCCGCGGCGACCACGATGTCGTAGGCGCCCGCGATCACGCCTTGCGCGGCGAAGTGGATCGCCTGCTGGCTGCTGCCGCACTGCCGGTCGACGGTGGTGGCCGGGACGGATTCGGGGTATCCGGCGGCCAGCGCGGCCCGCCGGGTCATGTTCGCGCCCTGCTCGCCGACCTGGGTGACGATGCCGCCGATGACGTCATCGATCAGGGCGGGATCGATGACGCTGCGGTTCACCACCTCCCGCAGGCTGTGGGCCAGCAGATCAACCGCATTGACGTCGTGCAGTGCGCCGTTCGGCTTCCCTTTGCCGATCGGCGTGCGTACCGCTTCGACGATCACCGCGTCTCTCATGGTGCTTCCCTTCGGACCGAGAGCCGGGCCGCCATGCCTGGCTCTATCAACACATAGTCAGATTACACCTGGCAATAGTTGGCACAAGTCAGCTTGGGTATGATGTCGGTCATGGCAGCAGTGATGGAAGGACCGTTGGCCGATCTCAGCGCGTGGAAGGCCGACGAGTGCTCGATCGCGAAGGCGATGGACCTCATCGGCACGCGCTCGGCGGTGCTGATCCTGCGCGAGGCGTACTACGGGACCCGCCGGTTCGACGGGTTCGCCAGCCGGGTCGGCATCACCGACGCGGCGGCCGCGGCCCAGTTGCGCAAACTCACCGAGGCGGGCTTGCTGGCGAAACGGCCGTACCAGGAGGAAGGCAAGCGCACCAGGCACGAATACGTGCTCACCCGGATGGGCCGCGATCTGCTGCCCGCCGTGCTGGCGCTCATGCAGTGGGGCGACGCCTACTTGCAGCCAGGACCCGCTCCGCTGCTCTTGGTCGAGGAGGCGACCGGCGCTCCGGTGCGGGTGCAGGTGCGCAGCGAGTCCGGCCGCGAGATCGAGCTCGAGGAACTGGGCGTGCGGCTCAACGAGGACTACGCCAGGCAGCGGCGCGAACGCCGTCGATCGGCCGCGACGGACGGGCCGTCAACCGGCGGCGACGCGACCACGCGGTGATTTGCCTGGCCGCGCATCGAGCCGAGAGTCGCAGCCAGGCGACCCGCTCGCTCGCGAAGGGGCGACGAGCGGGCCACTCGGCGTGCTCAGTTCAGCCTGCGCCCGTCGGTGTCGAAGAAGTAGATGTGCTCCGGCGCGGTGGACAGCCGCAGCCGGGCGCCCTTCGCGGGGGGATTGCGCCAATCCGCCCGGGAGACGATGGTCTCCCCGGCTCCGTCGGTCCCGCCTTCGGCGACGGTGCGGCCGTAGATGTAGGCGTCGGAACCGAGTTCCTCCACCACGTCGACCTCCATCTCGATGCCGGAGCCGTTGCCGAGCTCGAAGTGCTCCGGGCGGATGCCGACCGTCACGGTGCCGCCCGCCTCGTCCGCCACAGTGCGCGGCAGCGCGATCGCGTGCCCGCCCAGTTCCACCCGGCCGTCGGCGACCGGAAGCGTGAACAGGTTCATGGCGGGCGAGCCCATGAACCCCGCGACGAACACGTTGGCCGGATCGCGGTAGAGGTCGCGCGGGGTCGCGCACTGCTGCAACAGGCCGTCCTTCAGCACGGCGACCCGATCGCCCATGGTCATCGCCTCGACCTGGTCGTGGGTGACGTACACCGTGGTGGTGCCGAGCCTGCGCTGCAACTGCGCGATCTGGGTGCGGGTCTGCACGCGCAGCTTGGCGTCCAGGTTCGACAGCGGCTCGTCCATCAGGAAGACCTGCGGCTGGCGCACGATCGCGCGGCCCATCGCCACCCGCTGACGCTGGCCGCCGGACAGCGCCTTCGGCTTGCGATCGAGGAATGGCTCCAGGTCCAGCAGCTTGGCCGCCTCCAGAACCCGCTTCTCCTTCTCCGCCTTGGCCACCTTGGCCAGCTTCAGCGCGAAGCCCATGTTCTCCGCCACGGTCATGTGCGGGTACAGCGCGTAGTTCTGGAACACCATGGCGATGTCGCGTTCCTTCGGCTCGGCGTTCGTGACGTCGTTGGCGCCGATCAGGATGCGTCCGCCGTCGACCTCCTCCAGCCCGGCGAGCATGCGCAACGAGGTCGACTTCCCGCAGCCGGAGGGGCCGACCAGGACGAGGAACTCGCCGTCCTCGATCTCCAGGTTCAGCCGGTCCACCGCGGGCTTGGTCGAGCCGGGGTAGAGCCGCGTCGCGTTGTCGAAGGTCACAGTGGCCATGACGAGTTCACATCCCATCCCGGCAGGAACGTGCCGGACGATCCGAGTAAGGGTCCGGCGATCCTATCGGGCGAGCCACGTCAGCGGGTGCGCGCCTCGAAGAACGCGCGCGGTACGTCGACGAGCATGGTGTCGATCTGCTCCTTGGTCACACCACGTTCGAGCACGTAGGGGAACACGTCCTCGAACAGATGGGTGTAATGCCACTGCGGCAGCGCGGCCATGGCGGCAGGCTCGATCCAGTCGATGTAGCAGCTCGCGTCCTGGGACAGCACCATCCGGTCGGTGTAGCCGCGCCGCACCATCTCGATCAGCGTGGCCGCGCGGGCTTCGAAAGTGGTGTCGAGATTGATGCCGAAACGGTCCATGCCGAGCACGAAGCCGGCGTCGGCGAGGTCGGCGAGGTGATCGCAGTCGGTGGTGTCGCCGCTGTGCCCGAGCACGATGCGGCCGGGATCGACGCCTTCCTCGTCGCACATCACGCGCTTCACGTCGAGCCCCGACCGCGTCTCCGGATGGGTGTGCACCGTGATCGGCACACCGGTCTCGAGATGGGCCTTGGCGACCGCGCGCATCACGCGTTCGACGCCCGGAGTCAGCCCTTGCTTGTCGATCGCGCACTTGAGCATGCCCGCCTTGACCCCCGTGCCCGCGATCCCGTCGCGGATGTCGCCGACGAACATGTCGACCATCGGATCGGGGACCTGCGCGCCGACGATGTCGTTCAACGCCGGGCCGCGGTAGTGGAAGAAGAAGGGGACATCGCCATAGGTGTAGATACCGGTGGCGACCACCAGGTTCAGCGGCACCTGCTCGGCGATCCGCTGAATCCTCGGGATGTAGCGGCCCAGCCCGACCACCGTCGGGTCGACGATCGTGCGTACTCCCGCGTCGTAGGCGACTCGCAACCGCCGGACGGCATCGGCGATGCGTTCGTCCTCGGAGCCCCATTCGGCCGGGTAGTTCTGCTGGACGTCTCCGGTGAGCACGAAGACGTGCTCGTGCATCAGCGTCACTCCGAGATCGGCGGCATCGATCGGTCCGCGCACGGTTTCCAGCGTTGACACAGCGGCTTCTCCTCATCTGAACTGCGCATTCGCGGAAATCGTACGAACCGGCATGTGATGTGGACCATATTCGCGGGTGCTGAAACTTCGTACAACTTTCGTGCCCACCGCACAAAGGGAAGCGTCAGGCCGGGCACGGTCGCAGCACCGCCGGTCCGAACCAGCGGGCAGCCTGCAACGCCAGGTGCAGGTGCAGCGTGCGGTCGTGATCATCGAAGGTGTGGCCGGTCAAGTCGAGCGCCTGCCGCACCCGGTATTGGACGGTGTTGCGGTGCACGGCCAGTTCCTCGGCGGCCGCGGCGTAGCTGCGGTTGTTGGCGAGGAAGACGCGCAGGGTTTCGCGCAGCCAGAGATTGCGCTGGTTGTCGGTGGCGAGCTCACCCAGGCAGTCGGCCACGTACTGGCGCAGTTCCTCGATGTCGGCGCCGAGCAGCGCGACGGCTGCCACCTGCTCGTGCGCCACCGCACGGGGCGCGCCGGGACCCGCCAGCAGCACGAGTTCGCGCACCCGGTCGGCTTGGCGCAGGCTGCGCCGGAATCCCGCGACACCGCTGCCGCAGCCGCCCACCGCCACGCGCACCGGCAAGGCCAGCGCCGACAAGGCCCGCTGGATGGCCTCGGCATCGATGGTCGTGTCCCGAGCGATCGAGAACCACAGCCGGACTTCGCGTTCGTCGGTCGGCACCAACAGCGCCCGGCGCGGGTGGCCGAGCAGCGGGACCAGCGCCGCGCGCACGGCATCGAGGACGTCCGCCGCGGCCCGCGCCGAAAGCTGGGGCTCGGTCCAGGCGTTCACCGCGACGTGTCGCCCCGACAAGGGATAACCCAGCACTTGCTCCGCTTGGGCGATGTCGTCGGCCGATCCGTCGAGCACCCGCGCGACCCATTCCTGGCGCAGACCGCCGCGACTGCCGACCCACCGGTCGCGTTCCTGCTCGTAGGCGATGCCGACCTGTTCGCACACCCGGTCGATGTACACCGAGGAGCGATGGACCATCCGGATGATGGCCGCCGCGCTGTCGGGGCCACCCAGCTCCACGGCGTAGCGCATCGCGATGTCGAGGAATCCGGCGTGCCCCACCCGGTACGCCCGGATCAGCGCCGACAGCGGGACGTCGCGCTGAGCGAGCGTGCGCGCGTACACCAGCGCCCGCGCCGGGGCATGCACATCGTGCTCGGCGGCGTCGTTCTGCACGAAGTCGAGGACGGACATCAAATTGTCGGTGGTGCCCGCCTCGAACAGCCCCCGCAGCCGGGTGTCCAAGTCGAGCGCCGCGACTTGCGCGCGCATCACTGCCGACAGCTCGGCGATCAACTGGTCGCGACCGCGCAGCATCGTCGAGACGACCGCGCGAACCACCTCGTTCTCGCCGTCGGCCACTGACGACACCTCCCTCCGCCGGGCTCGGCATCGCGTCCCAACCTAATGGTGCGGACGTAGTCCGTCTCCAGCTCGCGCATGGCTGGAGCGAAGGCGGAGGTACGCATAGTGGGCACAGCCGGACGTAGTCCGTCCTCGGCCGCGCATGGCCGGAGCGAAGGCGGAGGTGCGCCTGACGCGCGCGGGACGAGCCGGAAGCATCATGCGGCGGCTGCGGGAACCCCCACCGCGCCGGTAGCCTCGGGGCGGGGACGGGACCGATCGACGAGGAGAATGCCATGAGTCGTCCAGTTCGTATCGGAGTTCAGCTACAGCCGCAGCACGCGCCGGAGTACCGGCTCATTCGTGACGCGGTGTTGCGATGCGAGGACGCGGGCGTCGACATCGTGTTCAACTGGGACCACTTCTATCCGCTCACCGGCGATCCCGACGGCGCGCACTTCGAGTGCTGGACGATGCTCGGCGCGTTCGCCGAGCAGACGGAGCGGGTGGAGATCGGCGCGCTGGTCACCGGCGGCGGCTACCGCAATCCGGATCTGCTGGCCGACATGGCGCGCACCGTCGACCACATCAGCGGCGGGCGGCTCATCCTCGGTCTCGGCGCGGGCTGGTTCGAGAAGGACTACGACGAGTACGGCTACGACTTCGGCACCCCTGGCAGCAGGCTGGAACTGCTGAAGGAGACCCTCGCCAGGATCAGCGCCCGGCTGCCGAAGCTCAATCCGCGCCCGACCCGCGACCTGCCGATCCTGATCGGCGGCGGTGGCGAGAAGAAGACCTTGCGGCTCGTCGCGCAGTACGCCGACATGTGGCACACCTTCGCCGATCTGGACGTGATCGCGCACAAGAACAAGGTGCTCGCCGAGCACTGCGCCGCCGTCGGCACCGACCAGGCGCGCATCGAGCGTTCGGTGCAGTGGCCGGGGCTGGAGAAGGCTTCCGCTTTCGTCGAGGCGGGCGTGACCACCTTCACCATCGGGACGAGCGGTCCGGACTACGACCTGAGCGAGGTCGCGAAGGCCGTGCGCTGGCGCGACGAGGTCAACCCGGAACCGGTGAGCGGACTGGCCTGAGCGCCGACTGTTGCGCGGCGGCGGGGTGGAGTTCGAATCAGCGTGATCGAAACTCTCGACCGGTCACGGCGGCATGGCTTCCCGCGCTCCCGGTCTCGGGGTAGCTGCTGATTAGCAGATTTCCGTGGTTAAGGTTGTCCGTCATGGCTGTTCTGCCCGCTGTGCGGTCTCGTGCGTTGATCGCCGTGCTATTGCTTGCCGTCGGTCTCAGCGCGACGGCGTGCGGTTCCGGCTCCGACGACGCGGCCACCGAGCGCAACCTCTGCGCACCGCCGGGCCCGGCCGCCGCCTCCGCCGCGCCGACCAACCTGGCCTCATCGGCCGCAGCGGGTAGCGACCGCTACACCACCGCGACCACCGCGCCGCTGAGTTCGATCGATGTCTCGAAACTCGGCCTGATCACGCCGGGCAAGCTGAGCGTCGGCACGCTGTCGGACGCGCCGCCGAGCATCTGCGTCGACCGGCAGGGCACGTTCACCGGCTTCGACAACGAGCTGCTGAAGGCGATCGGCGCCAAGCTCGGCCTGCAGGTGGAGTTCTCCGGCACCGAGTTCGCCGGGCTGCTCGCCCAGGTGTCCGGCGGCCGTTTCGACGTGGGCTCGTCCAACATCACCACCACCGACGCGCGCCGCCAGCTGGTCGGCTTCACCAACGGATACGACTTCGGATACTTCTCGCTGGTGGTGCCGAGCGGCAGCGCGATCAAGGGGTTCGCCGACCTGAACCGTGGCACGCGGATCGCGGTGGTGCAGGGCACCGTGCAGGACGAGTTCGTGGTGAACCAGCTGCATCTGGACCCGGTGAAGTTCCCCGACTACAACACCGCCTACGCCAACCTGAAGTCCGGCCAGGTGGACGCCTGGGTGGCCCCGTCGGCCCAAGCCGAAGGAGCGATCAAGCCGGGTGACGGCACCTCGGTGTCGCAGAACACCTTCAGCCTGGACAATTTCGTCGGCTACGCGGTCGCCAAGAGCAATCAGCCGCTGATCGACGCGCTCAACAGCGGCTTGGACGCGGTGATCGCGGACGGCACCTACGCCAAGCTCTACACCGACTGGGTACCACGGGAGCTGCCGCCGGGGTGGAAGCCGGGGTCGCGGGCCGCGCCCGCGCCGCAGCTGCCGGATTTCGCCGCGCTCGCCGCGGGCAAGCAGAAGGACGAGACGGAACAGAACGCGCCGAAATCCACTGTGCGGCAGCTGAAGGACACGTTCTTCGACTGGTCGCTGTACCGCAAGGCGTTCCCCGACCTGTTCAAGACCGGGCTGCTCAATACGCTGATCCTGGCGGTGGTCTCCGGCGCGCTCGGCACCGTCATCGGCATGCTGCTCGCGGTCGCGGGGATTTCGCGGACCCGCTGGTTGCGCTGGCCCGCGCGGGTGTACACCGACATCTTCCGCGGCCTGCCCGCCGTGGTGATCATCCTGCTGATCGGTCTCGGCGTCGGTCCGGTGGTGCGTAACCTCACCGGCAACAACCCGTACTGGCTCGGTGCGGTCGCGCTGGCGTTGCTCGCCTCGGCCTACATCGGCGAGATCTTCCGCTCCGGCATCCAATCGGTCGAGGCCGGACAGTTGGAGGCGGCGCGCGCGATCGGCTTCGGTTACCGCCAGGCGATGACGCTGGTGGTGATCCCGCAGGGTGTGCGCCGGGTTCTGCCAGCTCTGATGAACCAGTTCATCGCCTTGATCAAGGATTCCTCGCTGATCTACTTCCTCGGCCTGCTCGCCACCCAGCGCGAGCTGTTCGCCGTCGGACGCGATCTCAACGCGCAGACCGGCAATCTGTCGCCGCTGGTGGCCGCCGGACTGGTCTATCTGCTGCTCACCATCCCGCTCACCCACCTGGTGAACTACATCGACCGCCGGATGCGGACCGGACGACCCGACCGGCCGATCGACCAGGTCGAGGCGGCCACGATCACGGAAGGGCGCGGATAGATGAGTGCCTCCCTCACCGGTACCGGACTGCATCTGACGCTGGGGCACAACCACGTGCTGCGCGGCATCGATATCCACGTCGACGCGGGCAAGACCGTCACCGTCATCGGGCCGTCCGGGTCGGGCAAGTCGACGCTGTTGCGGGTGCTGAACCGGTTGTACGAGCCGGACCAGGGCGACGTGCTGCTGGACGGCAAGTCCGTGCTCACCGAGAATCCGGACCGGTTGCGTCAGCGCATCGGCATGGTGTTCCAGCATTTCAACCTCTTTCCGCACAAGACCGTCGCGGACAACGTCGCGCTCGGCCCGCGCAAGCTGCGCGGCCTGTCCAAGGACGAGGCGCGCGCGGTGGCCGTAGAGCAGTTGGAGATCGTCGGTCTGGCCGACAAGGCCGATTCGCGTCCGGCGAACCTGTCCGGTGGGCAGCAGCAGCGCGTCGCGATCGCGCGGGCGCTGGCCATGCGGCCGGAGATCATGTTTTTCGACGAGGCCACCTCGGCGCTGGACCCCGAGCTGGTGAAGGGCGTGCTCGGCCTGATGGCCGACCTGGCCTCCGGCGGTATGTCGATGGTCGTGGTGACCCACGAGATGGGTTTCGCGCGCACGGTGTCCGACAGCGTGGTGTTCATGGATCAGGGGCAGGTGGTGGAGACCGGCACGCCCGACGCGCTGTTCGACGACGCGCAGACTCCGCGCCTGCGCAGGTTCCTTTCCCAGGTGCTCTGAGCCGAGCCAGCACGCGCAGGGCAATTTCATTGATGCGCATCTGCTAATGTATTTGTCATCACGATTCCAGCTATCCGCGCCAGGAAAGAGGGAAGTTCGATGACCACAGCACACGCTCAGCACACCGGCCACGATCATGTGCACGGCCCCGGCTGCGGGCACACGGCGTTCCAGCACGGCGATCACATCGACTACGCCCATGATGGTCATCTGCACCGCGAACACGAAGGTCACTACGACGAGTGCGAGCGGTCCGAGCACACCGAGTGCCGCGATCACCCGCACCAGCACGGCCCCAACTGCGGCCACGAGGCCGTCCAGCACGGCGACCATGTCGACTATGTGCACGAGGGCCACCGCCACGCCGCTCACGACGGACACTTCGACGAGCACTGACGCGCGTCGGTGCCCGGTTCTAGAGTCGGGCGGGTGATCGAAGAACACGAGATTCGCACTGAGGCCGGCACCTTCGACGTACTTGCCGCAGGCGATCCCGCCGGCCGGGAAGTGCTGTTGCTGCACGAATTCCCCGAAGGCGCGCGCGAGTGGGAGTCTCAGCTCCGCGTGCTCGGCGGCGGTGGGTGCCGCGTCGTCGCGCCCGACCAACGCGGTTACTCGCCGGGGGTGCGGCCCGAGCGAGCCGCCGACTATCGACTGGAGGAACTGGTCGGCGACGTGGTCGCGATAGCCGACGCGCTGGGCTGGGAGCGCTTCGACCTGATCGGCCACGGCTGCGGCGCGCGGGTCGGATGGACAATGGCGGCGGAACTGCCCGAGCGGGTCCGCACGTTCAGCGCGGTGTCGCATCCCCATCCCGCCGCACTCCAGCAGGCGATAGCCGAGGACGAGGATCAAGCGCAGCGGTCACATCATGTGATCGCCCTCCGGCAGCCGCGCACCGCGGAGCGGACTCTGCTCGCCGACGACGCCGCCGCGCTGCGCCGGATCTTCGAGTGGAAGATCCCGGAGGAAAACGTCGAGTATTACGTGCGCCGGTTGTCGCGGCCCGGCGCGCTCACCGCCGCGTTGAACTGGTATCGCGCCATGGACCTCGCCGGTCCGACCGGCCCGGCGTGCGTTCCCACCCTGTACGTCTGGGGCACCGAGGATGCGGCCTTCGGCTCCACCGCGGCGCTGGCCACCGAGAAATACGTCTCCGGCCCGTACCGATTCGAGATGCTCGAGGACGTCTCGCACTGGGTCCCGGAAGAGGCGCCGGAGGCGCTGACCCGGCTGCTGCTCCAGCACCTGCTCGCCCATCGCGGATGAATGCGCCGGTGCCGCCACCGATCCCGGCGTTTCCCGGACACGGTATGCGGCCGGAGGGAAAGCTGAGCCTCGTCCCCACAGGCAAGGGAGGTGAACCGTGGACGTCAAGGAAGTCAATCGGCGAGCCATCGCTCAGTTCCGAGCGGGCGGCGAGATCGATGGCATGCGGCGCGACCGTCTGATCCTGCTCACCACGATCGGCCGCAGAACCGGCGCCCCCTACACCACCCCGCTGATGTTCCATCGCGACGGCGACCGCCTGCTCATCGTCGCTTCCAACATCGGAGCGCCGAAACATCCCGACTGGTATGCGAACCTGCGGGCTGACTCGCGGGTCACCGTCGAGGCGGACGAGGAGAGCTTTCCGGCGCTGGCCACCCCGTTGACCGGTGACGATCGCGCCCGCACCTGGGCGATGCTCAAGCGGACCTATCCGTTCTTCGCCGAACACGAGATGAAGACGTCCCGGGTGATCCCGGTGGTCGCCCTCACGCGCGTGTGAAGCTAGCGGCGCGCGCCCGTGTCGGCGCGGGCGGCCGTCGCCTCGACTCGCCGCTCGGCGAACAGGTCGAGCAGAGCGGTCAGGCTGTCCGGGTCGGCGGGGTCTACTGCCCCGTCCGGTAGGGCCAGTTCGGTGAGCCGTTGCCCCCGATGGAAGGCGGTGGGGCGCAGCGGGGGTGCGTCGTCGGGTTGTCCGAGGATGGTGGCGAGGTTTCCGTCGTTGTCGTAGACGGCGTAGTAACGCATTGGTGGGCTCCTCAGCGGCCGGTCGAGGCGGTCATCCGACTGGTGTAACTGCTTCTCCTGATCGCGAATCGTGGTGGGTGACGGCGTTCGAGCTTATCCACACGTTCGATGCTGAGTGTCGGTTTGCGCAGTAGTTGCGTTACCCATTTTTCAGCCACCCACGCGGAATAACCGCACGTAGACCGGTATATGGAGACCGCGCGGCATGGTTTGCCCGAGTCAGGCGCACACGGTGGCGAAGGCCGCCCAGAGCACCGGGGAATGCTCGATCCGGCCGGTCTCGCGCCACGCGGTGAGGCGGTCGCGCTGCCATGCGGCGATGGCGGTCACCGGGTCGGGCCGCTCGTGTGCCGCGTCGATGGCACAGACGGCCTCCTGGAGCGGCTGGGCCCGCGCCGGTGCGCCCGCGATGCGCTGGAAGGCGAAATCGGTGGGCAGGGGCCACCGGCTGGCGGTGACCAGTTCCGCGCCGCCGGTGATCATCGCGGCGGTCAGGCCGAGCGCCTCGCTGAACCGCAGATCGCCGCCGCTCTCACAGGCGATCAGCGCGACCCGGCTCGGCATCGGCCACAGCCGCGCTCCGGCAACCGGTTCCGTGGCGATGGTGTGCGTGCCGAGCAGCAGGTCTTTGGCCGAGAGCGGCCGGTGGGTGCGGGATGGTTCGGCGAAGCCGACGGCATCGGCGGCGCAGGCGAGGTGCAGTTCGGCGTCCTCGCTGCGGCCGGATTCGGGCGCGGCGGCCGTGACGTGCCCGACGTAGAGCAAGCGGCTCGCGCCCGCGCGCAGGACGGAGCCGAGCCAGTCGCGATCGACATCCGTGCGCCGGAACGCCTCGACCGGGTTCGATACCGCGGGCCGCAAGCGGTCGTTCGCGGCGTAACTCGCGATTCGTCGCGCTAGCGGGGCTTCGGCGGTCATCCGGCCCAGCACCGAGCCGAGCGTCGAATCGGCGCGGAAACCGGGAATGCGCGGGTCGAGCACCGCGACGACCGGATGCCCTTCGGTCTCGGTCCAGGTGCGCGCGACCCGTCCTGGCGCTTGCCCGACGCTCGCCGGGGCCAGCAGGCTCACGTCGGCGATGTCGATCAGCCGGACATCGCGATCCGGCGCGATGAGTTCCCACGGAACCTGGGCGACGCGTGGTGACGGTTGCAGCCGGATATGCGGGCGCACACCGCGCTGCCACAGGTCGTAGAGTTGCGCGGCCAACCCGTAGGGCAACAGCGCTCGGGAAAGTTCCTGTGCCACGTCGTATTCCCGCTCGTAATCGGCGAACGCGCCGGTGGTGAGCGCCCGCTCGAGACCGCCCGGCTCGGCGGGACGCGGCAGCGCGCCGGTGAGCAGTTCCACCGCCCGCATCGCCGCGTCCTGCGGAAGCATGCCCGCGCCGCGCGGGGAGCTTTCCTCGACCCATCGCCACGACACGTAGATGTCGCCCGCGTCCGCCATGCGGACCAGCACCGTCGGTCGCGTCATACCGTCAGCACCCGCTCGTCGCGGATCACCCGGCCGTAGCGCTGCTCGGCGGCGGCGATGAACGGCGCGAGCGCGATCCGCCCTTCCGCGGCCAGTGCCAGGCGCGGCGGCGGCGCGACCGGCAGACCCGCACCGGCCGCGACCTCGGCCAGGGCGGCGCCCAGTTGCAGAGCGGCGCTGCCGGGATGATCGGCGAAGTCCTCCGGTGGGTCCAACAGATCGAGTGGGAGCCGAGCTGGAGTTTCCGGTTCGGTGCGATCGAGAGCGAGGGTGGTTCCAGCGCATTGTGTTTCGATCAGATCGGTCACGAGCACGCCGTTGCCGGAAAGGTAGGCGAAGCGGAACGCCAACCGCATCGCGGGGGCGGCGATCTGCCGGTTCCACTGCTCTCGCTGCGTGCCGTTCGGCAAGGTGTGGCGCACCGCGTCGATGGCAAGGGCAGCGGGCACGGCGATGCCGACGGCGCGCGCGAGCAGCTCCGCCTGCGGCGGCTCGGTCGCGTCGATCGCGGCTTCCAGCAGCGTCGCGTGCCAGAAATCCAGCTGGGCGCAGTGCAGGCCGAGGCCGCGTTCGGCATAGATCGCGAACGCCGCGGCCAGCAATTGCTCGCCCTGCGCGGCCTGTCCGGACTTGAACGCCACGGTGGCGGAGCGAATGCGCAGGTCGGCCGCATCGAGGACGGCTCCGGACGCGCCGAAATACGTCAGGCTCCGCTGATAGAGGTCCTGCGCGCCCGCCAGATCGCCGCGGCCCTCGGCGAGAAAGCCCATGGTCTTGAGGCCGACTCCGGCCCGGTGGCCCAATCCGGCCTGCTCGAAATACGCCTGACTGGAGCGCAGCGGGGCCTCGGCCTCGTCATACCGCTCGAGGCGGACGAGCATGATGGCGAGATTCTGTTCGGTCTCGGCGACCGCGTTGCGATCCCCCGCGGACTCGAACGCGGCCAGCGCCTGCCGCGCGAAATCCACGGCCAGATCGCGGCGTCCGGTCTCGAAGTACGCGGCGGCGAGATTCATCAGCGGATGGCCGGCCAGTTGCGGTGCGAATCGCCGTGCTGCGTCCAGTGATTCGGTGGCCAGTTCGACGGCGTAGGCCCAGTTCTGCCGGTGCAACGCGACGGCGGTGAGCGAGAGCAGGCAGGCCACGCGCAGCACGCCGAGATCGGTGTCGGTGTTGTCGGCGAGCAAGGCTCGCGCCTGCTCCAGCGCCGCCTGCGCCGCGTCGAGGTCGCCGAGATGCTGAAGCGCCTGCGACATGTTGACCAGGGCGTTCGGGCGCAATCGCGGTGCGTGCTCCGGCATCTCGGCCAGCGCGGAACGGTAGAGGGCGAGTGCGGCGGCGTGGTCGCCGAGTTCGTCGGCCATGCTCGCGGCGTTGATGAGCGCGCCGAGTCTGATGTCGCCGGTGGTTCGTTCGGCGGCGTCCTCGAACCGGCGCTTCGCCTCGGCTGGGTCCCCGCTGGTGTAGGCGGCGGCGCCCGCTGCGAGCAGTTCCCGGCCGTCGTCCGGAGTCTCCTCGGCCATGTCAGAAATCCGAATCCATCGCGGCAGCGGCGATTTCCGCCAGCAGGAGCGAGTCGGCGGGGTTGCCGGACGCGTCGTCGGCGCGGTGCAGCCGTGCCGTGACCAGGTCGCGAATCCGCGCGCGCCTGCTCGCCGCGTCCGGCTCCGGTTCGTCCACGCCGACGCCGGGAACGTAGACGCGCACGGTCACGCCCGCTTCCGCACCGGCCGGGGCCGCGGTCTCCGCCCGCCAGAGTTCGCCGTCGCGGATCAGCGGCACGTCGGCGGCGTCGGCGGGGGTGCGAATTCCGGCGCGGGGATGCAGGTGCGCCGGGATGTCCGCCGGAGAGAGCGGGGCGGCGACAGCGCTCACCCGCACGATCGTCGACCCGTCCTCGCGCACCACTTCCCAGGACACGGCGCTTTCCGAGGCGTCGAGCAAGCCCGGTGGACAGCGCTGCCAGTCCCAGCCCGCGGTGCCTCTGGCCAAAACGAGAGCGCCGGGGGCGACGATGGTGGCCGGGCCTGCGGCCAGCGCGTAGTCCTCCGCCCGGCCGAGTGTCGCTGCGGCCGTGCGCTGCTCGGGGACCGCGTCGGCGCCGTCGACGATCAGCTCGCATTCCTCGCTCAGGGCGGCTATCTCGTCTTCCAGCAGGCCTTCGTCCAGCGGGGCGATGCCGTCCAGGGTCGAGGCGGGCCACCAGCGTGCCGCCCAGCGGGCGTAGCCGAGCCGCCGGGCGCGCGCGGCGAGGTCGGGCAGGGCGGGCTCGGCCGGGTATTCGCCTTCGCCGCCGGTGGATTCGTCGAGGGCGATGGCTACCTCCTCGCCGTATACCGCCCAGATCCACTCCTGGGCGAGGGCTACGTCGTCGAGCACCGCCGCCGGTGTCACCTGCTCGCTGAGCAGGCTCCAGGTCAAGTGCCCGCCCGCCACCTCGAGCACCAGCACGTCCACCCCGGCCGCGTCGTCCACGACGGTCGGAGCGTCGTCCGGTGCGATGATCCACAGGGCGTCGCGGCGGCGGATGCGTACGGTGCTCATCAGCTCGCCTTCGATTCCGCCGCGTCCGGCTCACCCGCGCTGGCCCGCACGCTCAGCGCCCGCTTGACCCGCGTGCGATGGTCCAGGATGACCGAACGCGCCACGCCGTCGAGCAGATCCCACAGCTCGTCCGGATCGTGGATCGCGTACTCCCTGACATCACGTCCGTGCAGCCGAACCCACAATCGCCGCAGGTAGGGCTGCCACGGCGTGATCAGCTCCCTGGCGATGGCGGCCAGCGGACCGGTCGGCGGCTCGGCCGAGACCACCAGCCGCCGCGCCTGCAACACATAGGCTTCCCGCTGCCAGCGGCTGTTGACCACCTGGTGCGCCGTGGATGGCGTTGTGCCTGTTCCGGCCGGACGCAGACGCGTTCGGCCCGTCGACGGGCCGCGGCGGTGCTCGATGGGCGCCAAGCCGGTCGCCAGCGCGGTCCCCGCCGTCGCTGTCACGCGCAGCGATTCGTCCAGCAGCGCCCAGGGTGCGCAACTGCGGGCGATCTCGGCGTCGACCAGCTCCGGTATCGGTGGCAGCTCCGCGCGTTCGGTGGACGCCTGCAACACGGTGAACACCCGCTCGTACACGGTGCGATCGAACGGGAGCCCGAGGGTCGATTTCGAGGCGGAGGAGCCGATCTCGGGGCGCAGCGGCACCGAATGCGTGGTCAGCCCCAATTCCTGAGCGGACGCCTCCCCCCACAGCCGGATTCCCGTGTGCGTACCGGCGTTGGCCGCGACCAGCCGGTCCAGGGCCCGTTGTCCGTCGGCGTCCGCGCCGAGCCGTGCCGCCGCGCAGGCTTCCAGCAGCTCGTCCACCTCCGCGTCGTGGTCGGCGCTCGCCGGGCCGGTGAGCGGACGCCGTCGCCAGGCCAGATCGAGCAACCCGGCCAGCTCGCGTTCCCTGGTGTGGTCGGTGAGGTACTCCTTCAGCGCCTGCGTGGTGCGCCCCGCCGTGTACTCGTGGATCTCGCGCAACGCCTCCTCCGCGACCGCGCGCGCCCGCGCCGGATCCGGTATGCCCGAGGTGGTCGCCAGCTCGAAACAGCGCTGGAAGTAAAGATCCTGCGGGTGCCCCTCGGTGATCCGCAATGTTCGCCGCACCTGCTTGAGCACCGTGAACCAAGCCGCCGTCGCGCGCAGCACATCGGCCGCCGCCTGGATGCGCGCCTCCAGCAACACCGCGCCGTCGGCCGTCAGGATCGGCCCCGCGCACGACGGATGCTGCACGGGCCGGATCACCAACGGGTCGAGCACGAGCTTCACCGTCCGGCGCAGCGGACCCCCGTGCGGGCCGCTGAGCGGTTCGACACCCTCGAGCTTGCGCCACACCTCATCGAGCACCATGGCGCGCGGTCGTCGCATGCGTGCAGTGTATTGGCCGCAGTACCTAAGCGCCTCTGCCGGTTTCAGAGCCGGCAGCCGTAACATCCGGCCGTCGACGGTCGAAGAGCACCGTGGAACAGGAGGCATTTTCATGAGGAATGTTATTACTGCCGCCGTACGCGTCGCGGCCGCTGGTATTTCGGGCCTGGCTTTCGTCGCTGTTGTCGGTTCCGGGACCGCCCAAGCGGCGCCGCAGGATTGCGTCGTCGGGCGCGATCTTTTCGGTGCGTCGGCGACTTGCCAACCCGACGGTGGAAGCAACTACGTCTTGCATGTCGACTGCTTCGGCCTCTACGCCAGCGGGCCGTTCCCCCAGTACGGCATCGGCTCCTACCAAGCGCTCAGCTACCCCTTCACGCCGACCGGTCAGCGCATCACCACGGGATGCACCGGAATGGGCCCCGGTGTTGTCGCGGTGGCGACCAACGCTTACGTCGAGATTTATCGCGGCTAGGGCCGGTGCCCAACTGCGGGCCCGGTGACTTCGAACTGCGTGTGGCTTACCCACACTTTTGACTTCGACGCCTAAGGTCTGATTCGGTCCGCCCATCCGGGGCAGCTGAGTGGAGGGATTCGAAGATGAAGCTCGAGAAGATCACCGCTGCCGTTTTCCTGGCCATCTCGGCCGTGGGTATAGCCGCGGCCACCGCCCATGCGGAACCGGTCGTCACGGAACAGTCGACCGCGGTGATTGCGGTGGACGCGACTGTCGTTTCGGACCATGGCATCGACTACCAGCCCGTCGGCGCGGACGATCGCACACTGACCTCGACACCGGCGGATATCGCGCAACCGCAGGACATCAGCTCCTACGACCGGCTCAAGGAGCAGGTCAACAAGAACCTGCCCGGCGTGGTCGGCGGCGCCATCGTGGGCGGCCTCCTCGGCGCGTGCATGCCCCTGATCTGGGGCGTCAGCGTCCCCGTTGGCGCGCTGATCGGCGCAACCGTCGGCGGCTACATCGCGGGCGGCCCGGAGTTCCTCGACGCCGTCCAGGCGTTCATCGCCACCCAGGGCCGGTGAGATAGCGACAATCGGGTTCCTGGCCACTGCCGCGTCGAGTTCATCGAAGAATTAGCGGAATGCTGTATCTGCACGACGACGAACACCAGGTGTGGGAGTTCGCGGTAGAACTCGGGTTGCCGGACGCGACCGGGCCAGGCGCCCTCGACGGTGAGGGAATCCACCCCGTCGCGCTGGCGCTCGAGAAGAGCACCCACCGGATCCGCCGGGCGAACCGTATCCCGTGCTTCACCAGCTTCGGGCCGGTCACGGCGGTCGACGAGTTCGCTCAGCGCGCGTGGGGCGACGCGTACGACCTGGCGCGCGTACCGGTTGAATGCCGTCTTGGCGTCTATGCGACTGACGAGGAGTTGGACGAACTGGTATCAGCGGTCGTAGCGGATCTCGGCATCGATGAAGACGGATACTCGACAGTAGTCGGCCGGAAGGTCACGGTCCGCCTGCGAGCCATCTCATTGGAAGCGCCGGAGAACAGCTTTTACCAGCACCTCGTAGACCAGTATCGGGATCAATCCCCCACGGATTGACTCCGTTCGCCAGAGCTAGGCCGGTCATCGGTCGAGGCGCAGCTCCAGCAGGCAGCGCTGTTCGGTCAGGTCGGTCACGGTGTCGAGGGTCAGGCCGTGAGCCGAGGCGAGCGTGCGGAATTCCTCGACGCGCCGTTCGCGGCCGCCGAAGATCACGAGCATGGCCAGGTCGAATTCGGTGCCGGCGTGGCGGCCTCCGACCGGTTCGATGATCAGGATCCGACCGTCGGGGTGGACTGCTTCGGCGCAGCGGGCGAGGATGCGGTGCGCATGGTCGTCGTCCCAGTCGTGCAGGATGTCACACAACAGGTAGGCGTGTGCTCCTTGTGGCAAGGGCTCGAAGAAGCTGCTTGCGCTGACCCGAGCCCGGTCGCCGAATCCATGGGCGGCGAAGGCGCGTGCCGCTGCGGTGGCAGTGGGTTCGAGCTCGATCAAATGTCCGCGGATGCCGGGATGGGCGGCCAGGATCGCGGCGAGCAGGGCGCCCCGACCGCCGCCCACGTCGATGATGGTCGGGAATCGAGTCCAGTCGACTCCGGTGACGATACGAGGGATTTGGTCGGTGAACCGGTCGATCATCTGCTGGTCGAACGAATCCCGCAGGTGTGGGTGTTGGTGGAGGTCGGCCCAGAAGTCCTGTCCGTAGCGGCGGGTGTAACCGGCTCGCCCCGTGGTGATGCTGTGCAGCAGCTCGGCGAACGCGAGTTCGGCCCGGCCGCCGGCCTTGTCCAGGTGCAGCAGGTTGATCAAGCCATTGCCCGCGTCTGCGCACAAGGCTTGGCCGTAGTCGGTGGTGCGGTACCCGGTGGGCGAGTGCTCGACGATGCCCAAGGCCACGAGATGGTTCAGCAGCAGCTCCAGCGCGACCTGGGGGACGCCGAGTTCGGCCGCCAAAAGCTCGGCGCTGGTGCCGCCACCACGCAGCCGGTCCGGTAGCTCCAGGGTCACCGCGACACGCAGCGTCATCGGTGTTGCCAGGGAAGCCTGGCTCCGGATCGCGGCGACATCGTGGTGGTCCACAAGGTGCAACTGTGGCACACAACCGCTCGTAGCTCCTATCGGTCCGACTCGAGGTCCGCTGGCCTTACCTCCGCATGGGCTGATGAAAGGACAAGGCCACTGTGACCCCAGGCTCGAGCGATGTCCCCGGCGGCTCGACCCCCACGTTTCGGGCGGCTGGAAGGAATTTACGACACCCCAGCTCGGGACGCTGGTCACGATCGTGTCACCAGGTACATGGACGTGTACGACCGGGACCTCCTCAGTGCTCACAAGCTTCATGAAGTAGGAGGCGCGAAAGACACTTACTTGTAACAAAATTTGGACTTTCGACCGATAGGGGACTCGGGTGCGGTGAGCGCGCTCGTTTCGCGTTGGAGGTCAACAATGTCGCAGTGGAGGAGAAGTTGGCGCACCGTTAGGCAGTCGGTCCTGCTGGCGGCAGTCGCCGGGACGGTCGCGCTTGTTCCGGCCGCGCTTGTCATACCGGCATTCGCAACCCCTGATCAAAGCCCGGTTACTACCGCACCGGTCACCACCGTGCCCGTGACGACCGCGCCGCCGGTGACCACTGCTCCGCCGGTAACGACCGCTCCGCCGGTGACCACTACTCCGCCGGTGACCACTACTCCGCCGGTCACCACCACTCCGCCGGTCACCACCACTCCGCCGGTCACCACCGAACCGCCCGTGACGACCCCATCATTTCCGAAACCCGCTGAGCCAGAGGATCCTTACGGCCCCGACGGCTTCGATATCTGGGGTTACGACCGTTGGGGTTATGACCATTACGGTTATGACCGTTGGGGTTATGACCGACAGGGCTACACCTCGCAGGGCTGCGCCCGCTCCGGCGAGGACCGACCCGATGCCGACCAACTGGCCTGTGAACTGCGCAGGGCGCGACCATCCACCGGCAGCGCGGGCATTTGAACCCCGCACCCTCCTGCTGAACACCTCCCACATCGACTCGTAGCGCAGAAAACTGCGCCGCGGGTCGATGCGCGTGGCCGGTCCGCCTTCCGGGGCACGCACGTTCGTCGTCCAGCCGTGCGAAGCAAAACCCTGGACCGCTAGAGCTTCCTTGTGTCCGAGAGAAATGTGGGGTCAGAGGTTCGCGATGACTTGCTGACACGGTGAACTAGGGTGGGTGGAGCCGGTCGAGGACCGAGTTGAAGCGGGGGTTGTTGTGTTCGACGTCAATCCGGAGCGCCTACGGACGGCAGGGCAAGCATTGGCCGGGTTACCAGCACAGATGGATGAAGTCGCGTCCTTGGACGCCGATCAGGTCGATGGGATGTTGGATGGATCCGCAGTCGGGCACAGCCTAGGGCAGACGACATCGTAGGCGTCTCAGGCGCGAGAAACGTTGCTGTTGGAATTCGATATGTCGAACCTGAGCCCCGCGGAACGCGATTTCGTGGACGGGGCTCTTGCCAGTTGGGTGGGAGTCTCGGCGAACGCGCCGATCCCAGTGCGTGCACTGGGGTTCGCCGATCGAGATCGGTTTGATGACGAAACCGCCAGGCTCCGCCGCGCTGTCCGCGACGGAACCGTGTTGACCGAGGTCGAGACGGCCAGAGTGCTTTTTCTGAGTGAACTGGCTTTCGGCAGTGACTTATTCGGCGCCGGCGTCGAATTCCAACTCGTCAACGGAATACGTGACGCTGAAGCGATCTCGATTCTGCGTTCCTTACAGCGGAAGCTCTATACCCGCGCTGGGGCAAAAGCGCTGTTCGAGCCCGGACTCTACGCGCCCGAATAACGGAGCCTCATGGCCCGTCGGCAGTCTCTCGTTCGGCAACCGGCGTAAGCCTGTTGAGCCGACCTACGCGAGACGCACCTCCGCCGTGGCGAGGCCGAAGATCTTGCGTCCTGAGGACTTCGCCACGATGACGACAACAGCGGTCCGGGTCCCGGGGTCGAGCGACTTGATACGCCCGGCGAACTCGACGCTCCCGGCAGCGACGGATTCGACGACCGTGTAGTTCGACAGCCGCACCCCGTACCTGGTGAGCGCGCCCGGATCACCGAGCCACCCGGTGACGAACCCTGCGCCGAGGCCCATGGTGAGCATGCCGTGCGCGATCACATCAGGAAGACCCGCCAGCGCGGCGACACCGTCGTGCCAGTGGATCGGGTTCGCGTCACCAGAGACCCCTGCGTAATTCACCAGATCACCCCGCGTCAGCGAAACGATCCGGGCAGGAAGCTCGGAGCCGACAGCGACGTCCTCGAATCGGATGGCGGTGCGCGGAATACGCGTGCGCGAGATCGTGGAGAGGCGTGGGCTGGTCTCCGGAACCGGGTCCGTCACACTCTGCTCGGCCGAGGCCGCGGTTCGCGAGGGCACATCGATACCGTGCATGATCACGCGTTCGATCGCGGAACCGATGCCCGCGTCGACTTCCTCACCGGTGATGCCGACCACGGTCGTATGCATGATCTGCACCACCTCACCGGTCTGATCGGCGAAAGTGTTGGTGACGGTGAGCAGGTCTTTGCCCGCTATGCGGCGAACCGAGGTGAGTTCGACATCGCTGATCAACCGGTCGCCGGTGACCACCGGCTTGTACGCCTCGAAGACTTGATCGGTTTGTACGAAAACGTCGTAGCCGCTGATGACTGTTTCGAAGAGCCTGCGGTTGGCCAGCATGGCGGCTGTCGAAATGAACGTGGTCGGCGCGACCAAACCGGCGTACCCGAGTTCACCTGCGGCGTCTTCACTCCAGTGCGCCGGATGAAAATCCTGAACAGCTCGCGCGTACTCGCGGATCTTCTCCCGGCCCACGTCGTAGTAGTCACCCACCCGATAGCGATGCCCCACCGAATCAGCCACATCGAACGTTGCTTCCACCAGGTCGCTCCTCGCTCCATCAGAACGCGAATCAGATATCAACGGAATCGAATTCGTAAGTGCACCCACCCTTCCACATCCGCATCGGAATGGCTGCTGCCAGCGTGGTGTCATGCCGGAGCGTGTCGGCGCCGCATCCCGCGAAGCCCCAAGCAAGCCGGGAATCTATCGGTCTGTTTCGATGTCCGAGAGGTTGGTGTGGCGCAGGCTCGAGCGCGATGTCTCCGGCGGCTTGACCCTCACGTCGCGTGAGGCTGGAAGGTGGGGTGCATGAGTGACTACTACAACGCGTTCGAGATGAGCCCCCACGCCCGGTCAGGATGCGGTTGCGCCGAAGCCGTTTCGGGGCATCTACGGGATGCCCGCGTTCGCGACGATCCCCACGAGCGATCTGGCGGCTTCGGTGGATTTCTGGACTCGTGGGCTCGGGTTCTTCGAACTGTTCAGTATTCCCGGCAGGGTTGTGCATCTGCGCAGGTGGGCTTTCCAGGACGTACTTCTCGTTCCTGTGGAGAGCGTTCCGGAGCAGCCACCGGCGGTGAGCTTCAGTTTCGCGTGCGTGCTCAACCAGGTCGATTCTCTTGTCGAGGCCTGTCGCGCGTTGCGTCCGGACTCCGTCGACGGTCCACGGGATACTCCCTGGAACACCCGTGACGTCGCGGTGATCACCCCCGAGAACGCACGGATCGTTTTCACCGCGGCGAAGCCTTTCGATCCGGACAGTCAGGAGGCGCGGGACCTCGAGGCCGTCGGGATCAGGGCACCGGGCGCCGGTCGCGGCGACAATGGTGAGCATGCCTGATGCCGCTGACACCGATGGCCTGACCGTCGGTCAGGTCTCGGCCCGTCTGGGCGTGACGATCCGCGCGCTGCACCACTGGGATGAGATCGGTCTGGCCCGACCGTCGCTGCGCACGGTTGCCGGATACCGGCTCTACACCGCTGGTGATCTGGAACGACTGCACCGCATCGTCGTCTACCGCGAGCTCGGACTCGGCTTGGACCGGATTCGGGCCATCCTGGACGATTCGGCCGCAGACGTGCCCGCCGCATTGCGCACGCAGCGTGCTCAGGTCGCCGAACGGATCGACCGCCTCCAGCGACTCAGCGCCGGACTGGACCGGATGATCGACGCCCACGAGCGCGGCCTGCTGCTGACCGTCGAGCAGCAGGCCGCGATCTTCGGCCCCCGGTGGGACCCCGATTGGCCCGCCCGTGCTCGTGAGCGTTACGGAGACACGACGCAATGGCAGCAGTACGCCGAACGCGCGGCATCTCGCGGGCCGGAGGAATGGCAGGCCATCGCCGATGCCGTGGCCGAGTTCGACCGCGCCCTCGGGGACGCGATGGACGCCGGCGTCGAGCCTGGAAGCCCGGAAGCGAATCGACTCGTCGAGCGGCACCGTGAAGTTTTCGCTTCGTACTTTCCCCTCACCAGGCAGATGCAGGTCTGTCTCGGCCGCAGGTACGAGGCCGATCCGGGATTCGCCGCCCACTATGACGGCATCCGCGCAGGCCTTGCCGCGTGGTTCCGTCGAATCATCGACGCCAGCGCGCGCGCCCACGGCATCGACCGCGATACCGCGACCTGGCAGTAGAGCGCGGTGCGCCTGTGCGTGCAGCCTGACTTCGCGACCACATAGCTTCGACCAAAGCGGTGTGAGACATGCAGACCGAACACGATCCCAAGTTCCTCGGCCCGCATGAGCACTCTCTCGGTGACGTCATCAACCGGTAGGCCCGCTGACGGCGCTGTGCCGCCGGGACCAGCGCGGACGGTCGGTCTGCCTTCACTCCACATGAGGCGGATGGGCACCCCAACCTGCTCTCCGCAGCGTCTCCAGGGAGTTTCAAGCGGGAGGGTAATATAATGCAGCTGTTGTACAATGCTGCTGTTATATTCGGCACGTGTGGACTGTGATATTGACGGACGAGGTGGAAGAGTGGTTCGTCACCTTGGCCCGAACCGATGCCGAGCAGGCGGCTCGGGTCGAAGCGGCTATCGACACGCTTGCCGACGAGGGGCCGTTGCTCGGTCGCCCGCTGGCGGACCGGATCAAAGGGTCGGAACTGCACCACCTGAAAGAGCTTCGACCGTTGGCGACCCACATCCGCATTCTCTTTGCCTTCGATCCCGACCGTCAGGCGATCCTGCTGGTCGCGGGAGACAAGGCCGGGCAGTGGAAACAGTGGTACATCGACAATATTCCACTAGCCGAAAAGCGCTATCAACGATGGCTCGACGCGAAGGACAGTGAGGACGATGGCACGTAGTTGGAAGGACGTGAAGGCTGACGTGCATGCGCAGGGACTCATCGATCCGGCGCATGTCACCAAGGCGAAGCGAGAGATCGAAGGCGCGCAGCGGGCTTACCGACTGGCGCAGGTCCGTAAGGCTCAGGCACGCACACAGACTGAGATCGCCGAGGCGATGGGTGTCACGCAGGCGCGGGTGTCCAATATCGAGCGGGGCGATATGTCACATACCGAACTCGGCACGTTGGCAGCCTATGTTCGTGCGCTCGGAGGAAAGCTGCGTGTGGTGGCTGAATTCGGCAACGGTGACACTTTGGCTTTGGAATAGCTGCCCCTGCGCCGGGGTCGACAAAGGGCCGTACAGGGCGAGAAGTGAACAGGACGTAGAAGGCCTCCGGGACCTCACACGCGGGGATACTCGGCGTGGACGTCGCCGTCGAACAGTCTCCAGAAGAAGGCGTTCATCTTCGCGGCGGTAGGTGCGTGGCGGGTCAGGATCGCGGCCACGGCTGGTGGCACGTCGTCCGGGATGTGGCCGGTGGCGCACTGGCGGACGTATTCGTTGCGGGCGACGGGGCCGCCGCTGGACGGCATCGGGACTTCGCAGACGTCGGCCACCAGCCAATTGACCAGGCGCATGGAGGAGTAGCTGGCGTCATGGGTGGCGTGGCGTTCTACGAAGTCGCGCTCGGCGGCTGACAGGTCGAATCGTGGCGAGGTCGCCAGCCCGAAGTCGCTGAGATAGATGCGCTCCATGTCGGTGCGCAAGTTGCCGAAGTGCCAGTCCATGTGCAGCAACTCTCGATCGCGCAGGAACGCCACGATTTCCGAGAACTGCCGCTCGACTGTGGCGGCCTTACCGGCCGGGTCCTCGCGCAGCCAGTCGGCTATCGGGTGTGGGATGTATTCGCAGAACAGCACGAGGCTGCACGGCGCGGCGGCCAGCGCTTCGAGACGGGTCCGGACGGCGGGGTAGCCGCCCTGGGCGGCGACCACCGCGTCGATGTCGGCGTGTTCAGCTGGGACCGGCGATCGGCCGGGTAGTACCCGCCAGTGGTAGAGCACCGGGAACCCCTGCGTCTCACCGGCCAGAACGCCGTCGGTGACGATGACGTTCGCGGCCAGCTCTCGCCATGCGCTGAAACTTGGGCCGCCGATGCCGTACTGGCAGAACAGCGGCACGTCGAACAGGTTCGCTGTGGAGCCCGGCTCGGCGAGTTCCCGTTCGGTCAAGGGGATGCGCTTGGTGAACACCGGCACGCCCTCGACGTCGATGCGCGCCGTACCGCCGCCCACACCCAGGCTCGTAACTCGACCGCTGTCTACCAGCTCAGCGAGCTCGGCATCGCTGCGCGAAGCCAGGGACGCCGAGAGCCGTTGGTAGAGCGCCAACCTGGCGGCTGTCATCACACCATTGTGGCACTGGCCCGGCTTTTACCTGGGTAGCCGTTGGCCCTGAGGTACCGGCCGACCAGCCGCACAAGCTGATCACGGAAACTCCACCCTTCTCGAAAGCCCCTCGGTCGCCGCAACCTCCCGATCGGGAGGATTGCGACGATCGCGGGAACTCGCCAATATCCAGGCCGTAGAGCCTCGTTCTGACTGGTCGGGCGCTCTCGTCGTCGGCGGCAAACCGACCGCACACTGGGCTACGGTTGTGCCGGCCGGACTTCGCTCGCTTTGCGGTACTTTCCGTGCCCGCCTTCGCCGACGACCCATGTCACCGGCATGCCCGGCGTGATGAGTTGTTCGTCGCCCTGGTACTGCCAGAAGGAGAACCATACGTCGCCGGAGTGGCTGGCGATGAGTCCGTCGTAGGTGTCGGGCAGCCACCACCGGACCACGCCGTCGAGGCTGGGATCAGGATCTTTCGCTGTCTTGACCTGACCGAACGGTATCAAGCCACCTCGCCCACGCCATCCGTCGAGAGTGGGAAGCAACGGCTGGTCCCCACCCGCGGGGTCGGCGGGCCAGATCTTGCCACTGCGGGACAGGACGTCGTCGTGGACTTCCCGGGCCAATCTGCACGCCACGCCGTTAGGGGTGAGCTCGCCGGGGGTAGTGCCCATCAATACGTTCAAGGCCGGGACGGTGAATTCGATAAACCACGCCGGTGGATCGGCCAGCCGGCGAAGACGCTCGGGGATCGTTTCATCGATGCGAACCTCGAAGCCGAAAGCCGACTCGATGTCGGCCGCCAGCAGGTCGGCGCCTCGCCGTGCTGTCTCCTGGTTCATTGGGTGTCCTGCCGATCAAGGGATGGTGCAACGGTTGATGAGTTTCACCGCTGGTTTCACGGACCGTCATACAGTCTTTCGTTCGGCAAGCGGCGTAAGCCGGTTGTGTCGCCGAGGATCACCTCTACGGAGTCGACGAACCGTCGTCGGTGTTGCTCTTGGAGGAACCATAGGGCGGATGTGAGGCACGCGGCGAAGTCCAGGCGGTGGCCGTCGATTACCACCGCCAGGCGTACGTCCGGCTGCTCCGGGTGCGGTGATACCTGGTCTCGGGTGTGCTCGAGGGGCGGTTGGTGCTTGCGCCGCACGGCGGATTGTGTACGCGTGACTTGCATGATCACTCTGTGACGAAGGAGATCGCAATCATGCTCGGCCTCCGTGGATTTCCTGATTTTGTAGAGCGCCGCGATGTAGGTGGCGCACGTCATGGGTGGGCAGTCTTGGTGATGGTGGTAGGCCGTACGCGCGGCCTCGTAGCTCTGCATCGGCCAGTGCGGGTTGTTGTGGTCCAACCAGGAAAGAGTCCGGGCGAGGACGTTGGTGTCGTAGCACGGCCCGTTCGACTCGGCGTCGATGTCGGCATCGCCCTCGGCGGCCATTGGTGAACACCTCCCACGAGACGGCGGCGTAGAGCCGCGACGGAAATTTCGGTGTTTGCTGCGATTTGCTCTGGATCGACCGCTGTTTACGCCGGAACCAGATCCGGGCGCACCCACGGATCGCGGCGCGGTTCGGTCAGGTCACACAGGCGCTCGATATCGGCATCGCATGGAACTGATCGATTCGCTGCGAGTTCCAGATAGAGCTTCTCCGTACGGGTGACGCGGTACTCGAGGATCGCCGTGCTCACGAAAAAGCAGATGGCGAGCCAAGAGACGACCCCGAAGGCGATGAGCACCGGCAGCATTGCGCTACCGGCCATAGCGTGGAGTCTGGGAAACCACTCCGGACCAGGCCCGTACGGCCTCGACGACAGCAAGACCGGACGGAAGGAAAGCATTGCGAGCCGGGACAACCCATTGCCGGATGGAGCCGTTCGGGCTAGGGGAGGGGAGCGCGATGACGGCTCCCTCTCGCGCGATGCTCACGTCCCTGCGGAACATCTCGGCGAACAGCTTGACGTCGTTGTCTTCGATGTCGGGACGGACCAGGAACGTCCAGCGACCCGAACGCGGATGTCCGACAATCGGTCCGATCGCGACGCCGCCGCTTTGCATATGCGCTTTCACCGCTCGGCCCAACCTGCTGGGCATCGTCACCGCCCACACCGACCCGGCGCGCATCACGATCCGTCCGAGTTCCGGCGGGTCGATCACGGCGTTGAAGCCGCAATTCCTGCGATAGAACATGCAGCGGGACAACGGTGTGTCCCCGAACGCTCCTTCATCCATCGGCAGACCTCAACTCACATCGAAGGCGGGTAAGGTGCGCCCGGCCCGGCCACCCAGGCTGGGAAGTGACCGGCGTCGGGAACGTGAGCGGACGATCGCCATCACTCGCTCATGCCGCCGGGCGCGCTACCAAGGAGACACCCACAACACGCCTTGCTGCGACGATTTCAACGCGAACGTTTCCAAAAATCCGGTGCCGTTTTAGTTGTTGTTGCATCCTTGTTCGAGTTGCAACGCACTCCGAAAGGTCGAGATGGCAACAGATTCCACAATCGCGCGGCGCATGCTCGGCATGCAGCTGGAGACGCTGCGCGAGCGGGCCGACATCACCAGAGAGGCCGCAGCGGCCGCGATCGCCTCGGCTCGGTCAACGATCTGGAAGATGGAGACGGGTCAACCCGTCCGCTTCAACCCGGTCCTGATCGAGCGGCTGTGTCAGCTCTACAACGCCACGGAGAAGGAGACCCAGGTCGTCCTGGAACTGGTCAAGGAAACTAAGGGCGCGAAGGGTTGGTGGCAGGCATTTACCGACGACACGATTCCGAAAGACTTCAACCTGTTCGTCGGCCTAGAAGATGCAGCCAACCGGATCACCTCGTACCAGACGACGTTCTTGCCGGGCCTGCTGCACACTGAGGAGTACAAGCGGGCGCTGATCTGGACGGAGTTTCCGAACAAGCCTGCCGAGGATGCCGAACGCATGTTGCAGGTCGGACTCAAACGCCGATCACGGCTCACCGACGAACGCAATCCGCTCACCTTGAACGTGTTTGTCGATGAATCTGTGCTTCGACGCACGACAGGCAACACCGAGATCATGACTGCCCAGCTCCGACACTTGTTGGAGGTCGGACAGTTGCCGAACGTATCGATTCGTGTTGTGCCGACGACAGTGGGTGCCTACCGCGCTCTGCTGGTCGGCATATTCGTGCTGTTGGAGTTTCCGCGCCACCCGACCGCAGATTTGACGGTGCCACCTGTGGTCTATGTGCAAGGTTTCCTGGGCGACTTGTACCTTGAGAGCGCAGACGAGGTCCGGCAGTACCGTCAAGCCTGCGCCGAACTGGACCGTCTGGCGCTGGATGAGGCAGGCAGTCGAGCCCTCATCTCCAAGATCGAAAAGGAGTATGACAGTGCACGTTGACCTATCCGGTGCCAAGTGGTTCAAGAGTCGCCGCAGCAGCGGGTCGAAGGATTGCGTCGAGGTGGCGTTTCTTGACGGCGGTCAGGTCGGCGTCCGTGACTCGAAGAATCCGACCGGCCCGGCGCTGGTGTTCACCCCCGGCGAGTGGGACGCGTTCACCGCTGGCGTGAACGACGGCGAGTTCAAGCGCCCGTAGCACTAGCGATCACCACGGCCCGGCCCGCTGTCCTGATGGACAGTGACCGGGCCGTTTTCGTTGTATCTGTTGAGCGAAGAGTCGCGACGCAGACAGCCGCCAAGCGCAAAGGCGGCACGTATCAAGATCAGCGGCACACGGTGGAGACCCCTTCTCGCGAAATGCCACAGCCATGTGCCACTCGACGGCAGGGCCGGGTGGCCTGGTGCCGTCGCGTTCGAGGGCGACTGGGCCGGGGTTGCGTGGGGGTGCGAGTCTTCTACCAGCGGTAATGCTGAAAACCTGGGATCGGTAGGGGGCGAATCGTTCGTACCTTTTTCTCAACGGCCCAACAGGAGGGCCGGAGAACAGGACCAGGGGCGCCGCCCCTCGAACGACAAGGACACAGACCATGAACGCCACTTCGCTCCGCATCGCCGCCGCCGCTTTCGCCGCCACCGCCGCGGTCGCCGTGCTCACCGGATGCGGTGACAGCAAGGGCAGCTCGCCCGCCGCGCCCGCGCCGTCCTCGGCGCAGCCGGCCGCTCCGGCGGGGAAGTCGGTCGCTTCGGTCGACGGCAAGACCTTCGACGCGAAGTTCGACACCACCTGCGCCAAGCAGGGCGGCACCCTGGCGCTCGCGCTGACCGACACGGCGAACTCCGCCTACGGCAACCTCTCGGTGAGCGCGACCATCACCGACTCGAACACCGTGCAGGCGGTCGCGATCGCGGGCAGCAAGGGCGGCGACAACGGCCTGCCCTACGCGGTGGGCTTCGGCAACGGCATGCCGGGCGGCTCCGCGAAGGTCGTCAAGGACGGCAACACCTTCAAGGTCACCGGCGAGGGCGTCGGCGCCCCCGACCTGACCAACCCGCTGGCCGGGCCGAAGACGTCGAAGTTCGACATCACCTTCGCCTGCTCGTCCATCGTCGGCGCCTGATCGCCGCATGCACCCCGATCCGCCCCCGTCATCCCGGACCCACACCGGGATGACGGGGTGCGGCGAATCCCGAAACCTCGCAAACCAAAAGGAAACGCCATGAACAAGTTTCGTCTGATCGCCCTCGCCCTCGGCGCCGCCGCGATCGGCTACTACGTCTACCACGCCGTCACCTACGTCCCCACCAGCGAATGGGAGCCCGCCGGAATGGGTTGGCTCGGCTTCGAAATGGCGCTGCCGATCATCGCGCTCACCTTGGTCCCCATGGTCTTCGCGTTCACCGGCGAAGGCATCATGAGCGCGCTGACCGGTCGCAACAGCGCGGAGTTCCGCGAGGGCATGACCGGCCTCGGCACCGTCCGATCGGTGCGGCAGACCGGCGTCACGGTCAACGACCAGCCGCAGGTTCGAATCGAGTTCAGCGTCGAAGGCGCGGACGGCAAGATCTTCCACTCCTCCGCGAAGATGATCGTGCCGTTCACCGAGCTGGCCCTGCTGCGCGCCGGGGTGGTGCTGCCCGTGCGCTACCTGCCCGGCCGGACCGACCGGGTGGAGGTCGACCTGTCCGGCGACGCCTCCGCCGCGCAGAACGCGATGAACGAGTCCCTGATCCGCAAGGGCATCACCACGCGGCACAAGCTCGACATCGCCGAGCGCGGCATCGCCACCCAGGCGGTGGTGCAGTCGCTGTCGGTCACCGGAAACATCCGCGACGGGCACTCCGAGGTCGAGCTCGGCCTGGTGGTCACCCGGCCGGACGGGTCGAGCTTCTCGACCCGGGTGACGAAGTTCCTCGCCCCGGCCAGCGTCGGCCAGGTGCAGGTGGGGCGCGTCGTGCGGGCGCACTACCTGCCCGAGAACGAGAGCGGGGTCGTCATCGCCCTTCCGGTGAACGCCTGATGCGTGAGCCGGGCCGGTTCCACCGAGCACGAGGCAGCCGCCATTCGACACCGCGTCGATTCGAGATCATCGAATCGGCGCGGCTTTCGTCTGTTCCCAGGCCTGGCGGTCGGGCAATTCGAGGGTTACCTAGTTGGGCGGTTGTTCACTTTGTCGTCCCTTCCGGATGGTCCGGATGGTTTACCGTGCGGCCATCGGCCCAACCCAGGAGTCACCGTGAGTCTTCAGCCACTCGCCCTTTTCGTGAAGCACGACGGACAGTCGTCGCGCGCCGCCGTGACATGTGAGTACAAGTGCGCGAACGCGTGCTTCCACGCGGCGCCGAACACCTCTTCCGGCGCCTACTTCGGTGACATCGTCAGCTCGCTGAACCGGCGCGGACTGATCAAGGGCGGCGCGGCCGCCGTGCTCGCGGTCGGCGCGGGCAGCGTCCTCGCGGCCTGCGGTGACGACAGCGAGCCGACCACCGTGGGCTCCACCTCGCCCGCGGGGCCGCCCGGAACCGGCACCGACTTCGCCGCCGTCGCGCCGAACAAGGAGGACGCTGTGGTGATCCCGGACGGCTACGAGCAGTGCGTCGTGATCCGCTGGGGCGATCCGCTGTTCCCGGACGCGCCCGCCTTCGACTTCGACAAGCAGACCGCCGCCGCGCAGGCGAAGCAGTTCGGCTACAACAACGACTTCGCCGCTCTGCTGCCGATCGAGGGCCAGGCCAACGGCTATCTGCTGGTGGTCAATCACGAATACACCACCAGCCCGCACATGTTCCGCGGCTACAACAAGGACGCGCCGACCGACGAGCAGATCGCGGTCACCATGGCCGCGCACGGCTTGAGCGTGGTGGAGGTCCGAGGCGAATCCGGCTCCGGCAAGCTGGTTCCCGCCTTCGGCAAGTACAACCGCAGAATCACGGCGAGCACCGAGTTCAAGCTGACCGGTCCGGCCGCGGGCAGCGACTTCGTGAAGACCTCGGCCGATCCGACCGGCACCAAGGTGCTCGGCACCTTCGCCAACTGCTCCGGCGGCCTGACGCCCTGGGGCACCGTGCTGTCGGGTGAGGAGAATTTCCACGGCTACTTCGCCAACGCCGACAAGGTGACCGAGTCGGCCGCCGCCGCGCGGCTGAAGCGCTACGGTTTCGCCGCGGGCAAGACCACCAACCTGTGGGAGCGCGCGGACAAGCGTTTCGACCTGGCGCAGGAACCCAACGAGGCCAATCGCTTCGGGTACGTCGTCGAGGTCGATCCGTGGGATCCGAACTCGACGCCGATCAAGCACACCGCGATGGGCCGGGTGAAGCACGAGGCCGCCACCATCTACGTCACGAAGAACGGCGACGTCGTCTCCTACACCGGTGACGACGAGAAGTTCGAATACATGTACAAGTTCGTGTCCTCGCGCAAGATCCAGCCGGGCACCGGCGCGGCGAGCATGCGGCACAACCTGACCATCCTGGACGCGGGCACGCTGTATGTCGCGAAGCTCTCCGGCGATCACGCGGACAAGATCGACGGTACCGGCGCCAAGCCGTCCGAGAAGGGCTTCACCGGCACCGGCCAGTGGATTCCACTGCTGGAGACCGGCGCGGACGGCAAGGGCAAGTCGCTGGTCGACGGTATGAGCGCGGAAGAGGTGGCGGTGTTCACCCGCCTGGCCGCCGACAAGGTGGGCGCCACCAAGATGGACCGCCCGGAGGACTTCGAGGCCAGCCCCTACACCGGCAAGGTGTACGTGGCGCTGACCAACAACGACAACCGCGGCGCGGAAGGCAAGCAGGGGCCGGACGAGGCGAACCCGCGCAAGCTGAACAAGAACGGCCAGATCCTGGAGATCGACGACACCCACACCGGCACCACGTTCACCTGGTCGCTGCTGCTGGTCTGCGGCGATCCCGCGGCGGCGGACACCTATTTCGCCGGTTACGAGAAGTCGAAGGTCAGCCCGATCTCCTGCCCGGACAACCTGGCCTTCGATCCGTACGGCAACTTGTGGATCGCCACCGACGGCAACGCGCTGAAGTCGAACGACGGATTGTTCTCGGTGGTGCTCGACGGCCCGAATCGCGGACAGACCAAGCAGTTCCTCACCGTTCCGCGCGGTGCGGAGACCTGCGGTCCGGTGGTGAGCGAGGCGCGGGTCATGGTGTGCGTGCAGCATCCCGGCGAGGCCGACGACGCGACCCCGGACAACCCGTTGTCGCACTGGCCCGACGGCGGCACGGCCCAGCCGCGCCCCTCGGTCGTGGCGGTCTGGAAGAAGGCAGGCGGCCGCATCGGGGTCTGATACCGCAGCCGCGGCGCTCCGGCCCCCTGCAACCACGGCCTCCCTCCGCGGCTCTCCCCACGAGTGGGGCCGCTACCCGACTGGGCGGGTAGCGGCCCCGCTCCCTATCCGCTGCCGGTGCCGCCCATGTTGGCGTAGCCGGCGAAGGCGCCTTGGGCGCCGCTGTAGACGTTGAGGTCGACGCGGCCCTCGATGCCCGGGATGGCGCCGCTGTCGGTGGTCTGCCAGAACGTCCAAGTGGACCAGCCGCCGGGGACCTCGGGTTGGGCGTTGCCGCGGTAGTCGGCGATCCACAGGGGGTACTGGGCGAACTCGTGGGTGTCGGCCATCGCGGTGCGCCAGAAGACGGGATAGGTGTAGACGATCGGGACGCGGCCGGTGAGCGTTTCCACGGTGTTCAAGTAGCGGCGGGTCCAGTCGATCAGGGCGGCCGGGGCGAGACCGCCGGTGACCTCGAGATCCAGCACCGGCGGCAGATCGAGCGGCCCGTTCTGGCCGAGCGCCACCGCCGCGTACAGCGCGGCTTGCGGTTCGGGTGGCAGGTTGGGCCGGGCGTAGTGGTAGGTGCCGCGAGCCATTCCGGCCGCGCGCATCAGCAGGCTGTCGGGCACGAAGTACGGGTTGATGTAGTTGAGGCCCTCGGTGGCCTTGACCATCGCGAAGTCGTGGCCGGAACGTTTGACCGCGAACCAGTCGATCAGGGCGCCGTCGGTGTGCTGCCAGGAAGAGACGTCCGGACCGGTCGGCGTCGCGGTCGCCGGTAGCGTGGCGACGAGAACGCCGGACAGCGTGATCAGTGACAGCGCCGCGCCGCGGCGGGTGGTCGACCTCCAGATGCCCATGCCGGAGGACGATAGCCATTCGCTCTGGCCGTTACCAGTGTGACAGCTGGGGTGTCAGAACTCTTCTGAGCTCTCACCCCAGCCAATCCAGCACCGACGCCGCCGTCCACGACTGCTGCATGCTGCCGAGCGGTTCGCCGGTGAACGGCTCGTAGTACTCGGCGAAGCTGCCGTCACTGGCCTGGCGCAGGCCCTCGGCGCGCAGCATGAACGAGCGCTCGGCCCAGCCGCGCCGGGCGAAGACCCACGAGAACAGCCAGCTCATCACCGGCCACACCGGCCCGCGCCAATACTCGCGGGAACGGAAATCCTTGGACACCGGCGAGGTGGAGGGCGGCAGCGCGTAGCGCAGATCCGGGTGACCGCAGAAGCGCGGACCCTCGAAAAGGCGCAGCAGAGCGCGCTCGGTGTCGCGGGGGAGGCCGCCGCACAGCAGCGGCGCGAACATCGAGAGCGTCTCGGTGTTGATCCACCGCTGCAACCGCACGTCGAAGTCGCGGGCCGCGCCGGTGCGCGCGTCGGTCGTGGCGACGACGCCGGCGCGGAACCGGTCGGCCCACGCGTAGAGGTCGCGCACGTCGGCGCGCGGTTGCTTGTACTCCTCGCCGATATTGGCCAAGACCTCGCAGGCCAGCGCGAAGATCCCGGTGACGAACACGTCCTCGACGGCGAAGCTCATGGTCGAGGCCAGCTGATAGTCGTCGTAACCCGCTCGGCGCATCTGCTCGACCAGCCACAGGTAGCGGTCGTACTCCCGGTCGGTGGGGCGCTGGGTCGGATCGGAGACCACCAGCACGTCCTCGCGGCGATAGGGCGGCAGGTCACCGGGGACCACGTGCTCGTAGGCGCGATCCCAGCGCGGCGAGTTGTCCATCCCGGACTCCCAGCCGTGGTACAGCGTGATGCGGCCGGTCTCCTTGGGATCGCGGGCGTGCGCCAGCCACCGGTGCCAGCGCACCAGATCCGGCCAGCGCCGGTTGAGGAACTCCTCGGCCACCGACCTGGTGCTGCGGCCGTGCCTGCGCGAATGATCCAGAATCCGCTGCACCGCGATGGCGTGCACGGGCGGCTGCGTGATCCCCGAGGTGTCCGGGCCGTCCGGCGCGTTGGCCGCCAGCTTGCGGCACTCCCAGCGGGCCGGGCCGGGGAAATAGCCGTCCACGCCGTTGGCGAAGACGATGTGCGGGATCATGCCGTTCTTCCACTGCGCGGACAGCAGGGTGTCCAGCTCGACCACGGCGCGTTCCACGCTCAGCGGCGCGAGCCCGACCGCGACGAACGCCGCGTCCCAGCTCCACATGTGCGGGTACAGCCGGGGCGCCGCGCTGGTCATGGTGCCCAGGTCGTTGCCGCGCAGCAGGTAGGCAGCGCGGGCCGCGAGCTGGGTGGGGGTGAAGCCCGGATGCGCCATCCCCCTATTCTGCGATGTCACCCGCAGATATGCCCGCTCAGCGGTGTTCGTTTCGTCTCCATCCGATCGGCCTGTGGCCGCTTCGTCTTCGGCGGTTCTCACTTTCGCACGCCCCGTCCGTGATTCGCTGCCCGAGATTCTCGCCCCGATTCGGCCCGCAGCGCTAGTCGTTCGTCCAGTGCTACGGGTTTTTACGCCTTCTTCGCCCAGCCGGTTACGGTGGGGCCCATGAGTTCCGTCGCGTCCTCGAAACCGACCGCGTTGATCACCGGCGCCAGTCGCGGCCTCGGCGCCGCGATCGCCAGGGAACTCGCGCCGACCCACGATCTGCTGCTCGGCGCGCGATCGGCGCAGTCGCTGCGCGGCATCCTCGCCGAGTTGCCCGGCGCGCGGGGCTGGCCGGTCGAGTTGACCGACTACGCCGCCCTCGCCGACGCGGTCGCGCCGATCCGGAACCTGAATGTGCTGGTGCACAACGCGGGCATCGCCGACCTCGGCACGATCGCGGAATCCACCGTCGAGCAGTGGCGAAACACATTGGAAGCCAATGTTATCGCGGTCGCCGAACTCACCCGGCTGCTGCTGCCCGCGCTGCGGGAAGGCCAGGGGCACGTGGTGCTGATCAACTCCGGTGCGGGGCTGCGCGCCAACGCGGGCTGGGCCTCCTACGCCGCGAGCAAGTTCGGACTGCGCGCCTTCGGCGACGCGTTGCGCCTGGAGGAGCCGGAGTTGCGAGTCACCTCGATCCATCCCGGCCGCATCGACACCGATATGCAGCGGGCGATCATCGCGGGCGAGGGGCGCGAGTACCGGCCCGAGGACTTCCTCACACCGGAGACTGTGGCGTACACGGTGCGCACTGCCATCGACACCCCCCGCGACGCGCACCCCACCGAGGTCGTCCTCCGGCCGTACTGACGTCGCATCGCGCTACGAGGCGCTCGCGCCTGCGGCGGCAATCCTTCGGCAGGCACAACGCCACAGTCGACCGGGTGGCCGCCGACCTCGGCTACACCGTGCCCACCATGTGGTACGGCTCACTGTCCGACTCCGGCGTGATCACCGAGGAATACCTGATCGAATGCGCGCGGCAGTACTTCCAGCCGCAGACGATCGTCATCGGGCACGCCAACGCGCCCGCCGTCACCCACTGCTACGGACAGCTGGTCGACATCGTCGAGGAGCGCAACCTGTCCATGGTCACGCTCGACGACGTGCTGCTCCCGCCGCGCTGACCCGCCGTCAGGCGACGATGTTCACCAGGCGCCCCGGCACCACGATCAGCTTGCGCGGCGGCTTTCCGTCGAGCAGCGCCGCGATCTTCTCGTCGGCCAGCGCGGCCGCCTCGATCGCCGCGTTGTCCGCGTCGGCCGCCACCTGAATCCGGCTGCGCACCTTGCCGTTCACCTGGATCGGGTACTCCACCGACTCCTCCACCAGGAGCGCGGGATCGGCGACGGGGAAGGGGCCGTGCGCCAGCGAACCGGTGTGGCCCAGGCGTTCCCACAGCTCCTCGGCGATGTGCGGGGCCAGCGGCGCCAGCATCAGCACCAGCGGCTCCACCACCGAGCGCGGCGCGCCGTCGGGGTAGCTCTTGGTCAGGTGGTTGGTCAACTCGATCAGCTTGGCGCCCGCCGTGTTGTCGCGCAGCGCGGCGAAATCCTCGTCGACGCCCGCGATCGTCTTGTGCAGCAGGCGCAGCGTCTCCTCGCTCGCGGACGCGTCGGTGACCCGCACCGCACCGGTCTCCTCGTTCACCACCAGACGCCACACACGCTGGAGGAACCGGTGCGCGCCGACGACGTCCTTGGTCGCCCACGGACGCGAGGTGTCCAGCGGACCCATCGCCATCTCGTAGAAGCGGAAGGTGTCGGCGCCGTACAGATCGCACATCTCGTCCGGGGAGATGGCGTTCTTCAGCGACTTGCCGATCTTGCCGTACTCCTGGCGCACCTGGATCTCGGCGCCGGTGGCGTCGGTCCAGAAGAACTTGCCATCGCGCTCGACCACCTCGGCCGCGGGCACGTACGCGCCGCGCTCGTCGGTGTAGGCGTGCGCCTGGATGTAGCCCTGGTTGAACAGCCGCCGATAGGGCTCGCTCGCGGACACGTCACCCAGGTCGAACAGCACCTTCTGCCAGAACCGGGCGTAGAGCAGGTGCAGCACCGCGTGCTCGACACCGCCGACGTACAGGTCGACGCCGCCCGGGTCGTTCGGTCCGCCGACATCGGTGCGCGGGCCGAGCCAGTACGCCTCGTTCTCCTTGGCGCAGAACGCCTCGGTGTTCGTCGGGTCGGCGTAGCGGAGCTCGTACCAGGAGCTGCCCGCCCACTGCGGCATGACATTGGTGTCGCGGCGGTAGCGCTTGAGCCCGTCGCCGAGATCCAGTTCGACTTCCACCCAGTCGGCGGCCTTGGCCAGCGGCGGGGAGGGTTCGGAATTCGCGTCGTCCGGGTCGAAGGTCACCGGGGCGAAATCGTCCAGCTCCGGCAGCAGCACCGGCAGCATGGATTCCGGCAGCGCGTGGGGCGCGCCCTGCTCGTCGTAGACGATCGGGAACGGCTCGCCCCAATACCGCTGGCGCGCGAACAACCAGTCGCGCAGCTTGTATTGGATGGTGCCCTTGCCGTGGCCGTCGGCCTCCAGCCGGGCGATCATCGCCGCTTTGGCCTCCTCGACGGACAGGCCGTCGAGGTAATCCGAGTTCACCAGCGCGCCTTCGCCCGCGTGGGCGCCGTGCTCCAGATCGCCGCCGCTGATCACCTCGACGATCGGCAGGCCGAGCACGGACGCGAATTCCCAGTCGCGATGGTCGTGCCCGGGGACGGCCATGATGGCGCCGGTGCCGTAGCCGCTGAGCACATAGTCGGCGATGAAGATCGGCACGGCCGCGCCGTTGGCCGGGTTGATCGCGTAATTGCCCAGGAAGACGCCGGTCTTCTCCTTGTTCTCCTGGCGCTCCAGATCCGACTTGGCCGCGATCGACTTGCGGTAGGCCGCCACGGCCTCGGCCGGCGTCGCGGCGCCCTCGTTGGTCCACCTGGGGTCGGTTCCGGCCGGCCACGCGGCGGCGGTCAGCTTGTCGACCAGCTCGTGCTCCGGCGCGAGCACCACGTAGGTGGCGCCGAACAGGGTGTCGGGCCGAGTGGTGAAGACCTCGATCTGCTCGCCGTCGGCGTCGAACTTCACCTGCGCGCCGCGGGATCGTCCGATCCAGTTGCGCTGCATGGCCTTGACGTTCTCCGGCCAATCCAGCCGCTCCAGGTCGTCGACCAGGCGATCGGAGTAGGCGGTGATGCGCATCATCCACTGCCGCAACCGCTTGCGGAACACCGGGAAGTTGCCGCGCTCGCTGCGGCCGTCGGCGGTGACTTCCTCGTTGGCCAGCACCGTACCCAGGCCGGGGCACCAGTTGACCATCGAATCGGTCTGATAGACCAGGCGATACGAGTCCAGCAGCGTGGCACGCTCGGCGGCCTGCATCGCGTCCCAGGACTTGCCGTCGGGCACGGCCCGCGCACCCGACGCGAACTCGGCTTCCAGCTCGGCGATCGGGCGGGCCCGGTTCAGCTCCGTGTCGTACCAGGCGTTGTAGATCCGCAGGAAGATCCACTGCGTCCAGCGGTAGTACTCCGGATCGGTGGTCGCGAACGACCGGCGCCGGTCGTGGCCGAGACCGAGGCGGTCCAGCTGGCGCTGCATCGTGGCGATGTTCGACTCGGTGGTGTCGCGCGGGTGCGCGCCGGTCTGCACCGCGTACTGCTCGGCGGGCAGGCCGAAGGCGTCGTAGCCCAGGGCGTGCAGCACGTTGCGTCCGTGCATGCGGTGGTAGCGGGCGAAGACGTCCGTGGCGATGTAACCGAGCGGATGCCCGACGTGCAGGCCCGCGCCGGAGGGGTACGGGAACATGTCCTGGATGAACAGCTTGTCGGGCGGCGTGCGACCGGCTAGCGGTCCCACCGGGTTCGGCGCATGGAAGGTTCCGCGTTCGTCCCACGTCCGCTGCCACCGGCGCTCGATGCGGCCGGCAAGCTCCGCGTTGTACCGGTGCTCAGGTACATCGCTTTCGGTTGCACGTGTGTCTTGCACGGTCCTGCCTTCTTGTGGTCGCCGATCCCCGACAAACTTCGTCTATCAGGGTAGAACGTCGCGTCGGCAGGACCGAAAATCGGGCTGGCCTGCGGTTGCGGCGGGGTTCGCCGGGACGCCGCCCGTCGGAGGGCGCACGGCGCCGATGCGCTAGCCTGCATGAGTGTTCGTCGTCGCTCTCGTCCTGTTCGTGCTGGCTGTGGTGGCCGTCGCAACCGGAGCACTCGGGCTGACCGGCCGGTTGCCCCGCAATCGTTTCTTCGGTGTCCACACCGAGGTCGCGCTGTCGACGGACGAGACCTTCCGCGTCGCCAACCGCGTCGCCGCTCCCACCTCGATCGCGGCCGGGGCGCTGCTGTTCGCCGGTGGTCTGGTCGGGCTGGCCGCGGACGGCTTCATCGCGCTGGCGGTCGCGGCCTGCGCCGCCGTCGTCGCGCTGTTCACCCTCGGCGCGGGCGCGAACGCCGCCGCGCAGGCGGCCGAAGCCATCGCTCCGCCGCCGCAGACCGGTGGTTGCGGCAACTCCTGCGGCGCCTGCTCGCTGCGCGACGCCTGCCAGCCCGCGAGCTGAACCGGTCGCCCCGCCTCTGCCACGTCGCGCTGCTGTCGGCTCGCGAGCTGAGGCCGGTTGACTCGCGTCCGCGCACTATGCCGGCCTCGGCCCGCGAGCTGAACCGGCCCCCCGCCTCCACACCTGGTGCCCCGCGAGTGAGACCGATTGCCCCGCGTCCGCGCACTATGCGATGCCTGCCAGCCCGCGAACGGTGTGCGGTCAGCTTGCGTCCGCGCACTCCGGCGGGGGAATGCTGCGGGACAACGGACTGCCGACCGGCGTGACGTAGAGCACGCACAGCAGTACCGGCACGGTCCCGAGATTGCGCGCGACGTGCGGGTAGCGCGGCCCACTGGGTTCCCGGAACACCCGCCAGCGCCGGTAGGTCACCGGCGCGCAGTCCGCGCCCGGATGATCCAGCGTCCCCCGCGCGACCAGCACGAACAGCGTCCCGTCGTGGTAGTGCCACCCGCTGCTGCCGCCCGGCTCGATCAGCGTCTGGCGCAGTATGACCGCTCGCCGACCCAGCGTGAACCGGAACAGGACCCGGCTGGCCGTCCCGCGGGCGGGCGGCGCGTTCACCTCGAATTCGGACCACACGCCTCGATCGAACCATCCCCCTCCGCGCCTCGCACTGGCCTCGACTGCCGCCCGTCGACCCGCTGTTGCCGCCGACGCGACGATCCAGCCGGTCGACGGATCGCTCGTAGAAAGACCGGGGCGAATCCGTTCGCAAGGCATCCGCGCGGATGGTTGCAGTTAAGAAGGGCCACCCAAGCTTCTATACGGTGGGGAAGGAGTTCACAATCAGGCGAAGCTCTTTATCCAACTTTCGTAGCCAACGTAGGCGAAGAGCCTCATCCAGATCGATACGAGCGGTCAATCTCGCCTGTTCTTGAGTCTCGCGATACCGACCGTCGATCAGAATCGAACGAATCCGTTCCTTCGCTCCGCGAATGGTTTCCGGGTTCTCGATGGTAGGAGTGCCGGTCTTGGTCAGCCCCACCTCGGCGAGACTATCGGCCGCTGCAAGAAAAATGGATTCGTACTCACGTTGGGCGGAAATTACCACTACCGGACAAGCCGCTCCTGCCGCTTCTCCAGCCGACGAAACGGACTGCGCTAGTTCAACCGGGCAGGCGTCGTCACTGTCCAACACGATGATCACAGCACCGAAGTCCTCTACGCGCAATGAAGCAAGTTTAATCGCCCGGGAGAGCTCCTTTTCTCTGACCATCTGATCGCGTGGAATCCTGACAGGTGGCGCCACTCGCAGAGAGTAGAATCCTATTCGTTCCAAGAGGCGCCGTAGAAGAATTGGCACAGCTTGCGCATCGCCGTGTCCCTCGACGATCGGAGCGAGTATCATCGAATTCAAGAAGCACCCTCGAAAAGCCGCATCTGACTTGACTCAGGATCGCTTTCGCCTTCGTCGGGTAATAGTTGATTTATACGCAGAAGCTCCCCCGGTGTATAGAGGTGGTCTCGTAGAGCGGCTATCCCCGCCCGGTCGGGCCGTGCAAGTCGGGTCGTTCCCTCCTCGGCAGTTACCGCGATTATTTGATCATCCCCTATGTCCGAGGAATCGAGTAGTTCGGGACTATGGCTGCTGGCCAGCACTTGCCGGGTTTCACTGGCCTCGAGGAGAGCATCGCGAAGCACGTCTGCAGCGGCAGGATGGAGAGCGACCTCTGGCTCTTCGATCGCGATGAGCGGAAGATTGTCGGTCGTGGCCGGTACTTGGAAGAGCGCGACAAGCACACCGAGCGCCCGCAGGGTCCCATCGGACATACTGGCGGCGGAGAACCGCCAAGAATGGCCGCCTCCTTGCACATTTTGGCGAAATTCTAAAGTCTCTTTAGGACCGAGGTTCACTCTTGCCACCGAAACTATGCCGGGCACTACAGTCGCCAGGTAACTCTCTATACGCTCCTTGGCTTTCGGGAATCGATGCTCGAGGCGTCCGAGCACACTGGCAACATTCGCGCCATCCCGAAGCAGAAGTTCTCCCGCATCTGGCGATTGAAGCTCGCGAACGGCGTCGGGATTGAGGTTGTAGAAACCCATCTCACTCAGGCCGTCGTATATCGGTCGATACAATGGATTTCCCGACAAGGCCACGAGTAGCAGCCGATCTTCGCTCACCGCTGGCAGCGTCTTTTCGCTGGAATCCACTACCCTGCCGCGCTCGACCCGGTACCAGCAAGACGGCGTCTCCATATCGACATATTCGACACGGCACTCCTCTTTGGTGACCGCATATGAGCCGCCTTCACGAGATCCGATTTCGAAAGCGTAGTGTCCTGCGGTATTCGCCGACGCGAAATCAAGACGAATCGAGAAATTTCGAGGGTGCCCCGTGGACCTCCTGCGAACCTCGGAGATTCCGCCGCGGTCTCGCAGCGCATGATCCAGCGACGTACGGAGGGAGTCGGCAACCAATCTCAGGGCATCAATGAAATTGCTCTTTCCTGATCCGTTCGGCCCTACCAAGAATGTCAGCGAGCCAAGCCTGACATCACAAGCCGCGACGCTGCGATAATTCTTGATCCGCACGCGCGTAATCCGAAACCCTGCCACTTCACCTCCGCTGTTCGGGTACTGGCGTACATGGCGGCGTCGCTCGGTCCAGTTGCGCGCTCAATCTCCAGTTCCGCGTAGTCCACGATAGTGGACCTGTTGCGCCAATGGTCAGCGGACACAGAAGGATGCAAGCGTGCAGCTCAAAAGTTGTGCGCAGATGGGCGCGGCCTGGAAGTGAGGGCCACGAGCACCGCATGGTCGGACGACGGGTCGCCGACGGCGATGCGGGCGCTGCCGTCTGCGTAGTACTTGGCGGCTATGCCCGCGCGGCGCAGGGCCGTTGTCGTGCCGGGGCCGGGGATGTACAGGAAGTTGGCGTGGCTCTCCGGAATCGCGTAGCCACGGGCCAGCAGTGCGCCGCGCAGCGCGTCTCGCGCTTCGGTGATGCGGAGGGTGCGCGCGGCGAGTTCGGGTTCGGCGGCGTAAGAGGCGGCGACCGCGGCCACCGCCGCCGCGCTCACTCCGAAGGGCAGTTGCAGCTTGCCGATCCGCGCGATCAACTCGGTTCGGCCGAAGGCGTAGCCGATGCGCAACCCGGCCAAACCGTACGCCTTCGAAAAGGTCCGCAGCACAATCAGATTGGAGTGCTTCGCGATCAACGCGCGCGGGTCGGCGTACTCGGTGGCGCCGAGGAATTCGACGTACGCCTCGTCCAGCACGACCGGAACCCGGCTCGGCACATCGGACAGGAACGCCTTCAGCTCGTCGGCGGGGACGACCGTTCCGGTGGGATTGTGCGGACGGCACACCACGATCAGCGCGGTGCGCCGGTCGACGGCCCGCCGCATCGCCCGCAGGTCCTGGTTCCCCGCCGCATCCAGCGGCACCGGTACCGCGGTGACCCCGGTCATCTCGGCCATGATCGGATACCCGTCGAAGGTCGGGGCGCTGTAGACGATCTCCGCTCCCGGCGTGGTCAGGGTCTGCAGAATTTGCAGCGCCACGCCGGTCGCCCCCGACCCGACCACCACCTGGTCCGCCCGCACACCGAGGTGTCGCGCGATCAGCAGCGGCAGGCGTTGCGGCGAGAACTCCGGGTACCGGTTGGCCTCGGCCAGCGTCATCTGCACCGCCCGCAGCACCGAGGTCAGCGGCGGGAACGGGTTCTCGCTCAGGGCGAGGTCGAAGCGGGGCGGCACCCGCGACGCGCGGTGCCTGTGGGAGGGCCGGGTGCCGTCGACGACGTGCACGCTCATCGCGCGGCTCCCCAGCGGACGGCGGCCGCGCCCGCGAAGTCGCCCGCGTGCGCGAACGCCGCCATCAGCACCAGCGATCCGTTGGGCAGCCGTCCGGCCCGGTTCTCCACGTCCAGGGTCACCGGAATGCCGGCCGCGAACAGGTTTCCACAGGAGTCGAAGGTGTCGGGGTGGCGGTCCGGCGGCAGTTCCAGCGCGTCGTGCCAATTGCGCAGGAACAGCCGGTTCGGCTGGTTGGTGACGAACGTGTCCACGTCACGTCCCCGCACGCCGATCCGATCACACACCGCGAGGGCGACTTCCGGCACCAGCCGATTGCCCCTGGCGAACACCTTGGTCACCTTGGATTCGGTGAAGCTGACGCATCCCTGGCCTTCGCCCGGCTCCCAGTACTTGCGCTCGCCGTTCGTAGAAAAGTCCATGTCTCCGGCGAATTCGGGATAGGTCCGGCATTCGATGTCGAGGATCGGCGCGCTGTCGTCCTTGCGCAGCAGTCCGACCCCGCAGCCGTCGCCGGGCACCGGAGCCTGCGCCAGCTTGCGGATCTCGGTCTGGGTGAACACCGGTCCCGCGCAGTTCTGCGTCGCCGCGATCAGCGCGGTGCGTGCGGCCGTGGTCTGCAGGATCATGCGGGCCATCGCCATCATGTGCACGAACGCCGCGCAGCCGCCGTTGTGCACGTCGTAGACGGACGACGGACGGATGCCGAGCCGTCGCGCCACCTCCGGCCCACAGCCGAGCACCGGATTGTCCGGCAGTTGGGTGTGCGTGATCAGGACGTCGACCTCGGCGATCGCGTCGGCGCCGTTGCGTTCGATCAGCGGTGCGACGGCACGCTCGACCATGTCCACCGCGGTCTCGTCGCGCGCGACGTGGTGGCGGCCCTTGGGCGCGCGGAACATGACGTTCTTCGCCATCCGATCCGAGCGCGCGAACTGGGTGAAGTACTCGGTGCCGACCGGCTCGCCGGGCAGGTACGAGGCCACGTCGACGAGACTGACCTGCGGCAGATGTTGTTGCGTGGGGATCACGTGCGTCTCACTTCATCCAGTCGGGCTTGATGGGCAGGCCGTGCGCGGCCCGGTACTCGCAGATGGCTTTGAGGTTGTCCATCTCCAGCTGATGTCCCGCCGAGAACATCTCCCAGAAATCGCCGACCCACACCGGCCGCTGCGGCGGCGCGGTCTCCGGATAGGGGTTGGCGTCGTAGAACGGGTGTTTGCAGTTCATCCACAGCACCACCGAACCGGGCTTGTGGAACACCACCTGCGCGTCGACCACGCGCAGCAGGTAGATCATCCACAAGTGTTTGCCCTGGTCCCAGGCGCAGTGGTAGTCGACAGTCATAGCGTCGGGGTTGGCGACGGTGCGGGTGAAGATCTTGGTCTCCGAGCCGAGCCGGTCGTAGGCCAGCCAGAGCCCGGGTTCCTCGGTCTCCACGAACCCGCGCAGGCTGTAGGTCCACTCCTCCAGCGACCTGGTGTCGGCGAGGTATTCGTAGACCTCGCGCGGCGGCGCGTCGATGTACGCCTGCACCGGACAGAATTCGCCGTAGATCTGGTCGTGCGGATACACCGACCGCAGCATGTCCATGATGATCGGCGTGGTCGCGTCCTTGTCGGAGTTCTCGATGCGGAGCACGCCGGGCACGGCCTCCTGCGGGATGTCGCTGAGGGCGGGGAGGGAACTGGTGGTCACGGTGTTACTCCTTCGGGTGGGCGTCGGCGGCGCCGCCGCGGGGGCGTTCATCGGTGATCGCGGGGATTACTCCACGGTGGTCAGGAAGGGCAGGAACGGGGGAATCTCGTCGGGATCGCATTCGATCGAAAGGAACGACGGCCCTTCGGTTTCCAGGCAGCTCCGGAGCGCGGCGGCGAGCTCGCTGCCGGTGCGCACGGAGAACGCGGGCAGGCCGGGGAACATCGCGGCGATGCCCGCGCCCAGGTCGGCCGGGCGGAATCGGTTGAAGCTGTAGTGGTCCCCGTAATACAGCTGTTCCCTGGTCAGGCACATGGCGTGCGCGTTGTTGTTCAGCACGACGAAGGTGACCGGCAAGGCGTGCTCGATCGCGGTGTGCAACTCCATGCCGTGCATATAGAAGGAGCCGTCCCCGGCGATGACCACCGTCCGCCGGACGCCGCCGGTTCGGGCGTGCCGGGCGAACGCGGACCCGATGCCCGCGCCGAAGGCGTATCCCATCCCGCCCATGCCGAGGGCCACCACGAACCGCCCGTCGCGCGGCACCCGGAGGTGGTGCACCACCGAGGCGCCGGTGTTGCCCGCGTCGGCGAACACGTCGGTGCCCTCCGGCAACGCGGCGTCGATCGTCTCGACCACTTCCTGGTACCGCAGACCGGGACCGGAGGACTCGGGCACCCGCAGCGAAGTCAGCGGTTGCGCCGCGCGCACGCGTTCGGCTCCGGTGGTGCCGTCGTCCAGTTCGCCGGCCAGTTCGGCGAGCGTTCGGGACAGATCGGTGCTGGTCGCGTGGATGGCGGGCAGGTAAGGCGGCGCCAAGCCGATGCTCGCGACCGTTCGGTCGGCGAGCGCGCTCTCCGAGCCCGCGCGGGCGGTGACCGGCAATCGAGTGCCGACCAGCAGGCACAGCGCCGAGGAGCGGATGGCCGCCGCCAGTTCCGGGTGACCCATGGTGCCCGCGACGCCGCAGAAGGCCGGATCGGCGTTGTCGTAGACGTCCTTGGCGTCCGGCGTGACGCCCACGGCGGCGTCCAGGGCGGTGGCCAGGCGGGCCAGTTCGGCGCGCGCGTCGTCGCGCGCGACCTGATCACCGGCGATGATCACGATCTTCCCGATGTGCCTGGCCGTCGTGAGCGCGTCGCGCACGCGAGCGAGCCCGGCCTGGTCGGATCGATGCGCCCTAGGGGCCGGACAGAGCGGCGCGATCGGGCCCGCGTCGGCCTGCTGCACGTCTTTGGGCAGCAAAAGCACCGCCGGACCGCCACGACGGGCGGCCAGCACCGCTCTGTCCAGCCGATCTGCCAGGTCGGCCGCGGTTTCCACCCGTGCGCAATAGGTGCTGACCGCGCCGAAGAGGCGGACCGCGTCGATGGCTCCCGCGCGCCCGCTGGTGTCCTGGAAGGCGCCGTTGCCCTCCAGCGTGGTCGGGGGCTGCCCGACCAGGGCGAGTACCGGCACCCGCGAGGCGAACGATTCGGCGAGCCCGGCGACGAGGTTCATCGCGCCGCCGCCGGAGGTCGCGGCGACCACGCCGAGCCCGCCCGTGCCGCGGGCGTACCCGTCGGCCATGGTGGCCGCCGAGAACTCGTGTTTCGCGACCACCCCGGTGATCCGGTCCCGCGCGTCGAAGATCGCGTCGTAGAGGTCTTCGATATTGGCGCCGTCCACTCCGAAGATGTGGCGCACGCCCAGTGCCGAAACCGTTCGCACCAGATGGTCCACGACCCGAGTCCGCATCGGCACTCCTTTCCGCTGACGAGACTTCGACTGCGTACACGAGTGATACGGGCGCGGCCGCCGATCGGTTCAACGGCGGCTCAGAAGAGACGATGACCGATCTTGCATGTACGTATACATCTACGTATAGTTGGGTCATGCCCAACAAGACGATCTACGTTGCCGATGACGACCTCCCGCTGTTCCAGCGCGCGCAGGAGTTGGTCGGTGGCAATCTCTCGGGGGCGGTGGTCACGGCGCTGCGCCGGTTCATCGAACTCGAGGAGGGCCGGCTGGAGGGCTATGACGAGATCGTGCTCAAGGTCGGTCGCGACGGTGTGCGACAGGTCCGCTTCTCCGGCACTCTGCTCGGGGAGTGGCACGAGGTAAACGATACGCGGATCGAGCACGTCCAGGTCTATCGCAGCCGTAAGGGCAAATTCGTGATGCACGCCCAGTATTCGAATTGGGACGAATATCCCGCCGAGGTGGGTACGAACTGGCTCAAGGACTGGCGGGACCCGAAGAGCTGGCGTCGCTTGCTCGGCGTCGGGCAGCAGGACTGGGGTGACTTCCACTTCGTCGTGGTGGATTCGCTCGACGAGTTGAAGGGCCGACTGCCCGACAAGCTCTACCGGCGACTGGTCGACGTGGCCGAAGGGCCGAAGATCGAGGATCTGGACATCTAGCCGCCGCATCCGCCAGCACGAACGAATCGACCGGCACCGCGCCCCAGTAGGGGAGCGGTGTGGATAAAACATGCTCACATGCGCATAGTGGAATTAATTTCAGAAAGGAAGAGCCCATGGTGAACGGCCATCGCGCGCCCGCCGTCTCGGTGCACGGCCTGCGGAAATCTTTCGGCGAGCAAGTAGTGCTCGACGGGATAGACCTCACCGTCCCGGAGGGCACGGTCTTCTCCCTGCTCGGGCCGAACGGCGCGGGCAAGACCACCACCGTGCAGATCCTCACCACCCTGATCCGCCCGGACGCGGGCGAGATCCGGGTCGGAGGCCACGATCTCGCCGCCGAGCGCAAGCAGGTGCGCGCGCGGATCGGCGTCACCGGGCAGTTCTCTGCCGTCGACGAATTGCTCACCGGCCGGGAGAACCTGCTGCTGATGGGCGACCTGCACCACCTCTCGCGCCGGGACAACCGCAGGCTGGCGGCGGATCTGCTGGAGCGCTTCGACCTGGTCGATGCGGCGGACAAGACGGTGTCCACCTACTCCGGCGGCATGACCAGGCGCCTCGATCTGGCCATGACGCTGGTCGGCGATCCGCGCATCATCTTCCTCGACGAGCCGACCACCGGGCTAGACCCGCGCAGCAGGCGGGCGATCTGGGACATCATCCGCGGGCTGGTCGACGATTACCGCGTCACGGTCTTCCTCACCACCCAGTACCTGGAGGAAGCCGACCAACTCGCCGACCGCATCGCCGTGCTCGACCGCGGCAAGCTCGTCGCCGAGGGCACCGCGCCGGAGTTGAAGCGGCTGGTGCCCGGCGGCCACATCCGCCTGGAATTCGCCGATCGAGCCGCCCTGACCGCCGCGGCCGATGCGCTCGGCGCCGTGGCCCCGCCGCAGGACGACGAGGAGAACCTCACCCTCGCGGTGCCCAGCGACGGCGGCGTGAAATCGCTGCGCGCCGTGCTCGACCGGCTCGACTACGAGCGGATCGAGGTCGAGGGTCTCGCCGTGCACACCCCCAACCTCGACGACGTCTTCCTCACCCTCACCGGCCACGCCCCGACCGAAAAGGAACCCGTGCGATGAGCATGTCCTACGCCCTCGCCGATTCGGCGACCATGCTGCGGCGCAATCTCGTGCGCGCCAAGCGTTATCCGAGCATGACCTTCGGCGTCATCGTGATGCCGACGGTGCTGCTGCTGGTGTTCAACTTCGTCTTCGGCGGCGCGCTGGAGAAGTCCTCCGGCGGAAACTACATCGACTATCTCGCCCCGGGCATGCTGCTGATGATTCCGGCGTACATGACGGTCTCGGTCGCGGTGTCGGTCGCCACCGACACGACGAAGGGCATCGTGAACCGGTTCCGCACCATGGACATCGCGCAGTCGGCCATGCTGACCGGTCACGTGGTCGGCGCGCTGATCCAGGCGCTGATCGGCATCGCCGCGATGACGGGCGTCGCACTGCTCATCGGTTTCCGCCCGAACGCGAACCCGGTCGAGTGGCTCGCCGTGTTCGCGTTGCTCGCGGCGGTGATGTTCGCGCTCACCTGGCTTTCGGTGGCGCTCGGCCTGCTCGCGCCGAACCCCGAAAGCGCGAGCAACTCGCCCTTTCCGCTGGTGATGCTGCCGTTCCTCGGCAGCGGCTTGGTCGCCACCGACACCATGCCCGCCGGGTTGCGTCAGTTCGCCGAGTACCAGCCCTTCACGCCGTTCACCGAGACCATCCGCGGCCTGTTGATGGGCACCGAGATCGGTGACAACGGGATCATCTCGCTCGCCTGGTGTGTCGGGCTCGCCGCGGTCGGCTACCTGTGGTCGTCGTCGATCTTCCGGCGGCAGACGCGCTGAACCGGTCGCAAGCGCAGACGATCCCTCGCAGGCAGTGGCTGCGGGGGATCGTTCATTGCTCAGACCGTGCCGGTGAGCACAACCTTCCCGGTATTCGCCGCGCGGATCTCGACCGAGCGGACCTGGTCGGGCTTGCCGTCGATGGTCTGGTCGACGGTCAGCTCGGTGCCGGGGCCTGCCGGCCACTGGCCGAGCTGTTCTTGCCTGCCGTTGACGCGGGTGACGTACAGCACGAGATTCGGGCTGTAGGGCAATGGCTCGCCCGGAGGATAGCTGCATGTCATCACGAGTCGCGTCTGGTCACCCGCCGCGATCAGCTTGAAGTTCGCGGAGACCGGCGTCGGCTCCACCGGCGTCATCTGGCGTTCGGCGAAAGCCTGCTCGCTGGTGCCCGGCGCCGGCGCGTTGTGGTTTCCGGCCACCGTGACGGCGATCGGAACCGCGATCGCCACCGCGGCCGCGGCAGAGGCCAGCGCGACGCCGACCGACGTCCAGCCGCTGCGCCTGCGGCGGCGCTCGGCCGCGTCGGCCAGCCGCGTGGGCGGCGGCGGAAGCTCGGGCATGGGTGGCGGCGGAAGCTCGGGCATGGGTGGCGGCGGCGGCACGGCTTGCGCGGGCGGTTCGATCATCGAGGTCGCCACGTCGGCGTCCACGAGGGCGAGCATGCCGGGCAAGCCCGCCAGTTCGGCCACGGCCGCGCGGCAGTCGAGACAGCTCGAGAGGTGGCTCTCGTACTGCAAGCGCTCGTCGCGGGTGAGCGAGCCGAGCACGTACGGGGCGTCCCACGTGCTGAAATCGTCGGTGATGTCCGTCACTGGTTTGTCACCCCCATCTCCTGTAGTGCCAGGCGCAATGCGCGCATGCCGTAGTGCATCCGGGACTTCACCGTGCCCGCCGGGACGTCCAATTCCTCGGCGATCTGGTGGGTCGACAGCCCCCGGTAGTAAGCCCGCACGATCACCTCGCGATGATCGGCGCTGAGTCTGCCGAGCGCGTCGGCGACCAGCCACCCGTCCAGCGCGCGGTCGGACTGGTCCGGGGCGGCCTGTTCGGGCGGGTTGTCGGTGCGGAACTCGCGCCTGCTGCGGGCGCTGCGATGCTCATCCACGGCCAGATTGCGCGCCACGGTGAACAACCACGCCCGCGCCGACATGGTGGACTGATCCAGGACATTCGGTCGTTGCCAGGCCCGCAGCAATGTTTCCTGCACGATGTCCTCTGCCCGCCCCGGATCCCGAACCAGGCCGAGCGTGTACCGCCACAGGGGTGTGGCGTGTTCGCGATAGAGCGCCCGCATCAATTCGGATTGATCGTCGGGCCGGCCCGTCTCGCCGCGTGTCTTGGGCACAACTGGATACCTCTCCGCTCGAGTTGCGGGGTCGGTCGGTAGGCGCAGCCGACGAGTCACCCATGCTCTTGCCGGTTCAGTTGTCGTGTCTCATGTCGTGTCTCCTTCGGTCCCTTCGAGGAGTACACGGTCTCAGTTGCGTTCGAGTTCAATCGGATGTGTAGCGAGCAGGGACAGCGGGAGCGGCTGGCGGCGCAGCACATGCGCCCACAGGTCGGGGCGGCCAGTGCTGATCGGGTCGGACGGCAGGGCCGACACCACGATCCAGTCGTCGTTCTCCAGCTCGCCCTCCAGTTGGCCGAAGGTCCAGCCCGCGTAACCCGCGAAGATCCGGATACCCTCGACCAGCGGGCCGACCCGCTCCGGATCGGCGTCCAGGTCGACCAGGACGACGCGTCCGTCGATGCGGCGCAGCCCGGGGACACCGTCGATCCGCGCGCCCACCCGCACCGTGCCCAGGCACAGCGCGGCGTCCCGCTTCACCGGGCCGCCGATGAACAGCGTGCGTGGGGCCGCGACCGCGTCCGTCCAGCGCGGCAGCACCTCGTGCACGGCCGTGTCGCTCGGGCGGTTCAGCACGACGCCGAGACTGCCCGCCTCGTTGTGCTCGATGATGTAGACGACGGTGCGCCGGAAGGTCGGCTCGACCAGCTCGGTGGCCGACACCAGCAGCGTCCCGGCACGAACCACCTGCTCGCCGTGCCGGAACTCGCGTCGCCTGCGGTCGCCGTGCCCGCCGCGGGTCTTCCGATCGTCCGGGTCTTCTGCGCGTGCCACTCCGACATCATCGCAGCTGTTCGCCCACAATGCGCCTTCTGCGGCCGACTTCTGCCTTCCGGATTTGCCGGAGGGGTCGCGGGCGGGGTGCAGGACATCACGTTGCGCCGCCGCCGCCACCTCGTAGAGTTCCACGTCATGGAACCGCCCGAGGTGCGCCTCGAGAACAACGACACCGTGTACGACTTCTACCGCGACCATCGTCAGAACCGCTTGAAGGCCTGGGGGGCCTACGCCATTCTCGGCCGCCGCTACCATCCGCGCGTCACCTACGCCGACGGCGCGCGGGAAGCGCTGCGCGCGGTGATCAGGCAGAACCGGCCGCTGCTGATCGCGATCAACCATCTGTCCGAGAACGACCCCTACACCGTGGCCGCGGCGGCGTGGCGCAGCGGGCTACGGCGGGTGATCGGCCGGGTGCGGGTGCTGGCCAAGGACGAACTGTTCGCCGACCCCGATCAGCGGCGCAAGATCGACATGATGGGCGGCATCCCGGTGTTCCGCGGCAAGGACCACGGCATCCGCGCGGTGAACGCCGCGGGCCAGCGCATGATGGACGTCTGCGCGGAGCGGATGGCCCGTGGCGACGGCATCGCGGTCTTTCCCGAGGGCACCTGCAACGATGTGGACCCGACTCGCGTGCAGGCGGTGGGCAGCGGCATCGGGCACATCGCGTTCCGGGCGATGAAACTCGGCGCCGAGCCCGCGCTGGTGTCCATGGCGCTGAGCTACGGACCGCGCGCGGACCCGACGGTGCCGCCGACGAAGGAGGAGGCCAAGGGGGCCAGCTTCTACTTCAATGTCCCGGTGCTCGAGCTGCCGCCCCGCCCCGGCGACATCGCCAAGCTGGTGCGCGCCGATCTACAGCAGGCGCTGGACGGAGCCGTCGCGGCCTACTGAGGCAGGTTCAGCCGGTCGCGCGCCCAGTGCGGCACCATCACCAGATATTCGGGGCGGGTCTCGATGAAGTGGTGGACACTCCGGCACATGGGCAGCGCGCCGAGCTTGTCGTCGCGGGTGCTGTCGAGGGCGGTCTCGATCAGCAGCCGCGCATAGCCCTGCCCCTCGTAGCGGGGGTAGATCTCGGTGTGCACGAACGCCCGCTCGGAGGCCGTGTCCTGGTATTCGGCGTAGCCGGCGATCGCACCGTCGACGTAGATCTCGAAGCGTTCCAGTGCGGTGTTGTTGCTGACCTCGGTCGACATGGCTCGACGCTACTCTGTGCGCCGGTGTCCCGGTAAATCACACTCCCGGCCGGGCGGAATCCCGCCATCGACTTGTCTGTCCCGGCGGGCCTGCGCAGAATGCTCTTGGTCGGGTCCGTCGTCGCGCGCGAGCGGGCAGGCTCGGGGAGGTACCGGAACATGGTGAGGACACTGCGGGTTTCACGGTTCGCGGCCGCCGTCGTGGCCGCGGGCCTGCTCGGCGGATCGATCGTCACCGGCGTCGCCGATGCCGCGCCGGGGGTCGCGTTCGGCGAGTGTCCCGAGGGTTCGGTGCCCGCCGATCGGGGCGTGCGGTGCGCCGTTGTCAGCGTGCCGATGAACTACGCCGACCCTGGCGGCGCGAAGATCGAGCTGACGGTCAGCCGGATCGCGGCCACGGGGGAGCGGGAAGGCGTGCTGTTCGCCAATCCCGGTGGGCCGGGCGCGGATGCGCTCGACTACTGGTCGCGGCGGTCGGACGTGTTTCCCGCGGCGCTCGCCGAGCATTACGACCGGCTCGCCGTCCAGCCGCGTGGATTACGTTGGGCCACACCGCTGCGATGCGGGGCGAGCACGAAGAACGCGGACGGTCAGCAGGTCTCGCTCGGCGGCGGCAACCGCGACGAGATCAAGAAGGCCTGTGACGCGGCGCAGCCCGGCTACCTGGACACCATCACCACCGAGAACACCGCGCGCGACCTCGACGCCGTGCGCGCCGCGCTCGGCTTGGAGCGGATCGGCTACCTCGGCACCTCCTACGGCACGTATCTCGGCGCGGTGTACGCGGCACTGTTCGGCGACCGCGTGGATCGGATGGTCCTGGACTCCAACGTCAACCCGGACTGGGTGTGGACCGAGGAGTTCGCGCAGCAGCAGGTCGCGGGCAAACAGCGCCTGGACGATCTGTTCGCCTGGATCGCCGGACACGACGGTGAATACCACCTCGGCGACACGGCGTTGCAGGTCTACCGCACCTGGGTCCGGGTGGCGGCCGGGCAGGGCGGCGGCTGGTACGCCAACCTCACCCCGCCGCCCGCGAGCATCGCCGACCTGCCCGGCGCGCTGCCGGAGCCGTTGGCCGAGATCGCGCGGGACGGCTACACCGGCAGCGTCGAGCAACTCGGCAAACTCCAGAACTTGTTGCGCACTCTGGTGAGCGGCGGTGTGTCCGCGCAGGTGCCGTTGCTCGGCGCCACCACCGTGGCCACCTACACCCGCACCTTCTGGCCGACCTTCGCCCGCGCGCTGGCCGACGCCGCCGCCGACCCGGCGAATGTCCAGCGCCTGCGTGCCATCGAGGGCGCGACCTCTACCGACCCCACCGGGCGGTTCGTGTTCAGCGCGATCACCTGCAACGAGAACGCGGTGGCAGGGAGGCCGGAAATGCTCGGCGCCGCGGTCGGCACCATAGCCTCCGGAGGCAACGCCATGGACGCGCGGGCCGACCTGGTGCGCTCGGGAATGGCCTGCGGCACCTGGAAACCGGTGACGAAGCCGGTGCCGATCACGGGCACGGCCCTGCGCACTCCGCCGCTGGTGTTGCAGAGCCGCCACGACGCGCTGACCAAGTATGAAGGCGGGCCCGCCATGGCCGCGGCCTTGGGCGGCGCGCTGGTCGTCGTGGACGGCGGCGACCACGGCACGTTCGGCCGCGGCAACCCTGCGGTAGACGAAGCCGTGGTCGACTATTTGCGCACCGGAAAGGTGGAGATCACGCGGGCCGCTGAGGCTCCACTGCCCGCGCGCTGAGCGTTCCGTTCGGCGGAAGCGGCCCGCGACCAGCGCTCGGCCGCCGACTTGTTACGACCCTCGTCGGCCCGCTCTCGATCCGGTTGGCTGGTGCCGACCGTCGTGCGCCGCGACCGGCGTGCAGGTCCGGATGCTCGTTCCCTATCCGCTGTCGGCGAACCCGCAGTAGCCGGTCAGCGGCGCCTCGGCCCCGCACTCTGGCGTGCGAATCCGCCGGTCGCGGCGCGGGCCACCACTTCCGCGTGCGGGAAGCGGCCTCGCCGGAGATCAGCGACGCACACGACGACGCTGTCATGTGGTGCGCCGCGTGCGGTCGCGGCCGAGAATGTGGGGATGGCATCCGCTGCACGAGTGATCCTCGCTCCGGACAAGTTCAAAGGGTCGCTAGCGGCGCCGGAGGTGGCGGCCGCGCTGGCTGCCGGGTTGCGGCGGAGCGCACCGGACGCGCAGATTCGGCAGGTGCCGGTCGCGGACGGCGGTGACGGCACGGTCGAAGCGTTCATAGCGGCGGGCTGGACGCGGGTGGAGGTGACCGCGCCGGGGCCGACCGGAGTTCCGCGTCGCACGTCGTATGCCCGGCACGGTGCGACGGCGGTCGTCGAACTGGCCGCCGTGGTCGGCCTGGCGCTTCTGCCCGAGGGACGGCCGGATCCGCTGGACGCGAGCACGTATGGACTCGGCGTGGTGCTGGCGCACGCGATGGAGCACGGCGTGACCGAGATCGTGCTCGGTCTCGGCGGCAGCGCCTCCACCGACGGCGGCGCGGGAATGGCGCGGGCGCTCGGCGTGCGCATCCTTGATGCGGAGGGACGGGAATTGCCGCTCGGCGGAGCGGCTTTGGCCCAGGCCGCACGGCTGGACCGTTCCGGCCTGCACCCCGGTGTCGCCGGTACGACGATCACGCTGGCCTGTGACGTCGACAATCCGCTCCTCGGGCCGACCGGCGCGGCGGCGGTGTACGGGCCGCAGAAGGGCGCAGGGCCCGCCGAGGTGGACCTTCTCGACAACGCGCTCGCGGCGTGGGCGCAACTGGCCGGTCCGCAGTTCGCACGCCTCCCCGGCGCGGGCGCGGCGGGCGGAACCGGTTTCGGCGCGCTCGCCTTGCTGGGCGCGCGTATCCGCAGCGGTATCGAGGTCGTGCTCGAATTGCTCGATTTTCCCGCCTTGCTCGCCACCGCCACCCTCGTGGTCACCGGTGAGGGTTCGCTCGATCAGCAGAGCTTGCACGGCAAGGCGCCGGTCGGCGTGTGCGCGGCCGCGCGCAAGGCCGATGTCCCGGTGATCGTCGTGGCGGGTCGCACGCTGCTCGGGTCCGACGACATCCGGGCCGCGGGCTTCGCGGGCAGCTACGCGCTCGCCGATCTGGAACCCGACCCGGAACGTTCGATGGCCGAGGCGGCGGCGCTGCTCGAACGCGTCGGCGCGCGGATCGCCGCCGAGTGGCTCGGTTAACTCGCCGACGCCAGAAGGTTCGCGGTCAGTTCGTGCTTGTGCCGACCGCCCCACTCCTCGAGCGGACGCAGCGCCACGGCCAGTTCCTCGCCGAGCGGCGTGAGCGAGTACTCCACCCTGGGCGGGACCTCGGGATAGACCTCACGGTGCACCACACCGCTGGCCTCGAGCTGACGCAAGTTCTCGGCGAGCACCTTCTCGCTGACTCCGTCGAGCAACCTGCGGATCTGGCCGAAGCGCTGGGGGCCCATGCCGAGCACCCACATCAGGTGCATCTTCCACTTGCCGCCGACGACATCGATCGCGACCGTCATGCCGCAAACTTCGTGATCCCCGTCACTGCTCATGCCCACCGCGCTCCTTTGACCTCGTTTCGAACCTCGAGGTAAGCAACCGCACCTCCACGTTCGGTCTTCCCGACTCTACCTGCGGGAACGACGATGAATGCCGGCGCCGAAGCAAGCAATCATCGAGAATCGAAGGGACACATCATGTCCGAGCAGACCACCGCCCGCGCTGTCTCCGTCGTCGGCCTCGGGCCGATGGGGCAGGCGATGGTCAGGGCCTTCCTGGCCGCAGGCGTCGAGGTGACGGTGTGGAACCGCAGCCCCGAGAAGGCCGACGCAATGGTCGAACTGGGCGCGAAGCGCGCCGCGACCGTCGCCGAGGCACTCGACGCCAACGAGGTCACCGTGCTCAGCCTGACCCACTACGCGGCGATGTACGACGTGCTCGGTCCGGCGACCGGCCACCTCGACGGCAAGGTGATCGCGAATCTGTCCTCCGACTCGCCGGAGCAGGCCCGCAAGGGCGCGGCGTGGGTCCGCTCGCACGGCGCGCAGTTCCTCTCCGGTGGCGTGATGTCGGCGGGGGACAACATCACGCATCCCGCGTCCTACATCTTCTACAGCGGTCCGCGAGCGGTGTTCGACGCGCACGCCGAGCTGCTTCGCCCGCTGAGTCCGCAGGAGTACCTGGGCGCGGACGACGGTCTCGCGCAGATCTTCTACCAGGGGCTGCTGACCATCTTCCATCCATGGCTGCTCGCGTTCGACCAGGCCACGGCGATGATCGACAAGTCAGGTCACGATGTCGCCGAGTTCGTCCCGTTCGCGATCCGTTCGGCCGCCGCCTTCCCCTATTTCATGGAGGAGCACTCGGTCGCCAACAAGAACGGCGGGTGGGCGTCGCTGGCGAGCCTGAAGATGATGGACGCGGGCGCGCAGCACGTCATCGACGCGAGCGAGGAAGTCGGCGTCGACGCGGTCCTCTCGCACACCGCCCAGGAGCTGTGGCGCAAGGCCGTCGCCGCCAGTGAGCGGGCGGGCAAGCCCATTTCCACGTACGCGCTGCTTCGCGATCCCTCCTGACCGCCACGCCCCCGCCCCGGCGGAGTCGGCGGGTCCTCGCACTCCTCGTCGCGGACCCACCGGTTCTTCCGGGGCGGGTGGCTCTCAGGGGTTGATATGCAGCCTCATGGCTGCCTATTGTGTAAATAGGCAGCCGCAGGGCTGCGTATTTGAAAGGTGGGCGATGGACGAGGTGTTTCGGGCGCTGGCCGACCCGAACCGGCGGCGGCTGCTGGACAGCCTGAATCGGCGCAACGGACAGACGCTGCGGGAGTTGTGCGCCGGACTGGCGATGGCCCGCCAGTCGGTGAGCAAGCATCTCGCGGTGCTGGAGGCGGCCAACCTCATCACGACCCGGCGCAGCGGCCGGGAAAAGCTGCACTACCTCAATGCCGAGCCCATCAACGCCATCGCCGAACGCTGGATCGATCGGTACCACCGCGGGCGCGTGCACGCCCTCGCCGACCTGAAGAGAGCACTGGAGGAACCACCCATGGGCGACAACGCATTCGTCTACACGACCTACATCAAGACCACCCCGGAAAAGCTGTGGCAGGCGCTGACCGATCCGGCCTTCACCAACCGCTACTGGGGCGCGAGCTTCGACACGGATTGGCGTCCCGGCTCGGAAATGACTTGGCATCAACAGAACTGGACCAGCAAGGACCCCGGACAAGTCGTGCTGGAGGCCGACCCGCACCGCCGCCTTTCCTACACCTGGCACACCTTCGACCCGGCCTTCGCCGAGACCTTCGACATGAACCCCGACGACGTCGCCGCCTGGTCCCGCGAGCCCCGCTCGAAGGTGACGTTCGAACTCGAGCCCCAGGGCGAAGTGGTGAAGCTGACGGTGGTCCACGACGGCTTCGAACCCGACAGCCCCGTGCTGCAAGCGATCACCACCGGCTGGCCCGGCATCCTCTCCAACCTCAAAACCCTGCTGGAAACCGGCGAACCCCTCCCGGTCCCATAGATCCTTCAAGATCAACGGCACCTGGTGGAGGAACCACTCGCGAAATGCCGCAGCCATGTGCCGTTGATCTTGGTCTCCGCACGAGCGAGAGCGGTGCTCTTGACTTCATGGGCACTGCTGTGGAACAGTTCTCTCTATAGAGAGCAGTGCTCACAACAAGGAGTCGTCATGGATCTCAACACCCGCTACATCGGCCCGGCCGGATTCGACGCGGTGTTCAACCGGATCGCCAACCTGCTGCCCAAGCTGGGCATCAGCGTGATGGGGTCGCGGCTGCTCGCGGTGCGCGGGCGCAAGAGCGGGGAATGGCGCACGACGATGGTCAACCTGATGGTGCGGGAGGCCGGTGAGCGCTTCCTGGTCGCGCCGCGCGGGCACACGCAGTGGGTGCGCAACCTGCGCGTGGCGGGCGGGGGCGAGCTGCGGCTCGGCCGCAAGGTCGAGGCGTTCACCGCCACCGAGGTGGCCGATGCCGACAAGGTGCCGCTGCTGCGCCTCTACCTGCGGAAGTGGGGCTGGGAAGTCGGCAGGTTCTTCGAGGGCGTGACCAAGGACGCCACCGACGAGGAACTCGCCGCCATCGCGCCGGGCTTCCCGGTCTTCCGGTTGAACTGAGTTCAGGCCGAGCCGGCCAGGAATTCGATGGCGGCGGCGTAACCCTGGATGCCCATGCCCGCGATCACGGCGGTGGCGATCGGCGAGATGTAGGAGTGGTGCCGGAACTCCTCACGCGCGTGCACATTGCTGATGTGCACCTCGACGATCGGGACCTCCGGGATCACCAGCGCGTCGCGCAGCGCCACCGAGGTGTGGGTGAGGCCGCCGGGATTGATCACGATGCCCGACTCGGCCCCGCGCGCCTGGTGGATGCGATCGATCAGCGCGCCCTCGGAATTGGATTGGAAGGCGACGATCTCCCGGTCGAACTTCGCCGCGGTTCGCTGACACAGCTCCACGACGTCGTCCAGCGTCGCCGACCCGTACACCTCGGGCTGCCTGATGCCGAGCATGTTGAGGTTCGGCCCGTTCAGAACCAGGATCGGGCCCGGCGTCGCGGTCGCAGCCATGCACGGCAAGATACCGCGCCCCGCCGCGCCACTAAGACCGGGCCCGATCGGCTACAGCCCCTGCGGCCCTTCCGAGCGCAGGTCGTCGACCTTGCGCATGGCTTCGCGCAGTTCCTCCAACCACGTCTCCGCGTGCTTGCCCGCCAGCTTCACCGTCCAGGCGAGCGCGTCGGCGCGGGAACGGGCGACGCCCGCGTCGACCAAGGTGTCGAGCACCTTGCGTTCGGGCTGGCGCAAACGGGTCATCACGGGCACGGCCAGATGGGTGAACAGGATCCGTTCCCCGTCCACCGACACGCCCCACGCCACATTGCGCCGGTAGCGGTGCTGCGCTTCGTTCGCGATCTGCATCCGGGCGGGCCGGGTGGACTCGCGGAACCGGGCGACCGCTCCCTCCTTCGTCGCGCGGGGCACTTCGTCCGTCGCGGCTTCGGGCTCGTCGGCCTCCGGCTTCTTCTCCGGTTGCGGGATAGGCAGCTCACCGATGACGACGATCTCGTCCCGGTCGACCTCGATCACCGGCGGACCGGTGAACCAGTCGCTCGGCAATCTTCCCGCGAACCAATCGGGCACATCCGACGGGTCGGGCAGGTCGGCTTGCTGCCAGCCGCCCGTGCGTCCGAAACCCCGGCCGCGGTGCGCGCTTCTCATGACGGGTCACCTACTTACTGTGGTGCGATGCTTTCAGTGATTACAAGATTACGTCGCAATGGCGGTAGGGGCGTTCCGCTGTGTGCGAACAAGGGACCGGTTGCTTCGACCCGCACCCGAGGGAGTATTTATTGATTCCGAAACGTCGACTCGGGTGGTAACCGCGCGACTTTTCGGGATGGCCGGTACGGTAGCGGCGCCGGTTGCCTCCGACCGGCTGGACGATGATCATGAAAGGCCCCCCGAGATGCGAGATCCCGGGGCAGAATTGGGATGCTGAGCATGGGTAACGTCCGCGCTACGGAGGCATCGCGGTCTGGTCTTTTTCGGGTACGGTGGTCTTGTTACTGAAGTGACAAGAGTGAAGAGTGGGCGACATGGACGTGTGGGGATCCCGCCGCTTTCGTGTTCGCGGCGCAATGGCACTCATGGGGGTGGCGGCGCTCGCGCTCGGGATCGGGTCGTGCGGGATACACGAGAAGCAGAATGAAGCCGAAGCGGTCGTCGAGCGCTTCACGGATCTGCTCGACGATCAGGACTACACCAAGGCGGCAGACCTGACGTCGTACCCCACCGCGGCCACAGCAACTCTGAAGCAAATGTTCGAGGGGTTGCAGGGCGCCAAGGTCGACTACCGCAAGACGCAGTTCATCGGTCTGGACGCGCAGTCCGCGATCTTCAGCATGGACGTCGAGTGGAACTTCGGCGAGCGGAAGACCTGGAATTACAGCCTCGAGGGCAATGTGCGCAAACTCGCCATCGGCTGGCGGATCTCCTGGGAGCCCGCGGTCGTGATGCCGCAGCTGACGCACAACCGGACGGTGCGGTTGGTGCGCACCTATCCGAAGCCGGCGCCGCGGGTCAACGACATCGCCGGTGAGCCGCTGATGACCGAACAGGTCATCAACGTCGTCAAGCTCGATCCGACGAAGATGCCCGACCCGGTCGCGTCGACCGACGCGCTGGCCAAGGCCATCGAGCCGGTCGCGCCGTTGATCACCGGACCGTCGCTGATGCAGCAGCTGGCCACCTCGCAGGGCAAGCCGATCGTCGCGGTGAACCTGCGCGAGGGCGACTTCGCGATCCTGGAGCCGCGGATGGCGCCGATTCCCGGGGTGGTGATGGAGAAGCAGCCACGGCTCATCTCCGCCGACCGCCGGGTCTGGTCGCCACTGCTCGACGCGCTGCGCAAGGTGCAGCAGGAGAGCCAGGAAGCGCATTCCGGGTGGGGCGTGCAGCTGTTCGAACAGGACGGGCGGTTCATCTCCCAGCTCGCCGGTCAGCAGGGGCCGCCGGGACCGGACATCGCGGGCACCATGGACCAGCGCTTGCAACGCGCCGCCGAGGACGCGGTGGTCAGCGTGCCGACGCAGGCCTCGATCGTGGCGATCCAGCCGTCCACCGGCGCTGTGGTGGCGGTCGCGCAGAACAGCCAGGCCAGTGAGCACGGTTCGGTAGCGTTCACCGGGCTGTATCCGGTCGGCGGCACCATGGAGCTGTTCCGCGCCGTCGCCGCCGGGGCGAAGAACAAGGCGCCGCAGGACGTCTCGGTGCAGGACGCGGCCGAGGCGGCGACCGCGCTCGGAGTCGGCATCGACTTCAAGGTGCCCGGCCTCGACGAGGTGACCGGCCGCCTGGCCGTCGCCGGACGCAGCGCCGAGCAGGTGGTCCAAGGCGGTGGATCGGACGCCGTGCTGGCCAGCCCGTTCGGCATGGCCATCGCCGCCGCCGCGATCGCCCGCGGGTCGGTGCCGCCGCCGATGATCGAGGCAGGACGTCCGAGCACCACCGACGCCAAGCTCGACCCGCTGCCGCCGCAGACCGCCGACCGGCTGCGCGGCATGCTGCGCGACGCCACGAACGCGCCGGAGCTGGCCAGCGTGCGCCGCTATCGCGACGTCGCCGCGTTCGCCGCGACCGCGGGTCCGGATGGATGGCTGATCGGATCGATGGGCGATCTGGTCTTCGCGATCCACATCAACGACGTGGACAGCAAGGACGCGACCGCGCGAATGGCGGCCAGGATGCTCCAGGCGCTGGCGACTCCGGAGCCCTGATCACCGCACGGCTCGGTACACCGCGCGCCAGCCGAGCAGGAACACCGCGAGCACCACACCGGCGACCAGCACGAAGCTGACCGCTGTGCCCTGACCGCTCACCACGCGCAGCAACATGCCCCCGACCAGGGTGCAGGCCCAGATCACGACGCCGGAAGGCCACAGCGCGGCGATGTCGAACCGCGCGGCCTTCGCGGCGCGCCCCCTCAGCGCCACGACGAGCCAGCCGACGACCAACCCCGTCGCGAACGGCCACACGGTGCGCAGCAGCCCGGCGAGCACCGCTTCGTCGTGGCTGCGCCTGCCGATCGCGCAGAAGACGACGACGAGCAGCGCATCGAGCACGAAGGGCATCAGTTTCCGCACGCGGCCCAGCGTAACGGGAGGCCGGACGCGGCGGCCGTCACAGCCGCCGCTGCTCGAACTCCTTCTCGAACTCCGCGTCGTCGGCCTGCGGTGTGCGGAACAAGAACAGGAACACGATCCACCCGACGATGGCGACCAGGATGAAACTCACCATCCGATACACGAACGCCGCGGCGACCGCCTGCGCGGCGGGCAGGCCCGCGGCGGCGGTGAGACCGTAGATCAGCGTCGCGTCGACGTAGACGATGCCGCCAGGAGCGAACGGGATGGACCCGACCGCCTTGCCGACCGCGAACGCGAGCAGCAGCCCGGCGATGCGCGGATCGGCGCCGACCGCGTAACAGGCCGCGCCGAGGCAGGCCACGTCGGCGAAACGGTGCACCAGTGCCCACAGCGCCACCAAGACGCCGTCGCGCTTGCCGAGGTCGACCGATTCCAGCTGGTCGAGCACGTCCTCGATCTTGGCGGCGCCGTGCTCGGGCGGCCGTTTGCGCAGCCGGTTGACCAGTGCCAGGAGTTTGCGCAGCAGCGCCTCCAGCGCACCGGGATGGCGCGAGACGTGATTGCCCGCCCACACCAGCGCCACCACGGCGGCCAGCGAAAGGATCAGTTTCAGCGGGCCGACTCGCCCACCGGCCAGCAGCGTGCCGCCCACGCCGAGCAGCGCGAGGCCCACCGCGGCCACCACCCCGGAGAACACCAGCTGCCAGGAGGCGACGATCGGGTTCGCGCCCCAGCGCCTGGTCTGCCGATAGGTGAACGTGGTGGAGAAAACCTGGCCCGCGGGCAAGGTCACCGACATCGCCGTCGCGCCGTAGACCACCGCGACGGACTTGCGCTGACTCACCGCGACGCCGCCCGCGTTGAGCAGCTGCTTCTGCACCCTGCCGAATCCGCTCATCGACAGCGCCTGCAACCAGATCGAGGCCGCGAGCCAGCCCCAGTGGATCTCGGTGAGCTTGCGCCATGACTCGTGCAGCCGCGGCCAGAGATACACGCCCTCGGCGATCAGCAGGGCCAGCAGAGCGGCGCCGAGCACCCATTTCACCCAGCGGAACCTGCCGCGACGGGAACCCGCCATGGGCGGCGGCGCCGGATCTCCTGGCTGTTCCCCGTCGGCCGTCACGCGGTCAGCCTAACGAACGCGCCGTCTCGACCTCGGCATCGTCGTGCGCGTCGTCCCGTTCTCGTGGCCAGGCCAAAAGCGTTTTCCTGCGTCTGCCGCGCAGCTGCACTTCGTCGCCGGTCTCCCACTGGTCCTGCTCGCTCTCCTCGGCGAAATACAGCGCGCTGCCCGAGGCCAGCGTCCGGCCGGGACGTTCCTTGGCCAGCTCGGTGAGCCGGGACGCCTCGTTGACCGGATCGCCGATCACCGTGTACTCGAAGCGGTTGGCCGCGCCGATGTTCCCCGCGACGGCCAGGCCCGCCGAGACGCCGATCCCGATGTCGAGGCCGGGGACTACCCGCAGGGTCTCGCGCAGTTCGCGCGCGGCGGCGAGCGCGGCGGTCGGCGCGTCCGGGCGGTCCAGCGGCGCGCCGAAGATCGCCAGCGCCGCGTCGCCGACGAACTTGTTGACGAAGCCGTGATGGCGGTCGATCACGTCGACCACGATGCGGAAGAACTCGTTGAGCAGGCTCACCACCTCGGTGGGCGGGCGCTCGGCCGCGGTGGCGGTCGAACCGACCATGTCGACGAACAGCACCGCGACGAAGCGGGTCTCACCGCCGAGTTCGGTGCCGTAGTCCAGCGCCCGCTGCGCCACCTCTTCGCCGACGTGCTGACCGAACAGCTCCTGCAGCTGACGGCGCTTGGCCGCCTCCTCCATCATCCGGTTGAAGCCGACCTGCAGCAGGCCGATCTCGCTGCCGTCGAACACCTCGACCTGCACGTCCCGCGCCCCGGCCTGCACCCGGTCGATGGCTTGGCTGAGCTGGCGCACCGGATCGGAGATGCTCGAACCGGTGAGCATGGACAGCGCCAGCGCCTGCATGATCACCACGCCGCACAGCAGCAGGATGGAGATGGCCAGCGATTGGGCCGAGAATTTCACCTCCGATGAGATCTGCGTGACGCACAGCAGCACGATGGCGATGGTGGGGGCGAAGGTGCCCATTCCCCAGGTCATCGCCATCCTGGTGCCCACGCCGGGGGTGAGGGTGTGGTCGAAGGTGCCCTCGGTCAGCGCCTGCGCCGCCACCGGGCGCAGAATGCGTTCACCCAGCATGTAGGTGAAGCCGAACACGATGGTCGCGGCCATGCACTCGGTGATGATCACCGCGCCCGCCAGCGCCGGAGTGTCCTTGATGATCAGCGCGGCCAGCACGGCTCCGCCGATCAGCCACAGTGCGAGGTGCAGGATCGCCTGGCGCAGCGGTGCGTGCAGCGCGGCCATCTGCTCCTGGCGGCTCGGTGGTCCGCCGCGCATCTGCCAGCGCATCACCGGGCGCAGCATCAGCGCGGACGCGGCCATGCTGAGCAGGCCGCCCGCTACGAAGACGACGGCCGGGATGAGCAGGCCGGTGCTCCTGGCACCGGATGGCTCGCCCTCGGGGACGGGTAGTCCGTACTGGATGAAGGCCCACACCAGAACCGCGCCGAAAGCGTTCGCCAGCAGCATCGATGTCAGGTACAGCGGCCAGCGCGTTCGCATGGTCTGTTTGACCGCTTCCAGAGGCGCCGACACGGGGTCCAATCTAGCGTTCCGGTCCGGCCGGCCTGTTCGCGGCGCTGGCCGCAGGTGAATGCGCGGGCTGAGGACGGACTATGTCCGACGGCACACATTAGGCTCACGGAGGTGAGCGAGCCGAAGCCAAGTCCAGAGCGGAAAATCACGCTGTCGCGGCCCGCAGCGGAGACGGTGCATCCGATCGTCCGGGTGGCGGCGGAGTGGGGCTGGCGACTGCTGGTGTTGTTCGCGCTCGGGCTCGCGGTCACCGCGATCGTGCAGAAATTGGCGACCGTGGTCATCCCACTCGCCATCGCGCTGCTGGCGGCGGCGCTGCTGGCGCCACTGGTGGACTGGATGCAGCGCTTGGGCGTGCCGCGCGGGGTCGGCGTGTTCGTGGCGCTGGTCGGGTCGATCGGCGTGGTCGCCGGCATCATGACCTTCGTCGTGGAACAGTTCGTCGCCGGTGTGCCGCAGCTGTCGAACAAGTTCACCGACAGCATCCATCAGATCCAGGACTGGCTGATCAACGGCAGGCTGCATCTGAGCAACGAGCAGATCCGCAACGCGGGCGACGCCATCGTCAAGGCGATCCAGTCCAATCAGGACAGCCTCACCAGCGGCGCGCTCACCACCGCCACCGTGATCGGCGAATTGCTGACCGGCACCTTCCTGACGCTGTTCATCCTCATCTTCTTCCTCTACGGCGGCGATCAGATCTGGGAGTTCGTCACCAGGATCGTGCCGACCGACCACCGCGAGCGGGTCCGCACCGCCGGGCGGCTCGGGTTCGGCACGCTGGTCGGATTCGTCCGCGCCACCGTCGTGGTCGCCGCGGTGGACGCCATCGGCATCGGCGCCGGGCTGGCCATTCTCGGCGTGCCATTGGCGCTGCCGCTGGCCTCGCTGGTGTTCATCGGCGCGTTCATCCCGATCATCGGCGCGTTCCTGGCCGGGTTCATCGCGGTGTTCATCGCGCTGGTGACCAAGGGCCTGGTCACCGCGTTGATCGTGCTCGGCATCATCATCGCGGTGATGCAGCTCGAGGGCCATGTGCTGCAACCGCTACTGCTCGGCCGTGCGGTCAGCATCCATCCGCTGGCTGTGGTGCTGGCGATCACGGCCGGCGTGGTGATCGGCGGGATAGCGGGCGGTCTGCTCGCGGTGCCGTTCGTGGCGGTGATGAATACGGCGATCCGGTCGTTGCTGGAAGGTCCAGAGGAGCTGTACGGGGAACTGAACACCGGCGAGGACCATCGCGGGCTGTATTCGGCCGATCCGGATCGGCCCGAGCCCGGTCGGTTCGACGTGGCCGCGACGCTGCTCGAGGCGACGCAGAAGCGGGCGACGGATTCGGCACAGCGGAAGGCGGACTCCGATGACGGCGGGCAAGCCGGCGACGGCCCGGAGCAGGGCTGAGCTGCGCTCGGCCGATGTGGCGACCACCCCGCTGTGGCGGGCCGCGCAGGCGTTGCGGCTGGTCACGCTGCTGTACGCGGTCGGTCAGCAGATCGCGTCGGCGCCGTACTACACCAATCAGCGATTGAGCTGGGTGCTCATCGCGTTGATGGCGGTGTGGTCGGGCGCTTCGGCGATCATGCTGTCGCAGTGGCACTTTCCCGAGGTGGCCCGGCTGCGCATCTGGGTGGTGATCGGCGATCACGTGGTGGTGATCGGACTGATGGCCGCCACCCGCCTGGTCGCCGATTACGGCTGGTATCACGGACACCAGACGCTGCCGACCACGCTGTGGGCCACCAATGCCGTGATCGGCGCGGCGATCCTGCGCGGACCGTTCGCCGGCGTGCTGTCCGGCGCCTTGATCGCCGCGGTGTCGCTGACGGTCCGCGATCAGTGGGGCGAGGACGTATGGGCGGACGCGACGGTGCCGGTGCTCGTCTCGGTGGGGCTCGCGCTCGGCTTGGCCGCCAACACCGCGCGCCGCGCCCAGGACCAGCTGGAGCAGGCGGTGCGCCTGACCGCGGCGGCCGAGGAGCGCGAACGGCTGTCGCGCGAGGTGCACGACGGGGTGTTGCAGGTGCTCAGCTACATCAAGCGCCGCGGCAGCGAAATCGGCGGTCCGACGGAGGAATTGGCTCTGCGCGCCGGTGAGCAGGAGGTGGCGCTGCGCGTGCTGATCACCGAGCAGGCCGATCACCGCGACGCGGGTGGGGCCGAGGTCGACCTGCGGCCGCTGCTGACCGCGCAATCCACGCCGACGGTGTCGGTGTCGACGCCCGGCGATCCGGTGCCGGTCGGTCGCTGGATGGCGAACGAGATCGCATCGGCCGTGGCCACGGCGCTGTCCAATGTGGAATTGCACGCGGGGCCGGACGCGCGGGCTTATGTGTTGCTGGAGGACACCGGCGACGAATTGGTGATCAGTGTGCGCGACGACGGCGTCGGCATTCCGCCAGGTCGGCTGGCCGAAGCGGAAGCCGAAGGGCGCATGGGGGTTTCCCGGTCCATCGTGGGGCGGATCGCGGCCCTCGGCGGCAGCGCGGACCTGCTCACCGAGATCGACGGCGGGGTCGGGTTCGGCACCGAATGGGAATTCCGGGTGCCGAGATGAGAGACGGGAGGCGCGGATGACCGACCAGGCGGACGGGTCCATTTCGGTGATGGTGGTGGACGACCACCCGATGTGGCGGGACGGCGTCTCCCGCGACCTCACCGAAGCCGGATTCCGGGTGACGGCCACGGCCGACGGTGTGGCCGCGGCGAGCAGGCGCGCCGGTGCCGTGCGGCCGGACGTGGTGCTGATGGACATGCAGCTGCCCGACGGCAACGGGGCACAGGCGACGGCCGAGGTGCTGCGGGTGTCGCCGCAGAGCCGCGTGCTGGTGCTCTCGGCCTCGGCCGAGCGCGACGACGTGCTCGACGCGATCAAGGCGGGCGCGACCGGTTATCTGGTCAAGAGCGCGTCGGCGGCCGAGCTGATCGACGCGGTGCGCGCCACCGCGGCCGGTCAAGCGGTGTTCACACCGGGGCTGGCCGGACTCGTGCTCGGCGAGTACCGGCGGATGGCGACCACGCCCGCGCGTCCCGACGAGCCGCACCGGCCCGCGCTCACCGAGCGCGAGACCGAGGTGCTGCGGATGGTGGCGAAAGGGCTGTCCGCCAAGCAGATCGCGACGCGGCTCGGGCTGAGTCACCGCACCGTGGAGAACCACGTCCAGGCGACGCTGCGCAAACTGCAGCTGGCGAACCGGGTCGAATTGACCCGCTACGCCATCGAACAGGGGCTGGAGTGATCCGCCGGACGGCTTCCGAATCAGGGATCGCCCTGATGCGCGCGTGGCCGTCTGCTCGGTAACCTCGATCGCATGGGTGGGCCCGAATCGGTATCGAATGCGGTCGGCTCCGGCGGCGCTGTGGGCGACCGGGAACTGCGCGTGTCGGACGCCGAGCGGGAACACGTCGGTCAACTGCTGCAACGCGCGGTCGGCCTCGGCATGCTCTCGCTCGGTGAGTTCACCGAGCGGATGGACACCGCGCTGGCCGCCAAGACCCGCGGCGAACTGAACGCCGTCCTCATCGACCTGCCCGGCGTCCGCCTGGTCGGGCAGCCCGCCGCGCCGCCGTCGACGTTCGTGAACTCCTCGCCCGCTTTCACCAGGCAGGCGCCCGCCGCCAACGGCGCGGGCAACGTGATCCGCTCGCGGTTGTCCGGGGTGAGCCGCCGCGGCCCGTGGCAGGTGCCGCCCACGCTGCATCTGAACAACTGGCTGTCCGGCGTGACCTTGGACTTCACCGAGGCGATCATGTCCACCCAGGTCGTCGAACTGCGCGTCGACGATTTCGCCGGTTCGATCACCCTGATCGTGCCCGCGGAGGCCACCGTCGATCTGAACGGGCTGGAGCTGATCGGTTCCAGCGTGAACAACAAGGTCCGCACCGGGCCGCCGATCGGCCCGCTCCACCTGGTGGTGCACGGCAAGATCCGATTCGGCTCGGTCACCGCGAAGCACCCGCTCATGGCGCAGTGGCGCCGGTTGATGGGTCGCTGAACCGGGTCGGCCCGCGGCGGGGACCGGGTCGAGCGTCGGTGTATCAGTGTGAGATTCAAGACCGAAGTGGAAGGGCCAGGGGACGGATGCGGATCGGGGAACTCGCCGAGCGCACCGGCGTGAGTGAACGGTCGCTGCGCTACTACGAGGAGCAGGGCATGCTGGCCTCCGATCGCACTCCCGGCGGTCATCGCGACTATCCGGAGCGGGCGGTGGACCGCGTCATCCATATTCAAGAGTTGCTCGCGGCGGGACTCACCAGCAAGAAGATCGCGCGCATCCTGCCGTGCATGCGCGACGCGGACGGCGGTCCCAGCGAGTCCGCCACGCCCGCGCTGGTCACCGAACTGCACACCGAGCGCGAACGGATCACCCGCACCATCAACGATCTCCTGCGCTCGCGCGAGGTGCTGGACGAGGTGATCGAGCGGGCCGGGGAACGACCGGCGTCCTAGGTGTTCACCCCGATCCGGCGGGCGAACGCGCGCAGCGGCACCTTGCGGTCGTGGTCGAGCAGTTCGGTCACGATATGGCGGGGCAGCGTCTGGTATTTCAGCCAGTCCGCGCCGCCCACCCGCTCCGCCGTGAGCAAGGCGTCCAGCGCGCGCTGGTGTCGGCCGGTGCGGGTCAGCGCGACCGCCGTATCGGCGAGGTGCCTGGCCCGGGACGCCTGCGGGAGACTACCGTTCACCGGCATCTGCTTGGCGGCGGCCAGCGCCTCCGGGTAGCGCTCGGAGGAGACGTTGACATCCACCGTCTGCATGACGACCTGCGAAGGGCCGAAATACGTTTCGTAGTCCTGCCGGTCCGTGCCGATCCGCAGGGCGACCTCGCTCGCCGCCTGCACCAGGGACAAGGCGTCGTGCACGTCCTGGGCTCGGCCCGCGGCGGTCGCGCCCTGCAACACCAGCGAACCGTAGGCGGACAGATGCGTCGGCGTGACGTCGCCGGAGGGCTCGAGGGTCGCGGCCGCGTTCAGCGCCACGCCGCGGGACTCGTCGTAGCGGCCCTGCACCAGCAACTGCCAGGCCACCGAACCGCGGATGGTGGCGAGCAGCAGGGGATCGTCGCCCAGCTCGGCGGCGGCGAGCGCCTGCCGGATGGCGAGGAACGCCGGATCGGTTTGTCCGAGATGCACCAGCGTGCATCCGGTTACCCAGTACATCCTGGCCAGCAACTCGTTGGCAGGGGCGACCGAACCGTTGCGCGCGGCATGCACGGTGGCGCGCAGCTGGGTCAAATTCGGCGGAAGAATCGAAGTCAGCAACTCGTAGCGGCCCGACCAGTAGGCGCCCCAGGCGTATTCGACCGCGCGCCTGCCGTCGTCGAGGCTGACCGCCTCTTCTTCCCTGGTCTCGCCGAGCAGGTCGTCGACCGGCGTCAGCGCGCGTCGGATGGCCACGATGCCCGCGTCCGGATTGGTGGACGGCACACCCTGGCGCTTACCGATCAGATCGGCGATGTCCACGTCCAAGGCGCGCGCGATCTTCTGCAAGCTGGCGATGGACGCGGTTTGGCGACCTCCCTGCTCGAGTTTGCGCACCAGATCGACGCTGACCCCCGCCTGGTCGGCGAGCTGGCGCTGCGTGAGCGCCTTGCCGCGGAACTGGCGGATCCGAACTCCGATCGACGATTCGTCCATACCCAAGTCCTTTTGTTAAATCTGGGTTTCAGAGTACGACGCTATGTTATCTGCGACTACCGAAGTGGGACATTGCGTACGACTCGTTCGCCGCTGGTTGGAATACCGTTGCCTTTCTGCAACTTTGACTGCAAAGGGCGGCGGCAATGAAAACCATGCCGATGAACACCGTCCAGGCCGGGCGCGCCGATCGCGCGCGGCGGCCTGGCGCTCAGACCCTACGATCGGCGCGCCACCGCGCGTTTCGATCGGCACGTCTCGTCAGCGCTCCGCTGGCAAATATGCGCGACCAGCGCGGGTTGCTACCCCGAACGTCCGTCTATTCGACCGAATTCGGCTACTGCGATGCGGAGTAAAGCGATGTTCGAGGGCTGTCACAACCCCCATGAAGTCGCGCATCTGCTGCGGCATACCTACGGGCTTCCGGTTCAGCTGCTCGCCGGACGCCCGACCATCACCACCGGCTCCATCATGGGCGCGATCGTCATGCCGCCGGAGCTGGGGCGCAAGGTGCTCGTCCAACTGGACCGCAACCACACCGCGCCCGTCATCGCCGATCCGGGTGAGCGCACGTGGACCTTCCTCGTCACGCCACCAAGCCCCGCCCGGCCGGTCGAAGTCGCGGTCCGGCGCTGCCTCGCCGGGCACGGGGTCACCGTGATTCCCGGCGGTCGCATCATCCTGTTGCCCAGCTCCGATTCGTCACTCGGCTGGCACTGGGCGGGCGAACCCGCGCCGGGCGTCCTGCGCATGCCGCCGCGCGCCGCGGTGATCGACGCCGTGCACGAGGTCGTCGGGCTGCGCACCTACTGACCACCTGGCGCGACCGGTCCGCATCCGACTGCCCGGGTGCGGGCCGGTCGGGCGGGTAGAACCCGCCCGTCTACCAGGGGTAACTACTCATGTCCGCGCGGGTCGCGATGACCAGCATGAAGTCATGACTACCTCCATCGATCCGGCGTTGCTCGCGCGGCTCTCCGGCGAGTTCACCACGCTGGGTACGCAGCTGGGCGTGCTCGGGAGCGATCTGCGGCTGCTACGCGAGCAGGTCGTCGCGGACATCTCGGTGCGTCCGGCCGCGCCCGGCACGTGGGGTGCGGGCGTGCCGGGAGGAACGCATCCGACGTCGGACCGGCCGGGGGTGCCCGGCACCGAAGCGGTGCGTGGGGCGGAGTCCCGCGCGAAAGGTGCGGACGTATCCGGGGTGATGCGGGAGTCGGCGTTCGACACGCTGGGGGCTGGCGTTCCCGGGGATGCGGGTGGCTCGGTGTCCGACCCGTCGGGTGCCGGTGTTCCTGGGGCAGCGCGAGGGTCGGCGGCCGATGCGACGGGGGCTAGCGGTCTCGAAGATGTGGGTGGCTCGATGTTCGGCGTGTCGGGGGGCGTCGGCGTGCCTGGGGCAGGGGGCGGTTCGACGGCCGACGTAACTGCTGGTGGCGTACCTGGGGCGGCATCCGACGCGTCGGGTGTGGGCGAGCCCGGGGTGGCACGGGGGTTGGCGTTCGGCACGCTGGGGGCTGGCGTTCCCGGGGATGTACATGGATCGGTGTCCGACCCGTCGGGTGCCGGTGTGCCTGAGGCAGGGCACGGGTCGCTGCCCGTCTCGACGGGTGGGGGCGAGCCCGGAGATGTACGTGGCTTGGTATCCGACCCGTCGGGTGCTGGTGTGTCCGGGGCAGTGGCCGACGCGACGGGTGCGTCCCGGACGGAGGCGCCACGCGGGTCGGCGTCCGGCGAGGCGCGCGGCTCTCTTTCGCAGCCGTCGGTACGCCCTGGGACTGGCAGTCAGGCGCTCGGGTCTGTTCCCGAATCCGTAGGCCCGGTCGCGGGGACGGTGTCGAGTGGGGGCGGTGCACCCGCGGGGAGCGGGTTCGCGGGGACGGTGTCGGGTGGGACCGACGGGTCCACAAGTGGGTTCGGGGAGTCGGGAGGCGTGCCGTCAGGGGCGGTATCTCCGGTGACTCCGTCGTGGCCGGGCCGGTCAGCGGCCGGTGTGCCGGGTCCTCCTCCGCAGCCCGCGTACGTTCCGCGTTACGCGCCGCCGCCGGGCGGTGGCTGGGGTGGCGCTGCCTGGCCGCCGAACGCCTGGGGGCCGATGCCGGGCGCGGTACCGCCTCGTCCACCGGTGCCGCCGCGCCCGGCGTCGCCGGTACCGCACACGCCGTGGTGGCAGCGGGACGGGGTGATCAGCCGGATCTTGGCGCTGGCCGGTGTCGCGGTGACGTTGATCGGCGTCGCGATGCTGCTGGTTCTGGCCGCTCAGGCGGGCTTCTTCGGGCCGGTGCCGCGGGTGGTCGCGGGTGCGGTCTTCTCCGCTGGGCTGGTCGCCACGGGCGTGCGGGTCTTCGGGCGGACCGGCGGACGGGTCGGCGGCATCGCCCTGGCGGCCACCGGCGTCGCGGGCGCCTATCTCGATGTCGTCGCGGTGACGGCCATCTACCACTGGCTGCATCCGGTGTTCGGGCTCGCCGTCGCCTTGGGTGTCGCCGCCGGAGGCGTCGGTTTGGCGATGCAGTGGCGCTCGCAGCCTTTCGCGGTGCTGGTGGTGCTCGCCGCGGCGGCGCTGTCTCCGGTGGTGACCACGCGACCGGTGCTGCTCGCGTTCCTGATCGTGTTGCAGTTGGCCTGCGTGCCGGTGCAATTGGCGCGGGACTGGCCCTACCTGCACGTCGCACGCACATTGCCCGCCGTACTGGCGACATCGACGTTTGTCGCGGGTGTGGTACTCGGTGCTCCCTCCGCTGGAGAGCGCACCGGGGTGCTCGTGGCAGCGGCGGCGGTCGCGCTTGTGGGGATCATCGGGACGATCGTCGTCGTCCGGCAACGGCCCGCCGACGTCACCGCATCCCTGACGATGGCGGCGGCGCTCGTGCCGATTCTGTTGGCGCCGGGCATGTATTCCGAACGGCTCGTCGCGGTGTCGGTGGCGTCGCTCGCCGCCGCGGTGCTCTTACTCGTCGCCGCGGCGAGCGCTGTGCCGAAAGTGGTTGGCGTTGTCGCGATTCCAGGACATACGACCCTCGTAGCGGCCGTCGCGGGTTCGATCGCGCTACTCGAAGCATGTGTGGGTGCGACCGACGCGCAAACGCTGCCAACGGCGCTGCTCTTGGTGGCGTTGGTCTTCCTCGGCGTGGCGGGCCAGCGGATGTCCCGCCTGGCGGCGGGCCTCGGCGGGGCGTTCGCGGTGCTCGGCGGCTTGGCGCTGCTGAACGTCGCGAGTCCGGAAACGCTCGCCTCGCAGCATCGTTCGGAGAGCGACCTGGGGATGTCGACCGCGCTCAGCGCGGTGCTGGCCCTCGCGGTGGTCGCGGTGGCACTGTGGTGCGCGCGGCGGTCGCCGGGCCCGGCCGCGGGTAGCGCGTGGCCGTGGATCGTCGCGAGCGTCGCCGGACTCTACGCGGTGACCACGACGACGGTCTCGGTCGGCGTCGCCACCGGAACGCCGAACGGGTTCGTCATCGGCCACAGCGCAGCGACGATCCTGTGGATGGCCGCCGCGACCGGAGCCCTCCTGTTCGGACTGCGCGAACTCGCCGACGCACCCGCGGTCGCCAAACTCGCCCTGGGTTCCGGATTGCTGGTCACCGCGGCGGCATTGGCCAAACTGTTCCTCTTCGACCTGGCAACCCTGGACGGCCTGCTTCGCGTCGCCGCCTTCCTCGTCGTCGGCATCCTCCTGCTCCTGGCCGGAACCCGCTACGCCCGAGCCTTCGCCGACGCGGGCAGCGAATCCCGCGGCCCGGCAACAGCTGCCGCGAAACAGCAGGAAGAGCCCGACGACGTCGGCCGGGCAAGCTGACCGGTCGCCGCGGCGATCGCCGCCGCTATCGCGTCATTGAGGTTCGGCACTACGCCCAACGACGAACTTCGGCCTGCGAACCGGTCGGATGGGCGCAAGTTGTCGTTGTCAGGAGCGACCGTTCACTCGCGCTCGCGGCGGCGCAGTAGTTCGTTCACGCTCACCGTGCGGCCGTCGCCGCCGTGGTGTCTGCCTTCCTCGGGGACCCGGCCGATGTGACGGCGGGAGGAGCGCAGTTCGGCCATCCAGCTCTCGATGCTGCTGCGGTTGGTGGTGTCCGGTCCGTTGTACGGCTCCGCGGTGGCCTCTGGCTCGGGTGCACGATGGGCGGGACTGTCGGAGACGGCCGGATCCTCGGACGGCAGGCGTGCCGGACGTGGGGCGGCCGGCTCCTGCTGTGCGAGTTCGAAAGTCGGCTCCTGCGCGATACCGGACAGTGGACGCGGTTCCAGCGCGTGCGGGGCGGGCGGCGTGATCGGCGAGACAGCGGGACGCGGGCTGCGCTCGGGAAGGATCACCGAGGGCACACCGGCGTGCGATGTGTTCGGGTCGTGCGGCAGGCCGCTGGGCGGCATCGGTCGCGACCCCGCGGGACCTTGTGGGTTCACGGGCGGCGACGGCGGCCGCTGCTCCGCCTGCTCGGGCGTCGAGCGCGGATCGTTCGGAACCTGCGAGATCCGCCGCGGCCGAATGGGTTCACCCCGCGGGGGTGTGGGAGTGCGCGGCGGTTCCGGGCGCTGCCTGCCCGGATCGAGCGGCGGCGGCGCGGGCGTCGGCTGCGGCGCGGGCGGCGGCGGAACCCGGTCCAGCCGCCTGGTCGGCGCCTCGGCTTCGATCTCGGCGACCGTGCGCGGCTTGCGCCTGCGCGGCACCTTGTTCGCGGCGGCGACCGCGGGGATCTGCATGGTCACCGGATCGGTGATCGGCGTGGTCTTCACCAAGTCGACGACGTCGCCGCCACCGACGCGCTCGTCGTCGAGAATGGGCTCACCGAGCCCGACCTTCTCCTGCACCTTCTTCATCCAGGCTGGCGCCCACCAGCAGTCGTCGCCGAGCAGCTTCATGGTGGCCGGGACGAGCAGCATGCGCAGCACGGTCGCGTCGATGAACAGCGCGGCGATCATGCCGTAGGCGATGTACTGCATCATCACCAGATCGGAGAAGGCGAACGCACCGGTGACGACGAGCAGGATCAGCGCGGCCGCGGTGATGATCCGGCCGGTCTGCGCGGTGCCGATCCGCACCGCCTCGGTGGTGCTCGCGCCCTGGGCGCGCGCCTCGACCATGCGCGACATCAGGAAGACTTCGTAGTCGGTCGAGAGACCGTAGATGATCGCGATGATCAGCACCAGCACCGGCGACATGATCGGCTGGGGAGTGAAATTCAACAGCCCGGCGCCGTGGCCGTCGATGAAGATCCAGGTGAGGATGCCGAGGGTGGACCCGAGACCGAGGGCGCTCATCAGCGCGGCCTTGATCGGCAGCACCAGCGAGCCGAAGGTCAGGAACATCAGCAGCGTCGTCACGAACAGGACGAGCGCGATCATCAGGGGCATCCGGCCCAGCAGCGCGCTGATGCTGTCCTTCTGGATCGCGGGTTGACCCCCGACGAGCATGGTCACACCGTCGGGCAACTCCAGCGAGCGGATGTAATCGATGGTCGGATCGGCGTCCTCGGAATTGGTGAGCGTGACGGAAGTCTTGAAAATGGTCTTGTCGTTGGGCGCCGTGCTCGGGGGATAAGCGAATTCGCCTGCCAGTCCTGGCGCTTTGCTCGCCTCTTTCACCACCTTGCCGACCTGGGTGGCGAGACTGGGATCATCGACGACGAATACCAGTTCGATCGGGTCCGATTTGCGCAGCGGGAAAACCGTGTCGAACTCTTTCTGCGCCAGCCGGGTCGGATTGTCCGGCGGCAGATACCGCTCGTTGATACCGCCGAAACTGAGGTTCTTGACGGGGATGATCAGCAGCAACAAGATGATGCACAGCGGAATCGCGATCTTGAGCGGATGCTTCATCACCCAGCGGGTGGACTGCCCCCAGAAGCCGCCCTCCACCTCGTCGGCGGTCTTCGTCTTACGGAACCGCTTGAGGCCGAGCATATCGACGCGCTTACCGAGCACCGCCAGCATGGCGGGCAAGACGGTGATCGAGGTCAACGCCGCCAGCGAGACCGTCGCGATGGCGCCGTAGGCGACCGATTTCAGAAAGCCCTGCGGGAACAGCAGCATGCCGCCGAGGCTGGCGACGATCATCGTCGCGGAGAACACCACGGTGCGGCCCGCCGTCATCACCGATCTGCGGACCGCGACCCTGGTGTCGTATCCCTCGGCGAGTTCCTCGCGGAACCGGCTCACGATGAACAAGCCGTAGTCGATGGCCAAACCGAGGCCGATCATCGAGACGACCGGCGAGACGAACGAGTTCACTTCCGCGAACTCGGTGATGAAGCGGACGATCCCCCAGGCGCCGATCACGGTGAGACCACCGACGATCAGCGGCAATCCGGCGGCGACGATACCGCCGAAGATGAAGAAGAGCAGCACGGCCACCGCCGGAATGGCGAGGATCTCCATGCGTTTCTGGTCGTCGGCCATGGTGTCGTTCAGCGTGCCCGCCACGGCCTGCAGACCGGTCACCTGCACATCCACCCCGGGGATGAAGAAGACGTTCTTCACCTTCCGGTAATTGCGCACCATCTCGGTGTCGTTGTCGCCCTTGATGGCGATGGAGGCGAAAGCGTACTTCTTGTCCTTGGAACCGAAAACGGAAGCCTGAACCGGGATATTCGCGGTGTTCCGCCAGTAGACACCGTTGATCTGGGTGATCTCGTCGGGATGGTCGCGGGGCAGACTCGTCAGGTTGTCGAGGATCTTGCCGCTGAATTCCGGATCATCGATGGTCTTGCCCTCCGGCGCCGTGTACAACACGATGACGTCGGAGGTGTGATCCCGTGCGAAGGCGCCGTCCTTGATCCGCGCCGCGCGCGCCGACTCCGAGGTCGGATCGTCCCACCCGCTGGAGCTGAGGTGGTCCTCCAACCCGAGGCCGTAGCCACCGAGAGCCAGAAGACCGGCCACGACCACGCCGATGACGGCGAAACGCAGCCGGTATACCAGATCGCCCCAGCGTGTGAACACTAAGCGACTCCTTGGGCGGGGCGAGAGGTGAGCAGTGCCGACAGCGGCCGGAACGGCTGCAGCCAGGCACCCTCGTCGGGCAGCGAGTCGAGGCTCACCCGGGGCAGCGGTTCACGGAACACGCCCGGAATGTCCTCGAGGTCGATGAATTCGAGAGTATCGGATGTGACGGCCCAACTCGCGTGCTCGCGGAAGCCGAGCACCTGAACCGGCACTCCCTTGGCGGCGAGCGCCTCGAGCGGTTCGCGGAACGCCTGGCCGTCGGCGGAGGCGACCATGATGCCCGCCAGACCGGCGCCTCGGCTGCGCAGGGCGATGTGCGCCAGCATGTCGGCGTCGACATCGGAGTCCTCGTCGATCTTCGGTTTGGCGAAGACCGCGTAGCCGACGTTGCGCAGCGCCTCCACCCAAGGCCGCACGACGTCGGCGGTGCCCGGCGCGATGTTGGTGAAGACGGTGGCCTCTGGTTCCACCCGATGCACCGCGCCCACCGACAGTTCGGCGGTGCGGGCCAGCAGCCAGCGGCCGAGCGCGTCGAATCGCGGGCGGTAGGCGGCGGTCGGACGACCGCCGAGAATGGCGCCGAGGCCCATGTCGAGGTTCGGGGCGTCCCACACCAACAGGACACGGCGCACGTCCGGCCCCGAACTGCCGAGACCTTCCGCTCCGCCGTCGTGCACCTCCCCGGCAACATCGACCACTTCGTGGGCCATTTCACTGACGCTCATCGGTCGATCTTCCCCCATATGAGCTCTGTGATGGCGCTACCGGCGCGATGTGCCTTGCCTTCGAATTTCGTGACGGGCCGCTCGAAACCGATCGGCGCGGTGTCGCGATGGTCGGCGCTCACCCCGCCTGTCGTCTCGTTCAGGCCGATGAGCAGGGGCTCCGCCATGCCCACCGCGTGGATGTGCTCGGCGTAGCCCGCGTGGTCGGTGGCGACGTGCAGGACACCGCCCGGCTTCAGGCGGCTGGCGATCAGCGCGACCGTCGCGGGTTGCAGCAGCCGCCGCTTGTGATGGCGCGCCTTCGGCCACGGGTCGGGGAAGAACACGCGGACGCCGGTCAGCGACTCTTCAGCAATCATGTTCTCCAGCACGTCGACCGCGTCGCCGCGCAGCAGGCGGATGTTCTCGATCCCTTCGCGCTCGACGCGCTGCACCAACTGCGCGAGGCCGGGCTGGTAGACCTCGATGCCGATCAGGTTCAGGTGTGGTTCGGCCTGTGCCATGGCGGCCGTCGCGGTGCCGGTGCCACAGCCGATCTCGATGACCAGCGGCGCATCGCGTCCGAACCAAGCGGCCGCGTCCAGTGGCTCGTCGGCGACTTCCCGGCCGATCGACGGCCACATCCGGTCCCAGGATTGCTGCTGGGTCGCGGTCAGCGCGCCCCTGCGCGACCGGAAGCTGGTGACTCGTGGGTACAGGCGGGAGCCGGTCTTGTGCCTCGGCCCGCCCTCGGCCGGAGCCGAAGTTGTGGACGGCGGGCCCGGAACTGACTCGGCAGTATGGTTCGCGGCGTCGTTCACGGCGTCCATTGTCCAGCATCCTGCGATCGGTGCGGCAGGCGGTTGTACCCGGGCCGCTGAGCAGGCCGTCAGGCGGCGCGCGCCGGCGCGATCCTCGGCGCGGTCGGCCGTTGCTGACGCAGCGGCCTTCCGAGTGCGACCTTGGCCGCGGTCACCGCCATCTCCAGCAGTCCGCGCACGCCCGACGGGGAGGCCGCGACCGACCACACGGTGCTGTCGCCGACTTCGCTCACCGGTTGCCCGGCGAACCGGTCCGCCAGCCAGTCCAGGCTGATCGGCGTGGACAGCGGCAGCAGCGAGAAATGCTCGCTGAGCCGGTCGCGAACGTAGGTCACCGCGGCGCCGCCACGGCGGTAGCGGGCCACTTGGCCGTCCACCCCATCGATGTGGATCACCTGGTCGTGGATCGGTTGCACCACCAGCAGCGGGCACGCGGGCGGGGTGTTGCCCAGACGCAGATCGTCGAACATCGCCCGCAGCTCCGGGGTGTCGAGTACTTCGGCGAGCGGCCGGTCGAGGAAGTCGTCCACCTTCTTGCCCGCGAGCCCGAGGATCGCGCCGAGCGGTGTGGCGTTCTCCGCGCGGACGACGAACCGGTGGCCGTCGGGACTGAGCTCGTTGTCGATCAGCGAGCTCAACGCGGGATACAGCCTGCGCAGCGCGGCGATGACGATGGCGGGCAGGCCCGCGTACGGGGTGCCGTTGAGCCGGTCGAAGACCTGCCGCGGGTCGCCGACCGGGGCGCCGAGCACCGCGCCGACGATGTCGAGTTCCGGGGCGTAGGTCGGCGCCATCTCGACCGCCCATGAGCTGGCCATGCCGCCGCCGGAGTAGCCCCACACCGCGACGCGGGTTTGCGGCCCGAGCCCCATCGGGCCGAAGCGAAGGGCGGCGCGGATGCCGTCGAGCGCGCGGTAGCCGGGCTCGCGCGGCGCGCCGAAGTTCCCGTGCGGGCCCTCGTGGTCGGCGATGCTCACCGCCCAGCCGCGCCGCAGGGCGTTCGCGACCAGGAGCCATTCCAACTGGGTGACCGAACCGAGTGCCCGCGCACCGTGGCGCAGGGCGTAGGAGGGGGAGCACTTCTCGGTCACCGCGTCCATCGCGGTCTGGAAGGCCAGCAGCGGGCGGTCCTCGTCCGGCTCCGCGTCGATCGGCAGCAGCACCGTGGTGACGGCCGCTTCCGGCGCACCGTGCAGATCACAGCTGCGGTACAGTAGCTGCCAGGCCGAGACCTGCTGCGGGACAACCCCGAACAGGGCCACGTCGATCTTCCTGCTGCGCAGGATGGTCCCGGGCGCTTTGGCCGCGAACCCTTTCGGCGGTCGATGGAACGGGTCCGCGCTCGGCAGCAAAGGCTTGCGGTCCGCGGGACAGGCCGGCTCCGGGTCGACAGCGCCGATGACGTTCGCGGTCATCGCAACCTCCTCATCGTCGAGGTCGGTTGCCGCATGCGAAAGTTCAAGCTGCGCACCGGTTATGGTGCCGACCACTTCAGTAGGGTAAGTGGCCGACCGGGCGTCTGGGAACCCCCGCGGTACACGGCATTCCCGGCACTAGACTCCCCGGCATGAGCAGACCGACAGTATTCATCACCGGCGCGGCGTCCGGTATCGGGCGGGCCACCGCCTTGCTTTTCGCTGCGCAGGGATACCAGGTCGGGGCTTACGACATCGATGAAGTCGGGCTGACCAGGCTGTCCGGTGATATCACAGCCAAGGGTGGCGCAGTGCACACCGGGGTGCTCGATGTGACGAACGCCACGCAGTGGGCGGAGCGGCTCGCGGAGTTCCACGCCGCGACGGGACGGCTGGACATCCTGGTCAACAACGCGGGCATCCTGCGCGCCGGACCGTTCGAGGAGATCGACCTCCCCGCCCATCGGGCGATCGTGGAGGTCAACGTGGTCGGCGTGCTCACGGGCACGCACAGCGCGTTCCGGTACCTACGCGACACCCCTGGTGCGCAAGTAGTCAACCTCTGCTCGGCTTCGGCGATCTACGGGCAGGCCGAACTCGCCAGTTACGGCGCGAGCAAGTCCGCGGTCAAGAGCTTCACCGAGGCGCTGGACCTGGAATGGGAGCGCTACGACATCCGGGTGCTCGCGATCTGGCCGATGTTCGTGTCCACGGCCATGGTGGACGGCGTGACGACCGGGACGACGAAGTCGCTCGGCGTGCGGCTGACCGCCGACGACGTCGCCGCCGGGATCTGGGAGGCCACCCGCAAGCGCGCCAGGCTGCCGAAGGTGCACTACGAGATCGGCGCGCAGGCGAAGGTGCTGGCGACCGTGGGCAAATACGCGCCGAACTGGGTGGTGCGCACCGCGAACAAGTACTTCAGCGGCAGCTGAGCCGTCGAACCTGTGCCGCGCGCCGACTTCTGACAGAATTGCGCACCGTAAAAGGGGGTACGTGCAGCATGCCGGCAGCCACTGATTCCGATGGACCGCTGCGGGAGCGCGGCGTGCCCGCCTCCACGCACGATCAGCTCGACAGGCTGCTCGCCGAGCTCCGCTTCGGCACGGGGCGGGATCCGCAGATCGGATACGCCGCGGCGGCGGCCGTCAGCGCGTGGCGCAAGCCACCGCGTATCCAGGTGACCGGGCGCGCGCACGCGGGACGGACCACGGTGCTGCACGCGCTCGCGCTCATGTCGGCGGTGGAGACCGATCCGGTGGACCGGCCGGGAGCGCCCGACCCGGAACTCGACGCCGATATCGTCGTCTACGTGCTGTCCGCCGCGCCGACGCCGGCCGATCGGAGGGTGCTGGCCGCGCTGCCGCCGCAGCGCGCGATCGCGGTGCTCAACAAGGCCGACGCGATCGGTTCCCGCTGGGGCGACGCGGTGGCGGCGGCCCAGCAGTACGGCAGGGAGCTGCGAGTCCCGGTGGTTCCGGTGGTCGCCTCGCTGGCGACGCGCACCAGGTCGGGCGCGCTCACCGAGGCCGAGCTGGACCTGCTGCGCAAGCTGGCGACCGAAGCCGACCCCGCGCTGCTGCTCGCGCCGGACCTGTTCGTCGCGGCGGGGCCGGACACCGCCGAGCGCGCGGAACTGCTGCGACGCTGGGACCTGTACGGCGTGGCCTGTGCCTGCACGGCCCTGCGGCACGATCCAGGTCTCACTCCGCAGGCGTTGCTGCAAGTCCTGCACGCGGCCAGCGGCATCGACGCGCTGCACCAGTTGCTGCACCGCCGCTACGAGCAGGTGTCCGCACTGCGCGGCGGCGAGCTGCTCGACGAGCTGGCCCGCCTCGCCGCCCGCGCGGTGCCGGAGGACGGCGGCCGGGCGCGCGACCTGCTGGAGTCCTATCTCTCCAGCGACGACGCCGTCTGGCTCGGGCTCTGCGCCGGCCTGGCCGGGCCCGAAGTGGCCCATCTCGCCGCCGGATATCCCGCGCCCGCGCCTTCCGACGCCGACGACGCGCTGGCTCGCGCCGCGCGCTGGCACGCGGTCGTCACCAGCGATATGCCCCCGCCCGCCCGCCGCGCCGCGTTGCGCGTGCACAACGGATACATCCGACTATGGGAACGGATGAGCAGTGCCGGTCTCTGAGCCTCCGGAATCCGCGGCGGCGAACGTACCTGCCGAGGCGGTTCCGCCGTCTCGCACGCGTGGCTCCTCCACCAACGGCGAACCCGCCGCCGCGCTCGGCCCGGAACTCGCGGCCGTGGTGGAGCGATGGAATCCGCAGGGCATGGCGCTGCTGCGCGCGGTGCGCGACTCCGGCGCCGCGAGTACGGTCACGGTGATCGGTCCCGCCGACGTCAACACGACGCTGTTGCGCACCGAGCTGGCCCGGTTCGAACCGCGCCTCACGCTGTCCGAGCCGCACGCCGACGCGATGGCAGGGGCCGAGACCAGCCCGCCCGCGGTGGCGCTGATCCTGCTCGACGCGGGCACCATCATCGGCGCGGACACGCTCGGGGTGATCGACCGGTTGCGCGCGGACGGCGCCCGCGTGCTGCTGGCCATGAACGGCATCCACGCGCATCAGGACTGGCAGGCGGTGCGGGAGCGCGACTTGGAGCTGCTGGCCGCGGTGGGCGCGGGCGACCTGGACATCGTGCCGGTCTCGGCACGGCTCGCGGCCGCCGCACGCACCGCGGGCGACGCCGGACTGCTCGATCGCTCCGGCGTCGGCGCCCTGCACGCACAACTCACCGCCGCGACCGCCGCGGGCGGTGACCGGCAGGACGCGGTCGTCGGCCGGGTCATCGCCGACACGCGCCGACGGGTGGCCGAGCAGGTGGCGGTGCTGCGCTCCGGCGCCGAACCGGCCCGGCTGCGCGAGGCGCGCTCCGTCCTGCTGGCCGGTCGCGACGGCGGGCGCGCCACGGCCATGTCCACCCTGCGCGGGCAGCTACATCTGGCCAGGGTGGACCTGATGACCGAGATCGGCTCGAACATCCGGGCGCTGCACACCGCCGTGCGCGCCGAGCTGGACCGGCTGCGCCGCGCCGAGCTCGGCGGCTATCCCGCCCGGCTACAGCAGTACGTCATCGAGCTGACCGGCGCTCTGGACCAGCTCATCGACCAGCGCATCGCCGAACTGAGCACCCGGATCGAGAGCACGGACCGTGGTTCGCCGACGCGGCGGCGCGATCCGGCGCCTCGGGTCGGCCCGGATCCCGAGCCCAGGCATCGGGGTGTCGAAGATCACCTTATGATCGCGCTCGGCGCGTCGGCGGGTGTCGGCCTCGGTCGCCTGCTGGTTGCTCCGTTCTCCCTCGTACCGGCCTTGGACGTCGCCAGCGTGCCGGTCACGCTGCTGCTCGGCGGCGGCGCCGCGGCGTGGGTGGTCCGGGCCCGCCGCCAGCTGGCCGATCGAGCGCACATCCGGCAATGGATCGCCGACGCGCTGGTCAATGTAAAAGCGCAGCTCGAGCAGCGCGTGGTGACCGCGCTCGTGGAAGCGGAGACCGTTCTGGCGGATCACGTGGTCCAGGCAAGCACCGCGCGAATGGTCGAGACGGACCGCAGGGTGGCCCGGTTGGAGGCCGAATTGCGCCGGATGGCGGCCGAGCAGCCGGGGCAGCTCGCCGCATGCGAGCGGGATGTCCGGATCATCGATCGCTGGATCTCGCCTGTTGAAACGAACGACCGATTGGGTACACAGTGAGGAACCCGATACCGTACCGGCCGTCACATCGCGTTAACCTCTATTCAGGAACTTGGGCGTCCGCTAAGTCCTGATCTGCCGCCCTCCTGGGGTGCGCGTTCGACCGGTCGGAGCGGGCGCCTTCCCGCCAACGGTGGCGCTCGGTGCATTCGCGCTGGTCATGGGCCTTGGGCCAGGTGGCGAAGCATCGAATAGCCACCCATCTCAGGAGAGTTTTCATGACGTCAGCGACCATTCCTGGTCTTCGTGGATCCGACGGCAAGGCGCCGACCGAGCACAGCGAACTACTCGCCTGGGTACAAGAAGTCGCCGAACTCACCCAGCCGGATCGAGTGGTGTGGGCGGACGGCTCCGACGAGGAATGGGAGCGGCTCACCGAGCAGCTCGTCGCGGCGGGGACGTTCAAGCGCTTGGACGAGAAGAAGAAGCCGAACTCCTTCCTCGCTCTCTCCGATCCCTCCGACGTGGCCCGGGTGGAGTCGCGCACCTTCATCTGTTCGAAGACCGAGGCCGACGCGGGCCCGACCAACAACTGGGTCGAGCCGGCCGAGATGCGCGCCACGATGACCGAGCTGTACCGGGGCTCGATGAAGGGCCGCACCATGTACGTGGTGCCGTTCTGCATGGGTCCGCTCGGCGCGGAGGACCCGAAGCTGGGCGTCGAGATCACCGACTCCGAATACGTCGTCGTGTCGATGCGCGTGATGACCCGCATGGGCGCCGCCGCCCTGGAGAAGCTCGGCGCCGACCGCCCGTTCGTGAAGGCGCTGCACTCCGTGGGCGCGCCGCTGGCCGAAGGCCAGGCCGACGTGCCGTGGCCGTGCAACGACACCAAGTACATCACCCACTTCCCCGAGGACCGGGAGATCTGGAGCTACGGCTCCGGCTACGGCGGCAACGCGCTGCTCGGCAAGAAGTGCTACTCGCTGCGGATCGCCTCGGCGATGGCCCACGACGAGGGCTGGCTGGCCGAGCACATGCTGATCCTGAAGCTGATCTCCCCGGAGAACAAGGCCTACTACATCGCCGCCGCGTTCCCCAGCGCCTGCGGCAAGACCAACCTCGCGATGATCCAGCCGACCGTGCCCGGCTGGCGCGCGGAGACCCTCGGCGACGACATCGCCTGGATGCGCTTCGGCAAGGACGGCCGCCTCTACGCGGTGAACCCCGAGTACGGCTTCTTCGGCGTCGCGCCCGGCACCAACCGCAGCTCCAACCCGAACGCCATGGCCACCATGGAAGCGGGCAACACCGTCTACACCAACGTCGCGCTGACCGACGACGGCGACGTGTGGTGGGAGGGCCTGGAAGGCGAGCCCGATCACCTGATCGACTGGAAGGGCAACGACTGGTACCTGCGGGAGACCGAGACGCTGGCCGCGCACCCGAACTCCCGCTACTGCACGCCGATGGCGCAGTGCCCGATCCTGGCGCCCGAGTGGGACGACCCGCAGGGCGTGCCGATCTCGGCGATCCTGTTCGGTGGCCGCCGCAAGACCACCGTCCCGCTGGTCACCGAGTCCTTCGACTGGCAGCACGGCGTGTTCATGGGCGCGACGCTGTCCTCCGAGCAGACCGCGGCCGCCGAGGGCAAGGTCGGCACCGTGCGCCGCGACCCGATGGCCATGCTGCCGTTCCTCGGCTACCACGTCGGCGACTACCTGGGCCATTGGATCAACGTCGGCAAGAACGCCGACGCGGCCAAGCTGCCGAAGATCTTCTACGTCAACTGGTTCCGCCGCGGCGCGGACGGCCGCTTCCTGTGGCCCGGCTTCGGTGAGAACTCCCGCGTGCTGGAGTGGATCATCGGCCGCATCGAGGGTTCCGCGGAGGCCGAGGCGACCGCGATCGGCAACGTGCCGACCGCCGCGCAGCTCGACCTGGACGGGCTGGACGTCGATCCCAAGGACGTCGACGAGGCGCTCGCCGTGAACGCCGACGAGTGGCGCAAGGAGATTCCGCTGATCGAAGAGTGGTTCGAGTTCGTCGGTGACAAGCTGCCTTCCGGCGTGCGCGACGAGTTCGAGGCGCTGAAGCAGCGTCTGGGCTGACACTCCACCCAAAGTAGCACCTCGCCCGTGCCATCTGACAGATGGCACGGGCGATTTGTTCTGCGCGACAAAGGTTTTGCGGGGGTCCCGGAAGCTACGAGCCGTAGTCGAACGGCGCAGGCAGGCCCGCCGTCCACCGCTGCGCATGCCGACCGGCGGTGCGTGCCACTTGATGACCGGTTACAGGATTCCGATGGCTTCGAGTTGATCCAGGATCTCCGACACCTGCGTGTGGATCGATCTCAGGCTCGTCACGAGCGGCACATCCTCATTCGTGTCGGGAATATTGACGACGACGGTCGACCCGAGTCGGTTGTTGTAGGTGAGCTGGGACTGCGTGACGCCGGGGCGGAGCCGCAAACGGAAATGCTTGAAGACCGCTCCCGGCACCAGTTCGTGTACCTCCAGTCCCGGCGCGTCCACGACTTCGTAGTCATCCGATGGTGCGAAAATAAGCTCGGCCCGGAATTGGTTGCTCACGCGCAGTCGGCAGTGCCGGTCACGGTCGACCAGTTCGCCGAGAAGGCCGAGGGGATGGTGCGTCGGCAGGGGATCATTGAAAGGCTGATTGCGGAGAATTATGGCTGTGGTGACCGCGTCGAATATTTCCTCGATGCATATCTCCTCACCCTTGCTGTTCGTATTGCTCAGCATGATGGGGAAATGCTCGGCGTGCGGATAGACGGCGCGGTCGAGCGCGGACCGCAGGTTGGTCAGCGCATCGCCCGTGATCAGCGCCCATTCGTCGGGCACGTCGGACACGCTGACCGCCGCTACCTCGCAGTCGATCTCGTTTTCGTCTCCGATACCCGGGGAAAAGTCCACCCGGACTTCGACCTCATTCGCGTCCTGGTATTCCGAGATAATGCGTTCGAGGTTGTTGATGTGGTGCCCCGCGCGCGCGAGCTTCAGCCGTGCGCTTGCGATGCCGGTGACACCGTTCATGACATCGAGCATACTCACGCGGCTGGGGCTTGCCCAGCGAGCGCGGAGGGGCGAGAAGCTGGATCAATTCGGAAAATAATTGCTTGTCCGCCTTTGTGTTCAGTTCGGAAATCCGCTTCGCCAATGGATCTATTCGGCGAACGGGGACATTCGGACCATGGTCTGGAAACCCGCCCCGTTGAGCCAATGAATCCGGCCCTCCGGCATCGCCTTCGCCTCCGCCCGGAAAGCGGCGACGGCGTGCCGTTTGAATTCCAGTCGCGGGTGGCGGCGCAGCAGTTCGGCGACCCATTCCCGGTCCAATTCCGCCAGGCGCGTCCCGAGCACGTCCACCGAGGCTCCCGCGGAGACGAAGCCGCCGGGGTCGCCGAGATCGTCGGCGACGCCGGGCGTGAGGTGGGCGGCGACGGCCGCGCCGATCGCTTCGGCCCGTTCCGGCGGCGCGCCGGCGCCCAGTGCGAGAGCGACTGCCCGTTCGCCGCCGACCACGGCGAAACACCGGCCGGGCGTGGGATGTTCGAGGTGCAGGTCGTGCAGGAGGCAGGAGACGTAGACGAGTTCGTCGTCGTAGGCGGCGCCGTCGAGATCGGCCAGGACCCGGCCGAAGTAGTAGGTCCGCAGCGAATGGTTCAGCATGTGCGGCGACAGCGACTCGCACGCCTCGGTCTCCGCCGCGACGGCGAGCGCGGAATCGGGTAACCGCAGACCGGCGAACTCCAGTCTTCCGCGACCGCGCCTGCCCAGCGCCAGCCGGACCCGGTTGGTCACCATGGCGGGCAGCGTGCGGGCGGTCGCGACGGCCAACCCGCGGCGTTGCTGTCTCGACAGCGCGCCGCCGGTGCTGGTGGCCCATGCCCAGTCGAGGCCCGTCGGTGCGGCCACGATGCCCTCCTTCTGATCGGAACTCGGTGTGCGTCGAGTCAAGCGGGCGTTCGGATGCGCGACGAGTGGCGCGAATGACAGTATCGCTCGGATTTCTGCCAAACTGGGGACGATGAGGCAGGTGGTGGCGCTCGCGCTGGACGGAGTGATGACCTTCGACCTGGCCTGCGCCGTTCAAGCATTCCGGCACGGGCCGGGCAAGACCGGCGAACCGTCCGGGTTCGAGATGCGGACCTGTGGATTGCGTCCCGGGCCGGTATGGACACCCAATGGTTTCGAATTGCGGGTGGAGCACGGGCTGGAGGCGTTGGCGGAAGCCGATGTCGTCGTCGTGCCCGGCATCGGCATCCCGACGCTGCCCACCCCGCCGGAGGCGCTGACCGCGTTGCGCGACGCGGCGGAGCGCGGCGCGACCATGGTGAGCATCTGCGTCGGCGCGTTCGTCCTGGCCGAGGCCGGGCTGCTGGACGGGCGGCCCGCGACGACGCATTGGGCCTACTGCGGCGAATTCGCCGAGCGGTATCCGGCTGTGCGACTGGACCCGAAGGCCCTGTACGTCGACGACGGTAACGTGCTGACGTCGGCCGGACTGTCGGCAGGACTCGACCTGTGTCTGCACCTCGTGCGCAGGGAGCTGGGCGCGCACGCGGCGGCGGAGCTGGCCAGGTGGAACGTCACCGCGCCGCACCGGGAAGGCAATCAGGCGCAATACATTCCGGACGCGTCTGCCGGGCGTGCGGATGGCGGGCTGGCCGCCACGCTGGCGTGGGCGGTGGCGGAACCCGCTGCCGCGGTGGATGTTCCGGCGCTCGCCGCGCACGCCCTGATGAGCGAGCGCACCTTTGTGCGGCGTTTCAAGGCGGAAGTCGGCACCACACCGCGGCGGTGGCTGGATGCCCAGCGCACCGCGCGTGCGCGTGAACTTCTGGAAACCACGCGTTTGCCAGTGGAAGTCGTCGCGGCGAAGGCGGGGTTCGGCAGCGTCACCGCGCTGCGCGTGCACCTGCGCGCGGCGACGGGCGCCACGCCGGCGGCGTATCGCCGGTCGTTGGGGCGGTGAGCACGCCGCTGTGAACCGCCCGGTTCGGTGAATGCCGTTGCGATGGAGCCGATTCGGGCACTCAGCGCCCGGTGCTCGAAGTGCGGGCGGATGTGGTGGTGTCCCACGTCACACCGGAGTACGCGAAATTCCCACGGACCAACGGGTTTAGCCCGTTGGGGAAGGGGGTAATGATCTTGTCGAGAGACTTCGTGTATTCGTACCTTATGCTTGGCGTGTTCTTCCTTCCGCATCACCCAGTCGGATTACTGGCGGTTAACTGATCGACTGAACGACTTCCATACCGATATCGGACCCGCGATGCCGCGGCGCACGGCGAGATCGACGCGAGAGGTGGATGGAGCATGGCCGATCTGGAGACATTCGAGTTCGAGACATCGAGCACCCCGCTGCGCCGGGCCGCCGGACGGCTGCGCGCGGTGCTGCCGCCCGGGTGGCGCGTCGAGATCGTCGAGGCGCCACCCCGGCGTTACGGCGGCAACCGTGCGCCGCTGCTGCGGGTGGTCATGCCACCGGAGTGATCAACCGGTCCAGCCGAGCGGCATGAGCAGCGACTTCTGCTCGCAGAACGAATCGAGACCCTCCGGGCCGTTCTCGCGTCCGAGGCCGGAGGCCTTGTAGCCGCCGAACGGCGAACTCGGGTCGAACGCGTACCAGTTGATCGCGTAGGTGCCGGTGCGCACCCGCGCCGCGATCTCGGCGCCGTGTTCGACGTCGGTGGTCCACACCGAACCGGCGAGGCCGTAGACCGAGTCGTTGGCGATGGCCACGGCCTCGTCCTCGGTCTCGTACGGGATCACCGACAGCACCGGCCCGAAGATCTCCTCCTGGGCGATGGTGGACTTGTTGTCCACGTCGGCGAAGATCGTCGGCTCGACGAACCAGCCCCGGTCCAGCCCTTCCGGGCGGCCGCCGCCGAGCACGAGTCGCGCGCCCTCGGCCTTGCCCTTGGCGATATAGCCCTCCACCCGCTCGCGCTGGCGCTCGGAGATCAGCGGGCCCAGCTGCACGGCCGGGTCGTTCGGATCGCCCACCTTCATCGTCTTCACATGCTCGACCAGCGCGTCGAGGATCTCGTCGTACCTGCTGCGCGGGGCGAGGATGCGGGTCTGCGCGACACAGCCCTGGCCGCTGTTCATCAGGCCGGAGAACGCGAGCACGGGGATGCCGGCCGCCAGGTCCATGTCGGGCAGCAGGATCGCCGCCGACTTGCCGCCGAGTTCGAGCGAGACGCTCTTGAGCTGACCGGTGGCGATGGCGCCGATCTTGCGGCCGACCGCGGTGCTTCCGGTGAAGGTCACCTTGTCCACGCCGGGGTGGGAGACGAGGTACTCGGCCGCGTCGGGCTCGGCGGGCAGCACCGAGAGCACGCCTTCGGGCAGACCCGCTTCGGTGAAGATGTCGGCGACCAGGTTCGCCGTGAGCGGAGTCAGCGGGGCGGGCTTCAGCACCATGGTGCAGCCGGCCAGCAGGGCGGGCGCGAGTTTGTTGACCGCGAGGAACAAGGGGACGTTCCACGCGGTCACCGCCGCGACGACACCGCGCGGCTCGCGGCTGACCCGCGTGGTGCCGAACCCGCCGACCCGGGTCTCCGACCACGGGAAGGACTCCGCCAGGGCCGCGTAGGCGTCCAGCGCGGCGACCGCGGGAAGCTGGTTCAGCGTCATCGCGATCATCTGCGGCGCGCCGACCTCGGCGATCAGCGCGGCGAGCAGGTCGGCGGAACGCTGTTCGATCAGCCGGGCGGCGCGGGTGAGCACCTCGGCGCGCTGCTTCGGCGGCGTGGCGGGCCACGGCCCATGGTCGAAGGCGTGCCTGGCCGCGGCGACCGCGGCGTCGACGTCGGCCCGGCTCACCGCGGGGACGCTGCCCACCGGCTCGACCGTGGCCGGCGAGATGACCTGGATGCGCTCGGCGGTGGCTGGCGCGGTCCAGCGGCCGCCGATGAACAAGCTGTCGTAATGCATGAGAACACGTTACAGTTTTCCTCCCCGATTGTCTGTAACCTGTTCTAGTTTTGCGACGCGGCGACGCTCTGGCCAGTGTGAATCCCGACCTCTCGGTTCGCTTTTCGCAGAACGCACTATTGCGTTCTGTTGCTGGAGGGGGGATGCTGGAGCGGCATATCAGCTCGCTCCATTACCGAACCGTTACCGCAAACTGGGGAGTCCGAGTCATGGCGGTGCAAGTGATCGGCCGGTCGTTGATGACAAGTGATCAGACCGAGCATCAGGCGAAATGTGTCGGCAGCGGCGGGTGGGTGGTCTCCTTCCTACCCGGACGCACCCTGACGATCGAGCAGGCGACGGCGGCTATGCAGGCGGCGGAGGCGGTCGCCACGGTAGGGATGCTGGCCGATCTGGTCGGCCTCACCACGCTGGAGACCGTCGGGTTGGCTATGCGCGAATCGCCGTGGAGCGAGCCCGTGCACGCGCCGTGCGGAAAGCGGCACTGGCGCCGCGGGTGGCTGGAGCCTTGCGTCGGCTAACTTTTGGTTGCCACCACGACCAAATTGCTGACAAGTAGCTCACGCACCATCGGGACCCGGACCAACCACCACGCCCAGCGGGGGTGATACCGCGGGAACACTGTGTGCACCTCCGCCGGAGTGCTTGCCGCCCAGCGCAATCCGTCCGCGGCCCGTACCGGGAACAGCGACGTGCCGAACCTGTTCTTGGGTTCGCGCCCGTGCTTGCGCCGATACCGCCGGGCGGCGTACTCGCCGCCGAGGTAGTGCCACGGTCCGGTCTCGTGACCGCCGAACGGGCCGTGCCACACCGTGTAGGAGAGCACGATCAATCCGCCCGGCCTGGTCACCCGCACCATCTCGTCGGCCATCACCCACGGCTTCGAGACGTGCTCGGCGACGTTCGACGAGAAACAGATGTCGACCGCGTCGTCGCGGAACGGCAGCGCCATCCCCGACCCGCGCACCGCGCCCGCCACCGAGAGGCCTGCGGCGTGCATCTCCCTCGGGTCGGGCTCCACCGGAATGTAGCGCGCCCCCGTACGGGCGAACTCGTCCGCGAAGTAGCCCGGACCGCCGCCGACGTCGAGTATCGTCGCTCCGTCCAGCGACCGGCCGGTGAGGTCGGCGTAGAAGTCGGCGATCATCGCCGCGCTGTCGACGGCCAGACCCCCGTAGAACAGGGCCGGGTCGGTCTGCTCGAACCGGAAACTGCCGAGCAGCCGCAGCGACCGGCGCAGGGTCGCCCTGCCGGCGAACCGGGGCTGGCTGCTGCGTGTCGGCGTCTTCGCGGCTTTGAGCACGGCGCCGAGTCTCGCACAACCGCGATGCCGGGCTGCTCGGGCGGGTGCTCGGGTTAGGGTGTAGCGCGACATCCGACGTTCCCACCGGGACCTACTGACCGAGAGAAGCTCCACCGTGCGCGAAGTCCTCCTGCTCTGCTGGCGTGACACCGGGCACCCGCAGGGCGGCGGCAGCGAGCGGTACCTCGAGCAGGTCGGCGCTCAGCTCGCGGCGCGCGGGGTCAAGGTCACGCTGCGCACCGCCCGCTATCCCGGCGCGGCGCGGCGCGAACACGTCGACGGCATCGATATCAGCAGGGCCGGCGGCCGCTACACGGTGTATCCGCGCGCGCTGGCCGCGCTGCTGCTCGGCAGGATCGGTCTGGGTCCGTTGCGCGGCGTGCGGCCGGACGCGGTGATCGACACCCAGAACGGCATACCGTTCTTCGCCAGGGCCGTCACCTCGGCCCCGTCGGTGGTGCTGGTGCACCACGGCCACCGTGAACAGTGGCCGGTCGCGGGCAGGCTGGTCGGCCGCGTCGGCTGGTGGATCGAGTCGCGGCTGTCGCCCCGCGTGCACCGCCGCAATCAATATCTGACCGTTTCGCTGCCGTCGGCGGAGGAATTGGCCACGCTCGGTGTCGACCGCTCGCGGATAGCAGTGGTTCGCAACGGAGCCGAACCTGTTCCAGTGGACGCCCCCACCGGCGCCGCGGAAACCCGCACTCCCGCACCAACTGTCGTGGTGCTGTCCCGTCTGGTGCCGCACAAGCAGATCGAGGACGCCCTCGCGGCCGTGGCCCTGCTGCGCGACCGCGTCCCGGGTCTGCGCCTCGACGTCATCGGCGACGGCTGGTGGGCGGACAACCTCCGGGACAACGCCCGCGAACTCGGCATCGCCGACGCGGTCACCTTCCACGGGCACGTGGACGAGCGGCGCAAGCACGAACTCCTCGCCCGCGCGTGGGTGCACGTGCTGCCCTCCCGGAAAGAGGGCTGGGGACTCGCGGTGATCGAGGCGGCGCAGCACGGTGTGCCGACGGTCGGCTACCGCAGTTCCCGCGGCCTCACCGATTCCATCGTCGACGGCGCCACCGGAATCCTGGTCGACGACGTCACCCAGTTGGCCGACGCCGTCGGTGACCTGCTGGACGATCCGGGCGCACGCACGGTCATGGGGGAGAAGGCCCGCGCCCGCGCTCGCGAATTCTCTTGGGAGCAAACCGGTAACGGGGTTTACGAAGTGCTGGCGGCGGCTGCGAGGGGCGAGCACACGAGCGGATTGATCGCGCCACGGACGGTCGGCTGAGTTGTCGCCGCCGGGCGGTGACGAGGCGGCACGGTAGCCGGTTCATGCCGGGGGAGCCCACAGCGCGTTGGGCCGGGGGTGCGCTGTCCGAAGTACGTCGAGGACTTCGGGGAGTTCGGTGACGCCGTCGTCGGCGAGGAAGTGGCCCGCACCGGGGATCGTTCGCGCGGTGACGCCGAGCAGGGCGGCGAGGCGGTCGGTGTGCGCGGTGGGGACGCACTCGTCCGCGTCGGAGCGGAAAACGGTCAGCCGGGTCACATGCGCGGGGATCGCCCGCACGTCGCAGCCGGATGCGATGTAGCCGTCGAGGTTCGGCAGCGCGGGTAGCGGGTCGAGGAAGCCCGCGACCAGTACCAGGTGGCCGAGCCGCCACCGGCCGGGAAGCGCCGCGAGGTAGCGCAGGATGGTCAGGCAGCCGAGGCTGTGCGCGACCACGGCGGTGCCCTCGTCGGGAGTGCCGACGGCCCTCGCGGTGGCGGCGAGCCACGCATCCGGATCGGGATCACCGGGGTCGGGCATGGCGGGGATGTGGGCCGGGATGCCTACGGCTGCGAGGCGGTCGGCGAGCCAAGGGAACCAGTGGTCGCCGGGCGTCGCGTGGTAGCCGTGGATGACAACGGTGCGGGTGGGTGTTGGTCGTGAGGTCACGGTGCCCGACGGTAGGAGTTCACGTCGGCGTGAAGGTCAAGCTGAGGAGGACAAGTGCTCATCGGGGAACTCGCGGAACGCACCGGGGTGAGTGCGCGCGCCCTGCGGCACTACGAGGAGAAAGAGCTGCTGGTGCCCGAGCGTGACGCGAACGGATACCGGCATTACGCCGAGTCCGCCGTCGCCGTGGTCGCGCAGATTCGGGTCATGCTCGGAGCGGGGCTGAACGCCGCTGCCATCCGGCGGTACCTGGACTGTGTGCGCGACGGTGAGCACGGCCTCAGCGTCGACATGTGCCCCGAGCTGCGGGACGAACTCGACCGCATCGCCGCGCGACTCACCGCGCAGCAGACGGCGCTGGAGGCGACGCGGCGCAGGCTGGACGCGCTGCGGAGCGCGTGACGGCGAGCGCCGTGATCAGTTCCGCGGTCTGCTCCGGGATCGGACTCGTGTGCCGAGGGCGATCACTGGGCCTGCGATGAGCAACGCGGCCCAGAGCACGTGGGCCGCGATGGCGATGGAGCGTTGCGTGGTTGTCGATGCACCGCGCTCGATGACATCGGGCACGCGATACAGCGCGAGGTCGGTGTCCTCGTAGACCTGTTCGACTTGGGCGAGAGTGGACGCCGATGCGCCGACCGGACCCGGGGTGGTCCGTTCGACGAGAATCCAGCCCACGCCGAGACGGGCCAGGTCGGCAGGCGCGCCACCGTGGAGCAGCAGGTTCTCCACTTCTCTTGCGCGGGCGCCCTCACCGGAGACCGTACGTCCGCGCACCGGCAACTCGCCGGTCTGCAAGACGTCGTTGGGCAGCATGCGCGGGGCGGGGTCGAGTACGGGGGACGCGCCGCTGTAGCGGAACTTGCGGAACATGCCGCCCGGCAGCACCGCGACGTCGCCCGGACCGTCCATTCGTTCGGCGACCTGTTGCCAACCCGCGGGATAGTGCACTGGACGCACGGTCCCGCCGACGCCCCAGGCGAGGTCGTGGAGGGGCAATACGATCAGCGCCGCGAACACCGCTGTGACGGCTGCCATCGTGGCCGGAGACGTCCTCGCGGGTCGCGTTGTCGGGTTCGATGTGGTCGGGTACGTCGTCTCGGGTCGGGCCGTTGTCGGGTTCGATGTGGTCGGGTACGTCGTCTCGGGTCGGGCCGTTGTCGGGTTCGATGTGGTCGGGTACGTCGTCTCGGGTCGGGCCGTTGTCGGGTTCGATGTGGTCGGGTACGTCGTCTCGGGTCGGGCCGTTGTCGGGTTCGATGTGGCCGGAGACGTCGTCGCGGGCCGCTCCATTGCGGAGTCCGTGTCCGCGCGGAGCAGACGCCGGGCCGTCGCCGCGCAACCAGCCGCCGCGCACAGGGCGAAAGCGGGCATGGCCAGGGCCGCGTACTTCTGCGTGTCGCGCAGCAGACCCGCGCCGGGCACGTGCGCGACCAGCCACTCCATGGCGTGCATGCCCCACGCGGTCGCGCCGAGCGCGGGGAACAGGATCGCGATGACCGCGAGCAACAGCAATGCCCGGCGGACATGGCGGTTGTCGGGGTCGGCCCCGCCGGTCGCCACGGAGCGAACGCCCAGCGCGACGATCGCCAGCAGCACCAGGGTGGCGACCGCGGCCAGCGGCGTGGTGCGTGAGTCCGGCACCGCATCGGCGTTCCAGATCCCGCCGAGACCGGCCAGGCTCCCGAGCGTGCCGAGACCAGGTTCGGCCCGCGCGGCGAACGCGGCGATGCCCGCCGGATCGGACGGTTCCGCACCGGCGCCGGACAGCACGGTCGCGACCAGCCACGGCGCGGAAGCGGCAAGCCAGAGCACGAGCGTCCCGAGCAGTTGGCGTTGATGCACCAGCGCGATCGCGGTCGCGCCCGCCAGCAGCGCGCCGGTCGGGGTGAGCCCGGCCGCGGCGAGCGCTCCGGCGAGGGCCGCCCACGCGGCTGCCGTTCGGATGGTCGGGCGTCGGGCCGCCGGGCCGCCGAACCGAGTCCCGCCTTCGCTCGCCGTGCCGGTTGGTGCGGAAGCGTGAACTGAATCGGCTGGCGCTGGGCGGTCGGAGGAGTGGGGCACATCCAGCTTGTTCGACAGGACTCGCCGGCGCCGTTTCGCGGTGGCCGCTGATCGGAGGTGGTAGGCGGTCAGCGCTGTCCACGGCAACGCCGCGTAGCCCGCGAGCAGGCTCCAGTGCCCTTGGAGCAGGCGTTCGGCCACGTACGGATTCCATAACGCGACCGTCGCGGCGAGCAGCTGCGGGCCGAGCGACGCGCGCAGCAGTTCGCGCGCGAGCGCCGCAGCCCCGTACGCCGCGGCCCAGAGGGCACAGAGCAGAATCGCCTTGACCACCAGCCCGCCGTCCACGAACGACGACAACGCCGCGAGCAGCGCGTCCTGCGGCACCGCCCGCGGCGCGGCATCGCCGAGACCGAGCGCCGCGTCGGTCGGATAGCTGCGCGGAGTGCTCACGGCGTCACGCAACAGCAGATACCCCGGCGCGAGCAACGGCCCGGCGACGAGCAGCGTCACGACCGCGCTGTATGCCGCGACCACCGCTCGAGTCCGACCGCTCCCGCTCACGCCTGAGCACTGTACGTCCCGAGCACCGCAGTCGCCGATCCAGTGGGACCGGCGCGGAAATGTCCCGTTCAGTTGCGCCGGGACCGCGCGGCACCGCGTATCAGCGCCGTTGCGGGGTTTCGTGCACGTTGCTCCCGAGTCGGCGGCGCCTCACCGCTCGTGGTCCGGCGGGGCGCGCAGGATGGCGGACCGCACGGGTGGGACGATGGGCGGCGTGTCTGCTGTCGCTCGGTTTCCCGTGGTGGCGGATCTGACGTGGGTGACGGCGGGTGCGATGACCGCGAACGTCGCCGGGTATCTACTGCAACTGCTGGCCGGGCGGTGGCTGGGGGTCACCGGGTACAGCGAGTTCGCGAGCCTGCTCGCCGTCCAGCTGCTGTGCGCGGTGCCCGCGCTGGCGTTGCAGAACGTGGTGGCCAGGGAACTCGTGCGCGGCGCGGGAACGGCCGCGCTGCGCGGGCTGCAATGGCGCTGCGCGGTGATCGTCGCCGTGGCGGCCGCGGTGCTGGTGCCGCTGGTCGCCGTCACGCTGCACGCCGGGGTGGCCGCCACCGCGGCGGCGCTCGGCGCGGCGCCCGCGCTGGTGCTTTTGTCCGGTGAGCAGGGCGTGCTGCAGGGCGGCAAGCGGTTTCGCGCGTTGGGAGCCGTGCTCGGCGCCGCCGGGATCGCCCGGGTCGCGCCCGCGCTGGTGATCCTCGCGCTTGGCGGCGGCGCGACGCTCGCACTGTGGGCGGCGGCCTGCGGCATCGCGACGGCGGCGCTGCTGGCCAGGATCGTCGCCGGTGCGTCGGGGCGCGCCGATACCGGAACCGAACCGCGCGTCGCCGCCCCCGGTGTGCTGCCGGTCCTGCGGGCCGCCCAGGTGCAGGCGGCGATGATGGCGCTCTCGTCGGCGGACCTGATCGTGGTCCGGATCGTGCTCGATGACGTGGACGCCAGCCGCTACGCCCTCGGCACCATCGCCACGAAGATCGCCTTTTGGCTTCCGCAGGCGGTCGGTGTCGTGCTGTATCCGCGAATGGCGCAGCCGACGCACTCCGCGAGCGCGATCCGGGCGGCGCTCGCGGTGCTCAGCGGCATCGGTCTCGTCGCCGTGCTCGGGGCCGCGCTGGCCGCGCCGCTCGCCCCGCTGCTGGCGGGCGAGGACTACGCCCCGATCCAGGGCCTGCTGTGGATTTTCGCGCTGCACGGCGCGCTGCTCGCGGTGCTGCAAGGCGCGGTGTTGTCGGCGATCGCCGTCGACCGCACCTCGCTGGCCCTGGTCACCTGGCTCGGCCTGGCCGTCGAGGTCACCTTGATGCTGTCGCTGGCCCGCACGATTCCCGCGCTCATCACCACGGCGGTGTCGGTCGCGGCCACCACCACCGTCGTGGTCGCCGTCATGGTCCTGCGCGCGGCCGATCACACGGCGCGCCCGGAACCGCTGCGCCCGGTCGGCTGACCACACACCGCCTACGATCGGCGCATGATCACCGCGGTGCACACCTTGGTCTACGCGGACGATCCCGACGCCGCCCGCGCGTTCTTCCGCGATGTCCTCGGCCTGCCGAACCTCGACGCGGGCGACGGTTGGCTGTTGTTCGCCACCGGGCCGAGCGAACTGGGCGTTCATCCCACCGATGCGCCGCCGCGTCACGAGATCTCCCTGATGTGCGACGACCTGGAACGAACGATGAGCGACCTGGCCGCCCGTGGAGCGCGGTTCGAGGGCGAGATCGCCGAGCGCGGTTTCGGGCGCTGCGTGGACCTGCGCGTGCCGGGTGCGGGCACGATGCTGCTGTATCAACCGCGGCATCCGGTCGCCTATCCGCTCGCGGGCGGCGAAGTATAGGGACCGAAACGAAATCGGCTCCCCAGCCGGAAGGCGGGGGAGCCGAATTCAGGGGCGTTCAGCCGATCAAGGCTTCTTGTCGATCCGAATCTGTTCGGTCGGCGCATCGTCCGCGCCGCGGTTGACGTGCGGAGCGGGACCGGCCGGAGCCGAGCCGCCAGGACGCTGGAACGGAGCGCCGCCCGCCCGCGCGGGCGTCGGAGCCGAGCCGCCGCGGATGCCGAGAACCACACCGACGATCAGCGCGATCACGCCGAGGACGCCGAGCACGATGGGCAGGATGCGGCCGTACAGCGACAGCTTGTCGATGTTCTCCTTGGCCACCGCGAGCTGCGACTCGATCGTGTTCTCGTCGAAGACGAGGTGCGACTTCAGCGCGGTGACCTCCGGCTTGTCCGCCGTGCGCGAGTAGTAGAGGTGCAGCGCCTCGCCGCCCTTGACGACCGTGCCGGTTTGCGGCTCCACCCACAGGTCACGGGTGTTGGTGTAGAAGCGGGTCATCGTCACGGGGGCATCGCCGCCCTCGACGCCCCACTTGGCGGCGGGCAGGCTCAGCCGGTTGGTCGGCGCGGGAACGACGTCGTACAGGTTGGTGGCCGGCACCGACATCTGGAAGTGGTAGACCTTCGTGTTGTTGATCTCGGTCTCTTCGATGAAGTTCGCGTCGAAGGTCTTGCGCACGTTGAGGTCGAAGTACGGGTAGGTCTTCTTCTCGGTGCCGATCGGGAAGCGGTATTGCAGACCGGTGTGCTGCACCGGCTCCGCGATGCTCTGGCCCTCCAGGTTCGCGGTCACCGCGATCGAGCCGTTGGGCTCGGTGCCGACGGGCTCGCCGGTCACCCGGTCGATGGTCACCCGGTCGACGGTCGCGGTGAGCAGGCCGGTGTCGCCCTGCTTGTCGATGCGCCGCAGCGTCTGGCCCGCCTGCACGGTCATCTGGTGGGCGTCGGCCGGGTCCTCGACGGTGAGGAAGCGCTGCGAGACCAGCGGAACGTTGGTGTCCACCTTCGCCGAGCCTTCCGGAGCGGTGAGCGACTTGGAGTCGAGCACCAGGCTGTCCTCACCCTGCTGGTTCGTCGCGATGGTGGTGATCTCCAGGTCGAGGGGAGTTTTCGCCAGCTTGTCGACGGTGTAGGTCGGGATCATGATTGCGGCGACGATCAGCAACGCGCCGAGACCCACGAGCAGGCAGGCCACCGTCCTTCTGGTACCGGCACTCAGTGCCATGCAAACTCTCCTCGTCGTAGAACACGGGTCGCTCCGGCGAGCACCGCGGGCTCGCCACGGCGCTCGTGAGCCCCGACACTAACAGTCCGATGTCGTACCATGCGGCGTCGAGGCCGGAAACGGCCCAGAAATCGCCCGAGTCTAACGCGAAATCTGAAACGTCGGGTTATCAACTGTGGATCCGGCGAGGCAGACTGGAACCCGATGACCGCAACCCTCCCCACCACCGCGCCCGCGACCGAAAAGGTGCGCCCTCGCGCGTTCGTGCCCGCCTTGGAAGGCATGCGCGGCATGGCCGCGCTCGGCGTGCTGCTGACCCACGTCGCCTTCCAGACCGGCGCCGCCGGTACGCCGGTCATCGGCCGGGTGTGGGGCCGGTTCGACATGGCCGTGGCGGTGTTCTTCGCACTGTCGGGCTTCCTGCTCTGGCGCCCGCACGCGGCGGCGGCGCGCGGCCTCGACAGCGCCCCGCCCGTGGGCTACTACCTGCGACATCGTGCCGCTCGCATCCTCCCCGCGTACTGGCTGGTGGTGTGCGCGGTCCTGGTGCTGCTGCCGAGTGCGGCCGGTACGGCGGGCCTGCGGGTATGGGTGTCGAACCTGGCCCTGTTGCAGGTATTCGTGCCGCTGACGCTCACCGACGGCCTCACGCAGATGTGGAGCCTGTCGGTGGAGGTGGCGTTCTATCTAGTGCTGCCATTGCTGGCGTTCGCGCTGGTGCGCCTGCGCGGCCGCGCGGCGCGGTGGCGGGCGCCGTTGCTGGTCGCGGTCGCTCTGCTCAGCCTCGGCTGGAACTTCATCCCGGTGCCGACGCCGGACGCCATCCACGCGGACAATTGGCTGCCGGGCTATCTGCCTTGGTTCGCCGCCGGCATGCTCCTCGCGGAGCTCGCCGAACATAGCGTCCGGCTATCACGCTGGTGGAAAGTCGGAGCGAATCAGCCGCTGATGTGGACCGTCGCGGTGGCGGCCTTCCTGCTGGCGGCGACCGATCTGGCCGGGCCCGCCGGTCTGACCCGCGCCGAACCGTGGCAGTACGCGGTGAAGATGGGCCTCGGGGCGATCATCGGGTTCACGCTGCTCGCGCCGCTGGTGCTGCGCGAGCAGGCGGCGCGCGGGCACCGCTGGCTGGAGTCGCCGGTGGCCGCGACGCTCGGCCGCTGGTCCTACGGCATCTTCATCTGGCACCTCGCGGTGCTGTCGATCGTCTTCCCGGTGTTCGGCATCCTGCCGTTCCAGGGCGACTTCGGTTACGTTCTTGTGCTCACCGTCGCCGTCACCCTTCCGGTCGCGGCGGCCAGCTACGCGCTGGTGGAGGAGCCGGTGCGGCGCTGGGCCCGCCGCAGGGACCGAGTGCGGCGGACGCCGGAACCCGAACCGGCGCCCTGATCGGCGGCGCGAGCTCAGCCGTCGAGTTGCCGGTGCATGTCGAGCAGATGGTGGCGCAACTCGTGCAGGGTGTGCACGGCCAGCCAGCGCAGGGAGCGATCCGCGGGTTCGGGGTAGGGGAAGCCGAGGGTGCGTTCCCAGTCGTCGTCGCCGAGTCGCTCCAGCACGTTGGCGAACAGCAGAGCGGCGTCCCGGATCTGGCGGGCCACGTCGGCGGGGTTCTGCTGGGCGTAACCGTCGTGCTCGACTCGTTCGTCGCGGCCCATCGGCGTCGCGGGCGGATTGTCCCAACGGCGCGCGGCCAGCACGCGTTCGCGCTGGGCCAGCAGCACGTCCCGGACATGGCAGGCGTACTCCAGCGGCGACCACACATCGGGCTTGCCGCGCTCGCGTAACTTGACGCTGTCCGCGCCGAGCAGGTCGGCGTACTCCACGGCGTGTTCCCGCGCCAGCGACGGCACGTCGGCCGCCGAAGCCATGTCGTAGACGAAACCGCATTCGGCACAGGTGCTCACGCGTGGTCACGTTAGCAACGGGTGCCATTGCGGCGCACGGCGAATGGGGTCTTGTGCAGCGGCGCTTCGCCCGCGCCCGCGCGCGGGGGCCGGTCAGTGCTCGCCGGTCGGCGGATCGGCCTCGTCCGGCTCGAGCGCGCCGGGTCGGCCGGCGTCCTCCGGCCGGGGCAGCGCCGCGATGCCGACCGCGATGATCGCGAGCAGCGCGGGCAATTGCACCAGCACGGAGCCACCCATATATCCGCCGGACGAGCGCCAAGGACCGGTGGACAGCGCGGCGGCGGACAGCATGGTGCCCGCGCCCGCCACGACGACGAGTACGCGGGAGGTGATGTACCGCGTGAAATAGGTTGCGGCCAAAGCGATCACCGTGAGGGCAGCGCCCACCGGACCGGCGATCACGGTGGCCGCGCCGGTGAGCCCCACCGCGCCCATCCAGCGAAGGCCCCTGGTGCCAGGCGTTTCGGCACTCGAATCCGCTTGTTCCGCAGGGATATCAGAGTCTTCGGACCGAGCGCGACGGGGAACGGCCAGGATCGCGAGCGGCAGGAGCAGCAGCAATCCGCCGAAGATGGCGAGGCGATACCACCGGTCGACCGGGAAGGCGATCGTCACCGGCCCGGTGGCATCGGCGGGAAGCAGCCAGCCCTGCTGCCAGCCGTCGACCACCACGGGCGCGAGCGCGCGACCGTCCGCGCTGGTCGCGCGCCATCCGACATTGGTGCTCAGCGGCAGCACGAGCAGGCGGTCACCCGCGTTCGGCTCCGGTGCGGCGGAGGTCTGCGCGTCGGTCCGGTGCAAGCGCAGCCGATCCACGAAGAACAGGTCGGTCGGGCCGACCGCCACGTCGGCCCGGCCCTGCGGCAACGCGAGTTCGTTCGACGTTCCGGTCTCGTCCGCGCACACCCGGGCCGCAACCGGCGCGCCGGAGCGCAGTTCGCCGACGGTGGCGGTGACCGTGGTGTGCAGTGTGCGCCCGCCCGCATCGATCGTCGGCCCCAATGCGCACGGGACGGTGACCGCACGGTCCAGCGCGGCGGCCGCCGGGTAGTCCGGCCCGATGACCGTCACCTCCGCCAGTCCGGGCGGCTGGGTCTGCACGAAGCCGAGCGCGGTCTTGTCCAGCACCGGCCGCCAGGTCCGCATGCTCAGCTCGATGCGGTCGGTCACGGTGGGGTGCAGGGAGATTCGCGCCGGTGCGCCGGGACCGTCGTCGTCCAGCTCGCGCACCTGCGGACCGTCACCGAGATTCACCGTCACCGAGGTGGGCGCCGCGGGCAGACCGCCGAGCGACGGGGTCAGCTCCAGGCCGGTCACCAGCGTGGGTTCGGGCAGTTCGAGGGTGAGCGTCGGCCTGCCCGCGGTCGGTTCGCGGACCGAGTCCTCCGGTGCGGTCCAGCTGGTGCGCGGATCGCCGTCGGTCGCGGCGAACGCGGCCCCGCGCAAGTCGCCGACGTCGGCCTTGCCCCTGGCCACCGGACGGTCCTGGTCGGTGAGCAGCGCCTCCAGCGCCGGGCCCTGCCTGGTGCGGACGGTCAGTTCCGGAGCCACCGATATCGGTTCCCCGACCGTCAGCGTGCGCTGGAACGTGCCGGGTTCCTCCGGGGCCAAGGCGAGGCCCTTGCTGCACCGCACCCGGTCGGGCGCGTCGAAACAGGCGCTGCGGCCGGGGAATTCCTGACCGAGATCCCATCCCCGCATCGGTGCGCCCGCGGCCGCGGGGGGCACCACGGTGCGATGCCGGATGTCCACCCGGACGGGCGCGTCGCGGGTCGAGTAGTCGTCCAGCGTGAGTTCGCTGATGCCGAATTGCCCGCCGGAGGAACCGTTCTCGGTGCGGATGGCGGTGATCGTCAGCCACTCGGTGCGGCCGGCGGGGAGCGAAACCGACACCGGCGCGCCGGGCTCGGATACCCGCACCGAGACGGTGCCGTTCGCGGTGCGCACCTCGATCCATTTGATCGGGTCGCCGATGGCGGCCGGACTGGTGGTCAGGTTCAGTTGCCCTGCCTTGATCGGGCGATCGAGATCGAGCCGGAGCCATTGGCCCAGGGCGTGTTCGGTGCCGTTGCTGATCCACGCGGTGGACGGATCGCCGTCGACGACGGCCGCGGTGGAACTCCCCGGCGCAGCACCGCCGAGCTGGGTGGCGTCCGCGGCCGAGCTCGACGCGGTGACGGTCGCGCCCGACCACTCGCCGCGCACCAGTTCGGCGCCGGGCACCGGATAGTCGGGGACCAGGTTGAAGGTGCGGCGCGCGTCGTCGGGGGCGCGCAACGCGGAGTTGTGGTTGTCCACCCGGCCGAAATCGGTTTCGCGATCCATCGGCGTATCCGTGACGGTCACCGGGCCCATCGGCAGCCCAGCTCTGGAGGCGTCCGCGGCGAGCAGGGCGGGTGACCGGGCGAGACCGGGATCGCGGCGCATCCGCTCGAGCACTTCGGGTCCACCCTGAACGACCGGGACGTCCGCGAGCGGAACGGTGTACGCCCCGGGGAACGCGTCGGGCGCGCCGGCGCCGCCGCGTACATCGGCGGGCGTGCCGCGTCCGGGCGTGTCCACCCGGTAGATCTCGACCGCCGGATACGGCGGGCGCAGGTCACCGTCGGCCACCAAGCCGTCGGCGAGCACCAGCGATTCGATGGGGTTGCCGAACTCGGCGACCCTGCGCAGGCCGGGTGACCCGTCCAGCGCCTGATGGGCCAGCATCGGCCGGGTCGAGCGGGAGGTCTCCGGGTCGAGGTCGTTGCGCAGGACGACGACGCCGATGCCCTGGGCGCTCAGCGTCGCGGCCAGTCCCTGCGACGGCCTGCCGTCGGCGATGAGCCGCTGCACCGAATCCATCGCGCGGATGGTGCCCGGCGGGTTCAGCGGCACCGCGTCGCGGATCGCCCACGGCGTAGTGGCCAGCGCTTGCAGCGGTTCGTCGCGCGTGAGTCCCCAGACCTGGCTGCCGAACGGGGCGCCGGGCACCACCAGGGCGCGAGTATCGGCGGCGTTGTGCTCGAGCCAGTCCGCGGTCTGCTGCCAGTACTCGGGCACGCGGTCGTAGGCGCCGCGCGGCGCGAGTTTGCCGGTCCAGGCCAGCGAAGTGGACAGGGCCAGCGCGGTGAGGATCAGCGCCGCTACCGCGACCGAGCGGTCGCGCTCCGGGTGGGCGAACGCGCTGCGCCACACCTTCCGCGGCACCGAGGCGGGCAGCGGAACCCGGGCGAGCAGCTGCGCCAGCCCCAGCACGAGCGGGATGCGGATCAGCGGCTCCAGCTTGTGCACGTTGCGCAGCGGGGCGCCGCCGGAGTCCAGGAAGACGCGCACCGACTCGGCGAACGGTCCGCTCAGCTCACCGACGAATCCGGCGCAGATACCGACCAGCCCGACGCACAGGATCAGCGCCAGCCTGCCCCGGTACGGCATGGACCGCAGGGCCAGGCCCGCCATGCCCGCCGCCGCGACCAGCCCGGTGGCCAGCACCGCGGCGGGCTGGGTGACCAGCACCGCGCCCGCGATGCGTTCCGGCGAGACGAACGGCGTCCAACTGTCGGTGCCGCGCAGCACCTCACCCAGCGATGCCCACTGCGTGGTCACGCCCGAGGACTCGATGTAGTCCAGGAACGGCGGACTCACCTTGCCCAGCAGCAGCAAAGGCACCGCCCACCAGAACGTGGCCAGCACCAGCAGCGGAATCCAGGCGGCGGTGAAGCGCCACCAGCGCCGGTTCGCGGCACGTCGCCCGCCGGCGGACGCGATTCGTCCGCGGCTCAGCGCGGGCGAGGCAGCCGCCCACCACAGCAGGGCGGGCAGGAAGGCGGCCACCGTGGCGACCGCGTTGACCGAGCCCATCAGCGCCAGCGCCAGCGCGCTGCCCGCGGGCGAGGCGGCCCCGCCGCGCCGCCGGTTGCGCGCGACACCGAGTGCGGCGGGCGCGAGCAGCACCCACGGCGCCAGCATCATGGGCAGCGTCTCGGAGGAGATGGACCCGACGGTGGTCAGGACCCGCGGCGACAGCGCGAAGGCGAGCGCGGCGACGACACGCGACCCGCGCGTGCCGATGCCGAGCGCCTCACACAGGCGGACGATCCCCCAGAACCCGGCGAGCAGCAGCAGCGCCCACCAGATCCGCTGCGTCACCCAGGCGGGCACGCCAAGCAGATGGCCGAGGGAGAAGAACGCGCCGTGCGGGAAGAAGTAGCCGTAGGCCTGGTTCTGCACCTGGCCCATCGGCGCCTGGCTGCTCCACAGATGGCTCGCGCGTTCGAGGAAGCCGAGCGGATTCTGCGCCAGGTCGTATTTCGTGTCGGCGACCGTGAGGCCGGGCGCCTGCAGGAAGGTCAGCAGGAACGCCACTACGACGGTCGCGGCGAACCAGCCTCTGCCCAGCGGCGCGGTGCTGTGCTGCCCCGGCGCCCCGGACGATCCGAGCGAGTCGGCGGGTGAAGCGGAGGTCAGCGGGTCAGCGGCTGCCGTACTCAACGTTGTTCAGCAGCGAGGAGTCCTTGTCGCCGCTGCGGTCGATCTCCGGCCGCGAGTTCTGCTGGACCGCCATGGTGATGAGGAAGACGCTGAGCACGCCCAGCACGGCGCCCGCGACGGCACTCGCAACACCCGGGACAGCAAACTTCATCGCGGTACTCCAATACGTCGATGCAGGCACGTTCCCGGCCAACCTAGCAGGACGTCCGGTATTTGTATGCGTTCAGGCCGCCGAATCTCCGTCGGCCGGGTCCGCGAGCGCTCGACGGACCGCCGGGAAGCGGCCGCGTCAGTGCGCGGGCAGAGCGCAGTGCAGCGCGCCGAGCAGGGTGCGCAGCTTCGCGGTGGTCTCGTCGAGTTCCGCCTGCGGGTCGGAGGCCGCGACGATGCCGCCGCCCGCGTACGCCCGCAGGGAGCGGCCGTCGGCCGAGAGTTCCGCGCAGCGGATCGCGACCACCCAGGCGCCGTCGCCGTCGGCGTCGCACCAGCCGACGGCGCCGCCGTAGAAACCGCGATCGTCCTCGACGCGCGTGATGGTGTCCAGGGCCAGATCGGTGGGGGTGCCGCACACGGCGGGTGTGGGGTGCAGCGACAGCGCCAGGTCGAGCGCGGTGATCGAGGCGTCGCGCAGGCGTCCCGTGATCGGCGTCGCCAGATGCCACACCTCGTGGGTGCTGATCAGTTCGGGGCCTTCCGGAATCGACAGCTCGGCGCAGACGGGGCCGAGTCGCTCCCGGATCCAGTCGATCACGAACGCGTGCTCGTCGCGGTTCTTCGTGCTGGCCAGCAGTTGTGCCGCTTGTGCCGCGTCGGCTTCCGGGTCGGTCAGCCGTGGCGCGGTGCCCGCCAGCGGGCGCAGCGTCACCGTGTCACCCTGCCGGGCGATCAGCACTTCTGGCGTCGCGCCGACCAGCGTCGCGCCGGGACGTCCGGCCGGGGTGAGATCGACCGCGAAGACGTTCGCGTGCGGATGCCGCGTCAGCAGGTGCCCCGCGACGACTTCCGGATCGAGCGCGGCCTCCGCCTCGGCCAGCACCGAACGCGCCGCGACCACCTTGCGCAGCGGTTGGGCCGGATCGTTGAGCTGCTCCACCAGTTTGGTCACCCGTGCCACGTGCTCGGCCGGGCTGGGAATCTCGGTCACCGCCCGCACCGGCGGCAGTTCCGGCACCGCCGCGGGCCGCCATGGTCCAGCGGTGTGCACCGCGTGCTCCGGCACGCTCAGCGCGGCGGGTTCTCGTGGATCGAAGGGCAGCGCCCCCACCACCAGCGGCGCACTGCCGTCCAGCAGCGCCGCGCGCGCTCGTCGCGCGTCGTCGAAGCGGACTCGGCTCCCATGACCCCGAACAACGCCGTCGGCCCGAGCGAGCAGGAACCCATCCATGCACCCAACATAATCCCGTGGCCGCGTCCCACCGTGGTGGAGCGATCGAGATCTCACGCGAGCGCGGTCACGGGTTCTTGCCGGGTGGGACGAGCAGGACGGGGCGGTGGCAATGCTTGAGAACCGCGTCGGCCACGCTGCTGTGCAGGAGCGCGCGGAGGCCGGTGGCGCCGCGGGTGCCCGCCACGATGATGTCGACGTCCAGCTCGTCGGCGCAGTCGACGATGGCGTTCCAGATGGTGGTGCCGCATTCGGCCGTGCGCGCCTCGGCGTTCAGTCCGGCCAGTCGTGCCAGCCGCACGCCCTCTGCGTTGATCGCGCGCGCGTCGACGTAGGCGATGTCCTCGATCTCGTCGTCCGGCACCCACTCCGGTTGCATGACACCCGACAGCCCCGACAGGCGAGCGGCTTGGCGCACCATCGGCTCCCACGCGGTGAGCACGACGGCCCGGTCGGCGCTGAGGAATCGTCCGGCGTATTCGACGGCGCGCTTGGCGTTCTCGGAGCCGTCGTAGGCGATGAGCATCAGATCGCAGGGCACGATGACCTCCTGAGAAGGACGCACGGCGACACCTCGAGATTACCCCGCGCACGGCCGGGGGAACCGGCTCTTTCCTTACCGTGACCTGCCGGAACGTCATCGCGGCCGAGGCCGGCGTTGCAGGCGGATGACCGCGATGCCCGACGCGCCGAGGGGCCGCCGTGTCGAGGAATGACGTCCGGGGAGCAACGATCCGGCACCGGTGCGCGAGTTACCCGCCGGGTAGGGATGTAGCGAGTGCGGTCGCGCACGCCGCGGCGAGTACGGTTGACCTCTATGCGGAAGACGCCTCTGCTCGTCCTCACCGTTCTCGCCGCCGTCGCCACCGCCTGCTCGAACGGCGGCTCCACCGAGTCGGCCTCGTCGAGTACGACCACCACGACGGACGCGACCACCGCCGCGATCCCCGTCACCAGCTCGGCGCCGCCGGACTGCAACGCGGGATACCTCGCGCAGTTCACCACCCGCCAGAAGCTCGCCCAGTTGCTGACCGTGGGCGTCACCGGCGCGGCCGACGCCACCAACGTGGTGCGCAACGAGCAGATCGGCGGCATCTTCGTCGGCGGCTGGACCGACCAGGCGCTGCTCGCCTCCGGTCAGATCGCGCAGGTGAAGCAGGCGGCCAAGGTGCCGCTGATGGTGACCATCGATGAGGAGGGCGGCCGGGTCTCCCGGGTGCGCGACCTGATCGGCGCCGCGCCGTCGGCGCGGGAGACGGCGCAGACCATGAGCACGGAGCAGTTCTACGACGCGACGCTGACCAGGGGCCGCGCGCTGAAGGATCTCGGCGTGACGGTGGACTTCGCTCCCGACGTCGACGTCAGCTCCCAGCCGGACGACTCCGTCATCGGCGACCGCTCCTTCTCCGACGACCCGGAGGTGGTCACCCGCTACGCGGACGCCTACATCCGCGCCATGCGCGAGGTCGGCGTCGGCACGGTCATGAAGCACTTCCCCGGTCACGGTTCCGGGTCGGGCGACTCGCACACCGGCGCGGTGCGCACCCCGCCGCTGGACCAGATGCAGAACGTCGACCTGGTGCCGTTCCGCAACCTGATCGGCTCGGGCGCGGCGGTGATGGTGGGTCACCTCGACGTGCCCGGATTGACCACTCCCAACGTCCCGGCCAGCATCAGCCCGGAAGCGATGCGTTTGCTGCGCGAGGGCACCGGCTACGGGGCCGCGCCGTTCCAGGGACCGATCTTCACCGACGATCTGGGTGGCATGGCGGCGATCACGAGCCGGATGTCGATCGCGGACGCCGTCGAAGCCGCGTTGGTCGCCGGGGCGGACAGTGCCCTGTGGATCACCACCGATGCGGTGTCACAGGTGCTCGACCGGCTGGAGCAGGCGGTATCGAGCGGGCGACTGCCGATGGCCCAGGTGGATGCCTCGGTGTTGCGGTTGGCCGCGTACAAGGGCGCGCTGCCGCGCTGCTGACGCGCGCCGCACCGTCGGGCCGGGCGACTGGTGAGCAAATCGGACCGCCGGAACTTACCTTGGAGTAATATATGAGATTCACCTGTGGTAGGAGTGTGGATGGCGGGCGGTACGAAGCGGCTTCCGCGGGCGGTGCGCGAGCAGCAGATGCTCGACGCCGCCGTGGAGGTCTTCTCGCGTAGAGGCTTCCACGACACGTCGATGGACGCGATCGCCGCCGAGGCGAAGATCTCGAAGCCGATGCTGTATCTGTACTACGGCTCCAAGGACGAACTCTTCCGCGCCTGCATCCAGCGGGAGGGGATGCGGTTCATCGAATCCGTCGCGCCCGCGGGCAACCCGCTGCTCACCCCGCACGAACAGGTGCGCACCGCGCTGGAAGGCTTTCTCGGCTTCGTCGACCGCAACCGGCGTTCCTGGCAGGTGCTCTACCGGCAGGCCATCGGCCAGCAGGCGTTCGCCTCGGAGATCGAGAACGCGCGCGAACGCGTCATCGAACTGACCGCCAAACTGCTCGAGTCCAGCGCCAAGCACGCCGAGCCCGGGACCAATTTCGACGTCGTCGCGGTGGCCGTGATCGGCGCGGGCGAGGCCATCGCCGACCGCCTGGCCAGCGGCCGGATCGAGGTCGCCGAGGCCGTCGACCTGCTCGACGATCTGGCCTGGCGCGGTCTGGCGGGCCGGAAGAAAGCCGAGTAGCCCGCCTCCTGCCCGGACCGGTTGCTTCCACGCCGCCCTCCTGCCAAAGTGCGTGAGTTCGCACAGCGCGGACCGGCTCGCCGGAAGAGCCGGGGAGAACGGGGCGGAAGTGTTCGGGTTGCTCAGGCCGTGTGCGCACGGCGCTCAGAAGTACGGAATCGATGCGGCCGAATGGCAGGCGCATCTGTGCGGTTTGTGTCTCGGCTTGCGCGACGGGCACGGTCAGCTCGCCCGCGCCACCACCAACAAGGACGCGCTGGTGCTGAGCATGCTCACCGAGGCGCAGTCCGGATCGGCGGCGCGCGTCACCGCGGCGCCGTGCCCGCTGCGCGGGATGCGCCGCGCGTCGGTGGTCACCGCCGACGCGCCCGGCGTTCAGCTCGCCACCACCGCCTCGTTGCTGTTGGCGGCGGCCAAGATTCGCGATCACGTCGACGACGGTGAGGTGGCCGCACTCGCGCGGAGGCCGCTGGCGAAAGCCGCGACGCGGTGGCACCGGGAGGCCCGCACGGGCGCCGCGCGGATCGGGCTCGACGTCGAACCGCTCGTCGCGGCGCTCGACGCGCAGGTGCGGTTGGAGCAGCAGGCGCAAGAGCTGGTCGGCGTGGGCGGGCCCGCGTTCGTGCCGGAATCGCTTGCGGATTCCACGCATTGGCGTTCGGCGATGTCGTCGGCCGACCCGATCGACCGGCTGACCGCACCCACCCAGCTGTGCGCGTCGGCGTTCTTCGCGCACACCGCCGTACTCGCCGACCGTCCGGACAATGTCGACGCGCTGCGCGAAGCGGGGTGGCACTTCGGCCGGATCGCGCATCTGGCCGACGCCGTGACCGACTACGACGACGACGCGGGCAACGACCGCTTCAACCCGCTCGCGGCCACCGGCACCAGCATGCCGGAGGCATACGACCTGATGCGGCAATCCAACTCGCGTCTGCGCGCGGCGGTCGCGGCGGCCGAGCTCAGCCGGGTGCCCACCGTCCGCTGGATGCTGCTCGACCCGCTGAGCGCGGTGCTGCGGCGTATCGGCGGCGGACTCGGCGCGTTCGCCGCCCACACCTGCTCGGTGTCGCCCGGCGCCGAAGGGGCGTCGCGGACCGATGTCCGTGCCCACGCACACGGAACACGTCACCGTCCGCCGACTCGCCGCCCGGGTATCGGTGAGTCGCTGGCGCTCATCCTGGGCGCCTACTGCACCGGTTACGCCTGCTGCGCCGACCACACGCAACCGTGCACGGGCGAGCGCAAGGACGCGTGGATCAAGAACTGCGACTGCGGCGATTGCGGTGACTGCGGCGGATGCGATTGCGGTGATTGCAACTGCTGCGACTGCGGTTGCGACTGCTGAGCGATTCCCCCGAGCGTCGCACGGCTCGGCCTACTCCGAAAAGCACGAAGCCGCATCCCGATTCGGGGAATCGGGATGCGGCTCGCGAATGGTTCAGCGCAGGGTGGCCGTCAGATGCGGGTACCCCTTCTTCGGGTGACGCAGCGCCAGATCCCACCCGCCTTCGACCTGATCGGCGTACAGGTTGACGGTGGAGGGCAGCAGAATCGGCTTGCCGAACTTGACCGAGTACGTGGTCTGCTCCGGAATGCGACCCTCGACCGCGCCGAGAACGGTCGCCGCCGACCACATGCCGTGCGCGATCGACCGGGGGAAGCCGAACGCCTTGGCGCCCAACGCCGACGTGTGGATCGGATTGTGGTCACCGGACGCGGCCGCGTACCGGGTGATCGTCTTCTGATCCACCCGCAGGGTGCGCAGCGGGGGCGGCGGAACCTCCTCCGGCTTCGGCTCCGGCTTGGGCTCGCCCGACAGCGAGGTGCGCTGCTGGTGCAGGAACGTGGTGACCTGGTGCCACACCTGCTCCCGGCCCACCTTCACGTCGCTGATCGCGTCCACGAGCAGGCCCTTCGGGTGCTCGCGCAGGTTCTCGATGTGCGTGCGGATGTCCAGCGGCTCGCTCACCGAGATCTCGCGGGTGCGCTCGATGACGTTCTGCGCGTGCACCGCGCCCACCGCGACGAACGGGAAGTCCCGCGCCACCACCAGCTGCATGGCCAGCGGGAAGGTGAGGATGAACGGATAGGTCAGCGGGAGCGCGTCACCGAACCGCAGGCCGGTCGCGCGGCAGTAGGCGGCCAGATGATCCGGGTCGACCCGCAGCCCGTCGAGCCGCACGGCCCGGTCCGGCAGCGTCGGCTTGCGCGCCGACAGCAGCGGCACCGCGCCGAGCGCGGCCTTGACGAACAGGCGGCTGTTCTTCGGCGGTTCGGTGAGGGCGATCACCTGGGTCTTCTCCTTGCCTGCCGGAGCCTGGGTCATCATGCTCCGATCAGGCTCTGCCCGCAGACCCGCACCACGTTGCCGGTGACCGCGTTCGACGCCGGGCTCGCGAAGTAGGCGATGGTCTCGGCGACGTCGACGGTCTGGCCGCCCTGCAGCAGCGAGCTCATCAGCCTGCCCGCTTCCCGGGTGGCCAGCGGGATGGCGGCGGTCATCGCGGTCTCGATGAAACCGGGCGCGACGGCGTTGATGGTGATGTTCTTCTCCGCCAGCTTCGGCGCCTCGGCGTTCACCATGCCGATGACGCCCGCTTTGGACGCGCCGTAGTTGGTCTGCCCGCGGTTGCCCGCGATGCCCGCGATCGAGGACACGTCGATCACGCGACCGCCTTCCTTCAGCGCGCCCCTGGCCACCAGGCCCTCGGTGATCCGGTGCGGCGCGGCGAGATTCACGTTGATGACCGCGTTCCAGCGGCCCTCGTCCATGTTCGCCAGCAGCTTGTCGCGGGTGATGCCCGCGTTGTGCACGACGATGTCGATGCCGCCGAAACGCTCGGTGGCGAACTCGGCCAGCTTCTCCGCCGCGTCGGGCGCGGTCACGTCGAGCGCGAGCGCGGTGCCGCCCACCTTGTTCGCGGTCTGCGACAGCGCCTCGCCCGCCGCCGGGATGTCGGCCACGATCACCTGGGCGCCGTCGCGGGCGAACACCTCGGCGATGGTCGCGCCGATGCCGCGCGCCGCGCCGGTCACCACCGCGACCTTGCCCTCGAGCGGGCGGTCCCAGTCGGCGGGCGCGGTCGAGTCGTCCTTGCCGACCCGGATGACCTGGCCGTCGACGAACGCCGACTTGGCTGAGAGCAGGAAGCGCAGGGTCGACTCCAGGCCGGTCGCCGCGGCGGACGCCTCGGGGTGCAGGTAGACCAGCTGGGCGGTCGAGCCGCGCAGCAGTTCCTTGCCCACCGAACGGGTGAAGCCCTCCAGCGCGCGCTGCGCGATCTGCTCGTCCACGCTCGAAGTCAGCTCCGGGGTGGTGCCGATGACCACGACGCGCCCGGACGGGGTGAGGCTGCGCATGGCGGGCTGGAAGAACTCGAACAGTTGCGAGAGGTCCTCGATGGTGCCGATGCCGGTGGCGTCGAACACCAGGGCGCCGTACTTGGTGTCCTGGCTCGGGGCGTCGGCGAAGGTGTAGTCCGACAGCAGGGCGCGCACCGGCTCGGCGACCCGGCCCTTGCCGCCGAGCAGCACCGGCCCGGACAGCGGCGGCTCGCCCTTGACGTAGCGGCGCAGCGTCTCCGGCTTCGGCAGGCCGAGCTTGCCGGCCAGGAACGCGCCAGGCGCGGAGTGTACGAACGATCCATAGAGGTTGGGAGCACCCTTGCTCTTGCTGGCTGCCACTATTCCTACCTTTTCTGAGTTCTGTCTCTCGGGTCTGGGTATCGCCCCTGCGTGGTCTGCTGGCGCACTTTTGCGGGGGTACGTGTCGACATTAAACTTACTCCAGAGTAAGTTTAATGTAAACAACCGCGACGGGGCGCCGAGCAGCGCGGAATGTCCGCGCTCCACCGGGCCGCCGGGACACCCATCCACGAACCTTGGAGACTCGAGTGACTAGCAAAGCCCGTTCGGCCAAGAGTGCCGCCAAGACCGGCAGGACCACCCGTCCGGTCGCGATCGTCGGTGGCAACCGGATTCCGTTCGCTCGCTCCGACAAGGCGTACGCGCACGCCTCCAACCAGGACATGTTCACCGCCGCGCTGGACGGGCTCGTCAGCCGCTTCGGCTTGCAGGGCGAGCGGCTCGGCATGGTCGCAGGCGGCGCCGTGCTCAAGCGGGTCGGCGAGCACGGCCTGATCCGGGAGAGCGTGCTCGGCAGCAAGCTCAGCCCCTACACCCCGGCGCACGACCTGCAGCTGGCCTGCGGCACCGGCCTCCAGGCGATCGTCACCGTCGGTGACGCGATCGCCGCGGGCCGGATCGAAGCGGGCATCGGCGGCGGCACCGACACCACCTCGGACGCCCCGATCGGCGTGAGCGAGGGCATGCGCGAGTGGATGCTCGACGCCAACCGCGCCAAGACCGGCAAGGACCGCCTCAAGCTGGTCGGCCAGCTGCGCCCGAGCATGCTCGGCATCGAGATCCCGCGCAACGCCGAGCCGCGCACCGGGCTGTCCATGGGCGAGCACGCCGCCATCACCGCCAAGGAGTTCGGCATCCCGCGCGAAGCGCAGGACGAGCTGGCCTACCTGTCGCACAAGAACATGGCGGCCGCCTACGACCGCGGTTTCTTCGACGACCTCATCACGCCGTTCCTCGGCCTGACCCGCGACGACAACCTGCGGCCGAACTCCTCGATCGAGAAGCTGGCGACGCTGAAGCCGGTCTTCGGGGTCAAAGCGGGCGACGCGACCATGACCGCGGGCAACTCCACCCCGCTGACCGACGGCGCCTCCGCGGTGCTGCTGTCCAGCGAGGAGTGGGCCACCGAGCGCAAGCTGCCGGTGCTGGCGCACCTGGTGGACAGCGAGGTCGCGGCGGTCGACTACATCCACGGCCCCGACGGCCTGCTGATGGCCCCCACCTACGCGGTGCCGCGCCTGCTCGCGCGCAACGGCCTGACCTTGCAGGACTTCGACTACTACGAGATCCACGAGGCGTTCGCCTCGGTCGTGCTGGCCACCCTGGCCGCGTGGGAGTCCGACGCCTACTGCAAGGAGCGCCTCGGCCTGGACGGCGCGCTCGGTTCGATCGATCGGGCCAAGCTGAACGTCAACGGCTCGTCGCTGGCCGCCGGTCACCCGTTCGCCGCCACCGGCGGCCGCATCGTGGCCTCCACCGCGAAGCTGCTGGCCGAAAAGGGCTCCGGCCGCGCGCTGATCTCCATCTGCGCTGCGGGCGGCCAGGGCGTCGTCGCGATCCTCGAGCGCTGACATGGTCGAAGGTGGTCCGATCGGTAACCCGGTCGGACCACCTTCGCGTCATTTGCCGGGCAGCTCGATGTGCCCGCCGAAGGCTTTGCGCATCGCCGAGAGCACTTTGTCGGCGTACAGCGATTCGCCCCGCGAGGAGAATCGCTCGAACAGGGCGGAAGCCAGCACGGGCACGGGCACGCCGGTGTCGATGGCGGCATCGATGGTCCAGCGGCCCTCGCCGGAGTCGGACACCCGGCCGCTGTAGGAATCCAGGTTCGGGTCCGCGTGCAGCGCGGCCGCGGTGAGGTCGAGCAGCCAGGACGCGACCACCGATCCCCGCCGCCACACCTCGGTGATCTCGGGAATGTCCAGGTCGTACTGGTAGTACTCGGGGTGCTCCAGCGGCGTCTCCTCCGCCGAGAACTCGCCCGTGTGCTCGGCCCCGTAGTTGGCCCTTCGCAGAATGTTCAGCCCTTCGGCGTAGGCGGCCATCGCCCCGTACTCGATGCCGTTGTGCACCATCTTCACGAAATGGCCCGCGCCCACCGGGCCGCAGTGCAGATAACCCAGCTCGGCCGTGGACGGCTCGCCGGTGCGTCCCGGTGTCCGCTCCGCCGCCCCGAGACCGGGCGCGATGGATTTCAGCAGCGGGTCCAGGTGCTTCACCGGTTCGGCCTCGCCGCCGATCATCAGGCAGAAGCCGCGGGTCCGGCCGAACACCCCGCCCGAGGTGCCGATGTCGACGTAATGGATGCTTTTGGGCCGCAGGCGCTCCGCGCGCGCGAGATCCTCGTGGTAGCGGCTGTTGCCGCCGTCGATGACGATGTCTCCCGGTTCGAGCAGCTCAGCGACCTGCTCGATCACCGCCCCCGTCGCCCCGGCGGGGATCATCACCCAGACCACGCGCGGGGTCTCCAGCATGCCGACGAACTCGGTGAGATCGGTGCTGCCCCGGAAGCCGTCCCCGAGCTCGGCGCGAAGTTCATCGATGTGCGAGGAACGACGTTCGTATCCGACGGCGGTGTGTCCGTCCTCGACGACGCGGCGCACGATGTTCGCACCCATCCGGCCGAGGCCGATCATTCCCAGCTGCATGCCATCCATCTCCCTCGTGTCTGCGAAGTCTTGCCGCGGGGTCGTCTCGATTCTCCCGCGTGGAATCCGTCACTGTTCGGTCCGCGGGTGTAACGCGGCCCGCGACAGCCCGATAAACAGGTCGGCTCCGCGTAGTTGCCTGACCCCCGACCCGGCAACTGCGCGGGGCTCTTTGTGTGGTGTACCCGGTTCTTCGCGTGAGATGTGCGTTATGCCCGAGCTGTGCCGACCCCTGTCGGCGTGCACCACTATCGTTGGCAGGGACGCGCAGTGGTGCGGGTCCACAATTCAATCGAACGGGGAGGACGGTTCGTGACGAGCCAGCCGAGTACCGGAGGTCGCGGCCCACAGGCTGGTGGCGAAGTCGGATGGCGCCAGCTCCTCGGGGCAGACCGCCCCCAGGCAGCGGACCGGTCGGTCGCCTGGAATGGTGACGAACAGCTCACCCAGCCCCTGCAAGCTACCCCGCGGCGGCCCGTGCCGCCCGCACCCCGCCGTCGGCCCGCGCGTCGCCCGATCTCCACTCCGCCACCGAAGCGCCTGGACAGCGCCGTCGTGCGCCGGGTGGGTCTCGCGGTCGGCGCCGTGCTCGCCGTCGCCGGTCTCGGCTACGTAGTCGACCTGGTGCTGTCCTCGGGCGAGGTCGCGCGGGGTACCGTCGTCGCGGGCGTCGACGTCGGCGGCAAGGACAAAGCCGCCGCCGACGCCCAGCTGCGCGCCGAACTGGACCCGAGGGCGAGCCGGGAACTACCGCTGCGCATCGGCGACGTGCAGACCCGCATCGTGCCGAGCGCCGCCGGACTGTCCGTGGACTGGGACGCCACTTGGTCGCGGATCGGCTCGCAGCCGCTCAACCCGTTCACTCGACTCGCCTCGTTCTTCACCACCCGCGAGGTGCCGATCGTCAGCGCGATCGACGAACCCGCCCTGGATCGGCAGCTCACCGAGCTGCGGGTGCACGACCGGCCGTCGGTCGATGGCACCGTCACCTTCCGTAACGCCGAGCCCGTTGCGGTGCCGCCCGTTCCGGGCCGGGTGCTCGACGTCGCCGCCGCGCGCACGGAACTGGCCGAGCGGTGGGTCACCGGCACGACGGTGGATCTTCCCGTGGTCCCCGCGCCGTTGCAGGTGCGCCCGGAGGCCGTGGACAAGGCGCTGCGCGAGATCGCCCAGCCCGCGGTGCGCGCGCCGATCGCGTTCGCGGGCAAGGGCGGCGCGGGCAGGCTCGATCCGGAGCAGATCGCGTCGGTCCTGGCGTTCGGGCCGGACGGGCAAGGCGGTCTCGCGGCGTCGGTGAATCAGGACGCCGCGATCGCTCTGCTCGGCCCGCAACTGGCCACCACGGAGGTCGAGCCGAAGGACGCGACGTTCGCGGTGGCGGGTGGCAAGGCGTCGGTCGTGCCCGCCGTGGTCGGTGACAAGATCAACTGGCCCAAGACCTTCGAGCAGTTCACCGCGCTGCTGACCGCACCGGGCGAGCGGACCGCGCAGGTGGTCTACGAACGGGTGGAGCCGAAGCTGACCACCGAGGCCGCGCAGGGGCTCGGCGTGGTCGAACCCGTCGGCTCGTTCACCACCGGCGGTTTCAGCGGCCCCTCCGGCGTCAATATCCGCACCGTGGCCAGAAAGGTCAACGGTGCGATCGTGAAGCCGGGAGAAACGTTCTCGCTCAACGATTTCACCGGCCCGCGCGGTACCGCGGAGGGATACGTCGAGTCCGGCATCATCGACCACGGCCGTCCGAGCACCGCGGTCGGCGGCGGCATCAGCCAGTTCGCCACCACGCTCTACAACGCGGCATACTTCGCCGGGCTCGAGGACGCGGGCCACACCGAGCACAGCTACTACATCTCCCGCTACCCCGCCGCCCGCGAGGCCACCGTCTTCGACGGCGTGATCGACCTGAAGTTCCGCAACAACACCCAGACCGGCATCTACATCGAGACCGCGGCGACCGACGCCGAGATCACCGTCCGCCTGTGGGGGACGAAGACGGTCGACGTCGAATCCATCACCGGCGAGAAGACCAAACCGACCGAGCCCAACACCGTCACCTTGCCCAAGGGCAAGGACTGCATCGCCACCGAGGGCGCTCCCGGCTTCACGATCTCCGACACCCGCGTCATCACCGACCGGAAGACGGGCCGCGAAGTATCCCGCAAGACCCGCACGGTGAAGTACGACCCTGTTCCGATCGTCAAGTGCGAGTGAGGGATCGGCCCGAGCACGCGGTTCCCGAATCCGCCCCGCCCACTCAGGGCGGGGCTCTGCGTTTCCGTCTACGGACGCTCGAATTCGCGATCGACAACGCCAGCGGTGAATGCATCCCACTCGGCAGGCGTGAAGATCAGCGCCGGGCCGGTCGGATTCTTCGAGTCACGCACGCCCACCATGCCTTTGTCGAGAAACGCAACCTCAACACATTCCTTGCCGGAAGAGCTTCGGCTGGACTTGAACCACTTGGCCCCCGACAGGTCGACGTTCACGCGCCATACTCCTTTGCTACCGCCAGGATGAGATCCTTGGACTTGTCGTGGTCCAACGCTACCCGGTCTATCTCCCGCAACGCGCTGCGATAGCGAGCCACTTCGGCTTCACGCTCCAGGTACAGGTCCCCGGCGTACTCCTCCACGTACACAATGGGCGGCTCGGTCAACTTGGTCTGCGGCAGCTCGGGAAATTCGAGAAGGATGAACGACCCGACCAGTGACCCGAGATGCTTGGGCGCGGTGAAGGGCACTACCCGAACGGAAACATTCGGCAGTTCCGACGCTGCCGAGAGGTGGAGCAACTGATCCGTCATCACTCCCGGACCGCCTACCTGGTCGCGCACCGCTGCTTCGGACAGCAGGACATCGACTGTGAATTCCGGGTCTGCGAGTCGGGTTTGCCTGCGGGCCGCCAGTTCGATCCGGCCTTCGATGGCTTCGGGCGACAGCTCTGGTATTTCCGACCAAGCCAGCGCACGGCGGTACTCGGCGGTCTGGAGCAGACCGGGGATGATGGTGACTTTCCACGCGGTCAACCGATGCGCTGCTTCTTTGAGGGCTAGATAGTGGTCGAACCCGGTCGGAAGCTCGGCGTCCGCGTACGCTCGCCAATAGCCCCCGCCCCGCTCCCGCGCTGCTCGGACTTCCGAGACCAACCCAAGCAGGATGCGCCGTTCGGTATTGCTGGCACCGTAGGCATCACACAAGGCGTTCACTTGAAAGCTGGTCACCCTTGTGGACTGGCCCTCCTCGATACGGCCAATCGACTGCGGAGATGTCTCGGCCAGCCTCGCCGCTTCGGCTTGGGAAATGTGCTTGGCAATCCGCAATCGGCGCAGTTCACGGCCCAGAGCCCGGCGGGCGAGGGTACTACCGGTAACGCTCATGTCGTTAGCCTCACTATCGAGTGACCCGGATTTTGGAAGCCGCCAACGGGCAGCTTCCGTGTGGCGGCGTACGCACTGAAAGTACGGCATCTAGCAATCGGATTCGTGCGATTGAGGATTCCAGTTCCACGGTCTTGGGTGTCTCCTGGATGTGCGCCCGGTTGGAAGCGCGGAACCGCATGTCCCTCAGTGTGGTTCGCTTCCGTCCTCGGGTACCGGTCAGGGGGTTGTCGAGGACCGGGCGCACCTTGATGCCCCTCCGATTCGAGTAGAGGTCTGTATGGGCCACATAGCGTTTGGGGACACGCCGCTGTCTCGATGCCACTACTACCGGAACGTGTGTGACCTACCCGCGACGGTCGACCCGCCCCATGTGGGCCGGATCGTGGCCCGCTGCGGCTCGGTGTGGGCGATCACCATGCCCGCTGTGCTGGGGCAGGCGGTGAAGGTGTGGATGCAGAACCAGGGGTACAAGCTCGGTCCGATCTTGTCGCATCCACGGTCGAAGAGGTGGACGTTCATCATTCGGCCTGACCTGCCGGATGAGATTTCGTTGTTCGCTGAGATGTTTCGGTTGGATGTGTCCATTGCGCGTGAGGGCGGAACGATCGGGCTGCCCAGTCCCGCCGATGTTGGGACGAAGTTCCGTGCGTGGATTGCGCGCCCAGACAGCCACGTTCGCCCTTCTGGTCACGTGATCATTGAAGCTATCCGCGCGGTCCGAGCCGAGAAGACCGCGCGGCGTCGGCGGGTGATGACGTATGCCTGATAGTGCCCCCCTGGTCGCCCTGTGTTGACTCTGCTACAGGGCGGCAAGTCCGGCAGATATGACGCCCGAGTGGGCTTAGCTGAGTTCTATAGACGCTGGGGGCACCACAATCCGGCGTGGCCTGTGTCGAGCCGGAAAGCGGCCGATCAAGCGCTCATGATGCATGAGGATTGCGACCCGTTGGAGTGCTCGACGCGGGTAGCGGCCGTGATCGTTTCGGGTGACGACTACCGGTATTTCCGGGATCGGGGCATGTGATGGCATCCCCGCTGCCGGACGAACCTGACGTGCACTTGATAGTGCGGCTGCGCGGCTACCAGTTGCACTACGCGGCATGCCTCACCGCGGCTTTGATCTTCGTCCAGGACGAAGGTGTACGCCACCACACGGACGGCGTGCATGTGGGCGGTGGCGTCCCTGACCGCTTGCCGAGGTTGCCGGGGGAGCGGCTATATGTCGAGCGATGATGCGACAGCCATCCCCGCCTGCCGCTTGCACTAGTGACCGTGCAGGCGCGAGACTGACCTGTTCGGACCATCACTAAAAGGAGTGGCCGTGGGGAATGACGAGCAGATGATGATGGACCTTGGTGTCGAGATCGAGGTGGACGAAGATCTGGTGCGGCAGCGTCACGAGTGGGCCGAATGGATCGCCCCGCAACGCATGGAATCGCAGATACAGAAATTCCTTACCGAAACGCTTCCGGATGTACACCCGGAGTTGTCGCTGTGCCCGTGGTGGGAGCCGCCGTTACTGTATCGGATCTGCGATCAACTGCCCGAGGTGTTTCCTGATACGGAAACGCTCGTCGCTACCGAAAACCAAGATGCAGCCGATCAATTAATTCGTTTCCTCGGAGAATTGTTCGTTCACTGCGCCGGTGCGGGGTGGATCAATATTCCGGGAAACGGATCGGTACTGTACGACCGGATCGGCCCATCCCTGCACTTCGCGTATACCGATATCGTCGTGAATCCAGTGTATTTGGCGGTAACGGTCGCCGACGACGGCTTGTTTGCCGTCGTGACGGGCGAGCTTGCCGAACATGTTCGGGAATGGACAGCCGCCGGAAAGCCGCCCGCACCGGGCGCTGCGGCTTAACCACCTGCCGCCCAACGTCTTTCATCTGACAACTACACCTCACGGGGGGTGGCGGAGTCATGACCGACGACGCCGACAAGCGCGCCGAACGATTGCGGCAGGACGCCCAGCGTGCCGCGCGATTGCGGCAGGAAGCGGCCGACCGTCAACGCGGCAGAAACAACAACACCAGGGGTGAATATTTCCACCGGGGAATGGCTCAGATCCGTGGCGAGACACGAGAAAGCGGTTGGGTTCGGGAACACAGAGAAGACTTGCCTGGCGGTAAGTATGTGAAGCTCGACCAGGCGCGCGTTCTCGGCGGCGAGAAAGCATTCTCCGAATACAAGAGCGGCCGGGTCGACGGCAAGGCACGCGACCAGCTCGCCGCACACCGGTACCTTCTGGAGAAAGGCATATACCGATCCGGGCAGTGGGTGACCGTCAAGGGCGAAGTGATCGCACCGGAAATCCGTACTTTGATCGAGGAAATGGCACGCGATCTCGAGGGCAAGTTCCAGCATGTCGAAGTATCGAGAGAAATGGCGGTGCAGGCCATCGGCCTGGGGGAGACGCTGACTCCGGGAAAGACGATGGAACTGCCTGGGGTGGGCGATAAGGCGCGGGCGCAACAGCACGCCATCGAGAGAATCGAGAATCGGGCCAGGGACACGGCCAACCGGTTCAGGGAAATAGAACGGTTCCACAACGCAGCCGATCGAGGAAGGGCCGAGGCAGCCCACCGAGCCAGGGAGACCGCCGAACGCGCGCAGGTCGAACGGGTAGCTGCCGAACGGGTGGCGCTGGAATTCCCCGTGCCAGGTCTGTTCCAGGAACGGGAGGCCGTCGACACCGGGGAACAGGTGGCCCGAGAGGCGGCCGACGCTGCCAGCCTGGAGCGGGCAGCAGCCGACGCCCGCACGGCGGAGGAGAAAGCGCGCGAAGACGCCCGAATTGCCCGCGAGGCGGCCGACAAGGAACGCGCGGAAGAACTGGCGCGATTGCAAGCCCGGGGAGTGCCTCCGGAAGTGGTGAAGCTTCTCGGGCTCGGGCAAGCGCAGCCACCGTCAGCGGCGGTGCGGGAGCCGCCTGGTCATGCGCCGGGCGTTGTGCGTGGCGGTACCGGGCAAGGGCAAGAACGCAGCCGGGGGATCACCCGTGACCGGTGACATTGCTTGCGCTACAAGAATTCGAATCCGGAAGGCCGGATGCCCTTTTCACAGCGGTGTTCGCATCAGCAGCACGTTGTACTGGGTGTGCTGGGTGACCAAGAAGTAGAGGTCGCGGCCGGTCTGGTACGGGTAGATCATGGGCGCGTACGCCGTGGGAAGGGCGCGCGCGTCGATCAGCACGCGCGGTTCGCTCCATGGTCCTTCGGGAGCCGGTGCGGTGCGCAGGACGACGCTGTTGGCCGGATCCGTGGTCAGCATGACGTACTGGCCCAGATATTGGTTCCACATCACCGAGAGCTCGGCGACGCCGCCGACGATCGGAGCCGCGGTCTTGGCGTCGGTGGGCTTCCACTCTCTGCCGTCCCAGTATTCGTAGGCATCGATATTCGCGATATCGGATTCCTTGGCGCGGGAGACGAATCCGGGGTTGTTGCGGCCGGCCGGTGTGCCGTAGCGGTAGACGTAGCCGTTCGCTTTGAGGAACGCGTTCTGCTGAAAGTTCTCGTGCCCGTCGACATTCGCCCGGCGAGTGTGGGTCAGCTGTGTCCACGTGGTGCCGCCGTCACCGGAGGCGGCCAGCGTGGAGAAGTTCGTGTTCCACTTCCCGTGATCGCCCCATTCGCGCACCGACATCAAGCTCATGTACTGCACGCCCCCCACCGAGATGCCCGCGGTGGGAATCAGGCTGATCTCGATGCCGGGAATCTTGGGGCTCGGCAACGGATTCGGCACCACGTCGTCGAAGAAGATGCCCTCGGCCGGATCGTGCCTGGAGCTGCGGAACAGCACATTGCTGGTCCAGGCCCAGATGCTGCCCGCGAGCAGGTTGGGGATGCCGATGCCCGCGCTGTCGCCGAAGGCGGTGATCATGCGGCCGTTGCCGTCGTCCCACATGATGCCGAGATCCGTGCCGAGCACGTTCACGTTCTGGGTGCGATTCGGGCTGTCCATGCCCGTCACCTGGAACACCGCTCGGGCCGGGCCGGGCAGGTCGGGCAGGCCGTGAATGCCGTTGAGCGCCGGGATCGGAATGACGTTGTTCGGGTCGGCCCCTGCGGGCGTCGCGGCGGCCAGCGCCAGGACTGCGGCCAGCGCGCCGGCCCCGGCGAGTGCGGACAGCGATCGAGTCATCCGGCAATTCCCTTCCTCTGGGACGCAGTCTGCTCGGTCATTGTGCCCGCTCGCCGCCGGGATGTCGCCCACATCGATGGGTCGATTCAGCGCGTCGGGCCGACGGTCACCAACCGGTAGAGCCACCACGGGCGCTCGGGCAGTTCGGGGCTGTAGACCCGCATGCTCATCGACCGCACCCGTCTGGTGGCGGGGTCGCGCACCTGCAAGCGGCGGCGGGGGATGTCCTCGGGGCGCACCTCGGTGGTCCACATGCGATCCCAATCGGGGGAGCGGCGGCAGCGTGCGGCGATCTCCTCGACGCGTTCGCGCGGCGCGAGCGGGGACAGGATACGGAACGCGTCGACGAGCAGGTGCGCTTCCACCGCCCAGTCCACCATCACCCGCCGGGCCGCCGCGTCGAGGAACATCCACTCCAGCACGTTTCCCCGGCCGACCGCGCCCGGAAACGCGCGTTCGTAGGCGGAATTGGCTTCCACCAGATCCTGGGTGGGCATCCGCTGGAAGCAGGCCGGGTCCGGGAGGCTGTGCAGGTCGGCCCGGTCGTCGGGAGTCGGCACGTCGGGGCCGGGTCCGTAGGCCGCCGAGTAGAAGTCCGGCAGCGTCAGCACGACGATGTGCTTGCGGTACCAGATCGGCACCTCGAGCGCGTCGAACAAGCGTTGCAACAGGGACTGATTCGGCGCGACCGTACCCGTTTCGATCTGGTCGAGCACCGCTTCGGTTAGGTCGGCGCGCGCGGCGAGATGGGCGGGAGTGATCCCCGCGGCGAGGCGTCGTTCGCGCAGATAAGCGCCGATGCCAGTTGCCTTGCGCGTCACCTCGGGCACCTCTGCCGACATTTGTCGCGTCGAACTGTGCGAAGCGGGAGGTTCGGGTTGCCTCCCGGGAGCACGCAATCTACCGGAGAGGATCGGCGTCGAGCGGTGATCGAACGTCACGAATCGACAAATGTAGACGACAACGGCCCGGAGAAGATCTCCGGGCCGTTGCCGTCAGGTTGTGCGAAGCGTCAGAACGCGGCTTCGTCCAGCTCCATGATGTCGTTGTCCAGGTTGGACAGCACCGCGCGAGTGGCGGTCAGCTCCGGCAGGATGTTGCGGGCGAAGAACTGCGCGACCGCGATCTTGCCGTGGTAGAACGCCTCGTCGGCGCCGGTCGCGCCGTTGTCGAGCGCCGCGATGGCGACCTCGGCCTGACGCAGCAGCTGCCAGCCGATGAGCAGGTCACCCACCGAGAGCAGGAACCGAACCGAACCCAGGCCGACCTTGTACAGCTCGCTCGGCTGCTCCTGGGCGCCCATCAGGTGACCGGTGAGCGTGGCGGCCATGGCCTGCACGTCCTCAAGCGCGGTGGCCAGCAGCTTGCGCTCGCCCTTGAGGCGGCCGTTGCCCGCCTCGGAGTCGATGAACTTCTGCACCTGGCCGGCCACGTGGGCCAGCGCGACGCCGCGATCGCGGGCGATCTTGCGGAAGAAGAAGTCCTGCGCCTGGATGGCGGTGGTGCCCTCGTAGAGCGAGTCGATCTTCGCGTCGCGGATGTACTGCTCGATCGGGTAGTCCTGCAGGAAGCCGGAACCGCCGAGGGTCTGCAGCGACTCGGTCAGGTACTGGTAGGCCCGCTCGGAGCCGACGCCCTTCACGATCGGCAGCAGCAGGTCGTTGACCCGCGCGGCGAGATCGGCGTCCGCGCCCGAGACCAGCTGAGCGACATCTTCGTTCTGGTGGGCGGCGGTGTACAGGTACACCGCGCGCAGGCCCTCGGCGTACGCCTTCTGGGTGGCCAGCGAACGACGGACGTCCGGGTGGTGGGTGATGGTCACGCGGGGCGCGGCCTTGTCGGTCATCTTGGTCAGGTCGGCGCCCTGGACCCGCTCCTTGGCGTAGTCCCGCGCGTTCAGGTAACCGGTCGACAGGGTCGCGATGGCCTTGGTGCCCACCATCATGCGGGCGTGCTCGATGACCTCGAACATCTGCGCGATGCCGTTGTGCACCTCGCCGACCAGCCAGCCCTTGGCCGGAACGCCGTGGCCGCCGAAGGTGACCTCGCAGGTGGCCGAGACCTTCAGGCCCATCTTGTGCTCGACGTTGGTGACGAAGACGCCGTTGCGCTCGCCCAGCTCACCGGTCTCGTGGTCGAAGTGGAACTTCGGCACGAAGAACAGCGACAGGCCCTTGGTGCCCGGCCCTGCGCCCTCGGGGCGAGCCAGCACCAGGTGCATGATGTTCGGGAACAGGTCGTCGGAGTCGGCGGAGGTGATGAACCGCTTGACGCCCTCGATGTGCCAGGAGCCGTCCTCCTGCTTGATCGCCTTGGTGCGGCCTGCGCCGACATCGGAGCCCGCGTCGGGCTCGGTCAGCACCATGGTGGCGCCCCAGCCCTGCTCGGCGGCGATCTGCGCCCACTTCTTCTGCTCGTCGGTGGCGTTGTTGTAGAAGATGTTCGCGAAGCCGGGACCGGCGGCGTACATGAAGGCGGCGGGCTGCGCGCCCAGGATCAGTTCGGCGATGGCCCAGTAGGCGGCACGCGGGATCGGCAGGCCGCCCAGCTCCTCGGCGATGCCCAGCTTGTCCCAGCCGCCGTCCTGCAGGGTGCGGTAGCTCTTCTTGAACGACTCGGGCAGCGTGACCGTGTGGTTCTGCGGGTCGAAGACCGGCGGGTTGCGGTCGGCGTCGGCGAACGACTCACCGAGCGGACCCTCGGCCAGGCGACGCACCTCGTTGAGCATCTCCTTGACCGTGTCGGTGTCGAGATCGCCGTAGGCGCCGCTGTCCAGGATCGACCCGAGGCCGAGGACCTCGAAGAGGTTGAACTCCAGGTCGCGGACGTTGCTCTTGTAGTGACCCATTGTCAGTACTCACTCTCCGTTGAGTTGGTGCGGTCGGTATGGTTGCCGTTCCCGCCCGTTGTTCGCTCCACCGGGGTAGTCGTGCCGGTTTTCCGCATGCTACTCGCGGGTAACTTATGAAACATATTACCGGCCGGTAATGACTGCGCAAAGTGTCAAGCCGCCGAATGTGACGCGTTTTACAGTGTCTGATGGCCGCGACTTCGTCGCGGCGTGTTCGCGGCCCCCTCATGGCTCGCGTCCGAGCGACCGCCGCTTGCTCCTCCGTCGCCTACGCGGCGGCCGCTCGAACGCAAGCCGGGCCGCGAACGGCGGATGCGCGGTCTCGCTTCGCTCGAAACCTGTGGTCCAGGTGCGCTGGGCGCGTTGGTCGCGGAGCTACTTACCAGGCGCGCGGTGGAAGTGGATGGCTGGCGGCTCGCCGTGGCTGCTGCTGCTCCTTCGTCGCGGATGTGGTGGCCCTCGGACGCGGGGCGGGGCGCGTCGGTTTCGGCGAGCGAACCAGGAGGACTCGACTCGTCGAATCTCGGCACGCACTGTCGTGCGCTGATCAACTGCCCGAGTTGGCGGGGACCGGCGCGCACGGTCTTACCGGCCACCAGCTCCGATCTCGGGCATGCAGTCGAGAGTTCGCACGCTTACGCGCCCAGCGCACCGCCACCACGTCTTTCGAGCGAAGCGAGACCGAGCATCCGCGTTCGCGGCCCGGCTCGCGTGTGCGCGGCCGCCGCGTCCGCGACGAAGGAGCAAGCGGCGGTCGCGCACACGCGAGCCACCAGAGGGCCGCGAACACCCAGCGCCGCAGGCGCTGGAAAATAAACACCGTGCTGATCGAGACGAGTGCCGGGCCGGCTGAGGTCGAGCTCGAACAGCCGCGTAAGCCCGCGTTTCTGCTCGTGCTCACGCATGGGTCCGGGGGTGGGGTGGAGGCGAAGGACCTGCTCGCGGTGCGTGACGCCGCGTTGCGGCTGGGGGGTGGGGTCGCGCGGGTGGTGCAGCCGTATCGGGTTGCGGGGCGGCGGGCGCCGGGGTCGGCGGTGCAGCAGGACGAGGCTTGGCTGGAGGTTGTCGCGCGGTTGCGCGGGCGCAAGCGCGTTCCCCTGATTCAGGGTGGGCGCAGCAACGGCGCGCGGGTGGCTTGTCGTACTGCCGTCGCGGCGCGGGCCCGTGGCGTCCTCGCGCTCTCGTTCCCACTGCATCCGCCCGGTAAGCCGGAGAAGTCCCGGCGGGACGAGCTGCTGGCTCCGGGAGACATCGAGGTGGTCGTCGTCAACGGGGGCAACGATCCGTTCGGCATCCCCGATCCGGCCGACGCCGCCGAAGTCCGCGTCATCCCGGGACAGCCGCACGCGTTCCGCGCGGGCTTCGACCTGATCGCCGAGACCGTGACCCCGTGGCTGGAGCGCTGGTCCTGCACTCCTACTCGGCCGGGCGGGTGGCGATGACCAGCGCGTCGATGGCGTCGCCCAGCTCGGTGGGCCGGTAGACGCGGTCGGCGAGGCGCACGCGCACCTCGTTCGCCGCCGCGAGCGGGCCGAGGTCGGCCACGATGTCGTCGGGAGTGAACAGGATGGACGGGTCCTGCGGCCCGCCGCAGCCATCGGTGATGTTGGTGGTGTCGTGGCCGAGCACGAGCAGGGTGCCTTCCGGCGCCAGCAGGCCGGCCGCCTTGCGGACCAGCGCGCGGCGCTGCTCGGCGGGCAAATGCAGGAAGACCATCAACACCAGCTCGAACGGCCCGGTGATCCCCGCCTCGTCCAGGTCGGTGACGTCCGCGCACTGCCAGGTGATGCGACCGCGAACCGAACGGGACAACCGCGACGCCACGGTGCGGCCCTTGTCGATGCCGACTTGGGAGTAGTCCACGGCGTGCACCTGCCAGCCGTGCGTGGCGAGCCACAACGTGTTGCGACCCTCGCCGCACGCCAAGTCGAGAGCGCGTGGGAACTCCGGCGCTTCCCCCTCGGGTGTGGCGGCTTGCAGCGGCGCACGGCGTTCCAACCCGTAGACATGCTCCACCACGGTGTTGTTCGGCGGTGCGCCCCAGACCAATTCCGTTTGCGCGTAGCGCTCGTCCCAGTCGGCCGCATCCATATTTCGAGTCTATTGATCGCGCGGCCCGCGCCCGGCGGGGTTGCCCGAGTCAGTCCGATACCTGCGAGAGCCAGTGCACCGGCGTGGTCTCGCGCACGTGGATCAGCACGTCGAACGCACCGGCGAGCGACGAGAGCCGGATATTGGCCGTGGCGTCGGCAGACGGGTCGTAGACGCCGCTGATGGTGCGCAACTTCGCCGGGCCGGTCAGCCAATCCTGGACCGGCAGCGGCGCCGCGGCGTGCAGATCCACGTAGTAGGCGGGCAGGTCGACCTCGCCCAGCGCGGCATCGACCAGGTCGGGCTGCGGGTCGGGGGCCACGGCCGCGCCGAGGTCGCCGTGCTGGAAGCCGATGCCGACGGACAGGTATCCGTCGCCCAGCTCGGCGCGCAAATGGCTTCCGGCGCCGTGGAATTCGGCCGAGCCGAAGACGATCGGAAGGCTGGTGGTGTGCGCGAGGCCGTCCCAGTAGACGATCTTGGCGCCGGTCGAGCGCTGCCATGCCAGCACGGTCTCGGCGGCCGGCCGCTCGTCGCGGGCGAACCCTCGGCTCGCGACGCTCTGGCGGTGGAAGTCGAGGATCAGGCGAGCGTGGGCGAGCGCCGTGGCCCGCTCACCGGTGTCCGGCACTGCCGCGAGCAGCGCGAGGGCGTCTTCGGCGTGCTCGGTGAACGGGCGACCGGGGTGGATGCCCTGATGACGTTGGACGTGTTCGTCGACTTGATGTGCGGTGCGGATCGGCGCGAGGTGCGCCTCGATCGCGGCGAACCGATCGGGAGCCGCGCGGCGCACGTAGTCGAGCACCGCGTCGTAGTCGCTCGGCTCGGCACGAGGCGGTTCGACGCCGAAGACGCGTACCGGGTCCTGCGGATGCGCCAGGTTGTACGCGCGCATCCAGCGCAGCGCGGCCACCGATTCCGCGGTGCGCCACGGGCGCCAGGCTCCGGCGAGCACCGTTTCGGGATCGCCCTCGCCCGTGGTGACGTACCGGTCCCAGCGTTCGCCGGAACGCGCGCTGTCCTGGATGGCCAGCGCACGGAAACCGTGCCGTTCGACCAGCGCGCGGAACAGCCGCTCGCGCACGCCGAAGGTCTGCCGGGAGAACCGCGTCGACTCACCGAGCCCGACCACCGTGGCGGCGGCGAGCCGCGCGAGCAAGGCGTCGAGTTCGGTGCCGACCGCGTCCGGCTCGGAACTGTCGATCGCGACGGCGTTGTCGCGCAACCAGGCGCGAACGTCGACGGTGGTGCTGGACATGGTGCCTCCCGGAGGGTGGAAGATCCGACGCGAGCAGCCTCATACATGAACCATTGTTGAGGTCAAGCGTCGCGTCGGATCACCCGGTTCCGGGTCACAGCGTCGTGCGCATCAGCAGGACGTTGTACTGGCTGTGTACGGTCGTGAGGAAATACAGATCGCGCCCGGTCTGGTACGGAAAGATCGAAGGCGCGTAGGCGCTGGGCAATTCGCGGGTATCGATCAGCACCTCTGGTTCACTCCACGGTCCGGCCGGCGCGGACGCGCGCCGCATCACCACGGAATTGAACCGGTCGGTGGTGAGCGAAATGTATTGCCCCAGATAGGCGTTGTACATCACCGACAATTCGCCGACGCCGAACATGATGGGCGCCGCGGCATTCACGTCGCCCTTGCGCCACGCTCCGCCGTCCCAGTATTCGTATTCGGCGAGATTCCCGATGTCCTGCGCGCGCACGCGGGCGACATGGGCGGTGTGATTGCGTCCGGACCGCGTGCCGTATTCGTAGATGTAGCCGCCGTCGGCGAGGAAGGCGTTCATCTGGAAGTTGGCGTTCCCGCCCTCGTTGTTCCTGCGCGTCTCCGGCAGTTCGGCCCAGGTCTCGCCGTTGTCCCCGGAGACGGCGAGACCGGAGAAGTTGGTGCTCCACTGGCCGACGTCGTCCCAGCTCTTCACCGACATCAGGCTCATGTACTGCACACCGTCGACGGCGATGCCCGCGGTGGGAATCCGGCTGATCTCCAGGAAAGGAATCTTCGGACTGGCGATCAGATCGCGCGCCTGACCGAACATGTCGCGCACCACGCTGTCGAAGAAGATGCCATCGGCCGGGTCGGTGGTGTGGCTGCGCAGCAGGATATTGCTGCGCCAAGCCCACATGCTGCCCGCGAGCAGATTGGGAAAACCGACGCCGGCGGTGTCGCCGAACGCCGTGAGCATTTCGCCGTGCCCGTTGTCCCACATGATGCCGAGGTCGGTGCCGAGAACGTTGTAGGACTGCGTGTTGTTCGGGCTGGCCATGCCGGTCACCTGGAAGACCGCTTTGGTGCGGCCCAGCAGATTCGGCAACCCGGTCGAGCCGTTGAGCACCGGGATCGGATTGATGGCGTTCGGATTCGCGATGGCGGGTGTAGACGCCGTGATGAGCAGGACAGAGGCGCCCGCCAGCGCCGAGAGCAGGAAGGATGCGGTCTTGATCACTGTCTGTGAGCCCTCCGGTTTCTTCCCGAGAGCGGTGCTGAACACGGACGTCCCGCGATACACAGACCCTTCGCAGTGTGCCGCGCACCACTAGTCGACTGGCTGGCAAATCGTGCAAATGGTAGCAGCGGAACCGGGGGCGCGGAGGCTTCTCGCGCAGAATAGCAAATCTACAGCTAATCCTCGGTACGGCGGCTGCGCGCCTTGCGGAGGATCAGGGGAAGTTGGGTCGCGCGCTCGATGGCGAGCGTTCGCCGAGTGGATGCTCGCCAGGACTTCTCGAAGAGTTTCTTGGCGGAGGCGACCGCGTGCGGGGACCGCGTCGCGAGGCGGTCGGCGAGCTTCTCGGCCTCCGCGACGGGGTCCGGCGTCAGTTCGGTGACCAAGCCGATCCGTGCGGCGCGATCCGCGTCGACGAGGTCGGCGGTCATGGTGAGCAGGAGGGCTTTGTCCATGCCGATCAGCCTGGATAGCGTTGCCGCTCCGGTCATGTCGGGGATCAGGCCGTGCTTGGCCTCCATGGCGGAGAACTCGGCGTCGGGGGTGGCGAAACGGACGTCGGCGGCGAGCGCGAGTTGGAGACCGCCGCCGTAGCAGCGTCCGTGCACCGCCGCGATCACCGGCACGGGCAGGCGGCGCCAGGCCCAGCACGCCTCCTGGAAGGCGTTGGTGCCTCGCCAGGGTAGCGGCACGAAGTTCCGAACGATCGCCAGCGGGTCGCTCATCGCCGCGGAGATGTCCAGTCCGCTGCTGAAGCTCGGGCCGTTGCCGGACAGGATGACCGCGCGCACCTCGCTTCTGCGGGCCACCAGCTTCGCGTTGGCAACCAGGTCGTGGAGCATGTCGATGGTCAGGCCGTTGTGCTTGTCCGGCCGGTCCAGCGTGACGTACGCGCGGTGGCCGTCGAACCGCACGGCGATGTGGGTGCCCATGGCCGAATCTTACTGTTGAGTCAGTTCTGCGGCGCGCCCTGTTGCCGTCGTCTCCGGCCTCTGTTCTAATCGAACTCGAATTACCGTCAATGCTGACGGTAATGGAGCGGAGGACGCATGCTGCCAGCCGGAATGGACCCGAGGACGCCGGTGCTCGTCGGCGCTGGGCAGGTCGTACACCGACCGGGTGAGCCGGGCTTGCCCGGCCCCGTCGAACTCGCCGCCGAATCCCTGCGCCGCGCGGGCGCCGACAGCGGCGTCGGCGACCGATTGCTGCGCTCGGCCGATCTGATCGCCGCCGTCGCCCCGGTCAGCCGCCCCTACGGTGACCTGGGCGCGCTCGTCGCGGCCGACCTTGGCGTCAGCCCGAAAAGGACTGTGCAGTCGGTGCGTTTCGGCGGCGACGCGCCGCAGCGGCTGCTCAACGTGGTCGCGCAGGCCATCGCCGACGGCCGCTCGGAGGTCGCCCTGCTCACCGGAGCCGAAGCGGTGTACTCCGGCAACACGGCCGCCCGCTCCGGCACGGCGGTGCACTGGCCGGAACAGCCGGAAGACGTGGCTCCCGACGAGATCATCGGCTCCGATCGCGGGCCGAACTCCGACATGGAGACCGCCGCCGGCCTGTGGGGCCCGGTGTACTTCTACGCGCTGATGGAGACGGCCCTGCGCCGCAGGCTCGGGTCGACCGAAGCCGCGCACCGGGAGCGGATCGGCGGACTGTGGTCGCGGCTGTCGGAGATCGCGGCACGCAATCCGTACGCGTGGCAGCCCGCCGCGCAGTCCGCCGCCGAACTCGTGACGCCCGCGCCGGCAAACCGGATGGTGTCGACGCCGTATCCCAAGCTGCTGGTCGCGAACCTGACCGTGGACCTGGGCGCCGGGCTTATCCTGTGCAGTGCGGCGGCGGCCGACGCCGCCGGTGTGCCGCGGGACCGCTGGGTGTTCCCGCACGCGGGCGCCACCGCGACCGACGAGTGGTTCGTCTCCGAGCGGGCGGACATGTCCCGCTCGCCCGCGATCGCCGCGGCGGGCGCGGCGGCCCTCGGCGCGGCGGGGATCGTGATCGACGACGTCGCGCACGTCGACCTGTACTCGTGCTTCCCCGTGGCGGTGCAGATCGCCGCCGAGGAACTCGGCCTGCCGATCGACGATCCGGCCCGGCCGCTGTCGGTCACCGGCGGTCTGACCTTCGCGGGCGGGCCGGGCAACAACTACACGACGCACTCGATCGCGACGCTGTCGGGCATCCTCCGCGCGGACCCCGGCGCGTACGGCCTGGCGACGGCGCTCGGCTGGTACAGCACCAAGCACGGCGTCGGGGTGTACTCCACCGAGCCGCCGCGGCGGCTGTTTCGTGCGATCGAGGCGCAGGTGCCCGCGGCGCGGCGGGAACCGGCGCCCGGGTACACCGGCCCCGCCACGGTCGAGGCGTACACCGTCGCCTACCGAAAAGGCCCCGCGCCGGACCGCGCCGACGAGCCGGAAGCCGTTGTGGTGAGCGCGCTGACGCCGGAGGGGACCCGCATACTGGTCCGGGCGTCGGATGACGGCACCCTCGCGGCGTTCACCGCGGGCGATCCGCTCGGCGCGGACGCCGAGATCGCCGCGGACACGTTCACCCTGCTCACCGAGAGGAGCGCCCGATGACCGACTCGGTCCTGATCGAGCGGCGCGACGCGATCACCGTGCTGACGGTCAACCGCCCCGAGGCGCGCAACGCGATCAACCTGGCCACCGCGCAGGCCATCGAGGCCGCCGTCGACGAGTTCGAAGCCGACCAGGCCGCACGCGTGCTCGTGCTCACCGGCGCGGGCGGAACCTTCAGCGCCGGAATGGATCTCGTCGCCGCGTCGAAAGGCGAGATGCCGATGACGCAGCGCAGGGGCCCGCTCGGCATCACGGCGAAGCCACCGGCGAAACCGATGATCTCCGCGGTCGAGGGCTTCGCGCTGGCCGGTGGTTTCGAGCTGGCGCTCGCGGGTGACCTCATCGTCGCCGCGCGCGACGCGCAGTTCGGCATCCCCGAGGTCAAGCGCGGTCTGGTGGCCGCGGGCGGTGGCGTGCTGCGCCTGACCCAGCGGCTGCCGCGCAGCACCGCCGCCGAACTCGCCCTCACCGGAGGACGGATCGGCGCCGAGCGGCTCTACCAGCTCGGTTTGGTCAACCGGGTCACCGATCCCGGCGCGGCGCTGTCGGTGGCGCTGGAACTCGCGGCCGAGATCGTCGCCGCCGCACCGCTCGCGGTGGCCGCGAGCAAGCGCATCATCGACGAGTCGCCGGATTGGCCGGTCGCGGAGGGGTTCGCGAAGCAGGGCGAGATCGCCCTGCCCGCCCTGATCTCCAAGGACGCCGCCGAAGGCGCTCTGGCGTTCGCGCAGAAGCGCGAGCCCCAGTGGCAGGGCCGCTGACGGCGGGACACGTCCGGCAGCCGCAGGCGCAGCGCAGGGAGCGCATGCGCGCGCGGCTGCTGGACGCGGCGGTGGAGAGCCTGGTCGAGGTCGGTTACGCGGGCACGACCACGCTCGAGGTGCAGAAGCGGGCGGGCGTGCCGCGCGGCACGTTGCAGCACTATTTCCCGACCAGGGCCGACCTGCTCGCCGGCGCCGTCGAACACGTGGCTCGCCGCCGATTCGACCAGCTGACCAGCGAATTCGAGGCCATTCCCGACGACGCGGACCGGCTGGAGACGGCCGTCGAGCTGACCATGCGGATGCTCAGCGGCCCGTCGTTCTGGGCGGCGCTGGAGATGTGGGTCGGCGCGCGGACCGACCCGGAGCTGCGCGCGGCGTTCCTGCCGCTGGAGGTTCGCCTGTTCGAGCTGATGCACACCAGTATCCGCGACAGCTTCCGGCGCGAATTCCCGGACGATCCCCGGGTGCCGACGATCACCGAGTTCACCATCGAGATCATGACCGGTCTGGCCCTGCGCGTGCTGCTCACCGGCGACTTGTCCCGCAACCGGCTGCTGCGGCATCGGTGGGGCAACGCCGTGCGCGTCCTGCTCGGCACGGCCTCCGCGGACACGTTGCTCGACCCGCCCGCCGACTGAACCGGGCGGACGCTACCGCACGCGGGTGATCGTCTCGAGCAATACCTGGGCGCACCCGGCTGGGTCGTCGAAGAACGGCGTGTGCCCGCTGCCGTGCAGGGTGACGTGCTCGGCGTCCGGCAGCACGGTGCGCGCCCTGCGGCTCTGCGTCGCGTAGGTGAGCAGGATGTCGCGGCTGCCCCAGGCGATGGTCACCGGAATGTCGGCCAGCGAACCCAGTTCCGGCAGCCGGACGTGGGTGAACGAGGCGATCGCCTCGTCGAAGCCCGCGGCGTCGGCCGCGCCGAGCGCGGTCTCCAGCGCCACCTTCGCATCCAGCGCCCACGGCTTGCCGAAGACCAGCGAGAGGAAGAGGGTCCGGCCCGCGGCGGTGCCGAGGACGGACGGCAGGGCGGGCCGCAGCTTGCGCGCCAGCGCCCGCGACTTGCCCAGCGACTGCTGGCACCACACGCGTCCGGCGGTGTCCCAGAACCCGATCGGGGAGTAGGCGGTCACCGAGCGGGCCAGCCCGCGAGCGCCCAATTCCAGCGTGATCAGCCCGCCCATCGAGTTACCGGCGAGATGCGGCTGTTCGATCCCTTGCGCGGCGAGGAATTCGGCGAGCGCGTCGGTCAGGTTGGGCACCGTGTTGTGCGCGAGCGGCTGCGTCGTACCGCCGAAACCGGGCAGGTCGACGGCGATCACCTCGTACGACGCGGCCAGGGTGTCGATGATCGGCTCCCACACCTGCCACCGGCTTCCGACCCCGTGTACCAGCACGATCGGGTCACCCGCGCCGACGCGGTGATGGTGCAACGTCGTCATGCGGCAACCCTAACAGCAGTCAAGTGTCATCAGTTGGGATCGCGCAGTCGTTCGGCCGGTCGTCGCGGAGGGCTGGCGCCGGGGCTCGCGGCGTCGGTACGATAATTGGTATGGCAACGCGTAAGGTCACCCTTTCGCTGGACGAAGCCGCTTGGTCGTATGCCGAACAGGCGGCCGCTCGAGCGGGAATGTCGCCGTCGGCTTGGATTTCGAAAGCCGCGCGACGGGAGGCCGTGCGCACCGGGGTCGGTCCGGTGCCGGATGTGACCGCTGAGGCCGCCGCGGACGCGGCCGAGCTGGCGGCCGCCGAGGAGGCGATGCGTGCGTCGGGGTGAACTGTGGATCTACAACCCGCATGGTTCGCCGCGCCGCCGAACGGTCGTGCTCATCAGCAGTGACGGCATCAACGAATCGCCACGCCCCTGGCTCATCGCGGCCGAGGTGATCGAAGACGATCCGCAGGACATCCTCGCGGTTCCGGTGCAGGAACACGGCTGGGTGCACGCGGGCAACATCGGGCGCATCTTCCGCGGTTGGCTGGCCGAACGGGTGGACGCGGTGGACACCGAGACGCTGGAACGGCTCGACACCGCGTTGCGCGCGGCGATGGACCTGTAGCGAACGGCGCGACATACTCCCCCGCGGTGGTTGCCGCCGGTGACTACCGCCGAAGGCCGGACGGCATTATGGTGACCACGCCACCGACGGTGGTCAGTCGAGGAAGAGGAGTCAGGTGCGGATCTGCATGATCGCCGCGGCGCTCATCGCGCTGCCGGTGCTCGCGGCATGCGGCAGCGACAAGGACACGGCGGCGCCGACGGTGACGCAGGCCGATCTCGCCAAGTCGCTGCAGGACAAGGGCCTCAAGAACAAGCAACTGGCCGAATGCGCCGCGAAGGTGTTCGTCGACCAGGGCATCTCGCAGGCCGGACTGCGCATCATGATCAGCGACGAGTACGACACCAAGGCCCCCAACCAGGAAACGCTGGGGATGAGCGAAGAGGACGCGGACAAGGCGCGTTCGGCCAGCAGTCGCATCGCGAGCGAGTGCATGTCGGCGGCTCAGACGCGCTGAACTCCGGGCCCGGTGGCTCGGTCGGCTTTCGCGTAGCGAGGCGGTACGGCAGACCGTACGTTGTCGCTACGTCGACGCGGGTGTCGACCAGAAGCCGAGGATCCGACCGTGTCACAGCCGCCTTTCCCGACATCGCCGAGTCCGGTGGGATCACCCGCGACGCGACAGGTCACCCCGTCCGGTCGCTGGTTCGCGCTGGGCGGCGCGCTGATCGGCCTCGGCATCATCGGCGGGATCGTCCTCGGCGCTTTCGGTTTCCTCCAGACCTCCGGCCGGATCGACGACTTCCAGCGGGTCAAGGTGCCCGGCTCCGGCGTGGTGAACTTGGCGGAATCCGGCGGTCACACGGTGTATCTGGAGTACTCCGGTGCGTCGTCCCGGGCACCCTCCGGCACGGTCAGCCTGCGAGTGCTCGACCCGGACGGCCAACATGCGGAGTTGCGGAAGTACGACGCGACCATCACGTATTCCTTCGGCAGGCACGAGGGCAGGGCCGGGTTCTCGTTCGAGGCCACGAAGCCGGGCGCCTATCGGGTCACTACGGCGGGTAGTTCGGAGGTGACGGTCGCCATCGGACAGGGGCTCGGCTCGTCGTTCGTCGGCACCCTGCTCGGCGCGCTCGCCCTCGGCTTCGGCGGTGTGGTGCTCGGTGTGCTGGTGATCGTGGTGGGGGCGGTCAAGCGAAGTGCGAACAGGCGCAAAGCCGCGGGATTCCCGGGACGGTCGGTCGAATACTGAACGGCGCGAACACATTCCTGACCGCGCGCCTCAGAGCGCGACGGTGAGTTCGATGCGCGCCGTCGATCCGGCCTCGAGCCCCTCGGCGACCCGCACCGCTTTCTTCATAGGCAGCACGTAGGTCGCTCGCGACTTGTCCGGAAACAGCGACGTGGACCACCGCGAACCGCCGACGACCACATGCACCCGCACCGCGCCGAAGCCGCCGGAGCGATGCGCGTACCGCTCCTCGATCTCATCGGCCACGTCCTCGGGCAGCGAGACGAAATGCCAAGCGGCATCGCCGGGGTGCTCCCAGACTTCCGCCGTGAACGAGTACCGCGAACCAGCCACGTCGCGACTGTAGCGGTGGGCACCGACAGCGATGCACGGCTACGAACTGGGTCTGCGCGCCGACGGCATCTCCATCGGCACTGCCACCAGCTACGACCGCACCGGCCCGCTCGGCACCTGCGCCGTCACCGCGCTGTCCAACGCGCGCAGGCAGGTCGACCTGGCCGCGACGTCTCGCACCGGAGAAGCCGCACGAGGTCCAGCTCCGCGGGTCGGCGACTATTTCGATCGTGCTGCGCGCAACCCGTGAGTGCCCGCCCGGGGTGCGCGATGGTGGGCTGATGACGACCACCGAGGCGAAATCCACCACCGATGCCGAACTGGATGCGATCTTCGGTCCCATCTACGACCGGATCGCCCAGGGCGCCGTGACGCGGGAACTCGATCGCACGCTTCCCTACGACGAGGTCGGACTGCTGCGCGCGGCGAAATTCGGCGCGCTGCGCGTTCCGGTCGAGTTCGGCGGCTACGGCGTCACGGTTCGACAGCTGTTCCGGTTGCTCGTCGAACTCGCCGCCGCGGAATCGAACCTGCCGCAGGCGCTGCGGGTGCACTTCTCCTTCGTCGAGGATCAACTGCTGGCGGAGGAGGGGCCCGAGCGGGAGCGCTGGCTGCGCGCGGTGGCCGACGGCACGCTGGTGGGCAACGCGATCACCGAACCCGGCGTCGGCGCGGTGGACCGCTACCGCACCACGCTGACCCGCGACGGCGAGCGTTGGCTGCTCAACGGTGTGAAGTACTACAGCACGGGCTCGCTGTACGCCGACTACATCCTGGCCGCCGCCGACCGCGACGGCGAGCGCGTGGGCGTGCTGGTGGACGCGAACGCCGAGGGAGTGCGCCAGCACGACGACTGGGACGGCTTCGGCCAGCGGCTGACCGCCAGCGGAACAACGGAATTCACCGACGTGGCGGTGACCGAGGACCGCATCCTCGGCCCCGGCTACGGCGCGCCAGGACCGACCTACGCGACCTCCTACCTGCAACTGGTCCAACTCGCGGTGCTGGCGGGCATCGCCAAGCGCGCCGAGCGGGACGTCCGGGAGTGGGTCGCGGCGCGCACCCGTGGCTACACGCACTCCGCCGCCGACCTGCCGCGGCACGATCCGCTGGTGCAACAGGTGATCGGGCGGCTGTCGGCCGCCGCGTTCGCCGCCGAAGCCAGTGTGCTCGCCGTCGCCGACGTGCTCGACGGGGTGCTCGCGGGCGGAGCGAAGAACGAGAGCGCGGTGGTGGCGGCCGAACTCGCCGCGGCCCGGGCGCAGCTGGCCGTCATCGATCTGGTGCTGCCCGCCACGTCGTCGCTGTTCGAAGTGGGTGGCGCTTCGGTGGTTTCGGAAAAGCTGCGGTTGGACCGGCACTGGCGCAACGCCCGCACCATCTCGGTGCACAACCCGGCGATCCAGAAGGCGCGGGCGATCGGCGATCACCTGCTCAACGGCGCCGATCTGCCCTTCGCGTGGAGCGCGGGCGAACGCGCCACGGCCGCCGGAGACGCGCGGTGACCCGCCGGATCCGGTTCAACGCCTTCGACATGAACTGCGTCGCCCACCAGTCCCCCGGGCTGTGGCGGCATCCCGACGACCAGTCGCACCGCTACAAGGAGCTGAGCTACTGGACCGAGCTGGCGAAGCTGCTGGAACGCGGCCGCTTCGACGGCATCTTCATCGCCGACGTCCTCGGCACCTACGACGTCTACGGCGGCAACGACATCGCCGCGCTGCGCCAGGGCGCGCAGATCCCGGTGGCCGATCCACTGCTGCTGGTCTCCGCGATGGCGGCGGTGACCGAGCATCTCGGGTTCGGCATCACCACCGGCACCGGATTCGAGCACCCGTACCCGTTCGCGCGGCGGCTGTCCACGCTGGACCATCTGACCAACGGCAGGCTCGGCTGGAACGTGGTGACCGGCTATCTGCCCTCCGCGGCCCGTAATTTCGGCGCCGCCGACCAGCTCGACCACGACGAGCGCTACAACCAAGCCGACGAGTACCTCGAGGTGCTCTACAAGCTGTGGGAAGGGTCGTGGGAGGACGACGCGGTGGTCCGCGACGCGGCCGCCGGCGTCTACGTGGACCCGGGGAAGGTGCACCACATCGGTCATCGCGGCACGCACTACACGGTCCCTGGCATTCATCTGTCGGAGCCGTCGCCGCAACGCACGCCGGTGATCTACCAGGCGGGAGCGTCGCCGCGCGGGGTGCGGTTCGCGGCCGAGAACGCCGAGGCGATCTTCATCGCCGGTCCGTCCAAACGTGTCCTCGCGCAGACGGTTTCCCGGATCAGGGACGCGCTGGAGGCGGCGGGACGGGCCCGTGACGCGGCGCGCGTCTACGCGCTCGCGACGATCGTCACCGACGCGACCGACGAGGCGGCGCGGCGCAAGCACGAGGAGTATCTGTCCTACGCGAGCGTCGAGGGCGGGCTGGTGTTCATGTCCGGCTGGATGGGCATCGACCTGTCCCGCTACGACCTCGACGACCCGATCGGCCAAGTCGAGAGCAACGCGATCCAGTCGGCGGTGGCGGCGTTCCAGGAATTCGACGACGACGGGCGGGAATGGACCGTCCGCGACATCGGCAAATGGGCCGGTATCGGCGGCATGGGCCCGGTGTTCGTCGGTTCCGGGGAGACGGTCGCCGACCTGCTCCAGGAGTGGGCCGCCGAAACCGACCTGGACGGCTTCAACCTGGCTTACGCGATCACACCCGGCACCTTCGAGGACATCGTCCGTCACGTGGTGCCGGTGCTGACCGCCCGAGGCGCGTACACCCCTGAGTACACGCCGGGCACGCTGCGCAACGCGCTGTTCGGCGCGGGTGACCGATTGCCCGCCGACCATCGGGGCGCGAGCTACCGGCTGGGCGGTGCGGGATCGACGGCTCTGCCGGACGCGGTCGCGCGGCCGGGAGCGACGATCGAGGCGAACTCCTGACGTGTGCGGACGGCGCCGGAGCCCTCGCGGCCCGGCGCCGTCCGGCTTTCCGGCTGACGAATCAGAGCGCGGCGAGGAATATCTCGGCTAACGCTTCCAGCCCGGCCCGATCGATTTCGTCGAAGCGCTCGGGCAGCGGACTATCGAGATCGAATACGCCGATCAGCGCATCATCGCGGACCAGTGGGACGACTATTTCCGAACGTGTGTCGGCGTCGCACGCGATATGACCGTCGAATGCGTGCACATCGGGAACGAGTTGGGTTGTCCTGGTCTGCGCCGCGGTGCCGCATACGCCTTTCCCCAACGCGATGCGCACACACGCGGGTTTGCCTTGGAACGGGCCGACGACCAGTTCCCGGCCGTCGTAGAAATAGAAACCCACCCAATTCACATTCGGCAGCGCGTGGAATACCAGCGCGGCGAGATTGGCCGCGTTGGCGATGCGGTCGGTCTCGCCCGTGACCAGCGCTTCGGCCTGGGCGGCGAGCCGGCGGTACTGCTCGGTGCGGTCTCCGGTGAGTTCGGCGACGACAAACGACATGGGCCGAATGGTACGCGGTGGGAATTCGCTGTCTGCCCATTGATTCTCGGTGATCGCAACACTCGGCGGCCGCGGTGCGGCCATCGCATCATCCCTGCATGACTTCGCAGCAATCCGTATCCCGTTCCACTCGTTCGGCCGCGGTTATCGGCGCCGGACAGACCGGCGTCACTGCGGCGCTAGGACTCCTCGACGCCGGTTTCGACGTCACCCTTTACAGCGAGCGCGATCAGCGCGCCTTGCGCGACGACGTGCCCGCCACCGGCACCGCGCTCGAATTCGGTGAGACGCAGCAGGCCGAGGCCGCGCTCGGATTGGACAGCTACACCGCGCGGGCGCCGAGGCACACCGGTTTGAGCGTGCGCATCGCGGGGCCCGGCCCCGAGCGTCCCGAATTGATCCAATTCGACGGGCATTTCGACGGATACGTCGGCGTCGCGGTGGACACTCGGCTCAAGGCCGACGAGCGGCTCACCGCGTTCCTGGAGCGCGGCGGCCGGTTCGTGGTCGAGCCGGTGACACCGGAGACGCTCGACGGCATCGCCGCCGCCAACGACCTCACCCTGGTCGCGACCGGGCGCGGCGGGCTGTCGGACCTGTTCCCGGTCGACGCGCAGCGCACCCCTTACGACGCGCCGCAGCGCTCGTTGCTCACCGTCGTCGTCACCGGTCTCGGGCACGACGAGAACGTCTTCGCTCATCGCAGCGTGGCCGGCGGCGCGCACAGCGGCTTCTCCATCCTCGCCGATCAGGGCGAGGGCTGGTGGGGTCCGTACCTGCACAAGGACGCGGGACCGAGCTGGGCCTTCCTCGGCTGGGCGCGGCCGGGCAGCGACTGGGAGAAGCGTTTCGCCGCGGCCGACTCCGCCGAATCGGCGCACCGGATCGTGCAGGACCTCTACCGCGACTACATCGAGTGGGACCTGCCGGAGGTGCTGGCCACCAAAACCATCCCCGAGGACCCGCACTCGTGGCTGAAGGGTGCGGTGCGCCCGGTCGTGCGGTCGGGTGTCGGGCGCACGGCGGGCGGGCACGTGGTCGCCGCGCTGGGTGACACCGCCATCGCCTACGACCCGATCGCCGGGCAGGGCGCGCAGAGCGGCCTGATCCAGGCGCAGCGGCTGGTCGCGGCGGCCGCCGTGCACGAAGGACCGTTCGACGAGGCGTGGATCGCGAAGCAGTACGCCGCGTTCCTGGCCGCGCGCGCCGACGCGGCGAACAAGGTGACCAGGCTGTTCCTCAGCGATCCCGAGCTGGCCGAGGTCGGCAACGCGTTCTTCGCCGCGGCGGCCGTCGACCCGGCGTTCGCTTCGGCGCTGGTCGGCCTGCTGCACCGGCCACAGCCGTTCCTGCCGGTCGACTCGCCGGAAGCGGTCAACGAGTTCATCACGCGGGTCACCGGCGAGGACGCCGCCGCGCTACTGGGCCGGTTCGCGCCCGCGGGCAAGTTCGCCAGGTCGGGCTACTCGCCCGCGCTGGCCGACGCCTGATCCGAATCGCACAGATTCAAAACCTCGTCCCGTCCGGGGGCCGGTGCTGGAGTGGAAGGAGCGCCGGACGCATGCGTGGCGTCCGGCCTCCGATCCGACGGCTACCCCCGATAACCATGGAGCAGCTATGACCACGGAGCAGATCGCCGAGCAGATCCGGTTCGCCTACTGGGTGCCCAACGTCAGCGGGGGACTGGTCACCAGCGACATCGAACAGCGCACCAGCTGGGATTTCGAATACAACAAGAAGCTGGCGCAGGCCGCGGAGAACAACGGCTTCGACTACGCGCTGTCCCAGGTGCGCTACACCGCCTCCTACGGCGCGGAATACCAGCACGAATCCACCTCGTTCAGCCTGGCACTGCTCGGCGCGACCGAACGGCTGAAGGTGATCGCGGCGGTGCATCCCGGGCTGTGGCATCCTGCGGTGCTGGCCAAATTCGGCGCCACCGCCGACCACCTGTCCAACGGCCGGTTCGCGATCAACGTCGTGTCCGGCTGGTTCGCGGGTGAGTTCACCGCGCTCGGCGAGCCGTGGCTCGAGCACGACGAGCGCTACCGGCGCAGCGCCGAATTCCTCGAGGTGATCCGCAAGATCTGGACCGAGGACAACGTGAACTACGGCGGCGATTTCTACCGCATCCGGGACTTCACCCTGAAGCCGAAGCCGCTGAACACTCCGGAGCGGCCGAATCCGGAACTCTTCCAGGGCGGCAACTCGACCGCCGCCCGCCGTAACGGCGGCCGCTTCGCGGACTGGTACTTCTCCAACGGCAAGGACTTCGACGGCGTCACCGAACAACTCGACGACCTGCGCGCCGTCGCCCGCGCCAACGACCGCGAGGTGAAGTTCGGGCTCAACGGCTTCATCATCGCCCGCGACACCGAGAAGGAAGCCCGCGACACTCTGCGCGAGATCATCGAGAAGGCGAACAAGCCCGCGGTGGAGGGTTTCCGCGACGCGGTGCAGCAGGCAGGCGCGTCCACTCAGGACCGCAAGGGCATGTGGGCCGACTCCACGTTCGAGGACCTGGTGCAGTACAACGACGGCTTCCGCACCCAGCTGATCGGCACGCCGGAGCAGGTGGCCGAGCGGATCGTCGCCTACAAGCAGCTCGGCGTCGACCTGATCCTCGGCGGATTCCTGCACTTCCAGGAGGAGATCGAGTACTTCGGCGCGAAGGTGCTCCCGCTGGTGCGCGAACTGGAAGCCGCGCAGCGGCCCGTCGCGGCGGTGAACTGATGACCGCGGTCGCCGCCGATCGCATCCTGTCGGCGGCCCAGGCGTTCGCGGTCGCCCAGCGGCTCGCGGCCGGCTTCGCGCCGGGCGCCGCCGAACGCGATCGGGAGCGCGCGCTGCCGTACGCGGAGGTCGATCGGCTGGCGGCCAGCGGTCTGCTCGCGATCACCGTGCCCGCCGCACACGGCGGCGCGGATCTGCCGCCGAGCGCGGTGGCGGAAGTGACGCGAATCCTCGCCACCGCCGACCCCAATATCGCGCAGATCCCGCACAGCCACTTCGTGTATGTGAATCTGCTGCGGCTCGCCGGTACGACGCGGCAGCAGGAGCGGTACTTCGGGCGGGTGCTCGACGGCGGGCGCATCGCCAACGCGCAGTCCGAGCGCGGCGGCGCGACCGTCGCCGACATCGCCACCACCTTGCGGCCGGTCGGTGACCGATTCCGGGTGGACGGCGTGAAGTACTACTGCACCGGGTCGCTGTTCGCCGATCTGTTCGCGGTGCTGACCCGGCTGGACGACCCGGAAGGGCGCAGCGGTCTCGAGCCGGGCGAGTACATCGTCTACCTGCCCGCCGGCACTCCCGGCGTGCGCGTCGTGGACGACTGGAACGGGATCGGGCAGCGCACCACCGGCAGCGGAACGGTGTCCTTCGACGAGGTGCTCGTCGACCGTGACCAGGTGATTCCCCGCTCCGGCGCGGTGCGAGCGCCCACCGGCTACGGCGCGTTCGCGCAATTGCTGCACGCCGCCATCGACACCGGCATCGCGCGGGGCGCCCGCACCGCCGCGACGGAATTCGTGCGCACGAAGAGTCGTCCGTGGTTCGAAGCCGGAGTGGCGAACGCGGTGGACGACCCGCTGTTGATCCAGCGTTTCGGTGAATTGTCCGTCGCGGTGACCGCAGCGGAGGCGACCCTCTCCTCGGCCGGATGGACGTTGGACGCGGCTATCAGGATCGACCAGAGCGCAGCGAAGGTCGCCCAGGCGTCGCTGGCCGTGGCGACCGCCAAAGTGCTCGCCGACCGCGCCGCCAACGACGTGTCCGCCGCGCTGTTCGAGGTCGCCGGAACGCGCAGCGCCGCAGCGGATCTCAATCTGCACCATTTCTGGCGCAACGCGCGCACGCACACCCTGCACGATCCGGTGCGCTGGAAATACCAGCACATCGGCCGGGCCTTGCTGCACGACGCCGCGCCTCCGCTCCACGGTGTGATCTGAAAGGAGACGAAATGACAGTCACTGTCGTCGTCGGAAATCCGAAACCCGCCTCACGCACGCTCACCGCGGCCACCTTGGTCGCACGGGGACTGCGGCCGGAGGTGGAGCCCACCGTGATCGACCTGGTCGAGTTCGGTCCCGCCCTGCTCAGTTGGGGTGACCCCGGCGTGGCCGAGGCGGTGCGCACCGTGGCCGGATCGGAACTCGTCGTCTTCGCCAGCCCCACCTTCAAGGCCACCTACACCGGGTTGCTGAAGCTGTTCCTCGAACAGTTCGAAGGCGGGACGGGTCTGGAAGGCGTGCTCGCGGTCCCGGTGATGCTCGGCGCCGGCCCGGCCCACGCCCTCGCGCCGGATCTGTTGCTGAAGCCCGTGCTCGTCGAAATCGGCGCCACCGCCGCGTTGCCCGGGCTCTACCTGTCCGATCGCACATTCGCCGAGGACGGCGTCATCGACCGGTACAGTGGTCGGTGGCGTTCGGTCGCCCAGGCACTGGCCCACAGCTCGAAGGCTGCGAATCATGCATGACCTGTTCGAATTCCCCGCCGACGGAGCCGGTCTGCGTCGCGCGTTCGCCAACTTCCCCAGCGGCGTCGTCGCCGTGTGCGCCGAAATCGACGGAACCCCGCACGGTCTCGCGGTGAGCACGTTCGTTCCCGTCTCCCTCGATCCGCCGCTGGTCTCGTTCTGCGTGCAGAACTCCTCGGCCACCTGGCCCAAACTCGCCGCCGCCAGCCACCTCGGCCTCAGCCTGCTCGGCACCGACCAGCAGGCCGCCGCCCGCTCCCTCGGCACCCGCGACGGCGACCGCTTCCGCGACATCCAGCTGCACCGCGGCTCCGGCGACGCCGTGTTCATCGACGGCGCGTCCGCCTGGATCGAGGGCGTCCAAGAGGCCCACGTCCCCGCGGGTGACCACGCCGTCGTCATCCTCCGCGTCCACCGCATCGCCACCCGCACCGACGTGGACCCACTCGTCTTCCACGGCAGCAAGTTCCGCCGTCTGCACGCCGAACCGGCGAACGGGGCGGCCTGAGGGGAGCTGAGAGAGTTCCTGACGGCCCGTTCGGCTTACCTGGCAGCGCTGTGGGAGACTCGGACGTCTCCTACGGAAAGGTCCGGCCATGACGCTCGGGATGGTTCTCGGTGATGTCCCGCGCACTTCGGCGCGGGCGTAGACAGACGACCTACTGACTCCTGCGCGCTGGTCGCACCGGTCTTTCGCGACTCCGCGTCGAAGTGCTCTTCGTGCCCTTTGCACGTTCGATCACGAGGAGTACGCGGTGTCCACCGTTTCCTGGACCGAGGACAAGACCTGCCAGACCGCCCGTTGGCATTCCGAAAACGGCGCGCTGCCACCGAATTCCATTGTGGTGGTGAACGACTCGACGACCGCTTACGCGGCTTGCCGATTGGCGCGAGCGGGAACCGGCCTGCTGTGGCGCGGGGATTTTCACAATGCGCGGCAACTGCTGCGGGCGATGGGGCGGCGGATCGAGCGGCAAGTCGCGCTGGGGGGTGATCCGGCCGAAGCATTCCGGCGGTATCGCGCGTCACGTCGCAGGCGCGCGCAAGTGCTCGGCAAGTTGCTTGTGTTGCTGGAAGACGACTACGCGCTGGCGTTGCGTCGGGCCCCCGACGTGCGGCGCGCCTGTATCGAGGCATACGGCACGCCGTGTGGGCGAGTGGTGGTCGCGCTCACCGAGTTGCTCGGCGTGCTCGGTGCGGCGCAGTGGCGGGAGAGGGGTGTGTACGTGCCCGCCCTCGGGGAGCGCATCCATCCGCACTACGGTGTGTTCTCGCCGGTCCGCGGCGAGTACGTCGATCTCGTCGCGTCCGCGCCGCTACCCGCACGGGCGGAGACAGCCTTCGATCTCGGCACGGGCACCGGTGTGCTCGCCGCGCTCCTGGACCGCCGTGGCTTCCGTCGAATTACCGCTACGGACAACAATCTCCGTGCGCTGACCTGCGCCCGCGCCAACCTCGACCGGCTGGGTATGTCCTCCGTCGACGTGCGAGGCCCGGCTCTCTTCCCGGACGGCGAGGCCGACCTCGTGGTGTGCAACCCGCCCTGGCTCCCCGGCACGCCTACCTCAGCCCTCGAAAGCGGTGTCTACGACGAGAACTCGTCCATGCTGCATGCCTTCCTCTCCGGCCTCGCCGCCCACTTGCGCCCCGGCGGCGAAGGCTGGCTGATCCTCTCCGACCTCCCTGAGCACCTCGGCTTACGCCCCCACGGCGACCTCCTCGCCCGCATCACCGCCGCAGGCCTCCACATCACCGCCCAACTGACCACCCACCCCACCCACCCCCGAGCCCGCAACCCCACCTCACCGCTCCACCTCGCCCGCTCCCGCGAGACCACCTCCCTCTACCGCCTGACCCCCTCGTTGAGCGGCACACGACGGTGAGGGCACTCACGATGCCCCGACCGAGCGGCGACGGCGTGCGCCCGGACAGCGCCATGAGCATCGGCGTGGACGCGCCCATCTTCGGCGGCGTTGACGAGCCTGTGCCGGAGTCGGTGCAGCGTGAACGGCCGCGCTGCATTCCTACGGTGTGGTGGTCGGGCAGCGCGGCCGCGCGCACCGCGCTGGCCGGTCGACGAATCGATGTCGTCGAGAGCCCACCGAGGTTCCGCCCGCCGGTCGGTGTTCAGCGCAAGGTGAAAGGGGTCTCGGAGGTGACGCGGGTCAGCTTTTCCGGGTTGCGGACGAAGTAGAGGCCGGTGATGTGGTCGTCCTCGATGTGGAAGGCCATGATGCCGTCGAGTACGCCGTCAAGGCTCAGCGCCAGTGCGGGGTGTCCGTTGATCAGGATGGTTTCGCAACTGAGCTCGGCTCGGACCTTGCCGGTGCCGCCGGTGATGTAGCGGGCGACCTTCTCGGCGCCGATGACGGGCTGGAGCGCGGCGCGCTTGATGCCGCCGCCGTCGCTCATGAGCACGACGTGCGGGGCGAGCACGTCGAGCAACCCTTGGGGGTCGCCGGATTCGAGCGCGCGCTGGAACGCTTCCACCGATGCGCGGGCCTGGCTGGGCGATACCACCGAACGTGGGCGGCGGGCCTCGACGTGGCGGCGGGCGCGGTGCGCGATCTGGCGGACGGTCGGCGGGGTCTTGCCGATCGCGGCCGCGATCTCCTCGTAGCCGAGGTCGAAGACCTCGCGCAACACGAAGACGGCGCGTTCAGTGGGCGAGAGCGTCTCGAGGACGAGCATCATCGCCATCGACATGTTCTCGGCGAGCTCGACGTGCTCGGCGACGTCGGGTGTGGTGAGCATCGGCTCCGGCAGCCACGGGCCGACGTATGACTCCCTGCGGCGCTTCATCGTGCGCAGCCTGTTGAGCGATTGCCGGGTGACGATCCGGACCAGATAGGCGCGTTCGTCGCTCACCGGCTCCAGGTCGGCTTTCACCCAGCGCAGCCAGGTCTCCTGGAGAACGTCCTCGGCGTCGGCGGCCGAGCCGAGCATCTCGTAGGCGACGGTGAACAACAGGTCGCGGTGGGCGACGAACGTGTCGGTCGCGTGGTCGCTCATCTTCTCGTCCCTTCTCCTCGGTGGTCGGCTGCGCTCGATCCGGGCAGTCAGCTGGTGAAAGGCTCGATGGCGAACCGGCCCCACGCGATGAACACCGCCACCGCGAGATACACCGAGTTCAGCACGACGAACTTGTACTCCCCGAGTCGGCCGTGCGTGATCATCGCGCCGACCATGAGCCCGACCCAGCAGACGGCCGTGACCGGCACCAGCGCCGGGGCGATGTCGAGTACGGCGGGCAGGATCAGACCGGCCGCCGCCAAGATCTGCAAGACTCCCAGACCCTTGACGAAGCCGTCCCCGGCAGTCGCGGTCCATTCCCCACCCGGCGACGCGGCGAGCTTCTCCCGCGGAACGAACGCTTTGGTGATGCCGCCGAAGAGGGCGAGCGCGGCCAACAGTCCCGTAGCGATCCACAGTGCGATGTTCATCGGAAACTCCTCCGTTTCTAGCGTGTCGGCCAAAAGACACCGCGCGAGCGAACACTGTGACAAGTCAGTGACCTAGATCACTCTTCAGCGGAATGCGCCAGGTCGATCCCATGCCGTCGGGGGGACCTTCGCGAGGACGTGGCGGCCCACCGAAACTGTGGCCAGCGGCATCAGGGGCATGCCGCCGACGGGTCCGCTGGCTAGCGTGACGGGTGGTCCCCCTCGCGACACAGGAGTTGTCAGATGAACCGAATGACGTTGAAAGTAATTGCCGCCGTTGCATTTTCCCTTGCCGCAGGTGCAGGCTCGGCAAACGCCGCGGTCACACCCAGCGGAATACCTTTGGAGCCCATGTCGAGTCCCCAATCGGCTCACGTCGGCACCCAGGCGACTCCGGTCGGCGTGGCTCCGGGCTCGAGCGACGAAAAGTCGTTGGTCTGCCTCGTGCACGCCCTGTCCAGCGGCGCCGTCTACTGCCTGTAACCCCGGTCATCGAGTGGCACATGACCGAGGGTCTACTCGCGATTCGCCGCGACCATGTGCCACTCGACGACGAGCACTGCGGGGCGGTTGGCGGGTAGCAGAAAGGCCCTGGATCGGCGGGGTGCCGATGCAGGGCCTTCGGTGGAGCCGATGACGGGAATCGAACCCGCGCTGTCTGCTTGGGAAGCAGAAGTTCTACCATTGAACTACATCGGCTGGGGGCAGATGTGCCAATCGAGACTGTAGCAGAAGCCGCGCGCGGGGTGGGAAAAGTCCAGCTAGATGCCGGTGAGCTGGGCCGATGGGTCGATTAGGGCCGCTGGTTCCGGTCGAACTCCCCGCCCACTACGCCAGCGGTGAAGGCGTCCCACCCGCTGAAGGTGAACACCAGCGCCGAACCACCTGGATCTTTGGAATCGCGGACTCCGATCATGCCCCCTCGGAGGAACGCGACCTCGACACAATCGCCGTGGCCCCCGCTGTGGCTGCTCTTGAACCACCGCGCCCCCGATAGATCGGTGCTCACCTTGCAAACTCCTTCATCATCTGCCGCAGCAGATTCCTGCTCGCTGTCGCATCCAGCGCGGAGCGGCGGATAATCGTGGACGCGGTCCGGTACGTCGCGACCTCCGTCTCTTCCTCAAGGTACATGTTGCTTGTGAAGGACTCGACGTACACCACAGGGGGATCGGCTTCGAAGGTGAGTATCGAGAACGCGCCTGTTGCTGTCCCCACGGGATATCCGGCAGTGAACGGCAGTATGCGGATGTCGATGTTGTCTCGCGTACTCATGTCGGCGAGATGCTGCATCTGAGCGCCCATCGTTCGTTCGTTGCCGACGACCCGCCGCAAGATCGCTTCGTCCATCACCATGGTCGCTGCCAGAGGTTTGGTCTTCCTGGTCAAACTTGCCTGACGTTTGAGCTTCAGTTCTATCCGGCGCGCTTGCTGTTCCTCGGATTCATGTGGGAAGAACAGATGATTCAGCGCCCGTGCGTAGTCGGCGGTCTGGAATAGGCCGGGCACCAGCTCGGAGCGGTAGATGTCGACTGCGCGAGCCTCGTACTCCAGCCCTACGTAGACGTCGAACCGTTCCTGCATGACCTCGCCGTACTGCTGCTGCCACCACTTCTTGGGTTGCGCGGTCGCCTCTTCGAGCATTCCGATCAAAGCCGCGACCTCGTCCTCGTCTTCGATTCCGAGGACGGTGCACAGGTCGCGAACATCCCGATCGTTCAACGTGCCGAGATAGCCACGTTCGATGCGAGATTGAGTCGGCACACTCCAGCGCATCGCCTTGGCCACATCTGGCTGCTTGAGGTTCGCCGCGTGTCGGGCGTCGCGGATGTGATTGCCGAACCGACGTCGCGGCAGAGACGGGGGTGGGGGTGTGCCTTCGCGGCCCATCTAGCCTCCTATGTTTCAGACTGAAAGATATTAGTGCTCTGGCTGAGAGTCTTCCTGGATGTTTGAGGGAAATATCTGAAAATTTCAGAGTGATAGGACCCGGGCCTCTACCTGGTGGTCTCCTAGTTACGCGCCGGTGGGGTGCCGTTTCGGCTGGCCCACCGAGGCTCTGGCTTCCAACCACCGTCTTCGATGTGAGCAGAGGTCTACTGATGGACGAAGGAGCGTTCGGGGACACCCTGCTGTCCCGCTGTCAGTACTACCGGCGGACCTGTGGTCTACCCGTCGTCATCGATCCACCCGAACTGGGCCGGATCGTTCTTCGCGCGGGCAGCGTGTGGGGAGTCACGATGCCGACGCGGCTCGGTCAGTCGGTGAAGGCCCACTTGCACAACGGCGGGCACGCGATCGGGCCGATCGTTGGGCACCCACGCTCCGGCAGGTGGACTTTCCTGATTCGGCCTGACATCGACCTGAGCGACGTGAAGTTGTTCGCCGAGATGTTCCGCCTGGACGTCAACGTCGCGCGGACCGGAGCGAGCATCGCGCTGCCATCGCCCGCCGCGTCGACGGAAGCGATCCGTCACTGGATAGTGCCTCCGCGCAATGCTTTTCGCCCCTCCGGGCAAGTGGTCATCGCCGGCGTGCGCGCATGGTCGGATCAAGTACACGGGAGGTCAGCTCGGTGGACCATGCCGGATGGCCGCTCGGCCAGGAGCGAGCACTGATGGCGGTGAATGTCGTGGCCGTCGCCGCCGCCGTCTGGACAATGGCGTGCTACTTCGGCGGGACGAGGCTGTTGGTTCGCCCGATCGGCCGGAAGATGCCGGATTCCTGCTGCGTACAGTGCCTCCGTCTGTGGTCGTCCATCGTGACTGCCGTCGAGCGTCCGCAAATAGCGGAGAGCGTAAGGGCTCGGGTGCCGACGATCGGCGAACGTCCCGCCGCTCCGCATCAGCTGAGCGCGATGGCGAGCTGACATGGAGCGCTCAGGGTGGTCGCGGATTCACGCGATCGACGCGACCGACGGTTGGGTGCTGAGCGGCCCGGCCGTCGACCACTGGCTGACCAAGCCATTCGACGGCGGACGTGCCGTCATCCGGGTCATCGATGCCGATGGCACCCTACGTGTGACGCTGGGCGACGCCGAGGGCAAGGTGATCCGCGCGTATCTCGAGGCGCCGAACGACATCGAGCATGCGAAAGAAATCGCGGAGTCCGGGATCGCGCGCTTGTTCTTGGAGATAGCCGAGGCGCAACGATACGAGCCGCGTAGCCAACCGCCTCCTGCCGGATGATCACGGGCCGTGGAACGACTGCTCACCGCCCGCGTCCGACTTCGCGGCGGCCGAGAGATACCGAATCCGGCGCGGTGCCGTCCGGCTCTCTGCTCGGCAGGTGGTCCCTGGTCCGCCCCGGTACCAAATACCGATACACCGTCAAACAGAGGATGAGCCACAGCGCCCCGAAGCACCAGCCGCCGAGGACGTCGGTGGCCCAGTGGACGCCGAGGTAGATCCGCGACAGGCCGACCGCGAGGACGAACAGCGCGGCGGCGATCGCGGTCCAGGCGCGCAGGGCGGGGCCGTGTATGCCGGGGAGCGCGACGGCGAGGACGATGCCGACCACGACGAACGAGCCCATGCTGTGCCCGGAGGGGTACGCCTGGTTGGACACGCTGATCAGGTGTTCTTCGAGGGGCGGACGGTCCCGGTCGGTCAGTCGCTTGCCGCCGCGCACGAGTAGGCCGCCGCCGAGCCCGGTGATCGCGACGAGGGCCGCCGCTGTCCAGCGCCGCCGCCAGGACAGGACCAGACAGGTCACGGTGGCCAAGGCCGTCATGGCGAGCGTGCCGCCCAGCAGGCTGATCGCCACCGCGACCGGAGTCAGCGTGCCGTTGCGGTGCGCGACGGCCCAGGCGGTGATGCCGCGATCGAATCCGCCGGGACCGCGATTCCCGACCACACCTGCCGTGAGAGACGCGGCGCACACCACCAGCAACGCGGTGAGCACCCAGATGGCGTTGCGAATGCGAAGGGAGGTCACCATTCCACAGTCCCACTTCCGCCGCCGGAAGGTAGCCGAGGCCGTGGGACTCGCCGCTGGTGGTTCGCGGCGTTGCGCACCGACAAGATGGGCTGCGTCCGGTGGCGAGCGTCTTGCCGACTCAGAACTTGCTGTAACCGCCGTCGATCAGCAGAGTGTCGCCGGTGTGGTAGGCGCTGGTGGGGCTGGCGAGGTAGACGGCGACGGATTCGAAATCGCTCGGCAGGCCCCAGCGGCGAACCGGGATCCTGGGGTGGACGCGTTCGCGGAAGCGGTCCCAGGCGAAGGCGTCCTCGGTCATCGGCGTCTCGACCCAGCCGGGGAGCACCGAGTTCGCGCGAATGCCGTGTTTGGCCAGCTCCACCGCGATCGAGTTGACCATGGCGATCAACCCGGCCTTGCTGGCCGCGTAGGACTGCCCGCGCGGAACGCCCTGCTGGGCGGCGAGGCTGGCGGTGGCGACCAGGCTGCCGCCCGCACCCTGGGCGAGCATCACCTTCGCCGCTTCGCGCAGGGTCACGAACGCGGCGTCGAGGTTGAGGGAGGTGACTCGGCGGAATTCCGCGAGATCGGTCTCCACGAACGGGACGAACCCCTGGCTGACACCGGCGTTCACGAAGCAGGAGTCGATGCGGCCGAGTTCGGCGGCCGCGCGGCCGATGGTGTCGATCACCTGCTGTTCCTCGCCGACGTCGCAGCTCAGCGCGAGCACCCGCCCGCCGAAGGCGCGCAATTCGGCGGCGGCGGCCTCGTTGCGTTCGGTATTGCGGCCGACGACGCAGACATCGGCGCCGGCCCGCGCGAGCCCACGGGCGAAGCCGAGACCGATGCCGGAATTGCCTCCGGTGACGACGGCGACGTGGCCGGTCAGGTCGAACAGCGAGCCCTCGGTCATGGTTCATCCCTTCGATCGCGGGCGGCGCCGCCCGAATGAATGCGAGGATATCGGTCTCTCTGTATCACTGTGCGGCTGAGGAGCCACGTCGAGCAGGCGCTACGCTCGTCGCGTGCTGCTTTCCGATCGTGACATCCGCGCGGAGATCGCCGCTGGGCGTCTCGGCGTCGAGCCGCTGCTGGAGAACCTGATCCAGCCCTCGAGCATCGACGTGCGCCTGGACCGGATGTTCCGGGTGTTCAACAACACCCGCTACACCCACATCGATCCGGCGCAGCAGCAGGACGAGCTCACCAGTCTGGTCGAGCCTGCCGAAGGCGAGCCGTTCGTGCTGCACCCCGGCGAATTCGTGCTCGGCTCCACCCTCGAGGTCTGCACCCTGCCGGACGACCTGGCCGGACGGTTGGAGGGCAAGTCCAGCCTTGGCCGCTTGGGCCTGCTGACCCACTCGACCGCGGGTTTCATCGATCCCGGCTTCAGCGGGCACATCACGCTGGAGCTGTCCAACGTGGCGAATCTGCCGATCACGCTGTGGCCGGGCATGAAGATCGGCCAGTTGTGCCTGCTCAGGCTGACCAGCCCGGCCGAGCACCCGTACGGCAGTGCCGTGGCGGGCTCGAAGTACCAGGGCCAGCGCGGACCGACCCCGTCGCGGTCCTACCTCAACTTCCCGATCCCGGCCGCCGCGATCGACGCCGCCGAATCACGCTGACGCCGCCGGGTCCGCTTCGTCGACTGTGGGGGAGAAGCGGACCCGGCGGACGGCAGCGGGAACTGACCGCGGAGGTGATCAGTCCCCGCCGCCCGCTCCCACCGCGAGCGCCGTTGTGAGGATGACGGACAGCGGCGGAAGCGTGTCACCGCGGCTCGGCGGGTTGACCCAGAAGCACCCTTCCCGGGTCCAGCGGCCGAGGCCGGTCGGCAACATCACGGCGCTGCCGACGGCGGGCAGCCCGATATCGAGCCGATTGAGCGCCTCAAGCACCTGTGGTCCCGGTCGGCTGTCGGGCTCGGCGAGGAAACTCCATCGGATCTGCCTGGCCAACATGGGACCCCTCGTTCCCTGTTGTTCCAGTGCGGCGCGTACCTTTTCGGCACGTGCGGTCGGTAGGTGGACGACGCAAACGCGGCCGGTGATCGGCAGCATGGCGAAACCGCCACGCTCGGTGACCGGCAGTCCGAACTCGTGCCGGTAGAACGCCACCCAATCGTCCACGGTCCTGAGTTTCTCGACATTCACGGCGAACTCCTTGCCTTCCGCCTCAATGGTCCCGGCTCGCCGCGTGATTCGGCATCGCCCGCCCGCCCGCCTTCCGCTGCCCTTCCGCTGCCTTTGATGCCAGCCGTATTTCACCTGTGGCCCCGCTCACAAACCCCTCGTACTCTGGAAGGGGTTCGTTCGGAAGGGATGACACCGTGGTCACGCATTGGTCAGGCAAAGAGGCCCGTGCGCTTCGCGATGCCAAGCGGATGAGCATCAGGGAATTCGCCGCCCATTTGGGCGTGCACGAACGCTTGGTGTCGAAGTGGGAAGCCGGGGGCGTCCGGGTTCATCCACGACCGATCAACCAAGCCGCTCTGGATACCTCACTGGCCAGGTCCGACGAGGTGGTGCGGGCGCGGTTCGCGGCATTGATCGATCGGCCCGCGACCGATCGAGCCGTCCCGCCGGGATTCGATGCGCAGGCCGACGCCTCGGCGCGCGTTCATTATTCGAGCGACGCGGACCTTTTGGCTCTCATAGACGCCGGTGCGATGAGAGGTGCTGCGTTGGCAGCGATTTCGGAGAGGGATCTGATCATGGCGGCTGCCCACGAGGCCAGCGAGCACGCCGGCAAGGCCGAGAGCACCAATGTCGGTGCGAGCACTTTGGAACAGCTCGACGCGGATGTCGTGCGCATCGCGAACGATTACGTGCGCATCCCGCCGGTTCCGATGATGGTGGAAATGGTGCGAGTGCGGCGCAGGGTGTATCGGTTGCTGGAAGGCCATCAGCGGCCCGCCGATACCGGTCATCTGTATCTCTTGGCGGGCACGCTCTCGGGCCTGCTCGCCAATGCCAGCACCGACCTCGGCTACTACGACGCGGCGGGCGAACAGGTCCGCGCCGCATGGGCGTACGCGGAGTTGTGCGGGCACAACGGACTTCGCGCCTGGACCCGCGGCATGCACGCGCTGATCGAGTACTGGTCGCAGCGGCCACGCCGGGCGGTCCAGCTCGCCCAGAGCGGCCAGGAGTTCGCCGAGTCCGCGACCGCGCAGGTGCGGCTGCTCAATATCGAGGCGCGCATCTGGTCGGCGCTCGGCAGCGCCGCCGACACCGATCGCTGCGTCCGTGCGGCGGGCGACGCCCGCGAGATCGCCGCCACCGACACGCTGCACGACGAAGTGGGCGGCGTCTTCGGATTCAACGACGCCAAGGCCAACTACTACGCGGGCGCCACCTACATCCACCTCGGTCAGGCCGAGCCCGCGCTCGGCGCCACCCAGCGGGCCATCGAGCTGTATTCGAACGGGCCGTCCGAACAGCGCTCCTACGGGGCGGAAGCGCTCGCCAGGGTCGACTGCGCGGCCGCGCACCTGATCAACGGCAGCCTGGACGGCGCGGCCGAGGCGCTGCAACCGGTGCTCGGGCTCGACGAGGACAAGCGCATCGCGCAGCTGGAGGAACGGTTGACCGGTGTGCGCAGGCGGATCGCGGCGCCCGCCTTCCGCGACTCGGTCGAGGCCCGCCGGTTGGACGAGCGGATCGAGGAATTCTGCGGCTCGACGGCGGCCAAGGGCATCCCGCCGGTCGGTCCCCATTGAGTGACGCGTCACACCCGGCGGTGTCGTGGCCGCCGTCGGGGGCGTGACGGCCCGATCGGAGCTCGGCCAGGCGATTTATCCAGTTGCGACGGATGGCACCATGGGACGGGTGAGTCCTCATCATCCGCACCGCCCCCCGCGTGTTCTGGAGCAGTCCACGAAGCTGCAGAACGTCGTCTACGAGATCCGTGGACCGGTACACGCGCACGCGGCACGGCTGGAGGCCGAGGGCCACCGCATCCTCAAGCTCAATATCGGCAACCCCGCCCCGTTCGGGTTCGAGGCGCCCGATGTGATCATGCGCGACATCATCGCGGCGCTCCCGTACGCCCAGGGCTACTCCGAGTCCAAGGGCATCCTCTCGGCGCGGCGCGCGATCGTGACCCGCTACGAACTGGTGCCGGGCTTCCCCGAGCTGGACGTGGACGACGTCTATCTCGGCAACGGCGTCTCCGAGCTGATCACCATCACCATGCAGGCCCTGCTGGACAACGGCGACGAGGTGCTGATCCCGGCGCCGGACTATCCGTTGTGGACCGCCATGACCAGCTTGGCGGGCGGCACGCCGGTGCACTACCTGTGTGACGAGGCCAACGGCTGGCAGCCCGACATCGCCGACATCGAATCGAAGATCACCGACAAGACCAAAGCGCTGCTGGTGATCAATCCGAACAACCCCACCGGCGCGGTGTACTCGGCCGAAGTGCTCCAGCAGATCGCCGACCTGGCCCGCAAGCACCAGCTGCTGCTGCTCGCCGACGAGATCTACGACAAGATCCTCTACGACGACGCCAAGCACATCTCGCTGGCCACGGTGGCGCCCGATCTGCTGTGCCTGACCTTCAACGGGCTGTCCAAGGCCTACCGGGTCGCGGGCTACCGGTCGGGCTGGCTGGCGATCACCGGGCCGAAGGAGCACGCGGCCGGGTTCCTGGAGGGCATCGATCTGCTCGCCTCGTCGCGGTTGTGTCCGAACGTGCCCGCGCAGCACGCCATTCAGGTCGCGCTCGGCGGTCATCAGAGCATCGAAGACCTGATCCTGCCCGGCGGGCGGCTGCTGGAACAGCGCGACGTCGCCTGGGAGCGGCTGAACATGATCCCCGGCGTGTCCTGTGTGAAGCCGAAGGGCGCGCTCTACGCGTTCCCGAAGCTCGATCCGAACGTGTACGAGATCTACGACGACTCCAAGCTGATCCTGGACCTGCTGTTGCAGGAGAAGATCCTGATGGTGCAGGGCACCGGCTTCAACTGGCCGGACCACGATCACCTGCGGATCGTCACGCTGCCCTGGGCCAGGGATCTCGCGGTCGCGATCGAGCGTTTCGGCAACTTCCTGTCCAGCTATCGCCAATAGTGGGAAGGGCGGCGGCGGTCAATATAATCGCCCCGCTTCCGGCCCGGAAACAAACTCGATGTACGGATACCTGTCGGATTTGGCGACGAGCTAGCGCAAAAGAAGTACTTTTGTGTACAGTGGTCCTCGGCACTTAGAGTGCCCGGCCGGATTGCCTACCCCCCCTGGGCATATCCGGCCTTGGGTTAGGCCGCCTACCCCCCTGGGCCGCCTGCCCTGTGGGCGGCGGAGACATCCCCCTGCTCTCCGCCGCCCCCTCTAACTCTCATTCCTCCCGTGATCGGTTCGCGTTCAGCGTGTCCCGCTGTGTTCGGTAACCGCCGCAACGGTCTTGAAAATGAAATCCTTTAAGCTCGCTCCGGGCGCAAACACATCGGACAGGTAGGAGCGCGGTGAGCGACCACCACCATCACCACGATCATTCGGGACCGATCGCGATCGGCGCGACCGCCGCGCGCGTGGTCGTCGGGCTACTCACCGCGATCGGAATCGTCGTCGTCATCAGCGCGATCGCGCTGTGGCCCAGCAAGCAGCACATCGACATCCCGCTGCCGATGCAGAACGCGGGCGGCGGCGCGGTGCAGACCGAGGCGGGCACCGTGGTGCTGCAGGATGTCGGCCCGTGCGGCAGCCCGTCGCTGGGCAAGGTGTTCGTCGACCAGCCCCAAGCGCCGCGCAACAACGCCTACACCTGCCAGCGCAGCCTGATCGAGATCGAGTCCGGACCGCACAAGGGCAACCGCACGCTGCTGGAGATCGCTCCCGGCCCAGGACAACCCGATCTGCACGCCGGTGACCAACTCCGGCTGGTCCGCCAGACCGATCCGAGCGGGACGCCGCTGTATTCGTTCGAGGACTACTCGCGCGGGCTGCCGCTCACGCTGATCGTCCTCGCGTTCGTCGTGGTGATCATCGCGGTGGCGCGCTGGCGCGGCGTCCGCGCGCTGCTCGGCCTGGTGTTCGCCTTCGCGGTCCTGGTGCTGTTCCTGCTGCCCGCCCTGCTGGACGGCAAACCGGCGATCCCGGTCGCCTTGGTCGCGGGCTCTCTGATCCTCTACGCGGTGCTGTATCTGGCGCACGGGGTGAATCTGCGCACCAGTTCGGCGCTGCTCGGCACGCTGACCTCGATGCTGCTCGCCGCCGCACTGTCCTGGCTCACCATCGAGATGACCAATCTGACCGGGCTTTCCGAGGAACAGAACACGAACGTCGCCACCTACATCGAGCACGTCAGCATCACCGGATTGCTGCTGGCCGGATTCATCATCGGTTCGCTCGGTGTGCTCAACGACGTCACGATCACGCAGGCGTCGGCCGCGTTCGAGCTGGCCGCGATCGACCGGTCCGCCTCCCGGCGGGAGGTTTTCGCCGCCGCCATGCGGGTGGGCCGCGATCACATCGCCAGCACCGTCTACACGCTGGTGCTCGCCTACGCCGGTGGGGCGCTGCCGCTGTTGCTGCTGTTCAGCGTGGCGGGGCGGTCCATCCGCGACGTGCTGACCGGTGATGCCGTCGCCATCGAGATCGCGCGCTCGGCGGTCGGCGGTATCGCGCTGGCGCTGTCGGTGCCGTTGACCACCGGTATCGCGGTGCTGCTCGCCCGCCCGTTCACGACCAAGGAACCCACCCCGCCGCCGCGCACGCGCCGCGCCCGGCACGCGAGGGTCTGAACTCCGCGCGGCTCAGCGCTGCGGCGGCGGAGGGAAGGGAAAGACCTCCGGCGGGATCGTGGGGACCACGATCGGCGGAAGGCCAGGCACCACGATGGTGTTCGGGCCGGGCGGTGGCGGCGTCTCGCTGGTGGTCTGCCTGCGGTTCGGCGGCGGCGCGGCGATGGATTCGTGCGCAGGCGACTCCGTGGTGCCCGGCGCGACCGCGATCTGCGGATCCAAGCTGGTCGTGCGCGGTGTGGTGGTCGGCGACAGCGACGGCGATCCCTCGCTGGTGTGCGAATCCCGTTCCAGCACTTGCGGTCCGTAACCGAGACCGAGTCCGATCGCGGCGACCACGGCCAGCGCGCTCACGGTCAGCACCGCGCCGCTGATCTCGCGTTTGCCGCGCTGGGCCGGAGCCGACAACCAGGCGGGTGACAGCTCGTCGTCCAGCAAAGCGCTCGCCGTCGGCGTCTCCTTGCGGACCGGTCTGGCCAGCAGCGCCGCACCGCGAGCCATCACGGTCTCCGGGCTGTCGGGCACGATGACGGGCACGCCCATCCAGCGTTCGAGCACCTTGGCCACCAGCGGGATCCGGGCGCAACCGCCGATGGCGAGCACGCCGTGCACCGGGCGGTCCGAACGCACGATCACGTCGCGCGCCATCCGCGCCGACGACTCGATGGCCAGCATGATCAGCGATTCGAAGTTCTCCTGCGCGAGCAGGACCAGACCCTGCTCGCTCGGCAGCGCCACCGCGGTGTTGGTGGTCAGCTGCTCCTTCGCCTCCCGGCACAGCGCGTCCAGCGCGGCCAGGCCCGCGGCGTTCGGCGGGTGCGCGATCCGCCCCGAGGCGATCTGCTGCTCCCGGATCAACGAGTCGAGATAGTCGCCGCTGATGTCGCTGGTGCGCTCGCTGTGCCTGACCTCGCGGGTCTGGGTGTCGACCACGCTCACCGTCAGGCCCGAGCTGCCCAGGTCGTAGACGACCAGCGAGGAGATGCCCCGGATATCGCCGGTGGCCTGCGCGAATTCGAGTGCGGCCGCGATCTCCGGCACGAGTTCGTAATTGGTCAACTGCTGGCGCGCCATGGCGGCGCGAATGGCGCGGGCGTGCTGCTCACTGCGGTAGGCGATCGCGGTGGCGCCGATACCGGGCGTGGCCTCCAGGGTGACGCCGATGGCCTCTGCCGCCAGCTCTTCCACGCTCTGGTCCAGGACCGGAATGGTCTGCAGATCGAAGGAATGCGGGGAGACATGCCCGTGGGGGTTCGCGGCGTGCGGTCGCGCCATACGGACAGCGCCGGCCCCCACCGAAACTCCCAGTACCGAACTCATCAGCTGCCCATCTCGTTTCACACTGCACGACATGCGAGCCTGCACCGTCCGTCGGCGGAGACCCGCTGGACGGACCCTACCGTCGGCGATCAGCTGTGCTTAAGGCAGGACCTGGTCGTCTGTCTGGCAGTAGCCCGCCTCGCCTCGCAACTCTACGGTGTGCCGAGTCCCGCGTACACCCATCCGGCTGCTCTCCAGGTGGCACGATTGAGACAGTTCCTGCCGTCGATGATCGAGCGGGCGCGCACCACGTGGTCGAGGTCGCCGGGGCGCAGCGCGGTGAATTCGTCCCACTCGGTGAGCACGAGCACCACGTCGGCGCGTTCGCACGCCTCGATGACCGAGGTCGCGTAGTTCAGGGTGGGGAACACCCGGCGCGAATTCTCCAGCGCCTTGGGATCGTAGACGGTCACGACGGCGCCGTGCAGCTGGATCATGCCGGCCACGTTCAGCGCGGGGGAGTCGCGCACGTCGTCGGACTCCGGTTTGAACGCCGCGCCGAGCACCGCGACGTTGGCCCCGAGCAGTGAGCCGCCGCAGGCGCGGGCGGCCATGTCCACCACCTTGGTCCGGCGGCGCATGTTGATGTTGTCGACCTCGCGCAGGAAGGCGACTGCGTGGTCGGCGCCGAGTTCGCCGGAGCGGGCCATGAACGCGCGGATGTCCTTCGGCAGGCATCCGCCGCCGAAACCCAGTCCGGCGTTGAGGAATCGACGGCCGATGCGCGCGTCGTAGCCGAGGGCGTCGGCCAGCATGGTCACATCGGCGCCGGTCGCCTCGCAGACTTCGGACACCGCGTTGATGAACGAGATCTTGGTCGCCAGAAAGGCGTTCGCGGAGACCTTCACCAATTCCGCTGTGGCGAGGTCGGTCAGCAGGAACGGGACCTCGGCGGCGATGAGGTCGGCGTAGATCTCACGCACCAGATCCTCGACCCATCCGGCGGCGTCGCGGTCGCGGTCGACGCCGAGAACCAGCCGGTCGGGCCGCAGGGTGTCCTTGACCGCCCAGCCTTCTCGGAGGAATTCCGGATTCCACGCCACTTCGACGTCGGTGGAACTCAATGCGCGAGCGCGAGTTCCCAGCGCGGCCGCCGTGCCGACCGGGACCGTCGATTTGCCGATGATCACCGAGGGACGTTCCAGCAGCGGGGCGAGCGTATCCACCACCGCGCGCACGTATTTCAGGTCGGCGGCGTACTCGCCCTTCTTCTGCGGCGTGCCGACGCCGAGGAAATGCACGTCCGCGTGGTCGGCTGCCTCGGCGTAGGAGGTGGTGAACCGCAGGCGGCCCGCATCGAGGTTGCGGCGCAGCACATCCTCCAGGCCCGGTTCGTAGAACGGCACCACTCCGTCGGACAGCTTCGCGACCTTGCCGGGGTCCACGTCCACTCCGATGACGTCGTGCCCGAGTTCGGCCATGCACGCCGCGTGCGTGGCCCCGAGGTACCCGGTTCCGAAGACTGTGCATCGCATGATCGATTGGTAAGCCCCGCCGATGGACACGCCACGTCAGCGAGGCAAGGGTCCGGGCAACAGCAGATGTACATGCGGCGACGTCGCCGATGCGGGCGCCATGACCTGGCGGAATGCGCGCGCGGCGTCCGGCTAGCATCGGCCTGATGCGACGTCGTCGGTTGGTGTGGACCGCGCTCGGCGCCGGTCTGGCGGTGGTTGTCGCCACGGTGGCGCTGTGGCCGGTCTATGTGCGTCCGCGGACCGATCCGCCCGCGCGGGCGGACGCCGTGCTCGTTCTCGGTGGGGCACACGACGGTCGCGAACAGCTGGGCCTGCGCCTGGCGCGCGAGGGATACGCGCCGCGGGTGGTGTTCTCCAATCCCTATGAACACAGCGCCATGCTGAACCGCATCTGTCACGGCGGCTACAGCTTCGAGGTGCTCTGCTTCGACCCGTCCCCGCGCACCACCCGCGGTGAGGGCCGCGAACTGGCGCGCCTCGCCCGCGCCCACAATTGGCACCGCGTCATCGTCGTCACCTTCACCCCGCACATCTCCCGAGCCCGCTACGTCCTGCGAAAGTGCTGGGCCGGAGAACTCCTCTTCACCGACCCCGAACCCACCCTCTCCCTCCCCCGCTGGGCCTACGACTACGCCTACCAATCCGTGGGTTACCTGAAGGCGTTCTTCGAGGACTGCTGAACCGACCCGACGGCACGTCCTACCGCTCTGCTGCGGGCGATGGGGCGGCCCCTGCGGGTGGACCCTCGAATCGGTGGCCGCTGCGTTGCCCCGTCACTGTGCTCCCGGAGTGCGACAACAAGTGATGCAGCGCCGACTCCACATGCGCATCGGTATAAATGCGGCCTTTTCGTTCTGTCCAACCGCGTACGGCCTCGGCGGCCCTGGCTGCATCAATCGAAGTATGCTTCTGCATCACCCAGTGCGTGCTGGCAAGCAACTCGATTCCGTACGGACCCTCGAAACCCTCCACAGTCTTCAATACAGTGCTGGCGACTTCGGCCACCCAGTGCCCGGTTTCGGTTTTCAGGAACTCGTTCAGATCCTTCTCTCCGCTCTCGGTGAGCGCGATGGGGTCGTTGTCGAGCGTTTTAGCTGTTCCGTCTCCCAGTCCGGTGGTGTAGCCGCCCTCCATTTCTTGGAGGACAAGCCTCACTTTTTCACTATAAGGGCCATAGCGTGCTGGATTGAATTGCAGGCCCAGTGCGGGCGCGTAAAAATCTGCGAAATACATAAGTTTCTGTATTTCCAGGTGCGAAGCGCCGGAAGGATCCTCCCATGGCTCCTGTGCGCGTCGTTTCGCGATGTAGCCGCGCAGGAGGTTCAGCATCAGTGCTTTGCCCCAGGTCATGCGTAGCGCGGACGGGGCGTCCAGCTTGCGGGGCCCTGGCGCGGGTTTGTAGACGACGGCCGTCACATCGGGCTTCGCCGCGAACGCGGATCGCAGCCGGGGTTCGACATCCGCCCAGTTCAATCCGCCGTTTCCTGCCCCGAGCGGCGGTATGGCGAGCGACTTGATGCCGAGTTCGTCGACGACTCGCAGGAGATCGGTGAGCCCATCGTCTATATACGACAGTTTGGATGGGGCACGCCAGTGCTTCTTGGTGGGGAAGTTTATGACGTATCGCGGGCCGTCCAGCTGCCCCGTCGTGAAGACGAGCATATGGCCGATGCGCACGTCACCACGGTCGCATGCCCGCCTATACTCTTCGAACATTTGCGGATAGCGTCGTTTGAATTGAAGTGCAATTCCCTTGCCCATAACGCCCACGCAATTCACAGTGTTGACCAGCGCCTCGGCATCCGCTGCCAGAAGGTCGCCCTCTCCCTCGACTATCATCAAATCACCTCCTCAGTAGTACATCTTCGGATCGACTCCATACTCCCGTATGCCACCGACATCCTCCAGGTGCGCCCGCACCACGCGCAATGTATCTTCGCGGAAGCAGCGAACTTGAGTGATCAGATCCAGGGGGACCTCTTGGTGCACCAGTACCTCCGCCGATCGTCTGCTCTTCCGGTCGCCGTCGTCGGGCGTATTGAACCAGTCGCGTTGGCTTAGTAGCGGGAAATCGACGAACTCGCCGAGCGACGATAATTCGCGGCTGAATCTCGCATACGGCGTTGCCGCATTGCGGTCGCTCGCGCACCAGGTCAGGCCGGTATCGATGATGTCACCGAGCGCGATTCCGAGCATGACGAGCGGTCGGCGACCTCCCTGGTACCCGTCATGGCCACGGCAGACGCGGTAGAGCATGGGTGACTTCGCGGCTATGTAGAACGGGACATGGTCGCTCACCATGGCCCGTGGATAGGCCGGGTCGGGCCGAACTCTACGATGGCTCCTGCGCTCTTTGATCTCCAGGTCGGCGACATTGACGTTCGCCGCTACGCGCGCTGCGGGCAGGATCCGCTTTTCGGCCACCATGCTGGGCAAGTTCAAGGTGTGGGTGAAGTGCCAAACGAGCCAGTCACGCGGATTGTCCGGGGTCGGTCGCCCGTTCCGGGCAGCGAAGCCCGAGTCCGGAAAATATCGCAAAGTTAAAGCTACCCCCCGGCTTTGTCGATGAACGCCAGGGACACCGTAGTGGATCGGTAGCCGGATCGGTAGGCGGCTTCAACGTCCACGCTGTGCGGAAAGTTCTGGCGCGCTACGTCTTTGGGATTCCCGCAGGTGTCAGTGCTGCGCTGGGCGCTGAAGGCCGAACTCGAATCGGAACCGTCGTGGCGGCATTGCTCCTGACGTCGGGGTCCACCGGAAGTGATTGTCGAGGTAGACGCCTGGTAAAGGGTCTGCGGGCATATGACGTCAGTTTGACTCGGTGAAAGAAACGGTCGTACATTCTGTCGCGTGGTGGCGGGATGGTCGCCATGGAAGCGACGGTGCACACCCTCCGGGAGGGCAGATGGATTACGACTGGTCAGCGGAGGATCTGGCGTTTCGGGACGAGGTGCGCGCGTTCCTCGACGCGAAGCTGACGCCGGAGTTGCGGCGGGCCGGGCGCTTGGCGACGAGCGTGTATCCCGACCATGAGGCGAGCATGGAATGGCAGCGCATCCTGCACGAGCGCGGCTGGGCGGCGCCCGCGTGGCCGGTGGAGCACGGCGGATGCGACTGGAGCCTGACTCAGCACTACATCTTCCAGCGGGAATCGGCGCTGGCGGGCGCGCCCGCGCTCTCGCCGATGGGCATCAAGATGGTGGCACCGGCGATCATCGCGTTCGGCACCCCGGAGCAGAAAGCGTTCTTTCTGCCGCGCATCCTCACCGGCGAGATCTTCTTCTGCCAGGGCTACTCCGAGCCGGAGGCCGGATCGGACCTGGCCGCGCTGACCATGGCCGCCGTCGACGACGGCGAGGACTTCGTGTGCACCGGCAGCAAGATCTGGACCACCCACGCCACCGAGGCGAACTGGATCTTCTGCCTCGTGCGCACCTCGCGCACGGGCAAGAAACAGCAGGGCATCACGTTCCTGCTGATCGACATGACCGCGCCGGGCATCGAGATCAGGCCGCTGGTGATGACCTCGGGCGAGCAGGTGCAGAACCAGGTCTTCTTCGACAACGTGCGGGTGCCGAAGACCAATGTGCTCGGCCGGATCGACGACGGGTGGACCGTCGCGAAGTACCTGCTCGTGCACGAGCGGGGTGGCGCGGCCGCGCCGTGGCTGCAGGTCATGGCGCAGGACATCGCCGCCAACGCGGCGCGGCAGCCAGGCCCCGACGGCAATCCGCTGATCGACGACCGCGTGTTCGCGGCGAAGCTCGCCGATCTGCGGATCCGCACCGAGGTGCTGGAAATTCTGGAGTACCGCACCATTTCCGCGATGGCGCAGGGGAAGAACCCGGGCCCGGCCTCTTCCATCCTCAAGATCCTCGGCACCGAACTCAGTCAGAAGCTCACCGAGCTGGCGTTGGAGACAGCGGGACCACGCGGTCGCGTCTACCAGCCGCACGCCACCATGCCGGGCGGCCCGATCGCCCAGTACACGCCACCCGCCGACGGCTACCGCAGCGGCGCGGACTGGCAGGCCGTCGCTCCGCTGAAGTACTTCAACGACCGAGCGGGCTCGATCTACGCGGGCAGCAACGAGATTCAGCGAAACATCCTCGCCAAAGCAGCATTGGGACTCTGATGGACTTCACGCTTACCGACGAGCAGGAAATGCTCCGCTCCGCGATCGCCGGATACCTCGGCGCCCGCTACGACCTGGAGAAGAGCCGCGCGGCGGCGAAATCGGACGCGGGCTGGCAGCCCGCCGTCTGGCGCGGCTTCGCCGACGAACTCGGCATTCTCGGCGCTACCCTGCCCGAGCGGGTGGACGGCACCGGCGGCGGTCCCGTCGAACTCATGGTGATCGCCGAGGAACTCGGCCGCGCGCTGGTGGTCGAACCGTTCGTGGACACGGTGGTGCTCGGCGCCGGATTGCTCGAGCGCTCCGGCGGCGAGCAGGCCGATGCCGTGCTGCGCCGGATCGTGACCGGTGACGCGCGTGTCGCGTTCGCCGCGCTGGAGCCGACGTCGGGAGCCACGCCGCACGACGTGTCCACCACCGCCCGCCGCGACGGCGACGCCTGGGTGCTCGACGGCGAGAAGACCGTGGTGACCAGCGCGCCACTGGCCACCGACCTGCTGATCACCGCGCGTACGTCCGGTGAGCGACGCGACAAGGCCGGCATCTCGCTGTTCCGGCTCGAATTCGACGCGAGCGCTCCCCCCGCCGGAGTCGAGGTGCACACCTATCGCACCATCGACGACCGGACGGCCGCCGATCTGGTGTTCACCGGCTTGCGGCTGCCCGCCGACGCGCTGCTCGGCACGGAGTCGGACGGCTGGAGCGTCATCGAGCCGACCATCGCGGAGGCGACCGCGGCGATCTGCGCCGAGGCGGTCGGCTGCATGCGCAAAGTGCTCGCCGACACCATCGACTACGCCAAGCAGCGCGAGCAGTTCGGCCAGCCGATCGGCAGTTTCCAAGTGCTGCAACACCGCATGGTGGACATGTACATCGAACTCGAGCAGGCCATCGCGGCGGTCCACCTGGCCGTCCATTCCCTGCGCGCCTCCACCGACGACCGTGCCCGCGCCGTCTCGGCGGCGAAGGTCACCGTCGCCAGGGCGGCGCGGTTCATCGGCCAGAACGCCGTGCAACTGCACGGCGCGATGGGCATGACCGAGGAACTCGCCATCGGCCACTACTTCAAGCGGCTCACCGCGATCGAACACGAATTCGGCTCGACGGACGAGCATCTCGCCCGTTATGCGGCGCTGACCAGGCCGTAGTCACGCGACGGCGCGCGCGGGTCGCTATCGGCCCCGCGCGTCGTCCGGTCCCGTGCTCGGCCGCGCCTTGCCATGTCCATATGTTTCAGTAAATACTGAATCAACTAGACATGTGTGAATCGGAGTGAGTATGGCGAATCGGGACCCCGGCCTCGAGCAGGTGCTGGAGTGGGTCGAGCGGGTGGCGATGTTCTGCACGGCGGAATACGGCATCCCGCCGATCTCGGGGCGCATCCTCGGATGGTTGATGATCTGTGATCCGGCCGAGCAATCGGCGGACGAAATCGGTGCGGCCATCGGAGCGAGCCGGGCGTCGCTGGCCACGAACATGCGGGTGCTCATCGATGCCGGTTTCGTACGACGGCGCACGAAGCCCGGTGAGCGCACGCACTTCTACCGGATGGACGACGACGCGTGGAGCACCGTCGTGCAGCGGCGGGTGGCAGGTTTGCACTCGTTTCGCGACGTCGCCGCGCAGGGCATGGAACTGGCGGGGCCCGGCAGCGCGCGAGCCGAGCGGTTACGGGCGGCGCACGACGTCTACGACTGGATGGCGAAGCGGTTGAGCGAAGAACCGCTGCCTTCGCGCGAGAGCGGCGAGCGGTGACGGGGCAGGGCCGGTCGGCGATCGTCGCCGGAGGCGGGATCGGCGGACTCGCCGCGGCCGTCGGACTACACCGGTCCGGATGGGCGGTGACCGTTCTGGAGCGCAGAGCGCGAGCGGGAGAGATCGGCGCGGGCTGGTCGTTCGCTCCGAACGCCGTGCGTGCGGCGGACGCGCTGGGTGTCGGAGCGGACTTCCGCGCCGTCTCGGTGCCGACGCAGGCCGGAGCGACCCTGCGGACTCCGTCCGGCCGATACCTGATGCGATACGAGGCAGGGCGCGACGTCGCGCTGCTGGCCAATCATCGCGCTGATCTGCACAGCGCGTTGCTCGGCCATCTGCCCACCGGCGTCGTACGTGCCGGAGCCGAGGTCATCGGGTTCGAGCAGTCCGGATCAGAGGTGTCGGTGACCTACCGGACCCAGGACGGAACGCACCGAGCGGTCGCGGACGTCCTCGTGGGCGCGGACGGCATCCACAGCGCGGTGCGGCGCGGCCTGTTTGCCGACTCCGATCCGGTCTTTCAGCGCATTCTGTGTTGGCGCGGGGTGACCGAGCCGGGCTCGGTATGGCCGATCGAAGGATTCCAGACTTGGGGACGAGGTGCGCGTTTCGGCGCTCACCCGCTGACCGATCGGCGGGTGTTCTGGTTTCTCACCGTACGGCAGTCCGAACCACGGATCCGCTACGGGAACGATCTCGCGGAACTGCGTCGGCGGGTGGGCAGCTGGCACAACCCGATCCCTGCTCTGCTGGCCGCGACGCCACCGGAGGCGATTCTGTGTCATGACATCTTCGATCTCGATCCGTTGCCGTCGTTCGCCCAGGGCCGGGTGGCGCTGCTCGGCGACGCCGCGCACGCGATGACGCCATTCCTCGCGCAAGGCGCGTGCCAGGCGCTAGAAGACGCGACCGTGCTCGCCGCTGAGCTGCGCGACGGCCCGGTTCCGGCGGCGCTGGCCCGCTTCGACCAGCTGCGCCGCCCACGCGGACAGCAGGTGCAGCGCATGGCACGCCAGGACCCCGCGATAAGTCTGTCCACCAATGCCCTCGTCTACGGACTGGCGACCGGTATGACCCGCCTCGCCGGACGCGGCGTGGCCGGACGGAAGTCGGCCAGATTGTGGGATTGGACGCCTCCGGCGATCGGCGAGTAGCGCACGCCCGCGTCGACGAGTTGCCGATCGCCGGATACGGCGCGAACGAAAGAGCCCGGGTACTCCTCGAGTACCCGGGCTCTTCTCCGCTATCCCGGCTCAGCTCTTGCGGCCCGGCGCCTTCGCGCCGGCCTTGAAGCCGAGACCGCCCGGCTTGGCGGTGGGCGGCGCGACTTCGGATGCGCCGTTGCCGCTCGCGCCGTTGGACTGCTCCGGTTCGGCGGCGGGTTCGGGCTGCGCGGCGGAAGCTTCTGCGACGGGAGCTTCCGCGACGGGAGCCTGCTCCGCGGGAGCCGGTTCGGCGGGAGCCGCGTCCTTCGGGGCCGCTGCCGCCTTGCCGGGGGCCTTGGGGCCGGGCCGCTTGAAGCCGGACTTCATGGCCAGACCCTTGGCGGGCACCGTCGGCTTGGTCTCGGTTGGGCCGGTTTCGGCCGTTTCCGTAACCGCTTCGGCCGACTTCGCCTCGGCTGGTTCCGCAGCCGCTTCGGCGGGCGCGGCCTCGGCCGCAGGAGCCGCCGTAGCCTTCGCGCCAGGTGCCTTGGCCGCGCCCTTCATGGCGAGACCACCACCGGGCGCCTTCGCGCCGCCCTTCATGCCCAAGCCCTTGACCGGCTTGGCCTCGGCAGCTTCGGTTGCGGGAGCCTCGGCCGGAGCTTCGGCGGCGGGGGAAGCGGCGGCCTTGGCACCGGGTGCCTTGGCTCCACCCTTCATCCCCAGACCACCGGGCGCCTTCCCCGGACCCTTCATGGCGAGACCCTTGGCCGGAGCGGCGGGAGCCGACGCGGCTTCGGTCTCCGCCGATTCGGCGTCGGGAGCCTTGGCGCCGGGCGCTTTGGCCGCACCCTTCATGCCCAGGCCACCGGGTGCCTTCGCCGGGCCCTTCATGGCGAGACCGCCACCACCGGGCGCCTTGGCCGGGCCCTTCATCGCCAGACCGCCGCCACTCGGCGCGGCCTTCGCCGGCGCGGAAGCCTCTGCGGTCGGGGCCGGTTCGGGCTCCGGTTCCGGCTCGGGCTCCGCCTCGGGCGCCTTGGGCTCCTGGATGACGGTCAGGTTCTCGGTGAGCACCGCGGGCTCGACGCGCTCGATGGCATCCAGCATCAGCTGGGCGACGTCCACCACCTCGACGCCTTCGCCCTCGCCCTTCTCCTGACGCGCGGTGACGCCGTCGGTGAGCATCACGCGGCAGAACGGGCAGCCGGTCGCGATCTTCGCCGGGGAGGTGGTCAGCGCCTCGTCCACGCGGTCGATGTTGACGCGCTTGCCGAGCTGCTCTTCCATCCACATCCGCGCGCCACCGGCGCCGCAGCACATGGACCGCTCGCCGTGGCGCGGCATCTCCACCAGGTTGGAGCCGGACGCGGCCATCAGCTCACGCGGCGCGTTGTAGATCTTGTTGTGGCGGCCCAGGTAGCAGGGGTCGTGGTAGGTGACCTTCTGCGACACCGAGTTCACCGGGATCAGCTGCTTCTGCCGCACCAGGCGGTTGAGCAGCTGGGTGTGGTGCACGACCTCATAGGTGCCGCCGACCTGCGGATATTCGTTGTTCAGCGCGTTGAAGCAGTGGGCGCAGGTGACGACGATCTTCTTCTTGCGGTCTTCGACGCCGTCGAACACCGAGTTCAGCAGCTCGATGTTCTGCTGGGCCAGTTGCTGGAACAGGAACTCGTTGCCCGCGCGGCGAGCGGAGTCGCCGGTGCAGGTCTCCTCGGCGCCGAGCACCATGAACTTCACGCCCGCGGTGGCGAGCAACTCGGCGACGGCCTTGGTGGTCTTCTTGGCGCGGTCCTCGTAGGCGCCCGCACAGCCGACCCAGAACAGGTACTCGTAGCCGTCGAAGCTGTCGGCGTCCTGGCCGAAGACCGGGATCTGGAAATCGAGCTCGTTGATCCAGTTGAGCCGGTCCTTGGCGTTCTGGCCCCAGGGGTTGCCCTTGTTCTCCAGGTTCTTGAACAGACCGGCCAGCTCGGAGGGGAACTCCGACTCGATCAGCACCTGGTAGCGGCGCATGTCGATGATGTGGTCGACGTGCTCGATGTCCACCGGGCACTGCTCGACGCACGCGCCGCAGGTGGTGCAGCTCCACAGCACCTCGGGGTCGATGATGCCGTTGACGTCGGCGCCGCCGACCAGCGGCCGCTCCGCCTCGGCCTTGGCGGCCTCGGAGATCTTGGCCAGCTTCGCCTCGTTCGGGTTGCCATCGGCGTCGACCAGGCCGATCTCCTCGCCGCCCAGGTCCTTGCGGCCACCGGCCAGCAGGTAGGGGGCCTTGGCGTACCCGTGGTCGCGCAGCGACATGATCAGCAGCTTCGGCGACAGCGGCTTGCCGGTGTTCCAGGCCGGGCACTGCGACTGGCAGCGGCCGCACTCGGTGCAGGTGGTGAAGTCCAGCCAGCCCTTCCAGGAGAAGTCCTCGATCCGGCCGGCGCCGAAGGTGTCGGTGTCCGGGTCGGCGGTCTCCATGTCGACCGGCTTGCCCTTGGACATCATCGGCTTGGCCGCGCCAAGCGCGACGCCGCCGTCTTCCTCACGCTTGAAGTAGATGTTGAAGAACGCCGAGAAGCGGTGCCAGGCCACGCCCCAGGTGACGTTGCGGCCGACGTAGTACAGGAACGCCATACCGGACATCAGCTTCACGAAGGCGAACAGCGCCACCATGGTGGTGTTCGCGGGCAGCAGCTTGGCCACCTGCATGGTGAAGAAGTCGGTGGCCGGGTCGGAGTGGCCGTAGGCGGCGATCTTGCCCGCCTTCACGAAGATCATGCCGAGGCCCTCGAGCAGGACGATCGCCTCGATGACGTAGGCGGGGCCGAACTTGGAACCGCTGAACCGGGACAGCCGCTCCGGCACCCGGGGGTGGTTGAGCTGGCGCAGGACGATCAGCGTCAGGATGCCGACCACGGTGCCGATGCCGAGGATCTCGTCCCACAGGTGGTAGATCGCCAGGTTGCCGATGATCGGCCAGTGGAACGCCGGGTCGAAGGTCTGCCCGTACGCCTCGAACCACAGGATGGCTCCGCCGATGAAGCCGATCATCACCAGCCAGTGCGCCCAGCCGACGGTGCGGAATTTGTTCATCCGCGTGTGCGCGATGAACTCCACGAGCATCTGTTTGAAGCGCGGGAAGAAGGGTCGCCAGCGGTCCGGCGCGGGCTGTCCGACCATGATGGCGCGCGCGATATCGCGGACGCCGCCGATGAACGACGCCCAACACAAGAGGCTGAGCGTCGCCCCAATCGTGCCCAGCGTCACTGTCAGGGCATTCATGTCGCGACCTTTCTTTAGAGGCACCCCGAGTGCGGCTTGTTCCGCTACCGTCTCGGTTCGCTCGTATCCTAACTGGCAGTAAGTTACCCGCCAGTAACAACCATGTCCATCGTACGATCGGCTTTTCGGCTATAGCCCCATATGCTGGGGCTTGACCGTCTATTTACCTGTGATCAATCTCACAGTAATTCCGCCGATCGTGCTGGCGAGTAGCCGACCACCACCGTAAACGGCGAAGCATTCCGTCCAGTCGGTAAGGATTGGCTTAGTCCCCATGCCTGATAAGGGATCTCGCTTAAAACGCGACGGTCTATTAGGCTCACGACGTTCTGATTGCCGCGACCGTCTTCACACTGCTCGGGGAGGATCCGGAGCCGACCACCCGGATTTGCTGTACAGAGCTCTCGCGTGCTGATGACCAGTGGTGACGTACGACCTGATGATGGATTGGAAACTGAATTGAATCTCCGCAGAACCACCGCGGCGGCCGCGATGGTCATCGGTGCGATGACCATCGGATTGGGGACCGCCCATGCCGAGCCGGCCGCTGCTACGCCCGACCCGATCCGGTACTCGGTCAAGCTGGTGGAGAAGACCGTCGTGACGACGCTCAAGGGGGGAACGTTCGAGCTGGCCAAGTCCTCCGAGGACGTCAAGGAAGACGACGTCTACCGGATCAAGGACTCGGAGGGCAACGCGGTCCTCACCCTGCCGATCGCCTTCAAGGTCGCCGACACCGTCGTTCCGGTGAAGCCGGTCGTGAAGGAAGACAACACGGTGCTCGAGCTGACGCCTGAGCAGGGCGTCAACGTCAACGTGCCCAAGGACAAGCCGCTCAACGCGGTCAACGTCGTCGCGCAGCCGATCGCGTCGCCGATCGAGAACCAGCGCGCGCAGAACGAGTTCGCCAGCCAGTTCGGCATCGCGACGGCCGTCGGCGGCTTCCTCGGCACCGCCATCGGCGTCATCGGTGGCGCGGTGATCGGCTGCATCCTCGGCCTGCCGTTCCTCGGCGTCGGCTGCATCCCGGCCGCGATCGCGGGCGCCGGCATCGGCGGCATCCTCGGCACGGTCGCCATCGGCGGTCCGGCTCTGCTCGTCGCCGGCATCGACCTGGTGAACACGCTGCAGGCGCCGGATGGCACCACCAAGTGGGCGGACAAGCCGAGCGAACCGAAGTAAGCCCTCGGTCCCACCCATAGATCCTCGGCGGCCCGCTCTCCTCGGAGGGCGGGCCGCCGTCGTTCATCCGGCCAGATCCAGCAGGCCGCGCACGACGTTCTCGCCCCGTTCCTCGCCCAGCGGGCCGAAGGAGCGCTCCACCATGTCGAATGTCCCGTCCTCGCGGACGATCAGCACCGTGCTCGCGCGTGTGCCGTGCACGGTGTGCGCGACGAACCTCGCCGACAGCGCCCGCTCCATCTCGTGCGGCACGCCCGTGTGCGGCAACTCCTCGTCGGCGGCTTCGGTGCGGTCGGCCAGCACCTCGAAATAGCGGTCCACCGCTCCCGGCTCGGTGCGCACGACCTCGCGCAGCCCGCGCACACCCGCCCGTACCTTGGGCCAGATGGGCTGTGGCGCCATCAGATCGGCCTCGCGCAGGCTCGGGCCAGCCGAGGTGACGAAAGTGCCGTTGGAGAGCCCGTGGAAGCCCGCCGCGAGTTCGCGTGGTTCCGCGGCGCTGCGGTTGGAGTGCCACCACAGCGTGCGCAGGTCCGAGACCACCAGGTTGTAGCCGTTGTAGTCGTCGGGAGCGGCGGCGACGTCGAGCACGTACTTCTCCGGGCCGGGGAACTCGCCCGCCCGGCCGCGGTCGGAGGCGCCGCGCAGGAAGTCCATCAGCAACGCGCCGCGAGAACGGGCGTCGAGACGTTGATCGGCGGGGTCGCGCACGTTCGTGACGGCGGCGAAACGATTGTCGCCGTGCGGGTGGGTGCTCAGACCGAGCCAGGTTCCCGGCGGTTCGCCTTCCGCCCGGCCGACGGCCCCGGTGTCGCGTCCGGCGAGCAGACCGGGCGCTTCCGGCCACCAGCGCATGGACTCGGTCGGACGGGTGTAGAACTCGTCCCGGTTGGCCGCGACGATCAACCGGTATTCCGGGTGCGCGCGCCAGCCGATCAACACCAAACACATGCGGTCCAGGATGCCGGACCGCTGCCGCATGCCATGGGGCGTTTCCCCGCGGCGGGCCGCGTAAGGGCAGTGGAAAGCCCCTGAGACGGCGAAAGGCCGGCAGCTCGACGCTGCCGGCCTCTCGCGCGTTCCCGCGGTCAGTTGGTGCGAATGCGCAGGCCCGGGTTGTCCGAGAGCACCACGTGCACCGGCTGCGCGAACAGCTGCGGCACGTTACCGGTGAGCGCGCCGATCAGGTTCGGGATCTCGCAGATCGGGTAGTCGGCCACCGACGACGCGCTGGAGATGCCGAGCGCCAAGCGGCCGGTCACGATCGGGCCGCCGCTGTCGCCGGGCAGCGCGCAGATGTTGGCCGAGAAGCTCTGGGTGAGCTCGCGGTCGCCGACCTGCACGGTCTGGTCGACGGCGTTGACCACGCCGCAGCTGAAGCCGGTGCGCGCGCCGGACTTGCACACCGGAGCGCCGACCACCGGGGTCGCCACGCCTTCGACCGGGATCGGAGCGGCGCCGGGCGCGCGGACGCCGTTGTTGGCGAAGCGGTCCTTGGCCTGGTCGTTGACCCGGATGATCGAGTAGTCCTGCGCACCGAGCACGGACTTCTGGAAGACGCCCAGCTGCGCGCCGAGGCGGTCGCCGTTCATCTCGTAGACGCCCGCGGCGTTGCCGCTGCCCGCGGACGGGATGTCGGGGTTGCAGTGGCCCGCGGTGATGTTCACCGTGTTGCCGTTGCGGTCGGTGCCGTTGAAGCCGAGCGAGCAGCGCAGCGAGCTGCGTCCGGCCACCGAGGCGAAGCCGTCGCCGCCCGCGAGCGCGCCGCGCGCGTCGCCGGCGATGTCACCGGCCTGCAACGTGCCCTGCTCGCCGGCCACCGGCGGTGCCATCACGATGACGCGCGCCGGGTCGATGAAGTTCGGCATCGGCAGGCCCGCCTGATCCACGCGGACCGCGATCGCGTTGTTGACGGTGTCCACCACCGCGCCACGCACCAGCGAACGCACCGCCTCCGGCTGGCCTTCCAGCCAGCGCTCGAACGCGCTCTTCTCGCCGCGCAGGGTCGCTTCGCTCTTGGCGACGTTGCGGACCTCGAAACCGGCCGACTCGGCGGCCTTCTTCGCCTCGTCCGCGCCGGGGCCCTGCGCCAGCGCCACGACCGCCTTGCCAGCGTCGTCCAGCCAGGAGCCGCCGAACACGGCCGGGTACTGCCGCTGGGCGGTGGTGGCGAACGCGGCCACCTGCTGCGCCAGCTCCGCACGATGCAGGTACTCGTCGGGCGAGATCTTCAGATCGCGGGTCACCGCGGCGGCCAGGTCGGCGGGCAGGCCGGGAGCCTGGTCGGGTTGAGCCGTCGCCACTGCCGCGGTGGGCCCGAACAGCAGTATCGCCGCCGAGGCGGCGATCACTGTCTTTCGGATTACGGTCTGTCGCGCAGTCGAGCGGGGAGGTCCTATACGTGGCAGGAGCATGAGCAGACTATATGGGGTTTGACGCGGTATGCCTACTCATCTTGTGGTTCCCGACTCCCTCATAGCCCGCCGACCGGCGATATGCCGATCGACACACCGAACGGCTCTGCGCTCAGCTCGCGTTCGGCCGGGTGCGCACGGTGATGCCGCTGCCGATTCCGCCGCCGGAAGAGGCGTCGATGTCGGCCAGGATCGCCCGGATCGGGATGCCGAGCGAGGCGGTGCCGCCGTACTGCGCGAGGGCGATGTTGGCCTCGTTGCAGTTCGGCGCGTCCGCCGCGTTCGACCCGCTGGTGATGCCGAGCGCCAGCGTGCCGGACACGATCGCGCCGCCGCTGTCGCCGCCGAGCGTACAGGCCGAGCTGGCGAACCCGCGCACGGTCTTGCTCTCGCCCTCCGCGGTGTAGAGCTGGGTCTCCACCCGATCGGCCACGACGAAGCCGCAGGTGAAGGTGGACGACTGACCCGACTTGCAGACCGGGGCTCCGGTGATCGGGTCGGCGGTGCCGGTGATCGCCAGCGTGGTGCCGTTGGCGCCGCGCACCGAGGGCTGGTCCATGCCGGCCCGCACCGCGCGCTCGTTCAGCTTGATCACCGAGTAGTCCAGCGCGGACTGGCCGCCCAGCGAGGCGCGCACGAAGGTGCCCAGTTCGGGGCTGGCCGGGATGTCCCGGACGTTCGGCAGGTAGACGCCCGCCTCCTGGTTGCCCTTGCCCAGGTTCGGATCGCAGTGGCCCGCACTGATGTTCAGCGCGTTGCCGGAAGCGTCGATGCTGTTGAACCCGAACGAGCACACGTCGACGGCGCGCAGGGACGAGTCCTGGAGCGAACCGGGTGCGCTGATGTAGGTGTCGCCGCCCATCGGCCTGCGCTCGACCGGGCCGCCGCTGTTCGGCGACAGGATGACCTTGATGTTCGCCAGGAGCGTCGGCAGGTTGAGCATGTGGCCCGCGGGGGTGTTGGCGACGCTGAGCACCAATTGGCTGTTCAGGAAGTCGATGGCCACGGAGTTGATCGCCTGCGAGATCTCGCGCGGCAGGCCGGTGATCCACTGGTTGAGCTGCACCAGCGAGCTCTCCAGGCTGTCCGCCGACACGGGGGCCAGCCGGGTCTGGTAGCCGTCGGCCGCGGCGATCTTGGCGGCGTCCAGCGAGGTGACCGCCATGACGGGCTTGCCGTCGGCGCCGATCCAGGCGCCCGCGTAGGAATCCGGCCGCTCCGAACGGAACTCGCGCGCGTAGTCGCGCAGCTGCTGGGCCCGCGCGGCGCGGTCGAGGTACTCGGTGGGGGTCATCTTCAGATCGCGTGCGATGGCCTGCACGAGTTCCGGTGGGAGAGTGTCCGCCGCGAGCTGTGCCGGGGCCTCGGGTACCGCCGAGGCGGTGGTCGTGCCGAACAAGGGAGCCAGGAGAACGGTCGATGCGATGGCGACAGCCTTGACCGCGGCGCGACGCGCCACCAACTTGCGCATGAAGTCCCTTCGTCGGCACGCACGTGCCAGCTAAATCCGTGGCCACGGGCAGAATCCGTTGGCACACAGTCTTCGTCCAGCAACCGACCGGTGTGTGGAAATTCATCCGACAACCCGGTCAGCGCAACACTCTAAGCCACAAACCCGAGAAGGACGCTACTAATCACCGACTACCCGGTATTCCCATTCCGGGGATGGTGGGAATCTGCGGCAGCTGCTGACCGAACGGGTTGGTCGACGGCGTGGTGGATCGCGTCGTCGAGGTGCGCGTGGTGGTGCTCGGCGTCGTCGTGGTCGGCGGCGGGGTGGTGGTCGGCGGGGTGGTGGTCGGCTCCGGCGTCGTGGTCTCGGTGATCACCACCGGCGGCTCGGGCGGCTCGGTGGTCGTCGTGGTCGTGCTGGTCACGACCGGCGGCGGGGCAGGCAGCACCGAGGTCGGCTCGGACTTGGCGTCGGGCAGCGGCGGCACCGGCGTCTCGCCGCCGTCGCGGAACAGCATGGCCACCACGATGCCGCCGAGCACAAGGCCGATCACCGCCGCGCCCGCGATCAGCAGCGGCGTGCGCTTCGAGCGCGGCGCGGGAACCATTGGCGGCGGCTGCTTCTCGAGCTGCTCAGGTTCCGCGGCCACGAGCGTCTCGGCGACCGGGATGGCCGCCGAATACGCCTGCGGCTGCGCGTCGGCGGCGGGCACGGCGGGGATGACGATGGTGTCCACCGTCGAGTTCTCCGCGGTGGTCGGGTCCGGCGGGGTGGCCCCGGCCGGGGTGGCGAGCACGGCCGCCAGCGCCCCTCTGGCCGCGTCGTGGGCGAAGGACCTGCCATCGGCTCCGGTCGCCGCGCTCGGCAGCTCACCCTCGCTGACCAGCAGCACCGAGCGCAGACCCAGGTAGTCCAGCGCGTCCCGCAGCGAACGCACCTGCTCGGCGGGCCAATCCGCCGGATGCGTCGCGTAGAACTCCGCGGCTCCGCTGAGATGCTCGGCGGCCAGGTTGATCAGGCAGAACAAGGCGGTCGCGACGAGGTCTTCGGCGCGGTAGGCCTCACCGTCGTCGACCGGGATACCCGCGGGGTCGCCGACGGCGGCCACGAAGCCGCTGATCGAGTGGGCATCGCCGGTGGGAGGAGGACCACCCAGTTCGGCGTCACCGTCGTCGGACATGTGCAGCACCGACTCACGGACGATGTACCTCGGCTGCTCGTCACCGTCGGTGACGATGACCGCCGTGCACTCGTCGTCGGCGACGCGCAGGCCAACCCCAGTGGCCATCCTCACCTACCTCGCTTCGGCGTTCCCGCTGACGGAACCGCACCCGGTCACACCAGAAGCGAACCGTGTCCCATGGCGCGGAGCATCGACAATAACTCCGAACGGGAACGGGCACCGACCCGGCGTCTGATGCGCGCGACGTGGTGCTCGACCGTCTTCGCCGAAATGTACAGGCGCGCACCGATCTCGCGATAGGTGAGCCCGAGCAGAACCAGCTCCGCCACTTCGCGTTCCCGTTCGCTGAGGATCGCGGCCTGCGGCGGCACGGGCGGCGGCGGGGCGTCGCCGTTGTGCGCCGCCGGTGCCGCCGGACGAGGCTGCGGCTCCTGCGGACGGGCGTCGGCGCGCACCGTCCTGGCCAGTTTGAGCAGCGCGGTGGCCGTCGCCGAGTCGGGCGTCGCGAGCGCCGCCTCGCTGGCCAGCCTGGCGCCGTCCCAGGTCATGCCGATCTCGGTGAGGGCGGCGACCGCCGCGTGCACCGGCGCGCTGACGACCTGGCCGCGCAGTACGAGCACCCAGGTGCGGCCCGCGTCGGCCAGCACGGCGGCGTGCCGGTCGCCCGCCTCGGCCGCGGCCTTCAACGCGCGCGCGTGCGGCAGCAGCTCCTCTGGGCTTTCGTGCGCGATCGCGGCCTGCACGCCGTACCAGTGGAAGGCGTTGGACCATGCGGGTGGATCGTTCAAGCGGCGCAGCAGCGCGAGCGCGGCGTCCACCAGGGGCGTGATCCGGCGTTCGTCGCGCATCCGGATGGCGGCCAGCCACAGTTCGCCGATCGGCAGCAGCGCGAGCAGATCGGCCTGCACGTCGTCGAACAGCGGATACGCCGCCTGCCACGCGCGAGCCAGCGCGGTGTGATCGCCGCTGCGCCGGGCCAGGCCGACCGCGACGCCGTGCGCCAGCAGGCGGTCGCGCATGTCGAGCCGGTCGTGGTCGAGCGCGGCGACGGTGGCGGCGGCGGCGCGCTCGTCGCCGCCCAGCATGGCCGTCCAGGCCGCGAGCACGTCGAGCTGATGGCAGCGCAGCCCGCTCGCGGCGGCCCGTCGCAGCGCGTCCTGGGCACGACGGGGCTCGCCGGTGCCGAGGGAGAGCAGCGTGGCGATCGAGGCCGCCGTGCACGGCAGGAAGCGGTCCACGCCCGCGTCCGCGTGGGCGGCCTGGACCAGCGCCGATACCGCCGCCGCGGTGTTGTTGCCCGGTTCGATGGTGTCCGCGAGCGCGGTCGCGATCAAGCGCGCGTGCGCGCCCGCCTCGGTGGGCGGCCACTTCGTCGCCGACGCCGACATCTCCCGCGCGCCCGCGACGTCGCCCGCCAGGCACAACACTGTGGCGCCGACCGCCCAGTCCGGGCCGACCCGGTGCCCGCCGAGCCACGTGTACAGCTGCGCCGCGCGACCGACCAGCCCGCGCCGGGTGAGCACCGCCGCGCAGATCCGCACCGCCGTCGCGAGTTCAGCGCCGGTGCTGCCCGAGCGCGCCAGCATCGGCTCGGCCAGCCGCATGGCGGTGTCGCCGTCGCCGGTCCTCGCGGCCGCCTCGGCCCAGCGCAGCGCGATCAGATCCAGTTCGGCGCCCGCGGCCGCCGCGGCGGCGTAATAGCGAACCGCGTCGCGGCCCGCCTGCCCGGCGGCGGCGACGAGGAAGTCGGCCAGCCGGGGATCGCGGACGCCGGACTCGGCCAATTGCAACGCGGTGCGGTCGCGCAGCAGGCCCGCCTCCAGCCTGGCGCTGAGCAACCGGCGCTCGACCGCGACGAACCTGCGGTCGCCGAGCAGTGTGCGCAGCGGGGCGACGGCGGGCTCGAGCAGCAGGTCGGCATCGGTCACCAGGGCGCTGGCCCTGGCTCGGTCGATCAACTCCTGCGCGACGGCCTGCTCGACGCCGAGCACCTCGGTGAGTTCACTGGAATCCAGGCCCGTGCCCGTGGTGGCGACCACCAAGGTCTCCAGCAGGTCGGGCTCCAGGTTGTCCAGCAGCCCGCGCGCCCACGTGGCGACGGCCGTGTCGACGGCGGCGATGCCCGCGTCCAGCCGCGCCGAGCAGGCGGCCGTGAGCGCGGCCACCACGCCGCCGCGAATACCCGCGGTCTGCACATGGATGTGCTGCGCGACCTGGCGCGGCACCATCATGCCCAGCTCCCTGGCGAACGGGGCCATGTCCGCGACGCCGAGCGGACGCAGGTCGACGACGCGACCGCGCCGGGCGACCGCGTCGGCGAGCATCCGCAGCCGCGGGTCGTGCGGGCGCGGCTGGGTGGCGATCACCATCGTGCGATGCCCGGATTCCACGGCGTTGCAGAGATATTCGAGATCGAGCCGGCTCAGTGTGTGGGCGTTGTCGATGATCAGGGCCGGGCGGGCGGTATCGGTCGTGACGCCTGCCGTGCCGCCCGGGTTCGGCGTGCGGGTCACCGGATGCGCGCCGTTGCGCGCGTGCGCGTGCTGGAGCGCGGCGATGTCGTCCTGCAACGGGACGCCGCGAGCGCGCAGCCGAGCGCGGATCTCCCCGAGCAGTGTCGACTTGCCGGTCTGGGACCGGCCGCGGATCAGGTAGACCACCGGTTGGTCGTCGGCGGAATCGAGATCGCGGAAGATGTCGCGGGCACAGGGAAGGGTGTCGAAGGCGTGATCAGCCACCGGAGCCTCCCAGGACCTCTCCGGGAGCGCGCAACACCGTGCCGAGGGTGTCGCCGAGCACGCCGGTCGGCAGGCTCGGTGCGCTCGGCACCGTGGGACGGGGCTGCTGCTGGGTCGGCGCGGGCGGGTTGGTCGGTGCGGGCGCGGGTGCGGGTGCGGGTGCGGGTGCGGGGGAAGGCTGTTGGGGTTGCGGCTGCGGAGCGGATTGCTGCGCCGGGGTATCCGCTGGAACCGGGGCGGGTTGATCGTGATTCTGCTCGTTCTGCACCACAGCCACGGTGGTGCCCTGAGCCGCCGACGAAGGCGAGCCGGCCTGCGGAGCTTCGGTCCTCGACTTCGGCCGGCCGGTTGCGTTCGCCGAGTCCGTCGCGGCGACGCCGGACGGAGCGGAGGGATCGTTCGGCTGCGCTCCCGTGGTCGCGGCGACTTGGGCGGCGCCGGTGGTGGACCGCTCGGTCGACCCGGGATTGTCCGAGCCGGACTGGATGCCGGTGCCGAGGGCGAGCGTGCCGGTGGCCAGCAGGCCGATGGCGACCGCGACACCGGCCACCACCGCCATGCGCCGGCGGCTGATCAGTGCGCGCCTGCGCGCCGGGGGCTCCTCCGGCAGCGCCGCGAGTCCCGCCGATGGAAGCGCTCGCGGCTGCGGCACGGTCTCCTCCTCGGCCACCGGATCGACCAAGGGAAGTTGGTCGGTCTCGGCGGCGAGCAGATCGGCGGCCAGCAGCGCCGCGCCGCGCGCCGTGGTGTGCTCGGGATCGGGAGCCGCCACGACGGGCAATCCGAACTCGGAGGAGACCAGTTCGGCGACCAGCGGGATCGCGCCGCCTCCTCCGGTGAGCAGGACGCGGCCGACATCGCCGATGTCGAGCCCGGCCCGGTGCACCGCGTCGCGGATCAGGTCCATCGCACTCAGCAGCGGCCCGCGCAGCAGATCTTCCAGCTCCCCGCGTACCAGGCGCACGGTGCTTCCGTGCGGATCCGCGGGGTCCAACCGCACCGGAACAACGGTCGCGGTATTTATGGAAAGCTCTTCTTTCGCTTTCCGGCAGCGTTCCCGCAAAGCCGATAATTCGCGTTCCACCATCGGATCGAACGGATCGAAATCGGCGGCCAGCACCGCATTAGCCAGGACATAGCGCATGGTCAGCAGATCGAATTCGGCGCCGGCGACGTCGGTGCTGCGCAACGGTGTGCCGAGCAGGCTGGCGTGCTCACCGGTGCGTACCACCGAAACCGTCGAGCCGGAGGCGCCGAGATCCAAGACGAGCACCGCGCCGTCGTCGGTCCTGCCGTGCGCCGCGTCGAGCCAGCGGATCGCGGCGGTCGGCTCAGGCACCAGCGTCACATCGCCGAGCCCGGCCCGCTCGAGTGCGTCGCGCTGGATGTCGACGGTGTGCCGCGACCACCACGCCGGGTGGCAGGCGACCGTCGCCTGAACGCCGCCGCGTCCGGTCTCGGCGGCGATCTCGTCGACCAGGCAGCCGATCGAGGTCGCTACCAGGTCGGGAGCGGAATAGGACGAGCCGTCCTCGGCGAGGATGCCGACCGGGTCGCCGACCCTGGCGAGAAATCCTTCCAGCAGGATGTCGCTGGAATGGCGACCGGTGGAGCGAGCGCCCGCGCCGAGCGTGGGCGCCATGTCCGGCGACAGCCGCAGCACGCTCGGATGCGAGCGTAGATAGCCGCCGCCGGACGGGCCGAGGCCGTCGTCGCCATCCTCCGTTGCCGCCACGGCGACCGAATTCGACGCCCCGACAGTGATGCCGAGCGCCAGGCGCTGTGTCATACGTGAACCCCGTTCGAGAAGCTGTCAGGTCCGGTGTCGCTGCTGTGTATCGAGCTGGTGCGCTGAGCGTTGTAGTTGCCGACGCAACCGTTCTGTCGGTTGCTGAGCATCCGCCGTTACTCCGTTAGGGGGACGATTAGGGAATTTCCCCTAATTTCGCTCTTACCCCTATCGGGTGGCCACGGCCGGTAGTAGGGGTTCGCCCCGTTTCGGCGTAACGCGATGCGCTCCTAGCGTGATTTGCATTCCAACGACTGCGGATCAGCGAGGTCCGCCGGGACTCAGGAGAAGATTCTCATGACACCCAACGCGATTCTGGAGTTCATCCTCGGTCTGCTGCGGAACCAAGAGGCCGCGGTCGCATACTGCGCCAACCCGACCCAGGCGCTGGCCGCCGCGGGCCTGAGCGCGGTGACCCCCGAGGACATCGCCCTCTGCGCCCCGATGGTCGCGGAGTCGGCGCTGGTCACCGGTGGCTCCCAGTTGCAGTCCATCGTGGCGGCAGGCGCGCAGACCGGCACGGCCGCCGCGATCGGCGCGGCGGGCACCGTGGGTGCGGCGGCGGTGGCGGACGCCGGAGTCGATCTGGGCGCTGATCTCGGCGTCGATCTCGGCGGCGGTGCGGGTGGCGGCCTCGACGTCGACCTCGGTGTCGGAACGGGCGTCGACGTGGGCGCCGGACTGAACACCGCGATCGACACCGGACTGGACATCGGCGCTGGTCTCGGCGCGGGACTGGCCGCGGGCCTCGACACCGTGGTGAACGCGGGCGCCGACCTGTCCGCCGCCGTCGGCGGCCTGCTCGGCGCAGGCGCTCAGGTGATCAGCGGCATCGGCGCTGGCCTCGATCTGGACGCCGAAGGCGCGGGAGACATCGCCGCCGGACTCGGCACCGGCCTCTCCACCGGCATCGACGCGGCAATCGGCGCGGGCGCAGGCCTCGGCGCGGGCCTGGAAGGCGCGGTGAACGGTGCGGCGGGCTTGGGCGCTGGGCTGGAAGGCGCGGTGGACGCCGCGACCGGTCTGACCACGGGCCTGGAAGGCGCTCTGGGCGCCGGTGCGCAGGCGGGCGCGGATCTGGGCGCGGGCCTCGGCGGAGTGATCGACGCGACGACCGGTTTGACGACCGGGATCGGCGCGGGCCTGGAAGGCGCGGCGGGCGCCGCGGGCGATCTGACCGCAGGCCTCGGTGGCGCTGTGCAGACGGGCGCTGACCTCGGGGCGGGTCTCGGCGCCGGTATCGGAGGCGCTGTCGATGCGACGACCGGCCTCGGAGCGGGTCTGGAAACCGCCATCGGTGGCGCGGCGGACATCACCACGGGTGTCGGCGCAGGTCTGGGAGGTGCTGTGCAGGGCGCCACGGACATCTCCGCGGGATTGAACGCGGGGCTGGAAGGCGGTCTCGGCGCGGCGACCGACGTGACCTCGGGCCTCGGCGCGGGTCTCGAGGGCGCTGTCGACGCGACGACCGGTCTCGGAGCGGGTCTGGATAGCACGGTCGGTGGCGCGGTGGACCTCACCACCGGTATCGGTGCGGGCCTCGAAAGCGGCCTGGGCGCCGCCACCGATGTGACCGCGGGGCTCGGCGCTGGTCTGGAGGGTGCTGTGGACGCGACGACGGGACTCGGTGCCGGTCTGGACGCCGCGGCTGATGTCACCACGGGTCTCGGTGCGGGTCTCGGCGGAGCTGTCGATGCGGCGGGCGGCCTTGCCACAGGCGTGGATGGGGCGCTGGGAGCTGGTGCCCAGGCAGGTGGTGGTCTGGACGGTGCCATCGATGCGACGACCGGTCTCGGTGCGAACTCGGGTGGTGCGGCTGACGTCGGCACAGGTCTGGGTGCGGGACTCGGTGGAGCCGCGAGTGCGGCGACCGATCTCACGGCGGGTATCGACAGCGCGATCGGCGGGGTGGCGAACCTCGGCACCGGTGTGGGTACGGGACTCGAAGGGGCCGTCGACGCGACAACCGACCTCGGCGCGGGCATCGGGGGTGCTGTCGATGCCGGGCTCGGTGCGGGTCTGGACGGCGCGGCTGATGTCACCACGGGCCTCGGTGCGGGCCTCGGAGGAGCCGTCGACGCGACAACCGGCCTGGGCGCGAACCTGGGAGGGGCTGTGGATAGTTCCGCCGGTGTCGATGCGGGGCTGGGCGGCGCTGCCAATGTGGCGACGGGTATCGGTGCCGGTGTGCAGGCTGGGCTCGAGGGTGCGGTTGATGCGTCGACCGGTCTGGGGGCGAATGTTGGTGGGACTGTGGATGGTTCGGCAGGTGCCGCGACGGACTTGACCG
>NZ_BDBC01000008.1 GCF_001612785.1 Nocardia beijingensis NBRC 16342
TGCGAATCTCGGTGGTGCGGCGGATGCGGCGGCGGGCGTTGGCACCGGTGTACAGGCTGGGCTCGGGGGTGCGGTTGATGCGTCGACCGGCCTGGGGACGAGCCTGGGAGGGGTTGTGGATGGTTCTGCGGGTGCCGCGACGGACTTGGCCGCCGGTCTCGGCGCTGGTCTCGGCGGCGCTGTGGGTGCGGCGGGTGATCTCGGTGCCGCAGCGGGTCTGGAAGGTGCGCTGAACGGCGCCGGTGAGGTGACCACCGGTTTGGACGCGGCGCTGGGAGGCGGTGCGCAGGCGGGCGCCGGTCTCGGCGCTGGAGCGTCCACCGGATTGCACGGGGCGGCCGACGCGGGTGCGCAGATCGGATCCGGTCTGGAGGCAGGCCTTGGCGGCGCGCTCGATGCCGGCGGGCAGGCGGCCACCGGGCTCACCGGCGGAATCGGCTCAGCGGCACAGGGTTCCGGTAACGCGGCCGCTGGGCTCGGAGGCAACTTCTCCTCCGCCGTCGGCGGCGCCGGAAACCTCGGAACACAGGCGACGGCGGGTCTGGAGACCGGGCTCGCGACGGGTCTCGGCGCGGCCGTGAACACCGGCGCGGAACTCGGCGGCGGACTGGACAGCTCACTGCACACCGGTGGGCAGGTCGGCGGGGGCTTGGAGAGCGGGCTCGGCGGGGCGTTCGATGCGGGGCTGCACGGTGCCAGCGGCCTGGAAACGGGCCTGTCCACCGGCGTGGGCGGCGCGGTACAGGCCGGTACGGGCCTCGGAACCGGGCTGACCGGTGCCATCGATGCCGGCGCCCAGGCGGGTTCGGGCCTGTCGGCCGGGCTCGACGCGGGAGCTCAGGCGGGAGCCGGGCTCGCTTCGGGCCTGTCGACCGGACTGGGCGCGGGTGCGGAAGCCGGTGCAGGACTCGGCTCCGGACTTTCCGCCGGAATCCATGGCGCGGCCGGTTCGGGTCTCGAGGCCGGTCTCGGCGCTGCTGGCAATGTTGGCGCGGGTCTGTCGAGTGGACTCGAAGGAGCGTCCAACGCGGGAGCGCATCTCGGTTCGGGCTTGGAAACCGGTCTGGGTGCCGCGGGCAACGTGGGTGCGGGTCTGTCGAGTGGTCTCGAGGGCGCGTCGAGTGCGGGAGCGCACTTCGGGTCGAGTTCGGCCGGCGGCGTCGGCTCGCACGCGAGTTCCGGCCTCTCCACCGGCATCCAGGGCGCGGCCGGTTCGGGTCTGGAAACCGGCCTCGGCGGCGCGGGCAATGTGGGTGCGGGTCTGTCGAGTGGTCTCGAAGGCGCGTCGAGTGCGGGAGCGCATCTCGGTTCGGGCTTGGACAGCGGCATCGGCTCGCACGCTACCTCCGGCCTGTCCTCGGGTCTCGACGCCACGGGCGGACTCGGCGGTGCGGCGCACTCGAGCGTGAGCGGCGCGGCCGACGCGGGCGCCGGACTGGCGGGCTCGGCCGGTGGCGCGGCGCACGGCGCGGTGGACACCGGCGCTGGTCTCGGCGGCAGTGTCGGCTCGACCGCGCACACCTGGTCCTCGTTGGACGTGTCGAGCGCGTTCGGTTCCGGCCTGGACAGCAGCGCGAGCGGCCAGACCGACGCGGGCCTGTTCGGCGAGAGCCACGCGGGCACGGAGTTCAGCGGTTCGGCGGGCGCCGAGCTGGGTGGCGATACATTCCTGCACTGACAGTTGCCCGGTACTACGGAAAGAGGTCCATACCGCGATGGGGACACCCGCGCCGAACGCCACTCCACCGGCGGTACCGCTGCTGTCGGTACTCGGTGAAACCATCGCGGCGGCGCGTGCCGCGGGCCGCAACGATCTGGTCGGCCGCCTGGAAGTGGCGGCCGACCGGGTCCGCGACCCGCGGCGGCGCATCGTCGTCGCCGGGCAGCTCGACCAGGGCAAGAGCCGTTTCGTCAACGCGCTGCTGAACCTGGACATCTGCCCGGTCGGCGACGACGCGACCACCGCGGTGCCGATGCTGCTCGCGCACGGTCCGGAGCCGCGAGCGGAGCTGGTGCTCGCGGCGCACGGCGACTCCAGCGGCGCGGAGACCAGGGTGGCGGTGCCGATCGCTGAGCTCGGCGCGATCGACCAGCGTGCCCCGATCGCGCAGGGGCGGCGGATCGTGCGCCTCGAGGTGCAGATCCCCAACGCACTGCTCGCCGACGGCATCGTGCTGGTCGACACTCCCGGCGTCGGCGGGCACGGCAACGCCCACGCGGCGGGCGTGCTCGGACTGGTGCCCGCCGCGGACGCGGTGCTGGTGCTCTCGGACGCATCGACCGAACTCACCGAACCCGAGCTGGCGTTCCTGCGACAGGTACGGGAACTGTGCCCGACGGTGGCGCTGCTGCTCACCAAGACCGACTTGTACCCGCACTGGCGCCAGGTGCACGAGGCCGATCTCGGCCATCTCGCGCGTGCCCGCCTGGACGTGCCGATGATCCCGGTGTCGTCGCTGCTGCGCAGCCACGCGATGCGGTTGCAGGACCCGCAGTTGGGTGTCGAATCCGGCTTCGGCGTGCTGTATACGTTCCTGCGCGATCAGGTGGTCGCGCGCGATCAGGTGGCCACCCGCACCGCCGTTGCCCGCGACATCCGGTCTGCCGCCGAGCATCTCGCGCTGGCTCTGGGCAGTGAACTGGTCGCGGTCCGCGATCCGGCGCAGGGCGCGGCGGCGGTGCGCGAACTGCAATCCGCCCGTTCCGCGGCGGAGGAACTGCACCGAAGGACCGCCGCCTGGCAGCAGACGCTCGCCGACGGCATCACCGACCTGGCCGGGGACGTCGATCACGACCTGCGCGATCGCCTGCGCAATCTGGCGCGCACCACCGAGGAATGGATCGACGAGCACGATCCGGGCAGGCACTGGGACCGCATCGCCGAACACCTCACCAGCACCGTGGACACCGCGCTCGGCGACAACCTGCTGTGGACCCACGCGCGCGCGATCCAGCTCGCCGAGCGCGTCGCCGAGCACTTCGCCGAACTGGGCGCCGTCGACCTGCCGGACGTGCGTCCCGGCGTCGGCGCCGACACCGGCCGCGCCGTCACCGGCACGCTCGCCGATCTGGAACCCGACATCGGTTTCGGCAGCAAACTGCTCGTCGGCATGCGCGGCTCCTACGGCGGCGTGCTCATGGTCGGGTTGGCCACCACTTTCGCCGGGCTCGCCATGCTCAACCCGATCTCGATCGGCGCGGGATTGATCGTGGGCGGCAAGGCCTTCCGGGACGACAAGCAGGCCAGGCTGGCCAAGCGGCGCAACGAAGCGAAGGCGGCGGTGCGCCGTTTCGTCGACGATGTGGCGTTCCAGGCGGGCAAGGAGTCGAAGGATCGGCTGCACCGGATCCACCGCGCGCTGCGCGACCACTACGCCGGCGTCGCCGAACGCAGTCTGCGCTCGATCGACGAGTCGCTGCGGGCCGCGCAGGAGGCGGCGAACATGGTCGCCACCCGCCGCGCCGAGCGCGGTGCGCAACTGGAACAGCAGCTGCGCGTGGTCGCCGAACTGCGCCGCTACGCCGATGCCATGCAGACCGCACTACCGATGGGACCCGCCGGTACGGTAACCCCGTGAGACGTGATGGTGGCGCGGTGCCGGGAATCGTCGCCGAGGCGCATCGGCTGGTCGGGGCGGCGCAGGCAGCGTTCGCGGGGGAGCCGCGGCCGCGCGCCCTGCTGGCCGACTGCGCCCGCCGATTGGATCAGCCGCTGCGGGTCGCGCTCGCCGGTTCGATCAAGGCGGGCAAATCCACCCTGCTGAATTCGCTTGTCGGACAGGACATCGCTCCCACCGACGCGACCGAGTGCACCAGGGTGGTCACCTGGTACCGGTACGGCTCCACACCCAGTGTGACCGCGTACGCCCCCGACGGCGCCCGCGCGCACGTGGTGGTCCGCCGCGGCAGCGGGACGCACGGGCTGACCTTCGACCTGGACCGGCTGAACTGGAACACTCCGGCCCCGCGCGAGGTCGACCATCTCGAAGTCGAGTGGCCCGCCGCGACGCTCGCGCACACCACCATCATCGACACTCCCGGCACCTCGTCGCTGTCGCGCGAGGTGTCGCGGCGCACCGCGCGCCTGCTGACCCCCGGCGCGGACGAGGAGCGGTCCGAGCAGGGTGTCGCCATCCCCGGCGCGGACGCGGTGGTCTATCTGCTGCGCCGGTTGGACGCCACGGACGTGCAGTTCCTCGAGCGCGTCGGCGCCGGAACCGCCGCCAACGGCGGGCCGGGCGCGCCGGGTCCGCTCGGCATCGTCGGGGTGGTCTCGCGGGCCGACGAGATCGGGGCGGGCCGGATCGATGCGCTGCACTCGGCGCGTGACGTGGCCGCGCGTTTCGCCGGGGAATTGGAACGGACGGGTCTGTGCCAGGCCGTGATCCCGGTCGCCGGGCTGCTCGCGTTCGCCGCGGCGACGCTGCGTCAGCAGGAGTTCGCGGCTTTCGAGACGCTGGCGCGGGTCCCGGTCGACGACCTGACCGCCGCGTTGCTCTCGGCGGACCGTTTCGCGCGCGCCGACGTGCCGCTTCCGGTGGCGCCGGAACTGCGCGCCCAGCTCGCCGAGCGTTTCGGGTTGTTCGGCATCCGGATGGCGGTGACGCTGATCCGGCTCGGGGTGCGCGACTCGGCCACCCTTGCCGCCGAGTTGGCAGGCCGCAGCGGCGTGGACGAACTGCGCTCGGTGCTCGACGTGCAGTTCGGTCAGCGCGCCGATCAGCTCAAAGCGCATTCCGCGTTGACCGCGCTGGCCAGGGTGCTGACCGCCTATCGGGGCACCCAGGCCGATCGCCTGCTGCCCAGGGTGCGCACCTTGCTCGCGGACGTGCACGGTTTCGCCGAGCTGCGCCTGCTCGGCCGCCTGCGCACCGACGAGCTGACGTTGCCCCCGGATGATCTCGCCGAGCTGCACCGCCTGATCGGCGGCTCCGGGATCGCACCGCATCTGCGCCTCGGTCTCCCGGTCGACGCTCCGGTGCCCGCTCAGCGCGCCCAGGCGATGGCCGCGGTCCGCAAATGGCGCGCGCGGGCACGTCACCCGCTCGCCGACCAGTTCACCGCCACGGCGTGCCTGACCGCCGCTCGCAGTGCGGAAGGCACGTTGAGCGTGCTGCCGGAATGACCCGGTGGTGAACATCGCATCCCGAGCGCCGTGACCTGCGGCGACGGGCGCATTCCTCCTGCCGTCGGCGGTGTAGTCGCCGTGGGGCCGGGTATGCGCCCTGGTAGCGAGAGGAGGTAACGATGAGCCAAGAGGACGTCGTACACGAATTGCTCGTCCGTGCGGGCACGGGATATGCCGAGGAAGCGGGTATCACGCTCGACGACAAACCGGCCGCGCTATTCCAGTTGCTCATGCTTTCCCAGCTGCTCAGCACCCGTATCTCCGCGGAGATCGCCATCGGTGCGACGCGAGAGCTGATCAGCAGCGGCTACCGGACGCCGCACCGGGTCGCGGACGCGCAGTGGCAGGAGTTGGTCGACGCGCTGGGGCGGGGCAACTATCGCCGGTACGACGAGAGCACCGCGACGCGCCTGCATCACAACGCCTTGCGCTTGCTCGATCGCTACCACGGTGACCTGCGGGAACTGGCGAAGAAGGCGGATAACGACCCGCAGCGCGCCGCGGAACTGCTGCAAGAGTTCGACGGGATCGGCCCGACCGGAGCCCATATCTTCCTGCGCGAGATCCAGGACATCTGGACCTGGGTCCGGCCGCACTTCGACGAACGCGCGCTGCGCGGCGCCAAGCGCGTCCAGTTGCCGGAGGACCCCGACCGGCTGGCGCGTCTCGCGCCGGATCACCACACCGCCGAACTCGCCGCGGCGCTGGTGCGGGTGACGCTGGACGAGAAGATCGCCGACGAGGTCTTGGCCGCCGCGCCCTGATCGAGCGCGCTCAGCTGGGGACGGCCCCCGCACCGCGCGGGTCGATCAGGATCTTCGCGTGCCGCTCCGGGTTGCCGAGCGCGGTGAAGGCGTCCGCGACGCCGTCCAGCCCGACGGTCCCGGTGATCAACGGGCTCGGGTCGACCTTTCCCTCGGCGAGCATGTGCAGGGTGTCGCGGAACTCGCCGGGGTCGTAGCCGAGCACGAACCGCAGTTCGATCTCCTTGTTGATCGCCATGGCGGGACGGAAACGGTCGGTCTCCATGCAGACCCCGACCACAACCACGCGCGACAGCGGGGGCGCGGCCGCGAGGATCTGGTCGATGATCCCCGGCACGCCAACGCATTCGAAGATGACCGGACCGGCGGGTCCCACGTTCACCGTGTGGGCCAGGCGGAAGACATACCACCACGGCAGATTCGGCACCCGCCGCAAGCGCTCCATGGTGTCGAACCCGAGTGCGAGGATGTCGGTGACGCCGTTGATCCGTCCCTTCTTCGGTGCGGCGCTCCAGGGTGATTCGGTCGCCGGATCCACCACGACGTCGGCGCCGCAGGCCGTGGCCAGTTCCCGTCGGCGCGTGGAGAAGTCGCTGGCCACCACGGTGCGCACGCCCGCGGCTTTCAGCATGCTGATCACCGCGAGGCCGATCGGCCCGCAACCGATGACGAAGGCGGTCTGCCCCTTGCCGACCCGGCCCCTGCGCACCGCGTGCCAGGCCACCGCCATCGGCTCGGTCAACGCGGCGTGTTCGGCGGACAACCCGTTGGGCACCGGCATGGTCATCGATTCCTGGACCACCACCTGTTCGGCGTAACCGCCGGGCGCGGCGGTCGACAGCCCGACCAAGTGGGGCCTGCCGTCGTGTCGCACGATCGGCAGAGCCACCACCGGTGTCCCCACCTTCCACCTCTTCCGGCAGTCCGGCCCGTATTCGACCACGGTGCCGCTGAATTCGTGGCCGAGCACCACGCTCTGATCCGAACGCATGAAGTGGTCGTAGCCCGTGGCCACGGCCAGGTCGGCCAGTTCGTCGGCGTGGGTGCGGGCATGCAGGTCGGAGCCGCAGATACCGCAGCGCGCCACGTCGATCAGCAGCTGACCCGCACCGGGCCGTGGTGCCGGAAGCTCCGCGACCTCGAATTCGGCGGCGGTGACGACGGCGGCCCTCATGGCGACTCCTCGGATCGACGGCGCACGGCTGGAGTCACCCTACTGCGGCGACGCTCCCGGTCGCATGCTCTCAGCGACGCCGCCCACCGCCCAGATATGTGGCGCGGATCACATCGATGTACCGCCTTCCGGGAATTAAACGCGGTGGTCGCCCGTTGAGCTATTCGACAAGATTGAGTGTGCAAGGCTCAAGTTTCGGTTGACTCCGAGAGTCCTGCGGGGCAGGATTGAGCCGACCACGCTCAGTGTTGCTGGGGCCGTGCTCCGTGAGGTGCTAGGGGCGAGGTCTCGTGGCGTCCGGCAGCGGGCGCCCAGGGCGGTTTTCGCCCGGCACCGACACACATTGGTACGTCAACTAGGAGGAACCACCATGGCTCGTGCGGTCGGAATCGACCTCGGGACCACGAACTCGGTCGTCGCCGTTCTCGAAGGCGGTGAGCCGGTCGTCGTCGCCAACTCGGAAGGATCGCGCACCACCCCGTCGATCGTCGCGTTCGCGAAGAACGGCGAGGTACTGGTCGGCCAGCCGGCCAAGAACCAGGCCGTCACCAACGTCGACCGCACCATTCGCTCCGTCAAGCGGCACATCGGCACGGACTGGACCGTCGAGATCGACGGCAAGAAGTACACGCCGCAGGAGATCAGCGCGCGCACGCTGATGAAGCTGAAGCGCGACGCGGAGTCCTACCTCGGTGAGGAGATCACCGACGCGGTCATCACCGTGCCCGCCTACTTCGAGGACGCCCAGCGGCAGGCCACGAAGGAAGCGGGTCAGATCGCGGGACTGAACGTCCTGCGCATCGTCAACGAGCCCACCGCGGCGGCGCTGGCCTACGGCCTGGACAAGGGCGACAAGGAACAGACCATCCTGGTCTTCGACCTCGGTGGCGGCACCTTCGACGTCTCGCTGCTGGAAATCGGCGAGGGCGTCGTCGAGGTCCGCGCCACCTCCGGCGACAACCACCTCGGTGGCGACGACTGGGACGAGCGGGTCGTGCAGTGGCTGGTCGACAAGTTCAAGGCCAGCTCTGGCATCGACCTGACCAAGGACAAGATGGCCATGCAGCGGCTGCGTGAGGCCGCCGAGAAGGCCAAGATCGAGCTGAGCTCCTCGCAGAGCACCTCGATCAACCTGCCCTACATCACCGTCGACGCGGACAAGAACCCGCTGTTCCTCGACGAGCAGCTGACCCGCGCCGAGTTTCAGAAGATCACCTCGGACCTGCTCGACCGCACCCGCGCGCCGTTCCAGTCCGTGATCAAGGACGCGGGCATCAAGGTGTCCGACATCGACCACGTGGTGCTCGTCGGCGGTTCCACCCGTATGCCCGCGGTCTCCGACCTGGTCAAGGAACTGACCGGCGGCAAGGAGCCCAACAAGGGCGTGAACCCGGACGAGGTCGTCGCCGTCGGCGCCGCCCTGCAGGCCGGTGTGCTCAAGGGTGAGGTCAAGGACGTCCTGCTGCTCGACGTGACCCCGCTGTCGCTGGGCATCGAGACCAAGGGCGGCGTGATGACCAAGCTCATCGAGCGCAACACCACCATCCCGACCAAGCGCTCGGAGACCTTCACCACGGCCGACGACAACCAGCCGTCGGTGCAGATCCAGGTGTTCCAGGGTGAGCGCGAGATCGCCTCGCACAACAAGCTGCTCGGCTCCTTCGAGCTGACCGGCATCCCGCCGGCCCCGCGCGGCGTGCCGCAGATCGAGGTCACCTTCGACATCGACGCCAACGGCATCGTGCACGTCACCGCGAAGGACAAGGGCACCGGCAAGGAGAACACGATCAAGATCCAGGACGGCTCGGGTCTGTCCAAGGAGGAGATCGATCGGATGATCAAGGACGCCGAGGCGCACGCGGCCGAGGACAAGGCGCGTCGCGAGGAGGCGGAGACCCGCAACCAGGCGGAGTCGCTGGTCCACCAGACCGAGAAGTTCATCAAGGAGAACGAGGACAAGGTCCCCGCGGACGTCAAGACCAAGGTCGAGGCGGCCATCGCCGAGGCGAACGAGGCGCTGAAGGGCACCGACATCGCCGCGGTCAAGGCGGCGGTGGAGAAGCTGGCGACCGAGTCGCAGGCGCTCGGCCAGGCCATCTACGAGGCCTCCGCGGCGGACGCCGCCGCGCAGGGCGACGGCGCGTCCAGCGCCGCGTCGGATGACCAGGTCGTGGACGCCGAGGTCGTGGACGAGCCGGTCGACACGGAGAAGAAGTGACCGAGGCCAACTCCGAGAAGGAGCCGATCACCTTCGTCGACAACCGGAAGATCGATCCGGAGACCGGTGACGTCAAGCAGCAGGCCGAGGACAACGGCGCCGCGGCCGCGCAGGCCCCGCAGGTGGACGAGGGCGTGGAAACCGACAACGGCGACGCCCTCGCCGACACCATCAGCGGCGAGCTCGCCGAGCGCACCGCCGACCTGCAGCGGCTGACCGCGGAGTACGCCAACTACCGGCGCCGGGTCGAGCGCGACCGCAAGGCCGCGATCGATGCCGCCAAGGCGTCGGTGGTCACCGAACTGCTCGGCGTGCTCGACGACCTCGACCGCGCGCGGGCGCACGGTGACCTGGAGTCCGGCCCGCTGAAGTCGGTGGCCGACAAGCTGTCGGCCGCGCTGCTCAAGCAGGGTCTCGAGGAGTTCGGTTCGGAGGGTGAGCCTTTCGACCCGACCCTGCACGAGGCCGTGCAGCACGAGGGCTCCGGCCACGACCCGGTGATCGGCATTGTGATGCGCAAGGGCTATCGCTTCGGCGATAGGGTGCTTCGGCACGCGCTCGTCGGGGTAACCGACGGCGTGGCCGACATGACGGAAAACGCTGTTCAACCGACTGAAGAGGCATCGGATGTTGATGCCGGCGCGAACGAACAATAAGGACGCGAGAGGAGGAGATGCTCGGTGAGCCAACGGGAGTGGATCGAAAAGGACTTCTACAAGGAGCTGGGTGTTTCCTCCAGCGCCTCGCAGGACGAGATCAAGAAGGCCTATCGCAAGCTCGCCCGCGACTTGCATCCGGACGCCAACCCCGGTGACACCAAAGCCGAGGAGCGGTTCAAGGCCGTCAGCGAGGCGCACGCCGTCCTGTCGGATCCGGCCAAGCGCAAGGAGTACGACGACACCCGCAAGCTCTTCGCGGGTGGCGGCTACGGTCGCGGCGGGTTCGGGTCCGGCGCGGGCGGCGGCTTCTCGCAGGAGTTCAACCTCGGGGACATCTTCGGCGGCGCCGCGGGTGCCGCCGAAGGTGGCCTCGGCGACCTGCTCGGCGGTCTGTTCAACCGCGGCGGCGGCACGCGGACCTCGAGCCGCCCCCGCCGCGGCGCCGACGTCGAGACCGAGACGACGCTCGGCTTCCGGGAGGCGGCTCAGGGCGTCACGGTTCCGCTGCGGATGACCAGCCCGTCGCCGTGCACCACGTGTCACGGCAGCGGCGCGAAACCGGGCACGAGTCCGCGAGTCTGCCCGATCTGCAACGGCACCGGCATCGTCAGCCGCAACCAGGGCGCGTTCGGCTTCAGCGAGCCCTGCGACGAGTGCCGGGGCAGCGGGTCGATCATCGACGATCCGTGCCTCGACTGCCATGGCAGCGGCATCCAGAACCGCACGCGCACCATCACGGTGCGGATTCCTCCCGGAGTCGGTGACGGGCAACGGATCCGGCTGGCCGGTCAGGGCGAGGCGGGACTGCGCGGGGCGCCGTCGGGCGACCTGTATGTCACCGTCCACGTCAGCCAGGACAAGGTCTTCGGCCGCAACGGCGACGATCTGACCCTGGTGCTTCCGGTCAGTTACAGCGAATTGGTCCTCGGCACCACGGTGTCGGTGCCGACGCTGGACGGCCGGGTCGGCGTCAAGGTGCCTCCCGGCACCGCGGACGGCCGCACCCTGCGGGTACGCGGCCGCGGCGTGCCCAAGCGCGGCGGTGGCGCGGGCGACCTGCTGGTCACGGTGAAGGTCGCCGTGCCGCAGAATCTGGACGACAACGCCATCGAAGCGCTGAAGCGCTATCAGGAGGCGGAGCGGGCGGGCGGCTTCGATCCACGTGCGGGATGGGCAGGTGCGTGATGTCCTCGGAACCGAAGAACGCGTCCGGCGGGTCGCGGGCCGAGTTCTTCATGATCTCGGTGGCGGCCCAGCTGGCCGGCATGCACGCGCAGACGCTGCGCACGTATGACCGTCTCGGACTGGTCACGCCGCAACGTACTTCGGGCGGCGGTCGGCGCTACTCGGCCCGGGACGTGGAGCTGCTGCGCGAGGTGCAGCGGCTGTCCCAGGACGAGGGCGTCAACCTGGCGGGCATCAAGCGCATCATCGAACTGACCAATCAAGTGGAGGAGCTGCGCCAGCAGGTCGCGGAACTGTCGGCCGAGCTGGAGCGGACGCGGGCGGCCTACCGTGCGGATCTCGTTCCGCAGCAGCGCAGTACCGCGCTGGTCGTCTGGCAGCCGCGGCACCGTCGCGAAGACGGTCAGCGCAGACGATAACCGCAACGACGACGGCCCCGGCCTCGGTCGCACCTCGCGATCCGGCGCCGGGGCCGTTGTCGTCTGCGGGCACTGTCACCAATATTTGCTGAAAGTAAACCAAACCATGTTCAGTAGAAGTGTCCCGGCGTAGGTGATTTCGTTGTCGAATCAACTGGGAATTTATGCCATAGAGTTGTTTATGCAACCGGAGCGGTTTGCCCGATTCGATCGACTTGTGCCAGCCGAGATGTTGCCCCGAAGTCGCTAGAACAGACCAGTCGGGACGTAATTTCGCAAGCGTCCCTTATCTATTCGGGGTGCGGACGACCAATTTCCGGTGGAATCTCCGGTCTTTCAGTCGGTTTCTCTGGCGTGTCTCCCTGGATATCCTCGTTTCGACGAAATTCCGAGCGGGATGTTCCTTCGAAAGATTCCGTTGCTGGCAAACCTCGCCTACACTCCTTCCCATCGGCTGCTGTCGAGTGGCCCCGCAGCATCTCACTCGCCGGCATGGTTCGTGAACGAGTGCGAAATGGGGTTGTGATACCGATGGATTCACGCGCTGTCGCTTTGATCAGAACAACTTTCAAGGCGGTTGCTGCGGAGGATGGGGGGCCGGAGAAACTGGCGAGATCGTTCTACGCGATCTTGTTCACCGACTACCCGCACGTCCGCGATTTCTTCCCCGCCGCGATGGACCTCCAGCGCGACCGGCTGGTCAAGGCGATCTCCTACACGCTGGACCGGTTGGAGGAGCCCGACAAGCTGCTGCCCTTCCTGGCCCAGCTCGGTAGAGACCACCGCAAGTACGGCGTGCAGCCCGCGCACTATGCCGCCGTCTCCACCGCGCTGAAGACCGCCGTGAAGGTGTTCGCGGGCACCGAGATGTGGACCGACGAGGTGGACCGGGCCTGGGACGAGGGCCTGAAGATCATCTCCGACACCATGATCGGCGCCGCGGAGAAGGAGACCACCCCGTCGGCGTGGACCGGCACGGTGATCGAGCGCCGGGAGGTGCTGCGCAACCTGGTCGTCGTCCGGCTGCAACTGGATCAGCCGATGCACTACGCCGCGGGCCAGTACCTGAGCGTGCAGATCCCGTCGCGGCCGCGCATGTGGCGGTATCTCTCGCCCGCCGTGCCCGCGAACGCCAACGGTGAGATCGAGTTCCACGTCCGCAGCGTGCTCGGCGGCTGGGTCAGCTCCGCCATCGTCGGCCAGACCGCCGTCGGCGACCAGTGGCTGCTCGGCTCACCGCTGGGCGGCCTCGGCGTTCCGCGCAACGTCAAACGCAAGATGCTGATGGTCGGCTGCGGCACCGGCATCGCGCCGCTGCGTGCGCAGCTGATGGCGATGGCGATGCGGCGGACCAACCCGAAGGTGCATCTGTTCGTCGGCGGCCACCATCCATGCGACCTCTACGACCTGGAGACCTTGAGCAAGCTGGCCGTGGCCAACCGCTGGCTCACCGTCACGCCGGTGAGCGAGCACGACGAAAACCCCTGGTGGTACACCGAACCCGAGGAGCCGCGCACCACCTGGCCCGGCCTGGAGCCCCGGGTGACGGGCCAGATCGGCAAGGTCGTTGCGAGTTTCGGCGCCTGGTCCGACCGCGATGTGCAGATCGCCGGTTCACCCTCGATGGTGCAGACCACCAAGTTCCGCCTCATGGCCGCGGGAACGCTCGCCAAGAACATCCGCCACGACCCGTTGTATTGATCAGAGCCCCTCGAATTGGATTCGTTCCGGCGGGGTTCCGGTTTCGAGGAGGCGGTCGACGGTGGTTTGGACCATGGCGGGGGAGCCGCAGACCAGGACTTGGTGTTCGACGAAGGCGCCGTGGGAACCGAGGACGTCGGCGAGGGTGCCGTAGAGCAGGTCGTCGGGTGCGAAGCCGATGTCGACGCGGGACTGCTCGTACCACTCGTCGACCCAGTTCGGGTCGTTCGGGTTCTCCACCACCGGAATCACCGTGAGCCAGGGCAATTCGGCGGCCAGCAGGTAGAGCATGTCCGAGGCGTACAGGTCGCGGGGTGAGCGCCCGCCCACGAACAGGTAGGTGGGCGGCGGCGACGGCTTGCGGGCCAGCTCGAGGATCTGGGCGCGCATGGGCGCCAATCCCGTGCCGCCCGCGATCATCACCACCTCGTCGCCGTCGGGGTCGACCCAGAACCCACCGGCAGGAGCGCCGATCCGCCACTCGTCGCCGGGCTGGGTGTCGGCGACGATCGCGCCGCTGCACCAGCCGCCCGGCACCGTGCGCACGTGGAACTCCAGCTTGCCGTCCAGTGACGGCGGCAGCGCGGGGGACAGCCTGCGGCGCACGCCGGGATGCTGCGGCACCCGCACCTCGACCGACTGTCCGGCGGCGAACGGCACGAACTCACCGATCAGGCGGATCACCGCGAGATCGTGTCGCAGGCGATGGTGACCGACCACGGTCGAAGTCCACTCCGGCGCCTGATGACCGTTACCGAGCATGCTCGGATCCCCCAACGGGGCCTCCTTCTTCTACACAGGGTCGCAGCTGATGTTCTGCTCCGGCGTGCCGACCGCGATGAGCGCGCGCCGGGTGTCGGCGATCATCCTGGCCGACCCGGCGATCTGGATCTGCCGGTCGGCCCACGCGCCGAAGCTCGCGACCACGGCGCCAAGGTTACCGATCAGGCGCCGGTGCATCCCGTACGGTGCGTCCTGCGGCGGATGCGGATACCACCACGGATTGGTCTTCTGCTCGCATACCGGGACGATGGTGAGCCACGGATTGCTCTGCGAGAGCTGCCACATGTTCTCCACGTCGTAGAGGTCGCAGGGATAGCGGCCGCCGATGAAGAAGTGCACCCTCGGGTTGATGCCGCGCTGGCCCATCTCGATCAGCTGGGCGCGCAGCGGGGCGATGCCGGTGCCCGCGCCGATCATGAGCACGTCGCGGCCGCTGTCCCGGTCGACGTGCAGTCCGCCGAGCGGGCCCGCGATCCGCCAGCGGTCGCCCACCCTGGTCTCGTTGACGATCGCGGGGCTCACCCAGCCGCCGCGGATCTTGCGCACGTGGAACTCGATCTCGCCGTACGGGTTGGACGGGATGGCCGGGGAGAAATACCGCCACATCTTGGGCCGCTGCGGAATGGTGACCGGCACGTACTGCCCGGCCTGGTAGGGCACCGGCCCGTCGGACTGCAACCGCACGATGGCCAGGTCATCCAGCACGCGGCGATGACCGACCACGGTGGCCTCCCACACCGGCTGCGACTTGTCGGAGTTGGCGCCGATGGCCATGGACGCGGAGATCAGGATGGTGATGTCGCGCCAGCCCTCTTCCAGACTCCGGTCCCAGGCCACGCCGTTGTAGACGCGGAACGCCGCCAGCAGCGCGCGGCCCGCCATGTCGTAGTGCGCGGCCTCCACGCCGTACTTGCGGTGGTCGCGAGCGAGTTGCTCCAGGAACTTCTGCGCCCGATCCCAGTCCTCCAGGTGATCGAGGACGTACTGGATGGCCGTGGCGATGCGTTTGGCCTGCATCTCCATGGCGGGTGGGAACAACTCGCGCAACCGTGGGTTCTCGGCGAACAAATGTCCGTAGAACGCACTGACCAACCGCTCGGGTCCATTCGGCGACTCGATCACCGAACGAAAATTGGCGCGGACCAGCGCAGCCGAACGCGCATCCACGACGTGGAGCTTCCTTTCCCTCAGTTCTGCCCGGGGACATACCCGTTACCGGCGGTCTCCCGCCGACAAGTATCCCCGAAAATGCCGTGGTCGTGTGGCTATCAGTCCCAAGACCCGGGCAAACGGTAATCGGTGGGCAAACGGCGGATGCCGCTGCCCCGTCGGGTACCGCGGCTACGGGCGGGCCGGGCCGCATTTCCGCGCCGATGCGGGAGCCGCTGATGCGGTTCCCGGCCGGTCAGCTCTCCGCACCGGTACGCACCGCGGGCACGACCTGCTCGGTATAACGACGGATCTGCTCGACCGGTTCCCCCTCGGTCGGCCAGAAGACGAATCCATCGATCCGCTGGTCGCGGTGCAGAGCCAGCAGGTCATCGATCCAGCGCTGCGGCGGGCCTTCCAGGAAGCCGCGATCGGCCCCGTCGGCGGTGATGGTCCCCGACACGTTCAACACCCGCCGCACCGTCAGCGGGTCCCGGTCGGCCGCGGCGGCGGCGTCATCGATCCGCCTGCCCGCTTCGGCGAGGAACTCCGGCGGCGCCCACGCGGCCGACGGCACCCAGCCGTCGGCGGCGCGTCCGGTGAGTTCGAGCATGCGCGGCCCGCGCGCGCCGAGCCAGATGCCGGGCTGATGCCGGGGGCGCGGGCCGGGATGCGCGCCCGCAAGGGAGTAGAAGGCGCCGGGCACCCGGACCGATCGCGCGTCGCTCCACAGGGCGCGGATCACCGCGATCGCCTCGTCCAGGGCACGCACCGCTTCGCCGCCGGTGCGGCGCGGTCCGCCCATCCCGGCCACGGCGTCCCAGAACGCGCCTGCGCCGAGGCCGAGCTGGACGCGGCCGTCGCTGATGATGTCGAGCGACGCGACCGACTTCGCCAGCAGCGCGGGATGGCGCAGCGGCAGGTTGGCCACGTCGGGGAAGAAGGTGATCCGCTCGGTGCGCGCGGTGAGCGCGGTGATCAGCGTCCAGGTGTCGAGGAACCGGCGCTGGTAGGGATGGTCCTGGATGCCGATCAGGTCGAGGCCGGACACGTCGGCGTACACGCTCAGCTCGGCGAGCCTGCGGAAGTCGTCGGCCTCGGGGATCAGGAAAAGGCCGAATTGGGGCGGTCGGGTCCTCATCACACACCTCCTGGTGGTCTCGCGGGACGCCGACCCGGCGCGGTGGGCCGGTGCGGCTCAGATGGCGAGCACGGTCTTGCCGCGCGCCCCTGGCGCTCCGATGACCGCGGGGCCCTCCGCGAGCGGGACGGTCGCATCGATCGGCACGACCACGTCGCCCGCGGCCACCCGCTGGATCAGCCGGGCCAGTTCCGGTGCGCTGCCCTTGGATTCGATGTTGCCGCCCCGCAGCGATCGTGCGCGCAACGCGTCCTCGTCGGCGGCGAAGGTGGTGGAATAGACCGTGCCGCCGTCGCGGACCAGCGTGGTCAGCTCCGCCAGCGCCTCCGGCGAGCTCACCAGATCGAACAGGACGTCGATGCCGTCCGGATGCGCGGCGGCGACCTGGTCGCGTACCGGCCCCGCGGTGTAGTCCACCGTCTCGGCCGCGCCGAGGCGGGTCATCTGATCGGCGGAGTCGCCCCGCGCCGTGGCGATGACGTGCGCGCCCGCGATATTCGCCAGTTGCACCAGGAAGGAGCCGACGCCGCCGGTCGCGCCGACGATGAGCACGGTCTGGCCCGGCTCGATGTGGGTGGCGTCCACGAGGTCCTGCGCGGTCACCCCTGCGGTCGGCAGCGCCGCGGCGGCGACGGTGGGCACGCCGGGCGGGATCGGCACCAGCGTGCCGCCCTCGGGGAGCACCGCGTACTCGGCGAAGCTGCCGTGGCCCACCGGCGGTGTGAGGAACTTGCCGACCACTCGGTCCCCGACCGCGAAGCGGCTGACGCCCGCGCCGACCGTGGCGACCGTGCCCGCGCCGTCCACCCCGAGGATCATCGGAAAGTCATGGGGCAGTTTGCCGTCCAGGAGTCCGGAGGCCACTTTCCGGTCGAAGGGGTTCACCCCGGCCGCCTGGAGTTGCACCCGCACGGTGCCCGGCCCCGGCTCGGGCATCGGCATTTCGGCTAGTTCCGGGGTCGCTCCGAACTTCCGTACCACGATCGCGCGCATCCATCGCTCCTCGAGTCGGGGTGAAGAGTGCTGCAACAACTGACGGCCGAGGTCATCGTAGGCGTCCGAAAGCCGCCGACGTGCGGAATCACCGCATGGGCGGTGTGGCGGGGCGTCGCATTCGCCGGTGCCGGAGCGTAGCGTTCGACACATCCGGTGGCATCGCCGACGGCGCGGCGGAGATTTTCAAACTTGAGCGGAACAGACTCAACCTTTCGAACGTTGGACGGGTAGGAACGGCGCCGAGCCGACGGCGGAGCGGGACACAGCGACGGCTTCGGCGAACGCGCTCGGCGCCGTGTGAATCGACTCGACCAGTAGGAAGGTGACTCGTGGACTCGTTCAATCCCACCACCAAGACCCAGGCGGCACTGACCGCCGCCCTGCAGGCGGCCTCCTCCGCGGGCAACCCGGAGATCCGTCCGGCGCACTTGCTGGTGGCGTTGCTGGACCAGACCGACGGCATCGCCGCGCCCTTGCTCAAGGCCGTCGGAACGGATCCGGCGACCGTGCGCCGCGAGGCACAGGACATCGTGGACCGGCTGCCACGCGCGACCGGCGCCACCACCACACCGCAGCTCGGCCGCGAGGCCCTGGCCGCGATCACCGCGGCGCAGCGCCTGGCCACGGAACTCGGTGACGAGTACGTCTCCACCGAGCACGTGATGGTCGGTCTCGCCGAGGGCGACTCCGACGTCACGATGCTGCTCACCAAATACGGCGCCACCGCCGACGCGCTGCGCGCGGCGTTCACCGCTGTCCGCGGCAGCGCCAGGGTGACCAGCCCCGATCCGGAGGGCAGCTACCAGGCGCTGGAGAAGTACTCCACCGACCTCACCGACGCCGCCCGCCACGGCAAGCTCGACCCGGTCATCGGCCGGGACACCGAGATCCGCCGGGTGGTGCAGGTGTTGAGCCGTCGCACCAAGAACAACCCGGTGCTGATCGGCGAGCCCGGCGTCGGCAAGACCGCCATCGTGGAGGGACTCGCCCAGCGCATCGTGGCAGGCGACGTCCCGGAGTCGCTGCGCGGCAAGTCTGTCGTGGCGCTCGACCTCGGCGCGATGGTCGCGGGCGCGAAGTACCGCGGCGAGTTCGAGGAACGGCTCAAGGCCGTGCTGGAGGACATCAAGAACAGCGCGGGCCAGATCATCACCTTCATCGACGAGCTGCACACCATCGTCGGCGCTGGCGCCACCGGTGAATCGGCGATGGACGCGGGCAACATGATCAAGCCGATGCTGGCCCGCGGCGAGCTGCGCCTGGTCGGCGCGACCACGCTGGAGGAATACCGCCAGCACATCGAGAAGGACGCCGCCTTGGAGCGGCGCTTCCAGCAGGTGCTGGTCGGCGAGCCGTCGGTGGAGGACACCATCGGCATCCTGCGCGGCATCAAGGAGCGCTACGAGGTGCACCACGGCGTGCGCATCACCGACTCCGCGCTGGTCGCGGCGGCCACGCTGTCGGACCGCTACATCACCTCCCGGTTCCTGCCGGACAAGGCGATCGACCTGGTCGACGAGTCGGCCTCGCGGTTGCGCATGGAGATCGACTCCCGCCCGGTGGAGATCGACGAGGTGGAGCGCGCGGTGCGCCGCCTGGAGATCGAGGAGGTCGCCCTCGCCAAGGAGACCGACGAGGCATCCAAGCAGCGGCTGGAGAAACTGCGCGGCGAACTCGCCGACGACCGCGAGAAGCTCAATCAGCTGACCACTCGCTGGCAGAACGAGAAGAACGCGATCGACCAGGTGCGCACGCTCAAGGAGGAACTGGAAGCGCTGCGCGGTGAGTCCGAGCGCGCCGAGCGCGACGGCGACCTGGGCAAGGCGGCCGAACTGCGCTACGGCCGGATCCCGGCGCTGGAGAAGCAGCTCGCCCAGGCCGAGCAGACCTCGGCCACCGCGGGCGACGGCGAGGTCATGCTCAAGGAAGAGGTCGGCCCGGACGACATCGCCGAGGTGGTGTCCTCCTGGACCGGCATTCCGGTGGGCCGGATGCTGGAGGGCGAGACCCAGAAGCTGTTGCGCATGGAGGACGAGCTCGGCCGCCGCGTGGTCGGTCAGCCCGAGGCGGTGCAGGCGGTGTCCGACGCGGTGCGCCGGGCGCGCGCCGGTGTCGCCGACCCGAACCGCCCGACCGGGTCGTTCATGTTCGTCGGCCCCACCGGCGTCGGCAAGACCGAGCTGGCGAAAGCGTTGGCGGACTTCCTGTTCGACGACGAGCGCGCCATGGTCCGCATCGACATGAGCGAGTACAGCGAGAAGCACTCGGTCGCCCGGCTGGTCGGCGCCCCGCCCGGCTATGTCGGTTACGACCAGGGCGGTCAGCTCACCGAGGCGGTGCGGCGGCGGCCCTACACGGTGGTGCTGTTCGACGAGATCGAGAAGGCGCACCCGGATGTGTTCGACATCCTGCTGCAAGTGCTCGACGAGGGCAGGCTCACCGACAGCCAAGGCCGCACGGTGGATTTCCGCAACACCATCCTCATCCTGACCTCGAACCTGGGTGCGGGCGGTGACAAGGAGTTCGTCATGAACGCGGTGCGGTCGGCCTTCAAGCCGGAGTTCCTCAACCGCCTCGACGACGTGGTCATGTTCCACGCGCTCGACGAGGAGCAGCTCGAGCAGATCGTCGACATCCAGCTCGAGCAGCTGCAGAAGCGGCTGGCGCAGCGCAGGCTGAAGCTGGAGGTCAGCGATTCGGCGCGGTTCTGGCTGGCGGTGCGCGGCTACGACCCCAGCTACGGCGCGCGCCCGTTGCGCAGGCTGATCCAGCAGGCCATCGGCGACTCCCTCGCCAAGGAGCTGCTCGCGGGTGAGATCGCCGACGGCGACAGCGTCAAGGTGGCCGTCAGCCCCGGCGGCGACGGCCTGATCGTCGGCAGGTGAGTGAGTGAGCGGCCTCGTCGCGAACGAGGCCGCTCACTCTTGGTCGAAGGTCATTCGCACACAAGGCGTTTCGCCCCGCCAGCAGAACGGCGAGGTCGAAGCCGGAGCGATGGCGGGAAGGGACGCGCACCGAGCCGGAGGCGCACCGGTCCACGAGGTACGGGTGCGCGCGAACGTACGCGGCCTACGCTGGAAGCCATGACCAACCCGAACGATCCCTGGGGACAGCGGCCGGAGGATGCGCCGACCGAACACCTGGGTCCGCCGGGCAAGTCCGGATACGGTGGCCCCGCGCACACCACGGAGTACCCCGACGCGTACGGCACCGGTGCTCCGTCGGCATATCCCCCGACGGAGCATTACGGAGCCTGGGGCCCGCCCGGGGCGAACGCGACGCGTGAATTCCCGGCCTACGACTCCCAGTGGGCCGCCTACCCGGACACCATCCCGGGCGCGGCGGGGCCGCCTGGTGGCGCGACGCCGCCCGGTGCGGCGCCGCCGGGACCACCGCCGCCGCGGCGCAACACCGGCCTGTGGATCGCCCTCGGTATCGGCGTCGTCCTCCTGATCGGCGCGATCGGGGTGGTCGCGGGCGTGCTGCTCGGGTCGGGCGATTCCGGCTCGTCCGACACCGCCGCGGCGGCCTCCACGACGCGCGTCACGACGAGACCCTCGCCGGGAACCAGGACCGCGCAGCCCACCCCGCCGAGCGGTTTGCCCAGCGTGCCCGGTCTCGGCGATGTCGACGGCCTCGGCGCGACCATGGGCACCATCACCGCCAACGACGGGGGCACCCTGACGGTGAGTTCGGTGATGGGCAACACCATTACGGTGCGCACCGACGCGAACACCCAGGTGATCGCGCTGTCCGGTACCAAAGTCTCCGATCTGGCCACCGGTGAGCTGGTGCTGATCCAGGGCGACAAGGCCGCGGACGGATCGATCCAGGCGAAGGTCATCATCGGCACCTCGCTGCCCGGCGGCGGACGATGAGCCGCGCCGGGCGCCGGGGGCGCGAAGCGCCGGGGGTAATGACGGACCATGTCCGGCCCGGACCATTAGGCTAGGCGGCGATGACGGCAATGTGGTTCGGATTGGCGGCGATCGCGCTCGTGGGCGCGATCGTGCTGCTGTATTTCGATCGGCTCCAGCGGCAGCGGACCGGTCACGCGCGACAGGTCTGGGCGAAGTCGCAGGGCTATACCTACGTGTCCGTGGAACCCGCGCTGCCGTCCACGTGGCGGCGCGGCGCGCTGACCAAACTGGGCTATCTGTCCGCGGTCGACGTGGTCTCCGGCATCCGCAAGGGCGAGAAGTTCGTGCTGTTCGACCTGGAGGACTCCGCGACGCTGGTCGCGGTGCGCCGCCAGATCGGTTCGGACATCGACGTGGACATGCGGCTGAAGACGGCCGCCCCGCCCAAGGACCACGATCTGGAACTGCTCGGCGCCATCGGTGACCGCGTGGTGTTCGCCACCAATCCCGAAATCGCCAGGCACGCCGTCGATCAGCGCATGGTCGCCTTCATCGAGAACCTTCCCGACACCGTGCAGATGCTCTGGAGCGAGGGCAACTGGACGCTGGGCATGCTGCTGGTCGGCACCACCCCGAAGGACTGGGAAGCCGCGATCGACGCGGTGCTGCGCCTGTCCGGCCTGCTGCACGTGCTGCCGCCGGTCAGCGAGCCGCGCTTCGACGACGGCGGACCCGAACCGGCCCGCCCCCGCGCCCGGCAGCGGGGCGACCGGGACGCCGAGGGTGAAGCGGGCGACCGCCCCGAGGCCGACGGCGAACGGTCCGAAGACGACTCCGATTTCGGCGACCGCGCCGAGGAGCGCCCGGAACCGGCGCGCCGTCCGTCGCTCGCCGTGGTGCCGAACACGCGCGCCCGGGTGCGCGACGACGAGAAGCCCCGGCCGCGCGAGGAGCGCGACGCCGAGAGCCGCACCGACCCCGAGTCGCGGCAACGGCCGACCGACCCGCCCGGTGGACCGTTCCATCCCGGCTTCCGCCCTTACCAGGGACCCGTGCCGAAGTGACCGGCCGCGCGCCCACCGCGGTCGGACCAGAACGACTGCGATCGATCGCGCCGTCATGACCGAGCATCCCCGGCTGCCCGGCGCCACCCGCCCTGTGGCGCTGATCACCGGACCGACCTCGGGTATCGGCCGCGGTTACGCGATCAGGCTGGCTTCGCTCGGCTACGACTTGGTGCTCGCCGCCAGGAACCAGCAGCGGCTCACCGCCCTCGCGGCCGAGGTGGAGCACCGCTTCGCCACCCGCTCGGAGCTGATCGTCGCCGACCTGGCCGCTGCCGCCGACCGCGAGCGGGTCGCGGCGCGGCTGGCCGACGGCGTCGAATTCCTGGTCAACAACGCGGGTTTCGGGCAATCCGGCGCGTTCTGGACATTGCCGCCCGAGCGGTTGCAGGAGCAATTGGACGTCAACGTCACCTCGGTGATGCGGCTCACCAGGGCCGCGCTGCCGCCGATGATCGCGGCGGCCAACGGCCGCGTCGTCAACGTGGCCAGCGTGGCGGGGCTGATTCCGGGACGAGGGTCGACGTACTCGGCGTCCAAGGCCTACGTCGTATCCTTCACGGAAGGGTTGGCAGGAGCACTGGCCGGAACCGGAGTCCGGGTCCAAGCCCTGTGCCCTGGATTCGTCCGCACGGAATTCCACCAGCGAGCAGGCATCGCGATGCCGTCGCTGCCGAAAGCGTTGTGGCTGAGCGTCGAGCAGGTAGTCGCCGGCTCACTGCGTGATCTGGAGAAGGACCGGGTGCTCAGCGTGCCCGGTATGCAGTACAAAGCGCTCACCACCGTCGCCGGAATGATCCCGCGAACCCTGGGGGCCCGGCTCGATCGCGGGCTGTTCGACGCACGCGGAAGGACTTGACATGATCGACGTGATTACCAACGACAGGGACCGGCTGGCCGCGCTGGTGCGCGAACTCGCCGTCGTGCACGGCCGGGTGACCCTGTCCTCGGGCAAGGAGGCCGACTACTACGTCGACCTGCGCCGCGCCACCCTGCATCACAGCGCGGGCCCGCTGATCGGCAAACTGCTGCGCGAACTCGTCGCGGACTGGGACTTCGACGCCGTCGGCGGCCTGACCATGGGCGCCGACCCGGTCGCGCTGGCCGTGCTGCACGCGCCCGGCCGCCCGATCGACGCCTTCGTGGTGCGCAAGGCCGCGAAGTCGCACGGCATGCAGCGCCAGATCGAAGGCCCCGATGTCGCGGGCAAGCGGGTGCTGGTCGTCGAGGACACCACCACCACCGGAAATTCACCCTTGACCGCGGTGCGCGCGCTGCGCGACGCCGGCGCTACCGTGGTCGGCGTCGCCACCGTCGTCGACCGGGAAACCGGCGCCGACCAGGTGATCGCCGCGGAAGGTTTGGAGTACCGGTCGATCCTCGGCTTGAAGGATCTCGCCCTGGGATAGCCTGGACGATGGTCTAAGTCTTCGAAGGTGAAGGGTCGTGTGAGTCACCAGTGGTGAGCATTGCAGTCAACAGGAGCCGCGAGAACGTGGCGATGCTCGGAATCGGCGCTTACCGACCCAAACGCCTGGTCAGCAACGCCGAGGTCTGCGAGGTCCTCGATTCCACCGACGAGTGGATCTTCGAGCGCACCGGTGTCCGCAACCGGCGCTGGATCAGCGGTGACGAGACGCTCCGGTCGATCGCCGCGGCGGCGGGCGAACGCGCGATCGTCAACAGCGGCGTCGATCGGTCGAAGATCGGCGCGGTCATCCTGGCCACCTCCAGTTGGCTGACCCTCACCCCGCACGGCGCGCCGCAGGTGGCCTACGACATCGGCATGAACGGTGTGCCCGCCTTCGACCTGACCTCCGGCTGCGGCGGCTTCGGATACGGCCTCGGCGTGGCCGCCGACATGATCCGGTCCGGTTCCGCGGACTACGTGCTGCTCATCGGCGCCGAGACGATGACCGTCGGGCTCGACCCCACCGACCGCGGCACCGCGATGATCTTCGGTGACGGCGCGGGCGCGGTGGTGGTCGGCCCGAGCGACGAGAACGGCATCTCGCCGACCGTCTGGGGCAGTGACGGCGAGAACGCCGCCGCGATCGCGCAGGACATCGATTTCCTGGAATACATGCAGCGCGCGCAGGCCATGCAGGGGCTCGACCCGGCCGTGGATCCGGTCGGCCGGATGTCGCTGCGCATGGAGGGCCCTCGGGTCTTCCGGTGGGCCGCGGTCACACTGCCGCGCGCGCTGTCCACCGCGCTCGAAGTGTCGGGCGTGGCCAAGGAGGACATCGAGGTCTTCGTCCCGCATCAGGCCAACGCCAGGATCAACGAGCTGATGAAGAAGAACCTCGGGCTCGCCGACGAGATCCCGATGGCCAACGATATCGAGAACACCGGCAACACCTCGGCCGCGTCCATTCCGCTCGCGATCGAGGAGATGCTGGTCACCGGCAAGGCCAAGGGCGGGCAGACGGCGTTGCTGCTCGGCTTCGGCGCCGGGCTGAGCTACGCGGGCCAGGTCGTCACGCTGCCGCCGGCGCCCGCAGAGCCGAGCTTCTGAGCATGCGGCCGTTCCGAGCCGGGTATCTCGTGGCGGCGGCGCTCACCGTCTACGGTGCGGTCACCGGGCGGGAGAAGGCGCAGTGGATCGCCAAGCCGCTGCTGATGCCGCTGCTGGCGGCGGATGTGGCGACCGAAGGCAGAGAACTGCCGTCCACCGAGCGCACGGTGCTGATCGGGTCGCTCGGCGCGGCCACGGTCGGCGACATCCTCCTCATCGATCCGGATGACGACCGCAGGCTGATCGCCGGCGCGTCGTCCTTCGCGGTGATGCAGGCCGGATACGCCTCGCTGTGGTGGCGTATGGGTGGCAGGCCCGCCGCCGGGGTGGCCCTGCCACGGGTGGCCGCCTGGCTGGGTGCGGCCGGATTGCTGCGGAAGAAAGCCCCTGCGGTGGCCGCACCGCTGACCGCCTATGGCGTCACCTTGGGGGCCGCGGCCGTGCTCGCCTCGGACCCTGCGCTGGCTCCCGGCACGAAAAACGTTGCGGGCGTGAACATTCCCGGCGCGGATCCGCGCAGTCGCCTCGGCCTCGGCGCACTGCTGTTCACCGTGTCGGACGGGCTCATCGTGGTGCGGCGGTTGTTCGCTCGCGGTCAGCGGGCGCGCCGGGTGACCGAAGGCGTGATCCTGGCGACCTACACGGCCGCGCAATACCTGCTCGCCGATCCGAAAGCGCACGTGAAGCCGGTGCTCACAGCACCAGAATGATGCGATCCCGGTTCGCCGGGTCGACGCGGATCGAGAGGATCTCGCCGACCGCGAGCCGGGGTTTGTCGGCCGGGGTGGCATCGAAAACCACCGTGCCACGGTAACTCTCGGAGCCGGGGACGGTGAGTTCGAGATCCAGCTCGGTGAGTTCGGTGTGATGATCGGTGCGCTCCAGCGGGTGCACGCCCTCGACGGTCGCCCACCCTTCCAAGCCGTGCCGCCACAATTGACGATCCGCCTTGGACGGCCGCCCGGCGAGCATCATCCCGACGCCGAGGCACGAGCCGAACAACCCGACCAGCGCCACGATCTGATACGGCACCGTTCCCGACGGCGTCCGGTGCACCACCCACCCCAGCCACAGTGCCAGCAGGATCAGATACCCGGCGGTCACCCCGAGCACCGTGCGCAGTATCCGCTCGTGATCCATACCAGCCTCCACCCCGAGTGCCAGACCTCCAGGATAGGCCCGCACACCTTCGGCGGTGCTGACCTATCCGCCGAGATAATCGCTCGACAGGGCGACAAGGTCGATCGTGACCGGCGTTCCCGCCAGATCGACTGTCACCGAGCCCGACCGCTCGGCGACCAGCTCGTAGTCGCTGTCGATCAGTCGGTAGGCGCTGAGGCTGGCCGGTTCATCGAGATCGACGAGCCAATAGTGCTCGATGCCGACTTCGGCGTATTCGAAGAACTTGGTGACACGATCGGTTCGCCGGGAACCAGCCGACAGAATTTCGACGGCGAGTTTCACATCCTCCGGATGCACGCGTGCGAGATCGTCGGTGAGCGCTTTGCGGCGGATGACCAAGACGTCCGGCACGCGCACCGTAGGAGGTTGCGCCGGATCGACCACCAACTCGGCTTCGCCCACTGCAGCGAGCTCTTTCGGTAGTTGAGGGTGGATTTGCGCCGCGAGCTGCCAGACCGCGAATTGATGACGCACGACCGGCCTCGGTGACACGACCAGAACCCCCTCGACAAGCTCGTAATTTCGGCTGCTGTCCTCCGGCAGCGCGATCCAGTCCTCCAGGGTCAGCAGATGATCAGGCCAGTTCACTTCGACGGTCATCGCTTCCTCCCCTCCCCGCACGGATACCGCGTTGGGGCCAGTTTGGCACACCAGGCCGACAAACCACAGCGACGTCGGCTCTCGAGTCGTAATACCGCCAGGACGCGGCGGCGGAGGGAAGCTGCCCGTCGAAAAGTGGTGTGTGCGCACCCCCACTGGCACCCATTACGATCCTGCTGATGAGCTACCCGCCGCAGCCGCCGCCGTACGGCTATCCAGCCTATGGGGCCTACGGAGCACCGGACCATCCGCAATCCACCACGATCTTGATCCTGGGCATCCTGAGTCTCGTGCTGTGCCAGCTCATGGGGCCTTTCGCGTGGGTGATGGGCAAGCGGGCGCTCAACGAGATCGACGCGTCCGGTGGGACCATCGGTGGCCGGGGGAATGTCAACGCCGGGTACATCTGCGGCATCATCGCGACCGCGCTGATGGCGCTGAGCCTGCTGTTCCTGCTGTTGATGCTGGTGCTCGCCTTGGCAGGCGCGTTCGCGGGGAGTTCGTCCAGCTACTGAGCCACCGGTCGCGGGCACGATGGCCGGAATTAGCATCGTGGGGGTGAGTCACCCAGTGCCGGACGCGGCGGAGCAGGATCTACCGGGCCCGACGGAGTGGGGCGAGCACCCGAACGGCGTCGGTCCGTGGGCGAGCGAGCACGCCGAGCCGCCGCCGGACGACCCGCGCCTGGATCCCGAGCTGCTGGCCGGAGGCGACCGCCGCAATGTGGTCGACGCCTACCGGTACTGGAGCCGCGAGGCGATCGTGGCCGACATAGACCGGCGCAGGCACCCGTTCCACGTCGCGATCGAGAATTTCGGGCACGACGCGAACATCGGCACGGTGGTCCGCACGGCGAACGCTTTCGCCGCCGCGGCCGTGCACATCGTCGGGCGACGGCGCTGGAATCGCCGCGGCGCCATGGTGACCGACCGTTACCAGCACATCCGCCACCATGCCGACATCGGCGAACTGCTGGCGTTCAGCGAGCAGGCCGGACTGACCGTGGTCGCCGTCGACAACGTGCCCGGCTCGGTGCCGCTGGAGACCGTCACGCTGCCGCGCGCGTGCCTGCTGCTGTTCGGCCAGGAAGGCCCCGGCGTCACCGACCACGCCAAGCAGGCCGCCTTGATGACGGTGTCGATCGCGCAGTTCGGCTCCACCCGCAGTATCAACGCCGGAGTCGCCGCGGGAATCGCGATGCACGCCTGGATCCGGCAACACGCCGATCTGACGACCGCATGGTGAGTGCCGGGCCGCGCTCGGTGCGCTGAGCAGGCGATCTTCGCCCGCCGAAGCCCACCGGCACGATTGCACATCGCTTTCGTAACAAATCGGGCGCATAAATGCGTTCTGGCCTGGCACCATTGACCCATGACCTCGCGGAGCGACGATATCGAGGTGCCGAGCGTGGAGCACGCCGAGACGGGCTCCGCGGCACCGCGTCCGCCGGCCGGCCGTGCAGCGGCGGACCGGGAAGCCGTCGCGCCCGCGACGCTGTGGTCCGAACGGGCCGACATGGCCGAATCGTCGATCGTCTCCCGGCATCTGCGCGCGCTGTGGGCGCTGCCGGGCACCGAACTCGGCGTGGTCGGCTGGCCTGCGACCAAGCGCGAGCGAATCTTCGGCGCATGGCACTACTGGTGGCAGGCGCATCTGATCGAGTGCGCGATCGACGCCGCGAACCGGGCGCCGACGCCGTTGCGCCGCAAGCGAATCGCCGCGCTGGCGCGCTCGCACCGCTTCCGCAACATCACCGGCTGGACCAACCGGTACTACGACGACATGGCCTGGCTGGCCATCGCGCTGGAGCGTGCGGAGCGGACCCAGGGGGCCGACGTGCGCACCGCGCTGGTCGCGTTGGAGAAGCGCCTGTACGACGGCTGGCAGCCCGAGGTCGGCGGCGGCCTGCCGTGGCGCATCGGCTCGGACTACTTCAACGCACCCGCGAACGGTCCCGCCGCGATCGCGCTGCTGCGTCTCGGGCGCGTCCAGCGCGCCCAGGAGATGTCCGACTGGTTGGACGCGACGCTGCGCGATCCGGAGACCGGGTTGATTCTCGACGGCATCCACCTGCCCTCCGGCGAGATCGAACGTCCGGTGTTCACCTACTGCCAGGGCGTGGTGCTCGGCCTGGAGACCGAGCTGGCGGTGCAGACCGGCGAACCGAGGCACACCGAGCGCGTGCACCGGCTGCTCGCGGCCGTCGAGGAGCACATGACCACCAACGGCGTGGTCAACGGCGGCGGGGGCGGTGACGGCGGGCTGTTCAACGGCATCCTGGCCCGGTACCTGGCCTTGGTCGCGGTGATGCTGCCGGGTGAGGACGCTCAACAGGTCGCCGACCGCCGTGCGGCCGCCGCGATCGTCACCGCGTCCGCGAAGGCGGCGTGGGCCAACCGGCTGCAGGTCGAGGGCGAGCCACTGTTCGGGCACGACTGGAGCAAGCCCGCGCAGCTGCCCGGCGGCAGCGCGGGAGCGGGTTACTTCACCTCCGGCGGCTCGGTCACCTCGTCGAAGGTGCCGGGACGCGACATGTCGGTGCAGTTGTCCGGCTGGCTGCTCATGGAGGCGGCCTACCAGGTCAGCGCCGCGGGACTGTGACCGCGGATCAGCTTTCGGGCTCCAGCACGGCGCCCGGAGCTGTCTCCAGCGCGAAGTCCTCGGCGGGCTGGGACATCTCCTGCCGGTAGTGCCGCACCCCGAGCACCGTGCCGATGATCAGGCCGACCACCAGCGTGCCGATCACGATCGGCATCAGCCACTCCACGCGCTGCAGGAAATTGCCCGCGTAGTAGCCGATGAGCAACAGCACCGGCGCCCAGACGATCGCGCCGATGGTGCTGGCGACGGTGAACTTGCGATGATCCATCCGAGCCGCGCCCGCGACCGAGGGGCACAGGGTGCGCACCCACGGGATCCACCTGGCGATCAGCACCGCGACGAATCCGTGCCGATGCAGCAGCTCCGCGACCCGTTGCAGATTGCGGACGTTGATGTATCTGCCGTTCTTGCGGGCCACCAGATGTCGTCCGGTCCGGTGCCCGATGACGTAGCCCACCTGGTTGCCCGCGATGGCCGCGACCATCGCGCCCACCGACAGCGCCCAGACGTGCGCCTCACCCGACGCGTGCGATGCCATCACGATGCCCGCGGTGATGAGCATCGAGTCACCGGGCAAGAACAGCCCGAGGATCACCGCGCACTCGAGGAAAACAAAGGTCAGCACCACCGTCCAGACGAGCGCGGGGCCCGCCGACAGCAGTGGATCGAAACTGCCCACGGCTAGGGGCGACGATTCGGTCGGCACCGGCTTCAGCGGGTGGACTCGCTGGTCGAGGCGGTCAGCTTCGCCTCGGTCTGCTCCTGCGCCGTGGCATTGCGGCCGAGCAGCTTCTTCGCCACCGCGGTGATGCCGGGCAGGATCGACACGAAGACGATGAGCAAGAAGATCGCCTCGACGTGGTCCCGGATGAAGGCGACGTTGCCGAGGAAGTAGCCGAGCACCGTGACACCGCCGCCCCACAGCAGCGCGCCGACGATGTCGAACGCGACGAACTTGCGGTAGTCCATCTTGGAGACACCGGCCAGCACCGGCATGAACGTGCGCACGATCGGCACGAAGCGGGCCAGGATGATCGTCTTCGGCCCGTGCTTCTCGAAGAACTCGTGCGTCTGTGTGACGTAGTGCTTCTTGAAGAACCGGGTGTCCTCTTTGTGGAACAGCGCCGGGCCGATGGCCCGCCCGATCCAATACGCGCACTGGTCTCCCGCGAACGCGACCAGCACGACGGCGGGCACCAGCACCCAGATCGACACCGGCGGATTCGGCTGCGCGGCGAGCAGGCCGCCGGTGAACAGCAGCGAGTCGCCGGGCAGGATCGGGAACAGCAGGCCGGTCTCGATGAAGACGATGACCAGGATGGCCGGCAGTACCGCGTCCTTCAGCCACGTTTCCGTGAGCAGGTGCATCGGATCGAGCAACTCGGTCAGCGCGAGGTTGCTCGTCACCGATTCTGTCGCTGCCTGCAGAATCACGTGGCCTCCTGTCCCGATACGGCTGGCCTGCATCGCTTGCCACCGCGTCGGAAGCTGCCAGCGCAAATTACCGGCCCCACAGTACCGGCTCCGCCTGAGAATGCTCGTGCTGTGCGCAAAATTACCGGCGGGTCAACTGCGCACTCCCTCCCTGCATACCAGGCGAAACACCGCTGCCTTAGGGTGAAGGCTGACAAAATAGGTCTTTGCCGCACAACACGGAGGTCTTACAGTGCCCATCGCGACTCCGGAGGTCTACGCCGAGATGCTCGGTCGGGCCAAAGCCAATTCCTTCGCCTTCCCGGCCATCAACTGCACGTCGTCGGAGACCGTCAACGCGGCCATCAAGGGCTTCGCGGACGCCGGCAGCGACGGCATCATCCAGTTCTCCACCGGCGGCGCGGAATTCGGCTCCGGCCAGGGCGTGAAGGACATGGTCACGGGCGCGGTGGCGCTGGCCGAGTTCGCGCACGTGGTGGCGGCCAAGTACGACGTGACCATCGCGCTGCACACCGATCACTGCCCGAAGGACAAGCTGGACACGTTCGTCCGTCCGCTGCTGGCGATCTCCCAGGAGCGGGTCAACGCGGGCCGCAACCCGCTGTTCCAGTCGCACATGTGGGACGGCTCCGCGATCCCGATCGATGAGAACCTCGAGATCGCCAAGGAGCTGTTGAAGGCCACGCACGCGGCGAACATCATTCTCGAGGTCGAGATCGGCGTCGTCGGCGGCGAGGAGGACGGCGTCGAGGCCGAGATCAACGAGAAGCTCTACACCTCGCCGGAGGACTTCGAGAAGACCATCGACGCCCTCGGCGCGGGCGAGAACGGCAAGTACCTGCTCGCGGCGACCTTCGGCAACGTGCACGGCGTGTACAAGCCGGGCAACGTGGTGCTCAAGCCGGAGGTGCTCGCCGAGGGCCAGCGCGTCGCGGCGGCCAAGCTCGGCCTCGGCGCCGACGCGCAGCCGTTCGACTTCGTCTTCCACGGCGGTTCCGGCTCGCTGAAGTCCGAGATCGAGGACTCGCTGCGCTTCGGCGTGGTGAAGATGAACGTCGACACCGACACCCAGTACGCGTTCACCCGTCCGGTCGCCGGGCACATGTTCGCCAACTACGACGGCGTGCTGAAGATCGACGGCGAAGTGGGCAACAAGAAGGCCTACGACCCGCGCAGCTACCTGAAGAAGGCCGAGGCGGCGATGGCGGCGCGCGTGGTGGAGGCGTGCAACGACCTGAAGTCGGCTGGACGCTCGATCAGCGCTTGATCCTGATACACCCGGCTTGGTGCACATGAGTTTGGATGTGCGCGTGCTCGGGCCCGTTCGGCTGCTCGTCGGTGGTGAACCGGTGGCCGTCGGCGGGCCCAAACCGCGGGCTCTGCTCGCCGCGCTCACGGTGAATCGGCGGCGCGCGGTGTCGTCGGCCGCGCTCGCCGATCTGGTCTGGAACGAGGAGCCGCCCGACGCCTACGCCGCCAGTCTGCAGGTTTTCGTCTCGAACATCCGCAAGGCGCTGCGCAATTCCGGCGTCGACCCGGCGGCGGTGCTGCGCACCGAGTCGTCGGGCTACCGGTTGGAGATCGACGAGACGGCGTGCGATCTCGGCCGTTTCCAGGCGGCGCGGGAGGCCGGCGCACGCGCCGCCGAGGCGGGCGACCACGCCGGGGCGGCACAGCTGTTCGGCTCCGCGCTGCGCGAGTGGAGCGGCCGGGCGCTGGCCGATCTGGCCGGATTGCAGTTCGCCGACGGATTCGCCACCGCCATGGACGAGGAGCGGCTGCTGGCGGCCTCGGCCCGGATCGACGCCGAGATCGCCTGCGGGCGGGCGTCTTCGGTGATCGGTGAGCTGGTCGCGATGACCAATGAGCACCCGCTGCGGGAACCGCTGTGGGGCCAGTTGATCACCGCGCTGTATCTGTCCGGGCGGCAGGCGGACGCGCTGGAGGCGTGCAGGAAGGTGCGCGGCGTGCTCGCCGACGAGCTCGGTATCGACCCGGGACCGGCGCTGATCGACCTGGAGCAGCGGGTGCTGCGGCAGGAGCCGCTGAGCACGGTCGAACTACGGCAGGTGGAACGCTTGGCCGCGGCGATGACCGAGACGGTCACCGAGGTGCCGCGTGCGGTGCGCGCCGGCCAGTTGCGGATGGCGGACGGTCGCGTGGTGGCGATCGCGCAGGGCGGCCTGCGGATCGGCCGGATGACCGACAACGACTTGGTGCTGGAGGATCCGCGGGCCAGCCGCTATCACGCGCACATCATGCCGAGTCGCTCCGGCCTGCTGATCAAGGATCTGCATTCGGCCAACGGCGTCTTCGTCAACGACGACGCGATCGACAGCGGCGTACTGCTCGCCGACGGCGATCAGATCAGGATCGGCGGGACGATCCTGACCTTCCAGGCGCTGCACTAGTCGCAGGCGATGCCGTTGCCGTCCCGGTCCAGGTGGGCGTTGAAACCGGGCTGCCCGCGGTACAGCGGTCCGGCGCCCTCGGCGCGCACCTGGTCGCAGTCGGTGTAGATCTTCGGGGACCGCTCGGCGGGTTCCTCGGGTCGCGCGCTGTCGCCCTTCGGTCCGGTCCGGTTGTGCGGGATCGGGTGGTCGTCGTGCGGTCCGGCGATCGCGACGGCCGGAGGCGGGACGGCGGACGCCGCCGACGGCAAGAGCGCGCTCGCGCCCGCCGCCAGCAGCGCCGCCCCGATCGCGGACGCGACACGGAGAACTGACTTGGTCACGCCCTCCATCCTGCTCCCGGATCGGCCGGTGTGCCTTATTCGCAGGCGATTCCGTCGTTGTCCCGGTCCAGGTGCGGGGCGTAACCCGGTTCGCCGCGCAGCAACGGCGCTTTGCCTGCCGCCCGCACTGCCGCGCAGTTCTTGTAGTAGACGGGTTGGGTGTCGTCCGGCTGCGCTGCCGCCACCGGTGAGCCGAGGGACACCACGGTGGTGGCCAGGAGGCCGGCGGTGCCGATGCCGAGCGCGGCACGCAGGAGTGCGTTCTTCATGTGATCCGTTCTTGGTCGGGGCCGGGCATGATCGAACATGCTCGGCGGCAACGGTTTCGAACTATGACCGGAGTGAAGCCCGGACGGCGGCTCTCCCCGACTGGAGCCGTCGCGGAACGGACACTAGCAAGCATGGAGCGTTTCACCCTGTAAATGAAGCAAATTCGTACTTTTAAATGAGCGTGTCGGTCTGCCGGTGGTCGAAAGGCGAACGGGGTAGGGTCGTTCCGCTGGTTCGTCTTCGCAAGGTTCGTGTCCGCAATGGATTTCGAGGGGTTTGCAATGGCGATGCGAATGTTCGCCGCGATCGGCGCGGTCGTGGTCGGCGCGGGAATGCTCGTCTACACCGACGGGCGTGCCGCCGCCGAGCCCGAAACGGCGGGCTCGCTCGCGGGAGTCGGGCCGTGCGCGACCGACCCGGTGGCGACCCACGAGCCGTTGGTGCCGAAAACGCTGGAGGTGCCGATTCCCTATCCGGTGGTCACCGTGCTCCCGGCGCAGCTGCCGGAACCGGCGCCGAAGCGAACGCGGATGGAACTCCCGCCGGACCCCTGCGCCAATCCATGCCCTGATCTCACCGATCTGCCCGCGCCCCCACCGAGTCTCGCCGCACAGCTCGGGATGCCGGAGATCCTGCTCAATCCCAAACCGTTCCACTTCGCGATCCCCGGCCCCGGTCCCGACCCCGGCCAGGTGCCGCCTCCTCCGCCGCCGGTGCAGCCGCCGGTCGAACCCGCGGCGCAGTCACCCGCCCGCCCGGCGCCGCGCCTCGGCCCTGCTCGCGAGGTGGCGAAGCTGACCGGTGCGAACTCGGTGAACCGCACCGATAAACGCTGGCAGGTGGACGGCACCGACCTCGGCATCATGTGGGAGAGCGCACCGGGCGAGATCGCGACCGCCTTCGGCGACACCGTCGGACGCGGCTTCCATCCGCCCGGCGGCATGGGACTGGATTGGCGCAGCAACGTGCTCGCCTTCAGCACCGACCGCGACCTCGCCGACGGGGTGACCTTCGACCGGATGGTCACCGACGACCGCTGCCACGCGGCCGAGGTGCTCTCCAGCCGCAAGCTCGACAACGTCGAGGTCACCACCATTCCCACCTCGGGTTTCGCGCTGGGCGGGCGGCAGTACCTGAGTTACATGTCCATCCGGACCTGGAACAGCCTGCCGGGCACGTTCTTCACCAACTACGGCGGCATCGCCTACTCCGACGACCACGGCCAGACCTGGACGAAAGATCCGCACGCCCGCTGGGACAACATCTTCGGACTGGCGAACTTCCAGGTCAGCGCGATGGTGCCGCACGGGGGTTACGTCTACATGTTCGGCACACCCAACACCCGCCTCGGCGCGGTCGGGCTGGCGCGGGTGCCGGAAGACCAGCTGCTCAACACCACCGCCTACCAGTACTGGCGAGACGGAGCCTGGACCCCTGTCGGTGGCTTCGGCTCGGCCACTCCGATCGTGGACGGCCCCGTCGGTGAACTGTCGGTCCGCTACGACACCGCCCGCGGCGTCTGGCAGATGAGCTATCTGGACACCACCAAAGCCGCACTCGTCGTCCGCGAGGCGGACACACCGCAGGGCGTGTGGTCCGACAGCACGCCGACGGTGTCGGCGCTGAGCTACCCGGAGCTGTACGGCGGATTCATCCACCCGTGGTCGTCGGGCCCTGATCTGTACTTCACCATGTCGACCTGGAGCGACTACAACGTCTATCTGATGCACTCGGCCGTCGGCGAGTGATCCGCTCCGGTCAGCGGAGCCGGACCTCGGCCAGCGCGCGGCCGAACAACTTGCGCCCCTCGGAGGTGCCGCCGAGCAGGATGGTCGCGGTGCGCGCGGCGGAGTCGAGCGACTTGATCCGTCCGGTGAATTCGACCGTGCCCGCCGCGTCGGCGGCGACCGGGACGAAGCCGGAGAACCGCACGCTGAACTTCTGGATCGCGGTGGGATCGCCCAGCCAGGAGGTGAGATAGCCACCGGCCAAGCCCATGGTCAGCATGCCGTGCGCGACCACCGTCGGCAGACCGGCCAGCTGCGCGGCGTGGTCGCTGAAGTGGATGGGGTTGGCGTCACCGGACACGCCCGCGTAGTTCGCCAGGTCGCCGCGGGTCAGCCGGAACGCGCCGTCGGGCAGCCGATCGCCCGCCGCGAGGTCGTCGAAGGCCGGCAGCGTGTGCACGGGGGTGGGCTCGTGCCGCTCCGGCTCCACCAACGGGCTGACGCCGAGCGACACCAGCACGTCGTCGGGCGCGAAGTCGGCGCTCCCGGCTTCGACCGGACGGCCGTGCATCATGATGTTCTCCACCACGTCGTCGAGCGTGGCGTCGACATCGGCGCCGCGGCGCGCGACGATCGTGGTCGACCCGACGATGGCGACCTCGCCGTGCTGATTGCTCAGCGAGAAGCGCACCAGGATGAAGTCGTTGTCGCCGAACTGGCGGATCGATTCGATGATGATCTCGCTGCGCACCCGGTCGCCGGCCAGGATCGGCCGGTAGATCTCGAAGACCTGATCGGTCTGCAGGAATTGCGAGAGGTCGTACTCGGTGAGCACCGAGTCGAGCAGCGCCCTGGTCCCGCTCATCCCGATCACCGAGGCGAAGGTCGGCGGCGCGATCAGCCCGGGGTACCCGAGCGCGCGTGCGTCGGCTTCGCGCTGGTGGGCCGCGTGGTGGTTCTGCACCGCGCGGGCGAATTCCCTGACCTTCTCCCGGCCGACCTCGTAGTGGTCACGCACCCGGAATCGCTGCCCGATCGGCGTCACCGGGACGACATCGATTTCCGGCCGCGCCATCGTCTGCTCCCTGCTCATGATCCGGGCCATGCTACTGCCGGATCGGACCATTGACCAGGTGAGTGTGACGTGCGTGACCGGCATCGATGCGTGCCCGCTATCACAACGCCGTGCGGTTACTGAGTGCTGGAGGGCGGGTCGCAGACCTTCCATCCGTCGTCGGTGCGCTGCAGGTCGAAGGTTCGTGCGGACCGCTTTGCCGGGTCGGCCTCGGTGTACACCGTGGCCTGAGCGATGGCGGTGCCGTCGGTGATGCGGATGGCGTCGATGCTGTCCACCACTGGGATGTTCTTGCGTTCCATCGACAACTTGTGCACGCCGGCGAACTGGTCGCTCGGGATGCCCTGATAGAAGTCGTGCAGCGGACCGCAGGTGGTGGAGCGCAGCGCGTCCAGATCGCCGCTCTTCAGCGCGTCGGTGTAGCTGGTGATGGCGCTGCGCACCTGAGCCTCGGGCGACTCGTCGCCGGACATCGTGACCAGCGCCATGATCACCCCGATCAGCGCGAGCACCGCCACGGCCGCCGCACCGAACACGATCAGCCGTCGATCGGGCCGAGCGGGGCCGGTGGCCGACGCGCCCGCGCCTTGCTGCGGCGCCGGGGGGATCCGCTGCGGCGGTGCGACGGGCCGGGTCTGCGGCGCGCGCGGATCGCCCATCGACTGCGCGGGCACGGTCTGCTGGACGTCCGCGGGGGACGGCGCGGTCGCCACCTGCCGCGGCCGTCCCTGCGGGCGCTGCGGCGACGGGCGGGTGTCCTCGACGCCCGGTCCGTGCTGCGGCGGCGCGGCCGGGCCGTGCGGGCCGGGCTGTTTGGGACCGGGAGCCGGACGCGGCGTGCTCGGCGGCTTGGTGACCGGGACCGGGCCCGCCGGTGGCGTGACCACGCGATCGGTGCCGGGTTTGCCACCATCGGCGGGACGTTGGATGGGCAGCGCGACGGTCTTCGCGTCGTCCAGGCCGACCACCGGCATCGCCATCGTCACGTCATCCGAACCGGGCGGGTTCTGTGCCTCGGCCGGAGCGGATTCGGCGGCGCGTTCCTGCGCGGGAGCCGGTCCGGCCGGTGGCTGCGGCTTGCGTATCACGACGGTCGCGGATTCGCCGCCCTGCGGGGTGGGGGTGTTCCGCGCTTCGGAGCCGGTGGGCTTGCCGGGGGGAGCGGACTCGCCCGGCGTCCCCCTCTTCGCGGCGGCCGCCGGTCCCGCTTTCGCGCCGGACTCGGGCGTCGCCTGGCCCTTGGCGGGTTGAACTGGTTGCCGCGCTGCGTCTTTCGAAGCGGGTCCGCTGGCGGAGGGCGTCCCCGGCGCGGAACCGCGCGCGGCACCCGACGGAGTCTGATCCCGTTTGATCACCACGGTGCGCGCGTCGCCCGGCTGGTTCGGCGCGGTAGTGGGTTGCGCTGCGCTGCCGGATGCGGGCTGGTTCGGCGCGGTAGCGGGCTTCGGTGCACCGGTCTGCGGTGGGTTCGGCGCGGAACCGGACTTCGGTGCGCCGCTGGCCTGTGGCTGGTTCGGCGCGGAACCTGCCTTCGATGCGCCATCGGCCTCCGACTTCGCCGCGGACTTGCTGTCGATCTCCGCGGTCTCCGCATCGGCGCCATGGGGCCGATGCGGTCCGGACGCGCCCGCACCGGAGCGCGCTTGGCCACCGACCTTGTCCGCCGGGGCGTTCGCCCGGCCGGGACCTACGGGGCCGGAAGGCGCCATGCCCTTGGCGCCCGGGGCGCTCGAAGCGGGTGGTGGCGTGTTCTGGTTGCCTGCCGGTGTTGTGGCAGGTCGGTTCCCCTGGGGTTGTGTGGGGGCGTTCGGTTTTCCGGCGCCCGGTGCGGAGCCGGTGGACGGTGGCGTGTTCTGGTTGCCTGCCGGTGTAGCGGCAGGTCGGCCCGCTTGGGGCTGCGCGGCGGCGGGGGTGTTCGTTTTACCGGCGCTGCCCGGTGCCGAGCCGGAGGTCGGTGGCGTGTTCTGGCTGCCTGCCGGTGTTGTGGCAGGTCGGTTCCCCTGGGGTTGTGTGGGGGCGTTCGGTTTTCCGGCGCCCGGTGCGGAGGCGGAGGGTGATGGCGTGTTCTGGCCGCCCGTCGGTGTTGTGGCAGGTCGGCCTGCTTGGGGTTGCGCGGCGGCAGGGGGATTCGGTTTACCTGCGCCGCCCGAGACCGGTGCGCCGCCCGCGGGCCTCGGTGCTGAACTCGGCGACGGAGCCTTCGCGTCGGAGGCCGGACCGGACGACGGTGTGCCCTCGGAGGTCGCGCCACCGGCCTTGGGTGCGGCCGACTCACTCCGGGCTCCGGCAGCGGGGGGATTCGAGGAAGCAGGTCGTGCGACGGAACCTGTCCGGTTGTCCGGGGTTACAGGCTTCGCGCCGCTGGCAGCTCCGGGGGAGGGCGGCTGCCCGGCCCCCGCGCTCTGCGCAGTGCCCGCCGCCGGTCCGGAGCCGCCGGACCTCTGGGCGTAGGCCGGTGAGTTCGGTTTGCTCGCAGGGCCGTTCGATGGTTTCGTGCCCCCCGCGTTCGGCGTCGCGTCGGTGCCCTTGGACGAGGTCGGACCGCTGCCGGGTTCGGCGGGTGCCTGGGCTCCCGGCGCGCTGGGAACCGGACCGCGTGCGCCCGCCTCCCCCTTCTGGCTCGCCGCCGACGCGCCAGGACCCGAGGCGGAAGTGCCGCTGCCGGCATTCGGCCGCTGCGCCTTGGCGATGCGTTCGGTGGGCGCGGCGGATGCCGCCGGGCCGCTCTTGTCCGCGGCCGGGGTGCGGTTCGTGGCAGCGCCGGGGCGTGCGTCGGCCCCGGCGGCGTCGGCCGGTTCGGCGCTGCTGGGCGCCGGATTCTTCTCGTCGTTCGGGTCGGACACGCACACCCCTCGTCAAAGCGGAACTGTTTGAACTCGACGGCCAGCCTAATGGTCGTCGCCCGGCGAGGTCCGGCATCAGTCCACGCCGATCCGAACGGACGCCGGGCGACTCGCGCGGCGGACCGCGCAGGGGCGGGAATCGGGGGACGGCATCGCCGGAACGAGCTGGAAACAGCCGTCCGCGGGGCGGCGCACCGCCGGGTGCCGGGCCGGGCCCGGACAGCCGTTCGATGGGGCCGGGCCGGGCACACGGGCCTAGGGCGAAACAGCGGCGGCCCGTCTCCCCGCCCGAGCGAAGCCGCCTGACGAGCAAACCGTCGTGCGGTGCACAATGAACCGCATGACCTCGTTCGGTGACCTGCTCGGACCGCAACCGGTGTTGCTACCAGAACTCTCCGACGCCGAGGACGCGCTCCTCGACGGCGCCGATCCGGTGCGGGTCGCGGCCGAGCACCCCGCCGCCTCCATCGCCTGGGCCCACCTCGCCGAGGCGGCGCTGTCCCGTGGCGAGGCCGGGGACGATGCGGTCAACCACGACATCGTCGCCGCGTACGCGTTCGCCCGCACCGGCTACCACCGCGGTCTCGACCTGCTGCGCCGCAACGGCTGGAAGGGCTTCGGTCCGGTGCCGTGGAGCCACGAACCCAACCGCGGCTTCCTGCGCAGCGTCGGCGCGCTGGCCCGCGCCGCCAAGGCGATCGGCGAGAACGACGAGTACGCGCGCTGCCTGGACCTGCTCGAAGACTGCGACCCCAACGCGGCCGCGGAGCTCGGTCTCGACTGAGTTCGTAGTGATCGGAGCACCGCGTAGCGATTCGATGACGGGTAGCGGCCGGGCGCCGGGTGCGTTCGATCCGATGTCCCGGTTCGGCGTGGCCCGCGCGCGCGGCGCGGCGCGGTTGCGCGCCTCGTGGACCCGGCTGCGCCGATCGGCGCTGCCGATCGTCCAGTGCGCGGTCGGCGCCGCGCTGGCCTGGTTCCTGGCGCATCACGTCATCGGCCACGCGCTGCCGTTCTTCGCGCCGACGGCCGCCGTGGTGTCGATGGGCATCTCCTTCGGCGCGCGGCTGCGTCGCTCGGTGGAGCTGGTGGTCGGTGTCGCGGTCGGCATCGGCATCGGCGATCTGTTCATCTCTTACGCGGGGACCGGCGTGTGGCAGATCGCGCTGGTGGTGGCGGTCGCCATGGCCGCGGCGGTGTTCCTGGACGGCGGTCCGGTCATCACCGTGCAGGCGGCGGGCTCCGCCGTGCTGGTCGCGACGTTGCTGCCGCCCTCGGCGGGCGGCGGCCTTTCCCGCATGATCGACGCCTTGGTCGGCGGTCTGGTCGGCGTGCTGGTGGTCGCCGCGATCCCCCTGCATCCCGTGCGCAGGGCGCGCACGCTGGCCGCGGACATCCTCGGCGTGATGGGTAGATCGATCACCGAGTGCGCCGACGGCCTGCTCGAACAGGATCCGGAGAAGCTGTACCGCGCGCTCACCGCGATGCGCGCCACCCAGCCGCAGATCGATTCCTTGCGCGCCACCCTGGAGGGCGGGCGCGAGATCAGCCGGATCTCGCCGCTGTACTGGAACTCCCGTCCCCGTCTCGAATGCATCAGGGCCACGGCCGATCCGCTGGACAACGCCATCCGCAACACCCGAGTCCTGTTGCGGCGCTCCCTGACTCTGGTGCGCGACGACGAAATCCTCAACCCGGGCTTGATCGACGAAGTGGAGCGGCTCGGCCAGGCCGTCGACGTGGTGCGCCGGATGATGCTGGCCGACCCCGGCGAGCAGCCCGACCGCGCCGAGGCGGCCCGCGTATTGCGCTCGGTCGCGAAGGGCGCGCGACCGGAATTGGTAGCCGGCGCGGGGCTTTCGGCGCATGTCGTCTTCGCGCAGGTGCGTTCGACGCTGGTGGACCTGATGCAGGTGTGTGGCGTGCAACGTATCTCGGCGATTGCCCTGCTGCCGCCGACGGTCAAGAACCCTTACGTGCGGCCCGAGGTCTGAAGCCGTACTACTCAGCGGTATTCGGACATTCGTGCCGGGCACAGTGGTCTGCGCCGGACACGGCGCGCCGCGAATTCGATCTTCGGGTAGTCCGCTACTCGGGTTCCGCGCGTCGTCCGGACGTAGCTTTGCGATGTGACCGCGAGTCGCGGGGTATCGCGGTCGACCGCTTCGCACGTGGACGAAAGGACCTCCCGGCCAAGGGGTGTGGCAGCCGGGAGGGGGCGGGATCGGACACGGCGAAGAAGCGGGGCCGTTCGGCAACCCGACCGGGCGGCCCCGCGCCCGCGCGGCACGGCGAGTCGCCGGAGATCAGGTCCAGAATCGCGTCAGGTAGCTGCCGAAGCGCGACCAGTTCGACGGAACGCCGGACAGTTCGAACAGCGCGTACACCGCGTCGAAGAACACCTGGTTGATCGCGGGCGTGAACAGCAGCGCGAACAGGATCAGCATGCCGAACGGCTTGAACTGGTCGAGCGAGCGCCTGGTCTGGTAGCTCAGCGACGGCTCGACGAGGCCGTAGCCGTCCAGGCCCGGCAGCGGGACCAGGTTCAGCAGCGCCGCCGTGATCTGCAGGAACGCGAGGAAGCTCAGGCCGAACCAGAACGCGGCGTGCGTGCCGGAGCTTCCCCAGATCCGGACGGTCGCCAGCAGCAGCACGGCGCACAGCACGTTCACGGCGGGCCCCGCGCCGCTGATGATCCGCTGCGTGCGCGGCGCGACATTGTGCGTGTGCACGTAGACCGCGCCGCCCGGCAGGCCGATCCCGCCCAGCGCGATGAACACCATGGGCAACACGATCGACAGCAGCGGATGGCTGTACTTCAGCGGGTTGAGCGTCAGATAGCCGCGCAACTCCACTTCGCGATCACCCGCGCGCCACGCCGTGTACGCATGGGCGAACTCGTGCAGGCACAGCGAGACCACCCAGCCGAACACCACGAGGACGAACACACCGGCCTTGGCTCTGGTGGAGTCCAGCGGGGCATCCCAGGCCAGCGCGCCGCCGACGGCGGTCACCACCAGCACGAGCAGGAACACCGGGCTCGGCCGGACCGCACGCGACCGGCGGTTCAGGGAGGAACTCATCGCACCAGCAGCCAGGGTTCGTGATGGCGGTAGAAACTCGAGCGCGGCACCGGGCGATCGGCGCGGACGCCGTCCCTGGTCACGATCGCGCCCGGCGTGCCGAGCTGCACCGCTCGCCCCTCCACCCAGCGTCGTTTGCGGAACCTGCGCCGCACGGCGGCCCGCACACCGGGCGGTTCGAGGCACGGCGAGACGAGCATGGCCGTCACCTCGCCGGAGAACAACAGCGTGTCGTCGACGTAGGCCTCGCCTTCGAGCCGATCGCCGCCGATGCCGGTGATCACCGCCCGTCCCGCGAGCACCTTGCCGGTGTCGTCGCGGACCAGCGGCGCCTCCACGGCGCGGCCTCCGATGGCGCGCTTGGCGGCGGCGTTGCCGGTGCCGGTCTGGTACACACGCGAGGCGTAGGTCTTCTCGACCGGCACGTACCCGATCTCCACGTGCAGGCGCTCGGTGCGCATCAGGTGGGTGAGCACCGCGGCCAGCGCGGCGTCGTCACCCAGCACGATCAGGCGCGGCAGGCTGTCGGCGGCCAGCACGGGGAGCAGCTCATCGATCACGGCGGTATCGGGGACGACGGCCGTCTGGGTGGTCGGCAGCGCCGCGAGCGCGATGGGTACGGGAGCGCCGTCGCAGCGGAGAACATGGGTACTCAAGCTGCCGTACACCCTCCTCGGTTCGAGCCGACACCGTCGGGCCCCTCGCCATCGCCGGGCGAACCCGCTGCGGCTCGCCCGTGCACGCCGCGCTGCCGCTCGGCGTGCCGTGCAACCTTAGCCCTGCCCGGCCGCGGCCACACGGTTGTCGAGCCTACGACGAGATCCGCCGCGCTGCCGCCCGGGACGCGTCGGCTAGACTGTGCTTCCGGCCACCGCCTCAGTACGGCAGGTAGCTGCAACACACCAGTGTTGCCTGTCGAACCGTAGGAGACACGACCATGCCGGCAATCGTCCTGATCGGCGCCCAGTGGGGCGACGAGGGGAAGGGCAAAGCAACCGATCTGCTCGGTGGTCGGGTGAACTGGGTGGTTCGGTACCAAGGCGGCAACAACGCGGGTCACACCGTGGTGCTGCCCAACGGCGACAACTTCGCCTTGCACCTGATCCCCTCCGGCATCCTGACCCCCGGCGTGACGAATGTCATCGGCAACGGTGTCGTCGTCGATCCCGGCGTGCTGCTGGACGAGCTGGCGGGTCTGGAACAGCGCGGCGTCGACACCTCCGGACTGCTGCTCTCGGCCGACGCGCACTTGATCATGCCGTACCACGTGGCCATCGATAAGGTCACCGAACGCTTCCTCGGCAACAAGAAGATCGGCACCACCGGCCGCGGTATCGGGCCGTGCTACCAGGACAAGGTGGCCCGCGTCGGCGTGCGGGTGGCGGACGTGCTGGACGAGAAGATCCTCACCCAGAAGGTCGAGGCGGCGCTGGAGTTCAAGAACCAGGTGCTGGTCAAGATCTACAACCGCCGCGCGCTCGACCCGCAGCAGGTGGTGGACGAGGTGCTCACCCAGGCCGACAGCTTCAAGCATCGGATCGCCGACACCAGACTGCGGCTGAACCTGGCGCTGGAGCGCGGTGAGACGGTGCTGCTGGAAGGCTCGCAGGGCACCCTGCTCGACGTGGACCACGGCACCTACCCGTATGTCACCTCGTCGAACCCGACCGCGGGCGGCGCTGCCGTCGGCGCCGGCATCGGACCCAACAAGATCAACACGGTGCTCGGCATCCTGAAGTGCTACACCACCAGGGTCGGTTCCGGGCCGTTCCCCACCGAACTGTTCGACGAGTTCGGCGCCTACCTGGCCAAGACCGGCGGCGAGGTCGGCGTCACCACCGGGCGCGCCCGCCGCTGCGGTTGGTTCGACGCGGTGATCGCGCGCTACGCCACCCGGGTCAACGGCATCACCGACTACTTCCTCACCAAACTGGACGTTCTATCCAGTCTGGAGACGGTGCCGATCTGCGTCGCCTACGAGGTCGACGGCGAGCGGGTCGAGCAGATGCCGACCACGCAGACCGAATTCCATCACGCCAAGCCCATTTTCGAGGAAATGCCCGGTTGGTGGGAAGACATTTCCGGTGCGCGCACCTTCGAGGAGCTGCCCGCCAACGCCAAGGCGTACGTGTTGCGATTGGAGGAGCTGTCCGGCGCGCGTATTTCTTGCATCGGCGTGGGTCCCGGGCGCGACCAGACCATCGTCCGGCACGACGTACTGGGTTAGAACCTGTTCGAATTCCGCGTCGGCCAGCGGAAATTCGGCAAGATCACCAGAAATTCGCCACATCTATCGTGCTCGCTCGGCTTCGATCATGATCGGTGAAGAACTACAGTTAGAACATGGCTCGGAACTGGCCGATGATCGAGCGCGAGAGCGAATTCGAGGCGATCCGTGCGGCGCTGACCGGTCCGGAGCACGTCGGCGTGGTATTGACCGGCGACGCCGGGGTGGGCAAGACCACCCTGGCCCGGCATGCCACCTCCGCGATCGGGGGCAACGTCCGCTGGGTGGCGGGCACCGAGTCGGCACGCAGCATCCCGCTGGGCGTGTTCGCGCACATGGTCGGGGTCTACACGGCGCACGACCCGGTCACGTTCATGTCGGCGGCGCGCGAGGCGTTGCTCGCCGACGGTGACACGGTGATCGGCGTCGACGACGCGCACCTGCTCGATCAGCTCTCCGCCACGCTGCTGCTGCAACTGGCGATCGACAAAGCCGCGCACATCGTGGTGACCGTGCGCAGTGGAGTCCAGGTGCCGGACGCGGTCACCTCACTGTGGAAAGACGGCCACCTGACCCGCATCGACCTGCGGCCGTTCACCCAGCGTCAGAGCGTCGAACTGGTGGAGTCGATGCTCGGCGGGCAGCTCGAGGGGTTCACCGCCAATCTGATGTGGGAGTCCTCCGCCGGGAACGCGCTGTTCCTGCGGCATTTGGTCGAGGGAGCGCTGGAGGCGGGCACGCTGCGTCAGGTCAACGGCGTGTGGCAACTGCGTGGACGCGCGGCGGTGACCTCGGAGCTGGCCGCGCTGCTGGAAGACCGGGTCGAGCAGTTGCCGGAGCCGGTGCTGCGGGTGCTGGAACTGCTGACCTTCTGCGAGCCGATCGATCTCGACGTGCTCGCCGAATTGGCGGGCGAGGACGCGGTGGAAGCCGCCGAAACGCGCGGCGTGATCCGGGTGGTGGAGAATTCGCGCGACCTGATCGTGCGCTACAACCACCCGCTGTTCGGTGAGGTGATCCGCCGCAGGCTCGGCATCGCCTCGGCGCGGCGGCTGCGCGGCCGGTTGTATTCGTCGCTCAAGGAACGCCGGATAAATTCCGCCGCCGACCGCATCCGGCTTGCCGAATTGGCGTTGGACAGTGATAAATCCGCGGATCTGGAATTGTTCGAGGCGGCCGCGGCCGACGCGATCGGTCTGGCGAATCTGCCGCTCGGCGAGCGTTTCGCCCGCGCCGCGGTGGAGCGGCGCGGCGGTGTGGAGGCCGCCGACCTGCTGGCGCGCGCCCTGCTCTGGCAGGGGCACCGGATCGAGGCCGAGCGCACCCTGGCCAGCTTCGACCCCGACCAGCTCGACGAGGTGCAGCTGGCGCGCTGGGGCAGCACCAGGGTGGCGAACCTGTTGTGGGCCATGGGCGATGCCGATCGCGCCGACGAGGTGCTGAAGCTGGTGCGCGGGAAGGTGCGGCATCCGAAGATCGCGGCCATCTTCACCGGTCTGGCGTCCGCCAGCCTGGTGAACGAGAACCGCGTCGACGACGCGATCGCCGAGGCGGAGGCGGTGATGTCCGCCGACGGCGCGCCGCCGTGGGCGGTGTGGTGGGCGTCGTTCGGCGGCGGCTTGGCGTCGGCGTTGATGGGTAAGGCCGAGGACGCCAGGAAGTACGCGGCCCGCGGGCACGAGGTGGAAGAGCACATCGACGGGCTCAACCGCTTCATGTCCACGCACGCCGAGGTGCTCGCCTTGGCCTTCGCGGGCGATCTGGAGGCCGCCAGGCGCTGCGCGGGGGCGTTCGTCGGCTATTCCGCGCCGGGCCAGTATCTGGCCTGGGGTATGTCGAAGATCCTGCAAGGCACCGTCGATGTGGCGCAGGGCCGGTTCCTGGACGGCATCGAGAATCTGGAACAGGCGCTGGCCGCATTGGCCGCGGAGGGCGCGGCCGCGTGGATGTTCCCCGCGCGAATCCGTCTGGCCGAAGCGTATTCGGCGCTCGGGCGGGCCGGCGAGGCCGCCGAGTCGATCGGGGACGCCACCGCGCGGGGCGGCAGGCACAGCGCCGTGTACGAACCGCAGCTGGAAGTGGCCCGCGCTTGGCTGGCCGCCGCCGAGGGAACCGTGACGCCCGCCATCCGCATCGCGGTGGGTGCCGCGGACGCGGCCGCGCGCTCGCATCAGCACGCGATCGAGGCCATGGCGCTGCACACCGCGGCTCGCTTCGGCGACCATTCCGTGTCCGGACGACTGGCGGAACTGGCCGACCGGGTGGAAGGGCGGCTGGTACAGGCACAAGCGCGCCACGCGGTGGCGCTCGCCGCCCACGATGGACCCGGGCTGGACGCGGCCGCAGCCGAATTCGAGCGCATCGGCGCGCTGCTGTCGGCCGCCGACGCCGCGGCGCATGCCGCCTCGGCGCACGAGCGCGCCGGGGATCGGCGCAAGTTGCTGGAGTCCGCCGCCACGGCCAACCGGCTCGCCGCGGCCTGCGGTGGAGCGAGCACCCCCGCGCTGCGGCAGGCCGCGCAGCCGTTGCCCTTGACCGCGCGGGAACGCGAGATCGCCAACCTCGTCGCCGCGGGCCTGTCCAACCGGCAGATCGCCGACCGGCTCACCGTTTCGGTGCGCACTGTCGAAGGCCATCTCTACCGAGCCTGTATCAAGATGGACGTCACCGATCGGGAGTCCCTCGGCGCGCTGATGCGCGGCGAGTCCGGGAGCGTGGGATGACCGTGCGGCCGAGCGCGGTGATCGCGGCGATCGCGACCGCACTGGTCCTGGCCGCCGGATGCTCGGACCGGCAGCCGCAGCCGGTCCCCAGTTCCGCGCCTCGCTCGGCGGCGGTGCCGCCCAAGACCGAGACGCCGCAGGAGCGCAACGCCCGGATCAGGCAGAAACTGATCGAACTCGGCTGCTCGACGAACGCCTGCATCCAGACCTATTTCGGCTGCGAGGACGGCTACATCACGGGAGAACCCTGCGACTTCTACCGCGCCCACCCGGGGCTGTAATTTTTCCAGCGCCTGCGGCGCTGGGTGTTCGCGGCCCCCTTGTGGCTCGCGTACGGCGGATGCTCGGTCTCGCTTCGCTCGAAACCGGTGGTTGAGGTGCGCTGGGCGCGTCGGTGTCGCGGCTCGCTGCCGGGGGCACGCCCGTTTGTCGTGGCTGGTGTCGGTTTTCGACCGACCCGGCAGCGGTCGTTCAGAACAAGGTGGGCTCGCCGAAGCCTGGGGTGCGCTCGATGGCCAAGAGGCGCTGCTTGGTGTCGATGCCACCGGGGGCGGAGAAGCCGTGTAAGGCGTGATCGGCGGCCAGGACGCGGTGGCACGGGATGATCAGCGGGATCGGGTTACGGCCCAGGGCTTGGCCGACCGCCTGTGCGCCGCCGGGGGCGCCGACGAGATGGGCGACCTGGCCGTAGCTGAGGGTGTGGCCCGGGTCGATGGCGCGCGTGACGGTGTAGACAGCGCGGTGGAATTCCGGAATACCGCTGGTGTCCAGGGCGATCCAGCGCAGGTCGTCGAGGTCGCCCGCGAGGTGGGCGCGGATGCCCGCGATGGCAGCGGCCACCGCGCCTGTGGGTGGCTCCTCATGGATCCGCGCGCCGGCGCGACCGCGCGTGATGCGCGCCAGGGTGGCCGCTCGGCTCGCCTCGGGGAGCTGGAAACGGACCACGCCGTGCTCGTTCCACGCGATCGCGCAGCAGCCGATCGCGGTGTCGAACAGAGCCGCCGCGATCGGGGCGGACGGTGCGGAACGGCCGGAGACCATGGGCTCGGTGGTCGTGCCGGTGGCCTCGGTCGCCGGGTGATCGGAGGCGAGGCGAGTGGCGTCACTCATGAGCCAAGTCTGCACCGCGGGACCGACAAGTTCGCAATGATCAGTCCAGTATTCCGAAACTGGCCTTCGATATGCGACGCGCTCACAGCGCATCGCCACGGCTGTGGATCGCGGCGAGGTCGGAGTATCTGCGCTGGTACTCGTAGTACGAGACGGGCTGGTCTGACATCGGTGTACCGGGGTGGAAGCGTTCGAGACGGAACGCGCGGGTGTCGCGTTCCGGCGCGAATCGGTAGATCAGGAAACCGAGCAGGGCGGCTGGGAGCACGGTGGCGAGGACGGTCATGTCCGTCAGCGTGCGCGCCACTGGCCTTGCCAATAAATATCCAATCAGCCGATACTGGACCGTATGGCGACGAGAGTGATCGGCGCGGGCAGCCTGGCTCGCGATCTGGGCCATTGGCGGCACGCCCATGACGGCGATCCGGATTCGGGCGGGCGGCGCTCCACCCGCCCGGCCTACTTGGCGCTCGCCGAGGGCATCCGGCTGCTGATCCACGACGGGCGCGCGCCGCTTGGCGTCGCCTTGCCCAGCGAACGGGATCTCGCCGCGACCCTCGGAGTCAGCCGCACCACCATCACCTCCACCTACGCGCTGTTGCGCGAGCACGGCTACTTGATCAGCCGCCAGGGCTCGCGCAGCACGGTGGCCCTGCCCCGCGACGTGCAGCACGACGGCGTCAAACCGGCCAGGAGCATCCTGGCGATGATGGGCTCGCCCGAGCTGCCCACCGTCGACATGACCTATGCCGCCATGGCCGCCCCGCTGGAGATGCAGGACGCGTATTCGGTTGCTTTGGAGGGGATTCCCGCGTACCTCGGCACGCACGGCATGGACCCGGTCGGCGTGCTCCCCCTCCGCGAGGCCATCGCCCGCCGCTACACCGCGCGCGGGTTGCCCACCGAGCCCGATCAGATCCTGGTCACCCTCGGCGCCCAGCACGGCTTGCGCCTGCTGCTGAACGTGCTCACGGTGCCCGCCGCCCGCGTGCTCATCGACCATCCGACCTACCCGAACGCCATCGAGGCGATCCGCGACGTTGGCGCGCGGCCGGTGCCGGTGCCGCTGCGCCCGGAGGACCCGGCGGGCGGCTGGGACCTCGACGGCATCCGCAGCGCCGCGCGGCAGACCGCGGCGGGCCTGGCCTATCTGGTGCCGGACTACAACAACCCGACCGGCCTGCTGCTCGACGCCGACGGCCGCGCCGAACTGGCCGCCATCGCGCGGGATACCAGGATGACCATCGTGATCGACGAATCCATGGCGGATCTCGGGCTCGGCGCCGAGGTTCCGCCGCCGCCGGTCGCCGCCTTCGCCAAGGGCTCGGAGATCGTGACCATCGGCTCGGCCTCGAAATCGTTCTGGGGCGGTCTGCGCGTCGGCTGGATCCGGACCAGTCAGGCGCTGATCACCAAGCTGCTCGGCATCCGCTCCACGGTCGACCTCGGCACCCCCGTGATGGATCAGCTTGCCACCGTGCATCTGCTGGAGCACGCGGAGACGATCCTCGACCGGCGCAGGGACCAGTTGCGTTCGCAGCGCGCCGCGCTGCTCGACGCGCTCGCCGAGGAACTGCCGGACTGGCGGGTCACCGTCGGCGCGGGCGGTATGTCGGTGTGGGCGCAGCTGCCGAGCTCGGTGTCGACGGCGTTGGCCGCCACGGCGCCCAACCACGGCGTATTGCTCGCGGCCGGGCCCCGATTCGGCGTGCAAGGCGCGTTCGAACGGTTCCTGCGGTTGCCGTTCACCCATCAGGAACCCGAATTGCGTTTGGCGGTCAAGGCCATCGCGTCCGCCTACGCGGCGCTCACGCCGCGCGCCGCGGACCCGTTGACGCCGTTGACCTGCTACTGAGGCGATTTCGCCGAAGTTGGGAGCGCCTCCGCCTGCGGTATGCTCCGGCACCGCCGAGCACGATCGGCCCGCCACCCCTCGGGGCCGGCCCTCGTCGTGTTCGGGTGGTGCGGAAGCTCGCACGGCGCGGAGGCCTCCAGCTCGAGCGGCGGTCAAGGAGCGGACCGGATGAGATCGGCGATTCTCGAAAGCCACCAGCTCGCGGACAGTATGGCAGGCCCGGTGCCGAACTGTCGAACCGGTTGGTATGTTGCAAGATTCAATTATCGAACCGCGGGCGGGGTGGCGGCGCGCCACCCCGCCCGGCGCTCACTCGGCCCAGACCGCTTCGATGGGGGTGGCGGTGGTGGGCGGCGGGGTCGGAATCCCGTTCGGGGTGCGGGAGAATCGCGGCGCGGGGGCATGCTGGGTGATGTTCTCCAGCTCCAGCAGCGAGCCGCGAGCCGCGATGTGCTCGTTGCGCGTCGCCTCCTCGAACGTGAGCACGGGGGAGACGCACGCGTCGGTGCCGACGAAGATCTCGGCCCACTCGTCCCGCGTCTTGGTCCGGAAGCGTTCGGCGAAGAGCTTTTTCAGCGTGTCCTGCCCGGCGGGATCGAGCTGGAACGGCAGGCCGTCCGCGTCGATCTCCAGTCCGGCGAGCAGCTGGGCGTAGAACTGCGGTTCGATCGCGCCGACCGCCATGTACTTGCCGTCGGCGGTCTCGTAGGTGTCGTAGAACGACATTCCGGTGTCGAGCAGGTTCACGCCGCGCTCATCGGACCAGGCGCCCGCGCCGCGCATGCCCCAGATCATGTGCGAGAGGGCGAGGGCGCCATCGACCATGGCCGCGTCGATCACCTGGCCCTTGCCGGACTGCTGCCGCTCGACCAGCGCGGCGAGGATGCCGAACACCAGGAACATCGAGCCGCCGCCGAAATCGCCCACCATGTTCAGCGGCGGAACGGGGCGCTCGCCCTTGCGGCCGATGGCGTGCAGCACGCCGGTGATGGAGATGTAGTTGATGTCGTGTCCGGCGCGATCGGCCAGCGGGCCCTCCTGTCCCCAGCCGGTCATCCGTCCGTAGACCAGGCGCGGGTTGCGGGCGAGCGCGTCGTCGGGGCCGATGCCGAGCCGCTCGGTGACGCCGGGGCGGAAGCCCTCGATCAGCACGTCCGCCTTCTCGACCAGGCCGAGCACCTTCTCGATGTCGGCGGGGTCCTTGAGGTTGGCCTCGACGATGGTCCGGCCGCGCAGCTGCGGACGGTCGAATCCACCGGGCAGCTGGCCGGCCCGCTGCACCCGCACCACGTCGGCGCCCAGATCGGCGAGCAGCAGCGCGGCGTGCGGACCCGGGCCGATCCCGGCCAGTTCGATGACCTTGATGCCCGCGAGCGGGCCCTGCTTGGCGGTGGATGGAGTGCTCACGCCCTACCTCGGTTCGTCGTTCGATCCAGCGCACCGGTGGCCGGTGCGTCCTCCCGGAAGCCACCGGGAGAGATGTATTGACAGTATGACAATAACGTGGGGGCCGGAGCCCTGGGCCTACTCGAACATCGAACGGCGCCGAGTTCGACGGCTCGCCCGATGGTGCGCCCGGCTCTAGGCTGCACGTGTGGAAGCGCTGTCTGATCAGGGGTGGTACAACCTTCTCGCCGGTCTGGCGATCGTGGTGGGTCTGGCCGGGATCGTCGTGCCGATCCTGCCGGGCGTCATCCTGATCTTCGCGGCCATCGCCGTGTGGGCCTTCCTCACCGGAGGCGCAACGGCTTGGACGGTTTTCGCGATCAGCGCGGTGCTGCTCGTGCTCTCCGGTGTCGTCAAATACACCTGGCCGGGGCGACGGATGAAAGACGCGGGAGTGTCCAACCGCGCGCTCCTGCTCGGCGCGATCCTCGGTGTGGTCGGCTTCTTCGTGATCCCGGTGGTCGGCCTGTTCGTCGGTTTCGTTCTCGGCGTCTACCTCTGGGAACTCCAGCGGCTGCGGGTCAACCGGCAGGCGTGGCAGGCGACGGTGCACGCGTTGAAGGGCGTCGGCCTGTCCATGCTGATCGAGCTGTTCGGCGCGTTGCTGGCCACCGGGGTCTGGCTCGCGGGCGTCTTCGCCGTCTGAGCGTCACCGATCGATGGCGGGGAACGGGATCGTGTCGCCCGCACGGTTTCCCGGGAGTTCGTCGCGGCGCAGCCGGAGGGTCGGCGGTTCCGGGCGGTGCAACGGCAGCGTGGGGGGCGGATCGTCGCTGACGACGCGCTCGCGGGCCGGAAGCCGGTAGAACGCGCGGGCGTTGTCCTCGAGCACCGCGTACATGTCGGTGCCCACCACGTCGCAGAGCAGGTCCACGTCCGAATCCCGGAACGGGCGTCCGGCTCTGGTGCCGGGCAGATCGGTGCCGAACATGAGGGCTTCCGGATTCACCGCGTGCACCCGGCGCAGCGTGTCGGCGACGTTCATCGCGACCCGGCCGAAACCGGTCGCCTTCACCTTCGCTCCGCGGTCGACCAGGTCCAGCAGGAAGGGCACCCCTTCGGCGGACATGCCCAGATGGTCGACCGAGAGCGCGGGCAGCTTGGAGATGACCGGTTGCAGCGAGGCCAGCATCGTGCCGTCGATGTAGACCTCGACGTGCCAGCCGGCCAGGTCGTAAGCGCGCAGCGCCTGCAACGTCATGCCGGTGATGTCGGTGGCCGCGCGCTTGAGGTTGAAACGCAACGCGCGCACGCCGATCCGGTCGAGTTCGAGGATCTCCTCGTCGGTGGCGTCCAGATCGAGCCGGGTGACGCCGACCCAGCCCTCGCCCAGTTCGGCGAGGGCGGCCTTCAGGTAGGTCTGGTCCGTGCCCTGGAACGACCCGCTGACCACGGCGCCGCCGCTGATGTCGTAGCGCGCCATGCGCTTGCGGTAATCGGCGATGGTGAACGGGTCGGGCAGGTAGCCCTCGTTCTCGGCCAGCGGGAACCGCGGGTCGAAAATGTGCAGGTGGGCATCGAACACTTGTACAGAATGCCTCAGGGTCGGATTTTCCGCTGCCAGAGCTGGGGTGTCGCGATGGCGGCGGAGGCGGTCACTCGGTGGGTGATCAGACCTTGTGCGGTTCGCTGGCGCGCAGCATGTCCTCGCGCTCGACGACCTTGACGCGCTCGCGGCCCTCCGGCTCGCCGAGGGAGCGTTCGTGCGCGTCGAGGCGGTACCAACCGGCCCAGGTGGTGAACGGGATGCCCTTGCCCTCGAGGAACTCGATGACGGCCTCTGGCTCGGGCCGCTCGGCCGGGGTGAAGCCGGGAGCGTCGTCCAGCAGGCAGGCGATGGTCTCGTTGGCGTCGCCCTTGGTGTGGCCGATCAGGCCGACCGGGCCGCGCTTGATCCAGCCGGTGACGTAGGTGGCGGGCATGTAGCGCGCGGCGCCGTCGGCGTTCTCGTCGACGAGCACGCGACCGGCTTCGTTCGGCACGGTGCCGGCCTGGTCGTCGAACGGCAGGTTGGTCAGGTTCTGCGACAGGTAGCCGACGGCGCGGTAGACCGCCTGCACATCCCAGTCCTTGAACACGCCGGTGCCCTTGACGTTGCCGGTGCCGTCGAGCTGGGTTCGCTCGGTGCGCAGGCCGACGACCTTGCCGTTCTCGCCGAGGATTTCGGTGGGGGACTCGAAGAAGTGCAGGAACAGCTTGTGCGGCCGGTCGCCCGCGTCGCGGATGGCCCACTGCTCGAGCGTGTTGGCCACCATGTCGACCTGCTTGGAGTGCCGCCGCGCGGCTTCGGAGCCCTCGTCGTAGTCGATGTCCTCGGGGTCGACGATGACTTCGATGGTGGGCGAGTGGTCGAGTTCGCGCAGTTCCAGCGGGGTGAACTTGGCCTGCGCCGGGCCGCGGCGGCCGAAGACGTGCACCTCGACGGCCTTGTTGGCCTTGAGGCCCTTGTAGACGTTCGGCGGGATCTCCGTCGGCAGCAGCTCGTCGCCGGTCTTGGCCAGCACACGGGCGACGTCGAGGGCGACGTTGCCGACGCCGAGGACGGCGACCTTCTCCGCGTCCAGCGGCCAGGTGCGCGGAACGTCGGGGTGGCCGTCGTACCAGGAGACGAAGTCGGCGGCGCCGTAGGAGCCGTCGAGGTCGATGCCGGGGATGGGCAGGGCGCGGTCGGCGTTGGCTCCGGTGGAGAAGATCACCGCGTCGTAGAAGGCGCGCAGGTCGTCGAGGGTGATGTCGGTGCCGTAGTCGATGTTGCCGAGCAGGCGCACCTGCGGCTTGTCGAGGACCTTGTGCAGGGCGGTGATGATGCCCTTGATCCGGGGGTGGTCGGGCGCGACGCCGTAGCGGATCAGGCCGAACGGCGCGGGCATGCGCTCGTAGAGGTCGATCGACACCTCGGCGTCGGACTTCATCAACGCGTCGGCGGCGTAGATCCCGGCCGGTCCGGCGCCCACGATCGCGATGCGGAGCGGGCGGGTCCTCGCGGTGTGCGCGTCAGGCCCGGAGGAGGAAGCCTGCGTCACCACGGAGGGCTCGCGGACACCGCCATCCTCTACTGCACTCTGTTCGGTCATCTTCTTACGCGCACCTTATGGTCGAAACAATTAATGACGTCTGGGCTTAGCTTAGGCTAAGTTGACGCACCGGTTCGGTCGCACCCGTCCGGTGCGGACGCGGGCGTTGCCGGCTCGTGGCTGCACGGTGCTCCGTTCGCCGCGGCGTGGAGCTGCCGATTCGCTATGACAGCAGGCCGCCGTCCCGCGATTCTATCGGGATGGCCGATGCCGCCCCGCGTCGGTGCGTGAACCTGGCGGATGCCACCCACGGCCATGATCGTCGTCTACCCGCTCGCGCCCGGTCTATCGCCGCCCCTCGCTTCGGATCGGCGTCGCGCCCGGTCCGCAGCCGGGGGCCGAGCGCTGGATACCCGCGCCGACCAGGGATCATCGACTCATGACCGAACAGCATCCCGCCGCGGACGAGGACGAGATCACCCGCGTCGATCAGACCGACAAACGGTCGGTGGTCCCGTTCGTCGCCGCCGCGGTGGTCGCGGCGATCGTGCTGATCGCGATCGTGCTCGGCGGTGTGCTGTCGCCCGCTGAGAAAAATGTCACAGAGGCCGACCGCATCGCGGCGGCCGTCCGCAACTTCGTCGACGGCGCCAACCGCAGCGACGCCGTGCCGCCGCCCGGCACCGCGTGCCAGGGTTTCGACGCGAGCCACTCACCGTTGGCGGGCCAGGACGGCGCAGGAAAGCCGGTCGAGATCACCAGAATCGACTCGCCCATGGTGGACGGCGACCGCGGCAAGGCGAACGTCACCACGAAGGTGGACGGGCAGGAGAGGACGACGACCTGGAATCTCACCAGGTCCGGTGACAAGTGGCTGGTGTGCACCTGAGCGTTCGCGCAGGGTGCGCCACCGTTTGACACGGTGACCCGGGTCGGTGCAATCTCAGTCGAAGGTCATGAGAACCAGTGTCAAGCCCCGGCATTGCTGGTCGGCAACCCTCCTCCGCGGTGGGGTGCTCCGGGTGACGACCTGGCGGCGCCTCGGTCCCGGGCGCGGCAAGTGCGGATTCACAGGAGGTGCACATGAGTTATGCCGGTGACATCACCCCGCAGCAGGCATGGGAGCTGTTGCAGGACAATCCGGAAGCGGTCCTGGTGGACGTGCGGACGGAAGCGGAATGGAAGTTCGTCGGCGTCCCCGACACGAGTTCGATCGAACGGCCGACCGTGCTGATCGAGTGGGTCGACTCGACGGGCGCGCGCAACGAGGCGTTCGTCGAGCAGTTGAAGCAGGCGCTCGACGGGCACGACCCCGAGGCTCCGGTCGTCTTCCTCTGTCGCTCCGGTCAGCGTTCGGTCGGCGCGGCGATCGCCGCCACCTCGGCGGGTTACCGCACCTCCTACAACGTGCTGGAGGGCTTCGAAGGCCCGCTCGACGAATTCGGGCATCGCGGCGGCTCCGGCTGGCGTGCCATCGGACTGCCGTGGCGGCAGTCGTGATCACCGGCGGCGCGTTCGACAAGCCGCTGCCCGACGGCGTCGGCCCCGCGACGCTCGGCGTGCGCGGCGGACTGCGGCGCTCCGGGTTCGAGGAGACCGCGGAGGCGCTCTACCTGACCTCCGGCTTCGTCTACGAGAGCGCCGAGGCCGCCGAGGCCGCGTTCACCGGCGAGGTCGAACATTTCGTCTACTCCCGCTACGGCAACCCGACGGTGGCCATGTTCGAGGAGCGGATGCGCCTGCTCGACGGGGCCGAGGCGTGCTTCGCGACCGCCAGCGGCATGTCCGCGGTGTTCACCGCGCTCGGCGCGCTGCTGGGCGCGGGCGACCGGTTGGTGGCCGCGCGCAGCCTGTTCGGCTCGTGCTTCGTGGTGTGCAACGAGATCCTGCCGCGCTGGGGCGTGGAGACCGTCTTCGTCGACGGCGAGGATCTCGACCAGTGGGAACAGGCGCTGTCGGTGCCAACGCAGGCGGTCTTCTTCGAGACGCCGGCCAATCCGATGCAGACGCTGGTCGACGTGCGGCGGGTGACCGAGCTGGCGCACGCGGCGGGCGCGAAGGTCGTGCTGGACAACGTGTTCGCCACCCCGCTGCTGCAACGCGGCTTCGAACTCGGCGCCGACGTGGTGGTCTACTCGGGCACCAAGCACATCGACGGCCAGGGCCGCGTGCTCGGCGGCGCGATCCTCGGCGCCAAGGACTACATCGATGGGCCGGTCAAAACGCTGATGCGCCACACCGGTCCCGCGCTCAGCCCGTTCAACGCGTGGACCCTGCTCAAAGGCTTGGAGACGATGCCGCTGCGGGTCCGCCATTCGACGGAGTCCGCGCTGCGCATCGCCCGCTTCCTGGAGAGCAACCCGGCCGTCAGCTGGGTGCGGTACCCGTTCCTGGAATCGCATCCGCAGTACGCGCTGGCGACCAGCCAGATGAGCGCGGGCGGCACCGTGGTGACCTTCGAGCTGAACGCCCCCGAGAACGAGGCGAAGAAGCGCGCGTTCGAAGTCCTCAACCGGTTGCGCATCGTCGACATCTCCAACAACCTGGGTGACGCCAAGAGCCTGATCACCCATCCGGCCACCACGACGCACCGCGCCATGGGCCCCGAGGGCAGGGCCACGATCGGCCTGTCCGACGGCGTCGTGCGCATCTCGGTGGGTCTGGAAGACGTGGAAGACCTGCTCGGCGACCTCGAGCAAGCCCTCGCCTGAGCGCGACCAGTCAGCGGATCGGCACGGTGACGCCGGGTGACGACGGCGCGCCGTGCAGCACCAGGTGGGTCGGAACCTCGTCCTTTTTGTCGTTCTTCTTGCCGTTCTTGTTCTTGCCGGGCAGGTCGAAGGCCAGCCGGATCGTGCTGACGCGACCGGGAGCGACGCGCACGAAGTCGCCGCCGGACGGGTTCAGCTCGGCGGTGCCCGCCGCGTCGGGCGGCAGCGAGTGGCCGCCAGTGGTGACCAACCGCTGGTCGGCGAAGGCAAGGGTCTGTTCGCGGTCGGACACATTGGTGACGGTCAGCGTCACAATCGTGCGGGCGCCACTGGCGGCTGCGGCGTCGGAAACCACGTCGGTCACGGTGAAAGCGAAGTCGCCGTCGCGCACGGCGGGTGCGGAACCGGCGGGTTGCCCGCCGGCCGATGGCAGCGAATCGCTCGACGGAGCGGCTCGACCGGTCGTCGTCCCCGCGACGGGCGCGGACCCGATGTCGATGCCGCCGATCACCAGCCACAGCGCCGCCGTGACCACCAGCGCCGCTGCGGCGGCGGTCAGCCACCGGAGCTTCGGCCGAGGACCGTGCTGCCAGGGCGGGGCGGGTGGCCGGACCTCGCGCGGTAGTTGCGACGGGGTGGCGGCGGGCATGATCCGGGTCGGCGTGCGGCCCGCAGGCGCCGCGGAACGGACCGGCGGGCTCGGTGGTGCGGGCGTGGACCGGACCGGCGGGCTCGGTCGTGCGGGCGTGAAACGGTTCAGGGCTGCTGCCGCCGCCGCGGCGAATTCCCCCGCGCTGCCGTAGCGTGCGTCCGGCTCCTTGGCCATTCCCTTGGCGATGACGTCGTCGAGCGCGGGTGGGACGCCGGGGGCGGCCCGTGATGCGCGGGGCGGTTCGGTCATCAGATGCGCGCGCATCTGCTGGGCCGGATCGCCCGCACCGTAGGGCGGTCGCCCGGTGAGGGTCTCGTAGAGCACGCAGGCCAGCGAATAGACATCCGACCTGGCATCGACCGTGCCGGTGAAGCGCTCCGGCGCCATGTACCCCAGCGTGCCCACCACCAGCCCGGTCGCGGTGAGCGCCGTGCCGTCGGCGGCGCGGGCGATGCCGAAATCGATCAGATACACGAAACCGCTGGTATGCAGAAGGATGTTGCCCGGCTTCACATCCCGGTGCACGAGTCCGGCCGCGTGCGCGGCATCCAGCGCCTCGGCGGCCTGGGCGATGACGTCGACGGCCCGGTCCGGCGGCAGTGCGCCCGATCTCAATCGGGTGCCGAGATCGACGCCATCGATGTAGGCCATCTCCAGGTACAGGTGGCCGTCGACCTCGCCGAACGCGTGAATGGGCACGATGTGCGGGTTGCGCGCCCGAGCCCCGAGCCGCGCCTCCCGCTCGAAGCGCTGCCGATAGAGCGAATCGGCGGTATATGCCGCGGACAGCACCTTGAGCGCCACGGCGCGGCCCTCCCGGTCGTGCGCCAGCCACACCTCGCCCATGCCGCCACGACCCAGCAGGCGCTCGAGGGAGTAGTTCCCGAACGTGCCACCGGCACTCTGCACGGACATGCCTCGACGGTAGCGCCGGGTTCGGCCGCGGGCGCGGGCGGCCGGGCGTCGTCTTCGGCGCTGTCGACGCGACGCGTAGAGGCTGTCGGGGCCCGAGTGACGGCCGCGGGCGCCGGGCGTCCGGCTGGTCAGCTGCCGGTGGTGCGTTCGATGTCGGTGAGGTGGGCGATGTTGGCCTGGTCGTCCGGGGCGGAGCTCGGTTCGGTGGTGAACCAGGCGTCGAGGATTTCCCTGAGTTCGGCGCTCGAGGTCGAACGCAGGCTCAAGGCAAGGACATTCGCGTCGTTCCAGGTGCGGGCGCCCGCCGCGGTCGAGGCGTCGGCGCAGAGCGCGGCGCGGACGCCGGCGACCTTGTTGGCGGCGATCGATGCGCCGGTGCCGGTCCAGCAGCAGACGACGGCCTGGTCGGCGCGGCCCGCGGCGACGTCGCGGGCGGCCGCTTCGCTGGCCCAGGCCCAGTCGTCGCGTTCCTCGCCGGACAGCGCGCCGTGCAGGACGAGTTCGTGGCCGCGCTCGCCCAGTTCGTCGACCAGTTCCGCGGCCACCCCGACCCGCTCGTCCGCCGCCACCGAGATTCGCATGCGTCCAGCGTAGTTCGCGGACCCGGCCTCATTGACAGCATACTGTCATTTATGACAGTATGCTGTCATGAAGACAGTGCACATGGCCGTTTACGACACGCTCGCCGACTGGGAGGTGGGCGCGGCCACCGCGCACATCAACAAGCCGAACTGGCATCGGGAACCCGGAACGTGGCAGGTGCGAACGGTCGGCCCGACGGCGGAACCGATCACCACGCTGGGTGGCATGCGCATCGTGCCGGACCTCGCGCTCGCCGAGCTGACACCCGCGGACAGCGCGATGCTGATCCTGCCGGGCGCGGAGACCTGGGAAGGGCCGCAACTGGATCCGTTCGCGCACAAAGCGCGCGAATTCGTGGACGCCGGTGTTCCGGTCGCCGCGATCTGCGGCGCGACCTTCGGCTTGGCCAAAGCGGGCCTGCTCGACACGCGCGAGCACACCAGCAATGTCGCGGAATACCTGCGATACAGCGGTTATTCGGGCGCGGACAACTATGTCGACCGGCCTGCCGTCACCGACGGTGACGTGATCACCGCCGGAGCGGGCGCGCCGTTCGAATTCGCGCGCGAAGTGCTCGGCAGGCTCGGCGTCTACGAGCCGCACGTGCTGGACGGCTGGTACCGGCTGTTCGCGCACTCCGATCCGGCCGGATGGGCGGTGCTCGCGGAATACGACGCGCAGCACGCGTGAGCGATAATCGCCGGTGATCCGGCCGGATCACCGGCATCGGGAGGCGACGCATGACCCCGGAACAGGAATTGTTCGCCGCGGCGGCGATCACGTCGTTCCGTTTGAACGGGCAGTTCCTCGGCGTGGCCGAGGAACTGGCGCGACCGGCGGGCCTGACCGCCGCTTGGTGGCAAGTGCTCGGTGCGGTGCTGCGCGCGCCGCTACCGGTCGCCGGCATCGCCCGCGACATGGGCATCACCCGCCAGAGCGTCCAGCGCATCGCGGATCTGCTGGTGGACAAGGGACTCGCCGAATACCGGCCCAATCCCGCCCACCGGCGGGCGAAACTCGTCGCGGTCACCGACGCGGGCCGGGCCGCGGTGCACCGCATCAACCCGCAGCACAAGGTGATGGCCGAACGGCTCGCGCACGAACTCGGCCGCGAGCAACTCGTGCGCACCGTCGAGGTGCTCACCACGCTGTCCGCCGCGATCGACGCGATCACCACGGACGGCGGCTAGCCGCGGCGACGATCCGAGTCGTGTTCGACGCATGCACGTCGTGGGCGATGTGGGGCGCGGAAGTTCTTCGAGCGCCGACGCGCGGCAGCAGCTGCTGTCCGGTCGACGAGCGGCAAGCTTCCGTCACCCGGAACCTGGAGGCCGGTAACGGCAGCGTGGTTTGTCGCAGGTGCGGGCTGCCGTCGGTCGGCGCACGATTCAGTCGGCGAACGGTGACTCGGTCTTGCCGATCAGATCGGCGACCGAGTCCACCACCATCGTCGGGCGGTAGGGGTAGGCCTCGAAGGACGCGCGGGTGGAGATACCCGAGGTGACCAGGATGGTGCGCATGCCCGCTTCCAGGCCGGAGATGACGTCGGTGTCCATCCGGTCGCCGATCATCACCGTGGACTGGGAATGGGCGCCGATGCGGCGCAGCGCGGAGCGCATCATCAGCGGATTCGGCTTGCCGACGTAGTACGGGTCGCGGCCGGTGGCGCGGGTGATCAGCGCGGCCACCGAGCCGGTCGCGGGCAGCGAACCGTCGCGGGAAGGGCCGGTCGGGTCCGGATTGGTCGCGATGAACCGGGCGCCTCGCTCCACCAGCCGGATCGCGGTGGTGATCGCCTCGAACGAGTACGTCCTGGTCTCGCCGAGGACCACGTAGTCCGGGTCGCTGTCGGTCAGCACGTAGCCGATCTCGTGCAACGCCGTGGTGAGCCCGGACTCGCCCACCACGTACGCGGTGCCGTTAGGGCGCTGTTCGTTCAGGAAGGTGGCGGTGGCCAGCGCGGAGGTCCAAATCGCTTCTTCGGGGATGTCCAGGCCGGTGTGCCGCAGCCGCGCCTGCAGATCGCGCGGCGTGCGGATCGAATTGTTGGTCAGCACCAGGAAGGGCGTGTCGTTGGCGCGCAGTTCGGCGAGGAACTTGTCGGCGCCCGGGATGAGGTGGTCCTCGTGCACCAGCACGCCGTCCATATCGGTCAAGTAGGACAGGATCGGCTCGTCGTCTGCGTTCACGCGGCCATTATCCGTTATCGGCCAGCACCCGCCACGGCGGAAACATTTCACCCCTTCGGCGGCGTTCTCCGCATGAAGATCATCCGCGCCGGGCCGTCGGCGCGGAGGACGGCAGGGTTGACTACTGTCGATGACGGATCGCGATGGCGGCGAAACGAAACGCGAGGAGCGTGGCAGATGAGCGGACTCAAGCTCGGATACAAGGCATCGGCGGAGCAGTTCGGTCCCCGTGAACTCGTCGAGATCGCGGTGCTGGCCGAGGAACACGGCTTGGACAGCGCCACCGTGAGCGACCATTTCCAGCCCTGGCGGCACAAGGGCGGCCACGCGCCGTTCTCGCTGGCCTGGCTGGCCGCGGTCGGCGAGCGCACCGAGCGCATCCAGCTCGGCACGTCGGTGCTCACCCCGACGTTCCGCTACAACCCCGCGGTGATCGCGCAGGCGTTCGCCACCCTCGGCTGCCTGTACCCCGACCGCGTCATGCTCGGCGTCGGCACCGGTGAGGCGCTCAACGAGATCGCCACCGGGTACACCGGCGAATGGCCGGAATTCAAGGAGCGTTTCGCGCGCCTGCGGGAGTCGGTCGACCTGATGCGCGCCCTGTGGACCGGCGACCGCGTCGACTTCGACGGCGAGTACTACAAGACCGTCGGCGCCTCCATCTACGACGTGCCCAAGGGCGGGATCCCGATCTATGTCGCCGCGGGCGGCCCGCTGGTCGCGCGGTACGCCGGGCGCGCGGGCGACGGCTTCATCTGCACCTCGGGCAAGGGCATGGACCTCTACACCGAGAAGTTGATGCCCGCCGTCGCCGAGGGCGCGGCGAAGGCGGGGCGCAGCGCCGACGACATCGACCGGATGATCGAGATCAAACTCTCCTACGACACCGATCCGGAGCTGGCCAGGGAGAACACCCGGTTCTGGGCTCCGCTGTCGCTCACCGCGGAGCAGAAGCACAGCATCACCGACCCGATCGAGATGGAGGCCGCCGCCGACGCGCTGCCCATCGAGCAGATCGCCAAGCGCTGGATCGTCGCCAGCGACCCCGACCAAGCGGTGGAACAGATCAAGCCCTACCTCGACGCGGGCCTCAACCACCTGGTCTTCCACGCCCCCGGCCACGACCAGCGCCGTTTCCTCGACCTCTTCCAGCGCGACCTGGCCCCCCGCCTCCGCGCCCTGGCTTAGCCGTCCGCGAGTGGCACACCACGGAGAAGCCCTTCTCGGCCGATGCCACGGCGGTGTGCCACTCGCGGGGCTACGCCCGCCGGAGGGCGAAGATGCGCAGATCGCGGGTGGTGCGGGTGCGGTAGGCGGCGTAGGCGCCGGTGATGTCGACGAAGCGTTGGAAGATGGCGTCTTTGTCGGGGTCCGGGACGGGTGTCGCGGTGACCTGGATGCGCTCGCCCGCGATCGCCACCGTCGCGGTGGGGTTGGCCAGGAGGTTCGCGGTCCAGGCGGGGTGGTGCGCTTGCCCGAAGTTGCTGCCGATCACGTAGAGGGTGTCGCCGTCGTGCACGTACAGCAACGGCTGGGTGCGCGGTTGGCCCGACTTGCGTCCGATGGTGGTGAGCAGGATGACCGGCGCGCCGATCGGGCCGAGCACGGTGTATTTCGCGCCGGTGCGCTCCAGAACCGCCCGGTCCAGTGGGGTGAGGGCCCGAACGAGCCGGGAGCCCGGCTTCGTCGCCGCGAATCTGCTTGCCGCACGAGCGAATAGGTTGGTCCGCGAACCCCACTGCCGATCCGGAAATTGCTCAGCCATGCCCGGACTATAGCGGCACGGGAACCCCGGCCCCGGCGGCTTCGCGCCCCGGAGCGGCAACCCCCGCCCGAGTGGGCCTGCCATCGAGCCCGGGGAGCCGCGTGCCACGCCGAGATCCGGGGGTGGTGATGATCGTCGCGCGGCGGGGTCCGGTTGCCGCTGGTTCACTAAGCTCTCGGGCATGGCCGACAACGCTCCATCCGCCGTGTACATCGCCTCTCCCGAGGGCGACACCGGTAAGTCGACGGTGGCCCTCGGGGTACTGCAGACGTTGTGCGCGACGACCGCGCGGGTCGGGGTGTTCCGGCCGATCACACGCTCGACCACCGAGCCCGACTACATCCTCGAACTGCTGCTCGAGCACAGCACCGCGGACATCGACTACGCGCAGGCGGTCGGCACCACCTACGAGCAGGTGCACGCCGACCCGGACGCGGCGATCAGCGAGATCGTCCTGCGCTTCCACGAAGTCGCCAAGCTCTGTGACGCGGTGGTCGTGGTCGGCAGCGACTACACCGACGTGGCCAGCCCCAGTGAGCTGCGCTTCAACGCCAGGATCGCGGTCAATCTGGGCGCGCCGGTGTTGCTGGTGGTCCGTGGCGCGGGCCGCACGCCGGACGAGGTGAAGCAGCTGGCCGAACTGTGCGCGTCCGAGCTGGCACACGAGCACGCGCAGCTGGTCGCCGTCATCGCCAACCGCTGCGACCCGCAGCGGCTGGACGACGTGGCCGCGGCGCTGGGTGGCTTCGACGTCCCGTCCTGGACGCTGCCCGAAGTCCCCTTGCTGATCGCCCCCACCATGGCCGAGCTGTGCGCCGCCATCGGCGGCGAGATGTACAGCGGTGATCCGGAATTACTGCACCGCGAGGCGCTGAAGGTCATGGTCGGCGGCATGACGGCCGAGCACATCCTGGAACGGCTGACCGAGGGCGTGGTGGTGATCGCGCCGGGCGATCGGTCCGACGTGCTGCTCAGCGTCGTGAACGCGCACGAAGCGGAGGGTTTTCCGTCGCTGTCGGGCATCATCATGAACGGCGGCCTGCTGCCGCATCCCGCGATCGCGCGGCTCATGACCGGCTTGAAGCCCAAGCTGCCGATCCTCACCACCGAGCTCGGCACCTACGACACGGCCGGCGCCGCGTACCGCACCCGTGGCCGCATGTCCGCGGGCAATCCGCGCAAGGTGGACACCGCCCTGGCCCTGATGGAGCAACACGTCGACGGGGCGGAGCTGTTGCGCCGCATCGATGTTCCGCCCAGTCCGGTGGTCACGCCGCAGATGTTCGAGTACCAGCTGATCGAGCGCGCGCGAGCCGATCGCAAGCGCATCGTGCTCCCGGAAGGCGACGACGACCGCATTCTGCGCGCGGCGGGACGGGTGCTGCAGCGCAAGATCGCCGATCTGGTCATCCTCGGCGATGAGACGACGGTGCGCGCCCGCGCCGCCGAACTCGGGGTGGACATCTCCGCCGCGCAGGTGCTGGACCCACGCACCTCCGGCTACCTGGACGAGTTCGCCGCCGAATACGCCGAGCTGCGCAAACACAAGGGCATGACGCTGGAGCGGGCTCGCGAGACCGTCGCGGACATCTCGTATTTCGGCACCATGATGGTGCACAAAGGGATCGCCGACGGCATGGTCTCGGGCGCGGCGCACACCACCGCGCACACCATCCGCCCGTCGCTGGAGATCATCAAGACGGTGGAAGGCGTCGCCACCGTCTCCAGCGTGTTCCTGATGTGCCTGGCCGACCGGGTGCTCGCGTACGGCGACTGCGCGGTCGTGCCCGATCCGACGGCGCAGCAGCTGGCCGATATCGCGATCTCGTCCGCGGCGACCGCCGAGCGTTTCGGCATCGAGCCGAGGGTCGCGATGCTGTCGTACTCCACCGGCGAATCGGGCAGTGGCGCGGACGTGGACAAGGTGCGCGTGGCGACCAAGCTGACGCGGGAACGCGCACCGGAGTTGCCGGTGGAGGGGCCGATCCAATACGACGCCGCGATCGAGCCGACCGTCGCCGACGCCAAACTGCCCGATTCCGAAGTGGCCGGGCGCGCGACGGTGTTCGTGTTTCCCGATCTCAATACCGGCAACAACACCTACAAGGCGGTGCAGCGCAGCGCGGGCGCGATCGCGATCGGCCCGGTGCTGCAAGGGCTGCGCAAGCCGGTCAACGACCTGTCCCGCGGCGCGCTGGTGGCCGACATCGTCAACACCGTGGCGATCACCGCCATCCAGGCGCAGGACAGCTGACATGCGCAGGCACCGCCGCGGCGCGGGCGCGTCGCGGAACAAGCGCGCCGTGATCGTTGTTACCGAGCGGGTGCGACGCGAGCGCGCGACACAGGAGGCGTGATGAGCAAGACGGCCGAAGGCATGGTGCTGGTGATCAACTCCGGCTCGTCGTCCATCAAATACCAGCTGGTGGACCCGGATTCGGGCGTGGTCGCGGCGTCGGGCATGGTCGAGCGGATCGGTGAGGACGAAGGCGGCATCGAGCATCGCGCCGACGGCGAGACCACCGAGCGCCGCGAGCGGATCGCCGACCACGCCGCCGGGCTGCGACTGATCTTCGACACCTTCGCCGCGACGGGCCACGACCTGGTACGCGAAGGCGTGCGGGCGGTCGGGCACCGGGTGGTGCACGGCGGCGAGGTGTTCTACCGGCCCACCCTGATCGACGACGACGTGGTGGCGGCGATCAGCGAGCTCGCCGCGCTGGCGCCGCTGCACAACCCGGCCAATGTCGCCGGGATCGAGAGCGCGCGGGCGCTGCTACCGGGCGTGCCGCAGGTCGCGGTGTTCGACACGGCGTTCTTCCACGGCCTGCCCGCGGCCGCGAAGACCTACGCTATCGACGCGAAAGTCGCCGCCGCGCACGGCATCCGGAAGTACGGCTTCCACGGCACGTCGCACGAGTACGTGTCCGGCCGAGCTGCCGAGCTGCTCGGGCGCGACCCCGCCGAGCTGCGGCAGATCGTCTTCCACCTCGGCAACGGCGCGTCGGCGTCGGCCATCCGCGGCGGGCATCCGATCGACACCAGCATGGGCCTCACGCCGCTGGAAGGCCTGGTGATGGGCACCAGGTCCGGTGATCTCGATCCCGGCATCGTGGCGCACCTGGCGCGGTCGGCGCATCTGGACATCGATGCCATCGACACGCTGCTCAACCGGGATTCGGGGATCAAGGGCCTGTCCGGTGTGAACGACTTCCGCGAACTGCGCCGCCTCATCGACGGCGGCGACGAGGCCGCGCGGCTGGCCTACGACGTGTACATCCATCGGCTGCGCCGCTACCTGGGCGCGTACCTGATCGAACTCGGCGGCGTCGACGCGATCACCTTCACCGCCGGAGTCGGCGAGAACAGCCCGCAGGTGCGCGCCGACGCCTTGGCCGGTCTCGGCGGATTCGGCATCGAGGTCGATCCGGCGGCCAATACCGCCGAAGACCGTGCCGCGCGGCGCATCTCCCCGCCCGGCGCGCCGGTCGCGGTGCTCGTGGTGCCGACCAACGAGGAACTGGCCATCGCCCGCGCCGCGCGGCAGGTGGTCGACGGCTAGATCCAGGTCTTCGCGCGAATCGAGTTGGCCAGGTCGACGAGCGCGTAGCGATGCCTGCGGTTGGGCGCTCCGCGAGCCAGTGAGCGCAGGCCCGCTTCGGCGCCGGCCCGGAGTTCGCGTTCGGTGAACGGCGCGCCGAACAGCGTGGCATCGGGACGTTTCGGCGTGTTCCCCGCCTGGAGCCAGGCCAGGGCCGCGCCGAGCACCAGCACCCGCATCTGCGTCGCGCGGCTCTCGCCCGCGGGCAGACTCAGCACGCGCGACGCCGAGATGTGCAGGGTCGCCTCGTCGAGTTCGGCCACCGGCGCGGTCGTGACCATGAGCAGCACGGCCGTCATTCGCGCGGTGGTGAAATGCCGCGACGCGGCGGGCACGGCGTCCAGCGCCCGCACGGCCTGGTCTACTCGCCCGTCCGCCGCCAGTTGCCTGGCCAGCCCGAAGGCGGCGCTCACCACGGTGCGGTCGGTGCGCCAGACGGTCTCGTAAGCCTGCTCGGCGTAACCGCGCCATTGTTCGGGGTCCGGCGACTCCCAATGCTGGAGAATGAGTTCGGCGGTAGCGGCGAGCGCGAGCTGCGGGGCCAGTTCGCCGGGGAGCACGCGGAAGACCTCGTCGAAGTCGGTGAAGGCGCGCTCGTACTCCCGGTCGAGCAGTTCGGCCATGCCCCGATACCAGCTCACCCGCCAGTCCCGTTCCGGCAGTCGCGCGAGCAGGTCCAGGATCGTCGCGGACTCACGCAGATCGAGCCGTACCCGCGCCTCGGCGAGAGTGAGTTCCAGATCGAGCGTCTTCGGGGCGTTGCCCGGATCGGCCTCGGCTCGCTCGCGTGCGTGCCGCAGCGCCTCCAGCGCGTGGGCGGGCTCGGGGTGCACGGCGGCCGAGAGCAGGGGCGCCGACGGATCGGCCGGATCCAGCAGCGGAATCGGCAGCGCCGCCACCACGTCCGGGGCGTCGAGCAGGCTGCTGCGTGGGCGGCCGTCGGTGTAGGCGTCGGTCTGGCTGATCAGTTCCTCGGTCCCGAAACCGGCACGCGGCGGCGTGAAGACCGTGGACAACTGCGGGTGCTCGGTGTCGGTCTCCTGCGCGAGGATCTCCCGCAGCACGCCCGACATCTGGGCGGACATCGCGCGGGCGGACGGGAAGCGGCGCTCGGGGTCCGGGTCGGTGGCGCACAGCAGCAGACGATGGAAGCACTGGTAGCGGGCCAGCACCGGCTGATCGGCTGGGTCGGGCAGGCCGTCGAGATAACGCCCGTGCTCCGTGGGCATGTTCAAGGTGAGCACGGCCAGCGTCCGTCCGACGGTGTAGATGTCGGAAGCGACGGTCGGGCCGGTACGCGCGATCTCCGGCGCTTGGAAACCCCTGGTTCCGTAGAGGTTTCCGTACGCCTCGATGGTGGCGACGGCGCCGAGATCGATCAGCTTGACCTGGTCCTCGGTGACCATCACGTTGTCGGGCTTGAGGTCGTTGTAGGTGAGCCCGGTCGAGTGCAGGTAGTCCAGCGCGGGCAGGATCTCCAGCAGGTAGGCGATCGCCTCGGTGACCGGCATGCGCTGCGGGCGTTCGTAGGAGTCGAGGATGTCGCGCAGCGACCGGCCGCCCACGTACTCCATGACGATGTAGCCGACGGGCGTGCCGTCCGCGCCGGTGTGCTCGACGAAGTTGTAGATCTTGACGATGCTCGGGTGCGCCACCTCGGCGAGGAATTGGCGTTCGGCCACGGCGACCGCCTGCGCTTCGGCGTCACCGGCGTGCAGCAGTCCCTTGAGCACCACCCAGCGGTCGCTGACATTGCGGTCGATCGCCAGATAGATCCAGCCGAGTCCGCCGTGCGCGATGCAGCCCTGGATCTCGTACTGTCCGGCCACCATGTCGCCCGGGTAGAGCGTGGGGCGGAAATCGAAGGGCGCGTCGCAGGTCGCGCAGGTGCCCGCCGTGGTCGCTGGCCTGGTGGCCGTCGCCCGGCCGACCGGTTTGCCGCAGCGCCAGCAGAATCGCCTGCCCTCGGAGACCACCGCGTCGGTGAGGACGGCGTCGCGGGGATCGGCGGGCGTCACCGTCGGGATCGGCACCAGCCCCGCGCCGAGCCGCCGCACCGCCGGGCGGGTCCTGGCGGTGCGCACGCTGCGTCCGGAGGTGCGTTGCGGAGCCGACGCGGGTTCGGAGTCCGTGCGCCGCGTCTCGTCCGATGCCGTGGTCACCGGGGCGTACGCCGCTGTGTCCGGGGTTTCGTCCGCTCCCAGTGGCTCTCGGCGTCCGGTGGGATCGGGCGACCATGCGGACGTGCTCGACGTCGCTTCCGCTCGGTTCGCCTGCGATCGGGTCGCGTCCGAATCCGCCTCGGCTCCCGACTGTTCCGCATCGGCGGACGATGCTTCTCGCTGCGCGTCTGCGGTGACCCGCGTGGCTGTGTCTTGTTGCTCCGTGCGGGTGCGGTGCGGTGCGTCGTCGGTGAGGGAAGTCGAGTCTCCGGTGTCGGGAGCAGTTGGGTGCGGCGTCGCCGGTGCGTCGTCGTTGGGCGGGGCCGATTTTCCGGCGTAGCGAACGGCCTCGTTCGGTGTCGCCTGCGCGTTGTCGAGGGGCGCCCCGGCGGCTGGGCTCGATGTCGCCGGTGCGTCATCCGGCGGGTCCGTGTCTTCGGCGCGGTTCCAGGCGACTGTGCCGAACGAGGTGGCCGCGCGACCGATCGGCGTGTATGTGGTGTGCTGGAGTTCCTCGGGCGCAACGGGTTCCGCGTTGTCCGTCCCTGCGCGCCGCCCTGTCCCCGTGGTGCGAGCGCCCAGGTGCCGCGGGCTCGCATGGTCCGCGCGCGGCGGTTTCGCCGCCTCCGTCTGCTGTCGCCCGGCCGGCGCGGTGGATTCGTCCTCGGACACGGCGGCCGGGCCGGGTCCTCCCGCGGCGTTCTCGTCCGGGTCGGGCTCGGGGGCGGGCCGTGTGTTCATCGGCCCGTCAGTCCTGATAGGTAGGGGCGGGCGGAGCGGGTACGGGGCCGAGGACGGTGAGATATTTCTGGTACAGCGCGACCCAGGTGCCGTCGTTGCGGATGCGTTCCAGTGTGCCGTTGACGAAGCGGACCAGGTCGTCGTTGCCCTTGGTGATGCCGAGGCCGTACGGCTCCTCGCTGATGCTGCCGCCGACCAGCTCGGTGTACGGGTCCTGCGCGGCCAGGCCGGCGAGCACGGCGTCGTCGGTGCTCACCGCGTCGACCTGGCGCTGTTGCAGCACCACGAGGCAGTCGGCCCAGCTGGGCACGGTGAGGATGGTCGCGGCGGGCTGGTCGCGGCGCATGTGCTCCAGCGACGTGGTGCCGGAGACGATGCACACCCGGCGGCCCGCCAGATCGGCCAGGCTGCGGATCCCGGAGTTCTTCACCGCGAGCACCCGTTGGTTGGCGCGCAGGTAGACGGTGGAGAACGTCACCTTCTCGCGCCGCTCGCAGTTGATCGTCATGGTCTTGGCGACCAGGTCGACGGTGCGGTTCTGCAACGCCGACTCCCGCTCGGCGGAACCGAGGCTGCGGAACTCGATCAGATCCGGGCTGCCGAGCAGATCGCGGGCCACCTCCCTGGCGATGTCGGCGTCGAAACCGACGATGGCGCCGGAGATCGGGTCGCGGTAGCTGAACAGATTGCTGCCGGTGTCCAATCCGACCAGCAGCCTGCCGCGCGCCCGGATCGCGTCGATCGCGGGGCCACGCGCGCCCGCTCCGGACGGACGCAGGCTCGCGGTCGGGTCCCCGCACCGCGACGCGCCCGGCGTCGGCGGGACCGGCGAGTCGGTCAGCACCGGAACGGCCTTGGCCGGCAACGGGGGATCGGTGTACTTCGGCGTCTTGCTCGACACCGGCGCGCCGGCATCGCTCGCACAGCCGCTCGCCAGCGTCACCACGAGGAGAGCGGTCACCAGAATGCCGCGCGCGGATCTCATCGGTACTCCCGAAGCCGGGGCCAGATGCCCAGTCCGACATAGCCTGCCGCCAGAATGCCGAGCACCATCGCGCCCGCGCCAAGGAAATCCAGGATGCGGGCCGCGTGGGAGATCTTGTCGCGCAGCGTGTCCCTGGTCGCGGCGACGCCTTGCTCCAGCGAACGGTCCAGCGCCTCCACCTGCACGGTGACGTCCGCCGAGCCGGGGCCGGTCGCCACCACGGCCGCGCTGTTGAAATCGCCCTTCGCCAGCGCGTCGTTCATGCGCTGATGCGCCACCCGCCAGCGCGCCAGCGCCGGTACGGCATTGCGCATCTCGTTCGCGGCGGGGGCCGAGCCTGGGTAGTTGCCGATCAGATCGGCCAGCCGTTCGATGTCCGCGTCGAAGGTGCGGTCGTAGTCGCCGGTCGCGTCGCGGCGCACCAATTTCAAGGTCTCCGCGGCGCGGGCCTGCTGCACCAGGATCCGGCTCTCGGTCAAGCGCGAGGACGGCACCGCGCCGTCGTCGCGGGCGCTGATCATCGCCGCCGCCGACACCGAGCCCGCGATCACCGTCCACGCCAGCAGGATCAGCATGGCCGCCGACGCGAGCACCAGGCCGGGATTGAGCACCCGCCGCCAGCGGCGCGCCAGATCCCGCTGGACCCAGACCAGCACGCCGAGGGTGAGCAGCAGCAGGCCGATCGCCGACCAGGGCGGCCGCACGTGGTTGCGCTGCGCCGCGGTGACCGCCGCCGAGCGATGATTGTGCAGTTCCTCGGCCATCGGCAGCAGCTTCGTTTGCATCTGGTTGGACGCCTCGCTCAAATACGCGGCGCCGACCGGATATCCGCTGCGGTTGTTCGTCCGTGCGGTTTCCACCAGACCGGAGTACACCGGCAGGCCCGTGACTATGCCGGTGCGCAGCCGGGCATCCGGATCGGTCGCCGCGTCGGATTGGGTCACCAATTCCGCGGCTGCTTCGCCCATGGCCTGGGTGTAGCGATCGCGTACCGCTTGCGGTTCCAGCCCGCCCGCGATGAACGCGGTGCTCGCCGCGGCGTCGGCGATCGACAGCGAGGTGTAGAGCCGCAGGGCCGAGTGCGCGTCCGGCTCGGTGTCCCGCAGCAACACGTCGAGGTCGTGCTGTCGATCACCGACCGTCCCCGCGGTGACGGAGCCCGCGGCCAGGCACAACCCGATGAGCAGCAGTCCGAGCGCGATCAGCCGTCCCGGTGAGGAATTGGCGAACGAACGCAGATTGGCCAGGTCGAGACGTTCGCGCACCACCGCGACGCTCAGCCCGCCCGGATCGTCCCGACCGGCGGGCTCTGGCGCGGACGACGGCCGGAGTTCGGCCGTCGTCGGCTCGGAGCTAGCCATGTCCACCTCCCCAGTTTGGGCCGCGTACGCGGATTTCTCGACGGCTGGACCGGATATCCGATCGATCCGTGCGTGTTGGTGCGGAGTTTATTGTGGTCGTACGGGCGCCGCGGCGTGTGAAACACCCCCGATTGGGAGGAGAAGGCGCTTGCCGCGGCTGGACGAGGATGGGTTAGGATATGCGTGGTGACGGTGACGGGTGGTCGCATGGCCCGGACGGACTGCGGCACTGGGGGCGCTTCGGCGCCGCCGGACTTCTCCTGCGCGCTCCGCTGGCCGGTGGCGGTTCGGCGGTGCTGCTGCAACACCGCGCTCCGTGGAGTCATCAAGGCGGGACCTGGGCGTTGCCCGGCGGCGCGCGGGACAGTCACGAGACGCCGGTGCACGCGGCGGTCCGCGAGGCGTGGGAAGAGGCCGGCATCGATCCCGACGACGTCCGGGTGCGCGGCGAGCGGGTGACGGCATCGGCGCTGAGCGGCTGGACCTACACCACGGTCGTCGCCGACGCGGTGATGACCCTGCCGACCAGCAGCAATCGCGAGAGCCTCGAACTGGCCTGGGTTCCGGAGGACGAGGTCGACGCGCGTCCGCTGCACCCCGGCTTCGCCGCGTCCTGGCCCACCCTGCGCGCCGCGCCCGTGCGGGTGCTGCTCGCCGAGATCGGCGACGATCGGGCCGTCGCTGCCGCGTTGCCGCGCACGCTCGACCTGGCCGATCTCGGTTTCGTCTGGCTGCATTCGGATCCGGGCGGGCCCGGCGATTACGCCAGGATCGTCGACGAGCCCGGCGCGCAAGCCGCCGAGCCCGCGTCGAACGGGAACACGGCCGTGGAGACCGCGCTTTCGTTCACCCGCGGTCAGGTGCTTTCCTGACCCCGGCGCTCACCCGTTCGCCAGCAGCGCCGTCTTCAACTCGCGCGCCGCGGCTTCGGGATCGCGCGCCTCGGTGATCGCGCGCACCACGACGACCCGCTTCGCTCCGGCTTCCAGCACCTGCGCGAGGTTGTCGGCGTTGATCCCGCCGATCGCGAACCAGGGCCGGGTGGGATGGGCGTCCGCGGTGGAGCGGACCAGTTCGGGGCCGGCCGCCTGCCTGCCGGGTTTGGTCGGGGTCGCCCAGATGGGACCGGTGCAGAAGTAATCGATGTGCTCATCGATCGCGGCGAGCCCGGCTTGGGCGCGATTGTGCGTCGATCGTCCGATCACCACGTCCGGCCCGAGGATCCGGCGCGCGTACCAGGGCGGCAGGTCGCCCTGCCCGAGGTGCAGCACGTCGGCGGTCGCGGCCAGCGCGATGTCGGCGCGATCGTTCACCGCGACCAGCCCGCCGTGCCTGCGCGCGGCGGCCTTCAGTTCGGCCAGCGCGCCGAGCTCGGCCCTGGCCTCCAGCGGGCCGAACCTGGCCTCGCCCGGTGAGCCTTTGTCCCTGAGCTGGATGATGTCGACTCCGCCTGCGAACGCGACCTCGGCGAACTTCGCCAGATCGCCCTTCTCCCGGCGGGCGTCGGTGCACAGATACAGCCGCGCGTTCGCCAGACGCTCCCGCGGCGAGGCGGGTCGATTGGGGTGGGAGGGTTGCACGCCTTCGACCGTAGCCGCGCTACCGTGGGGATGCGAAACAGGAGGCAGGTGGATCGGATGCGGACTCTGGCCGTCGTCGGTGGCGGCGCCATCGGACTCGCCGTGGCCGGGCGGGCCGCCGAGGCCGGTTGGTCGGTCACGCTGTTCGATCCGGCGATCGCGACCGGGGCCTCCTGGGTGGCCGGTGGCATGCTCGCGCCGCTGTCGGAGGGCTGGCCCGGCGAGGACCTGGTGCTCGAATTCGGCGCGGCGTCGCTGGCCCGCTGGCCGGAGTTCGCCGCCCGGCTCGCGGCGGCGACCGGCGTCTCGGTCTTCGTGGCGGACGAGACCATGACCCTCGCGCTGGACGCGGCCGACGCGGCCGACCTGCGCACGGTGGCCGACTGGGTCGGCGCGCGCGGGCACGAACTGCGGCTGCTCGACCGCGCCGGGGTGCGCGCGCTGGAACCCGGCCTGGCCAGGACGGTTCGCGCCGCGCTGCTGGCGCCCGCGGAACCCGCGATCGACAATCGCAAGCTGGTCGCGGCGCTGCGGCAAGCGGCCGAGGCGGCGGGCGTCGTGGTGCGCGCCGAGTCCGTAGACTCGCTGACGGAACTTCCGCACGACCAGATCGTGCTGGCCGCGGGCGCCGCGTCGGCCCGGTTGTGGCCGGAGCTGCCGGTCCGCCCGGTCAAGGGCGAAATCCTGCGCCTGCGACATCGGCCGGGCGTCGCTCCCGCGCCGCGCCGGGTGATCCGGGCCAGGGTGCACGGGCGGGCGGTGTACCTGGTGCCGCGCGGCGACGGGATCGTCGTCGGCGCCACGCAGTACGAGGCGGGTTTCGACACCGCGGTCACCGTCGCGGGCGTACGCGACCTGATCGCCGACGCGGAGGCGGTGTTCCCCGGCATCGGCGAATACGAACTCGCTGAAGCGAGCGCCGGTTCCCGGCCGGGCAGCCCGGACAACCTGCCGTTGATCGGCAGGCTCACCGACCGGATCATCGCGGCCACCGGGCACGGCCGCAACGGCATGCTGACCATGCCGCTCACGGTGGACGCGGTGGCGAGCCTGCTCGGCGGGGCAACGCTGCCCGAAGCGGAAGTGGCCGATCCGCAACGCTTTTCGACGACTGTAGGAGGAATCCGATGACGCTGTCATCCGTCCCCATCGGTGTCACGGTGAACGGCGACGAGCACGAGTTCGCCGAGCCGCTGACCGTGCGCGAGTTGCTGGAGCGCCTCGAACTGCCCTGCCAGGGCGTCGCGCTCGCGGTGGACGGAGCCGTGTTCCCCAAGTCCCGCTGGGACGAACCGGTCGGGCGCGGCTGGCAGATCGAGGTGCTGACGGCGGTCCAAGGTGGCTGAGGCCGCGGCGGCATCCGCGCACGCCCCGCTGCGGATCGCCGACCGGGAGTTCGGTTCCCGCCTGATCATGGGCACCGGCGGCGCGGAGAATCTCGCCGTCCTGGAGGAGGCGCTGATCGCCTCCGGCACCGAGTTGACCACCGTGGCCATGCGGCGCATCGACGCCGCGGGCGGCACCGGCGTACTGGACCTGCTGAAACGACTGGACATCGCGCCGCTGCCGAACACGGCGGGCTGCCGCACCGCGGCCGAGGCGGTGCTCACCGCGCAGCTGTCCCGTGAGGCGCTGGACACCAACTGGGTGAAGCTCGAGGTGGTCGCCGACGAGCGCACCCTGCTGCCCGACCCCGTCGAACTGCTCACCGCCGCGGAACAACTCGTCGACGACGGATTCGTCGTGCTGCCCTACACCAACGACGACCCGGTGCTGGCCCGCCGCCTGGAGGAGGCGGGCTGCGTGGCGGTGATGCCGCTGGGCGCGCCCATCGGCACCGGCCTCGGCATCGGCAACCCGCACAACATCGAGATGATCGTCGCCGACGCCAAGGTCCCGGTCATCCTGGACGCGGGCATCGGCACCGCGAGCGACGCCGCCCTCGCCATGGAACTCGGCTGCTCGGCGGTGTTGCTCGCCACGGCCGTGACCCGCGCGAAGCGCCCCGAGCTGATGGCGGCGGCCATGGCCGACGCGGTGCGCGCCGGTTACGCGGCGCGCTTGGCGGGGCGCATCCCCAAGCGCTTCTGGGCACAGGCGTCGTCCCCGGCGCTGTGAGGTGTCGACTCGAGTCCGGGGACGCCGGGTCCGGGACTCAGCCGTTGACGAAGGTGAGGCTCGTCGCGTCGTAGCGGTCGCCCGCGATCTGCTCGGGCGGGGCGGCGGCCTCGATGGCGGCGAGGTCGTCGGCGGACAGCTCGATGGTCAGCGCGGCGAGGTTCTCCTCCAGGTAGCGCTGCCGCCTGGTGCCGGGAATCGGCACCACGTCCTCGCCGCGGTGCTGCACCCAGGCCAGCGCGAGCTGCCCTGCGGTGACTCCCTTCTCGGCGGCGAGTTCGTTCAGCTTCGCGACGATCGCCAGGTTCCGTTCGAGGTTGCCGTCGGCGAAGCGCGGCTGGCTGCGCCGCACGTCGTTGTCCGCCAGCGCGTCCACCGAGCTGTATCGGCCGGTCAGGAACCCGCGCCCGAGCGGGGAGAAGGGGACCACGCCGATGCCGAGCTCACGGCAGACCGGGACGATCTCCGCCTCCAGGTCGCGCGTCCACAGTGACCACTCGCTCTGCAACGCGGCGATCGGATGCACCGCGTGGGCGCGCCGAATGGTGTCCGCGCTCGCCTCGGACAGCCCGAGGTGCCTGACCTTCCCTTCCCGCACCAGTTCGGCCATCGCGCCGACGGTCTCCTCGATCGGCACCTGCGGATCGACCCGGTGCAGGTAGTAGAGGTCGATGTGGTCGACGCCGAGCCTGCGCAGCGAGGCCTCGCAGGCCTGCCGCACGTAGGCGGCGTCGCCGCGGATGCGGGTGGGCTCGCCCAAGCGGTTGGCGAAGCCGAATTTGGTGGCGAGCACCACGTCGTCACGGCGCCCCGCGATCGCCCGGCCGATCAACTCCTCGTTGTGCCCGGCGCCGTAGAAGTCGGCCGTGTCCAGCAAAGTGACCCCCAGGTCGAGGGCGTGGTGCAGCGTCGCGATCGATTGCTCGTCGTCCGCGGCGCCGTATGCGTGGCTCATGCCCATGCACCCCAGGCCCTGCGCGGAGACCGCCAACTCGCCGAGCTGCCGACTGCGAATGTCACTCATATTGCTACCTCCTGCACTCGAATCCGTCGCCCCGACGCTAAAAGCTGGAGTGCACTCCATGTCAAACCTGTAAGCATTCCCGCGAGTGGCACATGGTGGGAGACCCTCTCGCGCTTCGCCCCAACCATGTGCCACTCGCGGTCCGTCAGGGGTGGGTGCGGCGTTGGTGGCGGGTGCGGGCTAGTTCGTAAGCGGTGTGGAGGAGGGTGCGGGTGGGTTCGTCGGTTCGGGGGCCGGGGTTGATGACTGCCAGCCAGGCGGCGGATGCGTAGACGGGGTGGGGGAGCAGCGTGTCTACCGCGCTGGGGTTGTCGGGGGTGGATGATTCGCGGGGGGTGTGGCCGGTCCAGTGGGTGAAGGCCTCTTTTCCGGCGGCGATGTTGACGCGGAACGTGTTCGGGCGGTTCAGGTCGGAACTCTCGTCGCCGGGGTAGTTCTTCGTGACGATCGTCGCGAAGGGCTGGGTCGTCTTCGGTACCACGCCGTCCGGTGAGTAGTAGAAGAACGTGTCGCCCCAACTGATTTCGGGTGAGCCGTCACCGGGGGCTGGGCGCAGGGTCAGCACGCCCTCGAGGGCGGATACGAAGCCGATGATCTCTTCGATGGTCATGGCATCCAGCGTTTCATTGAAGTGCTTATGGAGACTTCGACGCGGGTATGCCGCGGTATAGGGTGTCAACTCTCAACTGGCTGATGCACGGCGGTCTGCGTCGAAGTCGTTCGGCCGGGTCGCGCCGGACGGGCAGCGGGACCGCATGGAGCGTTCATGGAGGTTGCGAGATGGGAACCCGAGAGCGCGGGATTCCGGTCGGCTCGTTCCTGCGCACGGCCGATGTGGCGCGGCGGGCCGGATATTCCGTGCAGCAGATACGCAATCTCGAGCGCGACGGGGTCCTGCCGACGGCGACGCGCACCGCCACCGGTTATCGCAGATACGGCGAGGTCCATGTGCGGTCCGCGCTCGCCTATCGAGCGCTGGCGGCGGGCGTCGGCCCGGTCGAGGCCAAGCGCATCGTCCGCGCCGTCCACGAAGAACCGTTCGCCCAGGTGCTCGCGCTGCTCGACGCGGCGCATGCCCGGCTGGACCGGGAGCGTACCGATCTGGCCTTGGCGCAACGGGCGGCGGAGGTGATCTCGGCCGAGCCGATCGCCGACGTGCGGCCGTCGGACGCGATGAGCGTCGCCGAACTCGCCGCCGCGCTGGGAGTGCGCCCGTCGACACTGCGGCATTGGGACGCCGAGGGACTCGTCGTCCCGGATCGGGCGACCCCGCACGGCACGCGGCGGTACTCGCCCGCCCAGGTCAGGGATGCCAGGATCGTCCATCAGCTGCGCAGGGCCGGATACCGCGTCGACACGCTGAAGACCTTGATGCCCGATCTGCCGCGCGGCCACCGATCCGATGACGTGGAGGCGGCGCTGGCGGCCCGGGACGCGAGCATCACGGCTCGCTCCCGCGCCCTGCTCGACGCGGCCGCCGCACTCGCCGCCCTGCTCGCGCTGTAAACGCCCGATGGTCCCCTTGCGATCCTGTTTACAGAGGCTTTTCTGAAGCCCCGCCGCAAGGATCTTCCAAGCCGGTTGGAAGGTCGCTCCCCATACTGACGAAAGAGTCGTCTCGACCGGGAGACGGCATCTGCCCAGTGAGAACGTAAACGGAAGCGGGACCGACCATGGGCGTGCTGATAGTGATGATCTTCGTGTCGGTCGTCGTGCTGATGGCCGTGGCGATTCCGCTGTCGATTCACGCCGAACTCTCCCGTAAGGCGGCCATCCGGCAGTGGGCTGCGGCGAACGGATGGACGTTCGCCGAGTCCGGCCGTGCCCAGTGGACCGCGCGCCTACCCGGCCACAACTCGCGCGGGCTCGGCGTGATCCTGAGCCGACAACTCGGCGGCCGCTGGGTGACCGTGGCGGAATACTCGTACCGGACGACGTCGTCGAGCAGTTCCTCGACGACCGACTGCACGACGACGACCACAACGACCACGACCACCACCCATCACTTCGTCGTCGCGCTCGTCCTGCTCGATCGGATGTATCCGCCGATCGGGGTGGTCCCCCGCGGCATGTTGTCCCAGATGGGACGCGCCCTTTTCGGGGACAAGCCGACGGCGACCGGCAACGCCCTGTTCGACTCGCAGTACAAGATCGTCACCGCTGATCCGGGCTGCGCGAAAGCGCTGCTGGGCCCGCCGCTGATCGGCGCGCACATCGCCAGGGCGGTCCCGCCGTGGACCCTCGCCGGGGCCGAGCTGCTCACCTACGTTCGAACATCGGGAGCGCTGCGCGATCCGACCACGATCCCCGGTTACGTCGAGCCACTGCTCCATGTCGCCGAACTGCTCGGCCGCCGGGACATCGACCCCGCTCGAGCACACGAACTGCGCTGACCGTCGCTACGGCCATACCGGTATGGGACCCCCACGCCCCTTAGGGGGCCCCATTCCTCCCCTCATCCTCGAGGATGATCCAACTCGGCACTAATTACCGACGCGCGCGCCCGTGATTTGCGGAATGCTGGGCGGCATGATCGAGCTGAAAGGCCTCACCAAGCACTACGGCCAGACCGTAGCGGTGCAGGATCTGACCTTCACCGTTCGGCCCGGGCAGGTGACGGGGTTCCTCGGACCGAACGGCGCGGGCAAATCGACCACCATGCGCATGATCCTCGGGATGGACAAGCCGACCGCGGGCACCGCCTTGATCAAGGGCAAGCCGTACCGGGAGCTGGACCATCCGCTGCGCACCGTCGGGGCGCTGCTGGACGCCAAGTGGGTGCATCCGAACCGTTCGGCGCGGGCTCATCTGGAGTGGATGGCCGCCTCCAACGACATCGCGAAATCCCGGGTGGAGGAGGTGCTGCGGCTGGTCGGCCTGTCCGAGGTGGCAGGCAAGTCCGCGGGCGGCTTCTCGCTCGGCATGTCGCAGCGGCTCGGCCTGGCCGGCGCGCTGCTCGGCGACCCGGAGGTGCTGCTGTTCGACGAGCCGGTGAACGGCCTCGATCCGGAGGGCATCCTGTGGATTCGCCGGTTCATGCAGCGGCTGGCCGCCGAGGGGCGCACGGTGCTGGTCTCCAGCCACCTGCTGTCGGAGATGGCGCAGACCGCGGAGCACCTGGTGGTGATCGGGCGCGGCAAGCTGATCTCCGACTCCACCACCCAGGAGTTCATCGAACGCGCGTCGGAACAGTCGGTCCGGGTGCGCAGCCCGCAGCTCGACCAGCTGCGCAGCATGCTCACCTCCAGCGGCATGACCATCCGCGAGGACGGCGCGAGCGCCGACGGCCCCGCGCTCATGGTGACGGGCGTGTCCAGCGACGCGGTCGGCAAGCTGGCCGGTGAGCACAACATCACGCTGTTCGAGCTGGCCCCGCAGCGCGCGTCGCTGGAAGAGGCGTTCATGCGGATGACCGGCGGCGCGGTGGAGTACCACGGTGAAGGTTTCGATCAGGTGATGGGAGGTGCGCTCTGATGGGCGTGCTGGCAGCGGAACGAATCAAGCTCACCTCCACCAGGTCGCCCTGGTGGTGCTCGGCGATCGTCATCGCTCTCGCGCTCGGCATGGCCGCGCTGCTCGCCTCGGTGGCGCGCGCGTCCTACGGCACGGAAGGCGCGGTCGACCTGACGGTCTCCACCGCGGTGGTCGGGGTCAGCGGCTTCGGCGTCATGGTCCTGATGATCATGGCTACCCTGTCCGTGACCAGCGAGTATCGCTTCGGCATCATCCGGACGACGTTCCAGGCGACGCCGCATCGGGCGAAGGTCATCCTGACCAAGGCGGGGCTGGTCAGCGTGTACGGCGCGGTGCTGACCCTGGCCTTGGCGCTGCTCGCCTACGTGGTGGCCAAGGCCATCAGCGGACCGGAGGCGGGGGTGGCGCTCACCCTGTCCAGCGCGACCGACTGGCGCGAGGTCTACGCCATCCCGATCTACGCGTTCCTGTGCGTGCTGCTCGCGGTCGGCGTCGGCGTGCTGGTGCGGCAGTCCGCCGCGGCGATCTCGCTGATCGTGCTGTGGCCGCTGCTCATCGAGGGGCTGCTCGGCGCGTTCGGCAGCTTCGGGCGCAACGTCACCCCGTTCCTGCCTTTCGCGAACGCGAACCGTTTCATGAGCGCGTCGCCGTCCACGGCCAACTGGCATTGGGGGCCGTGGGGCAGCCTGTTGTACTTCACCGTCTTCGTCGCGATCGTCTTCGGCGCGTCCCTGGTCGTGGTGAACCAGCGCGACGCTTGAGGCGAGTCCCCCTGACGACCCGAGTCGCCCTCCCTCGCCACTCGGGTTGACGGGGGCGCCGACCTTGTCGGGAGGTCCGGCGCTCCCGCCACCGCCCGTCACTGCCCGGCGGACGGTGCCATGATCGGCCCGGTGCGACTGCTCGCGCCGGGCCGATCTGCGTGTGAACATCGAGGAAACTATGCCGCTTGCCGCTTCCGAGACCCCTTCTCGCCCGAGTAGCGTCGGTGCAGCAACCAGCTCGTTATCCATCGCCGGGCCCGACGATGTGCTCGCTGAGGTTCGCAGCGGAGGTGCGCATGGTGTTGATCGGTGACCTGCCGACGTCGGATCGGCTGAGATACCCTCTGGGCGTGAGTGAAACACCTTCCGGCGGCGCCGAGCCGGGGCCGGGGCCGGAGGCCGATGGAGGCGTACCGCCCGAGGTGGTCATTCCGTTGGAGCCGTCCGATGCGGAAGACGCTCCCCGCCGTTCCGCCGCATTTCGCCGCGGTCAGATATCCGCGCTGGTGAGCGCGGCGAATCAACGGGCGGATCTGATCGGCGTGCTGCGGAAGGCGCGTCAGCAGCTGCCGGGTGACCCCGCTTTCGGCGACCCGCTGTCGGTTTCCGGGCCTGGCGGCGCGCGAGCGGTCGCCCGCGCGGCGGACAAACTGGTCGGCGACTCCCCGAGCGCCGCGCGCGAGATCGGCTTCGGCGCCTTGCAGGTCTGGCAGGCCGCCCTGGAGCGGATGGGACGCGGCAAAGGTAGCCAAGAAGTAACTGTCATGTTCACCGACCTGGTGGCCTTCTCGCGCTGGTCGCTGTCGGCCGGTGACGAGGCCACCCTCGAACTGTTGCGCAAGGTCGCCAAGGCCATCGAACCGCCGATCGCCGAGCGCGGCGGACATGTGGTCAAGCGCATGGGTGACGGCTTGATGGCGGTGTTCCCCTCGGCCGACCGGGCGGTGCGCGCCGCCGTGAGCGGCAAGCGCAATCTGGCCGACGTGCGGGTGCGCGGCTACACCCCGCAGATGCGGATCGGTTTGCACACCGGTTCCCCGCGCGAGATCGGAGGCGACTGGCTCGGGGTGGACGTCACCATCGCGGCCAGGGTCATGGAAGCGGGCGGCAACGGCAACACCATGCTCTCGGAGTCCACGTTGCAGGCGTTGCGGCCGGAGACGCTGGCGGAACTGGGCCTGGCGGTCAAGCAGTACCGGCGCAGCTTCTTCGCCGCTCCCCTCAACGGCGTCCCCGACGACCTGCGCATCTTCCGGTTGTCGAAGGGCTGAGCGGCTGCCTCGTCCGGTCTAGCCGAGCCACCAGGCCAGCGCGCCGCCCGCCGCGAGGGCGGCGCAGACGGCGAGCGCGATGGACAGCGGCCTGGCCGTCTTCCAGGTGGTGTAGACGCCGCCGAGCAGGAAGCCCGACAGGGCGAACAGAACTATCACGGTGACGTCGCTGGACACGGTGCCATCTTGCTCCAGTCCGCTCGATCGCCCGGCGGCCGGGGCGGGCAGCCGCAATTAACAATCACGCATGCTTGCTTTTTTCTGTCCTAGGTGTGATGCTGGTCGCGGAACGCGGACTTCACGGGTGCGGCATGCGGCCCATCCTGACGGTTCGCCGCACAGGAGGCATTCCCGCTGATGAGTATGCTGGCCGCCGACCCGGACGTGCTCCGCATCGGCAACTGTTCCGGCTTCTACGGCGATCGGCTCGGCGCCATGCGCGAGATGCTGGAAGGCGGACAGCTCGACGTCCTCACCGGCGACTATCTCGCCGAACTCACCATGCTGATCCTCGGCCGGGACCGGATGAAGGATCCGGACCTCGGCTACGCCAAGACCTTCGTCAAGCAGATCGAGGACTGCCTCGGCCTCGCGCTCGAACGCAACGTGCGCATCGTGGCGAACGCGGGCGGCCTGAACCCGGCCGGTCTGGCGCAGCGTTTGCGCAAGGTCGCCGCCGACCTCGGACTGGACGCCAAGATCGCGCACGTCGAGGGCGACGACCTGGTGGCGCGCGCCGGTGACCTCGGCTTCGGCGCGCCGCTGACCGCCAACGCCTACCTCGGCGCGTGGGGCATCGTCGAATGCCTGAACGCGGGCGCGGACATCGTGGTCACCGGCCGGGTCACCGACGCGTCGGTGATCGTCGGCCCGGCCGCCGCGCACTTCGGCTGGGGCCGGACCGATTACGACCGCCTGGCCGGCGCGGTGGTGGCCGGGCACGTCATCGAGTGCGGCACCCAGGCCACCGGCGGCAACTACGCCTTCTTCACCGAACTCGCCGATCTGGGCAGGCCGGGCTTCCCGATCGCGGAGATCCGCGCCGACGGCGGCAGCGTCATCACCAAGCACGCCGGCACCGGCGGCGCGGTCACCGTCGACACGGTCGAAGCCCAGCTCATGTACGAGATCCAGGGGGCGCGCTACGCCGGGCCCGACGTCACCGCCCGCCTGGACACCATCCGGCTCGACCAGGACGGCCCCGACCGGGTGCGGATCAGCGGCGTCACCGGTGAGGCCCCGCCGCCCCGGCTCAAGGTCTCGCTGAACACCCTCGGCGGTTTCCGCAACGAGATGGAATTCGTGCTCACCGGTCTGGACATCGAAGCGAAAGCGGAACTGGCGCAGCGGCAGCTGGAGTCCTGGTTGCAGGCTCGCCCCGCCGAGCTGACCTGGACTCTGGCCCGTCTGGACCGGCCGGACGCCGAAACCGAGGAGCAGGCCAGCGCGCTGCTGCGCTGCGTGGTCCGCGACCAGGACCCGAACAAGGTCGGGCGCGCGTTCTCCAATGTCGCGGTGGAGCTGGCGCTGGCCAGCTACCCGGGATGCAGCTTCACCACCTTGCCCGGCAACGGTTCGCCCTATGGCGTGTTCACGCCGGGATTCGTCGACGCCGCCGAAGTGCCGCACACGGCGGTGCTGCCGGACGGCGCTCGCGTCGAGATCGCCCCGGCGACGGAGACGGCCGAACTCGCCGCGGTCGCCGAGCCGCCCGCCCCGGAACCGCTGCCCGACGGGGAGACCCGACGCGCGCCGCTGGGAACCGTCGCGCTGGCCCGCAGCGGCGACAAGGGCGGCGACGCGAACGTCGGCGTGTGGGTGCGCACCGACGAGCAATGGCGCTGGCTGGTGCACACGCTCACCGTCGAGCGCGTCAAAGAACTGCTGCCGGAAGCGTCTTCGCTGACCGTCACCCGGCACGTCCTGCCCAATCTGCGGGCGCTGAACTTCATCATCGAAGGCTTGCTCGGTCAGGGCGTGGCGTATCAGGCCCGCTTCGATCCGCAGGCCAAGGGACTCGGCGAATGGCTGCGGTCTCGTCACCTCGACATTCCAGTGGAGCTGTTCGCATGACCGGTCAGGCCCGGAGGCGGCAGCTCGCGTCACCACGCAGGGCCCCCGGTCATGCGAGAAAGGACACCGCATGACGAAGCTCTGGGAAACGCCGGAACGACGCGCGTTGCGTTCCACGGTACGTGGATTCGTGGAACGCGAGATCCTGCCGTACCTGGACGGCTGGGAGCGCGCCGGGGAGATCCCGCGCGAACTGCACAAGAAGGCGGGCGCGCTCGGCCTGCTCGGCGTGCAGTTCCCGGAATCCGCCGGCGGTTCCGGCGGCGACGGCGTGGACGCGATGATCGTCTGCGAGGAGATGCACCAGGCCGGTGCGTCCGGCGGATTGTTCGCCTCCCTGTTCACCTGCGGCATCTCCGTGCCGCACATCATCGCCTCCGGCGACGCCGAGCAGATCGAGCGCTGGGTGAAGCCGACGCTGGCGGGGGAGAAGATCGGTTCGCTCGCGATCACCGAACCCGGCGGCGGCTCCGACGTCGGGCACCTCACCACCACCGCGCGCCGCGATGGCGACCACTACATCGTCAACGGGGCCAAGACCTACATCACCTCCGGTGTCCGCGCCGACTTCGTGGTCACCGCGGTGCGCACCGGAGGGCCCGGCTCCGGCGGCATCTCGCTGCTCATCGTGGACAAGAACACGCCCGGCTTCACGGTCAGCCGCAAGCTGGACAAGATGGGCTGGCTGGCCTCCGACACCGCCGAGCTGTCCTACGTCGACGTCCGGGTGCCGGTGGAGAACCTGGTCGGCCCGGAGAACTCCGGCTTCTACCAGATCGCGGGCGCGTTCGTCAGCGAGCGCGTCGGCCTCGCGGTGCAGGCGTATTCCAGCGCGCAGCGCTGCCTCGACCTGACCCTGGAGTGGGTGCGCAACCGCGAGACCTTCGGCCGCCCGCTGATCAGCAGGCAGGCGGTGCAGAACACGGTCACCGAGATGGCGCGGCGCATCGACGTCGCCCGCGTCTACACCCGTGACGTGGTGCAGCGCAGCGCCGAAGGCGAGACCGACCTGATCGCCGAGGTGTGCTTCGCGAAGAACACCGCGGTGGAAGCGGGCGAGTGGGTCGCCAACCAGGCCGTCCAGCTCTTCGGCGGCCTCGGCTACATGCGCGAATCCGAGATCGAGCGCCAATACCGTGACATGCGCATCCTCGGCATCGGCGGCGGCACGACCGAAATCCTGACCGGACTGGCGGCGAAACGATTGGGGTACCAGTCATGACCATTCTGCGCAGCGCCTTGGACACCGCGGCGCCCGAATACGAGGCGGCGGCCGACGCCATGACGGCCAAGCTCGCCGAGGTCGAGGCGGAGTTCGCCAAGGCGATCGCGGGCGGCGGGCCGGACAAGCTGGCCCGGCATCGCAAGCGCGGCAAGCTGACCGCACGCGAGCGCATCGAACTGCTCGTCGACGAGGACTCGCCGTTCCTGGAACTGTGCCCGCTGGCGGGCTGGGGCAGCGAGTTCCACGTCGGCGGCAGCACCATCGCGGGCATCGGCATCGTGGAGGGCGTCGAGTGCATGATCGTCGCGCCGGACCCGACCGTGCGCGGCGGCACCTCCAACCCGTGGACGCTGCGCAAGACGTTGCGGATCAACGACATCGTGCGGGAGAACCGGTTGCCGGTGATCTCGCTGGTGGAATCCGGCGGCGCGGATCTGCCCACGCAGAAGGAGGTCTTCGTCCCCGGCGGCCGGATGTTCCGCGACCTCACCCAGGCGTCGGCGGCGGGCATTCCGACCATCGCTCTGGTGTTCGGCAACTCCACCGCGGGCGGTGCGTACATCCCCGGCATGTCCGATCACGTGGTGATGATCAAGGAGCGCTCCAAGGTGTTCCTCGGCGGACCGCCGCTGGTCAAGATGGCCACCGGTGAGGAGTCCGACGACGAATCGCTCGGCGGCGCCGACATGCACGCGCGGGTCTCCGGCCTCGCGGACTACTACGCCGTGGACGAGCAGGACGCGATCCGCATCGGCCGCTCCATCGTCAAGCGGCTGAACTGGCGTAAACAGGGTCCCGCTCCGCGCGCCGAGGTGATCGAGCCGCTCTACGATCCGGAGGATCTGCTCGGCATCGTGCCGTCGGACCTGAAGATCCCGTTCGATCCGCGCGAGGTGATCGCGCGCATCGTGGACGGTTCCGACTTCGACGAGTTCAAGCCGCTGTACGGCAGCAGCCTGGTCACCGGATGGGCGGAGCTGCACGGATATCCGATCGGCATCCTGGCCAACGCGCGCGGCGTGCTGTTCTCCGAGGAGTCGCAGAAGGCCACCCAGTTCATCCAGCTGGCGAACAAGACCGACACCCCACTGCTGTTCCTGCACAACACCACCGGCTACATGGTGGGCAAGGAGTACGAGCAGAAGGGCATCATCAAGCACGGCGCGATGATGATCAACGCGGTCTCCAATTCCAAGGTGCCGCACATCTCGGTGCTGATGGGCGCTTCCTACGGCGCGGGCCACTACGGCATGTGCGGCCGGGCTTACGACCCGCGCTTCGTGTTCGCGTGGCCGAGCGCGAAATCCGCCGTCATGGGCGGGGCGCAGCTGGCGGGCGTCATCTCCATCGTCGGCCGGGCCGCCGCCGAGGCGAAGGGCCTACCGTTCGACGAAGAGGCCGACGCCGGGATGCGCGCCATGGTCGAGGCGCAGATCGAGGCCGAATCGCTGGCGATGTTCATGTCCGGGCGGCTCTACGACGACGGCGTCATCGACCCGCGCGACACCCGCACCGTGTTGGGAATGTCCCTTTCAGCCATTCACAACGCCCCGATCAAAGGCGCCGACGGCTTCGGCGTCTTCCGAATGTGAGGCCGCGGATGGTTATCTCGAACGTTCTGGTCGCCAACCGTGGCGAAATCGCCCGCCGGGTCTTCGCCACCTGCCGCCGGATGGGGCTCGGCAGCGTCGCGGTGTATTCCGACGCGGACGCCGCCGCGCCGCACGTCACCGAGGCGGACGCCGCGGTGCGCCTGCCGGGCAACACGCCGGGGGAGACCTACCTGCGCGGTGAGCTGATCATCGAGGCGGCGCTCGCCGCGGGCGCCGACGCGATCCATCCCGGATACGGATTCCTCTCCGAGAACGCGGAATTCGCCAAGGCCGTGCTCGACGCCGGACTGGTCTGGATCGGCCCGCCGGTCGAGGCGATCGAGCAGATGGGCTCGAAGGTCGCCGCGAAGAAGATGATGGACGCCGCGGGCGTGCCGGTGCTCGCCGAACTGGACCCGGCCGAGGTCACCGAGGCGCACCTACCGGTGCTGATCAAGGCGTCCGCCGGTGGCGGCGGGCGCGGCATGCGGGTGGTCCGCGAGCTGGCCGACCTGACCGCGCAGATCGAGGCCGCCCGGCGCGAGGCGGAATCCGCGTTCGGCGATCCGACGGTCTTCTGCGAGCGTTACCTGGAGACCGGCAGGCACATCGAAGTCCAGGTGATGGCCGATACGCACGGCACGATCTGGGCCGTCGGCGAGCGCGAGTGCTCCATTCAGCGCCGCCACCAGAAGGTGATCGAGGAGGCTCCGTCGCCGCTGGTGGAGCGCACCGAAGGGATGCGGGCGCGGCTGTTCGAGGCGGCGCGGCTGGCGGCGGGCGCGATCGGCTACACCGGCGCGGGCACCGTCGAGTTCCTCGCCGACGAGCAGGGCGAGTTCTTCTTCCTCGAGATGAACACCCGTCTGCAGGTGGAGCATCCGGTCACCGAGTGCACCACCGGCTTGGATCTGGTGCGGCTGCAACTGGACGTCGCCGCAGGCGGCGCGCTGCCCGCCGAACCGCCCGCGATGCACGGGCATTCGATCGAGGTGCGGCTCTACGCCGAGGACCCGGCGCACGACTGGCAGCCGCAGAGCGGAACCGTGCACCGGATCGATATCCCGGCGGTGCGCACCGAGTTCGACTTGCTGGACCGCCCTGGCGTGCGCCTTGACACGGGCGTGGTGGACGGCTCGGTGGTGGGCGTGCATTACGACCCGATGCTGGCCAAGGTCATCTCCTACGCCGAAACGCGGGGCGAGGCAGCGCGGTTGCTGGCTTCGGCACTGCACCGCGCGAAGATCCACGGCCTGGTGACCAACCGGGACCTGCTGGTGCGCGTGCTGCGTCATCCGGCGTTCCTGGCCGGTGACACCGACACCGCGTTCTTCGCCACGCACGGACTGGACGCGCTGGCCGCGCCGCTGGTGTCGGAGCCGGACGAGGAACTGTCCATCATCGCCGCCGCGCTCGCCGACGCCGCCGCGAACCGGCGCGGCGCGCGGGTGGGCGGTGGTCTGCCGAGCGGGTGGCGGAACCTGCCCTCACAGTCGCAGCGCAAGTCCTACGAAAGCCGCGCCACCGGAACGCACGAGGTGGGTTACCGGTTCGGCCGCGGTGGCGTCACCGTGGACGGTCACGACGGGCTCGAGTTCGTCGAGTCGGCTCCCGATCGCGTCGTGCTCTCGGTCCCTGGCGAACGCGGGCCGGTGCGCAGGCAGTTCGAGGTCGCCCGCTACGGCGATCAGGTCTACGTCGACTCGCCGCTGGGGCCGGTGGCCCTGCGCAGGCTGCCGCGCTTCAGCGACCCGGCCGACCAGGTGGCCACCGGCTCGCTGCTTGCCCCCATGCCGGGCAGCGTGATCCGGCTCGCCGCCGAGGTCGGCAGCCACGTCGAACAGGGGCAGCCGATTCTGTGGCTGGAGGCGATGAAGATGGAGCACACCATCGCCGCGCCCGCCGCGGGCGTGCTCAGCGCCGTCAACGTCACCGTCGGCCAGCAGGTCGACGTCGGCGCCGTGCTCGCGGTCGTCGAACCCGTAGAAAACCAGGAGAACTGATGTCGTTCATCGAAACCGACGAGCAGAAGGCGCTGCGGGCCGCCGTCGCCGCGCTGGCCGCGAAGTACAACTACCGCGACTACGTGCTGCCGAAGGCGCGCAAGAACGAGCCGCTGGACGAATTGTGGCAGGAGGCGGGCAAACTCGGGTTCCTCGGCGTGAATCTGCCGGAGGAATACGGTGGCGGCGGCGCGGGCATGTACGAGCTGTCGCTGGTGATGGAGGAGCTGTCGGCGCAGGGTGCGGGCCTGCTGCTGATGGTGGTGTCCCCGGCCATCTGCGGCACCATCATCTCGAAGTACGGCACCGAGGAGCAGAAGCGGGAATGGCTGACCAAGCTCGCCGACGGCTCCGGCAAGATGGTGTTCGGTATCACCGAGCCGGACGCGGGCTCCAATTCCCACCAGATCACCACCACCGCGCGCCGCGACGGTGACGACTGGATCCTCAACGGCCGCAAGATCTTCATCTCCGGCGTCGACCAGGCCGAGGCCGTGCTGATCGTGGCGCGCACCTCCGACCACAAGACCGGCAAGCTCAAGCCCGCCCTGTTCATCGTGCCGACCGACGCCGAAGGCTTCACCAAGACGGCGCAGGAGATGGACATCATCGAGCCGGACCACCAGTACAACCTGTTCCTCGACGATGTCCGGCTGCCGTCCACCGCGCTGGTCGGCAAGGAGGACGCGGCGCTGATGCAGCTGTTCGCGGGCCTGAACCCGGAGCGGATCATGGGCGCGGCGATGGCCGTCGGCATGGGGCGCTACGCCATCGAACGCGCCGTGGAATACGCCAAGGAACGCACGGTGTGGAAGACGCCGATCGGTGGGCACCAGGGCATTTCGCATCCGCTGGCGCAGGTGAAGGTGGAAGTGGAGCTGGCGAAGCTGATGATGCAGAAGGCCGCCACCCTCTACGATGCCGGCGATGAGATGGGCGCAGCGGAGGCCGCCAACATGGCGAAGTACGCCGCCGCGGAAGCCAGTATCAAGGCGCTGGATCAGGCCGTCCAGACCCACGGCGGCTCCGGCCTGACCAAGGACGTCGGGCTGGCCGCCATGCTCGCCGCCGCCCGCATCGGCCGCATCGCGCCGGTGAGCCGGGAAATGGTCCTGAACTTCGTCGCCCAGTACTCGCTGGGCCTGCCGAAGTCGTACTGAGAGGACGCGCATGACCGAGACGGCTCCGTTCGTCCGCTACGAGGTGAGCGGCGGCGTCGCGACGCTCACCTTCGACTCGCCGCACAACCGCAACGCGCTGTCGTCCAAGCTGGTCGCCGAGTTGCTGCGCGGACTCGACGACGCGGCCGCCGACGAAAAGGTGCGCGTCATCGTGCTCGCGCACACCGGCAACACCTTCTGCGCGGGCGCCGACCTGAGCGAGGCGAGCGACGCCGATCCCGCCGTGGCCGCCGACGAGCGCACCCGGGTGATGATCGGCGTGCTGCGCAGGCTGGTGGAGATCCCGAAGCCGGTGATCGCGCGCATCGACGGCAACGTGCGGGCCGGCGGCATGGGCATCGTGGCGGGCTGCGACATCGTGGTGGCCGGGCCTGGCAGCAGTTTCGCGCTCACCGAGGTGCGCATCGGGCTGGCGCCGTTCATGATCTCGCTCACCCTGCTGCCCAGGCTCGATCCGCGCGCGGCCAGCCGGTACTACCTCACCGGCGAGAAGTTCGACGCGCACGTGGCCAGGGAGATCGGCCTGGTCACGGTGACCGCCGACGACCCGGCCGCCGAGGTGGCGCGGCTGTGCGGTGAGGTGCGCAAGGGCTCACCGCAGGGGCTGGCGGAGGCCAAACGGTTGGTCAACGCGGGCATCCTCGCCGAGTTCGACGCCTCGGCCGAGGAGCTCGCGCGGCGTTCGGCGAGCTTCTTCGGCACCCCCGAAGTGCACGAGGGCATGCTGGCCTTTTTGCAGCGCCGCCCGCCGAGCTGGGCAGAATAACGACCATGGCGACACCCCACGAACCCAAGCAGGACCGCAGCCGAGCCACCCGGCAGCGCCTGCTCGAGGCGACCATCGACTGCCTGGCCGAGATGGGCTGGGCGGCCGCGACGGTCGCGGTGGTCGCCGAACGGGCCGGGGTGTCGCGCGGCGCGGCGCAGCATCACTTTCCCACCAGGGAGGATCTGATCACCGCCGCCCTGGAGTACATGTTCGACACGCGCAGCGGGCAGGCGGTGGCGGAGGCGTCGACGCTGACGGAGCTGGGCGACGGCATCGCCCGCACGGAGGCGGTGGTCGCGGGGCTGGTGGAGTCCTACACCAGCCCGCTGTTCAAGGCGGCGTTGCAAGTGTGGACGCACGCCGCCGCCGACCCGGTGCTGCGCGAACGGATCGTCCCGCTGGAGGCCCGCTTCGGCCGCGCGTCGCACCGGCGCGCGATCGAGGCGCTGGGCGTGGACGACTCCGATCCGGTCACCCATCACCTGGTCCAGGCGACCCTGGACATGGCGCGCGGCCTGGGGCTGGCCGACGTCCTCACCGACGACTCGGCTCGCCGCAAGCGGATAGTCGAGCAATGGGCGGCCACGCTACACGCCGCTTTGCACGCACCGCGCTGAGCGGGAGTCCGGTGCGGTCGGCGCCGGTCGTGGCGCGCGCAGGAGCAGTGCGATCGCGGTGACCATGGCGGCGAGGGTGAGCAGGGCGTAGGAGTCGCCGACCAGGAATTGCACCGTGGTCCAATGGAATTCCCTGCCGTTGGTCTGTGGCACGAACCAGATCAGTCCCTGCGGTAGCAGCGGTAGCGTTCGATCCCACGTTCCGATCGAATCCACCTGCATGGGCCAGGCGAAGGCGAACAGCGCGATCACGGCGGGCACGGTGATCCCGGCCGTCCACGACCGGCTGGAGAGCGCGTGCGCGGCCCAGACGAGGGCGGGCACCGTCCACACCCAGTAGTGGGTCCAGGAGATCGGTGAGCACAGCAGCGTCACACCGGCGGCGAGAAGGATGCCGAGCATGTCCTCGCCCCGCTGGTGGGCGATCCGCGCGGCGGCCAATCCGGCCAGTCCGAGACCACCTGCGCCGAAGAGCCACAGCACGTGGCTGTCCCAGGTGGTCCATTGCAGGCGGCCGAGCACACCGTTGAGGGACTGGTTCTGCACATAAGCGAAGCCGATGCGGTTCTGCGACGCCACAGTGGTGGTCCAGAACTGGATCGCCTCGGTCGGCCGGTACCAGATTCCGGCCGCCACCGTGGCCGCGAACGCGCCCATGGCTACGGCGGCGGCCTTGAACTGGCGGGTGATCAGCAGATAGACGACGAACACCGCGGGCGTCAGCTTGATACCGGTGGCGATGCCGATGAGGATGCCGCGACCCCAGCGGTGCGCGGGCAGCGCGAGGTCGGCCAGGACCATCGCCATCAGGATCATGCTGATCTGGCCGAAACGGAAGGTCTGCTGCACGGGCTCGAGCCACAGCGCGGCGCTGCCGACGGCCAGCGTCATCGCCAGCATGCCGGGCCCGCGCCGATACCGCAGCAGCACAGCGGTGCACCACACGCTGACATACAACGAGATCAGCGTCGTCACCACCATGCCGGTGCCGATGTAGTTGATCGGGAACCGGGCCAGTTCGGCGCAGATCCACGCGGCGAAGACGGGGTAGAGGAACGGCAGGAACATCGGGCCGCGGGCGCTGTACAGCTGGGCTGGGTGCAGCGCGGCCGCGTTGCCGCCCCACATGTAGACCTGTAGATCTATTTGGTGCCAGTACATTTCCCAGTTCGGCCGCAAGAACAGCAACCAGGCCGCCAGGGAGGCGGCGGTGAACACGACGGCCGCGCCCAATGCGATTCGGGTTCGCGACGGTCGGCTACGCGCGGTCGACAGTTCCGTCGCCGGCGCGACAACGACAGTTGTCGCCGGTGCGACAGTTGCCATGAACTTTCCTTCATCAGATGACGATCGATCGGCGGAACCGGTGCCGGAGAACGTGATCGGCGCGGTCCCTAGGGCAACGCTGAAACCGTGAGCTCGTCTAACGATACGAATACTGCGAATGTAGTAGCGCCGTTGGGAACTGTAACGTGTGTCACTTTTTGGGCCGGCTCTTGGGAGCCCGATACGCGCCACGGCGTGAGGTGATCGATAGGCAACCCGCGCCCGCCGAAATCATCCGAACAAGTTCCGGCTCAACGGTTTTATTCCGCGTCGATCGGTCGCGCACGGCGCTCATGGTGCTTTGCTTCTCGATGCGTAATCCGTTCCCGCGCTGTGCGGGGCCGCGAGCAGGTGGTCCACCGGGATGTTGAGCAGCTCGCCGAAGATGGCGCCCAGTTCCGGCAGCTCGTGCAGGCCACCGTAGTTACGGCAATCTACGCCGTCGCGGAAGTCGCCGTCGTCGGGCAGGTTCAGCCGCCGGCCGGGCGGACCCGGGCTGGCCGAGTGCTTTGTGGCGGCGAGGGAACTGGTGCGGCGGGACGGCGTCGGAATCTCGAGCGGGCGAATCGCCGAGGTCATCCGGTACCAGCTGGTCAGCCCGGCGTCGGTCGCCGTCCAGTCGGCATGGAATGACCGGTGCGCGCGCCGGTCGCCGGAAGTATCGGTGTGCGATCGGCGCTCGCTTCCCGACCTGCGGGTGATCGCCGGAGGCCTAAGCGCTAGCCGGCCTCCGCATCTCGGCGCGCCTGCGCACCGGCACCGATCAGCACAATCCTTGCTGCTCGAGACGGCCGGAATCGATGGCGTACGAGGACGCTCCGACGGCGGCGCCGATCAGGCCGACGATGATCGCGCCGGGAATCGCGCCGACGAGGAAGACGGGCAGGCCGACCAGCGCGCCGATGGCGGCGCCGATCGCCGCGCCGATGCCCGTGCGCAGTTCGATCGTGTCGCCGGGAGGCAGGCACGCCTTGATGTAGGTCACCTGCGGGGGCTCGCTGGTCGCCGCGGCGACCGGTTCGGTGCGGTCGGCGGGCGCGGCCGACGCGGTGGCGGCGAATCCGACGGTGAGCGCGGTTGCGACCAGTGCGCTGACCATCGTCACGGCCAGCTTCATGAAAGCGTTCAACTGTTTCCCTGCATGTTCGCGATGGACACGTGACCTGATGGCCCGATACTCGGCCGGGGCCCGTCATACGTCCGAACATCATCGCTGGAGTTTTGCGGGATGCCAAGAGTGGGAAGCAAGGTGCGCGAACGCGATCCGCACCGGCGCCGAGGTATGACGCCGGTGCGGATGCGGTGTTCAGCGGACGCAGGGGGATGCGCTGAACACTCCGAAGGCGGTGCGGCCCCGAGGGAATGCAGGGCGGCGAGGCCACACCGCGTGGTTTCAGTGGGTGGCGGTCAGGTCGTACAGCGTGACGCCGTCCACCTGGATGGCGGTGAAGTTCTCCTCGACCCACTGCGTGATCTGCGCACTGGGGGATGAACTCGACGAACCCGGTCCGCCACGTCCGCCGCCGACGAAGTAGTGGATCTTCCCCTCGGCCACATACTGCTCGAATTGCTCCAGCGTGGGCGAAGGGTCACTGCCGTTGAAGCCGCCGACCGGCATCACCGGAAGTTCGGTGGCGAGTTGCAACCCCGCGGCGCTGTTCGAGCCGATCGCCGCGGCCACCCAGGTGTAGTCGCCGCCGTTCTGCTCGAGCAAAGACACGAGCCGCGCGCTCGGTTCGCTCGCCCCGAGAAGACCGCCCATACCGCCGCCGCCATTGGGGCCCGGGCCGCCGTCGCCGGTCATCCCCCCGGTTCCCTGCGGCATCGCGCCGTCCGGCGCTTGGCCGCCGGGTGCGTTGCCCTGCGGTGTGGTGCCGGACGGTGTGCCCTGGCCGCCGGGTGTGTTGTCCTGCGGCGTGGTGCCGGGTGGTGTGCCCGTCGGCGCCTGTCCGCCGGGTGTCGTCCCCTGACGTCCGTCGCCCGGCGCCCGTCCGCCGGGCACGTTGCCTTGCGGTCCGGTTCCAGGAAATAGGTTGCCCGGCTGTGGCATTCGGCCGTTCGGCGCCGTTCCCGGCGAGCCGCCGTCCGGCGGCGTGCCGCCAGGACCTTGCGCGCCGCCGTCGCGGCCGGTGGTTCCCGCTCCGTCCGGCATGCGGCGGCCCATTCCCGGCATGCCCTCGCCCCACGGCGGCCTGCCACGCATTGCCACGTTCGGTCCGGCGGAGGGAATCGAACCGGCGTGCGGCGTCGCGATGGTGTCGACGGCATAGGCCACGGGACCGGCCAGGAAGGTGAACGCGACCGCCAGCGCCGACACCACGGCCAGCTTGCGCGGCGCGGGCAAGAGCACGGCGATCGTCGCGAGCACGCCGACGACCAGCACCGTCCATCGCAGCCACGGCTGCCATTCCGCGCTGCGGGACAACAGCATCCATGCGGTCGCGGTGGTGAGACCCACCGCGAGTGCCGAGGCCAGCCGCACCCACAGCCGGTGCCGTCCGCGCCACGCCAGCACCGCGCCCGCGCCGACCAGCGCGGCGATGGCCGGAGCCAGGGCGACGGTGTAGTACTGGTGGAAGATGCCGGCCATGAAGCTGAACACCAGCCCGGTCGCCAGCAGCCAGCCGCCCCAGAGCACGAGCGAAGCGCGCTGCCGATCGGTGCGAGCGGTTCGGCCGCGCAGCACGATCCCGACGACCAGGGCGACCAGCGCCGCCGGGATCAGCCAGGCGATCTGACCGCCCTGGGCGGGTTCGAACATTCGCGTGATACCGGTTTCGCCCCACATGCCGTTGCCGCCCGGCGGCAGATCACCGCCCGGTCCGACGCTGCCGCGCTCGTTGCCGTTGAGCCGCCCGAGCCCGTTGTAGCCGAGGGTGAGTTCCAGGATCGAGTTCTGGTGCGAGCCGCCGATCCACGGGCGGGACGAGGCGGGCCACAGTTCCACCGCCAGCAGCCACCAGCCCGCGGCGACCACCATCGCGGCCGCGGCGGCGAAGAGTTGCAGAATGCGTTCGACCAGTCTCGGCGGTCCCGCGAGCAAGTAGGTCAGCGCGAGCGCCGGAACCACCAGCAGCACCTGCAATTGCTTGGTCAGGAAGCCGAATCCGATCAGCGCGCCGGTGAGCACCAGCCATCGCCAGCGTCCGTCTTCCACCGCCCGCGTCATCGCCCATGCGGCCGCGATCATCAAGAACACCAGCAGCGCTTCGGGATTGTTGAACCGGAACATCAGCGCCGCGACGGGCGTCACCGCCAGCGCCAACCCGGCGAGCAATCCGGCCGCGGGCCCGAACGGTCTGCGCACCGTCGCCCACAGCAGTGCCACAGCGGCCACGCCGAGCAGCACCTCCGGCACCAGGATGCTCCAGCTGTTGAGCCCGAAGGCCCGCACCGAGAGCTCCATCACCCACAGGGAGGCGGGCGGTTTGTCCACGGTGATCGAGTTCGCCGCGTCGGAGGACCCGAAGAAGAACGCCTTCCACGAGACCGAACCCGCCTGCACCGCGGCCGAGTAGAACGAATTGGCCCATCCATTGGCGCTCAGGTTGCACAGGTAGGCCGCCGCCGTGCCGAGCAGCAGCGCGGCCAGCGCCGGATACTCCCAGTTCCGCGCGGCCCGTGGCCGCGGTTCGGCCGCGACCGGTCGCGCGGTCGGCGTCGCCGTCATCGACGAACCTCCACCGCGGAGGCCGCACGGTCGCCCGCGCCGTCGCGGAACACCCAGCGCAGCCCGACGAACCGCAGCAGCGTCGCCACCAGATTGGCCGCCACCAGGACGAACAGTTCCAGATGCACCGAGGCGTCCGGCGCCCACCGATGCAGCGCGAACAACGAACCGCTGGTCAGCGCCAACCCGATGCCGAAGATCAGCAGGCCCTGGAACTGGTGCGACACGGCGCCGTTGGAGCCGCGTACGCCGAAGGTGAAGGCCCGGTTGGCCGCCGTGTTACCCACCGCCGTGATCAGCAGGGCGGCGAAGTTCGCCACCTGCGCGCCGGTCACTGGTTGCAGCACCACATAGAGCAGCAGATAGGCCAGCGTGCTCAGCACACCGACGATCGCGAACCGCACGAGTTGTCCCACCATGCCCAGCGGCACTCCCGGCACCAGGGGTTCCCGGCCCACCGAGCGGCGCAGTTCCTCCAGCGGCAGCGCACCGGTCGCCAGCGCCCGGCCCAGCCGCCAGATGCCGAGCAGGTCCTTGCGCGCGGTGTCGATGATGTCCACGCGACTGTCCGGATCGTCGATCCAGTCCACCGGGACCTCGTGAATCCGCAGGCCCGCCCGCTCGGCGAGCACCAGCAATTCGGTGTCGAAGAACCATTCCCCGTCGTGCACCAGCGGCAGCAGGCGGCGCGCCACATCGGTGCGCATCGCCTTGAACCCGCACTGGGCGTCGGAGAAGTGCGCGCGCAGCGACGCCTTCAGCAGCAGGTTGTAGCAGCGGGAGATGATCTCGCGCTTGGGTCCGCGCACCACGCGGGACGCGGCGTCGAGCCGGGTGCCGATGGCCAGGTCGGAATGCCCGGTGATCAGCGGGGCGACCAGCGGGAGCAGGGCGTTCAGGTCGGTGGACAGGTCGACGTCCATATAGGCGACCACCTGCGCGTCCGAGCGTTCCCACACCGCGCGCAGCGCCCGCCCGCGCCCCTTGGCGGACAGGTGCACGACGCGCACGTCGTCCAGTTCCTCCGCGAGCAGCTGTGCGACCTGGAGCGTCGCGTCGGTGCTCGCGTTGTCGGCGACCGTGATGCGTGCCGGGAAGGGGAACCCGTCGCGCAGGTAGGCGTGCAGTCTGCGGACGCACACGCCGAGATCGGTCTCTTCGTTGTAGACGGGAATCACCACGTCCAGCACGGGCGCACCCGTGGTCTCGGTCCGTTCCGTCGCCGCGACGGTCGAAGTCTCGGTCATGGGAATCAGAGTCGAGGCCCACACTGCCACCGGGCTGGGGCCCAGCTGTGAGGTTCCTGGTAGCCGCAGGCCCGGCAGACGCCCGGTTATCCCGGCTGCTCGGTGCAGGTAGCATCCGGATTCGTGATGCTGCGCGGCCGGACGGAAGACGACCAGCCGCCGAAACGTGTGGACGCGCGCACCGAGCGCTGGCGCGAGCATCGCCACAAGGTGCGCGAGGAGTTCGTGGACGCGGCGTTGCGCGCGCTCGACAAATTCGGTCCCGCCGTCAGCATGGGCGACATCGCCAAGGAGGCGGGCGCGGCGAAACCCAAGCTGTATCGCCACTTCGAGGACAAGACCGACCTCTACAACGCGATCGTGGACCGGGTTCGCGACCTGCTCTGGGAACAGGTCATGACCAGCTTCGATCCGACCGGCGACTCGGCCGGTGATCTGGTGCGCCGGGCCGCGTCGGAATACGTGCTCGTGGTGGCGCGGCAGCCGAACGTCTTCCGGTTCATGCTGCACAGCCACTTCACGCAACGCTCCGACGACGCCGACCGCGCGCTGCTGTCGGCCAGGCAGTCCGCCCGGCGCGCCGCCGAGTTGTTCGCCGGCGTGGTGGACGACGAGTCGGTGCGGATCGAGAGCGTGGAACTGGTGATCTACTCGATCTTCGGCGCGGTGGCCTCGGCCACCGATTGGTGGCTGGGCGTGAACCGGCTGGAGCCGCCCGCCATGCCGGTCGAGCAGTTCGCCGCGTATCTGAGCGAGATCATCTTCGCGCTGGTGGCGGCGAGCGCTCGGCTGCACGGCATCGCCATCGCGGCCGATCGTCCGCTGCACCTCGCCTTTTCCACGCTGTGACCGGAGCGCCCCCCGGGCCGGGCGCCGAGGTCTTGCCGCGTCCACGCCGAACGTCGTTGTTCCGATCGCCTCGCCGTTGAAGCCATCCGTGTCGGCGACGTCATCAGTATCGCAGCGCCCACCGACAAGAAACGGCGCTCAGCTCTGGTGCAACCGCCACAGCGGGGACACCGGCCCGTGGCCCGCGCCGAGATCGTAGGACGCGGCCAGGCAGCGGTAGGTCCATTCCTTGGCGAACTCGACCGCTTCGGGCACCGGATACCCGTGGGCCAGCGCGCAGGCGATCGCGGCGGCCAGCGTGTCGCCGCCACCGTGGTCGTTGCCGGTGGTGATGCGCGGCGCGGTGAATTCGAGGAACTGCTCGCCGTCGAACAGCAGGTCGGTGCTGTAGTCGGAGGAGCGCAGGTGCCCGCCCTTGACGATCGCCCACCGCGGTCCCAGCTTGTGCAGCGCCTCGGCCGCGCGCCGCGCCGAATCGTCGTCCTCGACGTCGATGCCGGTGAGCAGGCGGACCTCGTCCAGGTTCGGCGTCACCACGGTCGCGAGCGGAATCAGGGTGCCGCGCAGCGCGTCGAGCGCTTCCGCGTGCAGCAGCGGATCGCCGTGCATCGAGGCCGCCACCGGGTCGACGACCAGCGGAATCTCGCCATCGCGGCCGATGCCGACCTCCTGGCACACCGCGGCGACCGCCTCGATGATCGCGGTGGAGGCCAGCATGCCGGTCTTCACGGCGCCGACGCCGATGTCACCGACGACCGAGCGCACCTGATCGGCCACCACCTGCGGCGGGATCTCGTGAAAACCGCTGACGCCCACCGTGTTCTGCACGGTCACCGCCGCGACCGCGACCAGGGCGTGCACGCCGCACAGTGCCATGGTGCGGGTATCGGCTTGGATTCCGGCGCCTCCGCCGGAATCGGTACCGGCAATGGTGAGCGCCCGGACGGGGGTCTGCCCCTCGGCGGGCAATGGCAGCAATTTCACGTCACAAACCCTACGGCGACGTCGTCCACCCGTGACGGGCAACCGGACCCGCCCGCTGTCAGCAAATGAAAATCGTTATCATTAATCTCATGGATTCCGATCTGCTTCCCGTCACCGTGCTGTCCGGTTTTCTCGGTGCGGGCAAGACGACGCTGCTCAACCACATCCTGGCCAACCGGGACGGCCGCCGGGTGGCGGTCATCGTCAACGACATGAGCGAGGTCAACATCGACGCCGCGCTGGTCGCGGGCCAGGGCCACCTCGACCGCACCGAGGAGAAGCTGGTCGAACTGACCAACGGCTGCATCTGCTGCACCCTGCGCGAGGACCTCATCGAGGCGGTCGCCCGGCTCGCGCGGGAAGGACGGTTCGATCAGCTGGTGATCGAGTCCACCGGCATCTCCGAGCCGATGCCGGTGGCCGCGACCTTCGACTGGGAATTCGAGGACGGATTCCGGCTCGGTGATATCGCCCGGCTGGACACCATGGTGACCGTGGTCGACGCCTCGACCTTCCTCGCGGAAGTGGCGCGCGGGCAAGCGCTCGCCGAACGGAACCTGGAGGCGGGCGACGGCGACACGCGCACCATCGCCGACCTGCTGGTGGATCAGGTCGAGTTCGCCGACGTCGTGCTGGTCAACAAGACCGACCTGGCCGGCGCCGCGGCGGTGGGCGCGGTGGAGGCCACGGTGCGCAGGCTCAATCCCCGCGCGCACGTGCTGCGCACCAGCAACAGCGTGGTCGACCTGCGCGAGGTGCTCGACACCGGCCGCTACGACCCGGTGGTGGCGGCGGAAGCCGATGGCTGGGTGGAAGAACTCGCGGGCGGGCACACGCCGGAGACCGAGGAGTACGGCATCCGCAGCCTCACCTACACCGCCGACCGGCCGTTCCATCCGCTGCGTCTGGCCGACGCGCTGGAGCGGTTGCGCGGCCTGTTGCGCAGCAAGGGATTCTGCTGGATCGCGAGCCGCTCGACGCTGGCAGCGGTGTGGTCGCAAGCGGGACCGAACCTGGTGTTCGAACCCGCCGCCTGGTGGTCGTCGCTGGAGGTGCCGCCGGGGCAGGAGATCGTGTTCATCGGGGTGAAGCTGGATGGCGCGAAGGTGTGCGCGTTGTTGGACGCAGCGCTGCTCACCGACGCGGAGTTCGCCGAGGGTCCGGGTGCTTGGGCCGAGTATCCCGATCCCTTCCCGGCGTGGGGTGAACTGCACGAGCACGCGTGAAGTGCCGCTTCCCTGCCGCCGCATCACGCGCTCAGTTCGAGATACCGGGCGCTTGGCGCAGGTAGGTGGGGTCGGTCAGTTGCTCGATCATGAAGTCGGCGATGTCGGCGCGGGAGATCTTCAGGGTGAGTCCGGGCTCGTTCGCCGGGAAGCCGCGCCGGTAGCCGCCGGTGGCCGGCCCGTCGGTGAACGCGCTCGGCCGCACGATCGTCCAGTCCAGGTCGCTGGCCATGACGTGCTTCTCCTGCTCGACGTGATCGGCGTAGGCGGGGCGCAGCAGCAGCCCGAACATCACGTACTTCCACAGGAAGTTCAGGTTGCCCCTGCTGTCGCCCACGCCGAGCGTCGTCTGGCAGATCAGCCGTTTCACGCCGGTGCGCCGCATCGCGTCGATGATCGCTTTGGTTCCACCGGCCCGAACCACGCCGTTGCGGCCGTTGCCGAGCGAGACCAGCACCGTGTCCTGCCCCTCCACCGCGCGTTGCACCGAATTCGTGTCCAGCACATCGCCTTCCACGACGCGCAGCCGCTCGTGCCGCTGCGTGACGCTCGCGGCGCTGCGGGTGAAGGCCGTCACCTCGTGACCCTCCCGCAGCGCCCGCTCGACGACGAGACGCCCGACGGTACCGGTGGCTCCGAAGACCGCGATTCGCATGGTTCTCTCCTGGTTCGAAAGCTGTTGTGCTGTTGGTGAATCCAGTACATCAGCGGAAATCGAGACGAACCATGGCCGCGACGCTCGATGCCATAAGCGACTGTCTCACCGCAGCGGGGCGAAGAACTTTGTGATCTCCTCCGCCATGAGCGCGGGCGCCACATGGTGCAGGTAGTGGGTGAACACGTCGTGCGTGTGCCACGAGACGACGTTGTGATCCCGCTCGGCGAAGCGGCGGATGCCGTGGAAATCGCCGGTGGAGCCGCACAGCGCGAGCGGCACCGTGCTCGGCGCGGTGGGGTGTTCGGCCTTGTCCTTCTCGAAGTAGTGCCGGATCGCCGAGCCCGCGGTGCCGGTGAGCCAGTGGATCGCGATGTTGGTCAGCACGAAGTCGTCGTCCAGATCCGGCCCGAGCAGTTGGCCGTTCCAGCCGACCAAACCGGCGGGCGAATCCGCGAGCGCGTGCGCCAGCGTCTGCGGCTGCTGCGATTGCAGCACGTTGAAGCCCATCTTGTTCTTCACGAACCAGTCCAGGGTGGCCAGCGACCGCTGTTCGTCCTCGTCGAGATCGGCCAGCTCGGCCGGGTCGCCGGACGGGAACGAGTACACCTGCGTGACGTGCACGCCGATCACGCTCTCCGGCGCCACGCGCCCGAGTTCCGGCGAGATCTGCGATCCGCCGTCGTTGCCCACCGCGCCGTAGCGGGTGTAGCCGAGCCGCCGCATCAGCTCCGCCCAGGCGCGGGCGATCCGGGCATCGTTCCAGCCCGCCTCGGTGGTGGGGCCGGAGAAGCCGTAGCCCGGCACCGAGGGGATCACCAGATCGAATCCGGCCGCGGTGAGCGGCTCGATGATGCCGACGAACTCGACGAAGGTGCCGGGCCAGCCGTGCGTGAGGATCAGCGGAAAGGCGTCCTCCCGTGCGGATTTCACGTGCAGGAAGTGGATGTTCTGGCCATCGATCTCGGTGGTGAACTGCGGGTAGGCGTTCAGCGCGTTCTCGACCGCGCGCCAGTCGAACCCGTCTCGCCAGTACCCGACCAGGTGGCGCACCCGCTCGACGCTCACCCCGTAGGTATCGCCTGAGCCGGGAATCTGCTCGGCCCAGCGGGTGCGGGCGAGCCGGTCGTGCAGATCGTCCAGCTCGGTTTGGTCGATGTCGATGCGGAAGGGGGTGATCGCGGTCATGTCCTGCTCCTAGTGAAACGGAATGCTCTGTTCTGTTCTAACCGTAACAGAACGGATCATTCCGTTTCAAGTGCTACGCTTAACTCATGCCGAGAACATCCGACGCCCCAGCTCAGAAGGGTCTGCCCGGCCGCAAGGCGCAGGCGGCGCGCAATGACGGCCTGATCTTGGAGGCCGCCCGCGCGGTCTTCCTCGCCGACGCCACGGCCCCGATCTCCGCCGTCGCGGAACGCGCGGGTGTCGGGATCAGCGCGCTCTACCGCCGCTATCCGAGCAAGGAGGTGCTGCTGCGCACGCTCTGCCACGACGGACTGCGGCGGTACAACGCGGAAGCCGATGCGGCGCTGGAGGATTCGGACGGGTGGCGCGGGCTCGTCGGCTTCCTGGAGCGCGTGGTGGACGCGGACGTCCACTCGCTCACCGTCCATCTCGCGGGCACCTTCACCCCCGACGAGTCGATGCTGCCCGATGTGCGGCGCTCCGCCGAAGCGACGGAGGAGATCGTGCGCCGCGCCCACGCCACCGGCAAGCTGCGCCCCGACGTCACCCCGCAGGATCTCGGCCTGATCCTGGAGTCCTGCGCGGCGGTCGCGGTGCCGAGCCCCGAGCGCACCGTCCAGTTGCGCCGCCGCGTGCTGGCGATGCTCGTCGCCGGGCTGAGCGCCGACGGCGAACTCCCCGGCCCGCCGCCCACGCCGGACGAATTCTCCTGGCGTTGGGCACGGCGATGAATTTCCCGGTGTGAAGCCGTCCGCACTGGTACGAATACCGCTGCCCGCCCCGAAAGGATGCGCCGTGAACTGGACACTCGAGGTCGTGATCGTCCCCGTCTCGGATATCGACCGAGCCAAGCGGTTCTACGCGGAGCAATTGGGCTTCGTCGTAGACCACGACACGAAGATCGGCGAGGACGCGCGCATAGTGCAACTCACCCCACCCGGTTCCGGCTGCTCGATCGTGATCGGCCACGGCGCGGTGCCGGACATGACCCCGGGCTCCCAACAGGGCCTCCAACTGGTGGTCAACAACCTGCGCGAAGCCCACGAGGAACTGACCTCCCGCGGCGTCGAGGTCACCGAAATCCAAATCCTCGGCGAAAACCCGCGCCCCGTGCCCGACCCGCTCGACAACGTCGGATTCTTCTTCTTCACCGACCCGGATGGGAATGGGTGGGGGGTGCAGCAGATTTCCACCCGTCCGTGAGCGCCCCCGTGTGGACGGTGGTTCGTCCCGAGCGACGGTAAGGGAGCGAGCGTGGCACGGCGCAAGCCGCGCGAGTCAGCGGATCGATTCGTCGACCAAGCGCATCAGCCGGTCTGCGAGGGCAGGGGAGGCGGCGATCGTGTCGGGTGAGTCGAGGCTGTGGCGGCGGGAGGTCGAGTCGAGGACGACAGCACCCGCCTCGCGGGCGATGAGCACACCGGCGGCCGTGTCCCAGGGCTTGTTGGACAACATGACGCAGGCGTCGGTGCGCCCCTCGGCGACCCACACCAGATCGAGGGCGGCAGATCCGAACATCCGAACCCGCTCGATGGTGGCCGCCAGCGCGGCGGTGAGAGCGAAGCGGCGCCGGTTCTTCGCCACCGCCTCCGGCCCGACGGCGTAATCCCCGATGGAAACAATCGCCTGCTCGAGCGTTTCGGTGTTGCTCACCCCGATCGGCTTGCCATTGCTCCATGCGCCCGACCCGGCGGCGGCGTAGTACTCCAGGTCGAGGAATGGCGCGCCGACGACTCCGATCACCGGTTCGCCGTCGTGCACCAGAGCCAGCGATACGGCACAGAGCGGCAGTCCGTGAATGAAGTTGGACGTCCCGTCGATCGGGTCCAGGACCCACATATCTCGCGCGTGGTGATCGCGCGGCCCGTCATCGAACTCCTCACCGAGAAAGCCCCACTCGGGTGTCGCGTCGGCCAGATACCGCCTGATGTCGTCCTGGATCCGATGATCCAAGCCGGTCACGTAGTCCCGATCGCCCTTGGCATCGACCGCTCCTCGATCGGCGGTGCGGAGAAGTTCGGCCCCCCGTTGAACGGCCGAACGAGCGATTTCGAGCAGATCATCCCGACTCGCTCTCATACCGAAGCGACCTCCCGAGCGCTGGACCACATCGTTTCGAAGACTTCGGAGAACGTGTCGAAGAGCCCCGCTTGTTCCGACTTGCGAGCGACCAGCGTCGGTGATTCGACTCCGCGGGCTCTCGGTAGATACGGCTGAATGACGCACACCGCCGAATCGACGAGAATGATATTGAAGCGTACCGTTTCATCATAGGTGCGAATCTGGATGACATTGTCCTGTTGCGCGTACTTCTTCTGTGCTCGGATCAAGCATTTCATATTGAGTTCGGTAAGACTTGACAGCACTCCGGGAGTGTGACCCTCCTCAGATTCCCGTGCTCGGATATGGGAGCCATTCGGGTCGAGGAAGAGGCACCGGAGAGTGGTGCCTGATTCGAGCAACTTCATGAGGTCCGTATCCGACTGCTGGCAGAGTAGGTTCAATGACAGGCCTGCCATATCGATCCGCCGTGCGCCCTCGAAGAGCTTCCGTGGAGGCATCGCCTGCAAGAAGTCGGTTCGGCTCGCAAAGATCGCTTCGACATCGGCAATGGTCTGAGCGGAAGTTCGCCCGCGTGCTGCTCGGATATCGGCGGGGTCCGTGCAGTCTTCAAACAATTCGTCGACCGACCAACCCGGGAACATGGTTTCCAAGATTCGACGGTGATGGGGGTACGGGAGACTGGCGAGGTCCCCGGAGAGCCACCGGTAGAATTGAGCCTTCTTGGGTCCGGCGCCGACGAGTTCGGGCTCGTATTCGCCCGCGATTCGGTCGTATTCGCGGTTGAACGCCGAGACGGTCTGAAGGTGGCGTTGTTGCAGTAGAGCTTTCAGCACGGTCCCCACGAGTGCGCCACCTCTCGGGCTTCCCTGGTTCGGCACGGGATCGAAGATGAGACACAGAAGATACACCCGCTGGTCCAGCTGATCAAGGTGATGCATCGGCGGCGACGCGAACAGACTCGGGCGCTGCCGACACTTCACCGCATGGAACGGATCGTCACCGCAGGAGTGGTTGTCGTGGCGCTGGCACTGCTGGCCGTCGGCACCTTTTATGTGCTGCCGTACCTACTCGATCGAGACGACCCACTACCGGAATCGGCGGTACCGGTTATCGACATCTTCGATCGTCTCGACATCGAGCACGCGCATGCGACCATGCAATACCACGTTCGATGCAGCATCGATTCCTGTCCGGACAAGGCAGATGCGTACTGGACCCTGGTCGAAGCCGGGCACATCGTCCCCGACGAACGTGCGCAGCGGAGATGGCAATGAACCAGCCGGTCAGTGCAGATATCGTCCGCATCCGCCATCGTATCTGCGGCGAGTCGCCCGGTGAAATCTCTCTCGACGTCGCGAGGATGATCTGACCCAGCATGCCGGGCATGGCTGCGACTGCTTGCAGTTTCTAGGCGCATTGAAACGAGCTTCGCGAGTGTGTGGTTGAGGCGCGGAGCTGATCGTCACCATCGTCGATTATTGATAGCAGTAGTCGATAAACTCACACGGGCACGTCGCGTAGGAGGGCGCCATGCAGGACCCCTGGGATGAAGCACCTGTTGGTAAGCGAATCAAGGCCCTGCGTGAGCGTGCGGGCATGTCGCGGCCTGTCCTGGCCGGACTCGTCGGCCGGTCGGCGGAGTGGATCAAAGCCGTTGAGACAGGTCGCCTTCAAGCTCCGAAGCTGCCGATGCTGTTGCGAATCGCGCAGGCTCTCGAGGTGAAGGACCTCGCCGAGTTGACCGGCAACGGTCATGCGGTGTCGGTGGCGGTTTTCGCAGGGGCGCAGCATGAAGCGCTCGCCGAGGTGCGTCGCGCACTCACCGACTATCGGATGACCTCGAGTCCATCCCCTGCCAGTGTCGAGCACCTGGCGATCCGATTGGCTCAGGCGTGGAAGATTCGCCACACCAGCCCCGACCACCGCACCCAGTTGGGGGCGTTACTGCCCGGCCTCATCCGCGACGCGCAGCAGGCGGCGCGCATTCCCGGGGCGGATCGTAGAGAAGCGCGTCGTGTGCTCGCAGGTGTATATCAGCTCGCGGACTTCTACGTCGCTTATCAGCCTGCGCCCGAACTGGTTTGGCTGGTCGCCGACCGTGCCATGAACGAAGGATTCGAAGCCGATGACCCGTATGTGATCGCATGCAGCACATGGGCGATGGCGCAGGCACTGCGGGACTCCGGCCGCTGGGAGGAAGCGCTCGACCTGATCCGGGATGCGCTCGGTCAGTTGGAGCCTTATCTGCCCAGGGACGAGACACCGGATGATTGGCGGGGGATCGCGGGCGCCCTCGAAGCGGAAGCCGCGTACGTCCACGCTCGTCGCGGCCGCTACGGGGAGGCTTGGGCGCATTGGGAGTCGGCCGACGCGGTGGCCCGGAATCTGGGTCGAGAGTATCGGCATGTGCAGACGTCGTTTTCCGTGCCCGTGATGACGGCGCATGCGACGACGCTCGGTGTGGAGCTGCGGCGCTCGGCAGAGGCTCTGCGTGCGGCGGGGAATGTGGATGCGGAGATGATCGTGTCGGTGCCGCGCCGGAGCCGCCACTACATCGAGGTCGCACGGGCGCATGCACAGCGGCGGGAGTCCGCAGCGGTATTCGCGATGCTGGAGAAGTCGGAGCAGACGGCCCCGGAGACCATTCGATACAACGGGTTCGCGCGGGAGATGATCCACGACCTGGTGCAGCACCCGCCTACGGGGATGAGCCGCGACGTGCGGAATCTGAGCCGCCGCGTCGGCGTACTCGTGTAGCTGCCGACCTCTCGGGGCGGTCAGCGGTCAGCCACGTCGAAGCCACGACCACAAGACCCGTCCGTGAGCGCGGCGGTGACGAACGCCGGGTGGGTCTGCCTCGGTTATCGGGGGCCGAGGAAGAGGGTTTGTGTGCTGCGGCCCAGAGGGCCCTTTTCGTCGTAGAGCGCCGATTCGGCCATACCTATGCCATGGGGTTGGGGGTAGGTGACGGCGTCGAGGCAGACCCATTCGCCCACCGGCTGTCGGTGCAGGGTGACCGTGAGGTCGGTGTTGATGAACAAGTACTCCGACCAGTCCAGGACCGCGCTGACGCCGTTGCCGGAATCGGCGGCCGCGAGGGTGCGCTCCAGCGGGCTCGGGTCGGTGCCCGCGACGATCGGGTGCTTGATCCTGATCCAGCAGATCGCCGGGCCGGGCTCGGCGAAGGAGCCGCTGACGAAGCGGTAGTCGATGGCGGTGTGGAAGCCGATCGGCTGGGTGGAGGGGAACGGCTCGGGCGCGTCCGCGTGCTCCGGGCCGGGCCGCGTGCCGGTCGGCAAGAAGCGTTCCGGCAGCGGCAACTCCGGCTCGGACAGTTTGAAGCGCCAGGCGTTCGCGCGCATCACCGGCCCGCGCTCACTGGACAACGTCGCTTCGATGAGTTCGACGCTGCGGCCGGGACGCGCGACGCGCGCGTGCGCGGTGAGCGGTGCCAGCGGCACCGGGCCGAGGATCTCGACCGCCACCCGGCCGACCTGGAATCCGGGGCGCGGCTCGCATCGCTCGATCACGTGGCCGAGCAGCGCCGATGGCGGGCCAGCGTGCTGCGCGTCCGGCGACCAGGGGCCTCGGGTCAGCTCGGTCGAGATGAACCGGTCCGGCCGGTCGGGATCGGGGAGGTAGAAGGCGTCACTCATGACCATGCCTCGCCCGCGCTCGACTCGGTGCGCGCCCGCGCGCTGAGTCCCCGGTCACTTCGCTGACGCTCACTCACGTCGCCGTCCACCCTTCGTCGGTTTGCACAACGACGGTAACGCGCACCATAACGCGGTTCATCCTCAGACCCGGCCGAACGCGAGCGCGACATTGTGCCCGCCGAACCCGAACGAGTTGTTCAGCGCGAAATCGATGCGCTGAGTGCGCGGCGCGCCCGCCACGATGTCCAGATCGATCTCCGGATCGAGATTGTCGAGGTTCAGCGTGGGCGGGACCATCTGATCCCGCAGGGTCAGCATGGTGACCAGCGATTCCAACGCGCCGACCGCCCCGATCGAGTGCCCCAGCGCGGATTTGGGAGCGTAGACCGAGGCGTCGGGCACGACGGAGGCGATCGCGTTGGCCTCCGAGGCGTCGCCGATCGAAGTCGACGTGGCGTGGGCGTTCACATGCTGGATGTCCGAAGGCCGCAAACCGGCGGTCTCGATGGCCTTGCGCATCGCGCGGGCCGCGCCGAGCCCTTCCGGTTCCGAGGCGACGATGTGGTAGGCGTCGGAGGTGATGCCCGCGCCGAGCACCCGCCCGTGCACGGTCGCGCCGCGCGCACGTGCGTGCCGCTCGGACTCGAGCACCAGCAGCGCGCCCGCCTCGCCGAAGACGAACCCGTCGCGGTCCCGGTCGAACGGCCGGGACGCGCGTTCCGGTTCGTCGTTGCGGGTGCTCATGGCGCGCATCATGGCGAAGCTCGCGATGGGCACGGCGTCGATGTGTCCTTCGACTCCGCCCGCGACCACCACGTCCGCCTCGCCGGTGGTGATCAGCCGCCAAGCGTGCGCGATGGCCTCCGAACCGGACGAGCAGGCCGAGACGGGAGCGAAAACTCCAGCTCTCGCCCCGATTTCGAGCCCGACGGTGGCGGCGGGACCGTTCGGCATCACCATCGGCACCGACATCGGCGACACCTTCCGGTAGCCGCCCGCGCGCATCGCGTCGACGGCGGAGATCAGCGCGTCGCCGCCGCCGAGCCCGGTGCCGATGGCCACCGCCAGGCGGTCGCGGTCCACCTCGGGCGCGCCGGCCGCGCGCCAGACCCGGCGGCCGAGCACCAGCGCCATCTGCTCGACGTAGGAATGCCTGCGCTGTTCGACCCGGCTCAATTCCGTGCCGGGCTGTGACGTCAACTTGCCGCCGATGCGGACCGGCAGGTCGTACTCGGCCACGAAATCGTCGTCGAGCGCGCCGATGCCGCTGCGCCCCGCCAGCAATCCGGACCAGGTTCTGTCCATGTCGTCGGCCAGCGACGTGGTCGCCGCGTACCCGGTGACCACGACCGAATCCCGAGTTTCTGAAGCGATTGTTACAGTCACGGTGTCATGGATACCTGTACCGATCGCTACAGTCAACCTATGGCTCGCCCTCTCGACCACGCCAAACGCGCCGAACTGCTCGCCGCCGTCGTGCGCTACATCGCCGAGCACGGCCTCGCGGACCTCTCATTGCGCCCACTGGCCGCCGAGCTGGGCACCAGCTCGCGCATGCTCATCTACTACTTCACGACCAAGGAAGAACTGCTGGTCCAAGCCCTGGCGACGCAGCGGCCCGACATCGCTGCCGTCTTCGCCGACATCGGCGACGCTTCGGATTTGCGCGAGCGGCTTTGGGACTTCTGGACCGCGAACGTGTCGGGCGACGGCCGCACGAGCGTCAGGGTGATGTTGCAAGTGCTCGGTGCGGCCTGTGCGCCCCGCAGTCCGTATGCCGATTACGCCAACTCGGCCATCGCCGTCTTCGTATCGGCGCTGGCCGACGGACTGCGCGGCCTCGGTTCCGTCGATGACCCGGAAATTGTTGCCACGCTGTTGATTTCGGGTCTGCGCGGTATTTTGCAGGACCGGTTGATCACCGGAGAAGTCGAGCGCACCGATCGCGCGGCCCGCCGTTTGATCGAACAGACGGTGCGCTGATTGTCTTATCGGCGCATCGGTAGCGAGCGGCGTCCGGGCGGGTGGTGCGGGCGGTGACGGTGGAATCCGGTAGCGACGCTTCGTCGGGCTGCGCTGGATATTCCGTTACGGCGGGGGCGATCGTGAGTCGAACGCACAGGCCGCTGCTGGGCCGTGACCCGGGGCCAGACGGAATTGGGGGTGCCCCACGCCTGCGGCGCTGCTGCTCGGCACGGCCGTGGCCCCACGTGTGCGACTCGCTCTCCGGGGAGGGCGGGGTAATCGTAGTGCCCGGATAGTCTCGCGCGGAGGCGATCATTCGGGCCGGGACTCCGGGTACGCATGCGCGAAGAGACGTTCCAGCATCGCATGCAACTGGTCTCGCTCCGCCGGGTCGAGCGGGGCGAGGATCTCGTCGCCGACCCGGCCGGCTTCGCGATCGAGGGAACGCAACGCGGTGCGGCCGGTCCGGGTGATGCGCACGGTGATGCGGCGACGGTCGCGTTCGTCCCGCGCCCGTTCCACCTGACCGGTGGCTTCGAGTTCGTCGACGACCTTGGCCACGTCGCTGGGGTGGATGCCCAGGCGCTCGGCCAAGTCGCGCTGGGCATGCGGGCCGAAATCGGCGAGCGCGGCGAGGATCGCCATGTGCCACAGCCGCAGGCCGCGAGCGGCGAGACGGTCGGCGAACCCGGCGCGCGCGGCCTTGCCGACCCGCGACAGAAGGTAGATGTCGAGGCCGAGCAGGCTCGGTGGGAGTGCGCGGGCGTCGTCCATGGGCCTATTGTAGGTTCGGGCCTAAAGTAGGTCCGCACCAACTATTTGGAGACAACAGTGGACGCACTTCACCCGAGACTCCTGGTCACCCGGTTCACCGAATGCTTCGAGTTCTACGCGGCGGTGCTGCCCGAGCTGATCGGCGCGACGCTGGCCAACGGAACCGCCGCGGGTCCGTACGCGAGCTGGGACGTCGGGGACGAAGGAGTGCTGGCGCTCTTCGATCGTTCCGCGATGGCGGAGGTCGTCGGCACGACGGCGCTGCCTGTCGCACCGGCCCAAGACGCGGTGATGTTCGTGTGCCGAGTGCCCGACGTCGACGCGGGCGCGAAGTTGTGCACAGACCACGGCGCGACGGTTGTCGCGGCCCCAGCCGTCCGCCCGCACTGGGGCCCCGGGCTGCGCACCGCGCACCTGCGCGACCCGGAGGGCACGCTGATTGAACTCCAGTCGTACTGAGTGCCTCGATGGGGGTTCCGCCGGGCTGGCTGGAGAACGGGCCGGGGCCGTGCGGTAAGGCTTCTTACGTGGTCGGGTGATCCGGTTCGTAGTCGCCATAGCGTCGGGGGCCGGGCGCGGCGGCGGCGAGTTCGGTTGCCGCCTGCCACAGCGACACCGCCGCCGGATGCTCGGCACCGAGCAGGGTCGCTACCTCCTCGTAGATCGGCTGGATCTTGTCCCGCAGCTCTTGGGACTTGCTCACGTCGAAGTTCGGCACCAGGGATTCCTTTCATCGTGACGGCGCTGGGATGGTGCGGGTCGGTAGTGATTCCCGAATCGCGAATGGCGCATCAGCTTGGTGGTGGCGTTACGCGGCAATTCATCGATGCGGCGGCTGGCTCGGGCATTGGCGGGTCGGTGGTAGTGCGCCGGTCGCCCGGCAGTCGGTCTGCCCCGGTCGGACATCGGCGCCGATCACCGGTCGCGGGACTGTCCGCGCGTGCGGTCCTGGCCCGGCGTTCCGCCTCGCGTGACCTGTGGCGTGTCAGGTGAGGGCGGTTTCAGCGCCGCTGCGGGTGGTTGGGCCTGACCTTCGATCAGTATTCGCGCGACTTCGGGCGGAAGGCCCTCGCGCAGAGCGCGGGCGATCCGTTCGGCGCGTTCCCGTTCGGCGTCCTCCCGCGCTTGGCGCGCGGTCTCGGCAGGGTCGCGCTCAGGTGCGGTCTGCCCGCGCTCGGCGGCCTTGGGCGCGGTGTCGCGAGTCTGTCCGGTGTCGGCGCGGGTGTCGCGGGTACGGTCTTGCTCCTCTTGCTGAGCGCGCTGGTGGTGGGTGTGCAGGTACAGCATGGCTTGCATCGCACGCTCGTCGGCTCGAGCTTCGGCGCGTTCCTGTTCGATCCGGTGTGCATCTGCCTTGGAGGGTACTTGTACTTGGTCGCGCGCCTGCTCGACTGCCTTGGTGGGCTGTTCGCGGTCGCGCTCGGCACGCTCACGCTCACGTTGCTTGCCCAGTTCGATCGCCTTCGCGAACTGTTCGCGGGTGACAGTGACGGTGAGGAACTGCCCCGGGTAGCGGGTCTCCAATTCCTTCAGCTTGGCCGCTACCTTGCCATCGATCTTCGCGCCTTCGACCACGTACCACTCGACAATCCAGCCGTCGCGCAGGACCTGAGCGTCTTTTCTGAGCTGGTCCAGTGCCTCGCGCCGCACCTCACCAGCTTTGAACTCCATCGCGTGGCGGTTCCGGACAGACGCTGAATCATGAAAACGTGCACCGTGTTTCGTTCGGTAGTACCGTTCCTGTTGCCATCCGCTCTCTTCTGTGCGGCCCAGCATGTGGCACATGCCGTCGCGGAAGGTGTTGCCGAACTCGCGGGAGTTCGACCACCGGTCACGCTCACGCTGGTAGTCCTTGGGCAGCCGGGCACGCTCACCCCGGAACCACTTCCGGTCCACATACCGGCGATACCTGTCCTCTTCGGATTCCATGCCCCGCGCCCCCCACGCCAGCCGATGCCTGCCGGAGTATCAGTCGTCGTCCCGGATCTGTATCCATTCATCCAGCGGTGGACGCCCGGCAGCATTCCATGCCCGGTAGTCCTCCACTGAGTAACCGAAGATCGAAGCCCACAGCCCCCCATTGCGCCGCACCACCGCCGTGGTCACAAGCGGGATCACGTCGAGGTAGTGCTCGCTGAACGGACGATCGATCACCGGTCCGAAGCCGTGGGAACGCTGCTCGTCGTCGTAGTCGGGCACGTTGTACCAACGGCCCTCGAACGCGCGCCGGAAGACCTCACCGAGGTAACGATGGAACCCGTCGGCGGTGTCCCGATGCTCGGGCAACTCCACCGACTCCGGAGTAGGGAACAGCTCGAGCGCACGGACCTCGGCCTGGCGCAATCCCTCGGCCGACCACGGATCATCCGGCATCCCCGGCGCGGTCTCGGTGAAGAATCGCGCCAGGCCCGCGTCCATATCGGCGAGCCAGGCCAACCATCGGGGGTCGTGCTGGTCGGCATCCATCTGCCGACGCTCGGCCTCGGTGTAGGCGACGTCCCTGCCCATGATTCCTCCCTGTCCGATCACACCCCACCACCACGAACACGCCGAGTTTCCCACGCATACGGCCGACTGTGCGCGAAACGCGAACCTGCCGGCACCCATGCGGCCAGGACTTCGCGCGCGGGAAGCGGTGGCGGACCAACTTCGCGCCGCTCGCCGGGATGCGGGCGGTAGAAACCCGCGCGGACTGGCCTGGCGGCTAGGTATCGCTCCTGAACACGCCTCCCGATGAGGGGGCGGTATCAGCCAGGCTCGAAGCGGTACGACGACAGGACGATCGCGGTTGTCGCCTGTACTGTCCCTCATCTCGAGTGCTCCGTCGTTGCTACCAGTGAGCAGCCGGGTGCCGTCAGGTGACCACGCCACTGACGGGATCCTGTCGGTGTGGTCGGTGAAGTTGTGGAGGGGTTGTGCGGTCTGGGCGTTCCAGATTCCGGGTCCGCCCCGAACGCCGCCGTCTGGTGCCTCGACCCCCAAAAAATCGCGCCGCCCGCCGCATCGTCGGGATGCGGCGGGCGGCGGGACGGGTACTACGACACGACCGGCAGATAGACCGCGTTGCCGCGGCTGGCGAACTCAACGGACTTCTCCGCCATGCCCGCCTCCAGCGCCTCGGCCTCGTTCAAGCCCTGCCGTTCGGCGTATTCGCGGACGTCGGCCGAGATTCGCATCGAGCAGAACTTGGGGCCGCACATGGAGCAGAAGTGTGCGGTCTTCGCGGGTTCGGCGGGCAGCGTCTCGTCGTGGTACTCGCGGGCGGTGTCCGGGTCGAGGGAGAGGGCGAACTGGTCGCGCCAGCGGAATTCGAAGCGCGCCTGCGACAGCGCGTCGTCGCGCTGTTGGGCGTGCGGATGGCCCTTGGCCAGGTCGGCGGCGTGTGCGGCGATCTTGTAGCTGATCACGCCGACTTTCACGTCGTCGCGGTTGGGCAGGCCGAGGTGCTCCTTCGGGGTGACGTAGCAGAGCATCGCAGTGCCCGCCTGCGCGATGATGGCCGCGCCGATGGCCGAGGTGATGTGGTCGTAGGCCGGTGCGATGTCGGTGGCGAGCGGGCCGAGGGTGTAGAACGGCGCCTCCTCGCACAGCTCTTCTTCCAGCCGGACGTTCTCCACGATCTTGTGCATCGGCACGTGCCCCGGACCCTCGATCATCACCTGTACGCCATGCGATTTCGCGATCTTGGTCAGTTCGCCGAGGGTGCGCAGTTCGGCGAACTGCGCCTCGTCGTTGGCGTCGGCGATGGAGCCGGGCCGCAGGCCGTCACCGAGGGAGAAGGTGACGTCGTAGCGGGCCAGGATCTCGCAGAGTTCCTCGAAGTGCGTGTACAGGAACGATTCCCGGTGATGCGCCAGGCACCAGGCCGCCATGATCGACCCGCCGCGCGAGACGATGCCGGTCACCCGCTTGGCGGTCAGGGGGATGTAGCGCAGCAGCACGCCCGCGTGCACGGTCATGTAGTCAACGCCCTGCTCGCACTGCTCGATCACGGTGTCCCGGTAGATCTCCCAGGTGAGCGCGGTCGGGTCGCCGTTCACCTTCTCCAGCGCCTGGTAGATCGGCACGGTGCCGACCGGGACGGGGGAGTTGCGCAGGATCCACTCGCGGGTCTCGTGGATGTTCTTGCCGGTGGACAGGTCCATGATGGTGTCCGCGCCCCAGCGGGTGGCCCACACCATCTTCTCCACCTCCTCGGCGATCGAGGAGGACACGGCCGAGTTGCCGATATTCGCGTTGATCTTCACCAGGAACTTCTTGCCGATGATGGTCGGCTCGAGCTCGGGATGCTTGTGGTTGGCCGGGATCACCGCGCGGCCCGCGGCGACCTCGTCGCGCACCAGCTCCGGCGCGACGCCTTCGCGCGCGGCGATGAAGCGCATCTCCGGCGTGACGATGCCCTCGCGGGCCCACGCGAGCTGGGTGCGCGGGCCCTTCCCCTCCGGCTTGGTCCAGGTGTCGCGCAGTTTCGGTAGACCGCCTTCGAGATCGATCGTCGCGGACTCGTCGGTGTACGGGCCCGACGTGTCGTAGACGTCGAAGTGCTCACCATTGGTCAGATTGATCCGGCGCACCGGAATGCGCAGGTCATCGACCTCGAGATAGTGCTTGACGCTGCCCTCGATCGGGCCGGTGGTGACGCTGTCGACGGGTGCGGATCCGCCGTCGGACGCAGCGGCGCGTGCCATTCTTCCTCCCTACGCCGGCATTACCCGGTCAGGTTCATACGGTCGACGGCCCTGACGCCTCTCGGCTAGCCGTCCTCTCAGCCCGCTGGTGCGAGCCCCCGTTGGTTTGTGAAATTTTCCCGCCCGACCATACCCGGACCACACGGACGCGTGCCCGGCGATTCGGCGCTATCGCGTGAACTCCCAGGCAGAGCGTCCGGTCAGGGGTCCTCCACCGGCTCCGGCGTGGCCGAGTGTCCCGGCGCGCCGTGGGTGCGGCGGGCTTCTTTCATCTCGGCTTCGTAGATGTGGCGGCGGCCGCCGAGCAGTTCGTCGCGGGCGGCGCGCTCGATGTCGCGGAACAGGTCGTAGTAACCGTCGTCGTATTCCTCGATGATCTGGAACGTCCAGCGTCCGGCCAGCACATTGCGACCGATCAACTCGGCGGAGATCCGATCGGCGATGTGCTCGTGGCCCGCGGCGCGGAACAGTTCCACCGCGATGTCGAGCGCCAGATCGGCCCCGCCGGTCAGCTGATGGAACGCGTACAGGTGGCCGCGGGCGCGTTCGACGATCTCGAGGGCTTCGGAGAGTTTGCCGGTGGCGGCGACGGTGCCGTCGCCGACGCCATCGGGGCGGCGGTGCTGAGCGGCCGGGCGATCGTTCATGACCTCGCTCCTTGTCCGGAGGGATGGTGCGGCCGTGAACTCCGCGATCCGGCAGCGGAGATCGAGGCGCTCGGGTAGCGGCGTACCCGGGCAGAGCCGTTCTCAAGCACCGAGCGCCCGTCCGAGGCAACCTCGGGCGAAGGTCGATCGCTACGCCCCCTGGTCCGCCGCCGACCGCCGAACTTGTTCAGTGCGGGTGTGCCGGAAGAATACGGCCCGTGACCTCGCCCAATCCGATGGCCGCGTGCGGACCCGGAGCCGACGCGGTGATGGTGACCTCGTCGCCGTCCTCCAGAAAGGTGAGTTGCTGATCGTTCACCGATACCGGCCTGCTGCCGCCCCAGGACAGCTCGATGAACGAGCCGCGTTGATCCGGTTCGGGGCCGGAGATGGTGCCGGAGGCGTACAGGTCGCCGGTGCGCGTCGATGCGCCGTTCGCGGTGAGATGAGCCAGCATCTGCGCCGGTGACCAGTACATCCGGGAGTAGGGCGGGTAGCTGACCGGTTGTCCGTTCCAGGCCACGGTGAGGTCGATGTCCAGGCCCCAGTGCTCGGCGCCGAGCAGGTAGGGCAGCGGCGCGGGGGACTGCTCGGGCAGCGGTATGCGGGCGGACTCCAGAGCGGCCAGTGGCGTGATCCACGGCGAGATCGACGTCGCGAACGACTTGCCGAGGAACGGGCCCAGCGGCTGGTACTCCCAGGCCTGGATGTCGCGGGCCGACCAATCGTTGACCAGCGCGACGCCGAACACCCGCGCGGCGAACTCGTCGATCGGGACCGGCACGCCGAGCCGCGAGCCGACGCCGATCACGAAGCCGAGCTCGGCCTCGATGTCCAGCCGCCGCGACGGGCCGAAAACCGGTGCGCCGGAATCGGTCTTGCGCTGCCCGTACGGCCGTGTGATCGCGGTGCCCGACACCACCACGGTGCCTGCCCGCCCGTGATAGCCCACCGGCAGGTGCCGCCAGTTCGGCAGCAGCGGATCGCCGTCCGGCCGGAACAGGCGGCCGAGGTTCGTCGCGTGGTCGATGCTGGCGTAGAAGTCCACGTAATCGCCGATGCGCACGGGCAGCCGCAGGTCCACGTCGGCCAAGCGGTGCACCGCGGCGTCGTCCAGCTCGCCGTCGACCGCCTCGCGAATCCGGTCGCGCACCGTGCGCCAGCGGGCTGGTCCCTGCGCCAGGAAGGCGTTCAGGCTCGGCTCGGCGAAAACCGGATCGTCCAGCAGCACAGCCAGATCGATGACATGTTCGCCGAGCCGCACGCCCACGCGGGGGTCGGCTCCGGTCGGCGCGAAGACCCCGTACGGAAGATTGTCCGGACCGAACAGCGACTCCGGCGCCACCTCGACCCTGGCCCTCACGCGGGGCCCCGGCCCGACCAGCTCCACGCGTAGGTCGGGTCTTCGCAGGCCAGCGCCCCTTCGCCGAGTTCGAGCGGGCGGAAGGTGTCCACCATGACGGCCAGCTCGTCGAAGTACTCGATGCCGATGCTGTTCTCGTAGGCGCCGGGCTGCGGACCGTGGGCATAGCCGCCGGGGTGCACCGACACCGAACCCTGCGTGATCCCGGACCCCTTGCGGGCTTCGTAGTTGCCGCCGCAATAGAACATGACCTCGTCGGAATCGACGTTGGAGTGGTAGTACGGCACGGGAATCGACAGCGGGTGGTAATCCACCTTGCGGGGAACGAAATTGCAGATCACGAAGTTGCCGCCCTCGAAGGCCTGATGGACCGGCGGCGGCTGGTGGATGCGGCCGGTGATCGGTTCGAAGTCGGCGATATTGAACGTCCAGGGGTACAGGCAGCCGTCCCAGCCCACCACATCGAACGGGTGGGTGGCGTAGACCATCCTGGTGCCGACGACCTGTCCGCCGGGCCGATGTTTGACCAGCACTTCCACCTCGGTGCCGGTCGCGGTGACGGTCTCGGTCGGGCCGTGCAGGTCGCGCTCGCAATACGGGGCGTGTTCGAGTAGCTGGCCGAACTTCGACAGATAGCGCTTCGGTGGGGTGATGTGACCGGTCGCCTCGATCACGTACGCCCGCAACGGTTCCGGACCGGTGGGCCGCCAGCGGTGCGTCGTGGCGCGCGGGATGAGCACCTGATCGCCCTGCCGCGCCGGCAACGCGCCGAACACCGTCTCCACCGTCGCCGCGCCGGACTCCACGTACACCAGTTCGTCGCCGATCGCGTTGCGGTACAGGGGTGATCCGCCCTTCGCGACGACGTAGGAGATGCGCACGTCCGCGTTGCCGAGCAGCAGGCGGCGTCCGGTCACCGGATCGGTCTCGGCCGGGGTGTCGCCGGGGAACAGCGTGTGCAGGCGCAGATGGCGGTGCCGGAGCGGATGGTTCGGCGTGGTCCGCTGATCGGGCAGCTCCCAGACCGTCGAATCGACCAGTGCCGGCGGCAGGCCGCGGTGATAGAGCAGGGAGGAGTCGCCGGAGAAGCCCTCCTCGCCCATCAGCTCCTCGTAGTAGAGCCGGCCCTGCTCGTCACGATGCTGGGTGTGCCGCTTCGGCGGTACCGTACCCACTTGCCGATAGAACGCCATGACCGTTCCTCCGCCAGCCGGTGGTCGGACAGTTGATCACCATCGTAGTGCGGCCGGAGCGTCTATCAGGCGTTTCGCAGGGCTCGGTAGACCGAGGCCCCGACGAACGCGCCGAGATCCGCCGGTGTCCAGCCGTCCTGGTCGGCGAGCAGCGCGCGCACGGCCGCCTCGCCCGCCGACACCCACTGCTCCACCAGCACGGGCAACTTGCGCTCGGCGTCCACCGTGCCCCACGCGCGCAGCGTCGGGCGCAGGAGTTTGGTGCAGCGCTCGATGACGAGCGCGCGGCCGCGCCCGAACGATTTCGCGACGGCGGGGTCCGGATTGCCGTAGACCAGCCGCCAGGCGTCCGGCCGGATCGCCGCCTTCGTCAGCAACGCGCGAAACCCCTGGACGAACACGGTCTCGTCGGCGTCGACATCCCGTGGCTTCACCACCTCGAGCACGCCGCTGACCAGGTAGCCCTCCTCGCGCTGGATCAACGCCTCGATCAGCTCGACGCGATCGGCGAAGCAGGCGTAGACCACCGGCCTGGTCACATTCATCCGCTCCGCGATCGCGGCCATGGTGACCGCGGCGATGCCGTCCTCGACGGCGATGGCGAGCGCGGTGTCGAGCACCTGCGGGCGGCGGCGCTGCGGGCCGAGGTGCTGCGCCCGCTGCCGCTGCCCCATGGCCGCGTCGCTGTTCAAGCCGCCCAACCTGCCGCCGGTGGTCCGGTTACCGCTGCCGCGGCGGGGAAAGGGCGGCTGTGCCGGGCGGGTCACGCGGGCCTGGGTTCGTCGGCGAACTCGGCGATCACCGGGGCGTGGTCGCTGGCGCCCTTGCCCTTTCGCGCCTCACGATCGACCATCGCGTCCGTCACGGTCGCGGCGAGCGCGGGGGAAGCGAGGATGAAATCGATGCGCATGCCCTCTTTGCGCGGGAAGCGCAGCTGGGTGTAGTCCCAGTAGGTGTAGACGCCCGGTCCGGGCGCGAACGGACGCATGACATCCGCGAACCCGGCGTCCACGACGGCCTGGAACGCGTCGCGCTCCGGCTGCGAGGTGTGCGTCTTCTCGGCGAAGTACTCCACGGACCACACATCGTCGTCGGTCGGCGCGATGTTCCAGTCGCCCACCAGCGCGATCTTGGCCTGCGGGTCCTCGGCCAGCCAGCGCGCGCCGTTGTCACGCAGCGCGGCAAGCCATTCCAGCTTGTACGTGTAATGCGGGTCGCCGAGCGTCCGGCCGTTGGGCACGTACAGGCTCCATACCCGCACGCCACCACAGGTGGCCCCGATCGCCCTCGACTCGACGACCGGCGTGCTGATCAGCGACTCGCCCGCGTCCTTGTCGAAGCCGGGCTGGCCGGGGAAGGCGAACTCGACGTCGGCGAGGCCCACGCGGGAGACGATCGCCACCCCGTTCCACTGGTTGATCCCCAGGTGGGCGACTTCGTAGCCGAGTTCGTCGAAGCGCTCGAACGGGAACTGGTCGTCGCGGCACTTGGTCTCCTGGATGGCGAGCACGTCGATGTCCTGGCGGTCGAGCCAGTCCGCGACGCGGTCGAGCCGGGAGCGGATGGAGTTGACGTTCCAGGTGGCGAGACGCACTGCGGCCTTCCTTCGGGTGACAGATCTGTTCTACCGCAGGCCGCCGGGCCCGGCGAGCGGTTCCGGCGCGGCGTAGCGATAGGTGTGGTGCTCGATGAAGCCCAGTTCGCGGTACATCGCGCGGGCCGGTTCGTTGGTGGCTTCCACCTGGAGATAGGCGTGCGTCGCGCCGCGGTCGCGGCCCCAGCGGATCAGCTCGGCGCAGACCAGCGAGCCGAGTCCGTGCCTGCGGTGCGCGGCGGCGACGGCCACGCAGGTGAGGCCGATCCAGCGGCGTCCGTCCGGGGCGGTGGTGAGCGCGCCGCGGCCGATCGCGATCGGGCGCGGCAGGCCGAGCGAGGCGAAGCCGAGTTCGCCGCCGATGACGGCGGTGAGCACGTCGGGATCGGGCGCGGGAATCGCCTGCTCGCCCGGGTCCGCACCGCTGTAGCGGTGCATCTCCAGCCAGTCCGCGTGGGGAGCGGGCGCGATCCGCACCATCGAAGGGCCTTGCGGCAGCACGAAATTGTCGATGTCCATGGCCAGCATGAGCGTCTCCCGCCAGCTGTGCCAGCCCGGCGGCACGGGGGCCAGCCGATCGGGCAGCGCGAGCTGCAAGGGCAGGCCGTGCGCGGTGTACCACTCGCCGATCCGGTGCAGCGTCTCCGCCGACACGGTGGCGGGCCCATCGGAATTACCCAAGGGCACAGCCGAATTCGCGCGACCGGTGTATCCGTTGCCCGCGCGTGCCAGCCAGCCATCGATCCAGGCGTGCTCGACGCCGGGCCAGCCGTAGGCGGCCGCGGCTTCCAGCGCGCGAATCTCCCTGATGCGTATCGGTCTCGGGCCGATGGCCTTCAGCGCGATCACGCGTTCCGGAGCGACCGACACCAGCTCGCCGCCCGCGCCGCGCACGGTCGGCGGGTCGAGGGAGACGAGCTCGCCGATCACGTCGGTCAGCGGTTGGGGATAACCCGCGGGCAGCTGATAGCGCAGCACCACACGGCGGCCGAGCGGGATGTCGGGCAGGCCGGACGCGGGGTCAGTCGTCATGCCCGAACGGGTCGGGGTCGGTGCCGGGGAGCCAGCTCAGACCCGGTATGCCCCAGCCGTTGCGTTTGATCGCCTTCTTGGCGGCCCGCGCGTTGCGGCCGATCAGCACGTCCACGTAGAGGAACCCGTCGAGGTGCCCGACCTCGTGCTGGAGCATGCGGGCGAAGAAGCCCTTACCCTCCACCTCCACCGGCTCGCCGTGCTCGTCGGTGCCGGTCACCTTCGCCCATTCGGCGCGGCCGGTGGGGAACTGCTCGCCGGGCACCGACAGGCAGCCCTCCTCGTCGTCGTCCGGGTCCGGCATGGTCTCGGGGATCTCCGAGGTCTCCAGGACCGGATTGACCACAACGCCGCGGCGGCGGGTCGCGGTGCCGTCCGCGCCGAGGTCGGGGCAGTCGTAGACGAACAGGCGCAGCGGAACGCCGACCTGGTTGGCCGCAAGCCCGACGCCGTGCGCCGCGTCCAGCGTCTCGTACATATCCGCGATGAGCGGAGCCAATTCCTCCGGCGACTGGGTGACCCGCTCGGTCGGATTGTGCAGAACCGGGTCGCCGACGATCACGATCGGGAGGATTGCCATGCGCCAATTATTGCCGTGGGCGCCACGTCACGGCTCCTCGGGTGCCGGACAGCAGCCCGGGCCTACCGGCCGGTAGGGAACACGCCGCGCTGTGGGCCCGGCGATTCCCCTCACGCGTGGTTGAATGTTCCGCGACGTACAAGCACCATTTTTCGTCTGGTGGTCACTCGGCGAGGGAGCGAGATGGACGGCGCAGCGGCACGGGATCTTCCCGCGACCCACAACAGCCCTTCCGCGAGCGAAGACGGCACGACGGAGCACGCCACGGCCGAGCAGGCCGACGGTAGCGGACTGAGCCGTCGCGAACTCGACATCCTGGCCTTCGAGCGGCAGTGGTGGAAGTACGCGGGGGCGAAGGAGGAGGCGATCCGCGAGCTGTTCGCCATGTCGCCGACCCGCTACTACCAGGTGCTGAACGCGGTGGTGGACCGGCAGGAGGCGCTGGCGGCCGACCCGATGCTGGTCAAGCGGCTGCGCAGGCTGCGAGCGAGCAGGCAGAAGGCGCGCGCGGCGCGGCGGCTCGGATTCCAGGCCTGACCCGGCGATGCGGACCCGGACCCGCCTCCTGCGACTAGGCTCGCGAAGGTGAGCTACCCGAACCCCACCTCCGGTGGGCCACCGTTGCGCGCCCTGGCGATGGTGCTGATCGCGTTGGCCATCGTCTTCGCAGGGCTCGGCGCGATGTCGCTGTCGGATTCCGACGCCGACACCGACGCCTCGGGAACCAGCCAATCGCCGACCTCGAGCGCGAGCGCCGCGCCCCAGGTCCCGGCGAGCACCACCGCGCCCAAGGCGCCGATCTCGTCAACCCCGGCGGCGACCGTGACGCCGGCCACCACCACCGCCGCGCCGACCACCTCCACGGCGGCGCGTTCGGTGCCGGTACGGGTGCTCAACAACAGCATGGTGCCGGGACTCGCCGCGAAAACCGCCGGCCAGCTGGAGGCGAGCGGGTGGACGATCGCGGAAACGGGCAATTACCCAGGCGCGAGCATCGCCAAAACCACCGTGTACTACGGCGATTCACCCGGTGAGAAGGAAGCCGCTCAGGCCATCGCGGACCAGCTCGGCGCGTCGGTGGCGCCGAAGTCGGGTGCGATCGGGGACACCGCGCCGGGTGTAACGGTGATCGTCACGGGTAACTGACCCGTGTGGACGCTGGTCGCACGCTCGGACCGGCGAACACCGGTGAGGGCGCGCCGCCCTGTCGGGGGCACGGCGGGACGGCGTGGCATCATCTTGTCCGGTAACGAACGTGTCCACCCAGCTTTACTCGTAAACTCGGTACTCGTAAAGGAGTTCCCCGATGGCCCCGTCCACAACTCGACGCCCTTCCTGGCGGACTGTGACCCCGGTGCTCGCGGTCGCGGTGTTCGGCCTCGCCGCCTGCTCGAACAGCCAGGAGTCGAGTGACGTCCAGGGAACCACTCCGCCGGTGTGGACCGGGTCGCCCGCCCCCGCCGGGCAGTCGAGCACCGAGCACGGCGGAACGCCGAACACCGAGCAGGGCGTGAACGTCCAGCTGAAGGACCCCGCAGGCGCCTCGGTCGGCACCGCGAACTTCGCCAAGGACGGCAACCACCTGCAGATCACCGTCGAGGCCCACGGGCTGCGTCCCGGCTTCCACGGCCTGCACGTGCACCAGGTCGGCAAGTGCGAGCCGAACTCCGTCGCGCCGACCGGCGGCCCGGCGGGCGACTTCCTGTCCGCCGGTGGTCACCTGCAGGTCGGCAGCGCCAACGCGCATCCCGCCAGTGGTGACCTGACGTCGCTCGAGGTGCGTGGCGACGGCGTCGGCAAGCTGGTCACCACCACCGACGCGGTGACGCTTGACGACGTGAAGGGCAAGGCCCTGATCATCCACGCCGACGCCGACAACTTCGGCAACATCCCCAACCGTTACTCCCGCGCCGACGGCGTCGCGGGTCCCGACGAGTCGACCCTAGCGACGGGCGACGCGGGTGGCCGTGTCGCCTGTGGCGTGATCCAGTAGCGCGGTGGCATATGGCCGGGGCAGGAATCGAGCACGTTCCCTTCGAAGGTTCGCCCCGGCCCACCATCGGGGTCGAATGGGAGATCGCCTTGGTGGACAAGGTGACCCGCGATCTGTCGAACACCGCCGCCGAGGTCTTCGACTCCCTCGGTGACCTGCGCGCCCACGACGGCACGCCGCAGGTCACCAAGGAATTGCTGCGCAACACCGTCGAACTCGTCACCGGCGTGCACGAGACCGTCGGCGCGGCGTTGGAGGATCTCACCGGCACGATGAACACGGTGCGGCGCGCGGCCGACCCGCTCGGCGTCGATCTGTTCTGCGCGGGCACCCATCCGTTCGCGCAATGGTCGGCCCAGCAGCTGACCCGGTCGGAGCACTACGACGAGCTGATCGAGCGTACGCAGTGGTGGGGTCGCCAGATGATGATCTGGGGCGTGCACGTGCATGTCGGAGTCTCGCACCGGGACAAGGTCTTTCCGATCCTCAACTCGTTGCTGCTGTCGTATCCGCATCTGCTCGCGCTGTCGGCGGGCTCGCCGATGTGGTCGGGATCGGACACCGGCTACGCCAGCAACCGGACGTTGATGTTCCAGCAGTTGCCGACAGCAGGCCTGCCCTTCCAGTTCGAGAACTGGACCCAGTTCGAGCATTTCGTGCACGACGAGGTCAAAACCGGTGTGTTCACGCAGTTGGGCGGCATGCACTGGGATATTCGCCCGGCGCCGAAGTGGGGCACCATCGAGGTGCGGGTCTGCGACGGCATCTCCACGCGCGCCGAACTCGCCGCGATGGCCGCGCTCATCCACTGCTTGATCGTCGACCTCGACCGCCGCGTCGAGAACGGCGAGACGCTGCCGACGCTGCCGCCCTGGCACGTGCAGGAGAACAAATGGCGGGCCGCGCGTTACGGGCTGGACGCGATCATCATCACCGACTCCGACAGCAACGAGCGGTTGGTCACCGACGATCTGAACGATCTGCTGAACCGGTTGGAGCCGACGGCGGCGCGCCTCGGCTGCGCGGACGAACTCGCGCTGGTCGCCGAGATCCCCAAGCGCGGAGCCTCCTATCAGCGGCAGCGCCGGGTTGCCGCGGCGTCGCAGGGCGATCTGGTCGCGGTGGTGGACGCGCTGGTCGAGGAGCTGAAACAGTAGCGATCCGCCGGGTAGCGGTCGGTTGCTGTTCAGCTGGCCAGGGGGACGGCGTTCACCCCCCGTTTACTATGGTCGGATGCTTGTCGAAAACCCGGGTTCCAGCGTAGGAAGCGCGGTCTCGCGCCGCGTACCGCAGACTCGGGTCCGGGTCGCCGCGGCGGTGGCCGCGGTGCCGGTTCTGCTGATCGTGTTGCAGGGCGTCGCCATGTGGCAGGGATTCGAAGGCCCGCTGGAGAGCTTGGGGCGCGATTACATCGGCACACCCAAATCCATGTCGGTGCCCTGGGCCGGACTGGTGCTCGCGCTGGTCGGCCTTCCGGCCCGGCGCCGGGTGATCGCGGTGAGCGCAGCGGTCGCCGTCGACGTGGTGTGGGCCGCGGTCCGCTTGCTGGCGGGCGAGCCGTTCGCGATCGGGAACGGGCCCGTGATCGTGCTGACCGGCCTGGCGCTGGTGGCCTGGCTGCGCTGGTCCGGCGCGCAGCGGCGGGACGCGCTGCACGCCGTCGCGCTCGGCGCGCTGCTCGTGCTCGCCACCAAGGTCGGCGACGTCTGGCTGCACATCACCGTGCTCGGCAGGCCGACGGTGCTGGACGAATACGTGATCCTGGCCGATCACGCGCTGGGCGATCCGTCGTGGGTGCTCGGGCGGGCGGTGGACACGCTCGGGCCCGTCGCCTACGCGGTGCTGCACTGGGTCTACATCGAGCTGCCCGTGGCGGCGATCGTCGTGGCGGTGTGGCAGCTGCGCCGGGTGACGTCGTCGGGCCGGTGGCCGTCGCACTACCTGGTGCGCACCTTCCTGGTGCTCGGCTTGATCGGTCCGCTGGTGTACGTGCTGTTCCCGGTGGTCGGTCCGATGTTCGCGTACGGACCGGACGGCAACGGGCTGCAATTGGGCAACTACTGGCCGGGAGTGGTGCCGCCGATCGATCGAACTCCGTTGCCGCTGCCGTTCGACGCGCCGATTCCGCGCAACTGCATGCCCTCGATGCACACCGCGTGGGCGCTGTCGGTGTTCCTGCACACCCGCCGCGACAACGACGGCGAGCCCGCTCCGCGCTGGTTGCGCTGGGGCGGCACGTTCTGGCTGCTCGCGACCCTCGCCGCCACCCTCGGATTCGGCTACCACTACGGCGTCGACCTGGTCGCGGGGGCGGTGCTGTGCCTCACCGTCGAATCGGCGCTGCGCGAGCCGGAGCGCGGCTGGGGATGGTTCCGGATCCGGCTGGTCGGCGCCGGTGCGGTCGTGCTGGCCGTGCTGTTGCTGTCCTACCGGTACCTCGCGGTGCCGATGGCCGAGTATCCGGTGCTCGCGGGCACGGTCGTGCTCGGACTGCTGGCCGGACTGGCCGCGGCGTTCCACGCGACGTGGTTCGCGACCGCGCGGCAGCCGCGGCAAGCCACACCCGAGGTCGAGCCCGTCGCGCGCTGAGCCGTGCGGGCGACTGGTCGGCGTCGAGCCCGTGGTGGCGCTGAGCCAGCGGTGCGCCGAGCCCCGTGCGTGCGGCTGGTCGGCGTCGAGCCCGTGGGGCGCTGAGCCAGCGGTGCGCCGAGGCCCCGTGCGTGCGGCTGGTCGGCGTCGAACCCGTCGCGCGCTGAGGCCGGTCGCGGCTAATCGATGTCGTCGTCGCGCAGCTCGTTGACGCGCAGCAGGCCGTCGCGGTGGCGCTGCTCGCGGTAGGCGGTGCGGCCGATCAGGTGGGCGATCACCGGGGCGGTGAGCAGGGTGAACAGCCCGACCAGCACCAGCGCCCAGACGTTGCCGTGCCCGCGCAGCTGGATCGCGGTGCCCGCCAGCACCAGGATCAGCCCGATGACCTGCGGCTTGGTGGCGGCGTGCATCCGGGTCAGCGTGTCGGGGAAGCGCACGATCCCGATCGCGGCGGTGAGCGCCAGCGTCGAGCCGAACAGGATCAGGGCGCCCGCGAGGACGTGCCAGAGGTTCATGTGTCGTCCCGCACCCGGAATCGCGACACCGCGGCCGAGCCGAGGAACCCCACCAGCGCCAGCGCGACGATCGCGGGCACCACAGTGGTGTCGGCGCTGTAGGCGGCCCACACCGCCAGCCCGGAGGCGGCGATGGCCATCAGCGAGTCGATGCCGACCACCCGGTCCAGCGTGCTGGGGCCCATGACGACGCGATACGTGGTGAGCAGTGCCGCCGCGGTCAGGATGACGGCGGCGATGACGGCGACGACGGTCACGATGTCACCTCCGGGGGCGAGGGCGGCCGGGAGTACGGCCATCCGGTCGGGCGTTCGAAGGCTTCGATCAGCAGGCGTTCCAGCCGCCGGGTGATCCGGAAGAAGTTGTCCACCGCCGCGTCGCTGCCCACGTCGAGCACGTGCACGTAGACGACGCAGCGCCTGCGGTCGATCTCCAGCACCATGGTGCCGGGGATCAGGTTGAGCAGATCGGTCCACAGCGCGAGCACCAGATCGGAGCGTGTGGCGGAATACACCCGCAGCACCCCGGACACCGGCGTCGGCGCGGGGCGGATCGCGAACCAGGCGACCTGCAGGCTCGACTCCAGCGCGTAATACGCGCTCGCCAGGATCAACTCGGGCAGGGGAAACGGGTTCAGCCGGCCGGACACCGGCACGCGGGGCAACGGCAGCGCCACCATGATCAGCGCGGCGACCGCCAGTCCACCCAGCACATTCGCCGTACTCAGATCGCCCCACAAGGCGACCCAGACCACGGTGAGCCACACGAGGATGCCGATGCGGACCGTCAGATCGCGCCTGCGGCTCCGCCCGGTCTGCTCGATGCTCATCGCGGGCCTCCGTGCGGATCGCCCAGCACCGCGCCGATGTACACGCCGGGATCGCGCAGGTCGGCCGCGGCCCGGTCGGCGATCGTGAGGATCGGTCCGGCCAGCACCGTCAGGCACAACCCCACCGCCAGCAGCGCCGCCGTGGACAACACCATCAGCGGCGGCATCCGGCCGGGATCGGTGCGCTCGTCGTAGTGCACGTCGGTCGCTTCCTCGATCAGCGTCGGCGGCTTGGCCGCGGTGAGATGGCCCTCCGGCGCGTCCTCGCGGGGCCGCCAGAACGCTTTGCTCCATACCCTGGCCATCGCGTAGAGCGTGAGCAGGCTGGTGAGCACGGCGCCGCCGACCAGGACCCAGGCCAGCACGCTGCCGCTCTCCGCGCCCGCCCGCAACAGCGCGACCTTGCCGATGAACCCGGAGAAAGGCGGTATGCCACCCAGATTCAGCGCAGGAACGAGGAACAGCACGGCCAGCAGCGGGCTGGCCGCGGCGAGCCCGCCCAGTCTGCGCAGCGAGGTCGATCCGGCCTGCCGCTCGATCAGGCCGGCCACCAGGAACAGGGTGGTCTGCACCAGAATGTGGTGCGCCACGTAGAACACCGCGCCCGACAGCCCGGCCGCGTTGGCGAGGCCGACCCCGAACACCATGTATCCGATGTGGCTGACCAGCGTGAACGACAGCAGACGGCGGATGTCGCTCTGCGCGATGGCGCCGAGGATGCCGACGAGCATGGTGAGCAGGCCGCACACCAGCAGCACCGAGTCGAAGCCGCCGTCGGGGAACAGCAGCGAATGGGTCCGGATGATCGCGTACACACCGACTTTGGTGAGCAGACCGGCGAACACGGCCGTGACCGGCGCCGGAGCGGTCGGATAGGAATCGGGCAGCCAGTTCGACAGCGGGAAGACCGCCGCCTTGATGCCGAACGCCACCAGCAGCACGCCGAAGATCGCCGTGCGCGTGCCGTCCGGCACGGTGCCGAACCGGACCGCGAGCTGGGCGAGGTTGAGTGTTCCTGTGGCCGCGTAGGTGAGTCCGATGCCGGTGAGGAAGATCAGCGACGAGACCATCGAAACCATCACGTAGGCCACGCCGGCGCGAATGCGTTCGGTGGTCGCGCCGACGGTGAGCAGCACGAAGGACGCCGCGAGCAGGATCTCGAAGCCGACGAAGAGGTTGAACAGGTCTCCGGCCAGGAACGCGGCCGAGACCCCGGCGCTGAGCACCAGATACGTGGGCCGGTAGATCGAGGTCGGCTGCCGCTCGTCGCCGTCGCGGATGTTCTGGCCAGCGCCGTAGAGGTTGACCGACAGCAGCACGATGGACGAGACGAGCAGCATCGCCGCCGACAGCCGGTCCACCACCAGCGTGATGCCGATCGGCGCCGCCCAGTCGCCCACCTGAATCGCCGTGGTGCCGTCCCGGTCGACCAGGAACAGCAGCAGCCCGCAGATCACCACGCCACCGGCGAGCGCACCGACGCTGACCGCGCGCTGGATGCGCGGCCTGCGGCCGAAGACGAGCGTGGCCGCGGCGCTCAGCAGTGGGACGAGCACCGGTAGCGGAGCGAGGATCGGCAGCAGGCCGGGCGAGAGGGTCACGTCTCCGGGTCCTCTCCGGCGCGGCGACGGGCGACATCGACGTCTTCCTGATCGTTGGCGACGTCGTCGCTGGTGGTGAGCATGTAGGCGCGGTAGGCGAGGGCGAGCACGAACGCAGCGATGCCCATGGTGATCACGATGGCGGTGAGCACCATCGCCTGGGCGAGCGGGTCGGCCATCTCCTCGGTGTCGGCCGAGCCGTGGATGGGCGGTTTGCCGTTGCCGCCGCCCGCGGTGATCATCAGCAGGTTCACCGCGTTGCCGAAGAGGATCAGCCCGAGCAGCATCTTCGACACGGCGCGTTCCAGGATGAGATACACCCCGCACGCGACCAGGATGCCGATCACCACCAGCAGGGTCAGATTCGCGGTCATGTCCGGGGACCTCCGTTCGCCGCGGGGGGCTCGGCGTCGGCGAGTTCGCTGTCCAGCCGCGCGCCGAGACTGCGCAGCACGTCCAGCACCAGGCCGACCACGATGAGGTAGACGCCGAGATCGAACAGCAGCGCGGTGACCACCTTGATGTGGCCGATCACCGGCAGCGAGACGTCGATGATCGCCGAGGACAGCGGCGGCGCGCCGAGCAGCAGCGACGACACCGCGGTGCCGGCGGCCAGGGTCAGACCCGCGCCGAGGATATGGCCCGCGTCGACGGGCAGCGCCTCACCCAATTCGTAGCGGCCGCCCGCGAGATACCGCAGCGTGAGCGCCAGCCCCGCCGTGAGGCCGCCCGCGAACCCGCCGCCGGGTGCGTTGTGGCCGGAGAAGAAGAAATAGACCGACAGCACCATGATGGTCGGGAACACCAGCCGCGTGGTGATCTGCAGGACCATCGACCGTTCGGCCCGGCCGATCAATCGGCCCGCCGGCAGCCAGCTCACCAGTTCCGGATCGTAGTCGGGGGAGTCCGTCGCCCGGGGTGCGCTGCCGAAACGCCTGCTGCGGAACACCAACGAGGCGACTCCGGTGGCGGCGACGACGAGCACCGAGATCTCGCCGAGGGTGTCCCAGGCCCGCAGGTCGACGAGCAGGACGTTGACGGCGTTCTTCCCGCCGCCGAACGCGTAGGCGGCATCGGGGATACGGGGCCAGATGGGCTCGGCGGTGCGGGCCGCGACGGCGAACCCGGCCAGGACCGCGACCACTGCCCCGGTGCAGGCGGCCAGCATCGCCCTGCGCACCTTGAAGGCGGCGGTGCGGCTCGCCTCGATCCGGGCGGGAAAAGCGCGCAGGACCAGGACGAAGATCACCAGGGTGAGCGTTTCCACGAGGAATTGGGTCAGCGCGAGGTCGGGCGCGCCGTGCAGCGCGAAGATCACGCCGCTGCCGTATCCGGTCACGCCGACGACCAGCACGCTCGCCAGCCGGTTGCGCAGCACCGTCGCGGCGAGCGCGGTCACCGCCATGACGGCGCCGACGGCCGCTTGCAGCGGCGAATCCCACAGCCGCAGCGTGACGCCCGTGCGGGTGCCGAGCGCCAGCAGGACGGTCGGCAGGACGATGAGCGTGACCAGGATCGCGGCTTGGCTCAACGGCAGCGATCCGCGCTGCACCGCGCCGGTCATCCGCAGCGAGAGGGTGTCCATCGCGCGCAGCGTGGCGTCGTAGGCGCGGTCGGCGTTGCCGAGGCGCGGGTGCGCCGATTCGGCGAAGCGGTCGCGCAGCCGCCACAGCGCGACGCCCACCGCGACGATCAGCAGCGTCGACACCAGTGCCGGGTCGAATCCGTGCCACAACGCGAGATGGGGAGGCGGGGGCCCGGCCAGCGTCTCGGCATAGGGGCGCAACCGTGCGTCGAGCCAGGTCGGTGCGAGACCGGCAGCGAGGCTCGCGACGGCGAGGATCACCGGCGCCGCGAGGAAGAGGGCACCCGGCGGGTGCCAGCGGAAACGGCGCTCGGCTTCCGGCTGGTCCTCAGGGACGGGTACTTCGCTCGGATGGTGGGCGACGGGCGTCGCGCCCGCGGCGGGTTCCGGTTCGACGCGCTTGTCCGCGAACGCGCCCCAGACGAACCGGATGCTGTAGCCGACGGTGAGCATCGAGCCGAGCACCACCCCGGCGAAGACCAGACCGCGCACGGGCACGGCCAGCACGTCCGAGTCCAGCACGGCGTTCAGCGCGCTCTCTTTTCCGGTGAAGCCGACCAGCGGCGGTATGCCCGCCATGCTGAGCGCGGCGAGCGCCGCGGTGGCGCACAGCACCGGCGCCCGGCGGCCCAGCCCGGACAACCGGCGCAGATCCCGCGTTCCCGCGCCGTGATCGATGATGCCGACCACCAGGAACAGGCACGCCTTGAACAGCGCGTGCGCGACGATCAGCGTCACCCCGGCCAGCGCGGCGCCGGGCGTGCCGATGCCGACAAGCACGATCAGGAATCCCAGCTGGCTCACCGTGCCGAAAGCGAGCACCAGCTTCAGATCCACCACTTGGAGCGCGCGCAGCCCGGCCAGCAGCATCGAGGCCAAGCCGAGGGTGAGCACCAGCGGGTGCCACACCGGATTCTGCGCGAACGCCGGTGCGAGCCGCGCGATCAGATACACCCCGGCCTTCACCATCGCCGCGGCATGCAGGTACGCGCTCACCGGCGTCGGCGCCGCCATCGCGCCGGGCAGCCAGAAATGCAACGGCACCGCGGCGGATTTGGTCAGCGCGCCCACCAGGATCAGTGCCACCGCGACATTCACCGCCGTCCCGCTCGGCGCGGTGGCGCCGAGCAGATCCGACAGCAGATAGCTGCCGTTCGCGGCGCCGAGCACGATGATGCCTGCCAGCATCGTCAACCCGCCCGCCCCGGTGACCAGCAGCGCCTGGATCGCCGCCCTCCGGCTGGCCGCCTGCTCGGCGTTGTGCCCGATCAGCAGGAACGACAGCACCGTTGTCGCTTCCCAGAACACATAGAGCAGCAGCATGTTGTCGCTGGTGACCAGCCCGAACATGGCTCCGGCGAACGCGACCAGCTCGGCGGCGAACACCCCGAGGCGCGGCTCGTCGTCTTCGAAGTACCGGGCGCAGTAGACCAGCACCAGCGCCCCGATGCCGAGGACGAGCGCGCTCAACACGGCCGCGAGCGTGTCGAAGCCCAGATCGATGTCCAGGCCGATGCTCGGCGCCCAGGTGAGCCGAACTCGCTGCGGCTCGGACCAATTCGCGAGCACCCAGACGAAGCCGCCGAGGGGGACCACCGCGAGTGGATAGAAAGCGTTGCGCCCCAGTGCCCGCACCCACAGCGGAGCCACCAGGGCGGCTGCCGCGTGCACGAGCAGGATTGCGAGCAAACTTCACTCCGTCGGGTAGGGGCGGCGGGGTGTCCGGCACAAGCCTACGGAAGGCGTGCTTTTTCCGGTGAAAGCGTGAGTATGGTGTACGCCATCCGCCCGAACCGAAGCTATATGTCCGCTAATGACTCGCTCTCTGGTTGCCCATTCGTTTGCGACTTGCTGCGCGGCCGCAATTTGCGCAGCATGACGAGCCCGACGGCGCTGCCGATGACGATGGCCAGCGCGGTGCGGCCCGGAGTCGCGTCGTGCGCCGTCACGTCCTCGCGCCAGTCCTTGACCCGGTCCGGCATCACCGAGACCGCCGAAGGCAGATAGAGCGCGCTGATCGCGAGCACGCCGCTGGGCGCGTAGTGCGGCCGGGCGGTGCCGCAGCAGTAACCGGCGGTCAGCGCGATGACGCCGCTGATCACCGCGAAGGCGACGGTGCCAGCGGACGTCGAGGTGACGAGCGCGAAGACCGTGATGCCCGTCAGCAACAGGATGGCGAGGGCGGTGGACGGCATCCTGACGCCGACGATGAGTCCGGCCGCGGTCAACGCGATGAGCACCGCGGAGGTCCAGCCGGGCCGCACCGCGTACCCCACGGCGTCGACCGCGGCGGTCAGGCTCACGGCCAGATACACGCCGGTGCCATCACGGCCGGGCAGCAGCATGGCGGCGGCCGTCGCGCTGACGATCGTCGCCGCGACGACGATCGCGATCTCCACCGCGTGACTCTCCCCCGGCAGTTTGCTGTACTGGCGGCCCAGCCACTCGGTGCCCGCGAGGACCACCAGCGCGAGCACCATGGCGGCGAGGATCGGCGTCACCGGCAGCGCGATCGCCATGCGCGGCGCCTTCGCCTCCTCGGTGCGCCTCCAGTTGTGCAAGGTGCTGAGCACCAGTAGGGCGAGCGTCACACCGATCATCCAGCGCGTCGGGGTCTCCAGGACCGCGTACGGGTCGGCGTTGATGTTCAGCAGGCCCGTGAGATCGCCGAAGCCGAAGAAGCCGACCCCGCCCACCGCGAACGCCGCGGCGGGCAGCGGGCGGCGCAGCACCACCGCACCCAGGCCGCCGAGCAGCACCGCGGCGCAGATCGAGTCGATGTAGTTCTGCGTGGTCAGTATCTCGGCGGTGGCCACCCGGTGTCCGGCGAAGTGGTTGATCAGCTGCGCCAGCGCGGCGGCGGTCGCCGTCGCCCACCCGGTCAGCGGGCGCGACGTGGTGGCGACCAGCACGGCGACCGCCACGGCGACGATCACGCCCAGCGCCGCGCTGCGCGGCACGCTGTTGAGCAGCCCGGCGATCCGGTACGAGGCCGACTGGCCGGAGGTGGTGACGGTGACCGGCAGGAACAGCGTGACGCCCGCGACCGCGGCTCCCGTGAAGGCCGTGGTCGCGTCGACAATGTCGCCGACCCTGCGCACGGTTGTCGAACATACCCGTGGTGGTCAGCTGATCTTGTGATTGCCGATGATTCGCTCGAAAATGTCTCCAGGGCGAAAAATGCGGTAAGAGCCCAGTTGCCGAAGATTCTCCGAATCGCGCGGCGCGTGACCTACCCGCGGCTGTCGGCGTACCGGCGCAGCGTGTCGATCTGCGAGGGATCCAGGGAGGGCCGCACCACCTTCTTGGCCGCCAGCACGTCCGCGGCGGTGACGTCGGCCGCGTGCACGTCACGGCGCATGGCCGCGAGCGCGGCTTCGCGTAACAGCGCCGCGCAGTCGGCGGCGGAGTAGCCCTCCAGTTGCTCCGCGAGTGTGTCGAGATCGACGTCGGCGGCCAACGGCACCGCGCGGCCCGCGGTGCGCAGGATCTCCCTGCGGGCGTCGGCGTCCGGCGGCGGCACGAACACCAGCCGTTCCAGCCTCCCCGGACGCAGCAGCGCCGGATCGATCAGCTCCGGCCGGTTGGTCGCGCCCAGCACCACGACGTCGCGCAGCGGCTCCACGCCGTCGAGTTCGGTCAGCAGCGCCGCGACCACCCGATCACCGACGCCCGCGTCGGCGCTCTGCCCGCGACGCGGAGCGAGCGCGTCCACCTCGTCGAGGAAGATCAGCGACGGCGCGGAGTCGCGGGCGCGCTGGAACAGCTCACGCACCGCGCGCTCCGACGAGCCGACCCATCGGTCCAGCAGTTCGGCTCCCTTGACCGCGTGCACGCTGAGCTGACCGGTGCCGGCCAGCGCACGCACCAGGAACGTCTTTCCGCAGCCGGGTGGGCCGTAGAGCAGCACACCACGCGGCGGCTCGATGCCGAGCCGGGCGAAGGAATCCGGATGCTTCAGCGGCCACAGCACCGCCTCGGTCAGCGCCTGCTTGGTTTCGGCCATGTCGCCGACGTCGTCGAGGCTCAGGCTGCCGATGGCGAGTTCCTCCATGCCCGAGCGTGACAGCGGCCGGATGACCTCGAGCGCGCCGAGCAGGTCGGGCTGGGTGAGTTGCGGCTCGCCGTGCTCCCTGGCCCGCGAGGCCGCGCGCAGGGCCGCCTCCCGGCACAGCGCCGCCAGATCGGACACCACGAACCCGGGCGTGCGTTCGGCGATCTGGTCGAGCTTCAACTCGGCGGTCGGCACCCGGCGCAGCAAGTACTCCAGCAGCGCCTTGCGCACGGCGGTGGTGGGCAGCGGCAGCGCGAGTTCGCGATCGCACAGGTCGGGGGCGCGCAAGCGCTGGTCGATGCCGGCCGGGTGCGACGTGGTCGCCAGGAAGGCCACGGACGGTCCGGCGATCGCGGCGCGCAGCTGGTCGAGGATGAGCGTGGCGACCGGCTCCGGATCGGCGGGCAGCAGGGCGTCGATGTCGGTGATCAGCAGGATGCCGCCCTTGCCGCAGCCGATATCGGCCACCGCCTCGGCGACCTCGCGCAGCCGCGCTCCGCTCTCGGCCGCGCCCACGCTGGGGCCGTCGAGCTCCACCACGCGCCGCGATCCGGCGACCGCGCGGGCCAGCGTGGCTTTGCCGACACCGGCCGGACCCGTGATCAGCACGCCGAGATGTGGTCGTGCGCCCAGCGTGCGCAACAACTCGGGTTCGTCCAACGCGAGGCTGAGCCACTCCTGGAGTTTCGCGGCCTGGCCGCGCGCGCCCGCCAGTTCCTCGACCGAGATGCTCGGCAGGTCGGCGGCCGAGATCCTCGCCAACGCGGCGCCGTTGGTGCCCGCGGCCGTGTCCATGGCGGCGGCTTCCGTGGCGCCCCAGGACGCCGTGCCCACCGGGATCGGGGTCCCCGCCCCGGCCAGATCGGCGGCGTCCCGCGCGGCGACCGCACCCGCGCCCCAGGACACCGCGGTATTCGGTTGCACGCTCACCGGTCCGCGCGGGTCGGTGCCGGTGACGGTGAGCAACTCCGTGGTCCAGGCGATGCCGAAAGTGCGCGACAGCGCCTGGGTCGCCGCCGTGGAGCTGATGTCGGGGCCGAGGTCGCGCGGCAGCAGGGAGACCGCGTCGCCAACGGTGACGACCTTGCCCAGCAGCGCCTGCCGCAGTGTCGCGGCCGGAATCGTGCGGGTGGCGTGCACCGAACCGCTCACCGTGATCTGTTTCGCGCCGTAGACGGTCGCGGGGGAGACCACCACCGTCGCATCCTCGCGCAGCCCGGCGTTGGACAGCGTGACGTCGTCGAGCAGGGCCACCCCCGCGGGCGTGCCCTGGCGGGCGATGCCGACCACCGCGGCCGTGCGCCGCGAGCCGACCAGCATGATGCCGTCCCATTCCCGCAGCCCGAGCGCGGTGAGCGCCTCCGGATGCAGCCGGACCACCCCGCGCCGGGCATCGGCGGCCGAAGGATTCAGACGGGCGGTGAGTGCCAGTTCTGCCACTGTGCCATTCTGCCGCGCGGCCCGTGATCGGTCACGACCCGAGAGCGGTCGGGTGGCTACTTCTTGACGATTCCGGCGGCGACGGCGACCGAGGTGTCGGCCACGCTCGGCGCCAGGCACACCAGCTTGGCGGTGCCGAGCGCGACGTTCGGGCTGCCGTCGAACGGGCCGCCCGGGTTCTCGGCGAGGATCTGCTCGATCAGGGTTTTCTCCGTGTCGGTGTCGAGCTTGCGGAATTCACCGCAGGTGGTGCTCGACGCCGGACCGAGCGCGAGATCGCGTTGCTTCGTCGTGGTGGTGGCGTCCGTTTCCGCCGGGGCGCTCGGCGTCGCGGTGCCGGGAGCGGTCGTATGGGTGGCCGACGCGGCCGTGGTCGCGCTCTCCGAGCCCTTGCGCAATCCGTTCGCGTCGGCGGACTCGTCCCCTCCGCCGCAGCCTGCCAGCAGGAAACCCACCGTCCCGGCGATCAGGACGATGGTGGAAGTTCGTTTCATACCGTGCTTTCCCGGGTGGATCGTTGCGCCGGAGGCCCCGGCGTTCGCAGCAGCGTACCGGTTGCGGCGCGGTCAGTGGATGTGTGCCTGCCAATCCGCCGGCACCCGTCCGCGCGGGCCCGGCGTGCCCTGATCGGCGGGATGACTGTGCGGTGGCGCCAATTCCGGTCCGCCGCTGAACATCTCTTCGGTCTCGAAGTTGTAGTACCAGTCCTCGCCCGGCTCGAAGCTTTGGATGAACGGATGGCCGGTGCTCTTGGCGTGCGCGGTGGCGTGCTGCGCGGGTGAGGTGTCGCAGCAGCCGACGTGCCCGCACTGGGCGCAGCGGCGCAGATGCACCCACCAGCCCGAGACCTGCTCGCACTCCAGGCAACCCGGCCCGCTCGGCGGTACGGCCGGGTCGATGCCCGCGATTCGCTCGGTCATGCCTGTCCCTCCTGGTCGGTCGTGGCGACGGCGTCCGCTTCGGGGCGGCGCAGCGGCAGCCAGACGGTGAACCTGGTGTCGCCGGGTTCGGAGTCCACCCTGATGTCGCCGTTGTGTTTCTTGACCACGATGCGGAACGAGATGTCCAGCCCCAGTCCGGTGCCCTCACCCATCGGCTTGGTGGTGAAGAACGGTTCGAAGATCCGGCCGCGGGCCTCCGGCGGTATACCCGATCCGGTATCGCCGATCTCCACCACAGCGCAATCGTTCTCGTGCCTGGTGCGGATGGTCAGCGTGCCCTCGCCGTTCATCGCGTACACCGCGTTGTCGATGAGATTGGTCCAGACCTGATTGAGTTCGGCCGCGTAGCACGGCACTTGCGGCAGTGTCCGGTCGTATTCCTTGACCACGTGCACGCCGTCGCCGATCTTGCGGCTGAGCATCACCAAGGTGCTGTCGAGCAGTTCGTGGATGTCGACCACCTGGAACGGCGCCCGGTCCATCTGCGAATACTGCTTCGCGGCGCCGACCAGCGCGGAGATGCGCGTCGTCGAGTCGGCGATCTCGTTCATCAGCAGCTCGGTCTCGATGGTGTAGTTCAGCCAGCGAATGGCGCCTTGGAACACCTGCTCCGGAGCGCCGTCCAGGGTGGCGGCCACCCGCTCCAGCCAGTCGGTGTCGAACCCGGCCTGTACGAAGTTCGGAGCGAGGTTCCAGCCGTCGGCGATCCCGTGCTCCTCGAGCCATTCGCCGAGCACGTCCTCGCGGTCGGCGGCCTCCAGCGGCGTCAGCTCCGGCGCCTTCGCGACCTGGGCGGCGGCCTCCTCCTGCAAGCGCACCAACGAGCCCAAGGACGACGGATCGAATTTGCCCTCCGCCATCATGGCCAGCTTGTGCCGCATGCCCGCGACTCGCTCGCGCAGGCCCGCCGTCGCGCGCACCGCGGCGGCGGCCGGGTTGTTCAGCTCGTGGGTGAGACCCGCCGACAGCGAACCGAGCGCGAGCAGCCGTTCCCGCTCACCGATGCGCGCGTTGGTGTTGCGGTTGCCGAAGAACACCCCTTCGAGCAGGTGCACGGCCATCGGGAACCACTCGCGCATCATCCTGGCGAAGATGTCGGCGTCCAGCACGAAGAACCGCGACGGCCGCGTCACCTGCATCGTCCCGCTGTAGGTCTGATCGACCTTGTCGCCGATGTAGGACATCCAGGCGCCCGCGTAGGCGCCGTGATGCTCGGTGCGGACCAGTTCGATCTCCGCGCCGCCGGACTGCTTGGAGAGCACCAGCTCACCGTCCATCAGGACGTAGAAGCAGGTGGCCGGGTCGCCTTCGCGGAAGACCACCCCCGGCTCTATCGTCTCCACCCGGCCGTCGGCGCACAACCATGCCAACTGCTCGTCGTTCAGCTTCTCGAACAGGAACAGGGTGCGCAGCTCGGCGGGATCGCACACCGATCGGCTGCTGCGATCCGCGGTCTGGTTCGAAGTCATCTGCGGCCTCCTGGTCAGGCGAGATAGCGGTGCACGAGCATGACGGCCATGGCGCCCTCGCCGACGGCGGAGGCGACGCGCTTGGCCGACTCGGCGTGCACGTCGCCCGCGACGAACACGCCGGGCACGCTGGTCTCGAGATGATGCGGTGGCCGCGACAGCTCCCAGCCCGCAGGCCGCGCGCCGTCGACCATCAGGTCGGGACCGGCGAGCACGTAACCGGCGTCGTCGCGGCTGACGACGCCGTCGAGCCAATCGGTCTGCGGCGCGGCCCCGATGAACAGGAACAGCCGCTCCGCGTCGGCCTTCTCCTCGGCGCCGGTGCGATTGTCGCGCAGCACGATCTGTTGCAGGTGATCGTCACCGTCGGCGGCGATGACCTCGGTGTTGGTGTGCACCTCGATGTTCGCGATCTGTCCGATCTGCTGGATGAGGTAATGCGACATGGACTGTTCCAGCGAATCCGCCCGCACCACCAGGTGCACCGTGCGCGCGTTGCGGGACAGGAACACCGCGGCCTGGCCCGCGGAATTCGCGCCGCCGACGATGTAGACGTCGTGATCGGCGCACTCGGACGCCTCGGTCATGGCCGATCCGTAGTAGACGCCGCGCCCGGTGAAGTCGTCGACGCCCGGCGCCGGGTGACGGCGGTAGTCGACGCCGGTCGCGATGATCACGGTGTGCGCGCACAGCCTGCCGCCGTCGGCGAACCGAACGGTGCGCGCGGAGCCGTTCACCTCCAGCCCCACCACCTCCCGCGTGGTGATCACTTCGGCGCCGAATTTCGCCGCCTGCCGCCGGGCCCGGTCGGCCAGCTGCGCGCCGGACAAGCCGTCGGGAAAGCCGAGATAGTTCTCGATGCGCGAACTCTGCCCCGCCTGGCCGCCGGTGGCGGTCCGCTCCACGAGCACCGTGCGCAGCCCCTCGGACGCGCCGTAGACCGCAGCGCCCAGACCGGCGGGACCGCCGCCCACCACGATCAGGTCGTAGAACTCACCCGCCGGGTCGACGGTCAGGCCGACGTGCTGGGCCAGTTCGCTGTCGGTTGGCTGCACCAGCGCCGCGCCCGCGGAAGTGATCACCACCGGACAGCCGTCCGGGTCGGCCCCCGCCGCCTCCAGCAGGCGCGCGCCCTCGGGCTCGTCGGCCAGGTACCAGCGGTAGGGCAGCTGGTTGCGGGCCAGGAACTCCCGCACCTGCGACGACCGCGGCGACCAGCGATTGCCGACCACCTTGGTCTCGGTGACGGGCCGGTGCTCGCTGCCGCGCCAGGCGTCGAGCAGCCCGTCGAGCACGGGATAGAGCTTTTCCTCCGGCGGGTCCCACGGTTTGAGCAGGTAATGGTCGAGGTCGACGACGTTGATCGCGTCGATCGCGGCGTTGGTGTCGGCGTAGGCGGTCAACAGCACGCGGCGCGCGTAGGGGTGCAGGTCCATCGCCTGCTCCAGGAACTCGATGCCGTCCATGCCGGGCATCCGGTAGTCGGCGATCAACACGGCGACCGGCTGCCCGCGCAGCTTCATCTCCCGCAGCGCCTCCAGCGCCTGCGCCCCCGATTCCGCGCGCAGAATCCGGTAATCGGCGCCGTAACGGCGGCGCAGGTCGCGGACGACCGCACGGGAAACGCCCGGGTCGTCGTCGACGCTCAGGATGGCCGGTTTCGTAGCAGCGGGTGAAGTCACCTGACGAGTATGGAGCTTCGCGGCGCGGTCTGTCGTGGGCGTTCGCCCAGGGCTCAGAGCCGATGGTGCAGGACGAGATCGAGTTCACGGGGAGTCAGCAGCCGCTCCAGGCGTTCCTCCTGCGCGGCCCCGCGAACGCTCCGTGGCGGAAATACCGACGCGCCGTGCGCTTTTCGCCCGTCCTCTGGCTCGATGACTGGCAGCAGCGGAACCGGGTCCGCCGGTCGACGGTGGAGCAGGGAGCGCAGTTTCACGGCCGATCACCTCACGTTGGTACGCCGAAATGTTGGAGGCGGTGTCTGTGCTTCATGTATCCGTTATTGTGCGCCGATCATTACACCGGGGGGTGCGCGAGTGGCGAAAACGTGACGCAACTGTCGGGCGCTTAAAATGTCGGCGACTCGTCCCACCGCGTGCGGACGGACGCTCGTCGGTCCGTCGCTGATATCCCGGAGGCAGCGTTGCCGAAGAACCTCGAAGCCAGCATCGACATCTCCGCGCCCCCGGAGCGCGTGTGGGCGGTGGTCTCCGACCTGAAGCGGATGCCGGAGTTCAGCCCGCAGTGCGTGCGCATGGTGGCGCTCGGCTCGCTGAAGGCGGGCACCTGGACGATCAACTTCAATCGCGAAGGCAAGAAGTTCTGGCCGACCACCGCCCGCATCGTGCGGGTCGAGCCGAATCAGGCGTTCGCCTTCCGGGTCAACGAGAACCGGACGGTGTGGAGCTACACCCTCGAGCCGACCGAGTCCGGCACGCGGTTGATCGAGCGGAGGGACGTGCCCAACGGCACCACCTGGCTTTCCCGCAGGGCGATCGACGCCGCGCTCGGCGGCGAGGCCCCGTTCGAGGAACTGCTGGTGCGCGGCATGAACGAGACGCTCGGCAAGATCAAGACGGCGGTCGAAGCAGGCGCCTGAGCGCGGGTCGCCGCCGCCGGTCCACGAGAGGTCGTGGCCCGGCAGCGGCGAGCGGTCACTTCCAGTTCGGCAGGTTCACGACCTGGGCCGCGTAGGACAGGCCCGCGCCGAACGCGATGAGCAGCGCCGTGTCGCCCGGCTTGGACTCGCCCTTGCGCAGCAGCGCCTCCATGGCCAGCGGGATCGATGCGGCCGAGGTGTTGCCCGCCTCCTCGATGTCGTTGGCGAGCGCGCAGTGCTCCGGCAGCTTCAGCACCCTGGCCATGATCTCGATGATCCGGCCGTTGGCCTGGTGCGGGATCATCGCGTCCAGGTCCTCGGGGGACAGTCCGGCGCGGTCGATCGCGTCGCGGCACACCTTCTCCAGCGAGTGCGCGGCCCAGCGGAACACCGCGGTGCCCTCCATCGCCAGATAGGGCCGCACCGCGTCCAAGCCCTTCTCGTCGATCTCGTGGAAGAACTCCATCCAGTCCTTGTCCTGCCGGATGGCGTGGTGCTGGGTGCCGTCGGAGCCCCACACGGTGGGGCCGATGCCCGGCTCGTCGGAGGGACCGACGATCACCGCGCCCGCGCCGTCGGCGAAGAGGAAGGCGGTGGAACGGTCCTTCGGGTTGACCGTGTTCGTCAGTTTCTCCACGCCGATCACGAGCACGTGGGCGGCGGTGCCTGCCCGGACCAGATCCGACGCCAGCGCGATCGAGTGGCAGAAGCCCGCGCAACCGGCGGAGACGTCGAAGGCGGCCGCGCCGTTCATGCCGAGTTCGGTGGCGATGCGCGGGGCCGCGGCCGGGGTCAGCAACAGGTGGGTGGATGTAGCAACTATCACGCAATCGACTTGGTCGACCGCGATGCCGGAGGATTCCAGCGCGCCGCGCGCGGCGGCGACGCTCATGCTCTGGATCGTCTCGGATTCGTCGGCGAACCGCCGGGTCCTGATGCCCGACCTGGTCCTGATCCACTCGTCGCTGGAGTTGATCGGACCGGCCACCTCGTCGTTGGTGACCACGCGAGCAGGGCGGTAAACGCCGAGCCCGAGGATCGCCGTGTGCTCAGCGCCGGTGGTCTGGGCGATTCGAGCAGCCATCTGCGTCTCCTATGTACCT
>NZ_BDBC01000009.1 GCF_001612785.1 Nocardia beijingensis NBRC 16342
GTCGCTCATCTGCCGCGCGTATTCCGACAATCCGTGGGTATCTCGACTCAGCGACGCCACTGCTGCACGAAGGCGTGGCCCAACTGAATGCGAGGACACCATGCTCGGTCTCGGGATTATCGGATGGATCATCATCGGCGGTCTTGCCGGATGGATCGCGAGCAAGCTCATGAAGACGGACGCCCAACAGGGCATCCTGCTCAATATCGTCGTCGGGGTGATCGGCGGCCTGCTCGGTGGGTTCCTGTTGAAGCTGCTCGGAGTCGACGTCGAAGGCGGCGGCCTCTGGTTCAGCTTCTTCACCTGCCTCGGTGGCGCGGTCATCCTGTTGTTCCTGGTTCGACTGGTCACCGGCGCCCGAGTCAGGTCCTGACACCGCGTGCCACAGGCTCCTTTCCCGTAAGGTGTGAACGCTTGCGCCCGGCCTATCGTTGAGGGCGCAAACCGTCTGCATCGAGCACGAAAGAGGAGCCTGTGGCCCGCCGTCCCACCCCGCCCGGCACGCCTGAACGCACCGGAGTCGGCCACGTCGCCGATCTGGTTCGCAACGCGATCCCTCCGTTGCATCCCGCCGGGCTTCCGTTCGTCGCCGCACCGCTCGCGGTCGCCGTAGTCGGCGGCAAGCGCAAATGGGTGCGGCGCACCGGATTGTTCGCCGCGGCAGCCTGCGCGACCTTCTTCCGTCATCCGCATCGTGTGCCGCCGAACCGCCCAGGTGTCGTGGTCGCCCCCGCCGACGGCGAGATCGCCTTGGTCGACACCGCGGCCCCGCCCGCGGAACTCGGTCTCGGCGACGCGCCGCTGCCCCGGGTCAGCATCTTCCTGTCCGTGCTCGACGTGCACGTGCAGCGCACGCCGGTCTCCGGCGTCGTGCGCTCGGTGCTGCACCAGCCCGGCCAGTTCCGCTCCGCCGACCTGCCCGAGGCGAGTTCGGTGAACGAGCGCAACAGCATGGTGCTGGAGACGCCGGAGGGCGACCAGCTCGTCGTGGTGCAGATCGCCGGGTTGCTCGCGCGCCGCATCGTCTGCGACGCCCAGGTCGGCGACGTGCTGACCATCGCGGACACCTACGGCCTGATCCGCTTCGGCTCGCGGGTCGACACCTACTTCCCTCCGGGCACCGAACTGCTCGTGCAGCCCGGCCAGCGCACCATCGGCGGTGAGACCGTGCTCGCCGTGCTCGGCACATCCGCCGACGCGTGATGGAAGCGGCGGTATCCACTCAGCGGCGCAGGCGGCGCAGCGTCCGCCTGCTGCCGAGCATCGTCACCATCCTGGCGCTGTGCGCCGGACTGTCGGCGGTGAAGTTCGGCCTCGACGGCAAGCTCGGTATCGCGCTGGCCATGATCGGCGCGGCGGCCGTGCTCGACACCCTGGACGGCAGGCTGGCCAGGATGCTGGACGCGACCACGAAGATGGGCGCCGAGCTGGACTCCCTGTCGGACGCCATCTCCTTCGGCGTCGCCCCCGCGCTCGTGCTGTATGTGACGCTGCTCAGCAGCAACAGCGTCGGCTGGATCGTCGCGCTGCTGTTCGCGGTCAGCATCGTGCTGCGCCTGGCCCGGTTCAACACCCTGATGGACGACGACAACCGGCCGGATTGGGCCCGGGAGTACTTCGTCGGTGTGCCCGCCCCCGCCGGCGCGCTCATCGCGGTGGTGCCGGTGGCCCTGTACGTGCAGTTCGGCGACGGCTGGTGGGTCGGCTTCTACGAGGTGGCCGCGTGGACGGTGTTCGCGGCCGCGCTGTGCGTCAGCACCATCCCGACACTGGCCATGAAATCGGTGTCGGTGGCGCCGCAGGCCGCCGCCGGGCTGCTGGTGCTGGTCGCGCTCGCCGCGGCGGCGCTGGTCACCTATCCGATCGTGCTGCTGCTGGTGCTGGTCGCGTTGTATCTGGGCCACATCCCGTTCGCCTGGCATTCCCAGCGCTGGGTGGCCGCGCGGCCGGAAACCTGGACGCACAAACCGGCGGAGCGGCGTGCGCAACGACGCGCGGACCGTCGGCTGCCCGCCATCCGCCGCCCGGCCATACCGCGTCCGGCGATCCGCGGTTCGGCGCGGCTGCGGCTGCGCCGACCTGGGGCGAAGCAACGCCAGAACGGTAGTCGGCCACCGGGCGCCGAGTTCTAGCGGCGGCGGCGAGCCCTTCTCGGCTTCCACGCCGTGTCGCGCGGCCGACGGCACCGGCACCCTCACCCGGGCCGTGCGGAGCGGTACGGTCGTATCCGTCGGCCGGGGTGGAGGAGGGCGTCAGATGGAGCCGTCCGCGTTGCGGGAGTTCGAGGGGCATCGCCCGCGGCTGTTCGCGCTCGCCTATCGGATGCTCGGCTCGGCTGGTGAGGCCGAGGACGCGGTGCAGGAGACCTACCTGCGCTGGGACGGCGCCGATCGTCGCGATATCCGTTCCGCCGAGGCCTGGTTGACCACCGCGCTGGTGAATCTGTGCCGCACCTGGCTGGTTTCGGCGCGGGCCCGGCGGGAGAGCTACGTCGGGCCGTGGCTGCCCGAGCCGGTGCCGACCGCGCGCGGCGAGCTGGGCCCGCTGGAGACCGTCGAGGAGCGCGAACAGGTCTCCCTCGCGCTGCTGACCGCGCTGGAGCGGCTGACCCCGATCGAGCGCGCCGTGTTCGTGCTGCGCGAGGCCTTCGGCTACGCGCACCGTGAGATCGCCGACATGCTCGACATCACCGAGACGAACTCGCAGCAGATCTTCCGCCGGGCCGGCCTGCGCGTGCGCGAAGACCGCACCCGCTTCGGCACCACGCCCGCTCATGCCCGCGAGCTGGTCGAGCGATTCCTGAAGGCGGCGCGCGACGGCGACGTGGCCGCGCTGGAGCGGATGCTCGCCGCGGACGTCAGCGCGACAGCCGACGGCGGCGGCAAGGTCAACGCGGCGCGGCGCCCTATCCACGGCGCGAATCAGGTGGCGCGGTACCTCGTGGGCCTGCTGCGCTGGGAGGTGCCTGGCATGCTGCTGGTGGTGGAGGAGGTCAACGGCGCGCCCGCCGCGGTCGCGCGGGTGGACGGCGCGCCGCTGCTGGTCGGCGGGATCGATGTGGCCGACGGCGTGGTCACCGCGCTGCGGTTGATCGTGAATCCCGACAAGCTGGCCTATCTCGCGGGCGCGAGCGGCTCCGATGGCGCGGTGGGCACGGTGCCGGAGCGGGTCCGCCGTCCGTTGTGACGCGCTTCACGGCGCCGGTCTGTCAGGAAACGGGGGCCTGTCCGGTCTGAGGGGTGATGGCCGATCGAAAGGAGCCTCGACATGACCGGACAGCATCGGATCGTCGTTCTCGGCGCGGGGTACGCGGGACTGGCGGCGGCCCGCAGGCTCGCCCGCACGGCGCGGGACGCGCGGATCACCGTCGTGGACGCGCACGCTTCGTTCGTCGAGCGGGTACGACTGCATCAGCAGGCGGCCGGGCAGCGGATCGCGGCATGGGATCTGCGGGAAACTCTGGAGGCCAAGGGCATCGGCTTCGTGCAGGCCTTGGCGACGGAGATCGATACGGTCGCGCGGCGGGTGGTGCTCGACGCGGCGCCCGCCCTCGAGTACGACACCTTGATCTACGCGCTCGGCAGCGTCGCCGATCGGGAGAGCGTTCCTGGGGTCGCCGAACACGCCTATTCGGTCGCCACTCAGGAAGACGTGCGCGGCTCGGCGCCTGCGGGCGGGCCGGTGGCGATCGTCGGCGCCGGGGCGACCGGCATCGAGCTGGCGGCGGAACTGGCCGAATCGCATCCGGAGTCCAGGGTGCTGTTGCTCGGGTCGGAGGAGCCGGGCGCGTGGCTGTCGGCGCGGGCGCGGGCGCACATCACGCGGACACTGGAGCGTCTCGGAGTCGAGATCCGGTCCGGCGTCAAGGTGATCGAAGTGACGCCGGAAGGGCCGCGCCTGGCCGACGGCTCGCTGGTCGAGGCCGCGGCGACGGTGTGGACGACGGGCTTCCGGGTTCCCGGCCTCGCCGCGGGCTCGGGGCTGGCGGTGGATTCCGACGGCCGCGTGCTGACCGACGCCACCTTGCGTTCGGTGTCGCACCCGGACATCTTCGCCGCGGGCGACGCCGCCGTGGTCGCGGGGCCGGGCGGGCGTGAGCTGCGCATGGCGTGTGCCACGGCGCTGCCGACGGGCAAGCACGCTGCGGACGCCGCCGTCGCCAGGATGCGCGGTCGCGAGCCGGGTGAGCTGCGGTTCCGCTATGTGCTCCAGTGCATCAGCCTGGGCCGGAAGGACGGGGTCGTCCAAGCCGTGCACGCCGACGACGCCCCCGCTCGCACGGTGCTGACCGGCCGCACGGCCGCGTGGGTGAAGGAGCGCATCGTGCGCGGCGCGGCTTGGTCGGCGCGCCCCTGAATCAAATCGTCAACCAACGGTTGACGCACCGTTATCGTCAACCTATGGTTGACGCATGACCTCACAATTCCGCCTCGACGACCTGATCGAAGGCATCAAGAAGGCCCGCCCCGACAACGTGCTCGAGCAACTGTCCGACGCCGTCGTCGCGGCCAACCACCTCGGTGAAGTGGCCGATCACCTGATCGGCCACTTCGTGGACCAAGCCCGCCGCTCCGGCGCCTCCTGGACCGACATCGGCGCCAGCATGGGCGTCACCAAACAGGCCGCGCAGAAGCGGTTCGTGCCCAAGGTGCCCGAGCCGGACGCGGCGGCGGCCATGGACCCGAACGCGGGCTTCGCCCGTTTCACCACACGGGCGCGCGCGGTCGTGATGGCGGCGCAGGAGGCCGCGCGCACCGCGGGCAACCGGGAGATCGGCGTCGGGCACCTGGTGCTGGGGCTGCTCACCGAACCGCAAGGTCTCGCGGTGCGCGAACTCCTCGACCAAGGCGTCGCCGTCGAGGTCATCTCCGCCGCCGCCACCGCGTCCCTGCCGCCGGGCGAGGGAGATGTCCCCGCGCTGGTCCCCTTCGGCGCGGAGGCCAAGAAGGTTCTGGAACTCACCTTCCGCGAGGCGCTTCGGCTCGGGCACAACTACATCGGCACCGAGCACATCCTGCTGGCGCTGCTGGAGCAGGAGAACGGCGCCGGTCTGCTCAGCGATCTCGGCGTCGACAAGGCCGGCGCCGAAACGCATCTGGTCGAACTGCTCGCGTCCATCACGACCGAGAAGTCCTGATACCCGTGGGCGACGGGAAGTTCCGTGCGCGGACCGCGCTCGCCGTCGCGGCGCCGTTGCTGGTGATCGGCGCGGCCAGGCGAGCGAACGCCGCGCACGGCATCCGCAACGTCGTCAACGGGGTGCGTGGCGCGCACGCCGCGCGGGCACGCCATCGCCGGGCGCGGCGAGCCGGTATCCGCGGGCCGTACCGGGCCGCTCCGGTCGCGCACCACGCGACCCGAGCGGCATGATCACGCTCGTCCGGCCAGGCCTCCGCCCCATCGGGGCCAGCGGGCCTGCGGTTTCGGCTCGGGAACCAACGGCTCGCGGTGGATGTCGGTGACGTACAGAGGCAGTCGCGGTTCCAGCTCGGCCAGCAGTGCCAGGGCGCGTCCGCCCTGCGCCGCGCGATATTCGCGCATGGTCAGCCCGACGATCTGCAAGAACCGCACGCGACCGTGCCTGCTGTCGATGACGCCCAGCTCCGGATCGGTCACGAAGCAGACCGCCTGATTGGTGCAGTCGGCGTGGTCCGCCGCGATCGGTCCGTTCGTCTTGATGGTGTGGCCCGGTTCGAACCACTTGCCGGACTGGAAGACGTAACGAGCGAGGTTCTGCATGAAGTTCGCGGGCCACACGGGCGGTTCGGTGTCCTCGGGCCTGCGCGCCAAGCGGAAAGTGAACTCGAAGCCCCAGCCGGACTCCGCCGGGTTGTCCCATTCCTTCTCGTACAACTCGGTCATCCCGTAGCTGATGTAGTGCCAGTGCGGCACCGGGTCGGTGCGCGAGTAGGCGCTGATCCCGTCGAGCGGGTCGGACCCGCCCAGCGACCACGGATGGTCGCAGGCCCAGTGAAAGGGTTCGATGTCGCCGTACAGCGGCCGCAACGCATCGTCGATGGCATCCCAGCCGGGTTTCTCACTCACGCAGTCACCATAGGCAGGGGTGTGTCCGGCCCTGTCCGTGGCTCCGACGCCGCTACGGCTCAGGCATCCGGCACGTTGCGGGCGAGCTCGTCCAGCCAGGCCGCCGCGGACGCGTCGCTCGGCGCGCGCCAGTCGCCGCGCGGTGAGAGGGAGCCGCCGGAGCCGACCTTCGGCGCGTTCGGCAGCGTCGAGCGCTTGAACTGGCTGGTCTGCACGAACCGGCGCAGGAACTCGCCCAGCCAGTGCTTGATCGTGGCGAGGTCGTAGGCGTTGCGCTGGTCGGCGGGGATCAGATCGGGCCAGCGGCCGGTGGCGGGATCGGACCAGGCGTGCCTGGCCAGGTAGGCGACGCGGCTGGGCAGGTAGCCGAAGCGCAACAGGTAGTAGAGGTGGAAGTCCTGCAGTTCGTACGGGCCGACCGTGGCCTCGGAGCTCTGGGCGGGCGCGGAGGAGTCCTCGTTGGGGATCAGTTCGGGCGAGATCTCGGTGCGCAGGATCGATGACAGCGCCTCGTTCGCCTCTGCGCCGAACCGATCGGTGTCCACCGCCCAGGCGATCAGGTACTTGATCAGCGTCTTCGGCACCGACGCGTTCACGCTGTAGTGCGCCATGTGGTCGCCGACGCCGAACGTGCACCAGCCGAGCGCAAGCTCGCTGAGATCGCCGGTGCCCACCACCAGCGCGCCGTGCATATTGGCCAGCCGGAACAGGTGCGAGGTCCGCTCGCCCGCTTGCACGTTCTCGTAGGTGATGTCGTACACCGGCGCCCCGTCGGCGGCCGGATGGCCGAGGTCGCGCAGCATCTGCGTGGCCGAAGGGGTGATGTCGATCTCGCGCGCGGTGACGCCGAGGGCGGCCATCAAGCGGTGCGCGTCGGTTCTGGTCCTGGTGCTGGTCGCGAAGCCGGGCATGGTGTAGGCGAGCACATTGGAGCGTGGCAGGCCGAGCCGGTCCATCGTCTTGGCCGCCACGATCAGCGCCTGGGTGGAGTCCAAGCCGCCGGATACCCCGATCACCACGCGCTCCGCGCCGGTGGCGCGCAATCGGGTGCTCAAGCCCTCCACCTGGATGTGGTGCACTTCCGCGCAGCGCTCGTTGCGCAGCGCCGGGTCGGCGGGGACGTAGGGGAAGCGCTGGATCTCGCGTTCCAGCTCGACCGGATGCTCGGGAACGGGCAGCCGCACGTCGATGTGCCGCATCGCGGCCAGCCGGTCGCGGTGGTCGTGCACGTTGTCGGCGAAGCTGGTGGTGCGCAGCCGGTCCGCGGCGAGGCGGCGCAGGTCGAGGTCGGCGGTGACCAGCTGGGGATGATCCCTGAACCGCTCGCCCTCCGCGAGCAGGTCGCCGTTCTCGCAGATCAGCGCCTGCCCGTCCCAGGCGAGGTCGGTGGTCGACTCGCCGGTTCCCGCGGCGGAGTACAGGTACGCCGCGAGATAGCGCGCCGAATGCGAGGTGCACAGCGACCGCCGGTAATCCGCTTTGCCGATCACGATGTTGCTCGCGGACAGGTTGATCAGCACGGTGGCCCCGGCCAGCGCCGCGAACCCGCTCGGCGGCAACGGCACCCAGCCGTCCTCGCAGATCTCCAGGTGGAAGACGAAGTCGTGCAGATTGCTCGCGCGGAACAGCAGATCGGATCCGAACGGCGCCCGGTGCCCGGCGATGACGACGTGGTCATCCACCGCCTCGCGCGCCGCCGCGAACTGGCGCTTCTCGTAGAACTCCCGGTAGTTGGGCAGGTAGCTCTTCGGGGCGACCCCGAGCACGATGCCACGGCAGATCGCGATCGCGCAGTTGAACAACCGGTGGTGGGACCGCACCGGCGCGCCCACGACCAGCACCGTGTCGATGTCGGTGCTCGCCGCGACCAGCCTGGCCAGCGCCGCCTCCACGGCGGCGTCCAGCGCGTCCTGGTGGAACAGGTCGTCGGCGGTGTAGGAGGACAGGCCGAGCTCGGGGAACACCGTCAGCACCGCTCCTGCCGCCGCGGCCTGCGCGGCCAGCTCCACGGTCTGTTCCACGTTGTAGGCGGGGTCGGCCACCCGGAGCCGGGGCACCGCGACCGCCACCCGGGCGAAGCCGTGCCGGTAGAGCGAATCGAACGGCAGGTCGTCCACCCGCGTCCCCTTCCGGGATGAGGTTGATCATGGTTCACCCGGAATCTACGCCGTCCCGGCCGCCCCGGCGCGGTTCCGAGGTGCCCTTACGCCGGCGAGGGGTGCTCTGAACTGGGTCTATGCCGTTCCGGTCTGGTGGCGCGAATCGTCCGGCCGAAGAAGTGAACCGCTGACGGCTAAGCTATAGCAATGGCGGATGACACGGATTCCGACCTAATAGCGGGGGAACGGCGCGCAGATCTACTGCGCGCTCTTCCGTATGTGTCCACCGAGTCCCAGCCGGACGGCGGCACCGTGGTGAACGGCGACCTGCCGCCCGAGGTCGCCCCTCCGTTCATTCGCGCCATCATGCGGGTGGAGGCGGAGCTCCTGCTGCGCGACGCCGAGCTCGTCACCGAGGACGGCGAGCCGCGCACCCAGGAGGAACGCCGCAACGACGCGATCATCGCGTTGCTGTTCCGCTTCGACGACCGCCACTAGGACTGGCGGACCTTGCACTCGACACCCCTGAGTGCTAAAAATGCTTTTGGCACTCTCGACCTGTGAGTGCCAGGTCGGGACGGTGAGACCGGGTTCCCTAGACACCCTCGGTCGTCCGTCGCGGGCACCGAACCTGGCCAGCGTAACTGGGGCGACCCAACCAGCGGTCGTCCTGTGTGTCAGCCATACACATGGAGGATCTCAACAACGCCATGGCCAAGACAATTGCGTATGACGAAGAGGCCCGCCGCGGCCTCGAGCGGGGTCTGAACAGCCTCGCCGACGCGGTCAAGGTGACGCTGGGCCCCAAGGGTCGCAACGTTGTCCTGGAGAAGAAGTGGGGCGCCCCCACGATCACCAACGATGGTGTGTCCATCGCCAAGGAGATCGAGCTGGAGGACCCGTACGAGAAGATCGGCGCCGAGCTGGTCAAGGAAGTCGCCAAGAAGACCGACGACGTCGCAGGCGACGGCACCACCACCGCGACCGTGCTCGCCCAGGCGCTGGTGCGCGAGGGTCTGCGCAACGTCGCGGCCGGGGCGAACCCGCTGGGCCTGAAGCGCGGCATCGAGAAGGCCGTCGAGGCTGTCACCGCCAAGCTGCTCGACACCGCCAAGGAGGTCGAGACCAAGGAGCAGATCGCCGCCACCGCCGGTATCTCGGCGGGCGACGCGTCCATCGGTGAGCTGATCGCCGAGGCCATGGACAAGGTCGGCAAGGAAGGCGTCATCACCGTCGAGGAGAGCAACACCTTCGGTCTCCAGCTGGAGCTCACCGAGGGCATGCGCTTCGACAAGGGCTACATCTCCGGCTACTTCGTCACCGACCCGGAGCGTCAGGAAGCGGTCCTCGAGGACCCGTACATCCTGCTGGTCGGCTCGAAGGTCTCCACCGTCAAGGACCTGCTGCCGCTGCTGGAGAAGGTCATCCAGGCCGGCAAGCCGCTGCTGATCATCGCCGAGGACGTCGAGGGCGAGGCCCTGTCCACCCTGGTGGTCAACAAGATCCGCGGCACCTTCAAGTCGGTCGCCGTGAAGGCCCCCGGCTTCGGTGACCGCCGCAAGGCGCAGCTGGCCGACATCGCCATCCTGACCGGTGGCGAGGTCATCAGCGAAGAGGTCGGCCTCTCGCTGGAGAACGCCGGCGTCGAGCTGCTCGGCCAGGCGCGCAAGGTCGTCGTCACCAAGGACGAGACCACCATCGTCGAGGGCGCGGGCGACGCGGAGGCCATCAAGGGCCGGGTCGCGCAGATCCGCACCGAGATCGAGAACTCCGACTCGGACTACGACCGGGAGAAGCTGCAGGAGCGGCTGGCCAAGCTGGCCGGCGGCGTCGCGGTGATCAAGGCGGGCGCGGCCACCGAGGTCGAGCTCAAGGAGCGCAAGCACCGCATCGAGGACGCCGTCCGCAACGCGAAGGCGGCCGTCGAGGAGGGCATCGTCGCCGGTGGTGGCGTGGCCCTGCTGCAGTCGGCTCCGGCGCTGGACGAGCTGAAGCTCACCGGTGACGAGGCCACCGGCGCGAACATCGTGAAGGTCGCGCTGTCGGCTCCGCTGAAGCAGATCGCGTTCAACGCGGGCCTCGAGCCCGGCGTGGTCGCCGAGAAGGTCGCCAACCTGCCCGCGGGTCACGGCCTGAACGCCGACTCGGGCGAGTACGAGGACCTGCTGTCCGCCGGTGTCGCCGACCCGGTCAAGGTCACCCGTTCGGCGCTGCAGAACGCGGCCTCGATCGCGGCTCTGTTCCTGACCACGGAGGCCGTCGTCGCCGACAAGCCGGAGAAGGCCGCGGCTCCCGCCGGCGACCCGACCGGTGGCATGGGCGGCATGGACTTCTGAGTCCGGTCCCCGCGCAACATATTTCGACCCGGAAGCCGGTCCACCGCGAGGTGGGCCGGCTTCCGGCGTTCCGGCGTCAGATTCCGTCCAGCGTGACGACGGTGAACGGCGTCTTCGGTGTGCCGGGTGCCATCGGACCGCCCTTGTCGAACTGGGAGGAGACGATCAGGGTTCGGTCACCGGTGCGGACCAGGGTGGTGGGGATGGCGAGGGCTTCGTCGGTGCGCTGCTGCGCGAGCGTCGCCGTGGCGCCGTCGTCGGAGAGCGTCCAGCGGCTGATGGTGTTGGTCGTGTTGTGCGCGGCCCACAGGGTGTTGTCGCGCAGTTCCAGTCCGTCGCCTTGACGCAGGTCGCCGCCGCGCAAGGCCACTTTGCGGATCGGATTCGGGTCCGGAGTCAACGCGATGCGGTACAGGTCGCCACGGGGCATGTCGACCGTCAGCAGATAGCGGCCCGCCGGGTCGGCGACGATGCCGTTGAGGCTGAAGCCGCCCGGTTCGATCGGCGGCAGCACGGAGCGCAGGTCGAACTGCGGGGTCAGTTCGGCGCGCCCGCCTTGTGCTCTGGCGGCGGCCAGTTGGTCGGGCGTCACGCGATAGACGACCGCCCGTGTGCTGTCGGTCAGATACGCCGTGCCATCCGGGGTGATGGCGAGATCGTTCACGAAGCGGGCGTCGCTACCGGGCACGGTGAAATCCGCGAGCAGGGCGCGGGACGCGATGTCGTAGACCGCGACGCCGGTGGTCGAGTCGGTCACCCACAGCCGTCCGGCGGCATCGACTTTCAAGCCGTTGGCGGTCTTGTGGTTGTTGGCGCCTTCGGGCAGGAAGACCTCGGCTCGGTGCGCGTCCGGCGTCGCGCGGTAGACGGCGCCGGTGGTGTAGGAGCCGACGTAGCTGTCTCCTGTTCGCGCGTCCACCGCGATGCCCTCGGGGTAGGCCCGGTCGCCGGGCAGCTCGTAGGCGGTGTGGACGGCGGTGCTCGGCGCGTCGCTCGTGCCGCAGGCGACGAGCGTGAGACACGCGCTGCCTGCGGCCAGGCTCGACAGCAGGCGGAGGGGCAGGGCGTGGGGCATCGGTTACCTCTTAGAGATCATTCAGTCAAATATGCTCACATCGAGCAACAGACACGAATCTAAGTTAGAACTCTAATGTCAGTCAAGGTTGGAATGGATGGACGTGCGGATACCATGCGCTTATGACGTCCATGCCCGCCGCCGAACGGATCGGCTCGTATCTGAAACGTGCCGAGCAGTCCCTCAACACGGCCAAGAACGCCGCGTTGAAACCGGCGGGCGTCACCGTGCCCCAGTACGCCGCGCTGCTGTTCCTCGCCGAGAACCCCGGTATCTCCGCCGCCGCCCTGGCCCGGCTCTGCGGCGTCACCCCGCCGTCGATGAACACCGTGCTGAGCAATCTGCAGGACCGCGGGCTCATCGAGCGCACCCCGCACCCGTGGCACAAGAACGTCCTGGAGACCACGTTGACCGACAAAGGCGCGGCGGTGATGCGCGACGCAGACGCCCGCGCCGTGCGCGTCGAACGCGCCCTGGCCGAGGAATTCACCGACGCCGAGCGAGCCACCTTGCAGGACTTGCTGACTCGCTGCGCCGACCGATTGGACTCGATCCGCCCCGGCCCTGCCGCTTAGCCACCGGAGGCGGGGCACCGTGGATCGGGTGCCCCGCCGATCCTGCGACGGGTTCACCGGTACGCGGTCGAACTTGGTGTGCAACCGAAGTGACGCGGATGAGCAGTGCCGCCCTTTCGCGAGTCCGGATCGATGACTTCGCTGATTCGCGCCCGTCTTGTCCCGTATCCGTTGACGACGTGCTGCCCCGAATGCGCTGCGACGCCGCGGTTACGACACCGTGTGTGAGCGCTGAAGGCGGTTGCGCGCCCTCGTAATCGACTCCCGATTTCCGCCGTATCGGCCGGAGCGGGGGAGTCCGCCAGCGGCGGGACCCGATGCCGCGCCGCCGGCGGATGGTTCATACCTGAGCCGGGGCCGGAGCCTTGGTGGCGGACGGAGCTTTCTGGAGCGCGAGAGCGAGGGCCAGTGTGGCGATGAGCGCCGAGGTCCACGGCAGCCACTGGCTGCCGGAGGAATCCAGCACGGTCCCACCGATGACCGACCCGATTCCCGCACCGAGGTAGATGGCCGACCCGTTCAGGCCGAGGGCGACGGTCGGCGCGTCATGGGCGATGGCGAACAGGCGATACTGCTGCGGAACCAGGACCGCCGAACCGAACAATCCGGTGATGGCGAGCGCCACGAACACCGCCCACGCGGCATGGATGGCCACGCCGAGCAATGTCAGGCCGACCAGCGCGCCCGCGAGGCCGACGGTCAGCGTGCGCAGCGGGCCGTAGCGGTCCACCGCGCGCCCGGCCTGCGCGTTCCCGATCACCTGGCCGATGCCCATGGCCAGCAACAGCCAGGCGAGCATGCTCTGCGGCACCGATGCCGCGACCACGACGGGTAGGTAGACGACGGTGGTGTAGACGGCGGTGATCTGGGTCGTCGTCACGATCAGCACCCGCAGCACCGGCGGCCGGGTCAGCACACCGATCCGGGCGCGCAGTCCCGTGCTCGGCAGCGTCACCCGGGGCAGCAGCAACACCAGCAATGCGGCGACGGCTCCGCCGACCGCGATGCCCCACAGCACGCCACGCCAGCCGATCCAGCGCTCGGCGAAGATGCCGATCGGCACGCCCGCGACGCTGGACAGCGTGATGCCCGCGGTCACGATCGACAGCGCCCGCCCCCGATGAGCGTCATCGGCGACGACGCCTGCGACGGCGAACGCGTTGGCCTGGAAGGCCGCTGCCCCGATCGCCGCCACGATGCGCGCCGCGGCCATGACCGCGAAGCTCTCCCCGGCCGCCTGTCCGATCATGCCGATCACGAAGAGCGCGGCGCCGCCGCCGAGGAGCACGCGGCGATCCCAGGAGCCCGTCGCCGCCGCGATCAGCGGTGCGGCGATGGCGTAGGTCCAGGCGAACATCGTGGTCAGCTGGCCTGCGGTGGACACGGAGACGTGCAGGTCGGCGGCGATCAGCGGAAGCAGCCCGCTGAGCACGAAGCCGTCGGTGCCGAGCACGAAAGTGCCTACGGCGAGCGGTAGTAGCGACCGGTAGAGATCATTCGATGGTTGTCGAAGCATCATAGGATGAGGGTCCGGTACAATTCGATGGTTGTCAAACGATCGGAGAATGGAGATGCGCGCGCTGCCGCAGCCGAGTACCGCCGACATCGATCTGGTCCGCGTGCTGAGCGCGCTCGCCGACCCGGTGCGGCTGGAACTGGTCCGCGCGCTCGCCGGCGAGCGCGAACCTCTGAGCTGCAATGTCCGCGAGTTCGACGTGGAGATCACGGCGGCCACCGCCTCGCACCACTGGAAGGTGTTGCGCGACGCGGGCATCACGACCACCTTCGTCTCCGGCCGCAACCGGCTGGTCGCGTTGCGGCGGGAGGATCTGGAGCAGCGCTTCCCCGGCCTGCTGGACGCGGTCATCGACGGCGCGCGGCGCTGAATCGACGGCGCGCGGCGCTGAGCGGGTGCCCCGCAGGCGAGCCGGCCGTACGCTGAAGCCATGCCTGACCGCGGCCGGATCCGAGGCGTGCTCTACGACATCGACGGCGTCCTGGTGACCTCCTGGCGGGAGATCGCGGGCGCCGCCGCCGCGGTGCGCCGGATCCGGGAAGGCGGGCTGCGCAGGGCATTTCTGACCAACACCACCTCGCGCACCTGCGCCGAGATCGCGGAACGCCTGTGCGACATCGGTATCGAGGTCGACCCCGTCGAGATCGTCACCGCCGCAAGGCTCACCGCGGAGTTCGTGCGCGAGCGTTACCCCGGCGCCGCCGTCTGGGTCCTGAACCACGGCGACATCGAGGCCGACCTCGCCGGTCTCCGGCTCGACGAGCGGCATCCGGACGTGGTCGTGATCGGCGGCGCCGGAGCGGAATTCACGCACGCGGCGCTGAGCCGGGTGGCGGAACTGATGCTGGACGGCGTGCCGGCCGTCGCCATGCACAGCGGTTTGACGTGGGCGACCTCGGACGGCCTGCGCATCGACGCGGGTGCGTATCTGCCCGGTTTGGAAGCGGCGGGCAACGCACGCGTCGAGGTGGTCGGCAAGCCGGCGGCTCCCGGCTTCCGGACCGCGGCGGCGCTGATGCGGCTCGACCCGGCGCAGGTCGTGATGATCGGTGACGATCTGTACTCGGATGTGCTCGCGGCGCAGGACGCCGGGCTGACCGGCGTCCTGGTGCGCACCGGGAAATTCCGGCCCGAAGTGCTGGCCTCGGCCGACCGCGCGCCCGACCACGTCATCGATTCCGTGGCCGATCTGCCGGAATTACTGGCCGGTTCGGCGGGAGCGGGCGAACCCGCCGTAACCGACGAATCGGAATGAAACAAAAAATTCTACAGATTCCCTCTAAAATTGCCCGCAACCGCGCCGCTGCTAGGTATCGTCTGTTCCGGCAAATAGCCAGTGACAAGAAATCTCCTGCAGCCAGATCGGAGTTGCCGAATGCTCGATCCGTGGATAGGCGTGCTTGTGCACAAGCTACTATGGTCGCCGGGTTTCGGCCCGGCGACCATTTGATGAGGTAGCAACTGCTCAGCCAACTTTCGGCTAACTCGATGTCGGCCGACGGTTGTAACGAAGGGCCCGATCCGTGACGATGAGTTCGGGCCCTTCTGTATTGTCTGGCCCAATGTCACAGGATGCGAATACGGGTCGAATGTATGCCGGGCAACCCGTGGAGGACCGGCAACGTCAGCGGCGTGCGCGTTTTCTGGAGTCAGGCCTGACGGTCTTCGCGCGGGACGGCTACGCCAACAGTTCGGTCGGCGCCATCTGTAAGGACGCCGGGCTCTCCTCGCGACAGTTCTACGAGGAGTTCACCGGTCGCGAGTCCTTGCTCCTAGAGCTGTACGAGCAGATCGACCGGGAGTCACGGGACGCCGTGAAGAAGGCGCTGGACGCCAAGTCCGGCGCGAAGTCGCTGGACGTCATCGACGCCGCCGTTCGTGCCTACGTCGAATCCATCGGTTCCGATCCGCGCAAGGCGCGCGTCGCCTTGGTGGAAGTGGTCGGCGCGGGCCCGAAGGTGGAGAAGTTCCGTCTCGCGGTGCGCCGGGAGTGGGGTTCGCTGCTGGCGGGCGCGGCCGAAGACGCCGCACTGCACGGCGAGATACCCGCGGGCGACTACGAGATGCGGATGCTCGCCATCATCGGCGGCGTCAACTACGTGGTCGACTCCTGGAGCGGCGCGGATCCGCGTCCGCCGCTCGACGACGTCATCCGGGTGCTCAGCAGGGTGATCATCGGCGCGGTCCGCGCATAGCGTCCCGGCCTGCGCGACCACCGACGACCAGCGCGGTAACGTGCGGGAATGCAGACAGTTCCGATCCAGATGCCGGACGGCACCACGGTTCCGGTGCGCTTGATCCCCGCCGGGGGTCCGCACCGGCACGCGGTCACCGCCGACGCGCCACGGCCGGTGCTGGTGATCGTGCCCGGACTCGGCGTTCCAGGGGGCTACTACGAACTGTTCGCCTCCGGCCTGGCCGCGCGCGGGTTCGACGTGGCCATCGGCGAGCTGCGCGGCAACGGCGACAGCAGGCCGAAGCCGAGTTCCGCCAGCACTTTCGGCTACCACGAGCTGGTCTCGGTGGACTTCCCCGCGATCTTCGAGGTGGTCCGCGAGCAGTTCCCCGACAGCACGCCGTACCTGCTCGGGCACAGCATGGGCGGCCAGCTCGGCGTCATGTACGCCGCGCGCATCCGCGGCAGACTCGGCGGGCTGATCCTGGTCGCCTCCGGCACCCCGTATTACCGTGGCTACCGGGGACTTTCGGGTCCGGGCATGCTGGTGGGCACCGCGGCCATCTCGCTGACGGCGAACCTGGCGGGCTTCTGGCCCGGCGACCGGGTGTCGATGGGTTTCGGCCGCCAGTCCAAGGTGCTGATCTCCGACTGGGCGCGGCTGGCCCGCACCGGCCGGTTCGTCCCGGTCGGGGCGGACATCGACTACGAGGAACGCATCGCGCGGCTGAAACTCCCGGTGCTGTCCATCACGATGACCGGCGACGACCTCACTCCGCCCAGCTCCGCCGAACACCTGCTGGAGAAGCTGCCCAACGCGGAGGTGACGCGCTGGCGGCAGCCGGAACCGCTGGGCCACAACGGCTGGATCCGGCAGTACACCAGCACCGTCGACCAGATCGAGAAGTGGTTGCGCGATCGCTGAGCCCCGGTCAGGCTCGTCGTTCGATCAGCATCTGGTTGAAGAACTCGTAGATCAGCGCCGCCTGGAAGGCCGACTGCTTGTTGTCGGCGGCGCCGCCGTGGCCGCCTTCGATGTTCTCGTGGTACCAGCACTCGTGGCCCTGCTCCTCCAGCAGCGCCGCCATCTTCCTGGCGTGGCCGGGGTGCACCCGGTCGTCCCTGGTCGAGGTGGTGAGCAGGATCGGAGGGTAGGTGCGGTCGGCGCGCGCGTTCTGGTAGGGCGAGTACTTGCCGATGTACTCCCATTCCTCCGGCTTGTCGGGGTCGCCGTACTCCGCCATCCACGAGGCGCCCGCGAGCAGCAGGTGGTAGCGCTTCATATCCAGCAGCGGCACCTGGCAGACGATCGCGCCGAACAATTCCGGGTAGCGGGTCAGCATCACGCCCATGAGCAGACCGCCGTTGCTCCCGCCCACCGCACCGAGCTGGTCCGCGGTGGTGATACCGCGCGCGACGAGGTCTTTCGCGATCGAGGAGAAGTCCTCGTACACCTTGTGCCGGTTGGCTTTCTGCACCGAGGTGTGCCACTGCGGCCCGTACTCGCCGCCGCCGCGGATGTTGGTCATCACCCAGGTGCCGCCGCGCTCCAGCCAGCCCATGCCCGAAGCGCCGCTGTAGGCGGGAGTGCGCGAGATCTCGAAACCGCCGTAGCCGGACATCACCGTCGGTCCAGGCACGCCCTTTCGATCGCGATGGCGGATCACGAAGTACGGCACCTGCGTGCCGTCGTCGGACGTGGCGAAGAACTGCTCGGTCTCCACGCCGTCGGCGTCGAAGAATCCGGGTTCCTGCTTGAGCCGTTCGGTGCGCCCGCCGACCGAGCCTGCCAGCAGCGTCGCCGGGGTGGTGAAGCCGCTGGTGTTGAGCATGAATTCGTCACCGCTCTCCAGCGGGTCGAGATTCAGCACGCTGGTGGTGGCCATCGGCGGGGTGTCGGCCAGCGGCTCGCGCCGCCAGCCGTCCGGGGCAGGCGTCAGCACGTAGAGCTTGGTCTGCACGTCCTCCAGCGTGATCAGCAACAGGTGGTTCTCGGTCCAGCCGTAGCCGTGCAGCGAGGTGTGCGCGTCGGGGGTGAAGAGCACCTCGAAGTCCCGTGCGCCGGAGAGGAACTTCTCGAAGCCGGTGGCCAGCAGCGCGCCCGCGGGATAACTCGCGCCGCCGACCTCCCACGGCGACTTCAGGCGCACCAGCAGCCAGTCCTTGTACCAGGACTCGCTGGCGTCGCTGGGGATGTCGAGGTGCCGCAGGGTGCCGTCGTCCTCCAGCAGGTAGACCTCTTCGTTGAAGAAGTCGGTGGCGCGGCCGACGTAGTGCCGTTCGTAACCCGGCGTGCGGTCGTAGCCCGCCGAGACCGCGACATCGCCGCTCTCACCCTCGAAGACAGTGCTCGCCTCCGCCAGCGGGGTGCCGCGCTGCCAGCGTTTCGCGATCCGCGGATACCCCGAATCGGTCATCGAGCCGGGGCCGAAGTCGGTGCCCACATACACCGAGTCGATGTCGATCCAGCGGATCTCCGACTTCGCCTCGGGCAGGAAGAATCCGCCATCGGCCGGATCGATGAACACCCTGCGCTCCAGGTCGAACTCGCGGACCACCTTCGCGTCCGCGCCGCCGCGCGACAGGCTGATCAGCGCGCGGGACTGTTCCGGGCGCAGCACCGTCGCCCCGCCCCACACCCAGTTCTCGTCCTCGTCGGCGGCCACCGCGTCCAGGTCGATCAGCACGTCCCAGTCCGGCGCGTCCTCGGCGTACTCCGCGAAGGTGGTGCGCCGCCAGAGGCCGCGCGGGTGCTCGGCGTCCCGCCAGAAGTTGTAGAGCCAGGGGCCGCGGCGGGCCGGGTAGGCGATCTTGGTGTCGGTGTCGAGCATCTCCAGGATGCGGCGCTCCAGGTCACGGAAGCGATCGGAGTCGGCGAACCGGGCGTGCACCACCGAGTTGTGCGCGCGAGCCCAGTCCAGAGCGCGCTCACTGGTTACCTCTTCCAGCCAGAGGTAGGGGTCGGTCACATCTCGCTCAACACCGCTCATCCCCACATTGTGGCCGAGCCGCGCGGCGCGGGGTCACCAGGAGTGTGCTACGTCGATCACGACGCGCGATCCGCCGCCGGGTCCGTCGAGCGTGGACACCTGGAACGGCAATCGCGCGCGGGTGCCGACGCCGAGGGTGGTCTGTCCTTCGAAGGAACCGGCCCAGGCCACCTGGCGGAAGGTCCGGTAGTCCCGCACGTCGGCGAGTTCGGCCCGGTTCGCGGGGGTGTAGGTGGGGTTGAACCCGTCGTCGTGGGCGGGGGCGTAGACGGCGATGCTCAGGAACGCGTCGCCGCGCAGCGGGACGGGCGCGCCGGAGCCGTCCATGACCACTCGCTCGACGTAGCCCACGTGATAGCCGGTCACCGGCCCGGCGATGTCGAGCACAAGGCGGTCGAAGCAGTCGTGCCGCCCGGCGCGGACTCCGGTCAGCGGAGCGAGCGTCCTGGCGCGACTCACCTTGGGTATCGAACCCCAACCGGAGGCGCAGCCCGGGGCGGCGGACGCCGGGGCGGGGGCGACGAACAGACCGGCGAGGGTCAGAGCGGAAACGAACAGGAGAAGCAAGCGACGCATGGCCGCACCGCCTTCTGGCACAGGAGGGATTGATGTATTACATGCATCGGTCCAGTTCGGAGCCCCGTTACCGGTGGTGACGACGAAAAACGTTGGCGGTAGCGACAACTCGGACACGGGCGGCTCGCCGTTCGCTGGAAAGCGATGCGTGCCTGCCGTGAACAGTAGGATCGCTGCTGGCGAGGCCGATCCGACCAGGAGGTTCGAGGTTGCCACCCTTCCTGTGGGAGCAGCACTGTTGTCTGCCGCTGTCGCCCGCCGCGCGCATCGGCGATCTCGCGCGCTATCCGGCCGGATCGTATCTGTCGGTAAACGTCGGCTACTCCCGGCAGTCGACCGCCGACTCCATCGCGCTGCTGGAGCGATTCCGCCGAGATGCCGTGGCGGACGGACGGTTCCGTCTGGTCGAGACCGTGGCCGACATCGGCGCCGCCGACACGATCGCGCTGGCCTTCGACCTGGAGGACGCCGGGCCGCTCGGTGGCGATCTGGACAACGTCGCGCGGTTCTACGAACTCGGCGTGCGTTCGCTGCTGCCCACCTACAACCATGCCAACACCGCGGGCTGCGGCTGCCTGGACACCGAGGACACCGGGCTCACCGGTTACGGTCGCGATCTCGTGCACGCGCTCAACGAAGCCGGCATGTTCGCCGACGGTTCGCACTGTTCCCGGCGCACCGGCCTGGAGCTGGCCGAGTTGAGCGTCGTCCCGATGATCTACAGCCACGCCAACTTCGCCGCGCTGTGGGACCACCCGCGCAACATCACCGACGACCAAGCGCGCGCCTGCGCCGCGACCGGCGGCGTCATCGGCATCAACGGCGTCGGCATCTTCCTCGGCCGCAACGCGCCGCACGAGCGCGCCGAGCGCGTCGCGGCCATGGCCCGCCACCTCGAATACGGCGCAGAACTGGTCGGCATCGAACACGTCGGCATCGGCTCCGACTACTCCTTCGACGCCGACGACTTCAACGCCGAACTGCGACAGAACCCCGGCGCCTTCTCCGAGGCATACACCCAGTGGGGTCCCCTCCAATGGACCCCACCCGAAGACCTCCTCGGCCCCTCCGACACCCCCACCCTCGACCAGGCCCTGACCCAGCGCGGCTTCACCCCCGCCGACCGAGCCGCGATCTTCGGCGGCAACTTCCGCCGCGTCGCCGCCCAGGTCTGGCGCACCGCCTGACCTTCCGCGAGTGGCACATCACCGCGGTGTCCACTCGCGTTTCGCCGCAGCCGTGCGCCACTCGCGCACAGCGGCGGAGGTCCGGCTCGCGAGGAGTTCGCGGGTGGGTGTGGCCCACGCCTCTCTTGGGTGGGGGATGGGTGGGTGAAGTTCGGGGTGCGGAGTTAGGCTCGAGGCGTGACTTCCCACTACGATGTCGTCGTTCTCGGTGCTGGTCCCGGCGGATACGTCGCCGCGATCCGCGCCGCTCAACTCGGCCTGCGAACAGCGATCGTCGAGCAGAAATACTGGGGTGGTGTGTGCCTCAACGTCGGCTGCATCCCGTCCAAGGCGCTGCTGCGCAACGCCGAGCTCGCCCACATCTTCACCAAGGAGGCGAAGACCTTCGGCATCTCCGGTGAGGTGAACTTCGACTTCGGGGTCGCCTTCGACCGCAGCCGCAAGGTGGCCGACGGCCGGGTCAAGGGCGTCCACTTCCTGATGAAGAAGAACAAGATCGACGAGTTCGACGGCAAGGGCACCTTCACCGGCCCGAACTCGCTCTCGGTCGAGCTCACCAAGGGCGGCGCCGAGTCGATCACGTTCGACAACGCGATCATCGCGGCGGGTACCGTCACCAAGCTGCTGCCCGGCACCCAGCTCAGCGCCAACGTGGTCACCTACGAGGAGCAGATCCTCACCCGTGACCTGCCCGGTTCGATCCTCATCGTCGGCGCGGGCGCGATCGGCATGGAGTTCGGCTACGTCCTGAAGAACTACGGCGTCGACGTGCGGATCGTCGAGTTCCTCGACCGCGCGCTGCCGAACGAGGACGCGGACGTCTCCAAGGAGATCACCAAGCAGTACAAGAAGCTCGGCATCACCATCACCACCGGTGCGGCCGTGCAGTCCATCGACGACGACGGCGCCAAGGTCACCGTCTCGATCAAGGACAACAAGTCGGGCTCGATCGAGACCGTCACCGTGGACAAGGTGCTGCAGGCCGTCGGCTTCGCCCCGCGCGTCGACGGCTACGGTCTGGAGACCACCGGCGTGCAGGTCACCGATCGCGGCGCGATCGGGATCGACGACTACATGCGCACCAACGTGCCGCACATCTACGCGATCGGCGACGTCACCGGCAAGCTGCAGCTCGCGCACGTCGCGGAGGCGCAGGGCGTGGTCGCGGCCGAGACCATCGCTGGCGCGGAGACCGTTCCCCTCGGCGACTACCGCATGATGCCGCGCGCCACCTTCTGCCAGCCGCAGGTCGCCAGCTTCGGCCTGACCGAGCAGCAGGCCCGCGACGAGGGCTACGACGTGAAGGTCGCGACCTTCCCGTTCACCGCCAACGGCAAGGCGCACGGCCTCGGCGACCCGACCGGTTTCGTCAAGCTGGTCGCCGACGCCAAGTACGGCGAGCTGATCGGCGGGCACCTCATCGGCCCCGACGTCTCCGAACTGCTGCCCGAACTGACCCTCGCGCAGAAGTGGGACCTGACGGTCAACGAGCTGACCCGCAACGTGCACACGCACCCGACGCTCAGCGAGGCCCTCCAGGAAGCCTTCCACGGCTTGGCCGGCCACATGATCAACTTCTGATCCTTCGCGGAGAAAGGGCGTGCGGTCGGCGATCGCACGCCCTTTTTCTTCTGTCCGGCAAGGGTTTCCGCGCCGGTAGGGCCGTCGGCGGTCGGCATCGGCGCGAGCGTTCTGCTATACAGCGTGCATGTTTCGCAGGTGGCTGATCGGAAGTGTGCCCGTGCTCGTCGTGGTGGTGCTGCTCGGCACGGGCACCTTCTACCTGATGAAGGCGCGCACCTTCCAGTTGGCCGGTCATGTGGTCAGCCGGGTGGACACCGACGCGCGGGTGGTCGCGCTGACCTTGGACGACGGTCCGTCCGATCGCGCGCCCGAGGTGCTGAAAGTGCTCGCCGACGCGCAGGTTCCGGCCACCTTCTACCTGAACGGGCGTGATCTGGCCGAACACCCGGAGTACGGGCGGGCCATCGCCGCGGCGGGCCACGAGATCGGCAACCACACCTATTCGCACCGCCGGATGGTCTTCGTCACGCCCGGTACGGTGCGCGACGAAGTGGAGCGCACGGACGCCGAGATCGTGAAGACGGGGTACGCGGGCCCGATCACCTTCCGTCCGCCTTACGGCAAGAAATTGTGGGTGCTGCCGCACTATCTCGCCGAGCACGATCGCGTCACCGTGACCTGGGACGTCGAGCCCGATTCCGGCCGGGCGGGCGTCACCGCGGACGACATCGTCGCCGAGACGCTCGGCAAGGTCCGTCCGGGTTCGATTGTTCTGCTGCACGTCATGCATGGGAACGCCCAGCCTTCGATCGCCGCGATACCACGCATCGTCACCGAATTGCGCGCGGCCGGATACCAATTCGTCACGGTGTCGGATTTGATGTCGCGCTGACCGACCGGCCCGACGGACTGCGGTCATCAACGGTGCGCGGTGGGCCGAGCGAGGGCGCGAGTTTCTACCGCGGAGCCGGGCCGACGGCCGGTGCGGCGAAGTCGGGGCCGGCCGCGAGCATCAGCCTGCGCGCGGTGGGCGCGGTACGGCGTCCGAATGGCCGCACAAGACACGGGCTTGGGGGATTGCGCCGGATGTCGACCAGCACGGCGTGAGCATCGCCCGGTCAACCGGCGGCGGGGAGCATCCCGTAGGCGTGGGTCGGCGTGAACAGCACCAAAGCGCGGCGGTCGGTGACCATCGCGTTGCGGTATTCGTCCCAGTCGGGATGCTCGCCGGTGGCGGTGCGGTAGTAGTCGACGAGCGCGTCGACGGTGGGATCGTCGGGCGCGGCGGCAACGGGGGTGAGTTCCACCGTGCCTTCGAGCACGGCATAGGCGAAGAAGTCGTCACGGGTGACGTGCAGCGCCGCCCACGGGTCCCGGACGAGGTTGTGATACTTCGCCCGGTCGGCGGTGATGGAGATGCGAATGCGGCCGTCGGCGCCGACGACGTGCAGCACGTTGGACAGCTGCGGGCGTCCGTTGCGGCGGATCGTGGTGAGCACGGACCTGCGGTGGTCGCGGGCGAAATCGACTGCGGCGGCGAGTTCCATGCTCGTGTAACCCGGGGCCGCGTCGCTCTCTTCCCGCGGGCCGGTCAGTCGCGGTGGTAGGCCGCCTGCGCCTCGCGCACCTTCGGCATGTTGGTCTCCAGTACCCGGATGAGCGCTTCCAGACGGTCGGCGACCTCGGCGCCCAAGTCGGTGAGGGTGTATTCGACCCGGGGCGGAATGGTCTCCTGCACCTCCCGGTGCACCATGCCGTCGCGTTCCAGTGCTTGCAGGGTCTGCGACAGCATGCGTTCGCTCACGCCGTCGACCCGCCGCCGCAAGGCGCTGAACCGGTACGGCCCCTCACGCAGCGCGACCAGCGCCAGGGTGCCCCAGCGGCTGGCGACATTCTGCAGGACCGGTCGCGAGGTGCAGTTCCGGGCGAAGACGTCGGCTTCCAGCGTGGGATCGTCGGCGTCCGCCGAGGCAATGCGCTGGCTGGACATACCCCGATAGTACCGACCTTGACCAAAGTGGATACGGAATGCATAGTACTTACGAATAGTTAGTACTAAGCATGCCGAATGTGGAGGTAGTCATGACCGTCGCGGTGACCGGAGCCAGTGGACACCTGGGCCGACTCGTTGTGGAGGCGCTGCTGAAGGTGGGATCGACGCCGGTGGTGGCGATCGTGCGCGACCCGGCGAAGGTGGCCGATCTGGCCGAGCGCGGCGTCGACGTCCGGCAGGCCGACTACGGTGACGCGGACGCGCTGAACCGGGCGCTGGCCGGTGTCGATCGAGTGCTGCTGGTGTCCGGCAACGAGTTCGGCGCGCGAGTCGAGCAGCATACGAACGTCATCCGCGCGGCGGAGCGAGCCGGGGTCGAATTGCTCGCCTACACCAGCATTCCCGCCGCGACCGGCAATCCGCTCATCCTCGCGCAGGAGCACGTGGGAACCGAGGCGGTGCTGGCCGAATCGACTGTGCCGCACACTCTCCTGCGCAACGGGTGGTACTGGGAGAACTACGTGGGCGGTCTGGCGCACGCGGTGGAGTCGGGTGTGCTGCACGGCGCGGCGGGTGAAGGCCGGGTGGCGGGCGCGGCGCGGGCCGACTACGCCGAAGCCGCCGCCAGAGTGCTCACCACCGACGGCCACGCGGGCCGGGTATACGAACTGGGTGGCGACGAGCGGCTCACCTATGCCGAACTGGCCGCGGCGATCTCGGAGGCATCGGGCAAGCCGGTGCGCTACGAGAACCTTTCGCAGGCCGATTACGCGGCGGGATTGGTCGCGGCGGGATTGCCCGCCCAGTTCGCCGCGGCGCTCGCCGACGCCGACGCCGGTATCGCGCAAGGCGTTCTCGATGTCCGCTCGGGCGACCTGGCGCGCCTGCTCGGCCGCCCGACGACCCCGGCGGTCGAGGTCTTCCGCGCGGCGCTCGCCTGATCGAGCGCCCCCGCAGTGAAGGCGTCGACTGCGACGCGGCATCGCGAAGGCCAGGTGTGGTGGTCCCTTACCGCTACACCTGGCCTTCGAATCCGCTGCGATCAGCAGCGACTCACACCCACTGCACCAGCTGGATGATGATCCCGTTGGGGTCGCTCATCTGGAAGTATCGCTCGCCCCACTCCTCGGTTTCGATGGGCGTCACGATCGGCACGCCCTCGGCTCGCAGCCGGGTGTATTCGGCGTCGATGTCGTCGACGACGAAGACGACGAGCAGACCCTCGCCCGCGCTGCCCGCCGCGCTCTTCGGCTTGAAGCTCGCCAGCCCCGTGCGCAGGTAGATGACGTTCAGTCCGGCGTCGCCGCGGTCGAGCGAGACGAACCCGTCGGCCGACATCTTCTCCTCGAAGCCGAGGTGCTCGATGAGGAACCGCGCCGAGGCGGCCGGGTCGGGGACGTTGAGCGAGATGGCGGAAGCGGTGATGTGCATGGGCCCTCCTCGGCGGCAAAACTACGTACTAAGTACACTGTACTTTGTAGAGCATTTCGGAGCGGCCCGCATCATGAGCTGGGTCACATCGATACGATCGGTGGTTCGAGGAGGTGGCGATGGCACAGCCCAAGGAGCGCAGCGGTGCGGGCGACCCGGTGCGCACGCTGGAATTGCTATGGCGGGTTCCCGCCGCGTCGGGCGCGGGCCGTGGGCCGAAACAGCGCAGCAGCGTGGAGGCGGTCGTCGCCGCCGCGATCGAGATCGCCGACGCGGAGGGGCTCGCAGCGGTCACGATGCGCGCGGTCGCGAACCGGCTCGGCCTGACCCCGATGGCCACGTACACCTATGTGCCGGGCAAGTCGGAGCTGATCGACCTGATGCTGGACGCGGTGTACGCGCGGATGGAGCGGGCCGACCTCACCGGCCTGCCCTGGCGCGAGCGGGTGACCCTGATCGCCGCCGAGAACCGCGCCATGCTGGCTCGTCATCCGTGGGTGGCGTATCTGCCGACCACCCGTCCGCCGCTCGGGCCCGGCCTCGCCGCCAAGTACGACCACGAACTGGAAGCCTTCGCGGACCTCGGCCTCGACGACGTCGCGATGGACGCCGCCCTGACCTTCGTGCTCGGCTTCGTCACGTCCGTCGCCCGCATCGCCATCGACAGCGCGCGGGCGGCGGCCGACAGCGCCATGTCCGACGAGCAATGGTGGGAGCGCGCCGCGCCGGTGCTGGCGCAGGTCTTCGACGCGCGGCGGTACCCACTCGCCGCGCGCGTCGGGACGGCGGCGGGCCAGGCGCACGACGCCGCCTACAGCGCCGACCACGCCTACGAGTTCGGACTGACGCTGGTGCTCGACGGTCTCGCGCGCCGCATCGATGGGCCGTCCGCTTAGAGGCCGTCGCGCTGGATGCGCAGGGCGGTGATGGTGGCGGCCAGCCCGTCGTACTGGTTGATCAGCAGCACGATCTCGATCAGGCTGCGCTCGTCGTAGTGCTTCGCCAGCTCGGCCCAGGTGTCGTCGTCGAGATCGCGGGTCTCGACCAGCTGGTCCACGGCCGCCAGCAGCGCCCGGTGTTTGTCCGACCATCCCGCCGCCGCGGGGCCCGTGCGCAGGCGTTCCAGGATTTCGCTCGTCACCCCCGCGCGGCGGCCGAGCCGGATGTGATGGTCCATCTCGTACTCGCAGCCGCGCAGATGCGCCACCCGGATGATGACCAGCTCGGACTCGTGCCGGGGCAGCCGCCCGCCTGGCATGAGCTTGCCCGAGTAGTGCAGCCAGCCGCGGAACAGGCCCCTGGTACGCCCGAGCGTGCTGAACAAATGGGCGTCGTGCGTCCCAGCGGCGCGGGAGAGCACCTGCCAGACAACCCAATTGAGCGCACCGAGTTCCCGGAGCCGTCCGGGCGAGATGCGTGGTTGCAGCGCTGAAACCATGCCGGTTGCCACCTCCGCGTGGTCTGTGCGGCCGGCGTCGGTGCCGACCGAGATGAGAGCCTACTTGGCAGTATCCCGCCCAGCGCGCCACCATTCTTTTGCTTTCCAGTGGTTTTCGGCGGGGTACCCCGTCATCATCAGTACCGGTGCGGGTCGCCGTGGCCGCAGCGCGTTTCCGCGGCGTCAGGTGTGGACAACAGGTCGGCAGGGGAAAAGATGCTGGTGAGGATCAGGCCGGGAGCGGAGCTATCCGGCGCTGAGCGGGAATTCGTCGCGTGCCTGCGGTCGTATCCGACGGCCGGTCTCGCCGTCATCGATCTCGAGGCGGACAACCGGCGTGTCGACGCGGTGGTGTGGACCCCGCGCGGGCTGACCGTGCTGGAGGTGCACGGGTTCCAGCGCAGGCAGAGCGGCATTCTCAGCACACCGGCCGAAGGACCGTGGAAGATCAGCGACGCGCCGGTGGAGCTGGACGACCCCGAGAACGGAAGCCCCGCGGAGCGGGTGGAACACGGCATCTACGCGGTCAAGCACATGCTCCAGCGGGCACTGCAGGATCCGGGGCACATCAGCGGCGCCGTGGTGCTCGTCCCGTTCCGCGGTGCGGTGGTGCGCCCGGCGCGCACGAATCTGCGTCCCGGGTTGGACGTGGTGGTCGGGAACGTCACCGACGCGACCGAACTGCGCATCTACTTGGAAGGTTTTTCCGCGGGACCGCGCGACTGGACCGCCGACCGGGTGATCGGCGCGTGCGGCGCGCTCGGTCTGGCGGAACTCGCACCCTCCCGCGCGGAACTGCTCGAGGCGGGTTTCGAGGAGAACGCGCCGGAGCCGGTCACGACCATTCCGCGCACGCCGCCGCCGCGAGTGGCGCCGACACCGGGCGCCGCGACGAAGAGCCAGGCCTACGCGGGGTGGTCCGTCATCGTGATCGCCGTGGTGGGTGTCCTGTTCGTGCTCGGGGTGATCGCCACCGCGTTGGCGCACGACTCGGCGCAGCCGGTCCCTGCGACCGGCACGACGAGTCCGACGCCGTCGCCGCCCGCGTACCGGCCCACCCAGTGTTTCCCCTTCCAGCAGAGCTGCTGACCGTCAATCTCGCACGGCGCGGCCGAGTTTGGTCAGGCGCATGGCGTGCTGCGCGCGGGCCAGCACGTGCGTGCGCGAGGTGTCGATGTGGGCGGTGAGCGTCGCCAGCGCCGCGTCCACCGCGCCGGAGACCAGCTGTTCGGCGATGGCGATGTGCTCGGCGGTCATCGTGGCGATGCGTTCCGGGGTCGGCATGTCCAGCGTGCGCACCGGACGCACCCGGACGTGCACGGCGGTGAGCGCGTCGGCGAGGGCGGCGTTGCCCGCGGCCGCGAGCAAGGTGGTGTGGAACCGTTCGTCCGCGGCCACCAGCGCGGGGCCGGGTTCGGGCGGGTCGTCGCGCAGGGCGCGCCAGGTGTCGAGTTCCGCCCGCACGAGAGCCAGATCGTGCGCGGGCTGCTCGCCGGGGACGGCCACCCGTTGCATGCCCCTGGCCTCCAGCACGAGCCGCAGCTCGTAGAGGTGATCGAGTTCGTCGAGCCGGGGCCGATAGGGATAGAGGCCGTCGGCGAGCCGCTCGACCAGCCCGTCGGCCTGCAATCGGGCCAGTGCCTCCCGCACCGGGGTGCGCGACACCCCGTACGCCTCGGCGAGGCGTTCTTCGCCGAGCCGTTCGGTCGGCACGATGACTCCGGTGGCCAGATCCCGGCGCAGCGAGTCGTACACCTGCTCGCGCAACGGAATCCGGCCCCTGTCGCGGGGCACGACGGCGCTCAGATCGCCATCGCCGAGCGGACCTCGCGCTCGGCGCCTGCGCCACCCGCGCCCGTCGAGGTCACCCGGCCCGATCGCAGCACGTAGTAGCGCTGCGCCGCCTGCAACGCGAAGCCGATGTGCTGTTCGACCAGCAGCACGCTCAGCCCGCCGCGCCGGGTGAGATCGATGATGGTGCGCTCGATCTCGGCGACCACCGACGGCTGGATGCCCTCGGTCGGCTCGTCCAGGATGAGCAGCTTGGGCTCGGTGATCAGCGCCCGCGCGATGGCGAGTTGCTGGCGCTGGCCGCCCGACAGCAGTCCCGCCTTGCGGGTGAGCAGTTCGCGCAGCGCGGGGAACAGGTCGAGCGATTCGTCGATCAGCGCCTTGCCGCGTTTGCGGCCGTCCGCGACCACTTGCAGATTCTCCGCGGTGGTCAGTTGCGGGAAACTCTGCTGACCCTGCGGCACGTACGCGATCCCGCGGCGGACCCGGCGCGACGGCGACAGTTTGGTGATGGTCTCCCCGTCGAACTCGATCCGGCCCGACTTCGCGCCGATCAGCCCGACGGCGGTGCGCAGCAGCGTCGTCTTTCCCGCGCCGTTGTGGCCCATGACGGCCACCACGCTGTCGTCCGGGACGGTCACCGAGACACCGTGGATCACCTCGGTGCGGCCGTAGCCGGAGTGGATATCGGTGAGTTCAAGCATCGCTGGCCTCCTTCTGGGCGGATTCCGGACCCGGCGCGATCGACGCGTCCTCCAGTTCGGTCCCGACGGCAGCGGCGGTGCCGAGATAGACCTCCTGGACCTTCGGGTCCGCCTGCACCTGTTCGACGGTTCCTTCGCTGAGCACGCGGCCGCCGGCGAGGACCGTGACCGAGGTGGCGAAGGCGCGCATGAAATCCATGTCGTGCTCGACCACCACGACCACCCGGTCGCCACCGATGCGGCGCAACAGGTTCCCCGTTTCCTCCCGCTCCTCGGCGCTCATCCCGGCCACCGGTTCGTCCAACAGCAGCACCGACGCGTTCTGCACCAGGAGCATGCCGATTTCGAGCCATTGCTTCTGCCCGTGCGCGAGCACCCCGGCGGGCTTGTCGCGCAGGTCGGCCAAGCCGGTCGTCTCCAGCGCATCCTCGATCGCGGGCAGCACCGATTTGCGGCGGCGCAGCATGGTGAGCGCCGAACGGCCCGCGCCCGCGGCGATGTCGAGGTTCTGCAGCACCGTGAGCTGCTCGAACACACTCGCGGTCTGGAACGTTCTTCCGACGCCGAGCCTTGCGATCCGGTGCACCTTCTGGCCGAGCAGTTCCACGCCGGTCTTCTGCGCCGACCCGGTCGCAGGGACCAGTCCGGTGATGGCGTCGATGAGCGTCGTCTTTCCCGCGCCGTTGGGGCCGATGAGAAAGCGCAGATCGCCTTGCAACACCGTCAGATCGACCTCGGTGACCGCCTTGAAACCATCGAAACTCACCGAGAGGCCGCGGATCTCCAGATACTCGCTGGACATTCCGGCGTTGCCGCCGAGCTTCGGTTCGTGCGTCGTCTCGGTCATCGCGATTCCACCTTCTCCGTCGCGGGTTCGGGCAGCGTCTCGACCACCACCGGCGCGGGCGGGGTCGCGCGACGCCTGTCGCCCAGCAGGCCCTTCAACATCGGCCACAACCCGGCGAGCCCCGCCGGGACGAAACCGACCACCACGATGAACAGCACGCCTTGCAGATACGTCCACCCCGACGGGAACTCCTCCGACAACGCCGTCTGCGCCCACGCCACGCCGATCGCGCCGAGCACCGGCCCGAGCAGGGTGGTCCGGCCACCGATCGCGACGCCGATGAGGAACGCGATGGACGGGACGACGCCGATGTCGGCGGGGGAGATGATGCCGACGATCGGGGTGAACAGCGCACCGGCGATGCCCGCGAAGAACGCGGCGACCACGTAGGCGACGATCTTGACGTTCGCCGGGTCGTAGCCCAGGAAGCGCACCCGCTCCTCTTGATCGCGGACCGCGACGAGCAACTCCCCGTAGCGGCTGTGCATCAACTGCCGCACCAGCGCGACCACCACCAGCAACGCGGCCGCGGCGAAGAAGAACAGCATGCGCCGGTTGACCGGGTCCGACAGCTTGAACCCGAAGAACGCGCGGAAGTCCGACAGACCGGTGAACCCGCCGATGCTCTGCTGACCGGTCAGCAGGATGGCCAGCGCGGCGGCCAGCGCCTGGCTGAGGATCGCGAAGTAGGCGCCCTTCACGCGGCGCTTGAACACGCCGTAGCCGAGCGCGGCGGCGATCAGCGCGGGCAGCACGAGAATGCCGAGCAGCGCCACCGGAGCCGACGCGAACGGCTTCCAGAACGACGGCAACTCGCGAATACCCGCGATCTCCATGAATTCCGGCACGTCGTTGCCGAGCCTGGCGGCGTCGGCCATCTGCAGATGCATGGCCATGATGTAAGCGCCGACGCCGAAGAACACACCCTGACCCAGAGTGAGCATTCCGCCTCGGCCCCAAGCCAATCCGATGCCGACCGCGACGATCGCGAAGCACAGGAACTTCGCCAGCAGGTTGAGCCGGAAGTCGCTGAGCACGGCGGGCGCGACCGCGAACAACAGGACGGCGGCGACGGCGAATCCGGCCAGCGCGCTGAGCGAGGAGTGCGCGCGCCACCGTTGTACCAGCGTGGTCATGCCAGGCTCCTTGTCCGGACGGTGAACAGGCCCTGCGGGCGGACCTGCAGGAAGATCACGATGACGACGAAGACGATGACCTTCGCGATGGACGCGGTGGTCGAGTATTCGATGTAGGAATTGAGCAGCCCGAGCGCGAACGCGGCGATCACCGTGCCCTTGATCTGACCGAGCCCGCCGATGACCACCACGAGGAACGCGTCGATCAGATAGCTCTGGCCGATGGTGGGGCTGGTCGAGCCGATCAGCGTCAGCGCGACCCCGGCCACGCCCGCCAACCCGGAGCCGATGAAGAAGGTGCTGATGTCGGTGAAACGACTGGAGACGCCGGAGGTTTCGGCCAGGCCGCGGTTCTGCACCACCGCGCGGATGCGGCGGCCCAGCGGCGTCGCCTTGAGCACCGCCGCCAGCGCGGTCACCGCGACGACGGCCAGCACGAGGATGAAGATGCGCGTCTTCGGTACCACCGCACCCAGGATCGTGACGCCGCCGCTGAGCCACTCCGGGGCGATCACGTTCTTGGCCGGTGCGCCGAAGATGTCGCGGGCCAGCTGTTGCAGCACCAGCCCGACGCCGAAGGTGACCAGCAGGGTGTCCAGCGGCCGGTCGTACATCCAGCGGATCAGGCCCATCTCCAACGCGGCGCCGAGCAGACCGCCGACGAGGAAACCGATCAGCAGCGAGACGGCGAGCGAGACGCCGGCCGACGAGATGACCTTCTGCACAACATAAGTGGTGTAACAACCGGCCATGATGAACTCGCCGTGCGCCATGTTGATCACGCCCATCTGACCGAAGGTCAGCGACAGACCGAGCGCGGCGAGCAAGAGAATGGATCCCAGACTCAGCCCGGTGAAGAGCTGTCCGATCACAACATCCATGGGGGAAGCTCCTGTGTCTGATTCCAGCGCCTGCGGCGCTGGGTGTTCGCGGCCCCTTGTGGCTCGAAAGACGGTGTGGCGGTGCGCTGGGCGCGTTGGCTACGGGCCGTTGGGGCTGGATGTTCGTCTGCCGGTGGCTCTGTACGTCCACCTCCCGTGGCCGGGGCGATATCGCGTCGAAAAGACGTACCGTTCGCCGAGGGTCTCGCTGTCCGATGCTGTCCGCGGCCCCCCTCATTACGCTCCGCGTGCCCGCCGGGGCGGGCGCCGGGAGCTGGGCCGCGGACAGCCGCGGACTACTTCAGGCCCTTGGCCCAGTCGTAGGACTTCAGGTAGGGGTCCGGCGTCACGGCTTTGCCGGAATCCCACACCGTGTAGATCAGGCCGTCGGGACGGATCTCGCCGATCCGGGCGGTCTTGGTGATGTGGTGGTTGGAGCCGTCGATGGTGACCAGGCCCTCGGGTGCGTCGAAGCTGACGCCGCCCGCGGCGGCCTGGATGTCCTCGACCTTGAACGACTTCGCCTTCTCGACGGTGTTCTTCCACAGGTAGACCGACGCGTAGGCGGCTTCCATCGGGTCGGAGGTCGGCTTGTCGGCGCCGAAGGCGGCCTTGTAGTCGGCGACGAACTTCCGGTTCACCGGGCTGTCGACGGTCTGGTAGTAGTTCCACGCGGTGAGCTGTCCGGCGATGTGCTGCGCGCCGATGCCGGCCACTTCCTCTTCGGCGATGGAGACCGAGACCACCGGCATCTCCGCGGCTTTCAGGCCCGCGTTGCTGTACTCGCGGAAGAACGCGACGTTGGAATCACCGTTCAGGGTGTTGAACACCGCTCCGGCCTTCGCGGCGCGGACCTTGTTCACGATGGTGGAGAAATCGGTGGAGCCGAGCGGGGTGTAGTCCTCGCCCTTGATCTCGATGCCGTTGGCGGCGGCGTACGCCTTGATCTCGCGATTGGCGGTCTGCGGGAAGACGTAGTCGCTGCCGACCAAGTAGAGGGAGGTGATGCCCTTCTGCTTCAGGTAGTCCAGCGCGGGGACGATCTGCTGGTTGGTGGTCGCGCCGGTGTAGAAGATGTTCTTGCTGTCCTCCAGGCCCTCGTACTGCACCGGGTAGTAGAGCAGCGAGTTCAGGCTCTCGAACTTCGGCTTCATCGCCTTGCGGCTCGACGAGGTCCAGCCGCCGAACACCGCGGCGACGCAGTCGGAGCTGATCAGCTTCTCGGCCTTCTCCGCGAAGGTCTTCGGGTCCGACGCGCCGTCCTCCAGCACCAGCTCGATCTTCTTGCCGAGCACGCCGCCCGCGGCGTTGATCTGGTCGACGGCCAGCTTGGTCGAGTTGGCGACGGTGACCTCGGAGATGGCCATCGTGCCGGACAGGGAGTGCAGGGAACCGACCTTGATCGTGTCCTTGGACGTGTCGACGCAGGACGCGGCGCCGGAGCCGGTGGTCGATGCGTCGTCCTTGGCGCCGCAAGCGGTCAGCAACAGGCCGGCGAGCGCGATCGCGGTGGGCACCGTCATCGCTCGCACCAAACGCCCGGAGCGATGGGTGGCACGGAAATCTGGCATGGGGCGAGCCCTCTCCTCATCAGGTGTCGCGGCGGCGTCGGCAAGGCGCCGCATCGAACACCGCCGCCTTCGCCCCGCTCACGGCTGTAGACGGGGCTGTATACAGCGGCTGTATTCGTGATGCGAACGGTAGACAGGAGTTGTTGCGCCGGAATATCTCTCGATGACAAGTCCGTTTCGTCTGTTTCGCCGGTGTGAACCTTTCCCGTAAACGGACGGTGAACAGTTGTGAGATCCCGGCAAACCCGCTGGCCGGGGCGGATGTGGCTACGGTTGCGTAGCGTCGCGGCGATGCGGCACGCTTCGATTCGTACGACGTCTGAACCGTCCCATGCCGCGGCGGCGGGCCGCGGACTCGAGTCGAGGAGGACCAGGTGGGCCACTACAAGGCGAACCTGAGGGATATCGAATTCAACCTGTTCGAAGTGCTCGAGCTGGACAAGCTGCTCGATACCGGCGCCTACGGCGACCTCGATTCCGATACCGCCCGGGAGATCCTCGCGGAAGTGAAACGCCTGGCCGAGGGGCCGGTGGCGGACTCGTTCGCGGCGGCCGACCGCGATCCGGTCGGCTACGACGCGACCACTTTCTCGGTCACTGTTCCGGAGCCGCTCCGTAGAACCGTCGCCGCCGTGCGGGACGCGGACTGGAGCAGGCTCGGCATGCCGGAGGGCATGGGCGGCACGCCGGCCCCCGCGGCGCTGGTCTGGGCGGTCGCCGAGATGATCACCTGCGCCAATCCGTCGGCGTCGTTCTTCAACATGGGCCCGGTGATGGCGTCCGTGCTGTTCACCGTCGGCACCGAGCAGCAGCGGCACTGGGCCACGCTCGGCTTCGAGAAGGGCTGGCAGGGGACCATGGTGCTGACCGAGCCCGACGCCGGTTCCGACGTCGGCGCTGGACGCGCCAAGGCGATCCGCCAGGAGGACGGCTCCTGGCACATCGAGGGCGTCAAGCGCTTCATCTCCGGTGCCGAGGTCGGTGACACCGCCGAGAACGTCTTCCATCTGGTGCTCGCCCGCCCCGAGGGCGCCGGACCGGGCACCAAGGGCCTTTCGCTGTTCTACGTGCCGAAGTTCCTCTTCGACCCCGAGACCTTGGAACTCGGCGAGCGCAACGGCGTGTACGTCACCGGGGTGGAGCACAAGATGGGCCTGAAATCGTCGCCCACCTGCGAGTTGACCTTCGGTGGTCACGGCAGGCCCGCCAAGGGCTGGCTGGTCGGCGAGGTGCACAACGGCATCGCGCAGATGTTCCAGGTGATCGAGAACGCGCGCATGATGGTCGGCGTCAAATCCTCCGGCACCTTGTCGACCGGGTACCTCAACGCACTCGACTACGCCAAGCAGCGGGTCCAGGGCGCGGATCTGACGCAGATGGCCGACAAGGCCGCGCCGCGCGTGCCCATCACCGCCCACCCGGACGTCCGTCGTTCGCTGGCCATGCAGAAGGCGTACGCGGAGGGGTTGCGCGCGGTGTACCTGTACACCGCCGCGCACCAGAACGCCGATGTGGCGCAGCTCGTTTCGGGCGCCGACGCCGAGTTGGCGCACCGGGTGGACGATCTGCTGCTGCCGATCGTCAAGGGCGTCGGCTCCGAACGGGCCTACCAGTACCTGACCGAGTCGTTGCAAACCTTGGGTGGCTCCGGCTATCTCCAAGACTACCCGATCGAGCAGTACATCCGGGACGCGAAGATCGACTCGCTGTACGAGGGCACCACCGCCATCCAGGCCCAGGACTTCTTCTTCCGCAAGATCATTCGCGACCAGGGTGTTGCGCTCGGCCACGTCAACGCGCGGATCGCGGCCTTCTTGGACGCCAGGACCGGGCGGTTCGACACCGAGCGCGGACTGCTGCGCACGGCCGCCGAGGACGTGCAGGCGATGGCCGCCTCGCTCACCGGCTTCCTGATGGCCGCGCAGCAGGAGCCCACCGAGTTGTACAAGGTCGGCCTGGGTTCGGTGCGTTTCCTGCTCGCGGTCGGCGATCTGCTCATCGGCTGGCGGCTGCTGGTCCAAGCGGAGATCGCGGCGGCCGCACTGGCCGCAGGCCCGTCGGAGAAGGACCGCGCTTTCTACGCGGGAAAGGTCGCCGTCGCGAGCTTCTTCGCGAAGAACGTGCTGCCCACGCTGAGCGCGGTGCGCGGGATCGTCGCCACGCTGGACAACGACATCATGGACCTGGACGAAGCTGGATTTTGATTGCAGCGCCTGCGGCGCTGCGTGTTCGCGAGCCGGGCCGCGAACGAACAGGCTCGGTCTCGCTTCGCTCGAAAGACGGGGTTGAGGTGAGCCGGGCACGTTGGTATGCGAACTCTGGACCAAGTGTGCGCCCTGTGCGGTGGGGACAGGTCAGGGCTGGGGCTCGGGCTGGGACAGGAGTTTGAGCACCACGGGCCGCGACAGCGTGCCGGATACCTGACGGGCGAGCTGGTTGGCGCTCGCGCCCGCGGCGTGGGCCGCGCGTAGGGCGGTTGCCAGTTCTTCGCGGGCGGCGTCGGCGGCGGCTTGGGCGTCGCGCAGGCGCTGTGCGGCGCGGTCGACTCCGGACTCGTCCTCGGTGGTCAAGTCATTGACCAGTTCTACCTCGGGGAGGCGGGCTTCCCGCTCGCCGGGAGCCGCGTCGCGGCGCATGGCGGCCCTGGCGAAATCCATCAGGAACGCCCTGGTGGCGTTCCTGTCCTCCGCGGCGGCCTCGCCGAGCAGCAGCTTGGTGGTCTGCGGGACGGCGAGCGACCAGTTGGCCAGGCCGCACAGGGCCAGCAGCAGGCGGCCCGCGTCGGCGGAGTCCACGTCGAACTGTTCTTGCGCGCGGTCGAATTTGCGCACGTAGTGCGCGGCGCGCCAGCCGTCGATGTCGTGCGCGTCGGCGCCGCGGTGCAGCGCCTCCCAGAGCATCAGGCGCAGTAGCTGGGGGTTGTCCCGGTGGTAGTCGTACAGCTTGCCGACGTACGCGCCGGGTTCGGTGTCGGCCAGCGGCTTCACCACGTCGATGAACTCGCGCAGCGTGTCGATCAGGATGACGTCGAACAGCTTGTCCTTGCTGCCGAACAGACCGTAGATGCGCTCCTTGTTGACGCCGGCCGCGTCCGCGATCCGGTCCACCCGCGCACCGGCCAGCCCGTGCTGCGCGAATTCGTCGCGGGCGGCGCGCAGCAGGGCCTGCCTGGTCGCGTCACTGCGTTTCATCGTGGCGGTCATGACGGACACTTTACCATTTCATTAAACCAACTATTTGGTTGACAACTTGGTTCGCCCGGGCCTACCTTCAACCCATGGCAATGCTCACTCTCCAGTCCGAGGCTCCGGCCCGGACGCGCACCCGAGTCGTCTCGCCGCGTGCCCACACCGGGCGCACCGTGCCCTTCTTCGTTCTGGCCGCCCTGCTGGCCACCGGGCAGATGTACGTCCCCATCCCGCTTTTCAGCGCGATGCAGGCCGATTGGCACGTCGGTTCCGGCGTGACGACCTGGATCATCAGCGCGTTCGCCTTCGGTTACGCCGGTGGCTTCGTCCTGTTCGGGCCGCTGTCGGACCGCTATGGTCACCGCCGGGTGCTGGTCACCGGGATGCTGGTGGCCGCAGTGGTCACACTATTGACCGGTTTGGCGTTCAGCGCTCCGCTGGCCGTCGGCCTGCGGGTGGCGCAGGGGCTGGTGGTCGGCTCGATTCCGCCCGCGATCATGGCCTACGTGGCCACCCGTGTCGATCCCGCGCACCGTTCGGTCGCCACCATGTCCGTGGCCACGTCGTTCCTCGCGGCGACGGTGGTCGCGCAGATCGTGTCGCAGTGGATGGCGGGCGCGTTCCCGTGGCGCTCCGTGTTCGTCGCCTCCGCGATCGGGTTCGCCGTACTGGCACTGGTATTGCGGACCGCGCTGCTGGCCGACGCGCCCACCGGCCGGGACAAGCCGCTGCGGCACAGTTACGCCGCGATTCCCGCGGTGCTGCGCATCCGGGCACTGGTGCCGATGTTGATCGCCGGCGCGATGAGCATGGCGGTGATGGTGGGCGTGTACACCGGTCTCGAGCTGACCGGAGTGGTTCGCGGCTCGGGCGAACTGCTCGCGCTGCGTGCGGGCGCGCTGCCGGTGATGGTGGCGCTTCCCCTGCTCGCGGTGCCGCTGGCGCGGCTGTCCAAGCACGGTCAGATCGTGCTCGGAGCACTGATCGCCGCCGCGGCGATGGTGATCGCCACCTTCGAGGGAACGCATCCGGCCGTGCTCGCCGTGCTGCTCGCCGTCCTGGTCGGCGGTCTGGGCGTCATCGCTCCCGCGGTGTTGCAGAGCGCGGGCGAACTGGGCGGCGAATCCAGGGCCGCCGCCATGTCGGTCGCGATGTTCTCCTTCTACGTGGGCGCGACCATCGGCCCGCTGGTCGCGGCGACCGCCGCGCCGCACGGCTTCGCTGCTCTGGCTTGGACGCTGGCGCTACTGCTCGTCGCAGCGCTGGGTATGACGGTTGTCGGTCTCCGCATGCAACGCGGGGCGCAAGCCGCCTGACCCCTGACGTCCGGCCGGTCTCGATTTCGCGAGACCGGCCGGAGTCTTCAGGATCGGTCACGTACCGCGATCACCCGGCCGGTCAGCGGTTCCCGGGCGTCCCAGGCGACGTCGATCTCCGCGCCGCGGAGTTGCCGAGCCACTTCTCGCAGCATGGCGACAGCGGCTGCCCGCGCCTGGTCCGGCGCGGCATCGGCGGGGACATGTGCCAGACGACCGCAGAGCATTCCCCCTCGGGTGTCCTGGACGCTGTGGCGCCAGCCCTCCGGCGTCGCGATCAGCACTATCGAGGCGGGCATGGGGTAGCGCGGTCCTGCCATGGCGACAACCTACGGAACCCGCGCGGCTACTTCAGTACGTAAGGCGACACGGAGCTGCGATGTTCGCTGATGTCGAGCACTTTGCCCAAGGGCGGGAAAGCGCGCTGTGGGCAATTGGCGCGTTCACAGACGCGGCAACCCGCACCGATCGGCGTCGGCTGCACTTCGTCCAGATCGATGCCGTCGGCGTAGATCACGCGGGCCGCGTGCCGCAATTCGCAGCCGAGGCCGATGGCGAAGGTCTTGCTCGGCTGGCCGAAACGGGTGGCGCGGCGTTCGACCGTGCGCGCCACCCACAGGTATTTGCGGCCGTCGGGCATCTGCGCGATCTGGGTCATGATCTTGCCCGGGTAGGCGAAGGTCTCGTACACGTTCCACAGCGGGCAGGTGCCGCCGCTGGAGGAGAAGTGGAAACCGGTGGCGGACTGGCGCTTCGACATGTTGCCCGCCCGGTCCACTCGCACGAACGAGAACGGCACGCCGCGCAGCGACGGGCGTTGCAACGTGGAGAGCCGGTGGCAGATGGTCTCGTAACTCTGGGTGAAGAACGCCGACAGCCGTTCGATGTCGTAGCGGAAGTCCTCGGCCACTTCGTGGAAATGCGTGTACGGCAGCACCGTCGCCGCGGCGAAATAGTTGGCGAGCCCGAGCATGGCCAGCTTGCGGGCGTCCTCGGAGGCGAAATTGCCTTCCTCCACGAGTTTTTCGAGCAATTCGCCGCACTCGAAATAGGCCAGCTCGGCGGCCAGTTTGAAAGTGCGCTGCCCGCCGGACAGGTGCGGGGCGATCTCCAGAACGCGGGTTTGCGGGTCGTAACGGTGCAGCACGCCTTCGCCGAGGTCGATGCGCTCGGTGATGCGCACGTCGTGCGCGCGCAGCATCCTGGCGATCTCGCTGTTGACGTCGCCGCCGTGGAAACGGATGCGCGCGGTGAGGTCCTCCGCGGCGGTGTCCAGCTCGTGGATGTAGTTCTGGCGCTGGTAGAAGTAGTCGCGCACTTCCTCGTGCGGCTTGCTGATCGCGCCGCTGCCCGCGCCGTCGGCGAAGCGGTCCTCGGTGGCCGCGGCCAGCTGGGCGGAGGTGTTGCGGTAGCGGTTGTGCATGTTGACCAGGGCGCGGGCCATGCTCGGGTGCGCCGAGACGATGTCGGCGATCTCCTGGGCGTCGGCCTCGATGCCCAGCTCCTCGTCCATCACGACCTCTTGCAGTTCCGCGATGAGCCGGGTGTCGTCCTGCGCGGAGAAGAAGGTGGCGTCCACGCCGAACACGTCGCTGATCTTCAGCAGCACCGGGACGGTGAGCGGGCGCACGTCGTGCTCGATCTGGTTCAGGTAACTCGCCGAGATCTCCAGCTGCTGGGCCAGCGCGACCTGGCTCAGCCCGCGTTCGGTCCGCAGTTGACGCAGCCGAGCGCCGACGTAAGTCTTGGCCATGCGTCCAGTTTATGGGTGCTTTCGCATCCGTGCCAATCAGTGATTAACACTCCTCGCAGACAGGTGTCGTACCCGGCGGCTACCGTCGGCAAGGTGCTGTTCTCGGATGTCGTGCTCGCCTCGGAGACCGTCCGGGCGACCAGGTCGCGCAAGACGAAGATCGCCACGCTGGCCGAGCTGCTGAGCGCGGCCGCGCCGGAGGAGCTGGCGCCCGTGGTCGCCTGGGCGTCCGGCGAGCTGTCGCAGGGGCGGATCGGCACGGGATGGCGCACGCTCACCACGCTCGACCACGCGCCCGCCCCTGCGCCCACGCTCACCGTCTCGGCGGTGGACGCGGCGCTGAGCGAGCTGGCCGTCACCTCCGGCGCCGGTTCGACGGCCAGGCGCAAGGAGCTGCTGGCGGCGCTGTGGTCCGCGGCGACGGCGGACGAGCAGGGCTTCCTGGTGCGCCTGCTCACCGGGGACCTGCGCCAAGGAGCGCTCACGGCCGTGGTCGCCGAAGCCGTGGCGGTGGCCGCCGACGTGCCGCCCGATCTGGTGCGCCGGGCGTACATGTTGTCGGGACGGTTGCCGGTCACCGCCGTCGCGGCGCTCACCGGCGGCGCGGCCGCGCTCGCGGAGTTCCGGCTCGAGGTCGGCCGCCCGATCCAGCCGATGCTGGCCTCTCCCGGTGCGACGCTGGACGAGGCGCTGGTCGAGTTGCACGGCGAAGTCAGCGTCGAGCACAAACTCGACGGCGCCCGCATCCAGGTGCACCGGAACGGCGACCTGGTCCGGATCTTCACCAGGACGCTGCGCGAGATCACCGCGAGCGTTCCGGAACTCGTCGAACTGGTCGCGGGCCTGGACTGCACGAGCGTCGTACTCGACGGGGAGACGCTCGCGCTCACCGACGCCGGACGGCCGCGTCCGTTCCAAGAGACCATGAGCCGCTTCGCCGAGGTGAGTTCCACCCGGGAGTTGCTGCTGCATCCGTACTTCTTCGACTGCCTGCACCTGGACGGGCGTGACCTGCTCGACGTTCCGCTGTCCGAACGGCGCGCCGCGCTGACGAAGGCGGCGGGTGAGCACACTATTCCCGCGCTGCTGCGGCCGGACGCCGAGGCGGCAGCGGAATACTTCGACGCCGCGCTGGCCGCGGGGCACGAGGGCGTCATGGTCAAGTCGTTGACCGCTCCGTACGCGGCGGGCAGGCGGGGCCGGGCCTGGCAGAAGATCAAGCCGACGCACACCATCGACCTGATCGTGCTCGGCGCGGAATGGGGCTACGGCCGCCGCACGGGCTACCTGTCGAACCTGCATCTGGGCGCGCGTGACCCCGAGGGCGGGGAGCCGGTCATGGTGGGCAAGACCTTCAAAGGTCTCACCGACGCGCTGCTGCGCTGGCAGACCGAGGAATTCCCCCGCCACGAGCGCTCGCGCGATCAGCACACCGTGTATCTGTGGCCGGAACTCGTCGTGGAGATCGCCCTGGACGGCGTGCAGGTCAGTTCCCGCTACCCCGGCGGTGTCGCGCTGCGTTTCGCGCGGGTGGTGCGGTATCGCCCGGACAAAGACCCCGCCGACGCCGACACCATCGATACCGTTCGCGCCTTGCTGCCGTGATGTGAAGCGCCGTCGCTCCCGCGCCGCGCGCGTGTCGGGCGTGCACCCGCGTCCAGCCACGGTAAATATGGGCAGCGCAAGGTTCCGGATGGCCGCCACAATGCAGTGGTCCGGCCGGTTCGTGCTTCCGGACATGGAATCGGCGGGCGGGCGGGTTGATGCGGAAATCACTGTGCGGACGATTTGCCCGGCTGGTGGCGGCGGTGCTTGGCGCCTCGGCGGTTTGCGCGGTCGGCGCGCCGGCGCAGGCCAATCCGATCGAGCTGTTCCTCATGCCGTCGCGCGAGTATTCCGGGATCCTGCCCACGCCGCTGGACGATCCGTTCTACACGCCGCCGCCGGACTTCGAGAGCTTGCCGCCCGGCACGATCCTCGCCTCCCGAGCGGGCGGAACGGGCCTGACCGCGTTCCCGGTGCGGTCGACCGAACTGCTCATCCGGTCCACCGATTCGAAGGACCAGCCGGTGCCCGTGGTCGCGACCTTGCTCCTGCCGCAGGCCCCGTGGACCGGACCGGGGCCGCGGCCGGTGCTGTCGTTCAATGCCGCGATCGACTCGCTCGGGCACCGGTGCGCCCCGTCCTACAAACTCAGGAACGAGCCGACAGTCGAGTTGTGGGCCGCTCAGATTCCGCTGTCCAAGGGCTATGCCGTGCTCGTCCCCGACCATCAGGGCCCGCGGCAGGCGTACGCGGCGGGACTGATGGCCGGGCACGCGGTGCTCGACTCGATCCGGGCCGTGGTGGGCACGCCGGAGTTCGGCTTGCGCCCGGACGCGCCGACGGTGGTCACCGGATACTCCGGCGGGGCCATCGCCAGCGGCTGGGCCGCGCAGCTGGCCCCGCGGTACGCGCCCGAGCTGAATCTGGTGGGTGCGGCGTTCGGCGGCGTCCCCGCCGACTTCGACATGCTGCTGTCCACCATGAACGGGCGCAACGCCGCGTCCGGCGTCTTCCTGGCCGCGACCCTCGGACTGGCGCGGGAGTATCCCGAACTGCTCGGCCTGATGAACGACGACGGCTGGCGACTGGCCCAGGTCGGCAAGGACCTGTGCATGACCGCGGAGGAGCTCGGCGGCGCCGTCGCGCCGATTCCGGTGCAGGCCCTGACCCATGCCGCCGCGCCGACCGAGCTGCCGATGGTGCGGGAGATCCTGGCCGCCAATCGGCTGGGTGCGAGCGCGCCGACGGTCCCGGTGTTCCTCTACCACGCCACTCACGATCCGTGGGTGCCGCTGGCGGGCGCGGAGAAGCTCTACGCGGACTGGTGCGGCGCGGGGACGCCGGTGGACTTCCAGGTCTATTTCGGCGAGCACTTCTTGGTCGGGCTCAGCGGCATCCCGGGCGCGAACTCGTGGATCGATGATCGGTTCGCGGGCAGGCCGGTCGTCCCGCAGTGCACCCGATCCCGCTGAGCAGGACTGATCAGACTAGTCCACGCAGGTCGCGCGAACTTCCGGTAACCGGCATGGCTGTGCCATCCGGGGGTGCAGCAGACTGGAGGCGTGACCGTCGAATTACTGGTTCTCCTGATCGTCATCGTCACGGCGCTCGCATTCGATTTCACCAACGGCTTCCACGACACCGCCAACGCGATGGCGACCTCGATCGCCACCGGCGCGCTGCGGCCGCGGGTGGCTGTCGCGCTCTCGGCGGTGCTGAACCTGGTCGGCGCGTTCCTGTCGGTGGCCGTCGCCGCCACCGTCGCGAAGGGCATCGTGCGGCTCGACGCCGTCGCAGGCCAGGACCTGATCGTCATCGTGTTCGCCGGCCTGGTCGGCGGGATTCTGTGGAACCTGCTCACCTGGCTGTTCGGTCTGCCGTCGAGTTCGTCGCACGCGCTGTTCGGCGGTCTGATCGGGGCCACGCTGGCCGCGCTCGGCTGGGGCGGGGTGATCTGGGCGTCCGGGTCGGACGGCGTGCTCACCAAGATCGTGCTGCCTGCGGTGCTCGCGCCGATCGTCGCCGCGCTGGTCTCGGCGATCGGCACCTGGCTGGTGTACCGGATCACCCGCGGCGCCGAGCAGGACAAGGTCACCGAGGGATTCCGCTGGGGTCAGATCGGCTCGGCCTCGCTGGTCTCGCTGGCGCACGGCACGAACGACGCGCAGAAGACGATGGGCGTGATCTTCCTCGCGCTGGTGGCGCACGGAACGCTCACCAAAGACGACGACCTGCCGTTGTGGGTGATGGCCGCGTGCGCCCTCGCCATCGCGGCGGGCACCTACCTCGGCGGCTGGCGGATCATCCGGACCCTGGGCAAGGGCCTGGTCGAGATCGACTCGCCGCAGGGACTGGCGGCGGAATCCGCCTCGGCCGCGATCATCCTGACTTCCGCCCATTTCGGATTGCCGCTGTCCACCACCCAGACCGCCACCGGTTCCATCCTCGGCACCGGGCTCGGCAAGGGCGCCGAAGTGCGCTGGGCCGTGATGGGGCGCATGGTGGTCGCATGGTTGCTCACACTGCCGCTTGCCGCGGTCGCCGGGGCGATCTGCTGGGCCATCGCCCACCTCATCGGCGGGCTGGCCGGTGTGCTCGTGGTCTTCGCCCTGCTGATCGGCTTGTCGACGTTGATGTACCTGCGGTCGCGACGCGACCCGGTGCACACCGGCAACGTCAACGAGTGGCCGGGGGAGGGGACCGACCCGCCCGCGGGCGACCCGGCGGCGTCACCGGACCCGAACCGATCCGCCCAGGTGTAGGAGAACCAGACGTGCACACTCTCGTCACCAATCTGAACGCCCTGTGGAAAGTCACCCTGGCCGGGCTGGTACTCGGCGCGGGCCTGCCGATGATCTTCTCGATCGGAGTGCGGTTCTGGTCGATGACCGTGACCACCGACGCCGGTACGGGCGCGGTGCGGCGCAACTATCCCGCTCTCGCGGTCGCGCTGGCGTGCTTCGTGCTGGTCGTCGTGGCGATCGTCAGCGGCATCCTGTACACGGCGAAGGCGTTCATCGCAGCCAGATTCGGCATCCATCTGTTCGGGCAGGCGTGAGGAGTAGCCAGCGTGACCGATCCAGTGAAACCAATTCCGGACCGGCCGAAACTGCTCGGCAAAGTCGTGGGCTGGCTGCGCGCAGGCTACCCGCAGGGTGTGCCGCAGTCGGACTACGTGGCCCTGTTCGCCGTGCTGCACCGGCACCTCACCGACTACGAGGTGGTCGCGATCGCCGAGGAACTGGTCGCGTCGAACTCGGGCAGCGAGATCACCCACACCGAGATCGAGCAGGCCATCGCCCGGCTGGCCAAGGAGCAGCCGGACGAGCGTGACGTCGCTCGCGTCGCGTCCCACCTGGCCGCGGGTGGCTGGCCGCTGGCCGATCCGCCGGCCGATTCCGACTGACCGAGCCGCCGCCGATGCCTCCCTTCCTGCACGCGATCATCAGCTGGCTGCGCGTGGGATACCCGGACGGTGTCCCGGAAGCCGACTACATCCCCCTGCTGGCCCTGCTGCGCCGGCGCCTCTCCGACGAGGAGGTGGCCAGGATCGCCGCCGAGCTGGCCGGCTCCGGCGGGGCGGACATCGACCAGACCGACATCCAGGTGATGATCACCAAGATCACCAACGACATGCCGTCCGAAGCCGACGTGGCCCGGGTGCGCGCCCGGGTCGAGGCCAACGCGTGGCCGGGCGAGGACTGATCACGGCTGCTCGCGCGGGCCGCTGAGATAGGGGAGGCGGCGCACGCCCGCCACGACCTCGTAGGCGAGATCCTCATAGCCGAGCGCCAGTTCGGCGAGGCGTTCCCAGGCGTTGTGCACGGCCCATTCCGGTGCGCCGGACAGGATGTCGTGCGCGCAGGCGGAGAACTGGGCGAGCCGGTCGACCACCATGCCCACGGTCTCGGTGTGCATGTGCGCGCCGCCGTGCGGCGGTGGCGTCTGGGTGGCGACCCAGCGGTCGATGGCGAGCACGAGGCGGCCGCGGTGCTGATCGATGTCGTTCGCGCTGCCGAGTTCACGGCGCAGGCGGCGCTGGTGTAATCCCGCGAGTAGATGCGCGGATTCCAAAACCGGGTGGGCGCGGCGCGGCGCCGTGCGGCAGGCCCGCAGGACGAGTTCTTTGGTCGGCAGTGGTTCCACCGCGTCAACCCCCTGGATCGAATGGTCGCGCCGGGCGCGAAGGATCATCGACGATGCCGCCCGCTCGGACGCGGCAATCGGTACCGAGTGCGCAGCGGCGCGGTCTCCCATGGCGATTCGAGGACGACGAGGCCGACTGCTTCCAGGGCCGTCAGACCGAAGCGGCGCACCAAGTCCTCCGTCAGCGAAACCATCTCCGCCGCTTGGATAGCCGCCGTCGCCTGCTCGGTGTTCACCATCCGGCCCCGCAGATACGACACCACCCACGCGTCGTCGCTGACCCGCCGCGCTTGATGCGGCGTCCGATCACCCACGATCCAAGTGCGATCGACGACATGCACGGACATCAGAACCCCTCCCCGCCGGAGCGGGGTCTGCCCAGAGCCCCCGCTGTGATGCGCAACACAAGAAGAGTAGGCGCCGGAGCGCCGACAGGTCAAGTTGACCAGTCCATTTGACAAACTCGGCCGCCTGTGGATGCGGGTACGGTCATCTGCACGAACAGCCGGAGCCGGAAGGACTCATGGGACGATGGCACCACTCTCGCCCACGGTGGCGCGCTGGGAGCTCATGCTCCGGATCAAGCGCCGCCGCACCGAGTTCGACGTCTCCGCCTCCGTCATCGCCAAGGAACTCGGCTTCACGCTGTCGTACTGGTCGAAGGTGGAGAAGGAACGCGTGCTGGCCGAGGACAAGCTGCGAAAGCTGATGAGCCTGCTCGAATTCGACCAGGATGAGCGCGTGGAAATGTTGCGGCTGCGCGACATCGCGAAACGACGCGGGTGGTGGTCGGAGTACGCGGATCTGTTGTCGGACGAGGTGGTCCGTCTCTACGGGTTGGAGCACGGGGCGCAGAGCATCCGGAGTTATACGAGCATTTTGATTCCGGGTCTCTTGCAGACCGAGGAGTACGCGCGAGCGGTGATCGCCAACGACCGGGCACGGATTCGGCAAGTGGAAATCGATCGCTGGGTAGAGGTTCGCATGCGACGCCAGAAACGGCTCACCGACGCAGAGCCGCTGCAGGTCACGGCGATCGTCAACGAGGCTGCGCTAACCCAGCGCACGGGAGGGGTGGCGGTCTTGAAAGGGCAACTGCGCCATCTGCTATCGGTTACCGAGACGCGTGCCGACACGATCGATATCCGGGTCGTACCCTTCGACGCGCCAGGCGGTGTACTGCTCACCGGTGCGTCGTTCCATCTGCTCGGGTTCGACAACGCACTCCTTCCCGACGTGGCGTGGACCGAGACGCTGGTCCACCTCGGGGTGACCGAGGAGAGCGAACCGGTGCGTCACCTCGCGACCATGTTCGCCACCACCGAGGCCGAGCACGCGCTCCCGCGGAACGAGTCGATAACGTTGATCGAACGCAGACTCGCCGCGCTGTAGCGTGAACGGCATGGCGCGCGCGGGCAGCTGGTTCAAGTCATCACACTCGAACGACAGCACCGCCTGCGTCGAAGTCTGTTTCGACGGCGGCCGGGTACTGGTTCGCGACAGCAAGTTCCCCGGAGCGCCGGACGCATCACCGACGCTGGCGTTCACGCCGACCCAGTGGGCGGCATTCACCACGTCGATCCGCACCACCGTCCTGACCTGACACGTACTCCCAGCCGACTCTCAGCTTCACTACACCCGAAACACAGTTCCACCGGGAAGAGTGTCTCCGTCGATGCGAAGCGATCCATCGACAGCTCCACCGGTGGACAACTGCCCTGCCCACCACCCCGCTCGGCCGGCGGCGCGCCACCCTCGCACGCGCCGTCGGCCGAGCGCTTTCCGCGAGTGGCACATGGCTGCGGCAAAACGCGAGTGGCGGTCAGCCCGCGAGGAGGTGGAGGAAGTGTTCTACTTCCGACTGGATGGCGGTGCGGGCGGGGGCGAGGTATTCGCGGGGGTCGGAGAGGTGGGGGGTGGTGGCCAGGCGGTCGCGGATGGCGGCGGTCATGCGGATGTTGAGGCGGGTGGCGATGTTGATCTTCGTCATGCCGTGTTCTACGGCGGCGCGCAGGCCGTGGTCGGGGACGCCGGAGGAGCCGTGCAGCACCAAGGGGACGGGGACCTTCGCGGCCAAGTGGGCGATGAGGTCGTTGTCGAGTTCGGCGGTGCGGGTGTGCATGGCGTGGGAAGAGCCGACGGCTACCGCGAGGGCGTCGACGCCGGTGGCGCTCACGAATTCGACCGCCTCGTGGGGATCGGTGCGCGCGCCGGGCGCATGGGCGCCGTCTTTGCCGCCCACTTCGCCGAGTTCGGCCTCGACGTGCACGCCGCGTTCGTGGCACCATGCGGTGATCGCGGCAGTGGCGGCGAGGTTGTCGGCGTAGTCGAGGGACGAGCCGTCGTACATGACCGACCGGATGCCGAGATCGACGGCGGCATGGATCAATTCGGCGTTGGTGGCGTGGTCGAGATGCACCGCGATCGCGGCCTCGCTGTCGGCGGCGATGCGCAGGCAGGCGAGCGCGAGCGGGGCGATGCCACGGTGATGCCGCGCGGTGTTCTCCGACAGCTGCAGCACCACCGGCCTTTTCGCTGATTCCGCGGCGGCCGCGATCGCCTCGGCGTGCTCGAGGGTGATGACGTTGAACGCGCCGAGTCCGCCGGGGCCTGCCGTGGCGATCAGTTCCGGCATCGAGGTCAACGGCATGGTGTGTCCAGCTCGCGGACCTGGATGGTCGGGGTGAGGCGGGTGCGCAGGCCGCGGTCGATCTCACCGGCCACCGGGACGACCACGGCGGCCGCCGAGGTCGCGACCACGTCGGCGAGCACGGCGGGCCAGTCCGGGCGCGACGCGGAGGACAGGGCGGCGATCACCGCCGCCACGGCGGCATCGCCCGCGCCGGTGGGGTTTCCGGCGAGTGGTTCGGCGAGCGCGGCCGCCCACGCGCCGTCGGCGGTCACCGCGACGATCCCTTCGGTGCCGCGGGTGGCGATCACGGCGCGCACTCCGTTGTCGATCAGCGGCTTCGCGGCGATGACGATGTCGTCGGCGGTCGTCGGCCGGGTGCCGGTGAGGCGCTGTAGTTCGGTCTCGTCCGGGATGAGCACGATCCCGGGCACCTGGGCGGCCAAGCGCAACGCCTCGCCGTCGACGTCGCAGATGGTCGGCACATCGGCCGCGATGGCGGTGCGGGCGATCTCGGCGGGCAGCGAGGGCTCGATGCCGCCAGGTAGCGACCCGGAGATGACCAGCCCGGCGATTTCCGGGAGCAGTCCTGCCACCCGGACCGACAGCTGCTCGGCGGCGTGCGGGTTGGAGACCCTCGCGCCGGGCTCCCACAGCGCGGTGGCCGTGCCGTCCTCGGATTCGCTGATCACCACCGTGCGACGCACCCAGGGCAGCGCGTGCACGAAGTCGACCGGCATCTCCAGTTCGGCGGCGGCCGCGAAGGCGTGGTCGGAGAACCCGGTGGCCCTGGTGTACTTGCCGAGCTGATTCAGCACCCGGGTCACGTTGATGCCCTTGCCGCCGATGCGCTGCTCCACCGACCGCACCCGGTGGGCCTGCCCGCGTTCGAAGCGTTCGACGCGATAGGTCATGTCGTACGCGGGATTCATTGTCACGGTGAGGATCACCTCAACCACTGTCCACGTCTGAGCACCCCGCGCAACTGGAGATTGTCACTGACTGTCAATATGTCGGCGAAATACCCGGGCCGCAGGTCACCGACGTCGGCGAGCCCGAGCGCGGCGGCCGGAACCGAGGTGGCGGCCAGCACCGCCTCGCGCAGCGGGACGCCGGAGTCGCGCACGGCCCGCGCGACGCAGTCCAGCAGGGTGCTGACACCCCCCGCGATCGAGCCGTCGGCGATGCGCGCCACCCCGGCGCGGACGCTCACCGGCTGCGGTCCGAGCTGGTACTCGCCGTCGCCGAGTCCCGCGGCCTGCATGGCGTCGGTGACCAGCGCGACGCGCCCCGGCGCGGTCGCGAACGCCAGCGCGGCGAAGCCCGGTTCCACGTGCACGCCGTCGTTGATCAGCTCCACGAACACGTCACCGGCCGCCGCGGCCACCAGCGCGGCGGCGACAGGGCCGGGGCGCCGGTGATGCAGCGGCGGCATGCCGTTCGCCAAGTGCGTCACGAGGCGTCCTGAACCATTGGGAGCCAGGGCGTTCCGGAATGACGCGTAGTCGGTGTCGCTGTGGCCGAGTGCGACCACCACGCCGTTGTCGGCCAGCCGCCGCGCGACGGACGCGGAGCCGGGTCGTTCCGGCGCGAGCGTCATCGCGCGCAGGCGCGTGCCACCAGCGGCCAACAGTTGGTCGGTCAGACCGAGATCGGGGTCGCGCAGATAGCGCGGGTCCTGCGCCCCGCAGCGCGCCTCGGACAGGAACGGCCCCTCGACGTGGATACCGCCGAGCACGCCTTCCTCGGCGAGCTCGCGCAAGGCGGCGGTCTGCGCCACCATCTCCGCTGCCGGCCCGGTGACCACGCTCGCCACCACCGTGGTCGAGCCGCGCGCATGGTGCCCATGCGCCGCCGCCAACGCGTGCTCGCCGTGCACGGTGTCGAACCGGGACCCGAATCCGCCGTGATTGTGAATGTCCACAAGCCCCGGCAGCACAGTTCCCGAAAATGGCGGCTCAGGTAAATCGCGATGCGTCGCACGCCACTGCGCGAACGATCGCACCGCCTCGATCCGATCCCCGGAGACCAGCGCCACGCCGTCGTCCACCGTGACGCTCGCCGAGACGATGCGTCCCCGGATCAGCTGGGTGCGTGCTGTCATGTGAATGCCCCTCGTCTCGTGACCCGCGCGGTGTGAGCTGAATAGGGATGTCCACCGTTGCCGACCGGGCTCGCCGAGCGACGAACGGGGTGCGATGGGCGTGGCCTCATGTCAACGCCCCGTGCCTGGCGAAGAGGGCGGCGCCTGCCAGGCCCGCGCGTGCGCCGAAGTGGCCGAGGACGACTCGGGGCGCGGGGACCAGGCGGAGCCGGTCGGACAGGGCGCGGTGCAGCGGGTGGGTGAGCGCCGCGCCCGCTCCGGCGAGCCCGCCGCCGAGGACGACCAGTTCGGGGCAGGCCGCGTGGACGATGCCGACCAGGCCGTCGGCGAGCGCGTCGACCGCGTCCGCCACCACGGCGGCCGCCTCCGGGTCGGTGGACATGAGCGCGAAAACCTCTGCGGCGCCGCTGATCTCTCGACCGGTGCGCCGGGTGTAGGCCCGCGCGATGGCCGCGCCGGAGGCGACCGTCTCGACGCACCCCGTGTTGCCGCAGGGGCAGGGCAATCCGCCCGCGCGCCGCACCGGCACGTGCCCGTACTCGCCGACCTGCCCGTAGCCGCTGCGCACCAGCCTCCCGCCGACCGACAGCGTGCCCGAGATGCCGGTGCCGAGAATGACGACGCACACGTTGTCGTAGCCCTGCCCGGCGCCGTACCGCCATTCCGCCCAACCGGCGACGGCGACATCGTGCTCGATCAGCGTCGGCACACCCCAGCGCGCGGGGAAACGGTCGCCGACGTGCACGTCCCGCCAGCCGACGTTGCTGCTGAACACGGCGACCGATCGGGCGGTGTCGACGATGCCGGGTAGCACCACCGCCGCGCGACCCACTCGGCGGCGATCGGGGCCGGGGAGTTCGGCGAGCAACCGCTCGCCCAGCTCGCCCATCGCGTCGAACGCGGCCGGACCGTGTGGCGTGGCCACCGACCCCACGGCCAGCGCCGTGCCCGCCGCATCGGTGATCTCGCCTTTGATGGTGGTGCCGCCGACGTCCATGCCGAGCACGAGCGCGTCGTCCGGCAGCGCCGCCGTGGCGGACACGTTCGCGAGTTGCCCGGTGGTCACGACTTCAGAACCACCGAGCGATTCAGGCCGCGCGGGTGGTCGGGGTCCAATCCCAAGTCGGCGGAACGCAGCAGGCAGAGCCGGTGCACGCGGATCAGGTCCGCCATCGGGTCGATGTCGCGATGTTCCAGATGGGCGCCGGTGGCGGCGACGTCGTCGGCGAAGCCCGGCTCCAGCGGTCCGAACGCCCAGACCGCGCGTCCGGGCGCGGAGATGGCGATCGGGCCGTGGCGGTACTCCGTCGCCGGATACGCCTCCGTCCAGGACTGGCAGGATTCGCGCAGCTTGAGCGCCGCCTCGTCGGCGACGGCCGCCGCGAATCCCATACCGACGAAACTGATCTGCTCGGCGCGGCGCACCGCGGCCAGTGACACGGCGGGGTCCTCGGCGAGCACCGCCCGTGCCTGGGCGATCACCGAAGTGAGGTCCTCGCCGAGATGGTTGCGGAGTATGGCGAGGGCGGTCGTCGCGAAGCGGGTCTGCACCACCGATCGCTCGTCGACCTGGTCGATGAGAATGGGGTCGCCGAGTTCGAGGACGGGCGTGCCCGGACTGGAGCAGATCACCGCCCGTGGGATGCGCGCCGGGAGGTCGCGCATCGCGCGCACCACTTCCGTGGTCGTGCCGGAGCGGCAGATCACCAGGTATCGGTCGTATTCGCGAGCGCGGACCGCGCTGGCAGGCCACGCGTCGGTCATCCCGTGTCCAGCGCCCTCGCGGAGCGCCGCTATGGCGCAAGCCATGAAATACGAAGTGCCGCAACCGATCACCGCGACGCGCTCGCCCGGTTTCGGCAGCACGGCGCGATGATCCGCGGCCACGGCCGCGGCGCGCGTCCAGTCGTCCGGCTGGGTGGCCACCTCGGCAGCCAGATGCGGCGTGTGGTCGGCAGGCGTAGGCACTCCGACAGCTTCACGCCAAGTGATCATTTATGTCAAATATCTAATCAATTCGGTCACATATGATCACAATTCGGACTAGATTGAGCCGCAACGACGGTGCGTCCTCCCATCATCGGCGGCTCCGCTGGCGCCCGGTGGGTAAATCTGAAAGGTTCTGCTCGTGAAAAGACCATTCCACCGCGTGCTTGCCGGACTCGCGATGGTCACCGGCGTCGCGCTGACCCTGTCGTCCTGCGATTTCGGTTCGAAAAGCGGTGCGGACTCGGCCACCACGATCAATTTCCTCGCCCCCGCCTACAGCGACGGCGCCACGGGCACCAAGGCGCTGTGGGACGGCATCATCGCCGAATTCCAGAAGCAGAACCCCGGCATCACCGTCAATCTGCAGATGGAGTCGTGGAACTCGATCAACGACGTGGTGCGCACCAAGCTGCAATCGCAGTCGACCACGCCGGACATCCTCAATATCGACGCCTATGCCAGCTTCGCGGGCGACGGCCTGCTCTACCCGGCCACCGACATCGTCTCCGCGCCGGTCCTGGCCGACATCCAGCCCGCGTTCGCGCAGAACGCTTCGCTGAACGGCACGCAGTACGCGCTGCCGCTGTTCGCCTCCACCCGCACCCTGTTCTACAACACCGAACTGTTCGAGAAAGCGGGCATCGTCCGGCCGCCGAAGACCTGGGCCGAACTGACCGACGCGGCGAAGCGGATCCAGGCGCTCGGCGGCGGCGTCTCCGGGTACGGGCTTCCGCTCGGCAGCGAGGAGGCGCAGGGCGAAACCTCCATCTGGACCTTCGGCGCGGGCGGCTCGTGGGCCGACGGCGACCGGATCACCGTGGACACCCCGCAGAACCTGGAACGGGTGCGCGCCATGCGTGAGCTGATCGATACCGGTGCGACGCAGCCCAATCCGGGTGCGACCGACCGCAAGGACGTGCTCAACGCCTTCATCCAGGGCAAGATCGGCATGGTCGAAGCGCTGCCGCCCACCATCGGCCAGATCGCGGCGAAGAATCCGGGCCTGCGCTACGCGACCGCGCCGTCGCCGACCAAGACCGGCAACCCCGTCACGCTCGGGGTGGCCGATCACCTGATGGCGTTCAAGAAGGACGGCGCCAAGGCCGAGTCGATCAAGAAGTTCCTCGACTACTTCTACTCGGCGGCGGTGTACGCGGACTTCGTCAAGCACGAGGGATTCATCCCGATCACCCACAGCGCCGCCACCGCCCTCGCCGAGGACCCGGTCACCAAGGCGTTCGCCGCCACGCTCCCGGTGGCCCGGTTCTATCCGAGCGACAACCCGAAATGGGCAGTGGCGCAGGGTGTCATCCGCCAGCAGATGGGCACCATCGCACAGGGCGCCGACCCCGCTCAGGTATTGCAACGAATCCAGGAAGCCACGAAATAAGGTGCGACGCAGAGGACTACCGGCGGCACTGCCGTGGATCGGGCCGTCGCTGGTCCTGATCGCGGCGGTTGTCGCCTTTCCGGCCTGCTACATGCTGTGGACCAGCACCAGGGATCTCAGCGCCTACGGCCAGGACCGCGGCAGCGCCGGACTGGCCAATTACCGTGCCCTCTTCGCCATCTCGGAACTCGGGTCGGTGCTCGGCCACACGGTGGTCTGGGTGGTCGGCGTCGTGCTGGTCACGCTGGTGCTGTCCGCGGCGCTGGCCCAGTTCCTCAACAAGGACTTTCCCGGACGCACCGCGGTGCGGATGGCGATTCTGGTGCCGTGGGCGGCGTCGGTCGTGATGACGACCACGATCTTCTACTACCTGCTCGATCCGGACGTGGGCATCGCCAATCGGTTCCTGGTGGACATCGGTCTGCTCGACCGCGGTTACGGCTTCACCAAACAGCCGACGCAGGCGTTTCTCGTCGCGATGGGCGTCGCGGTGTTCGTTTCGGTGCCGTTCACCACCTACACGATTCTGGCCGGACTGCAATCCATTCCGGCGGAGATCGAAGAGGCGGGGCGCGTCGACGGGGCGAGCGCGTGGCAGCGCTACCGCCATCTCACCCTGCCGCAGCTGCGTCCGGCGATCGCGGTGGCGACCATCATCAACATCATCAACGTGTTCAATTCGCTGCCGATCCTGCAAGTGATCACCGGCAGCATCGCCGGCTTCTCCGCCGACACCACCACGACGCTGACGTTCAAGCTGATCCGGCAGAACCAGCAGATCGACACCGCCGCGGCGATGAGCGTGCTGAACTTCGCGCTGATCGTCGTCATCATCGCGATCTACGTGAAGCTGGTCCGTCCGGTCGCGGAGACCGACCGATGACAACGCGGGTGCGGGTACGCGAGCAGACCACGGCGACGCCGCTCGCCCCGGTTACCCCCGCGCGGCGCGCACGACGCCGCTGGGAACTCACCGCGATCGGCGTGGTGCTCGCCGCGGTGTTCCTGCTGCCGTTCGTCGTGATGGTGCTCGGCTCGCTGAAGAGCCGCGCCGAGATCCTGCGCATCCCGCCGACGTATCTGCCGCGATCCTGGCATCCGGACAACTACGCGACGATGTGGGACACCCCCGAGACGCCGCTGCCGTTCAATCTGGTCAGCACGATCATCATCGCGGTCTGCGCCACCCTCTTGGTGCTGGCCGTGGCGATCCCGGCGGGGTATTACACGGCGCGGCACCGCTTTCCCGGGCGCGCGGTGTTTCTCGGCGTGGTGCTGGTGACCCAGATGTTGCAGCCGACGGTGCTGGTCACCGGGTTGATCCGGGAGTTCTTCGCGCTCGGCATCAACGACACCTGGCTGGCGATGATCCTGGTGAACGCCGCGTTCAACTTGTCCTTCGCGGTGTGGATTCTGCACAGCTTCTTCGCCGCGATCCCGGTGGAGATCGAGGAAGCCGCCATGCTCGACGGACTCGGCCGCGCGCAGATCCTGTTGCGGGTGAGCCTGCCGCTGGTCTGGCCGGGGATCGTGACCGCGACGATCTTCGTCGCGGTGGCGTGCTGGAACGAATTCGCCGCGAGCCTGGTGGTACTGACCACGCCGGAGAATCAACCGCTGTCGGTGGCGCTGACCAAGTTCGTCGGCCAGTACGACACCGCGTGGCAGTACGTGTTCGCGATCTCCACCGTCGGCATCGTTCCGGTGGTGCTGCTGTTCGCGCTCATCGAGAAGCGACTGGTGGCGGGATTGACCGCGGGCAGCGTGAAATAGCCTGCGCCGACTGGATCGGAATCGCCGCGACGCCACCGTTCGGCGCGCGGCGCGCAGGTAGCCGCGCGGTAGCATCGAACGGTGACACGGCGGGATCACGGACCCAAGGACGGTCGCAGCTACGGCGGGCTGTCCAAGGAGCAGCGGGTTGCCCAGCGGCAGACCCGTCTCATCGATGCCGCCCTCGAACTATTCGGCACCCAGGGTTACGCGGCCACCTCGATCGAGCGACTCTGCTCGGTGGCGAACGTCTCCACGCGCAGTTTCTACGAGGACATGGGCAGCCGCGAAGCCCTGCTCATCGCCTTGGCGAATCGCATCACCTCCCGCGCGCTGGAATGCGCGCTCGCCGCGCTCGCGGCCACCCGGAACGAGCCCTTGCCCACCCGCGTGGTGGCGAGTTTCCGCGCCTATCTGGGCGTCACGTGTGCCGACGCCAGGACCGCGCGGGTGCTCTACGTCGAGGTGGTCGGCGTGAGCGCGGCGGTGGAGGAGTGGCGCAGGCAGCAGCGCCGTTTGCTGTCGGCGTTGCTGATCAGCGAGGCCGAACGATCCGTCGGCCGCGGCGAGACCGGTCCGCGGCGTTTCGATCTGTTCGCGCTGGCCGTGATCGGCGCGGTCACCTCCCTCGCCCAGGAATTGGTGCAGGGTACGTCGCCGGATTCGGTGGTGAGTCTGGACGAGATCTGCGCGGAGATCGCCTACTTCGTGAATTCCGGTCTTGCCCGCACGCGGGGTGACGATCCCGCGACGCTTCCGGACCGGCCTGCCGTCGAGGCCGATGTGTTCTGAACCGAGCCGGATCGGCCGTGTGGATTTCCGCGGTCGGCGGGTGCGTGTGTTCCTATTGTTCGCGTGTTCACCGAAACAGTGGGGGTCCCGCGCGGCCGGGGCGGTGTGCGATGACCGGATCGACCGACCGTCCGCAACGGTGGAACCGGCTGCTGGAACTGCTCGCCGAATCCGGGCGGCTCTCGGTGGAGGAGGCCGCCGAGCGGCTCGGCGTGTCGGCCGCGACGGTGCGCCGCGATTTCACCGCGCTCGCCGAACAACAGCTGGCCACGAGAACGCACGGCGGCGTCGTGGCGACCTCGGTGGCCTACGACCTGCCCGCGCGCTACCGGCAGAGCGCGGGCGAGGCCAAGCAGCGCATCGCCGAACACGCCGCGTCGCTGATCGATCCGTGCGCGGTGGTCGGGATGAACGGCGGAACGACCACCACGGCGGTGGCAAGGGCGCTGGCCGGGCGCACCGACCTAGGGTCGGCCGGTGACGAGCGACTCACCATCGTCACCAACGCGCTGAACATCGCGGGGGAGATGGTGCTGCGCCCGCATGTGCGCACGGTCGTGCTCGGCGGCGTGGCCCGGCGGGAGTCCTACGAGCTGCACGGCCCGCTGGCCGAACGGGCGCTCGCCGAACTGCGTCTCGATGATCTCGTGCTCGGCGTGAACGCGATCTCCGCCGATGGCGGCGCGCAGTGCAGGCACCTCGACGAGGCCGGGGTGACCGCCGAGATGGTGCGGCGTTCCGGCCGGGTGATCGTGGTGGCGACCGGGGACAAGCTCGAGCGTACCGCGCTGGCCCGCATCTGCGGCATCGAGCGGGTGCGGGTGCTGGTCACCGATACCGGCGCGGATCCGACCGCGGTGGAGGAGATCCGAGCGGCGGGCGTGCGGGTCGAGGTGGTGTAGCCCGGCGCGACGCCGACTCGCCGATCTACTCCGCGGTGGCCCGCGCCAGCGCCGGGGAAACCTCGGCGGTGGGCCGGATGCCGCGTCGCCAGACCAGGAATCCCCAGGCCACGAAGCCCGCGTAGACGAGGTAGAGGGTGGCCGACGGGTAGTAGCCCGCCCGCACCAGCAGGGGGATGCCGACCAGGTCCACCGCGATCCAGATCAACCAGAACTCGGCCAGACCCCTGGCCATGCCGTAGGTGGCCAGCACCGAGCCGGTGAAGATCCACGCCTCGGCCCACGGGCCGTAGGAACCCAGCCACTCGAAGAGCTGGGCGAAAACCGCGGTGCCCGCGAACATCGCCGCGAAGAGCACGACGCGTTCGCGGGTGCTCGCCCAGCGCGGGTCGACGCCGCGGTGTTCGAGAGCGGTCCCGCGCGCCGCGTGCCGGTACCAGCTCCACCAGCCGTACACGCTGACCGCGATGAACATCACCTGGCGTCCGGCCTGCCCGGCCATGTTCAGCTGCTGCGGCGTATGGAACACCCCACCGACGAACACGGTGAACAGCAAGGCGTTCCCGGCGATGCCGACCGGCCAGGCCCAGACCCGCCGCCGCATGCCGCCGATCGCGGAGGCCAGGCCGAAGCCGTTGCCGATCACCTCGCGCCAGAGGATCTCCGAGCCCGCGATGTGCAGCTTGGCGTCGAGCAGCGTGAGGATCGGGTTCACCTGTCGTGTAACCCGCGGCGGGGCGCATCTCATCCGATCGAATCGCCGCGATCGGAAATGCGCGGTGCGAACCGTAACGATTGCGCAATCCGGCGACGCGATTCGCAATATCCGTGCAACGGGGTGCTCCTATGGTGGCCGTCATGAGCACGGAGAGCGGTACCGCCGGGGGGACCGGAATTCATCTCAGCGGATTGACCAAGACCTTCCGGGTCGGGCGGAAAACCGTGCAGGCGTTGGCGAGCGTCGATCTGCACACCGAGCGGGGCGCGTTCCTGTCGCTGCTCGGTCCGTCCGGCTGCGGCAAGTCGACGGTCCTGCGCATCCTCGCCGGCCTGGAGACGCCGACCGCGGGCACGGCCCTGATCGACGGCGCGACGCCCGCCGAACTGCGCGGCAGGCACGCGTTCGGCATCGCGTTCCAGGATTCGGCGTTGCTGCCGTGGCGGTCGGTGGCGTCGAATATCGCGCTGCCGTTGCAGGTCGCGGGCATCGCGCCGAAGCAGGGGCAGATCGATGAGCTGATCCGCCTGGTGGGACTGGACGGCTTCGAGAAGGCCAAACCGGCGCAGCTGTCGGGCGGTATGCGCCAGCGCGTCTCGATCGCGCGCGCACTGGTGGTCGAGCCGGCCGTGCTGCTGCTCGACGAACCGTTCGGCGCGCTCGACGACATGACCAGGCAGCGACTCAATCTCGAGTTGCTGCGGATCTGGACCGAGAAGCCCGCGACGACGCTGATGGTCACCCACGGCATCGCGGAGGCGGTGTTCCTGTCCGATGTGGTGGCCGTGATGAGCCCGCGGCCGGGGCGGATCCTGGAGCTGGTCGAGATCGATCTGCCACGCCCTCGGCTGCCGGAGATGATGCGCACACCGGAGTTCCACAAACTGCACGACTATTTGTCGGAGCTGCTGTTCGGGACCGCGGGCAAAGGAGGCGTCGCGTGAACGCCGATCAACCGGAACGCTGCCGGAGCCAGGGCAGACAGCGTCGGCAGCGGACGAGCCGCCCGGCTCGGTGGTATCGGTTCGCGCGCTGCGCCCGGCGGACGGGAGACACGGCGTGAAGCGTTTCGGTGGTGTGGTCGGCGTGCTGGGGTTGATCGCGGTGTGGTGGGCTCTCGCGGCGTTCGAAGTCGCGGGCGGCACCATACCCAGCCCATGGCAGGTGCTGCACACCATGTACACCGACGGATGGGACCTGTACGGCCCCAATTTCCGGATCACCGCGCTCGGCGCGTTGCAGGGCTTCGTCTGGGGCAACGGACTGGCCATCGCTCTGGCCGTCCTGATCGTGCTCGTCCCGCCGATCGAGTCGCTGGCCACCCAATTGGCGATCCTTAGTTATTGCACCCCGCTGCTCGCGCTGGGCCCGATCATCCTGGTGGTGTTCGGCGGACGCACTCCGACGGTCTTCCTGGCCGCGATGTACTGCTTCTTCACGACCATGGTCGGCACCGTCGCCGGGCTGCGCTCGGCCGACCGGACCAGCCTGGAACTGGTGCGCGCCTACGGCGGCGGACGCTGGCAGCAGCTGTACCGGGTGCAGGCGATCTCGGCGCTGCCGAGCACGTTCGCCGCATTGAAGATCGCCGCGCCGTCGGCCGTGCTCGGCGCGATCATCGGCGAGTACCTCGGCGGCGTCGACAGCGGCATCGGGGTGGCGCTGACCGCCGCGCAGACCTCCTACAACGTGCCGCGCACCTGGGGCATGGCGCTGGCCGCCGCGGGCCTGGCCGGACTCGGTTACGCGCTGGTGGCGCTGGTCGCCCGTCTGGCCGCGCCGTGGACCGCGAGGGAGGCGCGATGAAGTCAGCCATTGCGCCGGAACGGATTACGGGGGCCGCTCGATGACACTGCTGCGCCGGATCGGGATCTTCCTGTTCCCGCTGTGCACCTCACTGCTGCTGATGCTGGTGCTCTGGTATGTCTTCCTGAAGGCGTTTCCGCAGGTCGGCCCGCGGGTCGGCAAGACGCCCGGCGATATCTGGGCCTACCTGGTGACCGCGCCCAACGCCGCGACCGCGCGGCAGGCGATCCTGGACGACCTGCAGATCACGCTGCGCGACGCGGCCATCGGGTTCGGCGCGGGCATGCTCGCCGCCCTGGTGGTGGCCGCGCTGTTCGTGTCGTTCGCCGCCGTGGAGCAGACCTTCCTGCCGGTGGCGATGCTGCTGCGCTCGGTGCCGCTGGTGGCGCTCACGCCGATCATCGTGCTGGTGTTCGGTCGCGGCGTGGCGGGAGTCGCGGTGCTCGCCGCGATCGTGGTGTTCTTCCCCGCGCTGGTCATGATCATGGCGGGACTGCGCGCCGCGCCGCGCCAAGCGCTGGAACTGGTGACCGCGTACGGCGGGTCGCGCTGGACCGGGCTGCGCATGGTGGCCGTGCCGGCGGCGCTGCCCTCGGTGTTCGCCGCCGCGCGGATCTCGGTGCCCGGCGCGCTGATCGGCGCGTTGCTCGGCGAGTGGCTCGGCAGCGGCACCGGTCTGGGGGCCGCTCTGATCCGGGCGATCCCGACGTTCCAGTACAGCAAGCTGTGGGCTTCGATCGTCATCGTCACGCTGGTCTCGGTGGTGCTCTATGCCATCGTCGGCGTCCTGGAGAACCTGGTGCTCGCCCGGTTCGGACCGGAAGCGGGACGCCTGTGACCGAAACGAATTCCTCGCTCGGAACGCCAAAGTAAAGAAAATGAAACGCGCTGCACTTAGATTCGGCCCATGACACCCGCGCACCGCTCCACGTTCGGGCACCTGAACCGACGCTCGTTCCTCCGTTACTCCGCGTTCGCCGGCGCGGCGCTCGGCGGTGCGGGCGCGCTGGCCGCCTGCGGCGGGAGTTCCGGTGATGCGCCGGGCGGCAGCAGCGCCGACGGCTCGAAATACGGCCGCGTCGCGGTGCAGCTGTCGTGGTTGAAGAACATCGAATTCGCGGGCGAATACTTCGCCGACTCGAAGGGCTATTTCCGGGAGGCCGGTTTCGGTTCGGTCGACCTGATCGCGGGCGGCGCGGCGAGCACGTCGGTGGAGGCCGGATTGGACACCGGGAAGGTGTGGCTCGGTCTGTCCGCGCCGCAGACCACCGCGCCCGCGATCCTGGAGGGCCTGCCCGCCAAGATCGTCGCCACCACCTATCAGAAGAACCCGTTCGCGATCGTGTCCGCCGCGGCGAGGCCGATCAAGACGCCCGCGGACATGAAGGGCCGCAAGATCGGTGTGCAGGACACCAATCAGCTGATCTTCAACGCGCTGCTCACCGCCAACGGGATGCAGCCGGGCGATGTCACCGTCGTACCCGCGCAATTCGACCCGACCCCGTTGGCCAACGGGGAGGTCGACGGTTGGGTCAGTTACGTGACCAACGAGCCGATCACGCTCGCGGCCAAAGGCTTCCAGACCGCCCATTTCCTGTTCGCCGACTACAACCTGCCGCTGGTCGCCGAGACACTCACGGTCGCCCAGTCGACCATCGACAAAGAGCGCGACAAGCTGAAGGCTTTCCTCACCGCGGAGATCAAAGGCTGGAAGGACGCGGTGGCGAATCCCGCCGAATCGGCCCGGCTCGCGGTCGAGGTGTACGGCAAGGACCAGAAGCTCGATCTCGCCGAGCAGACGAAAGAGGCTGCCGCGCAGAACGATCTGGTGGTCTCGGCGGATACCGCCACCGGCGGCCTGCTGTCGATGACCGATGCGCTGATCGAGCAGAACATCGCCGCGCTGCGCGCCGCGAAGATCGACATCAAGGCCGCGCAACTGTTCGACCTGTCGGTACTGCGCGAGGTGTACGCCGAGAACCCCGCCCTGAAATAGCTACAGTCCCACAGCGGTTTTCGGCGTAATCGGGATTTCACCGCTGTAGGGATCGACCGCTCGCACCGGCTGCGCGGCGCGGGTGGCCAGCAGTTCGGCCGCGATCGCGACGGCCATCTCGGGAGCGGTGCGCGCGCCGATGTCGAAACCGGCGGGCGAGTGCAGCCGCGACAGCGTCTCCTCGCCGAATCCGCCCGCGCGCAGGTCTTCCATGCGCCGGATGTGTACCTGACGTGACCCCATGGCACCGAGATAGCCGAGCTCGGGTAGTCGTAGCGCCACGGTGAGCAGCGGAATCTCGAACGTGGGATCGTGCGACAACACGACTATGGCAGTGCTGCTGTCGATCTCCCCGGCGGCGGAGAGGATGTTGAGGTAGCGGTGCGGCCAGTCGACCACGACCTCGGCGCCGGGAAACGACTCCGGCGTGGCGAAATTGGGGCGGGAGTCGCAGATGGTCACCCGGTAGCCGAGCAACTTCGCCTGCACGGTGAGCGCGGCGGCGAAGGAATTGGCGCCGAAGATGATCAGGCGCGGCGGCGGGGCGAACGAGCTGACGAAAACGTCGGAATCGGGGAGCGCGACCAATTCGGTGGCGTGCTTCTTGTCGGTGATCAGGTGCTGGCCGATCAGGTCGGCATCGGAGTTCCACACCACCGTGAAGACGGTGACCCTGCGGTGCGCCGCGATCTCGGCGGCGACATCCGGGAACTCCGGGAAGTGTCTTCGGGAGAACGGCTCGGTGAAGACGTCTATCATCCCCTCGCCGTCCAAGCCGCCGCCCACGCCGAAACGGTGCATCGCGCGACGGCCGGTACGCGCCGCCTGGAGCACGGCCTCGTACGCGATGTCCTCCAGCCCGCCCCCGGCGACCGATCCGTAGACGCCCCCGTCCGGGTCGACCAGCATCGCCGAGCCCACCGGTAAGGGCGCGGCGCCCACGGTGCGCACGATGGTGCCGAGTCCGCCGGTACGGCCCGAGTGCCACACCCGCAACAGGTCGTCGACGATGTCCCGCATCAGCTAGCTCCGATCACCGTGCGGTCGTGGCCGGGAAGTCACGATCGACGCCCGTCGCCAAATCGTCGCACGTGACGCACACCATATCGTTTCTGCCGGTCAAATAGGTGCGGGCCCCGGAATCTCCTGAGGCGGATCCGCAAACGGCGTTCCAGTGCTTGTGGGCGATGACAACGGGGTGCCCGGGTGTGTTGTGAAACACAGCACGAGCCAGGCCGCTGGGGGCGCCGAGGGCGGCGGCGAGCACTCGGGCGACCGCGTCGGCGCCGACATCGGGGGTGTCCACCGGCATGATCGCGGCATACCGGGCGGGGGTGCTCGCGACGGCGATCAAGCCCGCCCGCAGCGACGCGCTCAGGCCGGTCGCCCAGTCCGCCGCCCACACGTGGCGCACGCCCGGCGGCAGATCGACGATCCGTGGCGTCGGGCCGGTCGCGCCGAGCACCACGATGACCGGGTCGCAGCCGCCGTCGCGCAGCGCGGCGACCGCGGCCCGCAGCCAGGCGCCGCCCTCGGCGAGCGCTTTCGGTTTTCCGTAGCGGGTTCCCGCGCCCGCGGCGAGCACGACGCCGGCGCAGGCCGCGACGGCGGGGCGATCAGGGTCGGCCATGCCTAAAAGGTAATACCGGCCGGTCTGCGCCGCACGGGGGGAAACCGGTGGTCAAAGGCGTTTCGTGAGCGACACGCCGAAGGTGATCCCTCCGCTTCCGGTGGCGGCGGCCCCGGCCGTATTCGATGCTGGTCCGATGACGGATCAGCGACGCGGAATCGCGGCATTCGACGCGCTGTCCGACGACGCGGCCTACCGGGCGGTGCTCGCGTGCTGCTCGTCGCCGGACTTCGCGCGGGCGCTGGTCGCGGGCCGTCCGTTCGGCAGCGTCGAGACGCTGCTCGACGCGGCGGATGAGGTGCTGGCGGGGTTGCCGGAATCGGAGCTGGACCGCGCGCTGGCGGGACATCCGAGGATCGGGGAGCGGCCGCATTCCGATGCCTCCGCGCGGGAGCAGGCCGGGGTGGCGGGTGCGGCCGACGTGGTGCGCGCGGCGCTTGCCGAGGGCAACCGCGCCTATGAGGAGCGGTTCGGGCACATCTACCTGGTGTGTGCGAGCGGAAAGTCGGGCGAGGAGCTGCTCGCGCTGCTCACCGCCCGGTTGCGCAATGATCCCGAGACCGAAAGGCGCATAGTGCGAACAGAGTTGGGCAAGATCAATCGCATCCGGCTGCGCGCGCTGCTGGAGCGGCCGTGAGCACGCTGAGCACCCACGTGCTGGACGCGGTGCGCGGTGTGCCCGCCGCGGGCGTCACGGTGACGTTGTACCGGCAGGCGCAACGGCTCGATTCGGGCGAAACGGACGCGGACGGCCGGATCGGGGCGTTGGGCGAAGCGCTCGAACCCGCGACCTATCGGTTGGTGTTCGAGACCGGCACCTACTTCGCGGGCCAAGGGGTCGAAACCTTCTATCCCGAGGTGAGCATCGCTTTCGCGGTGCGCGAGGAACGGCACTATCACGTTCCGTTGCTGTTGTCGCCCTTCGCTTTTTCCACCTATCGAGGGAGCTGAGCATGGAATTGACCGGGCCCATCGTGCTGACCGACCACCGCTACGGCAAAGCGGAGAACCGGATCGTCCGGATTCACCGGCAAAGCGCTCGGCACGAGATCCGCGACGTGAACGTGTCCACGGTGCTGCGCGGCGATTTCGCCGACGCGTACGTCACGGGCGACCAGGCGAAGGTCCTGCCCACCGACTCGCAGAAACAGACGGCCTACGCCTTCGCGAAGCGTCCCGGGCTACGGGCCATCGAGGACTACGCGCTCGCGCTGGCCGATCATTTCGTCGCCGAGATCGAGCCGGTGCGCAGCGCGCGCGTCGAGGTCGACGAATACGCCTGGCAGCGCGTCACCGTCGGCGGTGCGGAGCACGATCACACCTGGGTGCGGCAAGGGCCGGAAGTGCGCACGGTGGCGGTCACCGTGGCGGGGAGAGGCGCCGAGCGGCAGGCTTGGGTCGTCGGCGGGGTGAAGGACCTGACCATCCTCAAGTCGACCGGCTCCGAGTTCGCCGGCTTCCTGACCGACGAGTTCACCGTGCTCGCACCGACCAGCGATCGGATGCTGGCCACCGCGCTGGTCGCCGAGTGGCGGTTCGCGAGCAGCGCGGGCGTCGACTGGGACGAGGTCTACTCCGGCGTGCGGGCGCGGTTGGTGGAGACCTTCGCGACGCTGCACTCCAAGGCCTTGCAGCAGACGCTGTTCGAAATGGGCAAGGCCGCGCTGACCGCGTACCCGGTGCTGGCCGAGATCCGGCTCGCGGCGCCGAACAAGCATCACTTCGACTACGACCTCGGCCGCTTCGGCATCGAGAACCACGGCGAGGTCTATCACGCCGACGACCGCCCCTACGGACTGATCCACGCCACCGTGGCGCGGGCCGACGCGCCGGAAGCGGGTCCCGCGTGGACCAGGTGACCGTCATCGCGGGCTGTGCCGTGGCGACCGTCGACGCCGACGGGACCGAATACGCCCGCGGGCACGTCGTCGTGCGCGGCAACCGGATCGACGCGGTCGGGGCGGGCGATCCACCGGCGCTCGGTCCGGACGCGCGGCGCGTCGACGGGCGCGGCTGCCTGCTGACGCCAGGACTGGTGAACACCCACCACCACCTCTACCAATGGATCACCCGCGGCCTGGCCACCGACCACACGCTGTTCGAATGGCTGAACACCCTGTATCCGGTCTGGGCGGGTATCGACGAGGACGGCGTGCGGGTGGCGGCCACGGGCGCGCTCGCCGCCCTCGCCCGCACGGGCTGCACCACCACCACCGATCACCACTACGTGTTCCCGCGCGACGGCGGTGACCCGCTCGCCGCCGAGATCGAGGCGGCGGCGCGGGTAGGTCTGCGGTTCCATCCCTGTCGCGGCTCGATGGATCTCGGCCGGAGCGCGGGCGGGCTGCCGCCCGATCACTTGGTGGAGCGCTTGGACGACATCCTCGCCGCGAGCGAGGCGGCCGTCGCGCGCTGGCACGACCCGTCGCCGGACGCCATGCTGCGAATCGCGCTCGCGCCGTGCTCGCCGTTCTCGGTCACGCCCGACCTGCTGCGCGAGTCGGCGGCGCTGGCCCGCGACACCGGGGTCCGGCTGCACACCCACCTCGCCGAGACCATCGACGAGCAGGACTACTGCCTGGCGACTTTCGGCTGCACGCCCGCGCAGTACCTGCGGCGGATGGACTGGTTCGGACCCGACGTCTGGTACGCGCACGCCGTCCACCTGGACGACGACGCGATCGGCGTCATGGCGGCGACCGGCACCGGCGTCGCGCACTGTCCCACGTCGAACGCGCGGCTGGGCGCAGGTATCGCTCGCGTCGCCGACCTGGTGCGCGCGGGCGTCCCGGTGGGGCTCGGCGTCGACGGCGCGGCGAGCAACGAGGCCGGTTCGATGATCGAGGAGCCGCGCCACGCCTTGCTGTGGGCGCGCAACCGAGGCGGACCGCACGCGATGACCGTGCGCACCGCGCTGGAACTGGCCACCATGGGCGGCGCGCGGGTGCTCGGCCGCGCCGCCGACATCGGATCGATCGAGGTGGGCAAACTGGCTGACCTGGCGCTGTGGCGGGTGGACACCGCCGCGCACGCCGGGATCGCGGATCCGGTGACCGCCCTGGTGCTCGGCTCGCCACCACCGCTGGCGATGTTGCTGGTGAACGGGCGCGAGGTGGTGCGCGACGGTGAGGTTCGGACGGTGGACGCGGACGTGGTGGCCGCCGAGGTCGCGCGGACGCAGGCGAAGCTGGTCGCGAAGGCGGGTTGAGCGACTCGCGCGTCGGCGCTCCTGCCGTAGTAGCGGGAGGGGTGCTGTCGCTGTACGCCTGGTGCCGGGCGCGACGGGTGATGTGACCGGCCGGTACCCGGGGACCCTGGCGGCAGCGCTATCGGTGCCCAGCGTCCGTCCGTCGGGATCACGTCGTGAAGACGATCGGTGCACCGGAACGTACGGAGTGGCGCTCAACGGCGTGGCCGGGAATGCCCGGCGGGGGTGATGCCGCGCCATCTGGCCGTGTTCCAACTCCGGTCCCCGCGTGGGCGGCTACGAGATCCGCAGCGCGGCGGTCGGGGCGTGCGGTGGCCGCGCGGTACAGGGCATCGGCGTTGCAATCGATGCGGTCGGGCGTACCGAGTTGTCCGCGAGCCGTGCCCCATGGCGGTGCTGCCGGGTGTCCGGTCGGGGTCACCGACGCTCGCCCCGCTGATCTGGGCGAGGTGTCGTGCCTGGTCAGCCGGGACGAGCAATACTGAACCAGTGTCGGCTCGAACGGCCCGTAGAGCGGGTGAGCCGTGGTATGTGGACGGCATGCCCGCACGAGCACTCGGCCGGGATGGTTCCCGCTCGCCGGTGGCCGCCGCGCGGCAAGGTAACAGCCGTGCAATCCGACATGCGTCGCGCGCAATATGGCGGCAACCCACTGGCTCTACGGTGACCGAGAGGCAGGAACGAGGTGAGACGTGGACCTGGACACGATCCGCGAGGTGGTGATCGCCCGCGAGCGCGAAGACCTGGCCGCGCTCGGCGCATCCACCGCGGTGCTGGCCGGAGGAACCTTCCTGTTCTCCGAGCCGCAGGATCAGTTGCTGCGCCTGGTCGACATCACCGGCCTCGGATGGCCCGCGTTCGAGATCGTGGACGGCGGCCTGGACATCGCCGCGACCTGCACCTTGGCCGAGTTCGCCGGCGCAGCGCCGGGCCGTGAGCTGGGGACGCGGGTATTGCGCGACCCGTGGCCGGGGACCGCGCTGTTCGCCCCGGCCTGCCGGGCGCTGCTGGCCTCGCACAAGATCTGGCGCACGGCGACCGTCGGGGGCAACGTCTGCCTCGCGTTGCCCGCGGGAGCGGTGCTCGGCGCGCTGGTGGCGCTCGACGCCACGGCGCTGGTCTGGGCCGCCGACGGCGCCGATCGGCGAATCCCGTTGCGGGAGTTCGTCCTCGGCCCCGGACGAACGGCGCTGCGGCGCGAAGAAGTGCTGCGCTCGATTCGCGTGCCGCGGTCGAGTCTGCTGGCGCGCACCAGCTTCCGGAAGATCGCGCTCGCTCCGCTCGGCCGGTCCGGCGCCGTCGTGATGGGGCGCAGGGAAGGCAGCGGCCGCAGCGCGGTCACCATCACGGCCGCCACGATCAGGCCCGTCGTCCTGGACTTCGACGCACCGCCCACCGACACCGAGATCCGCGCTGCCGTGCACACGATCGATCCGGCGCTGTGGTTCGACGATCCGCACGGGTCACCGGAGTGGCGCGGGCATGTCGCGGGGTTGCTGGCCTGCGAGGTGGCCGCGGAATTGCGGGGTAGCTGATGCGATTCGAAGTGGACGGCAGGACCGTCGACATCGAGCCGCGGCCGGGACAATGCCTGCGCACCGTGCTGCGCGACAGTGGCGCGCAGGCGGTCAAGAAGGGCTGCGACTCGGGCGATTGCGGGGCCTGCGCGGTGCTGGTGGACGGAATGACGGTGCACTCCTGCGTCATCCCCGCCTATCGCGCCGCCGGGCGATCGATCGTCACCGCCGCCGGACTCGGAACCCCTGAGCACCCGCATCCGGTGCAACGCCGGTTCCTCGCCGACGCCGCGTTCCAATGCGGGTTCTGCACCGCGGGCATGGTGGTCACGGCGGCGGGGCTCGGGTGCGCCGCCGAGGAGCAGTCCGGCGTGCCGGGCGACGAACTCGCCGAGTTGATGAAAGGCAACCTCTGCCGCTGCACGGGTTACCGCGCCATCCGCGCCGCGCTGGGCGAACAACTCACTCCGGACGATCCGGCCGCCGTCGCGCCCGATCCGGCCGCGGCGGTCGCGGCCCCGGCCGGGCCGCGCATCGTCTCCGGGCGCGAGCCGTTCACCCTCGACCTGCCGTTTCCTGGCGCCACCGACACCGCGCCACCGGCCGCCCCGCTGCACATCGCGGTGCTGCGGAGTCCGCACCCGCACGCGCGGATCCGCTCGATCGGCGCCGCCGCCGCCGAGGCGCTGCCCGGTGTGCACGCGGTGCTCACCTATGCCGACGCGCCGGACGTGCCGTTCTCCACCGCACGGCACGAGCTGCGCACCGACGACCCCGACGACACCTACGTGCTCGACCGGACGGTCCGATTCGTGGGGCAGCGGGTGGCCGCGGTGGTGGCCGACAGCGTCGCGATCGCCCGTGAAGCGTGCCGTTTACTCGAGGTCGACTACGAGGTCATGCCCGCGGTCTTCGATCCGCGGGACGCGCTGCGCGCCGACGCACCGGCATTGCACGGGGACAAACCGGCCTCGGCTCGCATCGCCGATGCCGGACGCAACCTGGTGGCCGAGCTGCACGGCGAGGTCGGCGACGTCGCCGCGGGCCTGGCCGCCGCGGCGCATGTCGTGCGCGGCGTGTGGGATTCGCCGCGCGGCCAGCACGTGCATCTGGAGACGCACGGCGGGGTCGGCTGGCTGGACGACGCCGGACGCCTGGTCATCCGGTGCAGCACCCAGGTCCCGTTCCTGGTCCGTGACGAACTGTGCCGCCTGTTCGGCCGGTCGCCCGCGCAGGTGCGGGTGTTCACGGCCAGGGTGGGCGGCGGATTCGGCGCGAAACAGGAGCTGCTGGCCGAAGACCTGATCGCGCTGGCCGTGCTGCGCACCGGCAGGCCGGTGCAGTACGAATTCACGCGCTCCGACGAGTTCGTCGCCGCGACCTGCCGCCACCCGATGCGCGTCGAGGTGACGGCCGGGGCCGACGCCCGCGGTGTGCTGACCGCCTTGGCCGTCGACGTGCTCGCCGACACCGGCGCCTACGGCAATCACAGCGGCGGGGTGATGTACCACGGCGTCGGCGAGTCGGTGGAGCTGTACCGCTGTGCCAACAAGCGGGTCGACGCGCGCGCGGTGTACACCAATAACGTTCCCTCCGGCGCGTTCCGCGGCTACGGCCTCGGGCAGGTGATCTTCGCCGTGGAGTCGGCTCTGGACGAACTCGCGCACGCGCTCGGCGTGGATCCCTTCGAACTGCGCCGCCGCAACGCGGTGGCGCCCGGCGATCGGTTCGTCGGCGCCGCGGTGAACGAAAGCGATCTGATGTTCGGCAGCTACGGGCTGGACCAGTGCCTCGACCTCGCCGAACGAGCCCTGCTGCGCGGCAACGACGTGCGCGCGCCCGGACCGGGGTGGCGGGTTGGCACCGGCATGGCCGCCGCAATGATCGCGACCGTCCCGCCGCGCGGCCACCGATCCACCGCGACGGCCGCGCTGCTACCCGACGGCCGCTACGAGATCCGGGTCGGCACAGCGGAATTCGGCAACGGCACGACGACGGTGCACGCCCAGCTCGCCGCCACCGCGCTGGAGACCGAGGTGGACCGCATCGTGATCCGGCACGGCGACACCGACCTGGTCGACCACGACACCGGCGCGTTCGGCTCCACCGGCATCGTGGTCGCGGGCAAGGCCGTGTACGCGGCGGCGTGCGCCTTGCGCGGGCGGCTGCTGGCCAGGGCGGCGGAACTGGCCGGCGTCGCGGAGCGGGACTGCGTGCTGAACTCCGGCGGCGTGCACTGCGGCGACCGGGTGCTCACCGCGGCCGAACTGCTGACCGGCGGCGACCTCGTCGCGCACGCCGAGCACGACGGCAGCCCCAGGTCGGTGAGCTTCAACGTGCACGCCTTCCGCGTCGCCGTCGACCCGGAGACGGGGGCGGTGCGCATTCTCCAGTCGATCCAGGCGGCCGACGCCGGCACGGTGCTCAACCCGGTGCAGTGCCGCGGGCAGGTCGAGGGCGGCGCGGCGCAGGCCATCGGCACCGCGCTGTACGAGGACATGCGCAGCGCGGATGGGGTGATCGGCGCGCAGACCTTGCGGCACTACCACATACCGCAGTTCGCCGACGTGCCGCGCACGGAGGTCTACTTCGCCGAGACGTCCGACGCGCTCGGCCCGCTGGGCGCCAAGTCGATGAGCGAATCGCCGTACAACCCGGTCGCGCCCGCGCTGGCCAACGCGATCCGCGACGCGGTCGGCGTCCGGCTGTACGGGTTGCCGATGACCGCGGACCGGGTGTGGGCCGCGTTGCGGGAGAAGGAGTCACGATGACGAAGGTGCCGGAGCACGTCCGCGCCCGGCTCGAGGCCCTGCTCGACACGGTCGACGCCGAGCTGCGCCGCAGGTATCCCGGCTCGAACGGCCGCGCACAACCGATCCACACCGTGTACGTGCCCGCCGACCGGGTCGCCGAGGCGACTCCCGAAATGTGGGGCGCGGCCGCGGTCGAACTGCTCGACCGCCACCGCGATCTGCTCAGTACTCTCGACGGCACCGATTCGCTGCCCGACGTGCGCAAGCGACTGGAAACCGATCCGGTCCAGGACCTGCGCATCGACTTCGAGGACGGCTACGGCCTGCGCGCCGACGCCGAGGAGGACCGCGCGGCGACGGCGGCGGGGGCGGTGCTGGCGGCGTGGGCACGGCGGTCCGGCGGTCCGGCGAGCAGTGGCATCCGGATGAAGGGCTTGGGTGGCGGCGAACGTCGTCGTGCGCTGCGCACGCTCGATCTCGTGCTGGAGGGCGCGGGCGGCGTGCCCGCGGGATTCGTCTTCACCGTGCCGAAGGTCCGGGCGGCGCAGCAGGTTACGGCGTTGGTGCAACTGTGCGTCGGGCTGGAACGCGGGTACGGCATCGCGGAGGGCAGTCTGCGCTTCGAGCTGCAGATCGAGAGCCCGCAGGCGATCATCGCCGCCGACGGCACCGCCCCGGTGGCCACCATGCTCACCTTGTCCGAAGGACGTTGCAGCGCACTGCATTTCGGTACCTACGACTACACCGCCGCTTGTGGCGTCGCCGCGCCGGATCAGGCGCTCGACCACCCGGCCGCCGATCACGCCAAGGCGGTCATGCAAGTCGCGGCCGCGCAGACCGGAGTGTGGGTGTGCGACGGTTCCACCCAGATAGTGCCCGACGCCGACCCGGAGGCCGCGCTGCGCAACCATCACCGGCTGGTCGTCCGGGCGTTGCGGCGCGGGTACTACCAGGGCTGGGACATGCATCCGGGTCACCTCGTCACCCGCTGGCTGGCCACCTACGACTTCTTCCGCCGGGCGATGGACGTCGCGGTGCCGCGCCTGCGGGACTACCTCGCTCGCCGCGGCGGCGACGTCGTCGACGAGCCCGCCACCGCCGAAGCGCTGGCCGCCACGGTGCTGCGCGGCATCGACTGCGGCGCCCGCCCGGACGCGGGAGCGCCGGAACTCACCGAGCCGGTGCTGCGGGCCTTGGCGGCACGCGCGCCGCTACCGGAGGCGCCGTGACCGTCCATCCGAACGGGGCGATCCCGCACGACACAGGAGGCGCGATGCGCGACCGGGACGACGAGGAGTTCACGCTGCTGCCGGATCTGGCGGTCCGGCCGCTGGGCGGCTCGGTGATCTGGGCCAACGACGAGTTCTTCGCGGAGAAGGAGAATTTGATCAACCCCGGTCCCGCCCTGCACCGGCCCGCCGACTTCGGGCACAAAGGGCAGATCTACGACGGCTGGGAGACCCGCAGACATCGCGGGCAACCCGGCGACGATTCGGCGATCGTGCGGCTCGGCGTGCCGGGCGTGATCCGCGGGATCGTGGTGGACACGGCGTGGTTCACGGGCAACTACCCGCCCGCCGTCTCGGTGTCCGCCCTGGAGATCGAGGATTATCCGCCCGCGGAAACCATCGCCGCGCGCGACGATTGGGTGATGCTGGTCGATCGTTCCCCGGTGGCGGGCGACAGCCGCAACTTGTTCGCCGTCGAGAACGAGAAGCGCTGGACCCACGTGCGGCTCACCATGCACCCCGACGGCGGAGTGGCCAGGTTGCGGGTGCACGGAGAGGGCAGGCCCGATCCGCGCCTGCTCGGCCTCGGGCCGCTGGACCTGGCCGCCCTGGAGAACGGCGCGCTGGTGCTGGACTGCTCCAATCGCTTCTACAGCTCACCGAATCAGTTGCTGTATCCCGGCCGGGCCAGGTCCATGGGCGAGGGCTGGGAGACCGCGCGCCGCAGGGACGACGGCAACGACTGGGTGCGCATCCGCTTGGCCGGGCCGGGACTGATCCGGCTCGCCGAGCTGGACACGTCGTACTTCCTGGGCAACAGTCCCGGCGCGGCCCGGCTGACCGGTCGCACCAACGACGGCACCGAGCTGGAGTTGTTAGCGCGCACCGCCCTCCAACCCGACACCAGGCACCGCTTCCCCATCGCGCCGATGGCCGCGTCGGTGGAGGAGGTGCGCCTGGACATCTACCCGGACGGCGGCCTGGCGCGGCTGCGCCTCTACGGCGAGCTGGGCGCATGAACGCAGGGGCATCGGCAGGGCATGCGGTCGCGCCTCTTCAGCGAGTGCGGTGGTCGATCGTGCGGAGATCGGCGGCGCGTGCGGCTGTGCGTTCTTGGTCGACTCGGCCGCTGAGCGCGTCGGTGTCGCGTGTGGTCGCGTCTGTCCGGCGAGTGCGGCGCCCGGCGGTGCGGACATCGTCGGCGCTTGCGACTGTGTCTTTTCGGTCGAGTCGGTACCTGAGCGCGTGGGCGGCGGCGCCGCGTGCGGTCGCGCCTGTCCGGCGCTCGATCGTGCGGATATCGGCGGCGGGTACGGAGCCGTGTTTGCGTGGGGCGTGGCAATGAGGGATTTCGTCGGCTACGGCCCGCGTCCGCCGGACCCGAAGTGGCCGGGGGAGGCGCGAATCGCGGTCCAGTTCGTGCTCAACTACGAAGAGGGCGGCGAGAACAACGTCCTCGACGGTGACGAGTTCTCCGAGACGTTCCTGTCGGAGATGACTCCCGCCGAGGCGTTTCCGAACCGCCACATGAGCATGGAATCGCTCTACGAGTACGGCTCACGCGCCGGGTTGTGGCGGGTGCTGCGCGTCTTCGAGCGGCGCGGGTTGCCGCTGACGATCTTCGCGGTCGCCCGCGCTTTGCAGCGTAACCCGGAGGCGGTGGCGGCTTTCCGCGAACTGGGCCACGAGATCGCCTGCCACGGCTTGCGCTGGAAGTCCTACCAGCTCACCGACCGCGACACCGAGCGCGCGCACATGGCCGAGGCGGTGCGCGTGCTGACCGAACTGACCGGCTCGGCGCCGCTGGGCTGGTACACCGGCCGCGACTCGCCGAACACCAGGGAGTTGGTGGTCGAGCACGGCGGCTTCGTCTACGACTCCGACTCCTACGCCGACGACCTGCCGTATTGGGTGCGCGTGCACGACCGCGACCACTTGGTGGTGCCGTACACCTTGGACACCAACGACATGCGATTCGCCTCGCCCGCCGGTTTCCCCACCGGCGAGCAATTCTTCGCGCACGTCCGCGACGCCTTCGACGTCCTCTACCGCGAAGGCGCGGAGGACACCCCGAAAATGCTGTCCATCGGCCTGCACTGCCGCCTCATCGGCCGCCCCGCCCGCACCGCCGCCCTGGAACGCCTGCTCGACCACATCCAGTCCCACGACCAGGTCTGGATCACCCGCCGCATCGACATCGCCCGCCACTGGCACGCGGTCCACCCACCGCCCGCGTCCTGAGCGGCCGCACCGGCAGCCGGACGCCGACAGCAATCGACTTTCCGATGCGCCCGAGACGGCGCGACCCTGAAAGTGCGGTCTATGTCGGGGATTCGGTGATTCGTAGGCTTCGTGGCGTCAGGGGCCAAGTGCTGAACCTGGCCCTCGCGCCTTCGCTCAGGAGAAACCATGGCCGCGAAATTCACCGCCACCGTCCTGGTCACCGCCGCTCTGTCGCTGCCGATCGCGGCGACCACACCCGCCGCGATCGCCAAGACGCCCAGCACGGGTTCCTCCTCCGGCTCCGGCAAAACAGTGAACAATCTGATCTGCTCCATCCGCAGCTACCTCGGTATGGGTGGCTGCGTCTACCTCCCCTGACCGCCCACGATTGGCCACATGGCTGTGGCAACCGCGAGAGAACTTCTCGCTGATGTGCCACTCGCGCACGTGCCGGTGCGGGTCAGGGGGTGCGTGGGCGTAGGTGGCGGGTGAGGGTTGCGAGGGCTTCGAGGACCTCGCGCACGGCTGCCGGGTCGTCGGTGGGCAGTGCGGCTGCTACGGCTCGGTCCACGGGGGTGGCGCGGATTTCGGCGACTCGCGGTGAAGCCTGGTCGGCCGGTCGGATCAAGGTGCGCCGTCGATCGCGGGGGTCGACCGTCGAGACGATCGCTCCGGCCTCTTTGAGGCTTGCCACCGCGGTGGAGACCGCGCTCTGCGGCAATCCGGTGCGCGCGGCGATTTCGCCAACGGTGCTGTCCGGGTGCTCGAGGATGTCGCTCGACACGACGAGCGCCGGGCGGTGGCCGCCGCCGAGCCCGGCCGACGGCAACGCCTCCTCGCCGAGCTTCATCAACATCCGCCCCAACAGGAACAGTTCGACTCCGTCCACGATGAGACCTTACATCAATATGGATACATCAGAGTTGATGTATCCATATTGATGGATTATTGTCGTCGGCATGAGCACGATTTCCACCGGCACCCTCGAGGTCCCCGGAGCCGACCTGTACTACGAAGTGCGCGGCAGCGGTCCGATGCTGCTGATCGCGCAGAGCGGAGAGGGGGACGCGCGGCGCAGCGAAGATCTGGTCGGTCATCTGGAGCGGCGCTTCACCGTCGTCACCTATGACCGGCGCGGCCTGTCTCGCAGCCTCATCCGCGATCTCGGCGTGCCCGCCTCGGTCGCGACGCACGCCGACGACGCCAACCGCCTGCTCTCGACGTTGACCGGCGAACCCGTGGCAATGCTCGGTTGCAGCATGGGCGCGGCCATCGGACTACATCTCGCGGTCGAGCACCCGGACCGGCTGCACACTCTCATGGCGCACGAGCCCGTCACGCCGTGGCTGCTCGCCGCCGCCGACCGCGCCACCCAGCTCGGCGAACTCGAACACTGCGAGCAGGTGTTCACCGAGCGCGGGTGGCAAGCGGCGCTCGCTCCGATGGTGCGGACGCTGGGGATCGATCCCGCGAGCCAGGATCGCGAACCTGGCGTGACCGCTGCCCCGCTCGGCCCAGAGCGCGCCGCGAACTTCGAATACTTCCTAGGACACGACTTCGCCGCGATCCGCACCGACCACCTGGACGTCGCCGCCTTGCGTCAATCGCCGGTGCGCATCGTCCCCGCCTGCGGGCAGACCACCCCACGACACGTCTTCGACTACAAAGCCGCCCACGAGTTGGCGGCACTGCGCGGCGTGCCGGTGGTGGAATTCCCCGGCGGGCACAACGGGAACCTTACGCATCCGGCGGGATGGGCCGCGCGAGTCGGCGAAACCCTGTCAGACCACTGGCTCTTGGCGGGATAGAGCCCGCTCGGCTCGTCACATCATGGTGCGGACGTACAGAGTCTTCGGGAGCGCCCCTGGCACATACCCACGCGCATATCGGCTCAGCGACCGAGCCTGCCGTACGGCACTAGATACCCTGGTTCCGTCCGGCTTCGCCAACCGCGCTCGGTCGGTTCCAGTGCCCGGCCGCTGGCGGCGGGATCCTTCGGCCACGGCTCGCGTATGTGAATTTGAATGTCGTCCTGAAGGATTCGCGCCAACTCCATCGCGAATCCCTCGGCCGTGCCGCTGCCCGCCTCAGTCGGGTCGAGCGCCGCAGAAGTGCCGGCATCCGGCACTCCAATGCTCACCCAAGCTTTCGGCACCGGGCGACCGGACTGCGCGCCGAATCTCCGCCAGTCCTCGGTGTACTCAGTGCTGATCTGCGTCGAGAACCCCAAAGATTCCTCGATATCAGCGGCCAGCAACCGTGCGCCTCGCACAGCTTCGTCTATCCCCATGCCCATCCTGCCCTTCGCCCACAGCGCCGAACACTGCTCGAGACGGCCCCCTTGGGATCGGCCATCTTCCGCCACGAGTGGCACAAGGCTGCGGCAAAACGCGAGAAGGGGTCTCGCTCGTGTGCCACTCGTGAGCCGGAATAGTCGGAGAGGTATCGATCAGGCCGGCTGACTGGACCTGCTGTTCGTGAGGTTGGTAGTGAAGGCATCCCAACCGGAGGGTGTGAAGATCAACGCCGGCCCAGTGGAATTCTTGGAGTCACGGACACCGACCATGCCCCCGGCGAAATGTGCGACCTCGACGCAGTCTTTGCCAGTGCCGCTGTAGCTGCTCTTGAACCACTTTGCCGCGGATAGGTCCACGCTCAAGCTTCCTACTCCTCTACCATCGCCGCCAGAAGCCGGGCGGTTCGGACTGCTTCGTCTATGTCCAGGATCTCATTGCGCGAGTGCTACGGAGTTCTCGCGATATGGCAGCGGCCCGTACCTGAGAATGCATGTCCTGGTACGGGCCGCGTGTTGGCGAGCAGGGAGCGTGCTCACCCTGCGAAATCGAACCCACCATCGGTGATGGTTGACGTGAAGGCGTCCCAATCGGAGGGCGTGAAGATCAACGCTGGCCCGGAGGAGTTCTTGGAGTCACGGACACCGACATGGGTATTGCCCAGCCAGGCGACCTCGACACATTGGCCCCCGCTCTCACTGTGGCTGCTTTTGAACCACTTCGCCCCGGATAGGTCGGTCTTCACGCCTCGTAGCTCCTTGCTACCCGCCTCAGCAGGTCTCGCGATCTGGCTTCATCCAGCGACGACGTCCGGATGGCCGCAGCGAGTTCATAGTACTTCCGCACTTCATCCGCCTTTTCGAGGTAAACGTCCGCACTTGGGCCGCCTTCAAGGAAGACGATCGGCGGCTCCGCAGGCCTACCCTTCTGATCGACGCCGAAGTCGAGGACAACGAACTGACCGTGCAGAATGCCCCACACCATGCCAGCGGCATATGGGTGCACGCGCACGGTGACATTCGGCAGCTTGCTCATCTCGGCCAGATGCCGCAGCTGAGCCGCCATGACTCGCGGACAACCGATGACCCGGTGCAGCGCCGATTCATGCAGCAGAACCTCCAGCTCGACGGGGCGGGACTTGCGAGTGACGATCGCCTGCCTCTTCATCCGAAGTTCTACGTGCCGGTCGATGTGTTCTGGTGCGTCATCCGCGTAGAACGCGCTGATCACCGCTCGCGCATAGGAGGCCGTTTGCAGTAGCCCTGGGATCTGCTCGTGGTAAATAACCAGTCGACGTGCAGACGCCTCGAGTCCGACGTACATGTTGAAGGTGTCGGCGAAGAGGCCACCGAAAGCTGTGTACCAGCCTTTGACTTGCGCTTGTTCGGCGAGTTCCACCGCACGGCGAGTGTCCGGGGGATCCACACCGTAGATCTCGCAGAGGGCTTTGACCTCGCGGATCTTCACTTTTGCTACTTGTGCCGTTTCGATGCGGTGCAGTCCACTCTTGCTCAGTTCGGCCAGTTTCGCGGCTTGGTCGATTGTGAGCCCTTGTCCCTCGCGCGTTTCCCGAAGAAACCGCCCAAGCTGTCGCCTGGGCAGGGTTGAGGCCTCGTCTTCACCGGTCGAACTCATTGCACCCCCTGCGGATACGGGATTGATGGAAGGCGGAGTTGGAACGCTCCGCAACTGCGATCTGGGACCGATCCTGCGACTTGGGACGAGTTCGCTTGGGAATCCCAGATCAGCTCGATTCACTATATCGGGCGATGGTGTGCTGCATCACAGCGTTCGGGTGCGAACCATGCCGAAACATCCTGGAACTGCTGGTCATCCGGACGCACCGAAGTCCACACATCGACGAGGTTCTGGGGGCACCATGACAAATGCGCGTAGCGTCGTTTCATCTCGGAACGAGGTATGTAGTAAGCCGAAGGCCATCGGGCTCGTTCGTGGTGACGTGTCCGGTGCGGACGCACTGCGGCATGCCGAGGCAGTGCAGCGGCATGCTCTCGCGCTCGGCTATCAATACGTCTACACGGTTCGTCCACCGGTCGACGCCGCTGATCCGATCGGGTACGTGCTCGCGATCGCGAGTGGGCTCGCGATCGAGGTGATCGTTGTCTTCGGTCTCGAGCAGGTGGACAACCGGCCCGCGTTGGTCTGTGATGCGGGGTTCGATCTGGAAACCGTTTGCCCGCAGTGCACCTGGGCGCGGTCGGCGCAGGCTGCGCCGAGGGCCGGAGCGGGGGCGGCGTGATGACTCGACAGGTGATCCTGGCTCCGCCGCGTGTCTGCGCGTCCGCTGATCTCGAGTTGGCGCACCAGCAGATGCGGCGTCACCGTGCCTGCCGGATCGAGCAGTGCGCCTGGAAGTGGGTCGCCTACTGCACGCTGGTGCAGAGCGGCCGGATCGTTCCGCAGCAGTTCAGTCCGCGCGAACGTGCTCATCGTCGCGGTATCGCTTTCCCGCTCGACCACAGCGAGCGCGGACCGGCGCTCGAAGGGACGCCGGACGTGGTGACCTTTCAACAGGTGCTCGACGGGCTCGCGCAGTTGGCGCTGCCTCCGGCGGACGCGGACAACGGCTGTGTTGCGGAAGGCGAGCGGCCGTGGGCATGTGGCAAATAGTGCACAGCATTCTCGCCGTGGTCGGAGGTGGCGCGTTCGCCGCGGTCGGTGTCGCATGCGTCTGGCCGATCGCCCGCCCGCGCCGTCCCGCCCGCCCGCGTAATCCCGCCCGTGCCCGTTGTTCCTTGCGGCCGGTGACCTGGCCGGAGGCGTGGACGTGTAGCCGACCGCGGCAAGCGTTCACGCTCGCTGACGCTCATCGCGCGATGCAGTTGCATCGCGACCACGACTGCCCCCGCAAGCGCGCCGCCTTCGCGGCATTGATCGCGGCCGGGCGCATCACGCCGGACTCCGCGCGAGGACACCGGCTATGGGGATGGTCCGAGGAATCCGACTGACGGCCTTCCTGGGGCGCAGGGCGGGGTGCCGAGCAGCGGGCATGGCGGGCAGCTGTGGAGCGCGCATGGCGGGCGGAGAGACACGCTCCGGGTTCGGAATCGAGGAAGCCGGGCGATCGCAGCCGGTGATCGACGCGTGGCATGGACCACACCGGTTCTGTGAAGGTCCTCACAGTTGGGAATGGCGGAGCCGGGGTAAGGGGGGCCGCCCGCCGATCGCTAACAGTACGAGCGTTACGCTAAAACCCCACGTCAGAGCTACCAGCTAGTAGATTGCATCGCTGCAATTCGAGGGCAAATTTTGCAGGGTTAGCAAAGGGGGTGGAAAACCTAGCTTAGATTCACACTAACAACAGGTAGACGGCTATTTCTTCGTGTGCCATCGTGTGGAAGTACACCCCAAGGGCCTAGCAAGCCTGCAAATCGCCGCTCCAGCAGTACGAGCTGTTTCGTAGCTCGACCGGGCGGCGGCACCGAACGAAGAAGTGGAGTCACAGATGTCGACCACCGGCACCCCGAGGACCGCCGCGGAAATCCAGAAGGATTGGGACACCAACCCGCGCTGGAAGGGCGTCACCCGTAACTACACCGCGGAGCAGGTGTCGAAGCTCCAGGGCACCGTCGTCGAGGAGCACACCCTCGCCCGCCGCGGCTCGGAGATCCTGTGGGATCTCGTCAACAACGAGGACTACATCAACTCCCTCGGCGCCCTCACCGGCAACCAGGCGGTCCAGCAGGTCCGCGCCGGTCTGAAGGCCATCTACCTGTCGGGTTGGCAGGTCGCCGGTGACGCGAACCTCTCCGGCCACACCTACCCCGACCAGTCGCTGTACCCGGCCAACTCGGTTCCGGCCGTGGTCCGCCGCATCAACAACGCGCTGCTGCGCGCCGACGAGATCGCCAAGATCGAGAACGACACCTCCGTGTCGAACTGGCTGGCCCCGATCGTCGCCGACGCCGAGGCCGGCTTCGGTGGCGCGCTGAACGCCTACGAGCTGCAGAAGGCCATGATCGCCTCCGGCGCCGCCGGTGTGCACTGGGAGGACCAGCTGGCCTCCGAGAAGAAGTGCGGCCACCTGGGCGGCAAGGTGCTGATCCCGACCCAGCAGCACATCCGCACCCTGACCTCCGCGCGTCTGGCCGCCGACGTCGCCGACGTGCCGTCGGTGATCATCGCCCGCACCGACGCCGAGGCCGCCACCCTGATCACCTCGGACGTGGACGAGCGCGACCGTGAGTTCCTGGACGGCACCCGCACCCCCGAGGGCTTCTTCGGTGTGAAGAACGGCATCGAGCCCTGCATCGCGCGTGCCAAGGCCTACGCCCCCTACGCCGACCTGATCTGGATGGAGACCGGCGTGCCGGACCTCGAGGTCGCGCGCAAGTTCGCCGAGGCCGTCCGTGGCGAGTTCCCGGACCAGCTGCTGGCCTACAACTGCTCGCCGTCCTTCAACTGGAAGGCCCACCTGGACGACGCGACCATCGCGAAGTTCCAGCGTGAGCTCGGCGCGATGGGCTTCAAGTTCCAGTTCATCACCCTGGCCGGCTTCCACTCGCTCAACTACGGCATGTTCGACCTGGCCTACGGCTACGCCCGCGAGGGCATGACCGCCTTCGTCGACCTGCAGGAGCGCGAGTTCAAGGCCGCCGCCGAGCGTGGCTTCACCGCCATCAAGCACCAGCGTGAGGTCGGCGCGGGCTACTTCGACACCATCGCCACCACCGTCGACCCGAACACCTCGACGGCCGCGCTGAAGGGCTCGACCGAAGAGGGTCAGTTCCACTGAGTCGACAGGCCGCGCCCCTGGCGCGGCTGGTCGAATGCCCCGCGCGTCGCCGACCGCGCAGAACGCGACGCGCGGGCATTCGAAACACATCAGGTGCTTGCCGAGGGAAGTGAGGTTCCCGACGTGAAGACCGACATTCCTCTACTCCGGTAGGGGTGTACTGCCCTCCCCGCTGAACAGCCCCGGCGGGGAGGGCATCCCTATACCTTGGACCATCGAAGGACGCGCTCACACCGGAGCGAAACCTTCGCAGACCAGCCACCCCAGAGCCAGACAACCCAGCAGGAGCGGGACGTGAGCAGCGAAAAGATCCAACGCGTCGGCATCATCGGCGCCGGCCAGATGGGCGCCGGAATCGCGGAGGTGTGTGCGAGGGCGCACGTCGACGTACTGGTGTACGAGCAGACCCGGGAACTGGCCGCGGCGGGCCGCGCGCGCATCCTGCGTTCCCTCGATCGCGGCGTGAGCAGCGGCAAGATCACCGAGCGCGAGCGCGAGCAGGCCGCATGGCGCCTGCGGTTCACCTCCGACCTGGGCGACTTCGCCGACCGCCAGCTGGTGGTCGAGGCGGTGCTCGAGGACGAGAAGGTGAAGACGAGCATCTTCGCCGAACTCGACAAGGTCGTCACCGACCCCTCGGCCGTGCTGGCTTCCAACACCTCCTCCATCCCGATCATGAAGATCGCGGTCGCCACGGCGAACCCCGAGCGCGTGGTCGGCATGCACTTCTTCAACCCCGTCCCGGTGCTGCCGCTGGTCGAGTTGGTCACCACGCTGAAGACGAGCGAGTCGGTCTCCGCGCGGGCCGAGGCTTTCGCCGGTGACGTGCTCGGCAAGCAGGTCGTGCGTTCGGCCGACCGCTCCGGTTTCGTCGTCAACGCGCTGCTGGTGCCGTACCTGCTCTCGGCGATCCGCATGGTGGAGTCCGGTTTCGCCACCAAGGAGGACGTCGACAAGGCGATGGTGCTCGGCTGCGCCCACCCGATGGGCCCGCTGGCGCTGACCGACCTGGTCGGCCTGGACACCGTGAAGTCCATCGCCGACTCCATGTACGGCGAATTCAAAGAGCCGCTGTACTCGGCCCCTCCGCTGCTGATGCGCATGGTGGAGGCGGGTCTGCTCGGCAAGAAGACCGGCGCGGGCTTCTACCAGTACCGGGCTTGATTCGCAGCGCCTGCGGCGCTGCGTGTTCGCGGCCCCTGGAAGTCTCGCGTCCGAGCGTCCGCTGCTCGCGCCTGCGGCGCATGCGCAACGGACACTCGGACGCGAGACGGGCCGCGAACGGTGCTCGTAAGACTCGCACCCGACGGGGCAGGGAAGGCGAGCACCAAAGGATCGACGGATGCGACGGCTCGCGGGTGCTGGGAAAGCCACCGCCCGACCTCGACGCGGAGCCGACCAGATCGGTGTCGCCGAGCCGGTGACGGCATTCGGCATAAGCTGCAACAGCCGGGCAATGGCGACGGTTCGGCTGGGTATCCGGAGCGCAGCGCCGGATCGATCCGTCGATCCCGGCAAGGGCCGCGCAGGTGATCGAAAGAAGGTATCCCGCTCATGGTGAACGTGACCGACGGCTACGGGTCGAGCATCCTCGGCTATCCCAGGATCGGGCCGCACCGCGAGCTCAAGCGGGCGCTGGAGGCCTACTGGCACGGTTCGCTCGAGCGCGACGAGCTGCTCGCGGTCGGCCGGGAGATCCAGGAGACCCAGTTCAACGAGCTGGCCGCCACCGGATTGACCCAGGTGCCCGGCAACACCTTCTCGTTCTACGACCACGTGCTCGACAACGCGCTGCTGTTCGGCGCGGTGCCCAAGCGGTTCGAGCCGTATCGCGACGGCCTGCATCCACTGGACTTCTACTTCCTGATGGCGCGCGGCCGTCCGGACCTGCCGCCGCTGGAACTGGTCCGGTTCTTCGGCACCAACTATCACTACCGCCAGCCGGAAGTGGACGCCGACACCGAGTTCTCGCTGCACCCGGAGGCGCTGCTCGACGAATTCGACCGCGCGAAGGCGGTGGGCATCGAACTGCGGCCGGTGGTCATCGGCCCGGTGTCGCTGCTGCTGCTGTCCAAGGCCGGGCACATCCCCGGCGAGTCCGGCGGATTCGACACGCTGAGCCTGCTGGACAAGCTGCTGCCGGTCTACGAGGAACTCTTCGAGATCCTCGCCAAGCGCGGCGCCACCTGCGTGCAGCTGGACGAGCCCGCGTTCACCAGCGAGCGCACTCCCGCGGAACTGGCCGCGTTCGAGTCGGCCTATCAGCGGCTCGGCAAGGCCCCGCTGCGCCCGCGCATCCTGGTCACCGGACAGTACGGTGACTTCGGCGAGGCGCTGACCATCCTCGCGAGCACGAACATCGAGGCGATCGGCCTCGACCTCGCCAGCCACCGGATGCGCCCGGAGGATCTCGCGCAGGTGCCTGGCATCCGCCGCAAGCGCCTGTACGCGGGCGTGATCAGCGGACGCAACGTCTGGCGCGCCGACCGCTACGTCACGCTGGAGTACCTCAACGAGCTGGCGCAGGTGTGCCCGGATCTCGTCGTCTCGACCGGCACCACGCTGCTGCACGTGCCCTACGACCTGCTGGTCGAATACGACCTCGACGGGCACGTCGCCGACCGCCTTGCGTTCGCGAAACAGAAGGTGGGCGAGGTGGTTTCGCTCGCGAAGGCGCTCACCGAAGGCCCGTCGGACAAGTGGCGCAAGCGGCCGACGGAGGTGCATTTCAAGCAGAAGCACGCTGTGCGGCAGCGGGTCTACGCCATCACCTCCGACATGCGTTCGCGGGAGCCCTACGAGGTGCGCCGCGAAGCCCAGCAGCGCAAGCTGAACCTGCCGCCGGTGCCCGCCACCACGCTCGGCTCCTTCCCGCAGACCGCCCGCATCCGCCAGGCGCGCTACGACCTCGGCCAGGGCCGGTTGTCCTACGAGGAGTACCGCAAGCGCATCGAAGCCGAGATCGAGGCGACCATCCGGTTGCAGGAAGACATCGGCCTGGACGTGCTGGTGCACGGCGAGCACGAGCGCAACGACATGATCCAGTACTTCGCCGAGCTGCTCGACGGTTTCGCGACCACCCACTTCGGCTGGGTGCAGGTGTACGGCTCCCGCTGCGTGCGGCCGCCGATCATCTACGGCGACGTCTCGCGGCCCGCGCCGATGTCGGTGGACTGGATCACCTACGCGCAGTCGCTCACCGACAAGCCGGTCAAGGGCATGGTCACCGGACCGGTCACCATGCTCGCCCGTTCCTTCGTCCGGCAGGACCAGCCTCTGCACGAGACCGCCGACCAGGTGGCGCTCGCCATCCGCGACGAGGTGGTGGATCTGGAGAAGGCGGGCATCGCGATCATCCAGGTCGACGAGCCCGCGATCCGGGAGATGCTGCCGCTGCGCCCTGAGGGCCGCGCCGAGTACCTGCGCTGGGCGATCGGCGCGTTCCGTCTGGCTACGTCCGGGGTGCGGGCGGAGACGCAGATCCACACGCACATCGGGTATTCCGGCCGCGCCGAGGTGGTCGAGGCGATCGAAGAACTGGACGCCGATGTCACGGCCATCGTCGCGACGCGCTCGATCGACTGGGTGCTGCGGGCGCTGAAGGAGGACTGCGCCACCGGTCACGGACTCAGCCACGGCGTCGGTCCCGGCGTGTACGAAAGCCGGTCCGCGCGCATCCCGGACATCGACGAGCTGGACGAATTGCTCACCGCGGCAGCCGAAGCGGTGACGCCACAGCGGTTGTGGGCAAATCCGGACGGCGGCCTGAAGACCCGGCACTACTGGCAGCTCGAGCCGTCGCTGCGCAACCTGGTCGCGGCGGCGCGCCGCATCCGCAGGCGCGTTGAGGCCGCCGAGTGAGCTGAACAGAACGCGCCGAGGGCCGTCTTCGTTCGATCGAACGGGGACGGCCCTCGGCATTTGTTCGGCCGCTATTTCAGTACAGTTCGTACTGTATCGTTGAAGTATGGACACCGATGACAGCTGGCCGGACTCCCTGCGCGTCGCTCAGGTTCGCATCGCGCGCCCGACCGACAGGCTCGACGAGGTGGTGCGGTTCTATGTCGAGGGGCTGGGCCTGCGCGAGCTCTACCGCTTCCACGACCACGCGGGCTACGACGGGGTGATGCTCGGATTGCCAGGAGCCGGGTACCACCTGGAATTCACCACGCATGCGCACGGCAGCCCCGGCGACGCGCCCAGCCGGGAGAATCTGCTGGTGCTCTACTTCGCGGGCGAGTCGCACATGTACGACGTCGCACAGCGGCTCGGTGAGTTCGGCGTCGAACCGGTGGAGGCGGAGAATCCCTTCTGGGCCGCCAACGGAGGCTTGACCTTTCCCGACCCGGACGGCTGGCGTGTTGTCCTGATGCCGCGCCCGGTGTTCTGATGGCGGGACGAACCCGTGACGACCGCATCGACACCGCGGTGCTCGCCGCCGCGCGCGAACTGCTCGACGAGGTGGGATACGCGGACTTGTCCATCGGCCAGGTCGCGGCGAGGGCGGGCCTGCACCGCCCGGCGATCTACCGCAGATGGCCGTCGAAGCGGCACCTGGTGGTGGACGTGGTCGCCGGACTGCTCGGCCTGCGACCGACCCCCGACACCGGCGACCTGCGCGCCGACCTGACCGGCGCCATGCGGGATCTGGTTGTGGCGCTGCGCGATACGTCGCTGCACCGGGTGCTGCCCGCGCTGGTCGCCGACCTGGCCGGTGACGAGCGGTTGCGCGCCCATTTCCTGGCCACCGTCTTCGAACCGCGGCGGCGGACCACCGCGACGGCGTTGCGCTCGGCCATCGCGCGCGGCGAAGTGGACCCTGGCATCGATCTGGATTTCGTGCTGGACGCGGTCGCCGCGCCGATCTACTACCGGGCGTTGTTCGGGCACCTGCCGCTCACCGACGAACTCGCCGAGCAGTCGGTCGCGGCGGTGCTGCGCGCGGTCAGCCGCTGACGGCGGGCAGCGTGCTGAGTGTCGCGAGCACCTCGGTCGCGGCGTCGGCCACCGCGGCGACCTCGGCCATGGCCAGCGCGGCCGCCGTGGCGGCACGCACGCGCGGCAGCAGCGCCAAGCACGCAGCGGCGGCCGCGCGGTCGGCCGAGGTCAGCTCGGCGTCGTCCTCGGCGGCGGATTGCCATGCGGCGGTGGCGATCACCTCGTGCAGCCAGTTGAGCAGTTCCAGGCGCAGCGGTTGCGGCTCGCGCAGCCAGGCGCGGGCGTAGGTCACGTCGGTGCGCTCGTGCAGCAGTGCGCCGAGCACCACCTCGGCGGCGGGCGCGGTGACCGAGTAGATCGAACCTTGGTGCAGCACCGCGGAATACAGGAAGACGATGCCGCGCGCCTGCTCCTCGACGGCCGCGCTGACCAGGTCGGCGAGCATGGCGGGGGCATCGCTCGCCGACCCGTGGGCGTGCGCCAGCCCGGCCCAGTCCGTCTCGCGCAGCACGGTTGCCGCGCGTTCGTGGTAGATCGGCGCGAGCGCGGCCGCCGCCCGGACGCGAGCTTCCGCATCGGTCGAGTCGAGGGCGCGCTGGAAGGCAGCCAACGCCACGTCCGGCTCGCCGAGCTGGTCACTGAACACCCCGATGTCGAAACTGGCCCGCGCGGCCACGGCGGGATCGTCCGATTCGGCCAACGACCGGCTGACCTCCCTCGCCCCCGCCAGATCGCCTGCCTCGCTCAGGTGCTGGACCAGATCCCCCGCGACGATGAGCGACTGCTCCGCCGGCCAGCCGTCGATGACGGTGCGGTAGGCGGCTTTGACGCCGTCCAGGTCGTCGGCGGTGCGCAGGAGGTAGGCCAGGTTGGACAGGGCGAGCCGGGCGATGTCGCCGGGGCCCGCGTCGATCGCGTGCTGGTAGGCCGCGCGCGCCGAGTCCGCGTCCCCGCGCTTGGCGCGCGAATAACCGAGATTGATCCAGGCCCGCGGCGCCGCGTCGGGATGGCCCGATTCGGCGGCGCGCTCGTACATCGCTTCGGCCGCCGCGGTGTCGCCGCGCTCGGCCAGCAGCAGGCCGAGGTTGTAGGCCGCGCGCGGCGCCGCGTCCTCGTGTCCCGAATCGACCGCGACGTGGTACGCGCCTTCCGCGGCCGGTTTGTCACCCGCCGCGCTGAGCAGTCCGCCCAGTTCCGCGGCGGCCAACGGCGCCCAGTTCGGATGGCCGGAGGCGATGGCGATCTGGAACGCCTCGCGCGCGGCCGCCAGGTCGTTGCGCCTGCGGTGCATCTTGCCGAGGTCGAAGGCCAGGTCCGGCGGCCGCTTCAGCATTGTTCCCATCCAGCCTCGGCACCGAGTGGTGCGATCCTTTTCCGAGAAGTTCTACATCGGCGGGCGACCCGTGGCTACCCAAGGCGTGGGATACGCCGGGACGGCGTGCGGCTCAGTCGCCGATTTCGGTTGCGAGGGCGCGCAATCCGGCGATCACCTCGTCGGGTGACGGGGCGTGTTCCGGATCGACCAGCCACTGGGCCATGAGGCCGCCGATCAACGCGTGCAGCACAGCGCCGACGGCGCGGTCGGTCGCCACGCCTCGGGTCGGGCCGAACAGCTGCCAGAGCTGCTCGCGGGCGTGCTCCTCCGCGATCGCCAGTTCGGCGCGCACCTCGGGGGAGTGCAGCGCCTGCGCCATGCCTTCGATATTCGCCGACCAGAGCGGACGGTCCTCGGTGAACGACGCGATGAGGGTGCGCCAGAAGGCTTCCAGGCGCGACGCGGGCGTCTCGGCCTCGCCCTGCGGCAGCGCCGCCGCGATCCGCTGCACCGCCTCCGCGCTCGATTCGATCATCGCCTGGTTGAGCAGTTTGTCCCTGGTGCCGAAGTGGTAGTTGATGGCGGCCAGATTGCTGCCGGAGGCGGCGACTATCTCGCGCACGGTCGTGCGTGCGTAGCCGCGCTCGGCCAAGCACTGCTTGGCCGCGGCGAGAAGGTCTTCGCGGGTTCCCACTCCAGCACCTTAGCAAGTGGGCATACGGGTGTTTATGACGATCGTTTCAAACCTTTGTATGTGACAAGCGTTTGAAACGTGCGTATGTTGGCATCGTCGTCCCCTGGAGAGAAGAACGAGATGATGACCGAGCAACGCCCCGTTTCCCCTTTCGAAAGCAGTTACTTCGGCGCCGACCGCAGAATCGGCAGCATCCCGGTGGGCGGCATGCCGCTGTTCATCGGTTCCACCGTGCGCGGCGGCCTCGACGTGTCCGCGCTACGCCGCGTGCTCGCCGACTTGGCGGCCGCGCATCCGCTCCTGCGCAGCGAACAGGTCGACGTCGAGGGAGCGCGATGCTTCCGGCGCGACGACTCCTACCGGCCCCGCTTGACGATCACCGAGGGCGGCGAGCCGGAGTACCTGGATCTGGTGAACAGCCGGCAGGACTGGACCGCAGGGCTGTTCCACGCGCATCTCCTGCGCGACGGCGAGCACGAGCGGATCGTGCTGGCCATCCACCACGGAATCGCCGACGGCAGATCCGCTTTCGCGCTGCTCGCGGAATTGTGGGAGCGGTACACCGCCCAGGTGACGGGTGCGCCCGCCCCGCACGCGAATCCGGATCAGAGCTTGCCCGAGGCGATGGACACCAGGCTGGCCCGCATCGTCTCCCCCGAGGAGGTCGCCGGGCTGCTCGACGTGTTACGCGCGGGCGCGGAAATGATGACCTCGGATCTCACGCCGCGACAGCTGCCCCCTCTCGGTGACGGCGCGCACCGACCGAACCGGTTGACGTTGGACCGAATCGAGTTGGACGACATCGAGACCGCCGCGGTGATCGCCGCCGCCCGAGTCCACGGCGTCTCGGTGAACAGCCTCGTCGCGGGTGCGGCATTCGCCGCCTTCCGTGCCCGGCTGGAGCCGTCGGCGGGAGCGCTGCCGATGGTCTGCGGTCACGCGGTCGACATCCGGGCGAATCTCGTGCCGCCGCTGCCCGCGAGCACCGTGCTCAATTGTGTATCGGGGGTGGGAACATTCGCGCTCGTCGAAGCGGACGCCGACCCGATCGTGCTGGCACACGCGGTGGCCACGGGCATGCACGCCTCGGTCGAGCGCAAGGAGGCGCTGCTGATGATGCTCGCCACCCAGCGGGTCGTCGACCCGGCGACCGCTGCACTGCTCTCGGCGCCGCCTACCTTCGCCATCTCGAACATCGGTCGTGTGCCCGCCCTTTCGATCCCGCCGCGGCTACGGATCGTCCGCAATGACGTCTTCGCCATGACGGCGGGCATGCCGCCGAAACTCACCGTGTTCACCATCGGCGACCGGATGACCATCCAGGTGGAATACGACACCGCACGGCACAGCCCGGCGCAGCTGGGCGCAGTGCGCCAGGCGCTGATCCGGACGTTGGCCACGGTCCGCGCAGCCTAGCTATGCGGCCCGGCGCACTCCACGGACAGCTCATGACTCCAGTGGATCACTCGGGGCGCGCCCGGTCGGGGCCATTTCGACCGGATCATCCGAACGCCCCGGCGTGCGTCGTTTCGCCCCGGCCGTGTCAGTCCGGACGGTCGTGACGGCCCGCGAAACGCAGCGTCAACTGTCTGGCGAACTTCCGGCGGCGCTTGGGTGAGCCCGCCCGGCTGTCGATCTCGGCCTCCACCTCCGCCGGGACGTCGTAGCGGCGGATGTACGCGCCGGCGAACGCCTGCACCGTCGCGGTCACCGGGATGGCGAGCAGCGCGCCCGTCGCGCCGAGTAGCGCCGCGCCGGCCAGCACCGCCCCGAACGCGACGGCCGGGTGCATGTCCAGGGTGGTGGCGGTGATGCGCGGTTGCAGCACGTAGTTCTCGAACTGCTGGTAGAGCACGATGAAGCCGAGAATCCACAGCGCGGTGCTCGGCCCGTGCACCAGACCCACGATCACCGGGAGCGCACCGGCGAGATACGTGCCGACCGTGGGGATGAACTGGGAGACCACGCCGACCCACAACGCGAGGGCGAATGCCGACGGCACGTCCAGCACCCGCAGCATGACGTAGTGCGCGAGCGTGGACGCGAGCGCGAGCAGCCCGCGGGAATAGATGTAGCCGCCGGTCTTGTCCACCGCGAGGTCCCAGGCGCGCAGCACATGACGCTGCCGCCGTGGCGGGAGCAGCGAGCAGACGGCGGCGCGGATGCGAGGCCCGTCGGCGGCGAAATAGTAGGTGAACAGCAGGATGCCGAGACCCTGGAAGAGCGCGCCGAGTGCCGCCGTGCCGATGCCCCAGACATTGCCCGCCAACCCGGTGAGATAGCCCTCGAGGGTCGAGCTCCAGTCGGTGGCGTACTTCTGGATGTCCGTGCTGGACAGATCCTTGTGGAAGGTGTGGTTGATCCAGTCCACGCCCCGGTCGGCGTATTCGGGCGCGTGCTGCACCAACGTGGTGACCTGCTCCACCAGCAGCGCACCGAGCGTCCAGAAGAAGGCGACGACGAGGGCGGTCAGGCCGAGGAACACCAACCCGGTCGCGGGGCCGCGCCGCATGCCGCGCCGCGCCAGCGAATTCACCGCCGGTTCGATCGCGAAGGCCAGGAACAGGGAGACGAGCAGAATCGTCAGCAGGCTCCGCAGTCGCTCCAGCACCCAGAAGGCGGCCAGCAACCCGGTGATCGTCGCCGCGGCGAGCAGGAACGCCCGTGGCAGCCACGGCGGCATGCCGGGTGCGGCGATGGCCGGTTGTCGCGTCTCGTCTTCGTCCTCCGCAGACACAAGGCCAAGGTACCCACGCCGCGAGCGGTTCGCGGCTCGACACCGTTCGGCCGCGCCGGTACGGCGAGCGGGCTCACATGGTGGAGACGTCGATGACGAACCGGTAGCGCACGTCGCTGGCCACGACCCGGTCGTAGGCGCCGTCGATCTCGTCGGCGGCGATCAGCTCGATCTCCGCGCCGATGCCGTGCTCGGCGCAGAAGTTCAGCATCTCCTGGGTCTGCGCGATCCCGCCGATCATCGAGCCGGCCAGCGAGCGGCGGTACGCGGCGAGGTTGAACGGCTTGACGCTCATCGGGTGCTCGGGCAGGCCGAGGATCACCAGGGTGCCGTCCAGGTTCAGCAGGCGCAGGTAGTCGTCGATCGGAAGGTTCGCCGACACCGTGTTGAGGATCAGGTCGAACCGGCCGCGCAGCTCGCGGAAGGTCTGCTTGTCGCTGGTGGCGTAGTAGCCGGTCGCGCCGAAGAGCTTGCCGTCGTCCTGTTTGCTCAGCGAGTGGCTCAGCACGGTGACCTCGGCGCCCATCGCGGCCGCGATCTTCACCCCCACGTGGCCGAGCCCGCCCATGCCGATGATGGCGACCTTCTTGCCCGGCCCGGCGCCCCAGTGCCGCAGCGGCGAGTACAGCGTGACGCCCGCGCACAGCAACGGCGCCGCGACGTCGAGGCCGATGCCGTCGGGAATGGCGACCACGAAGTTCTCGGTCACCACGATCTGCGTCGAGTAGCCGCCGAGGGTGTGCCCCCGGGGCTCAACCGCCGGGTCGACCGGGGTGTTGTAGGTCATGGTCGCGCCCGCGGTGCAGTACTGCTCCTCGTCGGCGAGGCACGGCGCGCAGACACCGCAGGAATCGACCATGCAACCGACGCCGACGCGATCGCCGACCCGATGCTTGGTCACCGCGGATCCGACCGCGGCGACCACGCCCGCGATCTCGTGTCCGGGCACGCAGGGGTAGCGGGTGCCGCCCCACTCGTCGCGCGCGGTGTGGATGTCGGAATGGCAGATACCCGCGAACTTGACGTCGATCAGCACGTCGCGCGGGCCCAGGTCCCTGCGCTGGATCGTGACCTTCTCGAACGAGCCATCGGGGGTGGACAGGGCGTAGGCGGCGGCAGTGCTCATGAGGACATGCCTACCGTCGCATGGGTGCGGTTGCCAACTGTGACACGGAAAAGACACGCTCACGGGCCGTTTTTCCGGCGGGCTGCCCGGTTCGATGATCTTCGGCGCGCGCAGCGGCGACAATGGATTCGGGAGGTTCGGCCGAGGCGGGAGAGCCATGGACGAAGAACGGCAGCAGTGGATCGGGGCGCGGCGCGCGCCGGGCGGTGGCCGGGTGTTCGTGCTGGTCGTCACGCTCATGCTCATGGTCGCGGCGTTCCTCGGATATCGCGGCGATCTGCAGGTCCGCGACCGGCCCGGTCCCGCGGGGACGGCGGCGTCGGTGGTGTTCGCTCCCCCCGACCCGCTCGACGCGGGCGTGGTCACCGCGGCGGTGCGGCCTGCGCTGGTCAACATCAACGCCTCGGCCGACCGATCCGGGCCGGGCGCGGCGGGGTCCGGCATCGTCCTCACCGCCGACGGCGAGGTGCTCACCAGCCACCACGTGGTCAAGGGCGCGGACACGGTGACCGCCACCGACGTCGGCAACGGCAAGGCCTACGACGCGGTGGTGCTCGGCTACGACGCCGACGCCGACATCGCCCTGCTCGACCTGTCGGCGGCCGACGGGCTGCCGACCGCGACCATCGGCAGTTCGGGCGCGTTGCGGCTGCGCGAGGAGGTCCTCGCCATCGGCAACGCCGGCGGCACCGGCGGCACGCCCACCGCGGTGCACGGCCCGCTCACCGACCTGGACAGCGCCATCGTGGCGATCAACGCCGCCGATCTGTCGCGCAAAGCGCTCAACGGGATGCTGGAGGTGGCGGCGGCGGTCACGCCGGGACAGTCCGGCGGAGCCCTGGTCGATCACAAGGCGTCGGTCGTCGGCGTGATCGCCGCGGCGTCGGGCGACGGTGCGCGCGCCGCGGACCATCCGGCGAACGGCTACGCGGTGCCGATCGACGCAGCGATGCGAGTGGTCCAGCAGATTCGTTCGGGAACCCCCACCGACACCGTGCACATCGGGCCGACGGCCACGCTCGGCGTGCTTGTCTCCAACGCGCTGCCCGCGGGGACCGGAGCCCGCGTGGACATGGCGATCTACGGCATGCCCGCCTACGCCGCCGGTCTGGCCGCGGGGGACGTGATCACCTCGCTCGACGGCCACACCGTCACCAGCGCTCAGTCGCTGCGCACCGCGCTGAACCGGCGCAAGCCCGACGAGACCGTCCGATTGGGCGTCACCGGCGCAGGCGGCGCCCGCACCGTGCCGGTGGCGCTGGTCGCGGGGCCGCCGAACTGATCCGGCTCAGACCAGCGACAGCCAGTAGTCCTGGAAGCGCAGGAACACCAGCACCAGCACGATCGCGAAGAACAGCGCGACGATCGTCCACCGCCACTCGGCGAGCACGCCGAGCGGTCCGCGCGAGTGCCCCCACAGCTGGTCGGTGCTCACCGCGAGCAGCGGCGTGATGATCACCCAGACCACCATGCAGTACGGGCACAGCGCGTTGATCCGGTACAGGCTCTGGAAGATCAGCCAGCAGACGAACGCGACCCCGAGCAGGGTGCCCAGCCACACCCCGCCCCACACCCAGCGCGGGAAGCCGACCCCGGCCACCGACAGCACGCCCAGCGTGACGACGACCGAGAACCCCACGATGCCCATCAGCGGGTTCGGGAACCCGAAAACCGCGGCCTGATCGGTCACCATCACCGACCCGCAGGACAGGATCGGGTTGATGCTGCACGACGGCGTGTAACCGGGATCGGTGAACAGCTTGAACCGTTCCACGGTCAGCGCCACCGCGGCCAGCCAGCCGGCCAGCCCGCCGATCAACAGGACCCACGCGGCCCGGGGCCCCGCGGCGATCACTGGCCCGCGGCGGCGCTGATCACGGGTGCGAGGCCGCCTGCGCCGAAGATCTGCTGGCTGGACTCGACCTTCTTGCCGTTCACGAACACCGACGGGGTGGACTGGATGCCGCTGTCCAGCACTTCCTTGGTGCGGGCCTGGACGTACTTGTCGTACTTGTGGTCGGTGATGCACTGGGCGACCGCGTCGTCGGTGTAGCCCGCGCTCTTGGCGATCTGGACGAGCTGATCGTCGGTCAGGCCCGCGCCGCCCTCCGGGGGCTGCTGGGCGTACATCGTCTTCAGCCAGGCCTGGTACTTCGACGGGTCGGCCTCGGCGACGCAGTAGGAGGCGTTGGCCGCGCGCGAGGAGTAGCGCGTGGTGGACGCCTTGTCCAGGAAGGCGATCACGTTGTACTCGACGACCGCGGTGCCGCTGGCGACCGCGTCCTCGAGCGCCTGCCCGTTCGCCGCCTCGAACGCCTTGCAGGCGGGGCACTGCAGATCGGCGACGACCCGCACGGTGACCTTCGCGTCCGGCTTGCCGACGCGGACAGCGCCGTTGTCGGTGATCGAGGCGGGCACGGCGCCCGCGTTCGCGGTGCCGGTCGCGGCGATGGACGGGGTGGGTCCGGGATCGTCCTTGCGGTTCTTCTTCACCGCGATGCCGATGCCGATCGCCGCGATCAGCGCGACGAGCACGGCGGCGACGGCCACCTGGATCAAGATCTTGCGGTTGCGGTCGGCGCGTTCCGCCGCCAGCAGCGGGTTCGACTTCCCACCCTGGTTCTTGCTCACCGTGCGCTCACCACGCCTTTCGCTCGCCGGACGGTTTTCCTGCCGCCACGATCGTAGATCCGCCGACCATCTACCCGGGTGATCGGCCCACAGCCGTCATCATCGTCGGCGTACCTGAGAGATTCCGAAATATCCGGCCCGCCGCCGCAGATCCCGATTCGGCCGTGGCCCGCGCCCGGTCAGCGCGGCATGATGCCCATGAGCACGAGCGCGACGGCGTCGCGCGCCAGATCCGGCGGCAGCTCGCCGTCGAACTGTGTGACGTACAGGTGGACCAGTCCGCCGAGGGCCAGCATGGTCAGCCGGGGATCAACGGTCGCCGCCACGTCGCCGCGCGTGATGGCGCGCCGGACGATCTCTTCGGACGACGACAGCCGCCGGACCCAGAATTCACGCCGGATCGCCTCGACGCCCGGATCGGATTCGACGAGCACGCTGCCGCGGATCATGGCTCGGCCGGACGGCGTGCGTGCGAAACGAATGAGATCGGTCGTGAACCGCTCCAGATCGCCGCGCAACGACCCGGTGTCGGGTAGCGGGATCTCTTCGGCCACCCGGGACAGCAGGGCGTCCAGCAGCAACCGGGGCAGCGTCTTCCAGCGGCGGTAGATCGATGTCTCGTGCACGCCCGCGTCGGCGGCGACGTCGGCGACCCGCACGGCGCCGATGCCCGAAGACTCGATCCTGGCCAGGGTCGCGTCGAGCACGGCTTCGCGCAGACGCGCGCCGCGGATCTGTGCGGGGGGCTCACTCACCGGACGATTATCGCAAGTCTTCTTGCATTATGCGGTGGCGGTTCCTAGTCTCATGCTTATCGCAAGTCGACTTGCGATAGAAGGTGAGAGCGGTATGGACGAGGTGATCGCGCCCTCGGGGCGCTGGCGTGGCGAAGCGCGTGGCGAGGTCGCGGTGTTCCGTGGCATCCGCTACGCGCGAGCCGAGCGATTCGGTGCGCCTGAGCCGGTCCCGCCGCCCGAGGGGGTGTACGACGCGACGCGCCGCTCCGCGATCGCGCCGCAGCTGCCGGGACGGCTCGAGAGTGTGATGGGGCGGGCCGAGCCGCTCGAGCAGTCGGAGGACTGCCTCGCGGTCACCGTCACCGCACCCGTCGCGGCCGAGCCGGGCGGACGTCCGGTGCTGGTGTGGTTGCACGGTGGCGCCTATCTGGCGGGCAGCGGGCAGTGGAACCTGTACGACGCGGTCCGGTTCGTGGGCGAGACGGGCGTCGTCGTCGTGTCGGTGAGCTACCGGCTCGGCGTGCTGGGTTATCTCCGCGCCCCGGGCGTGTCGGCGGGGAACCTCGGTTTGCTCGACCAGATCGCGGCGCTGCGGTGGGTACGCGACCACATCGCCGAATTCGGCGGCGATCCGGAGCGCGTCACCGTGGCGGGACAGTCCGCGGGCGGACAGTCGGTCGTCGCCCTGCTGGGGATCGCGACGGCACGGTCGCTGTTCGCCGGGGCGGTCGTGCAGAGCGCGCCCTTCGGCATCGGATTCCACAGCCACCGGCGGGCCGAGCGGGTGGGAGCGATGTTCCTCGCCGAACTCGACGCCGATCCCCGCACCGCCTCCCTGCCCGAACTGCTCGCCGCGCAGGGACGCACGGTTCGCCGGTGCGCCGGGCCCGGCGCGGTGAATTCGGCGCCGCCCTTCTTGCCCGTGGCCGATGCGGGACCCCTGCCGGACGAGCACGCCTGGCGAGAAGCGGTGCGCACCGGCGCCACCGGTCTGCCGGTCCTCCTCGGCTGCACGGCAGAAGAGGCGCGAGCCTTCTACGGCGGCCCGCATCCGGTCTTCGGCAGGCTCCGGCGGCTACCGGTGCTCGGCGCCCGGCTCGACTCGGCGGCACAGCGGCTGGTCGGGCGGAAGGCGTTCGAGGACGGCCTGTTCCGATTCGCCGGCGAACTGGCCGATGCCGGGGCACGCGTGTACTGCTACCGCATGGGACAACTGCACCCGGACAATCCGTACGGCGCGTGCCACTGCATCGATCTGCCGCTGCTGTTCGCCGACGGCGACACCTGGCGCGCCGCCCCGATGCTCGCGCCGTTGACCCCGGCGGAGATCGACGAGCTCGGCGTCGGAATTCGCGGCTACTGGGGGGAATTCGCGCGCGAAGGCCGGATCGCCGACACCGGCTGGACGCCGTACCGGCCGGCTTCGCCTTTCGTCCGGCACTTGCCATGAGCGCTCGTGCCGCCGATGCGCGCTATGCCCGTGCCAAGCGTCGCTTCTGGAGTTCGACGTCGAAGGTCGGCGGGGGCCAGTCGAGATCCAACTGCTCGAGTGCCGCGATCAGCAGTTCGGTGACGGCGAGGCGGGAGTACCACTTGCGATCGGATGGCACGACGTGCCACGGCGCGTACCCGGTGGAGGTGCGGTCCAGCATCGCCTGGTACGCGTCCTGGTACGCGGGCCAGAACGCGCGCTCGTCGATGTCGGACGGATCGAATTTCCAGAACTTGTCCGCGCGTTCCAGTCGCTCGGCCAGGCGCCGCTTCTGTTCGTCGAGCGAGACGAACATGGCCACCTTCACCAGCGAGGTGCCCTCGTCCACCAGTTCCCGTTCGAACGCGTTGATCTCGTCGTAGCGCGGCTCCCACACCGTCGGCGGCACCAGATTGTGCACCCGCACCACCAGCACGTCCTCGTAGTGCGAGCGATCGAACACACCGAGCTGACCCGCGCGCGGCAGCGCCTTGCGGATGCGCCACAGATAGTGATGGCGGCTCTCCTCCGGCGTCGGCACGCCGAACGCCGCGTGGTCGACGCCCTGCGGGTCGACCGAGCCGATGACGTGCCGGACGATGCCGCCCTTGCCCGCGGTGTCCATGCCCTGCAGAACCAGCAGCACGTTGCGCCGGTCGCCACCGGCCCGGCCGTTGGCGTACAGCTTCTCTTGCAGATCCGACAGCACGCGGGCGCGTTCGGCGAGCTGGGCGATGCCTTCCTTCTTACCGCCGCTGAATCCCGGCGTCCCGGAGGTGTCCAACTCGGCCACACGCAAGCCGTCGGCTCGCAGAGCCTCGGTAGGCGACACCGTCCACTGCTTCGGCATGGCTCAACAGTAGTTGTCGCGCCCGCGTCACACCTGCGCGAGCCGCAGCAGCTGCGTGGCGAACTCCTCGTCGGACACCGGGGTGAGGACGAGATCGTGCGCGGTGGTGAGCAAGTAGCGGCCGTCGCCGGTGAAGTCCAGCCAGGTGCGATGGCGGGTGGGCGGTGACATCGGGTTCTCCGGCTCCACCGTGACGGTGATGAAGCCACGCCCGTCCACCGGCTTGCGCAGGACTTGGCGGAACTTCGCCGCGCCGCGATGACCATTGGTGACGAACGGCTCGGTGCGATCCGCATCCAGCACGGCGTCCTGCGGCTCGCGCATCGGGGCGAGCCTGCCCGGCCGCCCCGGACCGATGATCTGTACCAGGCGTTCGCCCACGGCACGGGCGTGGCACATCTGTACGCTCACCCGCTCCGGTGTGGCGACCAGAATGCTCGCGTGGTTGTGCACCACGGCGGCGAACGCGAGAATCCGCTCGGACTCGGCGCCGTCGCCGTTGCGCGCGAGTGCCGTGCGTTCGCCGGAGACGGTGATGGTGGTCGCGTCGTTGCGCGCGCAGAGCATCAGCGCGGCGGCCAGATCCGGGTCGGCTTGGCGGGCGAAACGCTGCGGCAGGCGGAGGGCGTGGTGTTCGGACTCGGTCCGCGCCGTCGCCGATGGGACCATGTTGACCGGGTAGGGCCTGCGGTCCAGGCTCGTTTCGTTCGTCCAGACATGCGTGAATTCGTCCGGGGTGAGCACCCATTTCACCGTGCGCCGCCTCCGCGGACGGAATCCGGATCGCCGGGTGCGGTGTCGAAATCTTCGTGCGGCCGGGGGAAGCGGGGAACGCGGTCGCCGGTGGCGGGCATGGTCGGGGTGTAGACGTACGTCATCGTGTCCCGGACATCCGCCTCGATGTCTGCCGCCGCACTATCGTGTTCCATCCTACGTTTTCCACCGTAAACCGCTTCGGCGACCGGGTCCGCCAGCGGCCGATACCGCTGCGGCGGCGCGATCGCGCCCCGGACCGTCTGCGCGGCATCGCTATTCAACTCCATCAGCCGGGCGACCGCCCGGCACACGTCGTGCACGTCTTCGCCCGCGCGGACGAACTGCCTGGTCGCGCCGACGGCGGCGTCGGCTGCCCGGCCCGACCAGCGCGCGAACTCGCGGTTGGTGGCGTCGGAGAAGGCTTGGAACGCGTCGGCCACCGCGGTCGCGTTGGCCTGCCACGCCGCGGCGATGCGGCCGAGCGCCGCCGGGTCGAGCGCTTCGTGCACCAGATCCCAGATCTGCTGGTGGGTATAGGCGCCGAACAGTTCCCGATCCGGTGCATAGGCGGGATCGGTCGCGTCGTCGGTGAATCGGGCCAGTTCCTGCCGGATGCCGTCGGCGGCTGCGCGTGCCGCGGGGTCTGCCATCCGTCGTCCCCCTCAGTCGGTCCCGGCGCGCGGGTGCGCGCTCACCGGGGCTCCAGATATTCGGCGACCAGCCGCAACGCGGCCTGATTCGCCGCCTCCGCGTCGGCCAGCCGGTTGGCCGCGGCGAGATACGCGGCCTTGAACAGCAGCGCCGTTTCCTGGAACGCGGCAAGGGTGTCCAGGTATTGCCGTCCCTTCGCGGCGAATCCGCGGGTGAGGCCGTGTCCGGTGGGCAGATCGGGAAAACCGGTCACGTCGGTGACGAGGTATTCGCCGGCCATCGCGCGGCCGAGATCGTCGACCAGTTGGTCGCACGCGGCGGCGAGATTCTCCGCGACCGCGGTGTCCAGTTCGAACCTCTCGCCCCCGCCGGCGCCGATGGCCGCCGCGTACAGCTCGCGCGCCGCCCCCTGCCCGGTGTCGGGTACCGCCACGTGGAAGCCCCCTTCCGCTCGGTCCTGTTCGTACCGCGCTGTACTGGAGTCGCACTTTACCGGGCGGTTCAGCGCGGCGGACGGCCTCGGTAGGAGCTTGTGCGCGTGCCCCGGCGCCCGGCTCCGCCGTTGTTACACTGACCAGCGGTCCGAGGGGCGGTGTGGGGAAGGCGACCGGTGGCCGGAAGCGATGGGATAGTCCCGAAATATCTACAGATCTCCGAGCATTTGCGGGAACTGATCGAGCGTGGGGAACTGGCGCCCGGCGCCGAGGTGCCGTCGGAGCGCGAACTCGCCGCGAGCTGGAAGGTGGCAAGGCCGACCGCGGCCAAGGCGCTGAACATGTTGCGCCAGCAGGGAATCGTCGCATCCCGTCGTGGGTCGGGCACCTATGTGGCCGAGCGTCCGGCGTTGCTGCGGGAGAGCGCGCCCCGATACGGGCCCGCGCCCGAGAGTGAATCGGTGACCGTGCTGGGAGCCGAAATGCTGGAAGGACCGCGGGATGTCACCGAAACGCTCGGCCTTCCCGTGCCGAGTGCGGTGTTCACGCTGAAACTGCTGTGCGAGAACAGTTCTGGAGCCGAGCGGCTGGTCACCTGTTGGTATCCGGGTCAGTTCGCCGAGGGTGCGCCTTCCACCGATCCGGGTGCAATCGCGCGCTCTCTGGAAGACGCGATCTCCCGCGCCGCCGTCGTCGTGCGCGAGAGTGTCGGCGCACGGCTGGCCGCGGAGGACGAACGGCGTCTTCTCGCGCTGCCGGATCCGGCGGCGGTGCTGGTCGTGCACCGCGTCGTTCTGGACGGGCGCGGCGTCGCGCTGGAGTACCGCGAGACCGTCCACCCACCCGGACGCCCGACCGTGACGCGCGAGTATCCGGCCAGGTCAGCGGCCGATTTCCGCCGTTGACACCCCCGCGGCGCAACTGGCATAGTCCACTTGTCGGGAGTGGTGAAGGGCGGGAGGGGCGATGTCCGATCAGTTGACCGTCGGCGGCTGGGTGGTCGTGGGGGAGCAGTGCTCGGTCCGCTTGGCCCCGGTACCGCGCGACGACTTGGTGGCTTTCGTCTTCGAAAGCAGTGGAACCGAATTCGAATTGGCGCTGGCCCCCGCGATCCTGCATCGCATGCTCGACCTCGGCAACGCTGCGCCCGCGCCGTGACTCGGTTCGGCGGACGGCCCTTACGCGTGCCCTGGTTCGCGGGCAGTCGGCCCACAGGTCATGTCTGCGCCGGCGAGTTGATTTCCCAGGCCGGAACCTCAGTGGCGGAAGGGATTTCGGCGACCTGGTCTACGCGTCTATGAACAGGTCGTTGGCGAGCGCGCCGGAGCCCGGCACGACCCGATAGTGGTCCAGGTCGACGCGGCCGTGGGAAGCGAGGACATCCTCGTCCAGCAGCAGCTGGCCGGTGTAGGCGTCCGCGGAGCTGGTCACGATCAGCAGAGCGGCATCCGCGCAGATGAACGGGTTGCGGGACGCGGCGACGGCCTCCGCGCCGCCGAGTAGGTTGCGCACCGCGGCGGTGTCGATCTTCGTGCGCGGCCACAGGGAGTTCACGGCGATGCCGTAGCGCCGGAACTCGTGTGCCAGACCGATGGTCGCCACGCTGACACCGTATTTGGAGACGGTGTAGGCCACCCCGTTGCCCACGTGTTCGGGATTCATGTTGAGCGGTGGGGAGAGGGTGAGGATGTGGGGATTCCGCCCGGCCTGGGCCGAGGCGCGCAGATGCGGCAGCGCCAGCTTGGACAGCAGGAACGGCGCACGGACATTGACCGCTTGCATGTGGTCGTAGCGCTGCATGCCGATCTCTTCGGCGCCGGTGAGGTCGACCGATCCCGCGTTGTTGACCAGGATGTCGATGCCGCCGAAGCGCTCGGCGATCCGATCGACCGCCTCGGTCATCGCCTTGTCGTCGCGGACATCCGCCACCAGCGGCAGTACGGCGCCGCCCGCGGCCTCGGCCTCGGCGGCGGCGGTGTGGATGGTGCCGGGCAGTTTGGGGTGTGGCTCCTGGGTGCGAGCGATCATCGCGACGTTCGCGCCCTCCGCGGCGAACCTGATCGCGATCGCCAGGCCGATGCCACGGCTGGCGCCGGTGACGACGACGGTCCTGCCCGCGAGCAGGTCCCCGGTCGCCTCTCCGGGAGCGGACGCGGGCGTGGGTAGGGGACTGTTCATGGCTGGGTCCTCTGGCTGGAATACGCGATCTTGTCGAGTGAGGCTAGCTGGCATTCGCCGGGCGCGGGGACGGATCGTTGTCCCCGCTTGGTTCACCGCGGGCATGGCTCGGCCTGCCCGAGGGCGATCGAAAGCCGCTGCGCGCCTACGCGGCAGCGATCGGAAGTTCAATCGAATTTTCTGTGTGATCCGTGGAACCGGGAATGGCCGGGGTGCGTCAATAACAGTGACCAGCTTTCAATGGATGCGAACAACGGAGGTGCGATGGCCACCCGGACGGTGCCGCGGCCTCCGTTTCCGCCCGCGTTACTGGCCGATCTGCACGCAGGCAATGTGACTGCCGCACAGCGCGAGCGGTTGTGGCCGATCGTCTCCCGCGATCCGGAAGCATCGCGGTACCTGCGCGGGCTGGACGAGGTCAGCGCCGAGCTGGGTGCGTTGAACCGGGACGAACGCGTCGTCCACACCATGCCGGAGGACGTCGCCGCCCGGCTCGCCCGACTCATGGACGCACTCCCAGCGCCCGAGGACGCCCACGCGCTTCCGCGTATCCGCGCGGGCCGATTCCGCTTCGATGGCCGGAAATCCCGTTCCGGCACGGTTTCCGTGTTCACAATCGGCGAGCACCGCCGCACCAGGGCCCGCAGGTTCGCGACGGCAGCCGCGGTGATCGTGACCGTCGCCGCGGCGGGCTCGGTCATCGCGCCGATGGACGGCCGAGACGCCCCCGTCCCCACCGCACAACTCGCCATCGGCGACGACGAGCTCACCGCCACCATGGCGCTCGGCACGCTGGGCCGCCACACCGTCACCGGGCCTCTGGCCGACCCGGAATCGTTACGGCGCTGCGTCCACGCGAACGGGCTCGACCGGGCGGTGCTCGGCTCGGCCGACATCGCGTTCCGGGGCGGCGACGCGGTGCTCGTCCTGCTCAGCGGCCCGCGCCCGCCCGCCATCACCGTGCTCGTCGTCGGTACCGGCTGCGCCACCGGTGACCCGCAGCGAAAGGTGGTGCAGGACATCGGCTGACCTTCGTCGCGGCAGGTCGACCACACCCGCGGTGCACGGCACCGGCTCCGCCACGGGCGGTAGGCTATGACAGTCGTCATGGACAAGGGAGGAGAAGGGTGGCCGAAACGCCGCAGGCGCGGGATCGGATGGTGGCCGGCGCGGCCGACATGATCCGCCGCCACGGCCTGAACGCGACCAGCGTGCGGGACCTGGCCAAACACGCCCAGGCGCCGCTCGGCTCCACCTACCACTACTTTCCGGGCGGCAAAGCGCAGCTGGCGACCGAAGCCGTGCGTTTCGCTGAGGCGCTGGCCGCCCGCGAACTGGCGCGAGGGCTGTCCGCCGGGCCGGTCGCCGGATTGCGAGCGTTCGCGGACATGTGGCGGAAGGTGCTGGCCGACAACGACTTTCAGGCCGGATGCCCGGTGCTCGCGGTCTCGATCGAGGCGCAAGGGGACGACGGCGAACCGCAACGGGCCGCCGCGGCCGCCTTCGACAACTGGACCGGGCTGTTCACGCGGTCGTTGCGCGACCACGGCGCGAGCGCGTCCGACGCCGAGCAGACCGCCACCCTGATCATCGCCGCGGTCGAGGGCGCGGTGGCGATGTGCCGGGTGGAGCGCGGCACCCGCCCGCTCGATCGCACCGTGGACAAGCTCGAATCCCTGACCCGAGCCGTCACCGGCGCACGAGCACCGCGCCCGAACGCGGCGACCTAGCGTGTGGGTTTCGTCGCGCTGACGTACTGGAGCAGGCGATGGACCCGCTGATCGATCTCCACCAAGCCCTCCTCGGCGAACAGGGCGGGAAAGGTCCGGCCGCCGAACACCCGCAGCCCGCTCAAACCGCCGACCACCCGGCTCATCTCACCGATCGGATTGGCGGCTCGGTGGCTGGTGGTGATGGCGATGCGGCCACCCGGGGCGAGGACGCGGATCATCTCGCGAGCGGCGACGAGCGGGTCCGGGATGAGGTAGAGCGCGCCGAAACAGCAGACCGCGTCGAAGGTTCCGTCCGCGAACGGGAGCCTGCGCGCGTCGCCGCGCAGATACCCCACGCGCGGTCCGGCGTTGTCCGCGACGGCGCGCGCCAGCATCGGCTCGGAGTAGTCCAGGCCGATCGCGTAGCCGTCGCCGGACAGCGCCTCACTCAGATACCTGGTGAAATTGCCCGGCCCACAGGCGATATCGAGCACCCTTTGCGCGCCGCCGAGCCGCAAGGTGGCGACCGCGTCACGCCGGTCGGACGCGGTGGTGCGCCCGCTGGCGAGATAGAACAGGGTTGGCCGCCACGCTCGCTCGTACACCGCGGCGAGCGCAGGGGCGTTCATCGTCTTCCGTGCGAGATTCACCGGCATACGTCCCTCAGGCGCGGTCGACGGCGATCGTCATGCCCGCCGCGCGCAGCCGCTCGGTGAGCGCGTCGCCCATCGCCGCGGCCGGGGTGAGGATGCCCGCGAGGTCGGGTTGCTTGTCGGTGTCGAACGCCAGGCACAGGCCGCTCTCGCCGAGCAGCACGGCGGTGGCCTGGTAGCCGGGGTCGCCGGAGCCGGCGAAGGTGGCCACGTACTTCGCGCCCGAGGTGGTGTGCGCGAACGTCTTCATGCTGAACCAGCCGCTCTTGCGGGCCTGCTCGCTCGGCCCGGTGCCGGGCTTGGGCAGCACGCGATCGAGCAGCTTGCGGCCCGCCGCCGCCCGCGACAGCAGCGCCCCCGCGGTCATGCCCGCCACGATGCCGCCCGCCATGCCGGCCGCGACCAGCGGCGCCACCCGCGACTTCCCCGCGCTCATCACTTCGCGGTAGCGGAAGTTCTTGCCGTACACCCAGCCGAGCAGGCCGTTGGAGCGGCGCACGACCTTGGTGTTGTGCGCGGCCATGACGAACGTGCTCACCCACCCGTCCAGGCTCGGGTCGATGGCGCTCGCCCGCGACAGCGCCTGATCGGACTGGCGGCCGACGTCGGGATCCATCGACTTGTCCGGGCTCAGCGAGTACGGGTGCGACAGCACCTTGCCCTTGGCCGGGTCGGCGGCGATCGCCTCCATCATGGCGCGGCCGGAGTCGATGGTGCCGCCGCTGACCCCGCCCTTGAGCGAAGCCACCAGCGTGGTGTCGGCCAGCTCACCGGTGTTGTCCTCGACCGTGCGGCGATACAGCTGATACACGCTCAGATCGGACGGAATCGAGTCGTAACCGCAGGAGTTCACGATCTTCGCGCCCGTGGCGGTGGCCTGCTCGTGGTAGGCGTCGATGGCGTCGCGAATGAACAGCGGCTCGCCGGTGAGATCGGCGTAATGGGTGCCTGCCTTGGCGCACGCCGCCACCAGCGGCATCCCGTAGCGCAGGTACGGGCCGACCGTGGTGACCACGACCTTCGTGCGCGCCGCCAGCTCGTCCAGCGCCGCTTGGTCGTTCGAGTCGGCCACCACCAGGCCCCACTTCGCGGCCTTCGGGCCGAGGCCGTCGCGCACAGCGGTCAACTTGTCCAGCGATCGTCCGGCCAGCGCGATCCGCGCGGATTCCGGCGCGGCCCCGACGAGATATTCCGCGGTCAGTTTGCCGACGAAACCCGTCGCGCCGAAGAGCACTAGGTCGTATTCCCGTGTGTCTGCCATGGTCTTCCGTTCTGCGGTCGTGTCGCCGGTCGGCGGCTACTTCGTGGTCTTCTTGCGCGGCCGTTGCGGCGCGGCGCCGCCACGGTCGGCGAGCCAGGCGTAATGGGCCCGGCCCAGCTCGGTGACCGGTGGTTCGTCGTAGAGCCATTCCCTGGCGATGCGATGCCAGTTCGCGGTGCAACCGAGGTGACCGAGCATGCCGAAGGTCAGGAAGTCGGCGCGGCGGGAGAACAGATGCTCCGGCGGCAGGTTCTGCTGCTTCATCCCGGTGAACTCGCTGGCTCTCGGATCGACCGCGAGCAGGAAGGCGCCGCTGGCAAGCTCGGGCGTGATGGTCAGTTCCTCGTCGACCAGACACCATTCCGAGGCGGCCAGCACGTATTCCAGGCACTCCTCCGCGCCGATCTCCTGCGGTGAATCGATGACGCCGCGCTTGATCATCAACTCGCGCAGGTCTTCGGCGCGATCCTCGGCGGCGGCCCGCAGGCAGACCAGTTCGAACTGCACGTGCTCGGCGTCCATGCGGTTGAACAACCCGAAATCCAGGAAGCCGACCCGGCCGTCCCCGGCCAGCAGCACGTTGCCCGGATGGGGATCGCCGCAGAACTCGTTGAAGGTGAACAACGATCCGACGTAGAACCGGTAGATGATCTCGCCGATGCGGTCGCGCTCCGCCTGGGGCAGCTGCCGGATCTCCTCGAAGCCCTTGCCCTCCACGTATTCGGTGACCAGCACCCGCGTGGTGGAGAACTCCGGCAGCGAGCGCGGCACGATGACGAACGGATGCCCGGCGTACAGCTCGGCGATCTGCAACTGGGTGGCCGCCTCGGCCCGGTAGTCGAGCTCGGCCTCCATGTTCAACCGCAGCTCGTCCAGCACGGCGGGCGTCACCCACGGCATCGCGGACTGCAGCACGCGCCGGAACATGGCGAGATTCTTCAGATCGGCGCGCACCGCGGCGTCGATGCCCGGATATTGCACCTTCACCGCGACTTGGCGGCCGTCGTGTAGTCGGGCCCGGTACACCTGGCCGATCGACGCCGCGGCGACGGGCTCGGCGTCGAACTCGGCGAAGACCGCGTCGAGCGGCTTGCCGAAATCGTCCTCGATCACCTCGCGCATGGCCGCGAAGGAGACCGTCGGGGCCGCGTTGCGCAGCACGGCCAGGCGCTTCTGGAATCGCTCCCGATGATCCTCCGGCACCAGATCGAGATCGAGCACCGACATCATCTGCCCGAGCTTCATGGCGACCCCCTTCATGGTGCCGAGCACCGTGACCACCTGTTCGGTGGTGCGGATCATCGACTCCTCGGCCATCTTCGCCCGGACCGCCTCGGATCTGCCTCGCATGGTCAACCGCGTGCGCTGGTTGCGAAGGACCGAACTGGCTGCCACCGCGCCCAGCTTCGTGCCACGAGCAAGCCGAGAGGTCGGTACTTGCTTCGCCATCGAGGTACCTCCGTTGGTGCCGCGGTCGGAGCGACGGACACGCGGGCGGCAGCGGGCGGGACCAGGGTGACCCGCGCGCACCGCCGTCGAGTACGGCGCCTGCGGTGACGCAACACACTCGGCGCACCGCTCGGGTTCAGACTAACCAAGGTTCCGGCAAAGTCGACAGTGCTCGCGAACTTTTGCAAGCGGTCCAGCTAGCGCCGGGGCCGATGGCTCGATTCAGTCTTGGGCGGGCGTCTCGGGGGTGGGCAGCACGTGCGGCTGCGCGTTGAACGCCGCGGGCGAACCGCCCGCGCGGGCCATGCCCTCGATGGCGCTCCAAGCGAGCATGGTGAGGTAGTCGATCACGTCCTCGCGCGACAGCGACTTGTTGGTCGACCACCAGTGCGTGGCCAGCTGAATGCCGCCGACCAGCACATACGACGCCAGCGCCGCGCCCTCGGTCGCCACGCCCCGATCCTTGGCGCGCTCGGTGATGACCGCGCACACCACCTCGGCGAAGAGCTTCTCGAACTCCGCGAGCGAGGACTGGTCGGCCGAGCCGTTGCCCATGATGAAGCGGTAGACCTCCGGGTCCTCGTCGACCGTGCCGACGTACTCGGCCAGCGCGGAGCGCACCAGCTGGTACTCGTCGGCGTCCAGGCTGATCGCGCCGTACACCCGCGGCATCAACGTGGTCTCGATGAACCGCTGCATGGTCGCGTGGACCAGGTCGTTCTTGTCGGAGAAGTAGCGGTAGAGCACGGTCTTGGAGACGCCGATCTCCGCGGCGATCTCGTCCATGCCCGCGTTGCTGCCCCTGGTGCGCACGGCGGCGAGGGTGCCGTCGACCAGCTCCTCGCGGCGATCGATCTTGTGTTGCCGCCACCGGCGCTTGCGGCCGTCCATCCGGCCGCCGCGCACCGCCGACGGTCGCTCGCCGATATCGACAAGGTCTTCGGTGGACAGCGTGGGCTCCCTCGTTCGTAAGTGCTCCGGTGGCTACCAGCTTAGGTCCCCGCTACCCGTGATATGCGCTTTTGAGCCCGGATGCGGTAGGAACCACAGTCCGCAGGCCCGGTGCGTCGGATTTGTGTGAAGTCGCTCGCCCCGCTCGCCACTGCGCCGCGCACAGCAGAATGGGAGACATGGAGAAAGCCCCCGGCAACACCGCGGTGCTGGACGCCCCCGCCGCGCCTGCCGCCGCGCCCCTCGGCTTCGCCGCCGTGCTCGACGAGGCGGCCAAGCGTCGTGACCTCTGGCGGATGAAGGCGTTCGCCACCGGCCTGCTCGCTCTGGCCACCACGATCTATCTGTTCTGCCGCTGGACCGAATCGCGCGGTGCGGGCGGCGACTGGGTCGGTTACCTGCGGGCCGCCTCGGAGGCGGGCATGGTCGGCGCACTGGCGGACTGGTTCGCGGTGACCGCCCTGTTCCGTCATCCACTCGGCCTACCGATCCCGCACACCGCGATCATCCGGCGGAAGAAAGACCAGCTCGGCGCCAGTCTCGGCACTTTCGTCGGCACCAACTTCCTGGCGCCGGAAGTGGTGTCGGCGAAGCTGAGTTCCGCGCAGGTCTCCCTGCGGGTCGGGCGCTGGATGGCCGACCCGGGTCACGCCGCGCGCGTGGCGCAGGAGAGTTCGACGATCCTGCGCGCCGTCGTCGGCGTGCTGCGCGACGAGGACGTTGAGCAGGTCATCGACAACACCATCGTCAAGCGGATCGCCGAGCCGCTGTGGGGTCCGCCGATCGGGCGGGTGCTCGCGGAACTGCTCGCCGACAACCGGCAGCTGGCGCTGCTGGACCTGCTCGCCGAGCGCGCGCACCAATGGGCGCTCGGATCCCAGGAGACGATCGATCGGATCGTCTTGCGGGACGCGCCGCAGTGGGCGCCGAAATTCGTCAACATCCTGCTCTCCGAACGGATCTACCGGGAACTGGTCGAGTTCACCTGGAAAGTCCGCTCCGATCCCGAGCACGAGGTCCGTCTCGCCGCCAATCGGTTCCTGGAGGAATTCGCCGAGGACCTGCAATTCGACGACGCCATGATCAAGAAGGCCGAGCGGGTCAAAGCGCAGATCATGGGCCGGGAGGAGATCACCGGGCTGGCGTCGGCCACGTGGCGCGCGGCGAAGCGGCTGATCCTGGAATCCGCCGACGATCCGAACAGCACGCTGCGGCGCAAGGTCGCCGAGAACGTGCAGCAGCTCGGCGAGCGCCTGCGCGACGACGCGGAGATGCGGGCCAAGGTCGACGGCTGGATCGATCGCGGCGCGCGGTACTTGGTGGAAAACTATGCCGGTGAGATCAGCACCCTGGTCACCGACACGGTTGCCCGGTGGGATGCCGACGAGGCGAGCAAGAAGATCGAATTGCAGGTCGGCCGGGATCTGCAATTCATCCGCATCAACGGAACCGTCGTCGGTTCGCTTGCCGGACTGGCGATCTACACGATTTCCCACTTGATGTTCGGCGGTTGATCCGCGGCGTGCGGAACGTTTGCCGAAACTCTGCTAGCAGACTGCTTGCAATAGCTAGCACCCTGACCTAGAATCGAATTCGTACAACCCGCCAGAAGGTGAGTGATGGCTGACCAGCCCGAGGTTTCCGCCGAGTACACCGACAGATCGGACGAGCATTCGTCCGGCGCCGGGGAACGAGGGGGTCGCGTCGTCAGTGCGGCGCACGACATCGGAGGCTTCATCAGGGCGCAGCGAGAAGCCGCGCAAGTCTCGTTGCGTCAGCTCGCCCAGCTGGCGGGGGTGAGCAATCCGTACCTCAGTCAGATCGAGCGCGGACTGCGCAATCCGTCCGCCGAAGTGCTCACGCAGATCGCGAAGGCGCTGCGGGTCTCTTCGGAGGTCTTGTACGTACGGGCTGGCTATCTCGAGCAGCGGCCGCACAGTCCGGTCCGGGACGCACTGCTCGCCGACACGTTCATCAGTGAGCGGCAGAAGCAGGTGCTCCTGGACATCTATGAATCGTTTCGCCGGGAAAACGGAGGAAACGAGGCAGGGGGGGATGTATGGGACAGCGACGTTCCGCGCACGACAACCGAAACTCCGCCACGCCAGGAGAACGAAACACCATGACCGAGAAGAACGCCACCGTCACCAAGCCCTTGCTCGCCACCGTCGGCGCGGGTGACGCCCTCTACACCGCCGTCAACGACGTTTTCGCCCAGGTGCGCGAGCGCGCGGCGGCCACCGAGGTGCAGGCCCGGGTGGAGGAGGCGCGCGAGCGCTTCGCCAACGTTCCCGCCGATGTCCAGGACCGATTCGAGTCGCTGCGCGAGCGGCTGTCCGGCCTGCCCGCGGAACTGCCGGACGACCTCGCCGAGCTGCGCGAGAAGTTCACCGCAGAGGAGCTGCGCGCGCTGGCCGAGAAGTACTACCGGCAGGCGCTCGACCTCTACGCCGACCTCGCCGTCCGCGGTGAGGAGGCCATCGAGCGGCTGCGCGCCAACCAGGTCGTCGACGAGCGGATCGGCAAGGTCGAGACCCTCTACGGCGACGCGGTCAGCCGCGCCGAGGACGTGCTCGAGCGCGTCAACGGGCTGCTGGGCCGCCCGGCCAAGGCCGAGGGAGAGATCGAGGCCGACGAGGTGGCCGCCCCGGCGCCGGTCGTCGAGGCCGAGGTCGTCGAGGTGACCACTGAGGCCACCCCGGCTCCGGTGACCAACGGCGCGCCGAAGAAGGCGCCGGCCAAGAAGGCCGCCACCCCGGCCGCCAAGAAGGCTCCGGTGAAGAAGGCCGCCCCCAAGAAGGCCTGAACCGCCCGCCGCTGAAGCGATTCGACGCCCTCGCGCACCCCTGGTGCGCGAGGGCGTTGCTTCTATGATGGGTGGGGTGAATATGGTGCACGGATTGACCGGGATGATCCTGCTGGTGCTGTGGCTGGCGGCGCTCGGTGCGACGATTTTCGCGCTGATCCACGCCGTGCGTCAGCGTCCGGACGCGTTCACCGCGGTGGACAAGCTGACCAAGCCGATCTGGCTGGCGATTCTCGGGGCGGCCGTGCTCGTGCTCCTGCTCTCGCCCGCGGGTCTGGGCCTGCTCTCCTTCGCGGCGATCATCGCCACGGGTGTCTACCTGGCCGACGTGCGGCCGAAGGTGGACGAGGTGCAGCGGGGTCCGCGCTGGTGAGGGTGGAGTTCGCCGACGAGTAAGGGTGCTTGCACTAGCAAGCGGCGCGAATCGGGGTTACTGTATCTAGCAGTAACACAAAGGAGTGTCCGATGCGTGCCATGCTGCCGACCGCGTTGACGAGCTTCCCGGGCCTGCTCCGGAGCTTGCGCGACGCGCACAGCGCCGACCTGCGTTCCCGTACCTACCGGACCGCCGCGTTCAACCCACCGACCGCGGCCCGCGAGGTGATTCCGGTCCGGGCCGGTGACGGCGCCCGCCTGCGCGTACACGCCTACGGGCCGTCGGACGCACCGGCCGTCGTGCTCGTGCACGGATGGACCTGCTGCCTCGAATACTGGAATCCGCAGATCAACGCGTTCGCGGGCGAATACAGGGTGATCGCCTACGACCAGCGCGGTCACGGCGAGAGCGACTACGGCTCCAGCGAGCTGACCATGGATCTGCTGGCCGACGACCTGGCCGCCGTGCTCGACGCCGCGCTCGCGCCAGGGCAGCGGGCGGTGCTGGTCGGTCACAGTCTCGGCGGCATGACGTTGCAGGCGTGGGCCGGGCGCTACCCGGAGCGGGTCGCGCGCCAAGCGCTCGCGGTGCTGCTGACCAATACCGCGGCGGACCGGCTGATCCTGGAGACCACGGTCGTGCCGCTGCTGAACCGGCCGCTGCGGCTGCTGCAACTGAAGGTGCCGCTGCCGTTCCTGTTCGGCAGGCTGGGGCTCGGCGCTCCGATGGTCTTCCCGCCCATCGCCCCGGTGCGCTGGCTGTTCGCGCGTCAGATCCTCAGCACGGCGGCCAAAGGCGAGCTGTTGGATTTCAGCATGGCCATCGTGCGGTCGTGCCCGGCCCGGGTGCGCTCGAAGTTCGGTTTCCTGCTGGCCACGATGGATGTCGGGGAGGCGGCCCGGAACCTGGTCGTGCCGACGACGGTGATCTCGGGACAGTTCGACGACATGACGCCGCCGGTGCACTCCGAACGCATCGTCGAACTGCTCCGGCAGACCGGCAGTCTCGCGCGTTACCAGGTGCTGCCCACCGGTCATCTCGGGAATGTCGAGGCCTACGAGCGGTTCAACGAGGAACTCGCGCGTGTTCTGACCGCGGCGAACAAGGCCCGCCGCGCGGATCTCGCGGGCTGACGCGCCGGTCCGTTCGCGCCGGTCAGGAGAAGACGACCGTCCTGCGGCCGTGTACGAGGACCCGGCCCTCCAGATGCCAGCGCAGCCCCCGCGCCAGCACCACCCGCTCGATGTCGCGACCCTGGCGGACCATGTCGCGCACTTCGTCGGCGTGGTCGATGCGGATGACGTCCTGCTCGATGATCGGGCCCGCGTCCAGTTCCGCGGTCACGTAGTGACAGGTGGCTCCGATCAGTTTCACGCCACGGGCGAACGCCTGGTGGTAGGGGCGAGCGCCGACGAACGATGGCAGGAAGCTGTGGTGGATGTTGATCGCCTTGCCCGCCCAGTGCTCGCACAGTTCGGCGGGTAGCACCTGCATGAACCGCGCCAGCACCACCGCGTGCGGGTCGTGCGCGTCCACCAGGGCGCGCACCTCCTCGAACGCGGGGCCGCGCTCGGCCGGGTCCGTGGGGAACGGCACGTGATGGAATTTCACCCCGTGCGCCTCGGTCATCGCGGCCAGGTCCGGGTGGTTGCCGATCACCGCCTCGATGGTGGCGGGCAGTTCCCCGCTGGCGGCGCGTCCGAGCAGGTCGTGCAGGCAATGACCGTCCTTGCTCACCAGCAGGACCGCGCGACGGCGCGCGCCGGAGTCCAGCAGTTGCCACTCGCTCTCCGGGCCGAGATCGGCCGCCACCCCGGCGAACCGGTCGCGCAGTTCCGCGATGCCGAACGGCACGGTCGCGGCCCTGATCGCCTGACGGGTGAAGAACCAGCCGGTATCCGCGTCGGAGTGATACCCGGCCTCCACGATCGAGCCGCCGAACTCGGCGATGAACGACGTGATCCTGGCGATGATGCCCGGCCGATCCGGGCAGCCGAGAGTCAGCACGTAGCGGCGGTCGTCCAGGGCGGGTGGAGCGGAACTCATGAGCACATCCTCCCAGGTGCGCCGCCCGGCATTCGCCGCGCCTTCGCCACCGATCGGTAGTGCGTGCGCCCGTCGCCTACGCCGAGTGTGAAACCGGTGCCGTCGGCGTCGCATCGGCATCCGGGCCGTCCGAGGCGCTCAGAGGTGGTAAAACGGCTCCGCGTAATGGAATTCGCCGGTGATCCGGGAGTCGTAGGCCGACAGGGCGCGGACCTGGAAGTGGCTGATCCAGGCCGGGTCGTCGGGGGTGATGCCGAGGCGGGCGGCGGGGAGGAAACCGAAGCGCGGGTAGAACTCCGGGCTGCCGAGCAGGCAGATCAGTGGTTCGTCGAGCGCGTCGGCGGCGCCGAGCGCCGCGTGCATGAGGGCTGAGCCGACTCCGGCGCCCTGATGGCCGGCGAGAACGCCGATCGGGCCGAGCGCCAGCACGGGGAACGGGCCGACGGCGGCTCTGGTCAGGCACACGTGGCCGATCACGCTCTCGTGCTCGATCGCCACCAGCGACAGCGTCGGGATCCAGCCCTCGTCGCTGCGCAACTTCGCGACCAGCTCCACCTCGGGCGGGTCGGCGCCGGGACGATCACCGGACGCGGCGGCGTGGGCATAGCGAGGTGCGAATGCGCTGCGATGCACCGCCGCGATCGCAGCGGCGTCGTCGACGCGTTCGCGACGGATCAGCACGGTCGTCTCCTCCCGAACGAAGTAGGGCCCATCCGCGCACGTCGGTCGGTCGACCGTGGCGTCACGTTGTCCGATGCGCCATCAGCTACGAGTGTGCGGGAACTGCCGCCAGGCGCGCAACGGAATTCGCGTCCGGTATGCCACACTCTGACCCCATGGCTAGTTCCACGTCGCTGACCAGGGCCGAAGTGGCCGCCATGATCGATCACACGCTGCTCGCGCCGGAGGCGACGCCGGCGCAGGTCGGCGCGCTGATCGAAGACGCGCGGGCACTGGGCGTGCTCGCGATCTGTGTGTCGCCGTCCATGCTGCCGGTGCGCGCGCCCGGACTGGTGGTCGCGACGGTCGCCGGATTCCCTTCCGGCAAGCATCATTCGCTGGTCAAAGGCGCCGAGGCGCGGCTGGCGGTGGACCAGGGCGCCGCCGAGGTGGACATGGTCATCGATGTCGGCGCGGCGCGCGCGGGCGATTACACGGCGGTGCTGTCGGACATCGTCACGGTGCGCGAAGCGGTCGGCGATCGGGCGCTGTTGAAGGTGATCATCGAATCCGCCGCGCTGCCGGACGAAGCGATCGTGCGGGTCTGCCAGGTCGCCGAACGCGCGGGCGCCGATTTCGTGAAGACCTCCACGGGATTTCATCCCGCGGGCGGCGCGAGCGCGCACGCGGTGCGGTTGATGGCCGAAACGGTCGGCGACCGGCTCGGCGTCAAGGCCAGTGGCGGTATCAGGACCGCCGAGGCGGCCGCGGAGCTGATCGCCGCGGGCGCGACCCGGCTCGGGCTGTCGAAATCGCGCGAAGTCCTCGACGGCTTCCCGGCCTGACCGAAGCCGGGAGCCCTTGCGGCACCGCCGGTTCAGCAGCGCGTGTCGGAGCTGTCGCTCGCGGACTCGAGCTGGGTTCGCCCACCGGAGAGGTGGACATCGACACCGGAGTCGGTGACCTTCAGGTCGGTCGCCGTCATGCCGAGCGGGTAGCTCTGCAGGCTCTTGGTGAACAGGTCGACGATGCCCTGCACCAGATCGGAGGGCAGGCCGATGCCGAGCAACTGCGCCGACATCGTCTCCACCTGCACCGCGCCGTTCACGATCTGCGGCTTCAGCTGGAGTTCGGCGAAGCCGCCGAGCACCGACAGGGTGAGCATGCCGGTGCTCGCCGAGGAACTCACCCCGCTGACCATGCCGCCGAGGGTCTCCCTGATCCCTTCGTTGCTCCAGGTGACGTCGGCCGAGGAGCTGCCGATCACGCTTCCGTTCTGGTCGGCGACGTCGACGTCGCGGAAGACGGCGTGCACCACCATCCCGACGGCCGGACCGAACTTGGAGTCGTCGCTGTTCACCTTGACCGATGGCACCTTGCCGTCGATCCAGGTGAGCAGCATCGGCTTGGGCCCGAAGCTGACGTCGATCTTCGACCCCATCTCCTTCTCGAACTGCGAGCTGATGCAGTTCGACACCGTGTGCCTGGCGTAGGCCTCGCCGCCGACCAACACCGTGGCGAGCAGAACCGCTACCACGGTCAGGGCGATCAGCAGGGCCCGCCGCCGCCGGTTGCCCGTCGAGGTTGAGGTTGCGTCCGTACTCATGGCCAAAATTCTTCCCGACCTTTCTGTGCCGTCTCTGAGGAGGCAGTGAGGGGTTCGAATGTGACATGAAGCACTGCGACCGAGCGTAGCCTGATGCCCATGGCTGGCGAAGCGGCGAGCCGCGCGATCGGATCCGCGGAACAAGGATGGCGCGTTCTGCGTCGCTGGGCCGGTCGGCACGCCGGTTTCTTCACAACTCGTCAGGTGCTGCGCACCGGGTGCGGGGCGCGGGTGCGGGCTGGTCTCGGCGACGGCTCGGTGACCAGGGCCGGAGTCGGGATGCTCCGGTTGGCCGGGTGGCCGGAAGGCCCGCTCGACGAGTACGCGATGTGGGCGGCGTGGTTCGACGGCGCCGCGGTCGTCTCCCATCAGAGTGCGGCGGACCTGCACGGGCTCGGCAGTCTGCGCCCGCGGTTCCTGCATCTGTCGGCGCGGGCGGGGCGCCCGCCGGTGCCGCCGCGACTGGTGGTGGTCCGCCGCGCGCTGGCAGGCGCCGATGTGGAGTCGGCGGGGCCGTTCCTGGTGACCACGCCGGTGCGCACGGTGCTCGACCTGGCCGAGGCCGACATCGGGCAGTCCGCCTTGAACGAGGTGGTTGCCGACGCGGTGGCCATCCACCGCTGCGCGGGCGATGAGATCACCGACGCGGGCGCGCGTTTGTCGCCGCGCGCCGCGCGCCGGGTGTACCGGGCGCTTGCCGTAGCGTGACGAAACCGCGCCGGCTAACCGAGCGGCGCCACCGCCGACCACGGCACCGAGAGCACGTTGTCGCGCAGGCGGCGGCGGTAATGGCGGACCGGGAAACCTTCGGCGTGCAGCGCCCGCGCCGCCGCGCGCCAGCGGACGCGGGGGCCGTACGGCGCCATCGGCGCGGCGTGCGCCCAGGCGCGATCCGCGGCGGCGAGCAGCGCGTGGATCGGTTCACCGGGCACGTTGCGGTGGATCAGCGCCTTCGGCAGGCGTTCGGCGAGGTCGGAGGGACGCTCGACGGTGAAGGGATCCCAGGCCAGGGTGAGCGAGCGCGGCCCGTCCCGGTCGAGCAGAATCCACGCACAGCGCCTGCCCAATTCGTCGCAGGTGCCGTCGACCAGCAGCCCGTCCGGCGCCAGCCCGGCCAGCACCGTCGACCATGCCGCGCCGACCGCCGATTCCGGATACTGGCGCAGCACGTTGAAGGCGCGCACCAGGACCGGTCGCAGCCCGGCCAATTCGAATCCGCCGCGGGCGAAGGTGACGCCGTCGCGGCCGGGCACCACGCGCTGCGGGTCGATCTCCAATCCGACCACTCGCACGTCGGCGCGGATCATGCGCAGCCGGGCGGCCAGCTCGAACGTGGTCCACGGGCTCGCGCCGTACCCGAGATCGACGACCAGCGGATCGGGCGCGACGCGCAGCCGGTCGGCGACGAGTTCGTCGTTGATCAGCCAGCGGTCGCTGCGGCGGAGCCGGTTGACGGCGGTGGTGCCACGAGTGATGGTGCCGACCGGTCTGGTCAGCGAGTGGGGTGCTGTTCTTCCAGCCACTGCACCGTGAACTCGGCCTCGCCGCGGAACAGGTCGACCAGGTTGACCAGCATCAGCTGTTCCAGGCGCGGGCCGACCATGGGAATGAACACCTTCGCCTCGGACGAGAAGCGCATCGTGCAGCCGGTGTCGGTGGAGAACAGGCGGATGGTGCCGCCGAGGCTGCCGGGGCCCGCCGGAATGGACGCCGAGTACTTGCCGGTGGTCTCCTCGGCGTACGGGCTGTAGAACTCCTTGCGGGTGATCACCATGTCCTTGCGCATCACCGTCTGGGCGATCTCCGGGAGCATGTCGCGGGGCAGTACGTGGTGCAGTTCGACGGAGATCCCGTCGTCACCCGCCTCCAGCCGGACCACCTCGTTGCCGGGGGTGTACTTCCGCATCTCTTCCATCCGCGCGTCCCAGTAGTCGCGGTTCGACAGCGCCGCGTACAGCTCTTTTGTGGTGTGCAGCGGATAGCGGGCGGAGTAGTCCAATCGGCGTGCCATGGGCTCACACGTTACCGGGACCGGCGGCGCCGACCTCGCCGGGCGGGTGGAGTGCGGAACTGACACGAACGCCGGGCCCGCACGATGTGACGTCGAACAGTGACCGCGCTCCCGGGGCCGGTCAGTGCGCCGCGAGCCAGCTGTCGGTGAACTCCGCCTCGTTCTTCAGCAGCTCGGTGAGGTGCTCGGCGATCGCTTTCTCGATCTTGCTGCCGAACAGCGGGATCTTCACCTCGATGCTGCCGTCGACCGTGGTGACGGCGCCGGAGCCGTCGGCGGCCAAGGCGATGGCTCCGCGCACCTCGGCGGGCGCGCCATCGACGCGCGCGGTGAAGGTGGCCTGGTCTCCGGTCCAGTGTTCGACGCGCGGAATGATCAGATCCCCCGGCCGCACCGCCGTGATCGCGGCGGGGAGCTGTTCGGCGGCGATGGCCTGCACCATCTCGACGCGCACCTCGTCACCGCTGACGGTGACCGACTCCAGCCGGGCGTTCGGGCCGCCGACCTGCGCGATGCGATCCTTCCAGTACTGATCGTTCGCGAAGGCCGCGCGCACCGCGGCGGTCGGATGGGTGTAGCGGGCCGTGTACGCCAGCGGTGTAGCCATGGCTCCACACGCTACCGTGTGCGGTTCGCGCTACACGAGTCGTGCTGTCCGATCCGCTCGTGGGCCGAATACGCCAGCTAGTAGCCATCAGCGGCCGCACTACTCCTCGGCGTGCACGCTACCGTTTAGCTTCGTGCGAACTTCACGAGTGGTGCCCTCGGATCTTCTCGCCGATACCGGCGCGCGGCTGCGCGCCGACGTGCGGCTGGCGGAGCTGACCACGCTGCGCGTGGGCGGGCCCGCCCTGGTCGCCGAATGCGCGACGACCGAGTCGCTGGTCGCGACGGTCCGCGCGCTGGACGCCGCGGGTGTCCCGGTGCTGCTGCTCGCGGGTGGCTCCAATCTGCTGATCAGCGACGACGGCTTCGACGGCGTCGTGGTGCGGATCGCGACCACCGGCGTCGAGATCGGCGACGGCGGTGTGGTCGCCGAGGCCGGAGCGAACTGGGACGCCGTGGTGCGCGCGACGGTCGAGGCGGGTCTCGGGGGGTTGGAGTGCCTGTCCGGCATTCCCGGCTCGGCGGGTGCGACGCCCGTGCAGAACGTGGGCGCTTACGGCGCCGAGGTGGCGAACCTGCTGCGCCGGGTGCGTCTGCTCGATCGCGCCAGCGGCGAGATCCGCTGGGTGGAGCCGGGCGAACTCGGCTTCGGTTACCGCACCAGCGTGCTCAAGCACCGCGACGACGCCGTCGTGCTCGCGGTCGACTTCGCCCTGCGCGCCGACGGTTCCAGCGTGCCGCTGCGTTACGGCGAACTGGCCTCCCGGCTGGGCGCCGCGGACGGCGAGTCCCGGCCCGCCGCGCAGGTGCGGGAGGCGGTGCTTCGGTTGCGCGCGGGCAAGGGCATGGTCCTCGATCCCGCCGACCACGACACGTGGAGCGCCGGTTCGTTCTTCACCAATCCGGTGGTCGCGCCGGAGCGGGTGGCCCAGGTGCGCGCCGCGATCGCCGCGCACGTGGGCGACGTCGCGGTGCCGACCTACCCCGCGCCGGACGGGGTCAAGTTCTCCGCGGGTTGGCTGATCGAGCGGGCGGGTTTCGCCAAGGGCTTCCCCGGCGACGGCGCGCCGGCCCGGCTGTCGACGAAACACACACTGGCACTGACCAATCGCGGCGGCGCGAATGCCGACGACGTGGTGGCGCTCGCCCGGACCGTCCGCGACGGCGTGGCCGAGCGTTTCGGGATCCGGCTGGAACCCGAACCGGTCACCGTGGGTGTCACGCTCTGACCCGTTGAGGCCGACACCACACGCTGCGCCGACGAACCGCGCCCTGCGCCGCGCGTAGATTCGACGAAGTGAACCACCGCACGATGATCCGCCGATCGGTTGCCGTGGTGTCGGCCGTCCTGCTCGTGGTCGTCGCCACGGTGGCAGGCTGCACGATAGACCGCGGCTCCGGCAAGCCGCGTCCCGCAACGGGTCCGATCGCCAAAGCGACGCTGGCTCCCGCCGACGACGCGGCGAACGTCAACCCGACCGCCCCGGTCTCGGTGACGATCAGCGACGGCACGATCGATCAGATCGCGCTGACCAACGCCGCGGGCAAACAGGTCCGCGGCGAACTCGCACCGGACCGGCGCGCTTACACCATCACCGAGCCGCTCGGCTACGACGCCACCTACACCTGGTCGGGCACCGCCGTCGGCACCGACGGCAAGCCCATCCCGATCGACGGCTCGTTCCACACCCTCACGCCCAAGAGCACCGTCCCCGCGACTCTGAACATCGGCGACAACCAGGAAGTCGGCATCGCGGCGCCGATCATCCTGCAGTTCAAGTCCTCCGTCTCGAACAAGGCGGCGGTGGAGAAGGCGCTCACGATCACCACCGACCCGCCCACCGAAGGCGCGTGGGCCTGGTTTCCCGACGACGGCGGCTCCCGCCTGCACTGGCGTCCGAAGAACTATTGGACGCCGGGGACCAGCGTGCACGTCTCGGCCCGGCTCTACGGCCTCGACCTGGGCGGCGGCAACTACGGCGATTCCGATCTGACCACCGATTTCCGCATCGGCCGCAGCCAGATCGTCAAGGCGAGCGCGCCGAGTCACCGCATGCAGGTGGTCCGCGATGGGCAGACGCTCTTCGATTTCGCGGTCAGTTACGGCGAGGGCAACGAGGCGCGCAACGTCACTCGTTCCGGCATCCACGTGGTCACCGAGAAGTACGAGGACTTCATGATGTCGAATCCGCCGTACTACACCAATGTCCGCGAACGCTGGGCGGTACGCATCTCCAACAACGGCGAATTCATCCACGCCAACCCGGAATCCCTTTCGGCGCAGGGGTCGGCGAACGTCACCAACGGCTGCATCAATCTGTCACCCGCCGATGCCCAGGCGTATTTCCCCACGTCCTTGTACGGCGACCCGGTCGAGGTGACCGGCACCTCGATCCCGCTCTCGGCCGCCGACGGCGACCTCTACGACTGGACGATCGACTGGGACACCTGGAAAACCATGTCCGCGCTGCAAGGTGCGCCGTCGGCCGTCGTCTCCGCCACGCCCCTGCCCCCGCAACCCGCCGGAGCGCGCTGACCGGTGCTAGCGCACCTTCACGTTCTGCTCTTCGGTCGCATCGTCGGCGTGTTCCTTCTCGACCTCCCGATCGGCCGCGCGTTGGGCGCGAACCGCGTCGTGCCGTTCGGCGAGCAGGTCGCGGATCTCGGTCAGCAGCTCGATCTGGGTCGGCTCGGCCGCCTTGGGCGTGCCGAAGCGGTTCTTGATCGTCTTCATGGGCAGGATCAGCACGAAATACAGCACCGCGGCGACCATGACGAAATCGATGGCGGCCGTGATGATCGGGCCGATGGCGATGAAGGTGGCCGGCTTGGACGGGATCAGCTGCACGCCGAGGCCGAGTTGATTGGTGCTGCCGAACACCGCGAGCAGCGGATTGATCACGCCTTTGGTCACCGAGGTCACCACGGAGGTGAACGCGGTGCCCATGACGACGGCGACCGAGAGGTCGATGACGTTCCCGCGCATCAGGAACTCTTTGAAGCCCTTGAGCATGAGCCGAATCACTCCCATCCGATGTCCTTACGCTTGCGGCTTCTCGGATGCTAACGGCTCCGGGCGAAGAGCGACGGTCCAGCAATCCGCGGCCGGACCGGCGCCTCGCGTCGGGTGATAGTTTCGCGCTATGAGGTGCGGCGGGCGAACCGGCCCGCATCCGCCTGGTCGCGCGGCTTGATGATGATCTGATCCAAGTTGACGTGCGCCGGCCGCGACGCGACGAACCCGATGACCTCCGCGATGTCTTGGGCGACCAGCGGATCGATGCCTTCGTACACCTTGGCCGCGCGCTCGGCGTCGCCGCCGAAACGCACGAGCGAGAACTCGGTCTCCACCGCACCGGGCGCGATCTCGGTGAGCCGCACCGGCTGTCCGAGCAGCTCGCCGCGCAGCGTGCGGTGCAGCACGGCCTGGGCGTGCTTGGCGGAGGTGTAACCGGAACCGTTGTCGTAGGCGGTGAACGCGGCCACCGACGTGACGGTGACGATCAACCCGTCGCCGGAGGCGATCAGCTTCGGCAGCAGCGCCTTGGTGACCCGCAGCGTGCCGAGCACGTTGGTCTCCCACATCCAGCGCCAGTCGTCCAGGTCGGCTTCGGCCACCGGGGCCAGGCCCTTGGCGCCGCCCGCGTTGTTGACCAGCACGTCGACGCGCTCGACCGCTTCGGTGAACGCCAGCACCGACTCGTCGGAGGTGACGTCGAGTTCCACCGCGGTGCCGCCGATCTCGTCGGCGAGGCGGCGCAGGCGATCGACCCTGCGCGCACCGACGTAGACGTGGTAGCCCTGCTTCGCCAGTTCGCGGGCGGTGGCCTCCCCGATTCCCGAGCTGGCTCCGGTGACGACGGCGGTGCGAGTGCTCATGCGAACAGATCCTAGGTGCGCCCGGTTCGCCGGGTCCGTGCGGTCACCGCGAGCACGGTTAGCCTCGGTGCATGGCTATACGGGACGTGCTGAGCGCGGACGGAACGAACATCGTCTACCGGGTGAGTGGTCCGGCGCAGGGCAGGCCGCTGGTGCTGCTGCACGGCTGGTCGGCGAATCTGCGCTGCTGGGGCGGTGCCGCCGAGGACCTCGCCGCGCGCTTCCGGGTGATCGCCGTCGACCTGCGCGGCCACGGTTACTCCGACGCGCCCGCGGTGGGCTACGACGATCCGAAGAACTGGGCGGCCGACGTCGCCGCGGTGCTGGCGGCCGAGGACATCGTGTCCGGCGCGGTGCTGCTGGGCTGGTCCTACGGCGGGATCGTGCTGTCGGACTATCTGACCGCCTACGGCACCGGCGCGGTCGCGGGCGTCGTCTACACCGGCTCGATGGCGAACATCGGTCCCGGCGTGCCCGGCGCGGCGACCGGCAGCATGATGCAGGAGGCGATTCCCGGCGTGTTCGAGGAGAGCGCGGGGCGGGCGGTGCGCGCCTTCGGCGTGTTCGGCAACGCGAACACCGGCCCCGGCGCGGACAAGGGACCCGACGCGCAACGCTTGTTCGGAGCCAGTCTCGCGACCCCGCCCGCCGTGCGCAAAGCGCTGTTCTACCGGACCGTCGACAACACCGAGACCCTCCGCACGCTGGACGTTCCGGTGCTCGTCCTGCACGGGACGGCCGACAGGGTGGTCCCCGTCGACAACGGCCGGTACATCGCGGAGGCGGTGCCGAACGCGCGTGTCTCGCTCTGGGAAGGCGCTCAGCACGGCCTGTTCATCGAGGACCGTGCGCGGTTCGTCGCGGAGGTGAGCGCGTTCACCGAGAGCCTGTGATCGGATTCATGTCTGCCCTGTGATAGCTCTCACTTGCCGCGGATAGCGTGTCTGGGCCGGGGAACGCAACGTGCACTATGGATAGTGTGAGTCAGCGCCTGGACCTACGGCCGAACCGTATCGCCGTGTTATCGGTGCACACCTCACCACTCGCTCAGCCGGGCACCGGCGACGCGGGCGGGATGAACGTCTATGTCCTGCAGACGGCCGTCGAGCTGGCTCGCCGTGGCACCGAGGTGGAGATCTTCACCAGGGCCACCGCGTCGAACGTTCCGCCCGTCCAAGAGGCCGCGCCGGGCGTGCTGGTGCGCAACGTGGTGGCAGGCCCGTTCGAGGGGCTGGACAAACACGATCTGCCCACCCAGCTGTGCCCCTTCACCGCGGAGGTGCTGCGTCAGGAGGCCAGGCACCTGCCCGGCCACTACGACCTGGTGCACTCGCACTACTGGCTGTCCGGCCAGGTCGGCTGGCTGACCAGGGACCGGTGGCGGGTGCCCCTGGTGCACACCGCGCACACCCTGGCGGCGGTGAAGAACGCCGCGCTGGCCGAAGGCGACTGTCCGGAACCGGCGACCCGCGAGATCGGCGAGAAGCAGGTGATCGCCGAATCCGATCGGCTGGTCGCCAACACCGCCGAGGAGGCACGCCAGCTGGTCGAACTCTACGGCGCCGACGCCGAGCGCATCGACGTCGTGCCGCCGGGCGCCGACCTGACTCGCTACCGCCCCGGTGACAAGGCCGCCGCCCGCGCCGAGCTCGGGTTGGCCGCCGACGAGCGGATCGTCGCGTTCGTCGGGCGCATCCAGCCGCTGAAGGCGCCCGATGTGCTGGTGCGCGCCGCGGCCGAGGTCTTGCGCGCCGACCCGGAACGCAAATTGCGCGTGCTGATCGTCGGCGGTCCGTCCGGCAGCGGGTTGGAGCGGCCCGACGCGCTGATCGAGCTGGCCGCCGAACTGGGCATCGCCGAGCGGGTCAGCTTCCTGCCTCCACAGCCGCCGCAGCGGCTGGTGCTGGTCTACCGCGCCGCCGACCTGGTCGCGGTGCCCAGCTACAACGAGTCCTTCGGCTTGGTCGCGATCGAGGCGCAGGCCAGCGGCACGCCGGTGCTGGCAGCCGATGTGGGCGGTCTCGGCACGGCCGTGCGGCACGAGGTGTCCGGGCTGCTCGTCCCCGGCCACCGCACCGCCGATTGGGCGAACGCCCTGCGCTACCTGCTCGACGACCCGGACCGGCTGCGCAGGATGGGCGAACGGGCCGTCACGCACGCGGCCAATTTCTCCTGGGCGCACACCGCCGACGGGCTGCTGGCCAGCTACGCCGCGGCCATGGCCGGTTTCCGGGACGAGCGGGCGGTTTTCGGCGGTCGCGGCCTGGCGCACAGCGATGTGCGGGAGGATGCGTACGACCGGGCGGCCGCCGGCCGCGACGGCCTGGCCGGCGAGCGGACGGCCGCACTGCTCGGTGAGAACAGTCAGGCGAGATCGCGGGCGCTGTGGCGGCGCCGGATGGGAGTACGCCGGTGAACGAGGTACAGACGACCGCGCGGCTGATCGACGAGACGCTGCGGGACCGGGAGATCGAATACACCCGGCCGGGGGAGGAGACCTTCGTCGTCGTCCTGCCCGGCGAGCGCAAGCTCAAGACCACCGTGATGGTGACGGTGGGCAAGCACGGGGTTCGCTTCGAAGCGTTCGTCTGCCGTAAGCCGGACGAGAACTTCGAAGGCGTGTACAAGTTCCTGCTGCGCCGCAACCGCAGGCTCTACGCCGTCGCGTACACCCTGGACCGGGTCGGCGACATCTATCTGGTCGGCCGCATGTCCGGGCACGCCGTCACCGCCGACGAACTGGACCGCGTGTTCGGGCAGGTGCTGGAGGCCGTCGACGCCGACTTCAACGTGCTGCTGGAACTCGGCTTCGCCGAATCCATTCGGCGCGAGTGGAAGTGGCGCGTCTCGCGCGGCGAGTCGCTGCAGAACCTGCGCGCCTTCGAGCATCTGGTCGATTCCGCCGACAAGCCGTAGCCGGTCCTCGCCGGGTCCGGCCCGCCGGGTGACAATCGCGGGTGGTTCGGTTCGGTGAAGGGACGGCGGTGGCGATTCTCGCTCTTGACATCGGCGCGACGAAGTTCGCGGCCGGGGTGGTCGGCCCCGGCGCCGAGGTGCGCGACGTGCGCCGGGTGGACGTGCCCGGCGCGGGGGTGTGGGACGCCTGTCGCGACCTGCTGCTCGCGGTCGCGGGGCCGGAGCCCGTCAGCGCCGTCGGGATCGGTGCGGCCGGGCCGGTGGATGTGCGCGCGGGCGTCACGGGTCCGTTGAACATTCCCGAGTGGCGGGCGGGCTTTCCGATCGTCGCCGCCGTGCGGGAGCTGTTTCCCGCCGCCGCCATTCGTTTCGCCATCGACGGCGCCTGTCTGGCGCTGGCCGAGCACCGCATGGGCGCGCTGCGCGGGGTCCGCGACGCGCTGGCCATGACGGTGTCGTCGGGGATCGGCGGCGGAATTGTGGCGGGCGGCAAGGTGCTGCTCGGGCGCACCGGCAACGCCGGGCACGTCGGGCACATCGTCGTGCCCGGCTGGGACACGCCGTGCGGCTGCGGCGGCCGCGGCTGCGTCGAGGCGGTCGCGAGCGGCATGTCGTCGGTGCGCTGGGCGCGCGAGCAGGGCTGGTCCGGCGGCACGGGGGCGCGGCTGGCCGCGGACGCGCACGCGGGCGACGAGATCGCCGTCGCGGCGCTGCACCGGGCGGGCACCGCGCTCGGCGCGGCGATCGCCTCGGCCGCCGCGCTGCTCGACGTCGACCGGGTGGTGATCGGCGGCGGCTTCGCGCAATCCGGTGCGCCGCTGTGGGATCCGCTGCGCGCCGCGGTGCACGCGCACGCCGGGCTGACATTCCTGCGCGGACTGCACGTGGAACTCTCCGCGATCAGCCACGGGGCGACGCTGGCGGGCGCGGGCGTGCTCGCCACGGAGGAACCGGCCTGACATCGCGCTTTCGCGCGGGCGTCGCGGCGACCGGACGGGAACCGATGCGACCGGCCCGAGCGCACATGGGAGGATGACCCCATGACGTACACCCTCGTGCTGCTGCGCCACGGCGAAAGCGAATGGAACGCCCTGAACCTGTTCACCGGCTGGGTGGACGTGCATCTGACCGACAAGGGCATCGCCGAGGGCAAGCGTGCCGGGGAACTGCTGGCCGAGCACGGCATCCTGCCGGACGTCGTCTACACCTCGCTGCTGCGTCGCGCGATCTCCACCGCGAACATCGCGCTGGACGCCGCCGACCGGCACTGGATCCCGGTGATCCGGGACTGGCGGCTCAACGAGCGCCACTACGGCGAATTGCAGGGCAAGAACAAGGCGCAGATCCGGGAGAAGTACGGCGACGAGCAGTTCATGCTGTGGCGGCGCAGCTACGACACCCCGCCGCCGCCGATCGACCCGGCCAACGAGTACAGCCAGGAAGGCGACCCGCGCTACGCGGGCATCGAGGTGCCGAAGACCGAGTGCCTGCTCGACGTGGTGAACCGGATGGTGCCGTACTGGGAGTCGACCATTTCCAAGGATCTGCTGTCCGGCAAGACGGTGCTGGTCGCCGCGCACGGCAACTCGCTGCGCGCGCTGGTCAAGCACCTCGACCGGATCTCCGACGACGACATCGCGGGTCTGAACATCCCCACCGGCATCCCGCTGCGGTACGAGTTGGACGAGAACCTCCGCCCGGTGCGCCCGCACGAGTACCTCGACCCGGAGGCGGCCGCCGCGGGCGCCGCCGCCGTCGCGGGACAGGGCGGCAAATAGTCCGCATCACGTAGTACCGACGCGCTGTCACCCGGCCCGGGTGGCAGCGCGTCGTCGTTTCGATGGACGGGCGGGGGCGTTGCCGTGCGACACGCCGGGCAATGCCGGTCGCTCCGCGACACGACGTCGGCGGTTTAAGTTACCCACTGTTTTTACCGGCAAGTAAGTCGGTACACTCTGGTCGTTCGACCAGCCGAGAGGTGGATCACGTCCGATGAAGAACGCGTTGCGGGCCACGGTGGCGGCGGTTGCCGCCACGATGCTCGTCCCCTTGCTAGCCGGCGGCGCCGATGCCGTCGCGCCGCCGACCGGCCCGGACGGCGGCGCCGCGGGAGCGGCCTGGACGGTCACCCAGGATGGTCCACAGCAGTACCCGAACATCAACATCCAGTGGGACGTCCCCATCACGATGAGTGACGGAACGGTCCTGAAGGGCAACGTCTACCGGCCCGCGGACATCTCCGGCCGCCCCATCGACACCCCCACGCCGACGATCGTCAACCTGACGCCGTACACCAAACTGGTGTCGAACCTGGCCGATCACGCGCAGTCGATCCCCGGCCTGTCCGACGCGCTGATCGAATTCTTCCGGCAGATCGACATGAGCGGCACCCCGCTGTCCGGAGTCACCGACCTGACCAAAGCCTTCGGCGGGGGCGAACTGCGCAACTTCACCGTCGACCGCCAGCTGATCAAGAGCGGCTACTCGCAGGTGGTCGTCGACGTGCGCGGCACCGGTTTCTCCCAGGGCGTCTGGGACATGCTGCGCGGACGTGAGCAGCAGGACACGCTCGAGGTGATCGACTGGGCGTCGCGCCAGCCGTGGTCCAACGGACGGGTCGGCATGAACGGCATCTCCTACTCCGGGATCAACCAGGTGCAGGTCGCCGAGAACCGGCCGCCCGCATTGCAGGCGATCTTCCCGGTAGTGCCGGGCAGCGATCTGGTCAACGACGTGCTCGCGCCGGGCGGCGGCTTCGGCTTCAACTTCATTCCGTTGTGGCTCACCGCGATCAACGGCCTCAAGTTGATCCCCGATCTGGCCTCGGTGCTCAACGGGCAGCTGGACACCACGTGGCTGGCCGACCGCGCCCGCGACCCGCTGACCTTCATGGACGTGCTGCTCAACGTCTACACCACCGCGCGCATCGAAGATCTCGACCCGCGCGCCAAGGAGTTGCTGACCGACGGTTCCGGCCCGCGCGAGGACTGGCTCGGTGACCCCAGCGGAATCCGGACGCCGACCTTCGTCACCGGTGGCTGGCACGACCTGTTCACCTACTCCGAATCCAAGATCTACAACGAGATTCCGCTGCCGCCGGGCCACAAGCAGCTGCTGATGGGCAACACCTATCACCTGAACTCGGGCAACGAGTACGGCAAGCCGGGCCTGCCGCCGCGGCTGGACGTGTTGCAGCGCGCCTGGTTCGACCGGTGGCTCAAGGACATCGACAACGGCATCGAGCAGTACGGCCCGATCACGCTGCGCCAGCAGGGCGGCGGCTGGATCACCACCGACTCGTTCGCCGCGCCGACCGCCGCCGCGGATTCGGGGCAGGCGGTGCATCGCAGGATGTATCTGTCCGCCGCGCTCAGCGGTACCGCGAACAGCTTGTACGACGGCTCGCTCGATAGCGCGGGCACCGGCGAGCCGGCGCGCCTGACCGTCGCGCCCGGCCTGACCAGCCTGTGCTCCAACGACGCCGCCCAGGGCACCGCCGGTGTGCTGTCGGTCATCGACGGGTGCGCGAAGGACTCCAGGGTCGAGGAACTCAACGGCCTGACCTTCACCAGCGCCCCGGTCGCCGAGCCGACCACGATCTCGGGGCGGATCGCGGTGCGGCTCAACACCGTCCAGGACGCCGCCGACGGGTACTGGGTGGTCACGGTGAACGACGTCGCGCCGGACGGGCAGTCGAGCGTGCTGTCGTCGGGGCAGCTCATGGCCTCGCTGCGGGCGATCGATGAGGCGAACAGCAGTAAGTCGGCCAACGGCGACTACACCGATCCCCGGCCGTACACCTCGCTGGAGCAGCGGCAGCCGACGGTGCCTGGCGAGGTGACCACGCTGGACATCGCGCTGCCCGCTACCGAGGCGATCCTGCAACCCGGGCACCGGCTGCGCGTCGACGTGTACGCCGGCAACTTCCCCAAGGGCCTGCCGATCCTGCCGATGCTGATCGACACCGGCATGCGGCCACAGCATCTGGAGCTGGACCCCGGCCGTCCGAGCTTCGTCAACATCCCGGTCCGCGGTAATCCGGGCTGGTAGATCCGGGGCGGGGTCCGAGCGTGCACCCGCGCGCATCATGCTTGACATTGCGGGGTATGGGTGCGGGTGCACGCTCCGGCCCGGTCAGTCGGCGGCGGCGAAGGCGGCCGCCAAGGGCGGGAACATCGCGCGGGCATCGTGCCCGGCGAACCAGAGACCGACGGTGAACACCGACATCGCCTCCAGATACCGGGCCCGGTGCAGCCCGCCCGCCGGGAACGCCCGCAATCCCAGGTCCTCGGCCAGTCCGGCGACCGTCCGCACCGCGGCTTCGTCGTCGCCGCACAGCGGCACCGCCAAGCGGCGGTCGTCGAAGACGCGCGCGTCGGCCTGCCACACCTCGGCGGCGCACAGGTTGAACGCCTTCACCACGTGCGCTTCCGGCGTCAGCGCCGCGATTTGTTCCGCGACAGCGTCCTCTGCGAGCACGAAGGCGGTGGCTCCTTCGGGGGCCGCCGCGTCCGGGGCGAAGGCGTTGGTGCAGTCGATCACCGTGCGTCCGGCCAGCGACTCCGCGATCGCGGGCAGCACGTCCGGCAGCGCGGGCACGGGTAACGCGAGCAGCACGACGTCGCCGAAAGTCGCCGCGTCGGCGATACTTCCGGCCCGCCCGCCGATCGCGGCCGCCGATTCCGCGGCGGCGCCGGCGGATCGCGCGCCGATGAGCACTTCGTGCCCCGCCGCGCTCCAGCCGCCGCCGAGCGCCCGCGCCATCGCGCCTGCGCCGATGATTCCGATTCGCATCCGAACTCCTGACTCGAGATGTGTACGCCGCCGACGCTAGGGATCGCGAAAGGCACCCGGAGGTGCGCGACGGCGCTGGCAAGCTGGAGTCGTGAGCGCAGCACCCATCGACCCGCTCGGCTCCGAGCGGGTGGACTTCGCGCCGTACGGCGACTTCGAATCCGACTGCCCGGCCCGCATGGGTGTGGACATCTTCGGCAACTCCTGGCTACCGGTGCTGGTCTATCTGCTGCGCGAGGGACCCATGCGTCCGGGCGAGCTGCGCACCGCGATCGGCGGGATCAGTCAGAAGATGCTGACGCAGACGCTGCGCCGGATGGAACGGATGACGCTGGTGCGCCGTCACCGGTACGCCGAGGCCCCGCCGCGGGTCGAATACGAGCTGACCGAGGCGGGCGTGGACCTGTTGATCCCGATCTACGCCCTCGGCCAATGGGTGGACAAGCACGGCGCCGCGGTCAACGAGGCACTCGCCGAAGCCGAGGACGAAGCGAACCGACCGGCTGGTGGATACGACCCGCAGAGCTGACGTCGAACAGCGCGTAAACATGCGGCTAACGGCGCCGGAAGGGCCTATGACCTGCGCGAAACTTCGTGTACCCCGCGTCGGCCGACCGGTCGGCGACCGTACGATTCAAATGTGAGTGTTCCCCAGGCCGTGCTGCTGGCCATCTTGGCGGCTGTCGTCGGCCTGGCAGTCGGCGGGCTATTGATCCCGTATGTGAATGCCAGGCAGGCCGCGCGCAGGCAGGCCGAGTCCGGTCTCACCATGTCCCAGGTTCTCGATCTGATCGTGCTCGCCTCCGAGAGCGGGATCGCGGTCGTCGACGAGTACCGCGACGTCGTGCTGGTCAATCCGCGCGCGGAGGAACTCGGCCTGGTCCGCAACCGCCTGCTCGACGAGCGCGCCTGGGCCGCCGTGGAGAAGGTGCTCGCCACCGGCGAATCCGCGGAGTTCGACCTCACCGCCAAGAATCCGGTCCCCGGCCGCGGCCGCATCGCGGTGCGCGGCGTCGCCAGGCAGCTGTCGCGCGAGGAGACCACCTTCACCGTGCTGTTCGCCGACGACGACTCCGAACAGGCGCGCATGGAGGCCACCCGGCGCGACTTCGTCGCCAACGTCAGCCATGAACTCAAGACCCCGGTCGGCGCCATGAGCCTGCTGGCCGAAGCCCTGCTGGAATCCGCCGACGACCCCGAGGCCGTGCGGCATTTCGGTCAGCGCGTGCTCGGCGAATCGCGCCGTCTCGGCAAGATGGTGACCGAGCTCATCGCGCTGTCCCGCTTGCAGGGCGCGGAGAAGCTGCCCGAACTCGAGGTGGTGGACGTGGACACCGTGGTGACCCAAGCGGTCGACCGTTCCCGCACCGCCGCCGAGGCCGCCGGGATCACGGTCAGCACCGACCGCCCGAGCGGTCTCGAGGTGCTCGGCGACGAGACGTTGCTGGTCACCGCCCTGTCCAACCTGGTGGAGAACGCGATCGCCTACTCGCCTCCCGGCTCGCACGTGTCGGTGAGCCGATCGCTGCGCGGGGATCACGTGGCGATGGCGGTCACCGACCGCGGCATCGGCATCGCCAAGGAGGACCAGGAGCGGGTGTTCGAGCGGTTCTTCCGGTCCGACAAGGCGCGTTCACGCCAGACGGGCGGTACCGGTCTCGGTCTGGCTATCGTCAAACACGTGGCCGCCAACCACAACGGGGAAATCACCCTGTGGAGCAAGCTGGGCACCGGATCGACGTTCACCTTGCGCATACCCGCCCACCACGAAACAGGCGCCGACGACGACAACGACGGCGCCGTGGTGAGCACGATAGAAACAAGCCCGCGTCCCACCGGACCGGGCCGACCGAATGGTGTGGAGGCACGCAGATGACGAGTGTTCTGATCGTCGAGGATGAGGAGTCGCTGGCCGATCCGCTCGCGTTCCTGCTGCGCAAGGAGGGTTTCGAGGTCACCGTCGTCGGTGACGGGCCGTCCGCGCTCGCCGAGTTCGACCGGTCCGGTGCGGACATCGTCCTGCTCGACCTGATGCTGCCCGGCATGAGCGGCACCGACGTGTGCAAGCAGTTGCGCACCCGCAGCGGCGTCCCGGTGATCATGGTCACCGCGCGCGACAGCGAGATCGACAAAGTGGTCGGCCTGGAACTCGGCGCCGACGACTATGTCACCAAGCCGTATTCCGCCCGCGAACTCATCGCGCGCATCCGCGCCGTGCTGCGCCGCGGGGCCGGCGACGAACTGGAGGGCTCCAACGAGAGCGGCGTGCTGGAAGCGGGTCCGGTCCGGATGGACGTCGACCGGCACACCGTGATGGTGAACGGCAAGCCGGTCACTCTGCCGCTGAAGGAGTTCGACCTGCTCGAATACCTGCTGCGCAACTCCGGGCGGGTGCTCACCCGCGGTCAGCTGATCGACCGCGTGTGGGGAGCCGACTACGTCGGCGACACCAAGACCCTGGACGTGCACGTCAAGCGGCTGCGCTCGAAGATCGAAGCGGACCCGGCCAAGCCGGAACATCTGGTCACCGTGCGCGGCCTCGGCTACAAACTGGAGGCATGAGGCCCGCGCGAGGCGAGAACCTGAAACGGCCGAGAGCACTGCGGTGCTCTCGGCCGTTGCCGTTCGTGGTCGCTCAGGGCACGTAGATCCAGGTGGTGCCGAGGGGGGTCTCGGTCTTCTGCAGGGTGATCCAGCCCAGATCGTCTTCCTGCATGCAGTCGTAGAGGTCCGCGGTGTTGGTGCCGCGGCAGGCGATGGTGTGCGAAGTGCCGTAGGGGCTGGCGATCAGCAGCTTGCCCGCGGCCTTGGCGTTGACCGCGGCCGGATCGGTGGCCGACACGAACTCCGTGGTGAAGTCGAAGAACTTGTGCGGGTCGCCGTTCGGCTCGGCGTGGGCTACTCCGGTCAGCGAGAGGGCGGCGCCCAGTGCGATGGTCGCCGCGGTGAGAACTTTCTTGGACATAACGGCACATCAAACCCGATCCGGGTGAAGCTCGCATGGCGACGGGGTGAACCGCCCGATCGAGCGCGCCGCCGGAAGCCGCCCGATCGAGCGCTCGGTCGGCAAACGATCAGGCGCGCGGGTCGGTGGTCTCCCGCATCCGATCGGCGTGCACCGTCGCCGGGTGCACGGCGATCAGACCGAGGCCCTCGCGGCGTTTGCAGTGCCTGGCCAGCTCCGCGTAGGCGGGCGCGCCGATGAGTTCGGTCAGCTCGGGGGCGTAGGACTGCCACACCGGCTTGGCGCCGACGTGGGCGTCCAGCGAGCCCGAGCAGTACCAGTCCAGGTCCGCGCCGCCCGGCCCCCAGCCGCGGCGGTCGTATTCGGTGATCACGGTGCGCAGGATCTGCACGCCGTCGGGCCGGTCCACCCAGTCCTGGGTGCGGCGGATCGGCAGCTGCCAGCACACGTCCGGCTTCACCTCCAGCGGCTCGATGCCGCGCCGCAGCGCCATGGAGTGCAGGGCGCAGCCGATGCCGCCTGCGAAGCCGGGGCGGTTGAGGAAGATGCAGGCGCCGTCGAACCGGCGCGTGCGCAGCGCGGGCTCGTCGTCCAGTTCGTCGAGTTCCAGATAGCCGCTCTTGGTGACCTTGCCCTGCGCGTTGGTCGCCTCGTCCCGCAGCTGCCAGTCCTCGGGTGTGAGCATCTTCACAGCGCGGCTCAGCCGTTTGCGGTCGTCGTCGTCGGAGAGGAACGCGCCGTGCGAGCAGCAGCCGTCATCCGGCCGGTCGGCCAGGATGCCCTGACAGGCCGGGGTGCCGAACACGCACGTCCACCGCGACAGCAGCCAGGTCAGATCCGCGACGATCAGATGCTCGTCGTTTGCCGGATCTACGAACTCGATCCACTCGCGGGGAAAGTCTGGTTCGACTTCGGGGGCTGGGTCGATCTTCCCCGCTGGTCGGGGCCGGGTCGGGCTGCTCGGTGATGCGCCTACCGTCACGAAAGACGACGCTAACAGCTCGGTCGCCTGGGCCGACGCGCAGCACCACCCAGTACCGTGTTCATGTGCGGCTTGGGGTACTCGACGTCGGAAGCAATACCGTTCACCTGCTCGTGGTGGACGCGCATCGTGGCGGTCACCCCCTGCCGATGAGTTCGACGAAGGCCACCTTGCGGCTCGCGGAGAACATCGATGCCGCCGGTTGCATCACCGAGGCGGGCGCGCAGCGGCTGATCGACACCGTGGCCGAATTCGCCTCCATCGCCGAGACCTCCAGATGCGTCCAGCTGATGCCGTTCGCCACCTCGGCGCTGCGGGAGGCGGCGAATTCCGAGGAGGTGCTCAGCCGCGTTCGCGAGTCGACGGGCGTCGACCTGCGGGTGCTGTCCGGCGTCGACGAGGCCCGGCTGACCTTTCTCGCGGTGCGCCGCTGGTACGGCTGGAGCGCGGGGCGCATTCTCAACCTCGACATCGGCGGCGGCTCGCTCGAGATGACCAACGGCGGTGACGAGGAGCCGGACGTCGCACTGTCCTTGCAGCTGGGCGCGGGCCGGTTGACCAGGGAATGGCTGCGCGAGGACCCGCCGGGCAAGCGCCGGGTCGCCGTGTTGCGCGACTGGCTCGACGCCGAGTTGGTGGTACCGGCGAAGAAGCTGCTCGAGCCGGGAAAGCCCGATCTCGCCGTCGGCACATCGAAGACATTCCGGTCCCTGGCCAGGCTGACCGGAGCGGCGCCGTCCGCGGCGGGCCCTCGGGTGCGTCGTACACTCACGAGCTCGGGCCTGCGCCAACTGATCGCGTTCATCTCGCGGATGACGGCGGCGGACCGTGCAGAATTGGAAGGCGTAAGTTCCGATCGGTCACAGCAATTGGTGGCCGGCGCACTGGTCGCGGAGGCGAGTATGCGGGCACTTTCGCTCGATACTTTGGAGATTTGCCCGTGGGCGCTGCGCGAAGGGCTGATCCTGCGCAAACTGGATACCGATATGAATGGTGGACCCGAAGCAACATACTCAGCGGGCTCGGCGACCGGTGACGGTCGGCCCGCGCCCGGCGGCGCGCCTTCGCCGGGCTCGATCGGGACGGTGTCGTCATGAGCGAGGACTCCAAACAGCTGTCGGTCGCGGAACTGCTGGCCCGTAACGGCCAGCAGGGCGGCGCCTCGTCCGGCGGCGGCAGGCGCCGCCGCAGCGGCCGTGGCATCTCCGTCGCCGAATTGACCGGTGACCTGCCGGTCATCCGGGACGGCGGCGGCCACTCCGCGCACGCGGCGCCGGACGCCGGAGCGGAGGAACCCGCCTACGCGCCGCCGTCGTTCGATCCGCCGGCGCCGGAACCGGTTTCCTACGCGCCCGAGCCGCAGCCCGATCCGTCGTCGTATTCGCCCATGTCGGGCCCGATCTCGATGTACGACCCGCTGGCCGGGTACGCACAGCCGGACCCGCCTCCCGGGCGGTCCAGCCGGGTCATGCCAGGCCGGGAGATGCCCTCCGCGCGCCACGGCACGTCGTTCGATCCGCTGTCACCGGATACCCCGGTCTCCGATCTGTTCTCGGTCGCGCCCGGCCCGTACGCCCCCGATCCGCTGGCGGCGGCTCCGGAGACGCCTCCGCGCTCGGGACGAAGGCGCAGGCGGGAGGAGCCCGAGGAGGAGGCCACCGAGGCACGGTCCTGGCAGGAGGCCCGGTCCGAATCGTTCGGCCTCGACGCGCTGTCCGACCTTGGGATCGGCGAGCCGAGCCGCAACGGACACGGAGACTTCGACGAGCCCGGCTTCGGCCGCTCGGCTCTGCCCGAGCGCAACGGCGCGAGGGGTGGGCGCGCGGCGAGGCGCAGGGCGGCGGAGGCCGCGGAAGCCGCCGAGGACCTGGGTCCGTCCACGGCGGCTTGGTCCCCGTCCACCGGCGGTTTCGCCCCGGAGTCGCAACCGCTGCCCTTCGCGCCGCCGCCCGATCCGAGAGCGAATCCGGGCAGGCAGGCTCCGCCCGAGCCGGAGGCGCATCGACGACCGGCCCGGCGCGAAGGCGTCGGCGAGAACGGATTGCCTGCCTGGTCGGCCCGTCGGCACAAACCCCAGGCCGAACCCGCGCCGGAATCCGCAGGCATCCCGACCGCCGCGTGGTCGCTGGCCAGTCAGGATCAACAGCTGCTCTCCGGCCAGACGGTCGCGGGTGACCTGCTGCGCGAAGGCGCCGACCGGGCCGAACGCGGCGCGGCGGAGCGCAAC